>NZ_NMZM01000026.1 GCF_002751875.1 Oceaniglobus indicus | reverse complement strand
TGAGCTACTCCCCGATCATTGGACAGGATCTGGCATAAATTAAGCTACTCGTTGCACCTGGTGATCGGGTTGGGTTCCGTCTCTTCTCAGCCAATAAAGCATGGCAGGCGATCTGCCGCCAAGGGCTGAGTGAGGGCGTTGGTGGTTATAGAAGGCCATCCATTTTCGAATTCCCGCCTTGGCTTCTGATCCGCTCTCCCAAGCATGCAGATAGACGCATTCGTATTTCAACGTCCGCCATAGCCGCTCGATAAAGATGTTGTCGAGGAACCGGCCTTTTCCGTCCATAGATATGCGGATGCCGGACCGCCGCAGTCGGTCGGTCCATGCAAAGGACGTGAATTGGCTGCCTTGGTCGGTGTTCATAATCTCGGGCGGGCCGAACTTGTGGATGGCTTCGTTCAGCGCCTCAACGCAGAAGTCCGCCTCCAGCGTGTTTGAAATGCGCCAAGCCAAAACCTTGCGGGTGTGCCAATCCATGATCGCCACCAGATAGAGAAACCCACGTCGCATCGGCAGATAGGTGATGTCCGAACACCAGACCTGGTTGGGCCGCTCGACCCTCAACCCCTTCAGCAGATAAGGGTAGGTCTTGTGCCCCTTCGCTGGCCTGCTGGTATTAGGCTTCTGGTAGATCGGCATCAATCCCATCAGGCGCATCAGTCGGCGTATCCGTTTCTCATTCACCAGATGGCCGTCGTTGCGCAGGTGCCAGGTCATTTGCCGGACACCGAAGAACGGGGTCTCCAAGAACTGCTCGTCGATCCGCCGCATCAGATCGAGGTTCTGCGCGGTCTCGCCCTTCGGCGTGTAATAGAATGACGAGCGTGAGATCGACAGCAGCTTGCACTGCTGGACGACCGACAGCCGGGGGTGATCAGGCTCAATCATGCCGCGCCTCACTTCCCGCCCCAGGGCTTGAGCTTTCGTTCCAAAAAAGAGTTGGCTACCGCCAGCTCCCCGATCTTGGCATGGAGCTCCTTCACTTGCTCTTCGCCGATCTCGGGCTTTTTTCGGCCGCCGCGTTCGAACACACCGGATGCGCCCTCGAGCAAAGCGCGTTTCCATTGGTGGATCATCGTCGGATGCACCCCAAACCGGCTCGCCAGTTCGGCTGCGGTCTCCTCGCCCTTTAAGGCCTCCAGCGCGACCTTCGCCTTGAACTCCGGCGCATGCTGCTTGCGTTTAGACATCTGTAATCTC
>NZ_NMZM01000025.1 GCF_002751875.1 Oceaniglobus indicus | reverse complement strand
AACTCCTCGACATGATCGCCGCGCAGATGAAGGTGATCCAGATCGCCCGGATCAAGAAGTCCTGCCGCCGCTGCGAGCGGATCGTGCAGGAACCCGCGCCAAGCCGTCCGATCCCGGGCAGTATGGCAGGCCCGAACCTGCTGGCGCATGTGCTGGTCTCGAAGTTCGACGACCACCTTCCGTTATATCGCCAGCACGAGATCTTCGAACGCATGGGGGCAGACATCCCCGAAAGCACGCTGGTCGGCTGGTGTGGCCGCGCCATGAAGACCCTGTCGCCGCTGATCGAGCGCATTGAGGCTGACATCATGGGCAGCGATTTGCTGCACGCAGATGATACGCCGATCCGGGTGTTGGACCGCTCCAAGAAAGACAAAGGGCTTGGCAAAGGTGTGAAGCAAGGCCGGATCTGGGCCTATGTGCGCGATCAGCGCCCATGGGCGGGTGCCGCGCCACCCGGTACGGTCTATCGGTTCGCACCCGACTGGAAGGAAGAGCATGTCCTCAGCCATCTGGCCAACGCCCGTGGCACCCTCCAAGCGGATGGCTACAAGGGCTATGGTAAACTTTATGAGCCTGGTCCCAATGGCACGCGGCGTTTGCGGGAGGCAGCCTGTTGGGCCCATCTGCGGCGTGACTTCCATGACTTCTGGACCTCGACCAAGTCCGAGATTGCCCGCGAGGCGCTCGACCGGATCGGCAAGTTCTACGACATCGAGCGCGACATCAACGGTCAGCCCGCCGACGTCCGCTATGCAGCGCGTCAAAAGCTCAGCCAGCCCAAGGTTGAGGCCTTCTTTGCTTGGTCCGAACAGCAACTTCAGCGCATTCCGGGCAAAAGCGATCTGGCCAAGGCCTTCCGCTATGGTTTGTCTCGTCGAGACGCCTTCAGCCTGTTCCTGACCGACGGGCGTGTGGCCATCGATAATAATCCGGCCGAACGTGCCCTGCGCCCCATCGGAATCGGAAGGAAAAACTGGCTATTCGCGGGAGCCGACACCGGTGCGGAAACCTTGGCCCGCGCCATGACCATCATCGAGACTGCCAAGCTGAACGGCCTCAATCCGGAAGCCTATCTCGCCGACATCCTCGACCGTATCCATGATCACAAGATCAACCGATTGGATGAATTGCTGCCCTGGAACTGGGTGCCGCGGCCCACCGAGACAGCCAGTCAAGCCGCATAGGCCGCGGTATCAATGGCGTGGTTAC
>NZ_NMZM01000024.1 GCF_002751875.1 Oceaniglobus indicus | reverse complement strand
GGGCACCTCGAAAAATTGCCCTGAGCGGGCCGCTGCGGTATGAAGCAGAGGGCATTTTTTGACCTGGGGTGTGACGATGGCGCAGATGGGTTTCTTCGATCTTTCAGACCGCTACGCGAGCCTGGACGCCAAGAAGGACCCGTTGGTCGAGATTGATGCCGTCGTGCCTTGGGAAGAATTCCGCCCGACGCTGGAACGTGCATGGCGCAAGCCGGAAGCGGAGCGCAAGTCGCGGGCCGGGCGCAAGCCGATGCACGCGGTGTTGATGTTCAAGACGCTGGTGCTCGGCGCGCTCTACAACCTGTCGGACGACCAGATCGAGTATCAAGTGCGCGACCGACTGTCGTTCATGCGGTTCCTTGGGCTCGGCCTGGAGGATCGGGTGCCCGACGCCAAGACCGTGTGGCTTTATCGCGAGGCGCTGGCGCAGGCGGGCATGGTGGAGACCCTGTTCAAGAAGTTCGACGGCTATCTGGCGCGGCAGGGATATATCGCGCGGGGCGGCCAGATCCTGGATGCGTCCATCGTGCCGGTGCCGCGCAACCACAACACACGCGACGAGAACGCGGCGATCAAGAACGGCGAGGCGCCCGAGGACTGGGCTGACAAGCCCGCCAAGCGCTCGCAGAAGGATATCGACGCGCGCTGGACCAAGAAGCACGGGAAATCCTACTATGGCTACAAGAACCACGTGAACGTGGACCGCCAGCACAAACTGGTCCGGCGCTACCACGTCAGCGATGCGGCCCAGCATGACAGCCAGGCTGTGGATCACCTACTGATGCGGGGCAACACCGGCTCCGGGGTCTGGGCGGATGCGGCCTATCGGTCCGAGGAGACGGAGGCAAAGTTGCGCGCGTGCAAGCTAAAGAGCAACATCCACCGCAAGGGCAAACGCGGCAAGCCGCTGACCGAACAAGCCAAGGGCAGCAACCGGACGAGATCCTCGGTGCGCGCGCGCGTCGAGCACGTCTTCGGCGCACAGGCCAACGACATGGGCGGTACGCTGGTGCGCACGATCGGCCTGGTGCGGGCGAAGGCGAAGATCGGGATGAAGAACCTGGCCTACAATATGCGCCGCCTTGTCCAGCTACGCCGCCTGAACCCGTGCCCGGCGTGATCCCGAGCGCAAAAGTCAGGCCGCAAGAGCCGAATTGCTGCTCGTGACCCCACGAACCCCGATGACCTCACAACGCGCCGGGAGACCGGCTGGCGACATCATGCGAACTTCATCCGGTCCAACCCGCTTGAAACAGCCGAGACCGGTGAAAAATCGAGGTGCCC
>NZ_NMZM01000002.1 GCF_002751875.1 Oceaniglobus indicus | reverse complement strand
CTGAAAAACAAGGGCATACGTGCCTGCATCCCTGGACGAAAACAGCGCAAGAAGCCTGTCCGATATGACAAGCGTCGATACAAACGCCGCAACCGGATCGAGATCATGTTCGGCAGATTGAAGGACTGGCGACGGGTGGCAACGCTCCTGGCTCTGAGATGCCCGCGACCGTCGGCCCAGTCCCACGCTTCTTTGTCGTAGAGACTTTCAAGAACAACCGGCACCCGAAACCCAGCATGAAGCACTGGAATTAGATGAGGTGGCGTGGGCAGCCTGAAGCACTTGGCCGACTCGATATTGTCAGGGACAGCATTCCATTTTTTGCGCGCGATCTTCGCTTCTGAGTCGAAGTCCAACAACCCCGCAGCCCTGGGTAGGTCTTGTTCGTGTTTTGCCCGGCTCCGCCATGATCGCCACCTTCGCAGGGCCGCCACGTTCCGCGCGAAAGCCTGTAAGGCTTCGTGCCGCGAATGGTGGCCATCACAGAGCGGGTAACCATAAGTATCCGCGCCGGTGTTTTCGATTACATAGCCGAGCGCGAGGAATGCATCGCGCGCCATTGCGGTCAGAGGCTCAGGGTGCTTGGGCACCGTCATCACCTTCACGTTGGCAATTTCCGGACCGGGATAGAAATAATGTCGGTCGATCCAGAGAAGAAGCGAATGCTCCTGGGATTTTTCTTTAAGCCAAAGCGTGACGTCGCAGATGTCCTGCTTCATCCCGAATTCGCCAGGATAAGCACTCAACCGGCGTTCACGCGCAATTTGCAACGTGCACCGCGTCCCGCGCTCATTGCGCATGATGAAACCGCACGAACAGTTGGCTGACGCGGGCGCTGGCTCTGAAGACCGATCAGCGAACGCGCGGGTCATGACGCGAAGCTCGTCGAGGCGATAGACAAGAGCTTCAAGCCCAGCGACCGCACCTATGGTGCCCGCCACGTCTGGCGCGATATGCTCGAGGACGGGCTTTCCTGCGAGCGGCACAGAATCGAGCGCCCGCTGCGGCTCAATGCAATGAGAGCGCGGGCGAAGCGACGTGGAATGCCCAAGGACGATGGCGAACGGTCTGTCCTCGATGATCGCCGACGGCGCCTACGACACCCTCAAGTGCCATGATGTGATTGCCGAACGCGGAGCCTATGCCGTCAGCCTCTGCAATTCAGCATGGACCTCGATCGACTCCTCACTCGGCTCGCTGGCATCACGCTTCTGACCCGGCCACCGCGTCAGCGTCGAACGGCCAATGCCCAGATCCTCCGCGTTCTCTCGCCGCGTCTGGCAACTGATCAGCGCCAGACGCACCGCTTCACTGCGAAATTCCGGCGTCGGCCTGTTCCCGTTTCCCATAAAACACCTCCAGGTTCCTCAGTTGGGGCACTCCAATTTTTCCAGAGCCAATAAAGAGCCAATAAGACGTGTCGATGTTCGAGAAGCTTGAGGGCGATCACTTGGCTGCTTGAATGGCGCCGCCTCTGATGTCGACGTCGAACCACGAATGACGTCCGGGGACTTGACGCGATCATTCGAAGGCAACAGCCTGAGCGACGTCAAACCACGCCCGCCTTCTTATGGGGCGCAACCAATGGAACATTTACCATGGCCGATCCGAAACCACTTGTCCTGAGCGTTCCCCATCCCAGATCGATCGACCTGATCTTCGACGCGCCGAGCAAGGATCAGCTGTTCTCGCGTTACGAGGTTCTGGAAACAGAGGCGGATGATCTGGCAGACCTCGACGACAAGACGCTTGGGCGGGCAAGGTATATCCTTGGACAACCGCCGCTTTCTGACGAACTGCTTGCCCGGCTTGGGAATTTGCGTTGCGTCTTCAACGTGGAATCCAACCTCATCGACAACATGCCTTATGAAACCCTGTTCTCGCGCGGCGTTCATGTGGTGACGACCGGCGCGGTGTTCGCGCAACCGGTTGCGGAACTCGGGCTGGCCATGGCGCTGAACCTTGCCCGCGGGATCCTGCCGGCGGATCAGGCGTTCCGGGAGGGACGAGAGGTCTGGGGTGGAGACGGGAACCTGCGGGCGCGCACCCTCGAGGACAGCGACATCGGCATTATCGGGTTCGGCGATCTGGGGCGCGCACTGCGTCGTGTGCTGAGCGGGTTTCGCGCCCGGATCCGGGTGTTCGATCCCTGGTTGCCGCCATCGATGTTGCGGGACCACGACGTCATCCCGGCGACGCTGGATGAGGTTTTGGAGACGAGCGCGACGATCTTCGTGGTCGCCGCCATCACGTCCGAGAACCGCGCGCTGCTGGATGCAAAAGCCCTGAGCAGGATGCCGGACGGCGCCGGTCTGATTCTGCTGAGCCGTGCTGACATCGTGGATTTCGACGCCCTGATGGCCGAGGTTCGAAGCGGTCGTATCACCGCCGCCAGCGATGTCTTTCCGGAGGAGCCTTTGCCAAAACAGCACCCGGTGCGCGATTTGGACGGGTTCATCCGATCCGCCCACCGGGCAGGAGCGTTGGACAGTGCCTTCCGGAAGATGGGGGAAATGGTTCTGGAAGACATGGCGTTGCTGGACCGTGGTTTGCCACCGCAGCGGTGCAAACGGGCTGAGCGCGAAACAGTCAACCGCATGCGTTCGCGACCGGTCGCGATCAACTGACCGATACGGCCTTCCCGGTCGGGGTGGCGGGGATCGCCCTGCTTTACCAAGCGTCACCGGTTTCCGTTGACACATCGCTGATAACGATACCATAATTTGTCAGACCGAAAGAACCGACAGCCGCGATCCCGCGGACAAGATAGGCACCGGTCCATCGATCTAGGTCCGAATTGGGAGGAGCCCCCGGATGACTTACTTTGCCCGAATGCGATTCGTCGCACCCTTTGCCGTTGTCGCAGCGCTTGTGGCGGCGCCCGTCAAGGCGCAGGATCTCACGATCATGACGTCGGTGCCTTCGCTTGGTTTTCCGTTCTTCGTTCACATGGAAAACGAACTGAAGAAATCCGCGGAACAGCTTGGCGGCATCACGATCAATACGTCGGATGGCCAGAATTCCGCTCCCAAGCAGACGGCAGACATCGAAGCCGCCATCGTGAACGCTGTCGATGGCATCGTCATGTCGCCGCTTGATTCCGTGGCGATGGCGCCCGCCGTGCGACAAGCCGTCGAACAGGGGATTCCTGTCATCACCATCGACCGGAGCGTGGCGGATGTGGATGTGCTGGCGCATTTCGGTGCGGACAACGTGAAGGGCGGCGAGGCGCAGGCCGCGCTGATTCAGAAGCTTTTTCCGGACGGGGCGCGCATGGTGAACCTTCAGGGTCAACCCGGCGCAAGCCCGGCGATCGACCGTAACAAGGGCCTGCACAACATCTTCGACGGCATGGAAGCCTATGTCTTTGTGGCAGAGCAAACCGCGAATTTCGCCCGAGAGGAAGGCGCCAGCGTGACCGAAGCGGTGTTGGCCGGCCTTGATACGCCGCCTGACGTCATCGTTGCGGCGAATGACGACATGGCGCTCGGGGCCATGCAGGTGGTACAGGAGCAGGGTCTGGACATCGCGATCATCGGTTTCGACGCCTTGCCCGAGGCGTTGGCGGCTGTACGTGACGGCGGACTGACCGCCACCATCGAACAGATGCCGGGCGGGCAGAGCGCGCAGGCGATGGAGGCGATGGTCGCCTATCTTCGCGAAGGCACCGAACCGGCCAAGCTGACCCTGCTGGAACCCTTCGCAGTTACCAAGGACAATCTCGACAAGGCGGAACGTCTCGGCGAACTCAACTGATCCAGCGCCGCCGGAGCCAAGGGCTTCGGCGGTATCGGAACATGTCCGTGGAAAGGCGCAATCTTGCGAAACACGACAGGCCAGCCGCGTTTCGACGCCGTTGATTTCGCGGCGCAATACGCTGCCTTCATCTTTCTCGTTATGCTGGTGGTCGCGTTCGCGCTTCTTCAGCCCAACTTTCTGAATCCCTTCAATCTTCTGAACGTCTTGCGGCAGGTATCGATCTCGGGGTTGATCGCCATCGGGATGACGTTCGTGATCCTGACGGCAGGTATCGACCTTTCGGTCGGCTCGATGGTTGCGCTCTGCGGGTTGGCAGGGGCGTATGTCGCGAAAGGCGGGTTGGACAGCCGCTTTGCCATCGGCGCTGCCGAACAGGCGGGCAATCCGGTCTGGATGGCGGTCGCGGTGTCAATAGCGGTTGGAATGACCGCTGGCGCCATCCAGGGCCTTGCGATCACCCGCTTGCGCGTGCCGCCCTTCGTGGTGACGCTGGGCGGGCTTTCGGCTTGGCGCGGCGCGGCCCTTCTGCTCAGTGATGGCGGGCCGATCAGCGGGTTCTCGGCCGACTACACGTGGTGGGGACAGGGCCGGATCTGGACAATCCCGGTACCTGTCCTGCTGTTCGTCGCGGCTGCGATCCTGGCGCATGTCGTGCTGCGTTATACCCGGTTCGGTCTGCACGTTTATGCCGTCGGCGGCAATGCGGCGGCGGCCACTCTCAACACCATCTCCACCCGCCGGGTAATCTTTTCGGTCTATGTCATCGTCGGGTTCTTCTGCGGTCTGGCGGCGTTCATCCTGTCCGCGCGCCTGAACTCGGCCGAGGCCGTCGCCGGTCTGGGGCTGGAACTCGACGTGATCGCGGCTGTGGTTATTGGTGGCACGTCGCTGTTCGGCGGGGTTGGCACGATCTTCGGTACGGTCTGCGGAGCGTTGCTGATCGGCGTGTTGCGCAACGGCTTGATCCTGATGAATGTCTCGTCATTCGTTCAGCAAATCGTCATCGGCGTCATCCTCGTTCTGGCTGTGGCGATAGATCAGGCTGCCATGGCACGGAGGGGTCGCTGATGGCTCCGCTGCTCAAGCTTACCGGCATCACCAAGAATTTCGGCGCGATCGAAGCGTTGGCGGGGATCGACATCGCCCTGGGCCATGGAGAAGTCGTGGGCCTGATGGGCGACAACGGCGCAGGCAAATCCACCCTGGTCAAGATCATCGCGGGCAATTTCGCCCCGTCCGCAGGCGAGATACAGCTGGACGGGCGGACGGTCCGGTTCGAAAGCCCGCTGGATGCGCGAAAAGCCGGAATTGAAGTCGTTTATCAGGACCTTGCCTTGTGCGACAATCTCAGCGCCGCACTTAACATCTTCCTGGGGCGTGAACTGACCCGCGGCGTCGGCCCCTTCCGCTTTCTCGATCGCCGTGCGATGGCCGAACGCGCATCCGCGCTTTTTGCCGAACTCAAGACCAATACGGTCCCAAGTGATCTGGTCAAATCCATGTCGGGCGGGCAGCGTCAGGCCGTTGCCATTGCAAGAACCCGACTGGCAGATCCCAAGATCGTGCTGATGGATGAGCCCACCGCGGCGATCAGTGTCCGTCAGGTGGCGGAAGTTCTCGAACTTATCCGAACGTTGTCCAGGGCAGGGCATACGGTGGTTCTGATCAGCCACAGGATGCCCGATGTCTTCACGATCTGCGACCGGGTCATAGTGTTGCGCCGCGGAACGAAAGTCGCGGACAAGCCGATCGGCGCAACCTCGCCAGAAGAGGTGACGGGCCTGATCATCGGGGCCATTGAAACGGCCTGATCCGGTTTGGGAAACCCGGCGTGTTCGAAGCTTGGTGGTGGCATCGCTTCCATGGCGCCGCTTTGTGCTGATCCGGAACCGTTATGGGCGGAAGGTGGTGCGGTCGGGCCGCTTCCTTTTCCAGCCCAAGCTGGCCAGGGTCAGGGCTCGCAGCCAATAAACGACGAGAGCGGCTAGAGAGAGAGACCTTCGCGCATCTGTAATGCCGTGTTGCAATGCGTCGCCAGTCCTTGAGCCAGCCGCCTGACCTCTTTCACGTAAGCGGTCTTGCCGGTCAGGGACGCGCCGGTGACCCGCATTCGCAAATGGATACATGGCACGATACCAGATGTGACAGTCTCCCCAGCATGTTGCTTCAGAGCGGCCTTTTTGGCGAAATCTGACGGTGCCAGAAGCTCGTTTGCAACCTACATGAAAGCTGAAGGCAACCAACTTGTCAGCGACGGGACGAAGACCAGCAACAGGAGGAAGAGCACCAGCTTCAGGATGAACGGTACACAATGGTGGACCGTTTCCAAAAAGTCCGCTTCGGCTGCCGAGGTTGTGACAAACAGGAGCACAACAACGGATGGTGTGGTCGCGCCGATCTGGGTCGCAACCACCATGAGGATGCCCACGTGCAGCGGATCGAAGCCATAGCTGCCGCCGACGTAGGACGCGAAGGGCACGAAAACGATCAGGACTGCAAGGCTTTCAACGAACATCGTCAGCAGGATCAGAATACCCAGGAGAGTCAGGATCACCACCGTCCCGTTGTCCGAAACGCTACGAAGTGCGTTGAGCACAATCTGGTTGAAATCCAGATACGCCAACAGCCAGCCGAGCGACCCAGCCATCGCGATAATTCCCACGACACTTGCGGTGGTAGCTGCTCTGCCCCGTAAAAACTGGGCCGTTTGAAACTGGAGTTTTCGGCTAAGCTTCCCTGGCTGGGAGAGGAGCTGAGAACGATGAAGGCACGCCAGTCGCGGAGATCTGTCGCAAGGCGAGCATAAGTCAGGCCACCTACTTCAATCGGAAGAAGCGCTATGGGGGCTCTGAACTGCCCCCCCTTTCGACCGGACACTCGGGCACAACGATGAAGGCTTGGGGATAGCCCTAAGCTCAGGACCCATTGATTTTTCACAGACGGCATGAGTCACGGTTCGAAAAGCGAGCGGTGAACATGTCTGGTCTTTTCTGGCTGACGGATGCGCAGAAGGCGCGTCTTGAGCCCTTTTCTCCGAAGTCCCACGGCAAGCCGCGCGTCGATGATCGGCGCGTGCCGAGCGGGATTATCTTCATCAATCGCAATGGGTTGCGCTGGCGTGACGCGCCTGCGGAATACGGGCCGTACAAGACGCTCTACAATCGCTGGAAGCGCTGGAGGTGAGTGCTGAATGCCACTGGTTCGAGTGAGGCCACGAACAGGGCGTCTTCGCACGGATGCTGGCCGGTCTTGCCGCCGGGCATGGCGAACAGAAGATCGTCATGATCGACGGGACCTATCTCAAGGCACACCGCACAGCGACCAGCATGGGCGTCAAGAAGGGGGGCGCGGTCGCCTGATTGGACGGACCAGGGGCGGCATGAACACAAAGCTGCATGCCATCTGCGACAGCCGGGGACGCCCACTGAACCTGTTCGTGACCGCCGGACAGGTGAGTGATTACATCGGGGCACGAGCCTTGCTCAGCAGCCTGCCGAACGTCGATTGGCTGCTCGGGGATCGCGGCCATGACGCCGATTGGTTCAGGGAAGCGTTGCAAGACAAAGGGATACGCGCCTGCATCCCGGGCCGAAGACAACGCAAGAAGCCCGTCAAATACGACAAGCGCCGATAAAAACGCCGCAACCGCATCGAAATCATGTTCGGCAGGCTCAAGGACCGGAGGCGGGTCGCGACCCGTTACGACAGGTGCCCGAGGGTCTTCCTGTCAGCCGTCGCTCTTGCCACCATCGTCATCTACTGGCTTTGAAACTCAATGAGTCCAGACCCTAAGACGAAGTAAACCAACACGATTTGCGCACATCCCCAAGGAAAAAGCTGGAGCGGCATGGACTGAGTTCGCACTTCTTTTCTCGGACCAGCGATGGTGAACGGCAAGAGACCGCGTAAGAGCGGCCCAGCTCCGCAAGACCACGACAGTTGGGGCGACAACGCGACCCGTTCAGTCCATGTCGTGATCAAATCCGTGCTGCAGGAACCGCGCTGTCTGATCGTTATCGGGTCCCAAGATTTACTGTCTTTCCAGACGATCGTGCTTGATGCCGTGAACTTGAAGGACGGCCGGCGCTAAACGCTCTCCACAAAAGCCGCGCAAGTCCAAACCAACCCGATCCGCAAGTGCAATAAATGGCTTCAACTACGCCAGATTCTGTCCAACCGATGCCATCGCGGATCGCGGCGCCAACGCTTTCATCGCGGATCGCAAGAACGCCAAGCCGTGGAAGACCGTCACCGCCAGAGCCATGGCCCGAAACGAGGCCCTGCGCGCCGCGAAACAGCTCGGCCGCGCCCTCCGGCGACGATGGAGCGGATCTATTGGCCAAAGCCGCGTCGAGACAAGAGGAGACAAAGGTGCATTGTGTAAAGCTGCTTCGGCAGCGCCTCATCGCGCGGGACTTCGACCGACAAATCGCGGAAGTCCAGGTCCGGCATCGCCATCATGACCGACTACACCCCCCTTGGCATCCCTGTCATAGAGCCCTCGGGATGAAGCCGTCCGGGGAAAGGGGAGCCTCGGGCATCGCAAGCCTTGTGCAACAGAGCCGCTCCCGGCCCCACGCGCGACGTCAATCGTAACCGCGAAACAATCCGACGCCCCCGGCGTCATCCAGGACCTTCTGCAACGCCGCACCCCGGGCAAAATCGGGGGTGGCGGGCCGGCCGTTGCGGATCGCATCTGCGAAGGCGTCGAACACACGCGGCACCGGCGGCAGCGCCACGTCCTCCCAGCCGGTGGGATCGCCCACCGGATCCATGCAGACCGACAACCGGTCGACATGGTTCGCCGACTGGACCAGCAGCGCGCCTTCGGTGCCGTGGATCCGCAGCGACAGGTCATTCAGATGGCCGCTGGCAAAGCGTGACGCGTGGATGACGCCGATGGCGCCACTTTCCAGCTCGACATGCATCGCGCAGGAATCGTTGGCGTCCAGGTGATAGGGACCGATCTGATCGCCGGGGGCCTTGGGAAAGGTCTTCAGCCGACACGACACCGACGCCACGTCCGACCCGGCGACGAAGGTGGCGAAGTCGATGATGTGGATCCCGACATCGCCCAGCACCCCGGCCGAGCCATGGGCGCGCGATAGCCGCCACAGCCATTGATCCTGCGCGCTCCATTCGCCCCAGGCGGGCTGCACCAGCCAGCTTTGCAGATAGGACGCCTCGAAATGGCGCACGGCACCGATGCGCCCGGCCTTGACCATGGCCGCCGCAACCTGCATCGCCGACACGTTGCGATAGGTCAGGTTGACCATGTTCACGATGCCCTGCGCCGCCGCCGCATCGCGCATCTCGCAGGCTTCGGCGTGGGTGGTGGCAAGGGGTTTTTCACACAGCACATGCTTGCCCGCGGCGATCAGCGGCATCGTCGTGGCGTGGTGCGCCTGATCCGGGGTGACATTGCACGCCGCGTCGAAACCGCCCCATGCCAATGCCTCGTCCAGCGTGGCGAAACGGTGGGGAACGTCGAACAGGTCGCAGAACGCCGACAGGCGGGCCGGGCTGACATCCACCGCCGCGACGATCCGCACACCCGGGATGGCCGCGAAGGCCTCGGCGTGGGAATGGGCCATGGAGCCGGTCCCGAGGATCAGAAGCCGTGTCGGGGCCGTGTTTTTCACGGACAGCTCTTGCATGACCTCGCTCAACGAAACCCATCCTCGCCGTCGTGGTGCAGCCGCGCGCCGCGCTGTTCGATGGGTTCCAGCGCGTCGGCCACGGGGCGGTTCGGTGCGTCCGTCACACCGGTCCGCCGCGCGTCGGGGTTGGCGGCCCAGCGCACGGCGTTGGCGATCACCCGCTGGACGTTGGCGTCGTGATAGGTCGGATAGGTTTCGTGGCCCGGGCGGAAATAGAACACGTTCCCGGCACCGCGCCGCCACGTCAGCCCCGAGCGGAACACCTCGCCGCCCTGGAACCACGACACGAACACCGTCTCCAACGGTTCGGGCACGCCGAAAGGTTCGCCATACATCTCTTCGTTTTCCAGTTCGAAGTGATCCGGCAGCCCGCGCGCGATGGGATGGCCCGGCGCCGTGAGCCAGAGCCGCTCGCGCTCGCCCGCCTCACGCCACGTCAGGTTGCAGGGCGTGCCCATCAGCCGCTTGAAGATCTTCGCGAAATGCGACGAATGCAGCAGGATCAGACCCATGCCGCCCCAGACCGCTTCGACCACCCGTTCGACCACGGCATCGCTGATCTCGCCGTGGGCGGCATGGCCCCACCAGATCAGCACATCGGCTCCGGCGATCCGTTCGGCGGGCAATCCGTGTTCCGGCTCCTGCAGGGTGGCGGTGGTAGCCTCGATGCCCTCTTCGCGGTTCAGCGCGGCGGCGATGCAGCCGTGCATCCCGTCGGGATAGAGATCGGCAACGGCCGGGCTGGTCGTTTCATGGATGTTCTCGTTCCAGACGATCGTGCGGATCATGGCGGTTTCTCCTGAAGATTCGCATGCATATTGAACGGATTGCGCGCGCGGACAACCGGCCGGGCCCGGAAAAGCAAGTTCCGGTGTGCAAGGCAGGGCGCATGGAACGGTTGGTCGTGGTGCGGGAATGGCTTCACAGATCGCGCCGGCAATGGAAAGATGACGTGGATCCTTGCGACGCGGTGACCCGATGACCCTTGTCCGTCTTCTGACGTGTTTCGTTCTGGCCTGCACGATGGCGCGGGCCGACGCGCCGCCAACCCGTGCCTCGGTCATCGATGCCGCGTTTCAAAGCGCCCAGCGCGCCGGCGTGACAGCGGCCAGCCGCGCCCTGGCGCAATCGGCCGCACGCATCGCATCGGGCACGCCCGAACTGGCCGCGCTGCTGCGCGACCGACAGGACGGGGCCGAACGGCTTGCCGCGCTGACCCGCGATCTGGCCCGGATCGCGGGTACCGCCGGCGCGGCATCCGAGACCGAACAGGCGCGCCTGGCGCGCGCCATTGACGCCCGGCGTGCCGATCAGCGCGATCTGGACGCGCAGATTGCCGCCGCCTTTCCCGAATTCCGCGAACTGACCGATCCCGCGCCCCTGTCCGTCGCCGGTGTGCAAGCGGTGCTGGATGCGGATGAGGCGCTGTTGTTCACGCTGACCGATACGGATTTCACCTATGTCTGGGCGATTTCGAAGACCGCGGCCGACTGGCACCGGGCCGACGGCGGAACCGAGACCCGCGGGGCGCAGGTGCGCCAATTGCGGGCCGGCTTTTCGGCCGGCGACGATGCGCGCGCGGGGATCGCGCTGAAACCCAAGGCGGTGCGCCCCACCGTCGCCGCCTTTCCGCGCGATGTGGCGCGCACGCTCTACCGCGATCTGTTCGCGCCGCTGGAACATGTCTTTGCCGATGCCGCCCATGTACTGAGCGTGGTCGACGGCCCGCTGGCCAGCCTGCCCCTCGGGGTGTTGCCGGTCGAACCGCCAAGCGGGCGCGACGACGACCCACAGGCCCTGCGCGACACCGCGTGGATGCTGCGCCGCCATGCGCTGACCACCCTGCCCAATGTCTCGGCGCTGAAGGTGCTGCGGTTCGCGCGCGCGCGCGCGCCCGATCCGATGCGGGCGCGCGATCCGTTCGTGGGGTTCGGCGATCCGCGGCTGGGCTATCGGCTGGCCATGGCCGATGCCGTGCCGGTGTCCGCCGATGCGCCGGTGGTGACGCGCGGCGTCTATGAGAACGTCACGCAGGTGGCCGACCTGACCCCCCTGCCCAACACCGCGCGCGAGTTGCGCCGCCTGGCCACAGTGACGGGCGCGGGCGAAGACGCGCTGTTCCTGGGGGATGAGGCGACCGAGACGAACGTGAAATCCGCCGACCTGTCACGCACCCGGATCGTCGCCTTTGCCACCCACGGATTGCTGGCCGATGGCCTGCCCGGGCTGGACGAACCGGCGCTGGTGTTCACCCCGCCCGCGGTGCCCGATGCCACCGACGACGCCCTGCTGATGGCCAGCGAGGCGGCAGCGCTGAAACTGTCGGCCGATCTGGTGATCCTGTCGGCCTGCGACACGGCGGGCAGCGACGGCACACCGGGCGCCGAGGGGCTTTCGGGGCTGGCGCGCGCGTTCCTTTATGCGGGGGCGCGGGCAATCCTGGTGTCGCATTGGCCGGTGGACGATTATGCGGCGTCGGTGTTGACGACGGGGATGCTGACGCGCATGGCGGGCGATGATCCGCGCACCCGGGCCGAGGCGTTGCAGGCCGCCAGCCTGGCGTTGATCGACGACACCTCGAACCCGCGCCTGGCCCATCCACGCCTTTGGGCGCCGTTCGTCGTGGTGGGCGAAGGCGGTCGCGACATCCGCTAGCCGTCGTCGGTCAGGCCCTGGGCGTATTCCCAGCCCACCATCGCCTCCCATGTGGCGCGGGCCTTCAGTTCTTCGGCGGTGATCCCCGACAGCCGGCCCTCGGCGGCGATGTCGTCGATCTCGGCAAAGCGGAGCGCGTTGGACCGGCGCATGTCGCCGTAGGCGGCGGCCACATCGCCTGCGCGCCATGCGCCGCTGGCCCGGCTCCAGATCACGCGCGACCGGCTCATCCGCCAATCGCGTCCGTCGTCGTCGGGCAACGCCGCTTCGGCGCGATCAAGGATTGCGCGCACGTCGTTCCATGGGGCGGTGTCCAGCGACAGATCGGCAAGGAAGGTCAGCTGGTCCATCTGCCACGAGGGCGGCACCCGGTCGAAATAGGCCGGATCGTCGATATGGGCGGACAGCACGGCGGCAACGCCGGCGTCGTCACCCGTGCGCTCGCGCAGCGTCCTGGCATAGGTGCTGAGCACGCTGGCCGCCAGATCGCCCCGCGCCGTGGCGAAATCCACCAGTGCATAGGCCTCGCGGGCGATCAGCGCCGCGCGCTCGGGCTGATCCATCATGAAAAGCAGATCGGCCTGCTGCGACAATGCAAAGGCAAGGGCGTCGGGGTTATGGGCCGGATGCTTGCGCATCGTCACGGCGGTGCGGTCCATCCAGACCAGCGCATCGGCCGTCTCGCCGCGATAGCGCAGCGCGCTGGCCATCAGGAATTGCGCCGACGCGATCAACATATGGTGCGGCGGCAGGTCGACGGAAAGGCGTCCGATCAGACGGCCCAGTTCAGACACATCGCTGTCGCGGCTCATCGCGTCGGGATCGTTCATATCGCCGATCAGCGCGATGTAATCCGCCAGAAGCGCCGGATTGCCGATGTCGCTGGCCGCCGTGCGAAGGGCGCCAAGGCGGGTGCGCAGGGTGACCGGATCTTCCAGCATCGCATGGGCGTCGAGAAAGATCGCATCGGCGAACACATCCCAAGGGCCGGGCGCCTCTGGTCGCGGCAAACCCGCCCACAGGGCGCCCGCGGCGGCAATCCCCGCCCGGTCATCCACCCGGAACGCCGCGTTGGCCGCAAGGGCGACGGCGATCCGGCGTACGGCGGGGGCCAGATCGGCACGCGCCAGCAGACGCTCCAGCATGGGCACGGCGGCGGCGGCGTTGCGATCGCTGCTCCAGGCCCGCGCCAGGGCTTCGATGATATCCAGCATGGGCGCATCCGGGGCCAGGGCCGGTTCCGCCATGTCACGCACCGCACCGCGCAGCGCCGCCAGGTCGGTCAACGCGCGATCCTCGAACCCGATCAGCGCGAAATAGAGCGCACGGTTCAACAGGAACAGCGGCGGTGTTCCGTGGTCGGTTTCGTGTTCGGCCAAGGCCAACTGCACCCCCAGATAATCGCCGGCCAGGAACGCCGCCAGAACGGCCGCACCGTCGGGCGCAAGGTCGATCCCCTGTCCGGTGCCGTGGATTTCGTCGGCATAGGCGAACCCCGCAAACCCCGGATCGGTGCGGTCGATTTCGGCCGCCAGAAGCACGACATCGCCGTTCGTCGGCCCCAGCGTGCGCCGCAGGATGGCATAGGTTTCGCGCAGATGCGCCTGCTGGCCCGCCATGTCGCCCAGTTCGCCGCGTACATGGGCGAGGGTCTTGTGCAGGATTGCCAGCGGCGCGCGGTCGCCCAGACCCTGCGCCACGGCAAAGGCAATGGTGTCGACAAGAAAGGCGCCGCCGTCTTCGTACCCGTTCACGACGCTGCGCGCGACGGCCAGACGCTGGGCGTTCCACAGGTATTCGTCATCGAACATCCGGTTTTCGGTCAGATAGGCATGGCGGCTTTCAAGCAGGCCGATGGCCCGCTCCCAATCGCCCGCTTCCCCCAGCAGCATGGCGAAATACCCGCGATAGAACGATTGCCACTGGGCGTCGATCGCCGGATTGTCGTCGAACGCATCCATGAAGGCGGCGAAATAATCGACCAGATCCTGGGCGTCCGTGCCCGCGTCGCGCAAAGCACTGGCGTGCAGGAAATAGAGATGCGCCAACTCCGGCGTCCGCACCCATGTCGTTTCGCCATCGACACCCTGCAGATAGCTTTCGCGCAACGCCGGCGCGTCCGGCGACCCCAGGTATTGCGCCGTCAGCGCCAGGTAGAAATGCGCCAGATCGCGGATCTCGGCCAGATCCTCGCGCCCTTCGGTGGCGTCATAGGCGGCGCGCAACAGCAGATCGGCCTCGTTGTCGTGATCGAGGAAATAGGCAGCGGCCCCCTGAAACGCCAGGGCTTCGATACGGTAGGGGTGATTGCGGTATTCGGGGGTATCCAGGATCGACGCGACCGATGACGCAAAACGGTTCACCTCGGCGTGGTTTTCGCGGCGGAAGTTGACACGCGCCAGCGCAAGGTTGGGCAGATGCTTGATCGGCAGGGGATAGACGGCGCTGCCATAGGTGGCATCGTTGGCGGTTTCGAACAGGGTTTGCGCGGTGTCCAGATCGTCGGCGCGCAACGCGGTCATGCCCTGGGCGATCAGATCCTCGATCGCCTGCGCCCCCAGCGTGCTGCCATTCCAGCTTTGCTGTTGCGCGGTGGCGGCGGGTGGCGCGTGCGGAACGGCGGCAAGCCCGAGGGCCACCGCCGTCACGATGCCCGGCCACCTGCGTGGCCGGGTGGGTCGCTCAGTTCTGGGCAATCGTCTGCTCGAGCCAGGGCAGGTAGTTCGCCACCTTGGTATAGGCCGAGAAGATCGCGGTTTCGAGACAGCCGCCGTTCTCGGCCGTCAGGCCCCAGGCGACGACACCGGCCTGGATATAGGTGCCATCCTCCAGCGGCACGACCAGGGGTCCGCCGCTGTCGCCGGAACACGAGGTCTTGCCGCCCTCGAACGTACCCGAACACAGCATGTTCTGCGTCAGCGGGCGCGGCGCGCGGTCGACCAGCGCCTGCCATGCGGCCTGCGCGTCGTCGTTGCCCAGGCCGAAGGCATCCACCGCTTCCGAGAACGGCCGCGATGCCACCTGTGCGCGCGCTTCCAGCATGGCGCCGTTACAGGCGTCGCGGTCGATGATCTGGATCTCGGCCTCGCGCATTTCAGCCGGGTTCGCGCCGCCTTCGGTCAGGCCCCAGCCGGTGACGATGGTCGGCACGCCCTGCTGGTCGAGAATATCGCCGAATTCGGAATCCGGCACCGTGATGGTCTGGTAATTCGCGTTCGGCTTGCGCGCCAGCTTGATCAGCGCGACATCGTTGTCGAATTCACCGCCGACGTAATTGGGGTTGCGGAACACGCCCGCCACCGGCACCAGGTCGCCCTGCCCCTCGGCCAGGACGTTGGTGCCGACCAGAACGGCGAACTGGCTGGGGTCCAGCTGGAAATATCCGCCGTTCTGCTGATCGGGCATGAAGATGCAATGCGAGGCGGTCAGCACCCATTGATCCAGGATCATCGAGCCGCCGCAGAACTGGCTGTCCGGCGACACGCCGCGCCCTGCAACCATCAGCGCAACCTGCCACGGCCACGCGCCATCGGCAGCGATCTTGCCGCCGATGACCTTGCCGCCCGCCGCCTCCCGGGCGGCAGCGGCCGTCTTGCGCTGTTCGGCCTTCATGTCGCTTTCGGCAAAGGCGAAGGGCGAGGCGACGGGACCGGCATCCTGGGTCAACCCGGGGCTTGCGGCCAGCGAAAGGCCAAGCAGGGCGGCAGCGGCCGGAAGGGATTTCAAGGTATCAATCATGGTGTCCTCTCGGAGTTGGAAATATTATTGTGGTATCAGAGTGGTAAGGGTCAGACGCAGCCGCGTCAGCGTCGGGGCGACCATGCCGCCCGCAGCACCGAACGAACGGCCCTGCGTGGTCGGATCGGATGCGGCCCACAAGAACCGGTGCAGCGCGCTGCCCCCCGGTGCGGCACGGGTGGCGACCGGATCGGCCAGACCGCTCAGCACCATGCGGGGGCCCGATGGGGTGGCGGGCACGGCGATCACGATGATCTCTTCCAGACCGGGCCGGCCGTCGGGCAACCTGATCTCGAGCCCGGCCTCCTGGCTTTCGTTGAACGCGATGCGGTTGGACAGGCCGGGTTCGGGCCAGAGCGCGGTGATGCCGAAGTCGCGATCGACATACAGCACAGTGACATCCTGGGCGGTCCGCGACGTGTTGGTCATGGTCAGCCACAGCCGGTCGCAATCATGCACCGGCTGATCGGGACGGAACGGCATCGCCTGCGCACCGCCGACGCACGCGCCATCGCGCAGCGCGCCCGCCTCGCGTTCCAGAGAAACCTTCACCGCTGGCCCGCCAAAGCTGAACCCGCCCTTGGCGGCACCTTCGGCCAGGGCCAGCGCGCGGCGCAGGCGATGGGTCCGCGCCGCCGCCTCGAAGAACACCGCCGCGTCGTCGCCCATGCGCGGGCTGCTGCCCGCGCCGACCGGATCCAGGATCCCGTCGGGGCCGGTCAGGATCAGCGCGCCGTCCTTCAGGACCGGCACGGCATCCGGCACGGCGGCGTTCCATGCGACACCCTCGGGCAGACCCGCCGCCGCCAGCGCCCCAAGCTGATCCAGCACCGGCGCATAGTCCCTGCCGTCCATGATGACCGGCGGGGCGATGCGGAACGGTTCCGGCAGACCCGGCGCGGTGACGACGACATAACCCGTTTCGGGCAGCGGTTCGGCATGACGCAGGCTGGCCGTGGTTGCCCCGACATCGGCCAGCGTGGCGGTCGCGATCGGCGTTTCGGCGGTCGCGCTTGCGAAAACCTCGACCTCGGCGCCCTCGCTCAGCCCGGACAACAGCCCGCCCTGAACGGTATCGCCGCTGAACCCGATCCGGCTGAGCGCCGGGCCGGGCACGCCGAACACCGGCAGGTCCAGGGCGGTGCCTTCGCCGTCCGGGGTCTGCAACACGTCGCCGCGCTGCATCGTGTCCGCGGCGCCGCGCAGGGTCTGCGCCCAGGTCGCCGATGTGCCGGTGCGCAGCACATCCGCCAGCGCGACGGTGAACGCGCCATACCAGTTCGACGGGTTCGCACGCGCGCCCAGTGGGTATTCGAAACTGCGCTGATCCGATTGCGACGAATACAGGAAGGCGAAATCGCCGGTCAGGGGCGGCGCCAATGCGCCCTCCCCACCGCCGGTCTCAACGTCTTCCGGCACGCCCAGAGCGGCCGGGTCGACGTAACGCGCGACGCCTGCCCCCCGTTCGACTGCACGAAACCCGGTGGCCGAATGGCAGGTGTCCAGAACCGCGACCAGCGTCGCGCCGGTGTCGAGGATCGCCTGGAACAGCGGCTGGAATTCGTCATCGACGATGGCGTTCTCGACGTCACCGATGGCGCCGCGCCAACCCTTCGCGTCGGTGGGCAACAGGATTTCATCGTATCCGCCCGCCTCGTCGCCGTTGCGGTCGGGCGCCTGCGATCCGTGGCCGGAGAAATAGAAGAACACCGTGTCGCCGTCCTTCACCGTGGCGGGCAGATCGCCCAGTTCCGACAGGATCGCGGCCCGCGTGGGTTGCCCGCGATGGACAACTCCGGCCGGCAGGATCGCCCCGGCGTCGGTCAGCACCGTGATGCTGTCGGCACCGCGCGCGCCCAGCGTTTCCGCCATCAGCCGCACATCGTTCACCGGACCGCGCAGATCCGCGTTGAGGTGGCGATAATCGCCCACCCCGACCAGCAGCGCATGAACATCGGCCACGGCTGGCGTGGCGGCCGTCATGGCAATGAGACAGAGGGGCACAAGCGGTTTCATGCCGATATCATGAGCGATGCCGACACACCGCGCAACGATTACGGCTGTCGTGACGGCAGTTGTCACATCCTGCGGATGAGCGCCGGCCGGTCGGCAATCGCGCCGCAACACCCCGGGGCGCGTCGGTGACCGTCAGCCTGGCCGATCGCCTGCCCCGGCTCAGCCGTCGTCGAGAATCAGCTTCGGTGACAGGGCGCTGGGGTCGATCCTGAGGTGCAGGATCGCGGGCCGCCCGGCCGACCGTGCCTCGGCCAGAGCCGGCGCGAAGTCGGCCGTGGTCGTCACCGTCGCGCCGAACCCGTCATAGGCCCGCGCAAGGGCGGCGAAGTCGGGGTTCTTCAACCGTGTGCCCGAGGGGCGACCGGGATAGGTCCGCTGCTGGTGCATCCGGATCGTGCCATACATGCCGTTGTCCGAGATCATGACGATGATGTTCGCCCCCTGTTCGCAGGCCGTGCCGAATTCCTGGCTGACCATCTGGAAACATCCGTCCCCGGCAAGGCAGATCACCTCGCGGTCGGGGTGCTGCAACTTTGCCGCAATGGCGGCGGGCAGGCCATAGCCCATCGAGCCCGACGTCGGCGCCAGCTGCGTGCGCCAGCCGCGATAGCGGTAATAGCGGTGCAGCCATGCCGAATAATTGCCCGCGCCGTTGGTCAGGATCGCGTCGTCCGGCAACACGTCATTCAGATGCGCGACGACCTGTTCCATCTTCAGCGCGCCGGGCGTTTTCCGTGGCACCTGCCAATCCTCGTAGGCGGCGCGCGCATCGCTCAGCCAGGTGCCGCCCGCACGCGCGGTGGCCGCGGCGCGCAACTGCCCCACCACGGGGCCGGGTTGGCCGACCACCGCAAGCTCGGGGCGATAGACGCGCCCGATCTCGGACGGGTCGGCATGGATGTGGATCAGCGATTGCCGTGTGACCGGCGGCGTCAGCAGCGTATAGCCCGAGGTCGTCATCTCGCCCAGCCGCGCACCCAGCGCCAGGATGACATCCGCATCGCGCACCGTTTGCGCCAGCGCGGGGTTGATGCCGATCCCGACATCGCCGACGTAATTGGCATGGCGGTTGTCGAGATAATCCTGACACCGGAACGACGCGCCCACGGGCAGACCCATCGTATCGGCGAACGCGCCCAGATCCGTCGCCGCCTGCGCGCTCCAACCGCCGCCGCCCGCGATGACCAGCGGCCGTTCGGCCCGCGACAACCGGTCGATTACCGCGGCAATGTCGCGATCCGCCGCCGCGCCCGACGGCAGGGTCGCGGCGGGCACCGGCGTGCCCTCGGCCGGGCCAGACAGCATGTCCTCGGGCAGGGCCAGAACGACGGGGCCGGGGCGGCCGGTCTGGGCGACGTGAAAGGCGTGGCTGACGTATTCGGGGATTCGGTCGGCGCGGTCGATCTGGGCCACCCATTTGGCCAGCGGGCCGAACATGGCGCGGTAATCGACCTCCTGAAATGCCTCGCGGTCGCGTTGATCGCTGGCGACCTGGCCGACGAACAGGATCATCGGCGTGCTGTCCTGAAACGCGACGTGGACGCCCGCGCTGGCGTTCGTGGCCCCCGGCCCGCGCGTCACGAATGCAATGCCGGGCCGCCCCGTCAGCTTGCCGGTGGCTTCGGCCATCATGGCCGCGCCGCCTTCCTGGCGGGCCACGACAACGTCGATGTCCGCGTCATACAGACCGTCGAGCGCGGCCAGGAAGCTTTCGCCGGGGATGCAGAACACCCGCTCGACCCCCTGCGCCGCAAGACATTGTGTTAGAAGGTCGCCGGCGTGGCGCGGTGCTGGGAAATCCGTCATGTCGTCCGTTCCTTTCGGGCACAGGGGGGGTGTCCGGATCGGGGTGAATCCGATGTCGTCGGGCCGTTCAGCCGCTGTTCTTCGACGACGTGATCAGATCCCAGGCGACCAGGCCGAGCGTCAGCAGCGCCACGGCGATCAGGTCGGGGCTGGGCACCGCATAGATCAGGACGCCGACGAAGCCGGCGAAGGTCACGAAGGCCAGCAAGGCAAGGATCCGGTTCATGGCGTCTCTCCCGTGGCGGCGTTGTCGATCCAATCGTAAAGCCATTGCGCCGTGCGCAGCAACCGCGCATCGCCGCCCCGTGGCCCGATCAGTTGCACCCCCAGGGGCAGGCCGTCGATGTCCAGCACGGGCACGGTGACCGCGGGGGTGCCGCAGAGCGTCCACACCCCGTTGAAGATCGGATCGCCCGTCGTGTCGCGCCCCGGTGCAGGGCCCGGCGCGGCGGGGCAAATGATGGCGTCGCAGCGGGCGAATACCTCGTCCAGCATGGCGTTCAGCAGGTCGGGCCAATCCAGCGCGGCGATATAATCGCGCGCCAGGATGGTATTACCCTCGGCGATCGCGTCGCGCACGGCGTCGCCCAACCCGCCGCGCGCACCATAGTGGTGAAAGCAGCGCGCCATTTCCGCCAGGTTGATGCGGCGACGTTCGTCGGCGGCCTTGTCGAACAGGGCGGGCAGGTCGATGGCAAAGGCCTGTTCCCCCAGGGCGGCGGTCAACTCGTCCATCGCCGCCACGGTTTCGGGCGCGGCCTTGTCCCAGCCGGGCGGGCGCAGCACGGCCAGCACGGGGGGCAAGGGCGCGCCCGCGTCCACCGTGCGCAAAAGACCCGGCGGCGGCAACGGCACGCCCGCGCGTTCCGACGCGAACAGCACGTCGCCCAGCAACGCCGCCTCGCGCGGGGTGCGCGCGAAGACGCCCACGGTGTCGAGGCTGGGCGATTGCGCCAGCACGCCGCGCGTGGAAATAGCATCGAACGTGGGCTTGAACCCGGTCACGCCGCAGAACGACGCAGGGCGGATCACCGAACCGCCGGTCTGGGTGCCGACCGTCAGCGGCGCCATGCCCGCCGCAACGGCGGCGGCAGATCCCGACGACGATCCGCCGGGCGTGCGGTCGGGGTCATGGGGGTTCCTGGTGGCCGAAGGGGTCATGAACGCCAGCTCGCACGTCACCGTCTTGCCCAGGATCAGCGCGCCCGCCGATTTCAGCCGCGTGACCAGTTCGGCGTCGGTGTCGGGCACACGCCCGGAATCGGCTTTGGTGCCGTTTTCCGTGGGAATCCGCGCCGTGTCGATCACATCCTTCAGCGCGACGGGAACGCCATGCAGCGGGCCGATGGCGCGACCGGCGCGGCGCTGCGCATCCAGCGCCGCGGCCTGATGGCGCACGAAATCGGCGTCAAACCAGACGAAGGCGCCGATGTCAGGGTCCGCCGCCTCGATCCGGGCGATGAAATGCGCGGCCACGTCGACGACCGAGATTGCCCCCTGCGCGATCCGGTCGCGCAGGGTGACAGCGTCGGTTTCCTGCGGTTCAGTTCCCATAGAACGCATTCGGCAGGTAGAAGACGATCTGCGGGAAGACATACATCAGCACCATCGAGATAAGCACACAAAGAAGGAACGGCAGGCAGCCGGCGAAGATCTGCGTCAGCTTCACCTCGGGCGGGGCGATGCCCTTCAGATAATAGGCCGACATGGCCATGGGTGGTGTCAGGAAACTGGTTTGCAGGTTCAGCGCCACCAGCACCCCGAAGAACAGCGGATCGATCTCGAAGATCACCAGCAGCGGCAGGAAGATCGGCACGAAGATGATGATGATCTCGGACCATTCCAGCGGCCAGCCCAGCAGGAAGATGATCAGCTGTGCCAGCAGCAGGAACATCAGCGGCGACAGGTTCAGCGACTGCACGAATTCGCTGATCACGTGTTCGCCGCCCAGGTACGAGAACACCGACGAGAAGGTATAGGAGCCGACGAACAGCCAGCACACCATCGCCGTGGTCCGCACCGTCAGATAGACCGATTCACGCATCCGCTGCCATGTCATCGCGCGATAGAGGAACGCCAGCAGGATGCCGCCCAGCGCGCCGATCGACGCCGCTTCGGTCGGGGTGGCAAGGCCGAACAGGATCGAGCCGAGCACAGCGAAGATCAGCACGGCCAGCGGCACGAAGGACGTGATCACCATCATCAACAGCTTGCCGGCGGGCACGTCCGGCACTTCCTCGCGGGTGGGGCGCGGGGCGACGCTGGGTTGCAGGATCGACCGCCCGACGACGTAGATCAGGTAAAGTCCCGTCAGCGTCAGACCCGGCAACAGCGCACCGGCATACAGCCGCACGATGGAAACGTTCGACGCCGCGGCATAGACGATCAGCATGATCGACGGCGGGATCAGGATGCCCAGCGTGCCGCCGGCGCAGATGATGCCCGATGCAAAGGCCGGATCATACCGCGCCTTCAACATCGCGGGCAGCGCCAGCAGACCCATCAGCGTGACCACCGCGCCGACGATGCCGGTGGCCGTGGCGAACAGCGCGCAGGTGATCAGCGCGGCCACACCCATGCTGCCCGGGATCCGGCGCGAGGCGATGTTCAGCGTGTCGAACAGCCGGTTCACGATGTTGGCCCGTTCGACGATATAACCCATGAACAGGAACAGCGGCACCGCGGTCAGCACCTCGTTGCTCATCACCGTATAGGTCTGGTTGACGAACAGATCGAAGATCCGGTTGTTGAACAGCCCCTCGATCCACAGGCTGGTGCTGTCCCACCACGAGGCCAGCTCCTGATCCAGCCGGTCGAACGACCGCCACATCCGGCGTTCGTCGAAATAGGCGTAATATCCGAACCCGATGCCCATGGCCATCAGGGTGAACGCGATGGGGAAACCAAGGAAGACGAAGACGATGAACAGCCCCAGCATGAACAGGGCGACCTGCGGATCGGTCATGGATGGGCGTCCTTTTCGGCCATCGAGGCCTGTTTCATCAGAAGGTCTTCGGTCTCGAACACGTCTTCGTCGGCTTCCAGCCAGACACCGGTGCGGATGCAGTGGATGCAGCGGAACACCTCGGCGATGCCCTGGATGAACAACAGCACGCCGGCGACCACAATCACCGCCTTGAACTGATAGATCGGGATGCCCGCCGGGCTGCTGACCGAGACTTCGCCGTATTGCCAGGACCGCGCGGCATATTTCCAGCCCGCGAAGATCAACGCCAGAACGCCGGGAAAGAAGAACAGGAAATAGAGAACCAGATCGACCCGCGCCTGCCAGCGCGGCGACCAGAGCCGATACAGGAAATCGCCCCGCACATGGCCGCGCCGCGACAGGGTATAGGCACCGCCCATCATGAACAGCGTGCCATACATGATGAACGACACGTCCAGCGCCCAGACCGTCGGGCTGTTCAGGACATAGCGGACGAACACCTCGTATCCCGTGCCCACGGACATAAACACGATGAGCCAGGCGAACGTCTTGCCGAACCATGCGGACACGGCATCGGCGAACGAGATGTATCGGAGCATAGATTGGTTCCCGGAAGATAAGGTTGGCCCCCGCCACCGCGGGCAGGGGCCGTCACGGCACCCGTCAGGTTTTCAGACGGCCGGGGAAATAGTGCTCGTAGGCAAGCGTGTAATCGGGCGAGTTCATCAGCTCGTAGAACACGACCTGGTCGACCCATGCACGCTGGCTGTCCAGACATTTCTTCATGAACGGATCGGCTTCGAGTTCGGGGATGATCGCATCCCATGCCTCGAGCTGGGCTTCCAGGATCTCGGTCGAGGTGCGCTGAACGTCGACGCCGGCTTCTTCCTGAAGGTATTTCAGGTCGGCCGAGTAACGACGCGCGGCCTTGGCGGTGTTGGCGGTGGATACCGCTTCGACGCCATGGATCAGGATCGCCTTCAGATCCGGCTCCAGGTCTTCCATCAGCAGCCCGTTGAACAGGAATTCGAACGATTCCGACGCCTGGTGATAGGACGACAGGAAATAGTTCTTGGCCACGTCCTGGGCGCCGAAGTCACGGTCGGACGACGGGTTGTTGAATTCGAACGCGTCGATCACGCCCCGCTCCATAGCCGGCACGATCTCGCCGCCCGGAAGCTGTGCCACCGACATGCCCAGCTTCGACATCAGGTCGGCCGCCAGACCGACGGTGCGGTACTTGAAGCCCTGCAGGTCGCTGACCTTGGTCACCGGGTTCTTGAACCAGCCGAATGGCTGGGCCGGCATCGGGAACGCCATGTAGCCATCGACGTCCAGCCCCATGATGTCCTGGGTCAGCTCGTCATACAGCTCCTTGCCGCCGCCTTCGTAGAACCAGTTCAGCATGGTGGTGGCCGATCCGCCGAACACCGGACCGGTGCCGAACAGCGACGCCGCCTTGTTCTTGCCATACCAGTAGACGGGCACGTCATGGCCGATGTCCAGCAGGCCGTCGTTCACCGCGTCCAGCACCTGGAACGCGCCGACGACCGCACCGGCCGGCAGCAGGTCGATCTTCAGGCGTCCGCCTGCCATCGCCTCGACGCGGGTGACATAGTCCTGCGCCATCTCCTGCCAGACGTTGGACGACGGCCACGCCGACTGCATCTTCAGAACCTTCGGCGCCTGTGCCAGAACGGCGGGTGCGGCCAGTGCGCCAACGCCTGCGGCCGTGCCGCCAAGGGCCGTCCTTCTGAGAAACGAGCGCCGGCCCATGGTATCGGAATTTTTCACGTCTATCCTCCCAAATTTCGTGTCGGACGACGCCCGGAGGCCGTCGCAACGCCACGTTTCAACGCCCGGCATCACACGTCAAGAACAATGCAGGGCACACGGAGACAATCTGTGGCACTTCTATCCAGGCACCTTTGGTCACCGCGCGTTGGTTTTAGGACGAAAAACAAGATTCACCAACACATTTGATGGGCAGGCTTCCGAAAACCCCGCCGGCCTGTGCGTCTTTGCCGCGCCGCCGGACAAACGCGGACAGGGACCGGTCATCGCGACGCCGATCGCACCGCGCCGATCCGATCGAGCGACACGGTGCGATAGCAATTGGCGGATCCACCCGGTTCACCTAGTTAGATAGGGCAACGACCGCATTGGCCGATACATGCATCAGGGGATCCGACGACGCACGGCCCAAGCGCGACG
Organism: Oceaniglobus indicus; assembly: GCF_002751875.1. GTDB lineage: Bacteria > Pseudomonadota > Alphaproteobacteria > Rhodobacterales > Rhodobacteraceae > Oceaniglobus > Oceaniglobus indicus. The sequence continues at coordinate 513,790 of NZ_NMZM01000002.1, read as the reverse complement.
TCACAATTGAAAAGGACTGTCGTCATGCCCGAAGCCGTCAAGCAATCCCGCGTCGATGACGCCTATTCCCGGCTGAAGGACGAAATTCGCAACAATCGGATGGCCCCAGGTTTCCAGGCGACGGAACCCGAAGTCGCGCTGCACCTCGGGATGAGCCGCACACCCGTGCGCGAGGCGCTGATCCGGCTGGCGGCCGAAGGATTGGTCGAGCTTATTCCCCGCCGGGGTGTGCGCGTGCTGCCGATCCGGGCCGACGACATGCGCGAGATCTATGACATCCTCACCGCGCTTGAACCGGACGCGGCGGCGCGGCTGGCCGCGCGCGCGCCCACCGCCGAACAACTTGCACCTCTGGACGAGGCGACCCGGCGCATGGAGGCCGCGCTGGAGGCCGACGATCTGGATGCCTGGACCGTGGCAGACGACATGTTTCACCTGGCGCTGCTGGATCTGCAGGGCAACCGGCGCCTGAAAGACATCGTCACCGCGCTTTACGATCAGACCCACCGCACCCGCAGCGTGACCTTGCGGCTGCGCGGTGCGCCGCACCAATCGACCGCCGAACACCGCGAGATCCTGCACCATCTTGCCCGGGCCGACCCCGACGCGACGCGCGACGCGTTCAAACGACACCGCCAGCGCGCCGCCGAGGAACTGTTGGGGATATTGGAGAAATACAAGCTGGCGCAACTTTGACGCCGCTCGGCGGCAACCATGGCTGCTGCACAGGGATGGTGCCCCGCGAGGTCCATGCTCAGGCCGCGGGCAGGGGCGGCTGTTGCGCCAGCGGCGGCCACGCGATCGAGATCGCGAACCCCGTCGCCACCGGTGGCCGGGTCAAGCGCGCGCCGTGCCGCGCGGCGATCGCCTGAACCAGCGCCAGGCCCAGGCCGTGACCGGCCACCTCGCGATCACGCTCGGCCCGTGCGAACCGCTCGAACGCGGCATCGCCAAGCTCGTCCGGCAGACCGGGGCCGGTATCGCGCACCTCCAGCACGTGCCGGCCGGCCTGCGCCGCCAGGGTCAGCGTCACCGCGTCGCCGGGACGGCAGAACTTGATCGCGTTGTCCGCCAGGTTCGACACCGCCTGCGCGATCAGGTTGCGATCCCCCAGCACCCAGAGGCCCGGCGCGATATCACAACGCCAGTCCAGCCCGCTGTCCTCGGCCAGCGGGGCATACAGTTCGGCCACCTCGCCCACCACCTCGCCCAGATCGACCGGCACCAGCCCCGGCGTCTGACCGGCGGCGGCTTCGGCCCCCGAGATATCCAGCAGAGAATCGAAAATTCGGATGGCATTGCGCATCTCGTCGCGCACGGCATCGTCCGCCTCGGAACGGTCCAGTTTCTGCATGATGCGGCTCAGCGGTGTGCGCAATTCATGGGCGATGTTGTCCGACAGGCGCAGGGTGGCGCGGTTGAGCGCCTCGATCCGGTCCAGCATCCGGTGGACATGATGTTCCAGGCGTCCGAATTCGTCGGGCGCCCGCGCGCCGGGCAGACGCGCCGCCAGATCGCCCGCCGCTACCCGGTCGGCCAGCGCGTTCAACCGGTCGATGCGCCCCATGACCAGCCGCGCCACCACCCAGCCGGCGACCCCGGCCATCACGGCAAGCGCCAGCGCGGTCAACAGCATGACACCCCGCTGCGTGGCAAGAACGCTTTCAACCTCGCCCCGGCCCCGCGCGGCGAGAAACGGAAAGCCCCCCGGCAAAACCCGTGCAATCCCGACATAGGGCACACCCGCCAGATCGAAGTGTTGCGCGCCATCCATCGTGACGCCGCTGGCCAGCGCCGGCAGGCCATCGGGCCAGGCATCGATGTTCCCGGCCAGGGTTTCGCCCGCCTTGCCCTGCAACAGGAACACCGCGGTGCCCGGGGGTGTGACATCGGCGCGAAATTCGATCGCCTCACGCAGGGCGACGATCCGCCGCTGATCATAGAGGGCCGAGAACGCGGCCACATCGGCGGCCAGCACCGCGCTCTGGCGCGCTTCCAGCGCCCGGGCCAGCGCGTGATACTGCAAGCCCAGCGCCGACAGTGACAGCGCCATGATCCCCCCGGCCACCGCCAGCGTCAGCCGCAGCGAAACCGAGCGCCACGGCGTCACGGGGCCGAACCGCCGGGCGCAAAGACATACCCCGCGCCGCGCGCCGTATGGATCACGTCGCGGCCCGCCACTGCGTCCAGCTTGCGGCGCAACCGTCCGACGTGGACATCGACGACGTTGGTCTGCGGATCGAAATGCAGGTTCCAGACGTGTTCCAGAAGCTGCATCCGCGTCACCACCTCGCCCGCGTTGCGCGCCAGATAGACGATCAGCCTGAATTCCTTGGGCGACAGGGGCACGTGGGTCTGACCGATGTGCAGCGTGCGCGCCTTCATGCGGATTTCCAGATCTCCGAAGGCCAGCATGTCGTTGTCGACCACCGTCATGGCGTCGCGGCGCAGCAGGGCACGCAGGCGGGCGCGCAATTCGTCGGGATCGAAGGGTTTGGCCAGGTAATCGTCGGCGCCGCGTTCCAGCCCCTCGATCCGGTTGGCCGCCCGGCCCAGCGCACTGACCACCAGGATCAGCGCGGTGGACCCGGCGGCGCGCATCTTCGCGATGGCATCCACCCCGTCGCCACCGGGCAGCATCCGGTCCATCACGATCACGGCGAAATCGGCCAGGCCCGCCGCCGTCACCCCGTCGTCCCAGTTGCGCATGATCACGGGATCGGCACCCAGATCGGTGACGGCCCGCGCCAACGCCGTGGCAGTTTCGCGGTCATCCTCGACGATCAGGATCCGGGGCGCGTCGGACGACGCGGCAGCGGGCAAGGTCTTTGACATTTCAATCATTCCTTCGCCTCCAGATCAGAACAAGTTCACGCCTGCGTCAAGCGGCTTGGTGCCGGTCTGTGCGACCCCCGACGCGATGGCGCGCCACGGATCGATCAGGACGTGTCGCGTCTTGCCACCGCGCGACACCAGCAGCAGAACCGGCGCGTCGATGTCGAACGTTTCCAGCATCGAGCGGCTGACCGGCCGGCCGTTCAGCGCCAGCACGATGTCGCCGTCCTGCAATCCCCCCAGATACGCCGGGCTGTGCAGGCTGACATTGGCGACGCGCGCTTCATCCTCGAACCGCACGCCCAGCCGGCCAAAGGTATAGGACGCGACCGGGGCAATCGCCGCGCCGTCGCTGATCCGCAGAAGCGTCGGCACCACGGCCGCCAGATCCAGCGTCAGGACCACGGCGGCGCCGTCGCGACGCACCGACAGACGCGCGGCATCCGCGATGCGCGCATCGATCCGCCACGCCAGGTCGGCGGGATCGGCAAGTGCCGCACCCTCGAACGAAACGATCACGTCCCCGGCGACCACGCCGGCGCGGGCGGCCCGCGATCCGGGGGTCACGGCATCAACCAGCAGACCGCGGGCGTCGATCCCCAGGGCCGCCGCTATGACCGGCGTCACGGCCCGCAACCCAAGGCCCAGTTCGGGCACGTCGCGCAACGCGCCCGCCACCATCAGCGGCACCAGCCGTTGCAGATCGGCCGCGGTCACCGCCCATCCGACCGCCGCCAGGTCGCCGTCTTGCGCCGCACGCACCATCCCGAGCAGACGTCCGTCGCTGTCCAGAAGCGGGCCACCGGCGACACCGGCGTTGATCACCGCGTCGTGGCGGAGCCCGTGGATCGGCACCGTCGGATCCGGCGTCGTCGCGGCGGCCGAGACGATGCCGCGCGTCACCATCACCCCCATGCCATAGGGCGCACCGACGGCATAGACCTCCTGCCCCGGGCGTGCCGCGACGGGGGCGAACTTCAGACCGGCGCCCAGATCGGTTTCGGCGCGGATCACCGCCAGCCCGCGACGCGCGTCACGGGCGATCACCCGCCCCCGGGTGGTCGTGCCATCGACGGTGCGCAACACCACCGCACCGCGGTTGCCGACACTTGCGGCATCGGTCAGAACCACGCCGTCGTCCAGAAGGATCCCCGACCCGAGGGCATTTCCATCATCGTCCAGCAGGATCAGCGTGGCGTTCACCGCCGCGCCGATGGCATCGGCGGCACGCGCCGTCGCGGGCCAGGCGGACATCGCCAGGAAAACGGCGAGAACAAGCGCGGCGATATGGCGAACCGGCGTCATGGTGGAAGGAATGGACATCGAAAACTCCTGTTTACAAAGGCCTTTCAGCTTTAACAGCGGCGCGCCCACCGGTCCCGTGACAAGTGCCGTCACATATCGGTGCCCGGGTTTATTCACGTTGAACCATCAAGCGTTCCGGCGAATACTGAAGCCGATTTCGCCAAGGGACTTTTCCGATGATCCGCCGTCTTGCCCGTGCCCTGTGCCTTGTTCCGTGCCTTGCGCCGGGCGTGTCGGTCGCGGCCGATCCGGTCGATCCCGTGGCGGCAAGCCGGCTTTCGGATGAATTGTTCATGCTGGCGACCGACACGCAGGACGCGCTTTTGATGATCGCGGCGGCAAAGCTGCGCAAGCAGGCCCGCGTGCCACGGATCGAACGCAGGCCGGAACGCGACGGCGATCTGCCCAGCGGCGATCTTCCCGGCCCGCGCGAATGGCAGGACATGCTGGCGGCGGCGCTGGCGCTGGACCCGGACGATGCGGTGATGGTGGGGCTGGCCCGCGACGTGCGCGCCGCGTCCGTGCGGGGTGTCGCCTCGGGGCGGGTTGAATCGCGTGCGCAAATCCGTGCCGGGGGGCGGGATACCTATCAACCGCTGGTGTTCAGCGGCGGCGCCTGGGCCGATGTCTATGTCGAAGGGGCCGGGCGCGCCGATCTGGACCTGTTCGTGCGTGACGGGGCCGGGCGCATGGTCTGTTCCGACACCGACGCCAGCGCCATTGCCTATTGCGGCTGGCGGGTCGACACCTCGGACAGCTTCGCCGTCGAAGTCCTGAATGCCGGCCGTGTCGCCACCACCTATCGCCTGATGACGAACTGAGGAGCAGAAGATGACCCCGCTGCGCATTCTGACCACCCTGGCCGCGCTGGCCCTTGGCACGGCCCTGTCGGGGGCGGCCCTTGCCCGTGAAAACCATGCGCTCCTGATCGGTGCCTCGACCTATCCCAACCTTGACGAGCGGTTCTGGCTGAAGGGGCCGGCGAACGACGTGGATCTGGTGCATCGCTATCTGATGGCGAACACCGCCGCGCCCTTCGACCCGGCCAACATCACCCTGCTGGCCGATGGGCTGGACGGCGGGCGGGCGCCGACGCTGGCCGAGATCCGCGCCGAAATGGCGCGTCTGACCGACACCGTGGGGCCCGACGATTTCGTCTATCTCCACTTTTCCGGTCACGGCAGCCAGGCGCCCGCCCTGGACCCGTCGACAGAGACGGACGGGTTGGACGAATTGTTCCTGCCCGTGGACATCGGCCCCTGGCAGGACGGCATCGGCACCGTGCAGAACGCGCTGAGCGATGATGAGATCGGCCAGATGCTGGATGCCCTGCGGGCCACGGGGGCCGATGTCTGGGTGGTGTTCGACAGTTGCCATTCGGGCACCGCCACGCGGGCGGCGCCGCTGGACGAACGCGTCACCCTGCGCAAGCTGCCGCCCGACGCGCTGGGCGTGCCCGATGCCGCCATCGCCGCCGCCGAAGCCGAAGCGGGTGCCGCGCGCGCGCTGGCCTCGGATCCGCGCGAACCGGCCGAACCGCCGGTGATGATCCCCGGCACCGGCGAAACCGGCAGCCTTGTGGCGTTCTTCGCCGCCCAGACCGACGAGACGACGCCGGAAAAGAACATGCCGAAAGGATCGCCCGACCGCCGGTTGCAGGGCGTGTTCACCTATACCCTGTTCCAGACCCTGGCCGAACATCCCGGCGTCACCTATCGCCAGCTCGCGCAGGAGGTGCTGCGCCGCTATACCACCGGCAATCTGGCCCGCTCGACCCCGCTGTTCGAGGGCGACATGGACCGCCCGGTGTTCGGCACCGACGCGGGCGACCGGATCGCCCAGTGGCCCGCGACCGTCACCGACAACGGGTTGCGCGTGGCGGCCGGAACCCTGCACGGCATCGTGCCGGGGATGGAGCTGTCGGTCATGGCGTCGCCCGCCGACCCCGACACCGCCGCGCTGGGCCAGGTGACCGTGACCGGAGCCGACACGTTCACCACGACCACCGACGCCGCGATGACGATCCCGCGTGGGGCCTATCTGCGCAAGACCGAAGACATCATCGATTTTTCGCTGACGGTCGCCCTGCCCGCCCGGCGCGGCGAAGCGGCACGCGCCCTGGTCCGCGCGGCCGAGATCATCCAGACCCAGGGCATGGCCGGTCCGCGCCTGCGCTTTGTCGCCGCCGGGGCCGAGGCCGATCTGCGCCTTGCCGTCTTCGCCGACAGCCCGCGCCCCGATGCGATCTGGTTCCTGCCGGCGTCGGGCGTCGTCGGCGACGGCGATCTGGAACGGCTTCCGTCCGTATCGACGGCCGAAAAATCCGACTTTCAACTGGCCGATGTCATCTCCGACAACCTGCAACGCATGGCGCGCGCCTTGAACCTGCTGAAGATCGGCGCGACCGCGGGCTCGGGCGCGCTGAAGGTCAAGGCGTCGCTGCTGACCTCGCGCCTGGATCCCGCGACCGACGAGATCGTCGAAGGCAGCCGCCAACAGCTGACCTCGGTGAACGTGCCGCGCCTCGTGCCGGGCGACGTGATCGGCATGAGGCTGGAGAACACCACGGACGGGCCGGTGGATTACAACATCCTGTATGTCGGATCGGACTATTCGATCAGCTTCATGGACCGCGGGCGGCTGTTGCCCGGATCGACGCTGGACGAGGATTTCGTCCTCATCACCGACGAGGCTTTCGGCCGCGACCGGATGGTGGTGGTGCTGACGCCCGCCCTGCCCGGCGCCGATGTCGAAGATCTGTCGTTCCTGGAACAATCCGCGATCGAGCGCATGCGCGCCGCCAACACGACACCGCGCAGCGACGTGGCGTCGATGCTGGAATTCGCGGGCTTCGGTGAAACCACCCGCGCCGCCGTCAGCCTGAAAAGCCGCAAGGCACCGGATGCGCCCGCGCCGATGTTCCTTCAGTTCGAGTTCGACACGGTCCCCGAGGGGTGAAAGGCCAGATCCGCACCATGGCGGCGCTGGAACGCTTCGGGCGGACCCGGCTGTCGCGGCATTTCTTCATGCGCGATTTCCTGTATTCCGAGATCGCCGACTTCCACGGCATCCCGAATCTGCCGGACGACCCCGCGCTGGCCATCGCGGCGGGAACCGGTCTGTGCCGTTACCTGCTGGACCCGCTGGTCGAAACCTTCGGGCCGATCACGGTGCGCTCGTCCTATCGCGCGGCTGCGGTCAACGGCTTTGGCAATGCGTGGGGGCTGAACTGTGCGCGCAATGCGGTGAACGGGGCGCACCACATCTGGGACCGGCGCGACGCGGACGGGCACATGGGCGCGACCGCCTGCATTTCGGTCCCGTGGTTTGCCGATCAATACGAACGCGGACGCGACTGGCGCGATCTGGCGTGGTGGATCCACGATCACCTGCCCTATGGGTCGCAATGGTATTTTCCCAAACGCGCGGCGCTGAACCTGCAATGGCACGAGGCACCGGCGCGCACGATCTCGTCCTATATCGCGCCCAAGGGCAAGCTTCTGGCCGCCGGGGCGGAGCCATCGGAAGACGCGGCGACCCGCGCCGCCCGCCACGCCGATTTTCCACCGTTTCGCGGTATCGCCTATCCGGCGGCACCCTGAGCGGCCTTGCGGATCGCGGCGATATTGCGCCCATAGACGTCGGGGGCGGCCAGCGACCCGCCCCGGAACACCGCCGATCCGGCGACCAGAACATCGGCCCCGGCCGCAACGACCCGCGGGGCGGTGTCGGGGTCGATGCCGCCGTCCACCTCGATGTGGATCGGCCGGTCACCGATCATCGCACGCAGGCTGGCGATCTTGTCGATCTGCGAGGCGATGAACTTCTGCCCGCCAAAGCCGGGATTGACCGTCATGACCAGCACCAGATCCACCATGTCCAGGACGCCCGCCACCGCCTCGATCGGCGTGCCGGGGTTCAGGGCGACGCCCGGACGCATCCCGGCGGCGCGGATCGCCTGAAGCGTGCGGTGGATGTGCGGCCCGGCCTCGACATGGGCGGTCAGGATGTCGGCGCCCGCCTTCGCGAAGTCGTCGATGAATGAATCGACCGGCGCGATCATCAGATGCACGTCCATCACGGTCTTCACATGGGGGCGGAACGCGGCGCAGGCCGGCGCGCCGAAGGTGATGTTGGGCACGAAATGGCCATCCATGACGTCGACATGGATCCAGTCGGCGCCCTGATCCTCGACCGCGCGGATTTCCTGGCCGAAGGCGGCAAAATCCGCCGACAGGATGGACGGGGCGATCTTGGGTGTGCGGCTGAAGGTCACGGACAGTTCCCCGGCTGGTATCGGTTGCACCGGTCGTAACGCAAAATCACGCCCGGTGCCAGATACCTCACCCGGCCCGGTGGACCGGATCGGGGGCCGCAAAGCCCCCGTGACCGGCGGTATGGGCGCGCAGCGAGGTATTGTGAGTATTTAGGGCAAGAAAAAGCCTGGCGCTTCACGCGCATTGGCGCGCAGTATTTATTGACACCGGCGATCTGCGCCCAAGACACCGGGAACGAATTGCATTCCCAAGGGCGCGGATTGTCCCTATGACGGGTATAACCGGCGCAGCACTGCCCGGACAAACACCTCCGGGCAGACGACAGGACCATGATGATGACGGACACCGCGCCGCGCGCCGACGACGCGCCAATGCAGGCACGCGACTGGGTGAGGATCCTCGCGCGATATCGCGATCCCGATCCCTGGCGCAGCGCCTTCGAGCTGTTGGTGACCCTTGTCCCCTTCGTGGCGATCTGGGCGCTGGCCTGGGCTTTGCTGGACCTGGCGCCCTGGGCCTCGGTGATCCTGGCCGTGGTGAACGGCGGGTTCCTCGTGCGTCTGTTCATCGTGCAGCATGATTGCGGCCATGGCGCCTTCTTCAACAACCGCACGCTGTCGGACTGGACCGGCCGTGCGCTGGGCGTGCTTACGCTGACTCCCTATGACGTGTGGCGGCGCACCCATGCCATCCACCATTCGGCTGCCGGCAATCTGGACAAGCGCGGGATGGGTGACGTCCATACCCTCACCGTGGCTGAATACCGTGCCATGGGGCCGTTCGGGCGGTGGCATTACCGGCTTTATCGCCATCCCCTGGTTCTGTTCGGGCTGGGCCCCGCCTATCTGTTCGTGCTGCAGAACCGGTTGCCCCTTGGCCTGATGCGGGCCGGGCGGATCTATTGGACTTCGGCCATGGGCACGAACCTGTCCATTGCCGTGGCACTCTGCGCCATCGTCTGGTTCGGAGGCTGGCAACCGCTGGCGCTGATCTTCGTTCCGACGCTCCTTGTGGCCGCATCGGCCGGCGTCTGGCTGTTCTACGTCCAGCACCAGTTCGAGGAGACCCACTGGGATCAGGAACCCGACTGGCAGCTCCACGATGCCGCCCTGCACGGCTCGTCGCATTATGACCTGCCCGCCGTGCTGCGCTGGTTCTCGGGCAACATCGGCGTGCATCATGTGCACCACCTGTATTCGCGGATCCCGTTCTATCGCCTGACCGAAGTCCTGCGCGATCACAAGGATCTGGCCACCGCCCAGCGGCTCACCATCCGCGAAAGCCTGGCGTGCGTCAAACTTCACCTGTGGGACGAAACCGAGCGTCGCCTGCTGTCGTTCAAGGCCGAACGCGCGCTCTACGGCCGGCCGGTCTGAACCCCGTCCGGCTTCTTACTGACAGAAATACTCCCCCGCCGGAGGCGTCCCGCACGTGATATCGCGCCGGGACGCCGAAGGTCAGCGCCGCGGTGGCGGCTTCTTTTTCCAGGTGTCGAGCCAGCGGCGGATGCGTCCGCGGCGTTCGTCGGCATAGGCATCGGCGCGGTCCCATGCCTGGCCCGCATCCTCGACCATGGGGTCGATTGTCCGCTCGCGGAACTGCATCCACATCGCCCGGATCACCAGGATAATGATCAAAAGCACCGTCAGGATCACGATGTTCAGCCAGGGGATCAGGGTCACGTCCGGCCCGGCCACCGGTCGGATACCGACGGCGTTGGGGAAGATCGACATGAATTCGTTGCGCCAGCCATAGTGGCGCAGCGCGACCCACTGGGGATCGGCGCGGGTCGAGATCAGATCGCTTGCCTCGGCCTGCAGGTTCGATGAATCCAGCTTGAAATACGGTGGCCAGCCCCAGCCCGTATCCTCGTTGCGATAGACGATGGGCTTGCCGTTCTCGCGGATCGTCTCGATGAAGCGGACGTCGCGGTTCACCGTATCGGGGTTGTTGCCGACATCGGTCTGGGCCCAGAACATGCTGTTCTCGCCCACGTCCACGCGGCGGACTTCGGTATTGACGACGCGCACGATGTCGCGCTGCGGCAAGGTGTAATGCAGGAACGCCCCGACGATCGACAACACGACGATCCAGAAGGTCCATTTGACGTATCGCATAGCCGGTTCCTTACCAATAATTGATCGCATAGATCAGCGATCCCACCACGATCACCGGTATGACATAGACCCCGAGGATCAGCTTGCGCCGGAGCGAGCTGTCGTATTCCGCCAATCCGTTGCGCACGAAATCGGCGCGCTCGCCCGGTTGGCCCTCCTCCTCCCATGCGTCTTCCAGCTTCTCGCGCCGGACTGACCGCGAATAGATCGACAGCAGCACATAGATCACGGTGAGCGCGACAAACGCCAGGATACCCATGCGCGCCAATGCGAAAATCATCGCTCAGTTCCTTCTTTTCACGGCGCCCCAGGGGCCGACCCGATCCACCAGCGATTTCTGGCGCGGCGACCTGGCGGACGGCGGCGCGGACGGGGGCGGCGGTGGCGGGGGCTCCATTCCGGGTTCAGGGCCGAACAATGCCGTGCGGGTGCCGGCCTTGTCGACCTGATACTCGCGCTCGAGGAAATCGGCGACGTATTGCCGCCGTGGTTCGGACCATGTGGCATAGAGCCGATAGAACAGCTGCTTGTGACAGATGAACAACTGGCGCACGTCCAGTGGTGCCAGTTCGGCCAGCATCATGTTCACCAGATCGCGCGCCTCGCCCCGGGCACCGCGCAGGGTATGGAAATAGGCCGGATGTTCGCTGGTCAGGCGCGGCCATGTGCCACCGGATTCGATCCAGCGCAACAGATCACCAAGACCCAGGAACGCCTCGGGCAGCGCGCTCCCCAACTGCCGCGCGACATGGCGCAGGTCAGACCGGGTCGTATCGCCCAAGTCGATGCCAAGGGTCGCGGCGGCATCGACCAGGATGAAATCCATCTTCTGGCGCAGGATCGCCGCCGCATCGACATTGCGCGCGGTGACGATGGGTTCGGCCAGCCCGTTCACCTCAAGGGCGCGGGCGATGGCGTTGGATTGATCCAGCCCATGCACCGGCACCGTCACGCCCTGGTCGGCGCGGAACACCGCGGGATCGGCGGCCACCACGAACGGCGCCTTGACGCGGTGAAACACATAGGCCCCACCAAAGTGCGACGTCCAGAAATCGGCGTGCGGAAAGGTCATCCGGTTCAGGGTGACCGGGTTGCGCGTGACGTCGCCGGTGCGCTTGGCCAGGCCGATCATCTCGGCGATCAGCACGTCATCCCACCAGGCGTCGGGACGGGTGCGAAACACCTCGATCTTCTCGGCCAGCTTGCGGGCGTCAGCGACATGCGCGCCGGTGGTATCCGCCTCAACCGTGATCTGGCGGATGTCGAACAGGCGGGACGGTTTCGACACTTCGAACACGGTATTCGCCAACTCGCCGCCCACCGCATCACGGGCGGTCAGGGCGAACAGCGCGCTTTCATTCTCCTCGATGAACGCCTTCAGGATCGGCCGGGCGGTCGAGAACGCCATGTTCAGCAACGGCGCGCGTTTCTGATCCAGCGTCAGCAGGATGAACTGCCGGTTGCAGCCGTTGACGTTCAGGTAATTCAGATCGTCGAATTCATCGCCGATCTCGGGCGAGAAACCCGACAGGTCGATATGGAAATCGGACAGCGCGGTGGTGCGTCCCGTCAGATGTTTCAGCGCCCGGTTATAGCGATCCACCAGCGCGGGCGAGGCGACAGGCACCAGCCCCCCGAACATCAGCCCCTTTTCGATCAACCGCCGCATGGTGCCCTACCTCAATGTGCGATGGACGCCGCGCGCCGTCAGGATCATCGTCCGCAGCGCCATCAGGCACAGCCCGCCCACTGCCAATTGTGCGCCCGTCACCGCGAAATACGCAAGACCGCCCCAGGGATCGCTGTCCCAGGCGGCCGTCAGTTGAACGCCGCTTTGAAGATACAGCAGGACCGAGGCGACGGCACCCACGATCACCAGCACGGCGGCCCCCAGCAACAACGTGCGCACGACCGCCCGTCGTCCGATCCCGGTCAGCCGGAAGAACGCCTTGGGCAGAAGCCACCCCAGCACGGCCAGGGCGGCACCGACAAGGATATAGACGGGCACGCCGTCCACCGCCCAGGCCGACAGGGTGGTGTCGAATGACTCGGTCATGTCCGTCTCCGCATCAGGGCATTGTGCACGATCAGGAAGGCCGGCACCCAGAACAGCGCGCAAAATCCGGTGGACACCATGGTGCGCGCGGCAAAATCGCGCAGCGTCTCGGGGCCGGCCACGGGATCGGGGTTCAGGGCCAGCAGCAGGACAAAGACCCCCAGCCCCGACGCCGCCAGCCCCAGCATCACCGACCGTCCCTGTCCCAGGCGATCGACCGCCGCGTCGGTGCCGAACACCATGGCGCAGCCGATACCGGCGATCACCGACACCGCGACGAACGTGCCCAGAAGGACGGCAACCGAAGGTGACGCCCCGCTCATGACACGCGCCGCCGCCCGCGCGTCAGCAGGGCCGCCAGGATCAAAAACGCCACAAAGAGCGCAACGTCGATCCCCCGCACCGGCAGCCCGCCGGTCAACAGCATCGCGCCTTGGTGCGGCAGCCCGAACATCGCCGCCCCCGCCAGCCCGACGATCCAGCGCGCAAAGCTGAAACAGAACACCGCGCCGATCAGGCCATACAGCACCGCCCGCGCCGCGCTGCCCCGCCGCGCCAGAAACGGGATCAGCCACAGCGCAAGCACACCGCCCAGAACGGTGCCAAGCGTGGTCAGAACGGCAAGGGTCATGGGCGCCCCGCCAGATAGCGTCTCTTGGCTTCCTCCATACGCCCCATGTCGCGCACGGCGTCGGCAATCGCAACCTCGTCCGACTTGTCGGCATAGCGGAATTCGCTGTCGGCATAGCGGTTGATTTCCTGCACCACCATGTCGACCGTGATCGGCCGGGTCATGTCGCGGATCATCGCCAGCTTTTCGTCATAGGGTTTGAACAGGAACAGGTCGGGTTCGTCCATCCATTCGTCGGGCAGTTCGAAATCCATCGCCCGCACCTTGACCGCATCGGTGATGTTCTTAATCGCGCGGCCGGTGAAGCGCGGATCGGCCTGCTGGATTCCCTTCAGGTAATGGCCTAGCTTGGCGATGGTATCCAGCCGGCCCAGATCACGCTCGGTCTGCTCCCACACCTTCAGCAGGCCGTCCTCGTGGGGCCGCCCGTGGGCCTCGAAGCTGGCGGCGACGGCCTTCTTGATTTCCTGCGCCGCGAACAGGTCATGATCGCCCACGGGAATGTCATGGTTGCGGCCCAGCAAAAGATGCAGGATGTCGACGTAATCCTCGTGCGTCTGCGGCCCGTCCACCAGGAACCGTGCGCCCGCCCGTTGGCGCAGCGCATCATCGACATTCTCGGGATAATTGCTGAACATTCCGAAGGTGCAATTGCCCCGCACCACCGTGTTGGCGCCCGCAAAGCTCTCCATCAGCACGGCGGTGATCTCAAGCTGGCCGGACGACGACTGCCGGTCGCCGCGCTTGCCCGCAAGCTGGTCGATGTCGTCGATGGTGCCGAAGCCGATCACCGTCGGGTCGATGATGTTGTTGATGAAGGCCTTGGCGTTCTGCCCGGACTTGCCTTGATAGCTGTCGATGTTGTCGGTGCTCAGGTTCTGATAGCGGAACGGATAGCCCGCGACCTCGCAATACCCCGAGATCAGCCCTGCCATCATCTGGATCAGCGTGGTCTTGCCCGTGCCCGGCGCGCCATCCCCCATGAAGGTGAAGATGAAGCCGCCCAGTTCGGCGAACGGGTTCAGGCGACGTTCAAAATCATAGGCCATCAGCATCTTGGACAGCTTCATCGCCTGGTACTTGGCGATATGGTTGCCCACCACCTCGTTCGGCTTCTTGAACGTCATGGTCAGCGCGCCGCCCTTGCCACGCCGGGTGGGCGTGAATCCCTGGATCGCAAAATCGTCGGCTTCGATCCGCCAACTGGCGCCTGTAAAGGCCGCAAGGCGTGGCGCGCTGGCCGCCCGGGCCGCGACCTTGCCCATCAGCTGTTCGGCAAACGCCAGCACCACCGACACCACGCGCGCATCGTCCCCGGCAAATGTCTCCAGATCGCCGTCCAGCTCCCACAACACCCCATGCAGGGCCAATTGCGCGTTGTCGTTCAGCACCTCCTCGATCTCGCCGATCTCGACATTCACCTCGCCGGCATGGGCCGCCAGCAGAACGGACGTGGCATTGGCGAACACCGACAACACGACCATGGCCTCGGCCGCCAGCAGTTCGGAAAACTCCGCCTGCTTACCCCCGGCCAGGCGCCCGCCCAGGTTGTCGCGCTTCAGCGCATCCAGCCCGGTGCGTTCGGCGAACTGCTCGCCCAGCGCCAGACCGATGGCCAGCGCCCGACGCAGGGTCTGCAACACCGCCGCCTGCACCGGCGACGGCAGCGCGTCATCGCCCACCGCCTCGATCCGGTCGATCAGGTGCACGCCTTCAGGACGCGCCGTCGAACGTGTGACCAATCCCGGCGTGGTCGATCGAAACCGCCGTCGCGTGCCGATCCCCGGCGACCGCTCGGCCACAACCCTCTGGCCCGCCGACGCAATGCGCGGCACATGATCGAACCCGCCCAAAAGACCCAGCGCGACGTCGTAATGCTTGCGAATGTCCGCTTCCCGCAATTCGACCTGATCGCCCGATATGCTCACACCGCCTCCGGTTTTTTCTTGCCCAAAATACTCAAATCCCCAATGCCGCGCCACGCGCTGCCGCCGCGGGCCTCAACGATAGCTCAGAACCCGTCCCGCGGGGCTGACGACAAGCTTGCGGATCCCGCCAAAACCCGGCGGATTGCGGTCGGCCAACACTTGGAACTGTCGCTGCGGCAGGACGATGAACCGGTCAGTCCGGCTGGCGCCACTTTCCGCCCCCCGCGCCGCAAACGGATCCAGCGCGAAGACCTGCCGTTCGACCGACCCGAACCAGCCCTTCGCTTCCCGCTCGACCCGCGCGCTCTCAAGGGTTTCGACGGTCCACGCCAGGCACCAATCGTCGCCCTCGGGCGCCATGGCACCATCCAGAACCTCGCGGATCGGCCCGGTCTGGCGGGTGAAGGCCGACGAATACATCGGCCCGACAAAAACCCGTTGCACCCGCTTGGGGTGAAGGTTGTCGAAATCCGTGTCGAAGCCGCGCGCGATCGTCAACAGTTTCAGCCCGGCCATGGATTGCGCCATCAGGTGCATCTGCACCGCCGGCCAGCGCGCGGCGTCCTGGGGCAAGGCGGTGCGTCCGCTGTCCTCGACCTCCATCAGGTAGATCACCGGCAGGTTGATCTCGCTGTCATAGACCGCCCAATGCACCAGGTATGTCCGGCGGTCCTTCAAGCCCGAAAGCCAGATCGCCCGCGGATCGTTCTGTGACCAGAACAGACGCTCCTCCAGCAACAGTTCGTAATAGATCCGCTGCGACAGCGCGAACTGCAGCTTGGTGGGAATCTCCAGATTGCCGACAATGGCCGACACCATCCGATCCATCAGGTCCGCGCGGTTCGGCCCGGCGGCGGTATGAGCCGACGCCTGGGCAAGATCGCTGGCCATGGTCAGAATCTCGCGAAAGACGGGAAACCCGCTTTCGGTCACGTCGATGGCCAGCGCGCCAAAGGCCGTCCCGGTCTCGCGTCCGGTCATCAGGTATTTCATGCCCAGCGCGCGGAACGTGCCGGTGATCCGCTCAAGATACTCGCCCATCACGCCCAGTTCGGCGCGCGAAAAGGCGCCCTCGCTTTCCATGATGGCGGCAACACGCGCAAGATGCCCGGTGATCCCTTCGAACGTGCGGAAATAGCGCCGCGCGGCCAGTGTGTCGGACAAGCCGACGTGGTCATGGCCCGGACCGAGACCGCTCATCCCTCAATGCGCCCCAAGCCCGCTGCCCGGACCGCAGGATGGAAGACACCTCCACGCACCACCTCGCGATCAGCCCCCATAAAGGTTCTTGTCGTGCTTTTCGACGATGGACGAAAACCGCCGTGCGAAGCGTTCGTCGGCCTTCTGCTTCTGTTCCAGAACCTTGCGCGCGAACACCATGTGATCCTCGTGCGATTCCAGCATGTCGGCCATCCGCGCGTTGGTGGCGGCGCCGATCCCGGCCATGGCGGTCTGCGCCTCCTGGTCCGTTTTCACGCCGATCTCGTTGATGCGGTGCGCGACATCCTGCTGCTGCGCCGTTTTCAACGATTTGGTCAGGGCATCATACAACACCACCCGCTGTTTCGTGTCGGTCTGCAGCTTGTTGATCAGAACCATCTGCGTCGCTGCCTGGTTCTGCAGCGAATCGACCCAGGTCTTGCCCTTCTCGATATAGCGCTCAAGCGTCTGCGATTTGGCCAGCTTCACCTGTTCGTCCTGCACCATGGCGTTGTATCTCGTGTTCAGATCCGCCAGTTCGGTCTCCAGCCGGGTGCGTTCGGCCGCATCCTGGGTGACGGAAATCCGGTTCTCCAACTCGATGATGGTCGGATCCATCGCCATAACATCGGCCCGCAACGCCTCCAGCTCGGCGACGGTGAATTCACGCTCGTCCAGGGTATCGGTCAGGTTCGCCTCGACCTTGTTCTTCTGCTCGTTCAGAACGGCAAGCTGCCCCTCCAGAAGCCGCACGATGATGTCGGACTTCGAAATCAGATCCTGCAACTTGTCATCGACCGACGCGGTGCGCATCCGCTCCTGCCGCATCGAATCCGACTTGGCCTCGGAGAAAATCCCGACGAAGCTTTCCCAGCCGGTCTTTTCGCGCATTTCGGCGAAGTCCTTGGAAAACCCCGCCGTCACGTCGTCCAGCCCCATGATAAGCTCGGCGATGTTGGCATTCATCGCCTCGGTGTGGGCGTGAACATCCTCCAATGTGGCGTTTTCGATGTCCAGGCTCGCATCGGTTCCCGCCGCCATCTTGTGGCGCGCGGCCTCGATCCGGCTGGTCAGTTCAGTGATCTTGCCTTGCGCCTCGGCGACCTGCGCCTGGCTCTCGCGAACCTGCGTATCGAAATCGGCCATCAAATCCTCCGGTGACTGGTGCGGGTCGGGAACATGCACGCAACCGGCAGTGTAAAAGGCTGATGTGCGCCCGGCAAGCGCCGCGACGCACACCGCCGAAAGGTGCGCCCGGCGAAATACGCACCCGGCTTTTTCTTGCTTCAAATACTCCCGCGCGGAGCGCTTTCCCCCACGCGGATCATGCGCTTTGCCATGAAACGGCGCGATGCCGGCACGCCCCGCGGACGTGCCCGCCCTTCAGGACCGCGTTTCATCACCGGGCAACAGCGCGCGCATCAGGGGGCTGTCGGCATCGGCCAGGCCGTCGATCACATCGAAATGATGGCGCCCCGGATCGACCCGCAGAACGCCGCCCCAGGCATCGGCCAGCCCACGCGCCTGGTCCAGGAACGCCGGTCGCTCGTCGGCGCCAACCCAGACGGTGAGCGGGATATCCAACACCTTTTGCAGCAGCACGGGGCTTTCTGCCGCGGCCTCGGCAGCGTCGAGACGCAGATCGGCGTTCATCGCGGTATCGATCAGCGGGCGCAGGTCGGACAGCGGCGAGATCGCCATGCATCCCGCGATCCGCGCCGCCACGTCGGACGGCAGTCCGGCATCGCGACACAGCATCCGCGCCACCAGATGTCCACCCGCCGAATGGCCGCTCAGCACGATGGGCCCGGCGGTCTCCGCCGCGATCCGCGTCACGGCCGCGCCGATCTCGCGCGTGATCTCCGCGATCCGGGCCTCGGGCGCCAGGGTATAGCCGGGCATCGCCACTGCCCAGCCCCGCGCCAGCGCGCCGGCCGCCAGGTGTGACCAGCTTTCCTTGCCGAACCGGCGCCAGTATCCGCCGTGCACAAAGACGACAACGCCGCGTGCGGGGCCGAGGGCGGAGCCTCCGGCGGGAGTATTTTCGTCGGCAAGAAGCCCGGGCAGGAACAGATCGAACCTTTGCCTGGGGGCATCGCCATAGGGCAGATCGAGGCGCGCACGACCTTCCGAGGATAACGCCGCGCGCGACGCCGCCGCCGCCGCGCACCAGCGCGGGGGATAGGCCGCCGCATCAGGAATGAAATCTGCGTTGGCATAGGCTATATCGTTGGACATGGCGGAACCCTTGGTGGAACCGCACCATTATAACTGGACAAACGCCCAAGGCACATGGTTTGTCAGCCGAAAACAGCCCTGTCGCCCGAAAGGATGAGAACATGCTCGATTCCACTACAAACCTGGCCAGCCTTCTGAAGGATCCCGATCTCCTGGTGTCGCAAGCCTATCTGGCGGGCGAATGGGTCGACGGCCCCGATGGCGCGACGTTCGACGTGACCAATCCCGCCCGCGGCGACGTGATCGCCAAGGTGGCCGATCTGGACCGCGCAATGTGTGCCGACGCCATCGAGAAGGCGCGCCTGGCGCAGAAGGAATGGGCCGCGCGCACCGCCAAGGACCGCGCCAACATCCTGCGCAAGTGGTTCGACCTGATGGTCGAGAATGCCGACGACCTGGCCGCGATCCTGACCGCCGAACAGGGCAAGCCCCTGGCCGAGGCGAAGGGCGAGATCCTGTATGGTGCATCGTTCATCGAATGGTTCGCCGAAGAAGCCAAGCGCATCTACGGCGAGACGATCCCCGGCCATCAGCCGGACAAGCGGATCCAGGTCATAAAGCAACCCATCGGCGTCTGCGCCGCGATCACGCCGTGGAATTTTCCGAACGCGATGATCACGCGCAAGGTCGGCCCCGCCCTGGCCGCAGGGTGTTCGATGATCGTGCGGCCGCCGTCGCTGACCCCGCTGAGCGCCCTCGCGCTGGGGGTTCTGGCGGACCGCGCCGGATTGCCCAAGGGAATCCTGTCGATCATTCCGTCGTCGTCGTCGTCGGCCATCGGCAAGGAGTTCTGCGAGAACCCTGCCGTGCGCAAGCTGACGTTCACCGGATCCACCGAAGTGGGCCGCATCCTGCTGAAGCAGGCCGCCGATCAGGTGATGAAGTGTTCGATGGAGTTGGGCGGCAACGCGCCGTTCATTGTCTTCGACGACGCCGATCTGGATGCGGCCGTCGAAGGCGCGATGATGTGCAAGTTCCGCAACAACGGTCAGACCTGCGTCTGTGCCAACCGGATCTATGTGCAGGCCGGCGTATATGACGCCTTTGCCGAAAAGCTGAGCGCGGCCCTGGCCAAGCGCAGCGTCGGCGACGGATTGAAGGACGGCACCGACTTCGGCCCCCTGATCGACAGCGACGCCGTCGAGAAGGTCAAGGCCCACATCAAGGACGCCACCGACAAGGGCGCCAAGGTTCTGACCGGTGGCGCGCCCCATGAATTGGGCGGCACGTTCTTTCAGCCCACCATCGTGACCGGCGTGACCCAGGACATGGCCGTCGCCACCGAGGAAACCTTTGGCCCGCTCGCCCCGCTGTTCCGGTTCGACGACGTGGACGAGGTGATCGAGATGGCCAATGACACCATCTTCGGCCTTGCCGCGTATTTCTATGCCAAGGATCTGAGCCGCGTCTACAAGGTGTCCGAGGCGCTGGAATACGGCATCGTCGGCGTCAACACCGGTATCATCTCCACCGAGGTGGCCCCGTTCGGCGGCGTCAAGCAATCCGGTCTGGGCCGCGAAGGCAGCAAGTACGGCATCGAGGATTACCTCGAGATCAAATACGTCTGTTTGTCGGTCTGACCCATGAACGATGAACGGCGGCGAAGGGGAATGACATTGCGCAATGCGATCCGATGCCTTTTCGCCGCCGTTCTCATGTGTCCGGGTGCGGCATTCGCCGCGTCCTGCGACGTGGATGTGCCCAAGGCGGAACAGATCGTGCCCAATGACGGAACCCACGACGCGACGGCCCTGTCCGAAGCGGTGCGGGCGGCCACCAACACCGTGCGTTGCGCGCGAGGGTTGGCGCCGCTGGCCACGGATCCGGCATTGGTCGACATGGCCGAGCGGTATTCGCGGGACATGGCGCAGCGGGGGTTTTTCGCCCACCAATCGCCCGTCGAGGGCCGCGAGACGTTGCGCAAGCGGGCCGACGATGCCGGTATCGGCAACGTGAACCTGGCCGAGAACCTGATCACCGGTTTCTTTGTCGACTATGACGACGGCGATCGTTTCAGCGTTGTGGATCGGGACGCCTGCGAGTTTCGCGACGCCGACAGCGGTCGGCTTTACGACAGGTTGACCTATCGCACGATGGCCGACGATTTGGTTGCGCGCTGGATGGACAGCACCGGCCATCGCAGGAACATCCTGTCCGCCGATCTGACCCGCCATGGTTTCGGAATGGCCGTCGATCCGAAGGACAGCGCGCTCTGCGGCAAAACGCTGGGCACACAGGTGTTCGCGGGCGGCTGACGCCTAGAACGCGTTGAACGTCAGCGTTGTCAGTGTCCGCTCGATTCCCTTGATCGTGCGCAGGTTGTCGTTGATGAACAATCCGATATCGGTGTCGGACGGGATATACATCTTCAGAAGCAGGTCGAAATCGCCGCTGGTGGAATAGAGCTCCGAGTGCAGTTCGCGCTGCACGATTTCTTCGGCCACGCGATAGGTTTCACCGGGCACGCACCGCACCTGAACAAACACACATTCCATGGGCCGACTCCTTCGATGTTTCGCCGTGATATGATCATCCTACGGGTCCGCCTGCCAGACCTGCACGAAAATAATCCGCCGCGCCGCCAAGGATTGACCGCGCGTCCGCGTCCAACCCAATGTCATGCGCATGAACACATCGGACGAGGATCTGGCGAAAGCGGCCGCGAACGGCGACGGGGCGGCCTTTGCCCTGCTGCTCGAGCGGTGCTATGACCGGCTGTTCGCGCTCTGCTTTCGATTGACCGGCGCACGGGCCGAGGCCGAGGATCTGACCCAGGACATCTGTGCCGCCCTGCCCGCCAAGCTGCGCCGTTACCGGGTGCAGGCGCGGTTCACCACCTGGCTTTACCGCGTCGCGGTGAACGCCGCCCATGACCGCCGCCGCCGCAACGCAACCCATGCCAAGGCGGCCACCGGTTGGGGCGACTGGGAGATCGCGCGCCAGGCCGGCATTGCCGAAGACCGCGAGCGTGACGCGTGGCTGACGACCGCCATGGCCGCCCTGCCCGACGACCTGCGCGACACGCTGGCCCTCACCGTCGGCGAAGACATGACCCACGCCGAAGCCGCCGCCGTGCTGGAAATTTCCGAAGGCACCGTCAGCTGGCGATTGTCCGAGGCCCGCAAACGGTTGCGCGCCATGACCCCGAAGGAGGGGACAGCATGAACGATCCGCTCGACGACCTGACCGACGCGATGCGCCGCGCCACCCCGGCGCCGGACCGGGAAGCGCGGGCGCGAAACCTTGCCCGCGCGCAGGAAATTTTCGACGCGACCCAAGGATCCGCCAGCGGGGTCCGTTCCAGACAGGACCGCCCGACATTTCGGGCATCCCTCAGGACCGGAGCCGCCCGCATGTTTCACAGCCTCACCACCAAAGGCGGATTGACCGCCACGACCGCGCTGGTCGCCTGCGCGGTGTTCGTCGCCCTCCCGGATACCCGCGGGGTTCTTTTTCCCACAGCAGATCGCGACCGGTCGCCCGTCACCGCCGGCGTGGACTCTCCGGCAACCGAACCGGCGGTCGAGTTCGTGCCGGTGGACGATGTGTTTGTCGATCCAAGCCCCCGTTTCGCGCCCATCATGCCGTCGGCGGCCCCTGAAATGGGGTCGACCCGGACATTTGACGCCCCGGTCGGGGCCGATCAAGGCATGACGCGCCAGACGAAGACATCCGCCATGCCCCCCCCGATGGAACCGGCACCTTTGGTCGAATCCGACACCGAAACCTTCGCGAACGCCGATGAAAATCCGGTAAAGATCGCCGCCGACGATCCTGTCTCGACATTCTCCACCGATACCGACACCGCCAGCTATGCGGTGATCCGCTCGTCGCTTCTGCGCGGCCAGATGCCGCCGAGCGACGCCGTGCGCATCGAGGAGATGGTGAACTATTTCCCCTACGCCTATCCCGCGCCCCAGGACGACGCCGCGTTCCGCGCCACCGTCACGGTGACACAGACCCCGTGGAACGCCGACACCCGTCTGTTGAAGATCGGCCTGCAAGGCGCGATGCCGGCCATCGCCGAACGTCCGCCGCTGAACCTGGTGTTCCTGATCGACACCTCGGGGTCGATGAACGGCCCCGACCGGCTGGGTCTGCTGGTGCAGAGTTTCCGGCTGATGCTGACGCAACTGCGCCCCGAGGACGAGATCGCCATCGTCACCTATGCCGGCAGCGCGGGCCTTGCCCTGCCGCCGACCCCGACGGGCGAACGCACCACGATCCTGAACGCACTGGAAACCCTTGCCGCCGGAGGTTCCACCGCAGGTCAGGCCGGTCTGCAACAGGCCTATGCCATCGCCGAAAGCATGACCGAAACGGGCGAGGTCTCGCGCGTCCTTTTGGCCACCGACGGCGATTTCAATGTTGGTCTGTCCAACCCCGATGACCTGAAGGATTTCATCGCGGACAAGCGAAACTCGGGCACCTACCTGTCGGTTCTGGGGTTCGGACGGGGCAACCTTGACGATGCCACGATGCAGGCGCTGGCCCAGACCGGCAATGGCACGGCGGCCTATATTGACACGCTGTCCGAAGCGCAGAAGGTGCTGGTCGACCAGCTGACCGGCGCCCTGTTTCCCATCGCCGACGACGCCAAGGTGCAGGTCGAATTCAACCCGGCGGCGGTCGCGGAATATCGCCTGATCGGCTATGAAACCCGCGCCCTGCGCCGCGAGGATTTCAACAACGACGCCGTGGATGCGGGCGAGATCGGCGCCGGACACCAGGTCACCGCGCTTTACGAGGTCACGCCGGTGGGATCGCCCGCCACGCTGAACGATACGTTGCGCTATGGTGATGCAAAGCAAGTGCGCGGCGACGCCGATGAACTGGGCCTGCTGCGCCTGCGCGCGAAAGCCCCGGGCGCGCAGGAAAGCACCCTGACCGAAGTCGTCATACCGAACGCCATCGCGCCCGCCGATCCAGACACCGCGTTCGCCGCGGCGATCGCGGGCTTTGGTCAACTCCTGCGTGACGGCAAGTATCTGAACGGCTGGTCCTACGACGATGCCATCGACCTGGGCGCGGCCAACACCGGAGCCGATCCTTACGGCTATCGCCGCGAAGCCGTGTCGCTCATGCGTTTGGCGCAAACGCTTGCCGAGTGACAGGACCCCGGCACCCATCCCGGGATCCGCCAGGATGTGGGCAAAAAGCACGCCCGCACCCTGGATCATGATGGGGCTTCAGCCCGCAGGAGTGATCGGAAAGAGAGGCCGGGGTAATGACAGAGCCGCTTCATCTCCTGCTGCTGTCGCATCTTCGGTATAACTGCAAAACCCATGAAGATCAGGAACCACCGCTTCAAACCCCCCTTCACCGAAGGGGTGTCAGTCGCCGGGCCGTTCACAATCCGCCCCCCGCGAAGCGATGGAGGTTCGTCGGTGTGCCTGGACTGTTCGAGCGGTGAATGTGGTGCCCCAAGACGGATTCGAACCGCCGACCTACTATTTACGAAACAGTTGCTCTACCGGCTGAGCTATTGGGGCATCCTGTGGTGCCGCGATACTTGCGGCCCGTGGTCTTTGCAAGATCACGCCTTGTGCGCGGGAATCTCGCCATTCTCTATCGTTGCAACCGTGCAACATCGTTGCGCGGTCTGGGCTTCGACATTAATCAAGCCTGTCCTAGGCGCCCGGATTTTCAGCGTCAAGCCTCTTCGTCAGGCGGTGACGCGGCGGCGGAGCTTTCCCGGCCGCCGCGTCGGTCTGGAGCTGGCGTGTCAGGCGTTTCTGTTCGGCGCGTCCGGTGCCTGGCTGCGGGTGTCGACCACCGGATCGGGCGTGTCTTCGGGAACCGGGCTGGGCGTTTCATCCGCCGTGACGATTTCGGCATCGACCGGCTCGGCCGGCACTGTCTGGACCGCCTTGCTCTCTTCGTCGGCGGCGCGACCGACGATCAGGGGCAACATGCCCGTGCTGGCCGGCATCGCCACTTCGCCCGATTTCGGCACCGTCCAGGACAGTGTGTCGAAGGCGCCGCAGGCGTCGCAGACCGGGGTCCAGTTGCTGTGGATCGTGTGGCAGTTGTCGCACACCCATTGCGGACCGCGCGACACCGATAGGGCGCGTGTCAGCCAGCCGCGCACGACGGCATCGTCCGCCCCTTCGCCGCGTTCGATCGCCGCCATGATGGTGACCGAGCGGGCCGTGGGGTCGGCCGTGGCCAGATCGCCCAAGGCGCGGCGGGCCGCCGGGAAATTCTCGTCCGCGATGTTCAGTTCGGCCAGAAGCATCCGCGTCTCGGGGTGGTCCGGCTTGATCCGCGTGAGGGTCGTGAACCGCCGGATCCGCTCGGACGGGGTTTCGTCGGGACGGATTTCGGCGAAAGCCGCCGCAAGATCGGGATGCGGCTGCACGGCCCAGGCCTTTTTCAGCACGCGCGCCGCATACTTTTCCTGGTTGTTGGCGATATAGCCGCGTGCCGCCATCACAGCGGCCGGGATCAGGTCGGGTGACAGGCGGTTGGCTTCGATCGCGGCCTCGCGCGCTTCGATGGATTTGCCGTCATCCAGAACGTCGCGCGCTTCGGAGAGGGCCAGCACGGCATCGCGCCGCTTGTGCACGTCACGCGGCAGCGTGCCCGTCTTCAACTTGGCGCCAAGCGTGCGGCGCGCGCCGGACCAATCGGCATGGCCGGCCTGAAGCTGCAACAGGATATCCTGGGTTTCGGCATGCTTCGGCTTCAATGCAAAGGCCTTTTCGGCCAGCTTCAGCGCGGTATCGGTGTCGCCTTCTGCCAACTTCTGCTTCATCAACCCGCGCACCCCGACGAACCGGGTGCGATCATCCGCCAGAAGCGCCTTGTAGGCTTCGATCGCCTTGCGGTCGTCGCCGGCAATTTCCGCCCCCTGGGCCGAGATCAGGTTGGTCAGATCGGGCCGGTGCAGATATTTTTCGGCCTTGCGGGCCTTGGCCATGGCTTCTTTGCCCTCGCCCGCCGCAAGGGCCAGCATGCCGTCGGCCAGTGCCTCGAATCCCTTGCGCTCGCGGTGGCGATCGAAATAGCGCGACATCGCCGTTTCATCGCCGTTCAGGAAACGGACGAAAGCCACAAGCAGGCCGATGATCTTCAGGATCAGCCAGACCGCGAACAGCAACAGCAGCAGGGCGATGGCCAGTTGCAGCGGCCCCAGCGTGAATTCCACGTTGGCGATCGACACGACCACGCTGCCGTCGGTTTGCATGAGGTTGCCCGCCAACAGGGTCAAACCCGCGACGATGGCAATGAAGAGGACGATTTTGATAAGTGACCAGAGCATGAATGCGTCCTCAGTTGCTGTTCTGTGCGGTCGTCAGATCCGACAACGCGGCCCGTGCCGCGATGCGGTTCTGCGCCCGGTCGACCCAATCGGCCATCTCGGCCTGACCCGATGGCGGCAGGCTTTCGATTTCGGCCAACGCTGTGGTCAGATCGCCGGTGCGCACCGCGGCCTGTGCGCGGGACAGGATCGCGTCGGGGTCATCGCCTTCGCGCGCGTCAAGTGACCGCGCGCCGGTCTGGTCACGCAGGAAGGCGCCGAACCGGTCCAACGCTCCGCCATCGCCCGATGTCTCGCGGATCGAAGCCGACAGGGCGCGGCGGGCGGCCGGCGGAAAGTCCCGTTGCAGCGCGGCGATGGTGGCGACCCCGTCGTTTGCCACGTCGCCCAGCGCGGCAGGCACGTCGATTGCCCCGGCGTTGCGCAGGTCGGCAACCGGCGCGACGAAGGGTTCGCCGCTTTCCAGTGCCGCCGCAATCTGGGCCAGCGCGGCCTGAACGGTGATTCGATTGGTTTCGTCGGCCGCGGCCGTGCGGGCATCGGCGGCCGCGCTGCGGGCGTCATCGATGGCCGCGCGCTGTTCGTCGAGATTGGATTGCAGCGCCTGAAGTTGCGTCTCATAGGCATCCAGACCGGACAGCGGCGCCTTGTCTTCGACGTCGGCGGCGATGGTATCGACGCGGGCGGCGATCTCGTCCAGGCGGTCCGACAATTCGGCCACCCGTTCGGGCAGGGCCATCAAGGGTGTCAGATCGGGCGTTTCGGCCTGCGATGGGGTCGAATCGCCAGCCTCGGCCGGTTCCGTCGGTGCCGGGGCTGCGGCCGACGCGGCGCCCAGATCGGCCCGCAGATCGTCCAGCGCCGCGCTGACGGTCGCGATCTGGTCCTGAACCGTGGCCAGATCATCCTGGCTGGCGGCGGCTTCGGCCTGGGTCGCGGCACCTGTCGCGGTTTCCGACAACGTGTCCAGCCGCGAGGATTGATCGTCCAGACGCTGGGCGATTTCCGCCATGCGTTGCTCGCCGGTTTCGGCGTTCGGGTTCAAGACGCCAAAGCTGGCCAAGGCATAACCGATGGCACCCGCCACAAGACCCCCCAGAAGCAGGGTAAAGAACCCGGGCCCCTTGGCGATGCGCGGGGCTTCGACGGGAACGGGAGCCAGTTCCGGGGTGCTGCCGGGCGGTGGTGGCGGGGTGGCCGTGTCGGGGTCGCGCGCGGCGGCGGCGCGTTCCTCGGTTTCGGCCTGGAACACCGCCGGATCGTCGCCGCCGGGCAGATCGGCCGAGGGCGTCGCGTCGATCGGCGACACCGGATCGATGGCGCTATCGTCCGTCGAGACGGAATCATCAGCCGAAACGGTATCTTCGGGCGCGTTCACCTGCGTCATGGTATCGGTTTCTGCGGCGTCGCTCTTGCCGGGAACCAGGATATCCGGGTCGGTCAGCCGTCCGTTTCCGCCGGTTTCCGATGTCGTGGCGTCCGTCGCTGAAGTCAGGGACTCATCTCCGAGGCTCTCAGGCTTGTCTTCGGACTTTTTCGACTTGTCGGATTTCGCCACGCTGAAAATACCTTTCGCTGATTTCCGGCACTGCCGGCCCTGCACCACCAACGTGGACACTATCTTTTCGGGTCCATGCCAACAAGTGTTTCATCCGCTTGCCATGGACACCGACAGATCCGCCATTGCATCGGCATCGGGCCGTGCGGCGATGCCCGCGGCCTGGACCTTCGCCATCACCGCTGGCCCCGCGGCGGTTTCGAAACGTCGCATGGCGCGATCGCTGATGGCGCAGAGGCGCAGGGGTGCGACCGATTCGCACAGCGCCTGCCCCAGCAGTGTCGCCGACCGGGGGGAAAACAGCGGCATGATCACCGGCCCGGTCCCGTCCAGCAGGCGCAGCGCCTCGGATGTCAGCGCGCTAGGCGCCTGGTCGTAAACTACGGCCTCGTCCGTGGGCAGACCGGCGGAACGCAGTCGCCCCGCGAGATCACCGCGCGAAAAGGTGCCGCGCAGATGCAAAAGCGGCGTCGGCGGCTGATCGGCGATCAGCAGGGCCAGCAGATCCTCGACCGTGCCGGCGGCGGATTGGCATGGCACCCCGCGTTCCCGGACGGCGGCGGCGGTGTGGTCACCGACCGCATAGGCCCGGTGATGTTGTGCGAACGGGCCGGACACCTGTGCCACCCCGTTGGCCGATGTGAAGATCAGCGTCGGATACGAGGCCAGATCCGGCACCGTCCCTTTCGGTGCGATTTCGATCACCGGCGAGATCACGACATCGCCCGCGAACCCGCGTGCGTGACAAAGGGCCGCAAAGGATTTCGCGGCCGGTTCCGGGCGTGTCAGCAACAACGTGGCCATGGTGGACTCCGCTCAAAGGATTGCCGTGACTGAACCGCAGTGATACCTGCGCCATCACCCCCTCGCAACCGGCGGCCCACCCCATGACAACCATTCTCGGCATCGAAAGCAGTTGTGACGACACGGCTGCCGCAGTGGTCCGCCACGATCACGGCGCGATGCCGGACATCCTGTCGTCCGTCGTGCATGGGCAAACGACGTTGCATGCCGGGTTCGGCGGCGTGGTGCCGGAAATCGCCGCCCGCGCCCACGCCGAAAAGCTGGACCATTGCGTCGAGCGGGCCTTGGCCGATGCGGGGATCGGGTTGCGCGACTGTGATGCCATCGCGGTGACGGCGGGGCCGGGGCTGATCGGCGGCGTGATGTCGGGTGTGATGTGCGCCAAGGGGCTGGCGGCGGGATCGGGCCTGCCGCTGATCGGGGTGAACCATCTGGCCGGTCACGCCCTGACGCCGCGCCTGACGGACATGGCGGCGTTTCCCTATCTGATGCTGCTGGTGTCGGGTGGGCATTGCCAGTTTCTGCTGGTCCATTCGGCCACCCGCTTTACCCGGCTGGGCGGCACCATCGACGACGCTCCCGGCGAAGCCTTCGACAAGACGGCGCGCCTGCTGGCCCTGCCGCAACCCGGCGGCCCATCGGTCGAACGCACCGCGCTGGCGGGCGATCCCGACCGCTTCGCCTTTCCGCGCCCGTTGCTGGACCGGGCGGGGATGGACATGTCGTTTTCGGGTCTGAAGACCGCACTGTTGCGCGAACGCGACCACGTGATTGCGGCCCATGGCGGCCTGCGGACCGGCGACCGTGCCGACCTGTGCGCCGGGTTTCAACAGGCGGTACGCGACGTGATGGTTGAGAAATCGCGCCGTGCGCTGGCCGAATACCTGACGCTGCAACCGGACCAGCCGGTGTTCGCCGTTGCCGGAGGTGTTGCGGCCAACACCGCGATCCGCGATGGTCTGACCACGCTGTGCGCCGACACCGGCACCCGGTTCCTGGCGCCGCCGCTGGCGCTGTGCACCGACAACGCCGCGATGATCGCCTGGGTCGGGATCGAACGGTTTCGCCTGGGGTTGCTTGACGGCATGGACCTGGCCGCGCGACCGCGCTGGCCACTGGACGAAACCGCCGCGCCGCAACTGGGCAGCGGCAAGAAGGGCGCCAAGGCCTGAACCACGTCGGGAGGAAAAGATGCGTTACTGGCTGTTCAAATCCGAACCCTCGGCCTGGTCGTGGGACGATCAGGTTGCCAGGGGCGACGCCGGCGAAGAATGGGACGGCGTGCGCAACTATCAGGCGCGCAACATCATGCGCGAGATGGCCGTGGGCGATCTGGGCTTCTTCTATCACTCGCAATCGGAAAAGGCGGTGGTCGGCATCGTCGAGGTGATCGCCGAGGCCCACCCCGACAGCACCGACGACACCGGCAAATGGGAGTGCGTGGACATCAAGGCGCGCGAACCCATGCCGACGCCGGTCACCCTGGACATGTGCAAGGACGATCCGCGCCTGGCCGACATGGTCCTGGTCAAACGGCCCCGCCTGTCGGTACAGCCGGTGACCGAGACGGAGTGGAACATCGTGCGCGAACTGGGCGGCCTGTCCTAGAAGACCGCCCCTGTCGCCGCAGGTCAGCCGTAGATGGCTTCCTTGCCGAAATGCTTGGTCAGCATGTAATAGACGACGGCACGATACTTGTTGCGTTCGGATTTGCCGTAGATGTCGATCACCTTGTGGATCGCATCCATCAGGTCGGGGCTGTCGGGCAGGGCCAGCTTGCGGATCAGGAAGTTGTTCTTGACCGTCTCCAGCTCGCCCGGCTGGGTGGCCGCGATGGTCGCCGCATCGGCGTCATAGATCGCCGGACCGCAGCCGATGGTCACCTTCGTCAACAGGTCCATGTCGGGGGTCATCCCGCACTTGTCCCGCAGGTCGGCCGCATATCGTTCGATCAGATCGTCGCGCTTTCCCATCTGTCCCTCTCCTTTTCATTTTTGAGTGTCGTCTCGCGTGGCGCCATATGAACCCGGCCTTCGGCATTGTGACAACCGCCAACATGGGTAAACGGTAGGGTTAGGGCCAAATGACGCCGATTTCGGCGGTGGCGGCACAGGATACGGAAAGGGATCGGCGATGGAACACGGATTTTGGCACGCCAAATGGGACAGCGGCCAGATCGGCTTTCACCAGGACCGGCCGAACGCCATGCTGGTCGAACACTTTCCCCGGCTGGCCGTGGCGGCGGGCGCGTCGGTCTTCGTTCCGATGTGCGGCAAGACCCGCGACATCCACTGGCTGTTGGACCACGGATACCGGGTCGTCGGTGCCGAGCTGAGCGAGAAGGCCGTGCGCCAGCTGTTCGACGATCTCGGACAGACCCCGGAAGCAACGATGGTCGACGGCGCGTTGCGCCTGTCGGGTCCACGCCTGACCGTGCATGTCGGCGACATCTTCGCGCTAAAGGCCGGCGATATCGGCCCGGTCGATGCCGTGTTCGACCGGGCGGCCCTGATTGCCCTGCCCGACGACATGCGCCTGCGGTATGCCCGGCACCTGGGCGCCCTGAGCGGGCACGCGCCGCAGATCCTGGTGACGTTGACCTATGATCAGGATGCGATGGACGGGCCGCCGTTTTCGGTAACCGCGGACGAGGTGGAACAGCGGTATTCCGACGCCTACTCCATCGAGTTGCTGGAACAGGCCGAGGTTTCAGGCGGCCTGAAGGGACGGATCCCCGCCACCCAAACCGCCTGGCTGCTGAGCCCGAAATGAAAATCGCCGCCGGGATGACCCGGCGGCGATCCGATCAATAGCGGTAATGTTCGGGCTTGAACGGCCCGTCCGGCGACACGCCGATATAGGCCGCCTGTTCCGGGTCCAGCTTGGTCAGCTTGACGCCGATCCGGTCCAAGTGCAGGCGCGCGACCTTTTCATCCAGGTGCTTGGGCAGGATATAGACCTGGTTCTTGTACTCATCGCCCTTGGTCCACAGTTCGATCTGCGCCAGCACCTGGTTGGTGAATGACGCCGACATCACGAACGACGGATGGCCCGTCGCATTGCCGAGGTTCAGCAGACGCCCTTCGGACAGCAGGATCAACCGATGCCCGTTCGGCATCTCGATCATGTCGACCTGTTCCTTGATGTTGGTCCACTTGTGGTTCTTCAGCGCGGCAACCTGGATTTCATTGTCGAAGTGGCCGATGTTGCCGATGATGGCCATATCCTTCATCTCGCGCATATGCTCGATGCGGATCACGTCCTTGTTGCCGGTGGTGGTGATGAAGATGTCGGCAGTGGCCAGCACGTCTTCCAGCAGGACCACCTCGTATCCGTCCATCGCCGCCTGAAGCGCGCAGATCGGATCGACCTCGGTCACCTTGACGCGCGCGCCGGCACCCGACAGCGACGCCGCCGATCCCTTGCCGACATCGCCGTATCCCATGACCACGGCGACCTTGCCCGCCATCATCGTGTCGGTGGCCCGACGGATCCCGTCGACCAGGGATTCGCGGCAGCCGTACTTGTTGTCGAACTTCGACTTGGTGACCGAATCGTTGACGTTGATCGCCGGGAACGGCAGTTGCCCCTGCTTGACCAGCTCATACAGGCGATGCACGCCGGTGGTGGTTTCTTCCGACACGCCCTTGATCGCGTCGCGCTGTGTCGCGAACCAGCCGGGGCTTTGCGCGATGCGCTTGCGGATCTGGGCGAACAGGGCGACTTCCTCTTCCGATTTCGGCACGGCGATCAGATCGTCCTCGCCGGCTTCGACCCGGGCGCCGATCAGGATATACATCGTCGCGTCGCCGCCATCGTCCAGGATCAGGTTGCAGGTGCCATCGGGGAAATCGAAGATACGGTCGGCATAGGCCCAATATTCTTCCAGCGTTTCGCCCTTGATCGCGAACACCGGCACGCCGGATTCGGCAATCGCCGCCGCCGCGTGATCCTGGGTCGAAAAGATGTTACACGACGCCCAGCGCACATCGGCGCCCAGCGCCACCAGCGTTTCGATCAGCACCGCCGTCTGGATCGTCATGTGCAGCGATCCGGCAATGCGCGCACCCTTCAGCGGCTTGCTGTCGCCGTATTCCGCACGCAGCGCCATCAGCCCCGGCATTTCCGTTTCGGCAATGTCCAGTTCCTTGCGGCCATAGGCGGCCAGCGCGATATCCTTGACGATGTAATCCTTGGCCATGATGCCAGACTCCTCGGGTGAATGCGATGTTGCGGGGGAGGTAGCACCGCAATGGCCTTGCGGCAATGCGCGACACCCGGCATGACGCGGCCAGACGTCAGGAGGGGACGATGAAACAACCACGCGCGTGGCAACGGATGCTGTCGGGCCGCCGGCTGGACCTGCTGGACCCGACGCCCATGGATATCGAGATCGAGGATATCGCCCACGGTCTGGCCTTCGTCGCCCGCTGGAACGGGCAGACACGGGGCGATTATGCCTATTCGGTGGCCGAACATTCGCTGCTGGTGGAAACGCTGTTTGCGCGCCTGGAACCCGCCGCACCGGCGAAATGGCGGCTGGCGGCATTGCTGCACGATGCGCCGGAATACGTCATCGGCGACATGATTTCACCGGTGAAGGCGGCGGTGGGGCCGGGATACGGCGCGCTGGACGACCGGTTGATGGCGGCCATCCACCTGCGGTTCGGCCTGCCGGCGCAGATCCCCAAGACGGTGAAGTCGCGGATCAAGAAGGCCGACCGGATCAGCGCCTGGATGGAAGCGACCCGGATCGCCGGATTTTCCGAGACCGAGAGCACCCGCTTTTTCGGACGGCCCGATCCGGCAATGATCGCTGGACTGGAGATCGTGTTGCGCGCGCCGGTGATCGTGCGGGCGGAGTTCACCGCCCGTCACGATGCGCTTCTGTCCGCGCTCTAGCGTCCGGCACAGGGACAGGTCGCCAAGCGCCGGCGGCGGCGACCTGTATCAGCCGATCAGATGACTCCGAGCATCCGCATCGCTTCGGCCACGCGGACGAAGCCCGCGATGTTGGCGCCCAGGACATAGTTCCCCGGCGCGCCGTATTCTTCGGCGGTGTCGTGACAGGTGTCGTGGATGTCGCGCATGATCGCCGCCAGCCGGGCTTCGGTCTGGGCGAAGGTCCAGCTGTCGCGGCTGGCGTTCTGCTGCATTTCCAGCGCCGAGGTCGCCACACCGCCCGCATTGGCGGCCTTTCCGGGCGCGAACAGCACGCCGGCCTCCTGAAACGCGCGGACCGCTTCGGGGGTCGATGGCATGTTCGCGCCTTCGCCCACGGCCATCACGCCGTTCTCGATCAGCTTGCGCGCATCCTTGCCGGACAGTTCGTTCTGCGTTGCCGAAGGCATCGCCACGTCGCAGGGCACATCCCAGACCGACCCCTTGTCGGAGGCGATGAAATGCGCACCGTCGCCGCGCCGCTTGGCATAATGCGACATCCGCTCGCGGCGGACGTTCTTGATCTCCTTGAGAAGCGCCAGGTCGATGCCGTTCTCGTCCACGACGTAACCGCTGGAGTCCGAACAGGCGATGACCTTGCCGCCGAAGGATTGCACCTTTTCGATGGTATAGATCGCGACGTTTCCGGACCCCGAGACGACGACCTTCTTGCCGTCGAAATCGGTGCCCCTGGTGCCCAGCATCGACTGCACGAAATAGGTGTTGCCGTATCCCGTCGCCTCGGTGCGGGCGCGCGATCCGCCATAGGCCAGCGCCTTGCCGGTCAGAACGCCGGCCTCGTAACGGTTGGTCAGCCGCTTGTATTGCCCGAACAGGAAGCCGATCTCGCGCCCGCCGACGCCGATATCACCGGCCGGAACGTCGGTGTATTCGCCCAGATGGCGGAACATCTCGGTCATGAACGACTGGCAGAAGCGCATGATCTCGGCGTCCGAGCGGCCCTTGGGATCGAAATCCGACCCCCCCTTGCCACCGCCGATGGGCATGCCCGACAGCGCGTTCTTGAACGTCTGCTCGAAGCCCAGGAACTTGATGATCCCGACATTGACTGACGGGTGAAACCGCATCCCGCCCTTGTAGGGGCCGAGGGCCGAGTTGAACTGAACCCGGAAGCCGCGGTTCATGCGGACCTGGCCCTGATCATCGACCCAGGGAATGCGGAAGATGATCTGCCGCTCGGGTTCGCAGATCCGCTCGATCAGCGCGTGATCCAGATAATGCGGGTGCTTGGCCACGACGCGACCAAGGCTTTCCAGCACCTCGCGCACGGCCTGATGAAATTCCGCCTCGCCCGCGTTGCGGCGCAGGACTTCGTCGAGGATCGGAAGGAGTTTGTCGTCTACCTGATTCACATTCGGACTTTCGTTGCGTAACTGAATGAATTTCGACCAGTTAGCCCAATTGCCGGCCGAATGGAACTTGATCTTGCGCATGTGCCCCTGATCGCCCTTCGGCCGGGATCGCAAGCGCCGGATGCCTCCGGCGGGAGTATTTGGATCGGCAAGAAATCAGACGCGGCATGGCGCGACTTTCACATGAAGCCCAGGGCGCGGGCGATCTCGTAGATGTCGTCGTGTTCGAACCGCAGCGTGTCATCGGCGATCATCCGGGCGCCGGGGTAATAGGATTTGGCATGGGCCAGGTGCGGATGGGTGAACCGCAGGTCCATGACATAGGTGTCGGCCTGGGGCAGGGCATGATCGCGCAGGTTGGATTGCAGCGCGGCGGCGACGCCATCGGCGATCAACCGGCACGACCGCGCGGGGGTGATGCCGGTGATCGATGCGCCGTGGCCGGTCTTGGTCGCCACCGTTCCCATGGCGGGGTTGAGCGCGCGCGCCTGGGTGCAGATCGCGTCGTCGCCGGCAAGGAACACGACCGGCACCCGGCAGGTGGCGGCAAGATGGGCGTGGATCAGGAATTCGGACATCGGCTCGCCGTTCAGCGTGATATCGGCGAAGCGGCCCGTCATGGTGTGGGCCAGCGGGTTGCCGCCATTGCCGGCGGCACCGTGCCAGCCGATCATCACCAGCGCCGCGAAACTGTCGTCGAGATGCTGGATCATCTTGAACGGGTGGCCCGACCAGCCGCGGATCAGGGTCACATCGTCGGGGATGCGGGCGATATCCATGTTGCGGCCCGTTTCATGGGCATCGCGCAGCACGATCCGGGTCGCACCACCGGCCCGCGCGCCTTCGATGGCGGCCAATGCCTCGTTCGTCATGAAGGTGCGGAAGGTGGCATAGTCCGATCCATTGTCCAGGGCCTCATCCCAGTGGGAGATGCCCGCAATGCCTTCGATGTCGACGCTGATATAGACTTTCACGACCCATGCTCCCTGTCGGACTCGCCAAAGTGATAGCGCGGCGGCCGCCGACGGGCCAGAGGATGCATGATGCGGTTTGACGCAGAAAACCGGTTTCGCTAGCACTTGGCAGGTGCAACCGGGGAGGATGCGATGGTTCCGCTGATCGGCCTGACCAGTTACGGACGGCAGGAAAAAGTCGTGATCAATCCGCCCGACGATGCACATTACCTTGTCGCGGCCACCTATGTGGATGCCGTGCGCGCGGCCGGTGGCGCCCCTGTGATCCTGCCCGGAGACGAGCCACACCCCGACCGCTGGCTGGACGCACTGGACGGCATCGTGTTCACCGGTGGCGGCGACCTGGACCCGGCGCTTTACGGTGGTGATGGCGCGCACCCGTCGCTTGGCACCGTCTGTCCCGACAGGGACAGGGCCGAGATCGGCCTGACGCGGGCGCTTCTGGCGCGCGGCGACGTGCCGGCGCTGTTCATCTGTCGCGGCATTCAGGTGCTGAACGTGGCGATGGGCGGCACCCTGCACGAACATATCGCCGATCCCGGCGCGCTGCACCGCGCGGATCGCGCGACAGGCGCCTTCTGGGCGCGCGAGCGGGTGACGGTCGGCCGCGAGTCCATCCTTTCGGCCGTGCTGGGACGCGACACGATCACGGTATCGTCGTCGCATCACCAGGCGATCCGCACGCTGGCCCCAGGTCTGCGCGTGACAGCCACCGCCGATGACGGCACGATCGAGGCGGTGGAGTCGACGGCGCATCCCTTTGTCCTGGGCGTTCAGTGGCACCCCGAGGCCGATTTCGCCACCGATCCGCTGCAACTGGCCCTGTTCCGGGGATTGGTTGACGCCGCGGATCCGGCGCGCGTCCGCCGGCGCGCATCATGAGCGGCCGGTTCGATTTGGTCGTGCACGATGTCACCCTGCACGACGGCACGGGGGCCGAGGGGCGCACGGCAAGCCTGGCGGTGGCCAACGGCCGGATCGCGCGGATCGACGACACCATCACGGCCCCTGCGGAGCGCGAGATCGACGGCACCGGCCTGGCCCTGTCGCCCGGTTTCATCGACGTGCACACCCATGACGACCGCGCCATTCTGGCCACCGACATGGCGGCCAAGCTGACGCAGGGGGTGACCTGCGTGGTGGTCGGCAACTGCGGCATCTCGCTGGCGCCGCTGCCCGGGTCGGGCGGGGTGGTGCCGCCGCTGGACCTGATCGCACGGGGGCCGGGGGATCTGTTCGCGCGCTACGCCGATTACCTGTCGGCGGTGGCCGATGCCGGACCCGTCGTGAACATGGTGGGTCTTGTCGGCCATTCCACCTTGCGCCTGGCGACGATGGACCGGCTGGATCGTGCCGCAATGGGGCCCGAGGCGCGGGCGATGCGCGATCTGCTGGACCGGGCTTTGGACGACGGGGCCATCGGGTTGTCGACGGGGTTGTATTACGAACCGGCCAACGCGGCCTCGACCGTCGAGATCCTGCAGGTTGCCGAACCTCTGGCGCGTTTCAACGGCGTTTATACCACGCATCTGCGGGACGAGGCCGACGGCGTGCTGGACGCCATGGAAGAGGCGTTCGAGATCGGGCGCGGTGCCGACGTACCCGTCGTCCTGTCGCATCACAAGGTCACGGATGCGCGCAACCGGGGGCGCACCGCCGAAACCCTGCCGGTGATCGCCGCGCGGGCGGCCGAACAACCGGTGACGCTGGACGTCTATCCCTACAACGCGTCGTCCACCGTGCTGGAAGCGAAACGCGCGACCGAGGTGGACCGCATCATCATCACGTGGTCGAAACCCCGCCCCGATCTGGCCGGGCGGGAATTGTCGGATATTGCCGCCGAAATGGCGTGCAGCCGGGTCGAGGCCGTGGCGCGTCTGCAACCGGCCGGAGCGGTCTATTTCTCCATGGCCGAGGAAGACGTGCGCCGGGTGCTGCAGTTTCCCATGACGATGGTGGGGTCCGACGGTCTGCCCCATGACGTGCGCCCGCATCCGCGCCTGTGGGGCACGTTCCCGCGCGTTCTGGGCCATTATGTGCGCGATGTCGGCCTGTTCGGTCTGCCCGAGGCGCTGCGCCGCATGACATCGCTGCCCGCCGCGCGGTTCGGCCTGACCGGGCGCGGCGTGCTGCGCGAGGGCGCGTTCGCGGACATGGTTCTGTTCGATGCCACCAGGATCGCGGACATGGCGGATTTCGCCGAACCGACCCGCGCGGCCGCCGGCATCAGGGCGGTCTGGGTCAACGGGGTCGAGGCCTGCCGCGACGGTGTGACAACCGGCGCGCGGGGCGGACGTGTCCTGCGCAATGCGGATCTGACGGCGAAGGCGTTCAGCTGAACGCGGTCATGCCCGCCTGTGCGATCCGTTCGGCGTACCCCGCCTGCGGCTGGATCGAATTGTGCAGCACGGCCAGCCCGCGGTCGGGGTGGCGGATCAATGCGCGGCCCCGGTCGCGGCGGTGCATCACCAGGGCCGTGTCGGCCAGCGCCACGGCCTTCGCGGTCACCGCGATCAGGCCCGCGTCGATATCGGGGTTGGCGTCGGTCACTTGTCTCACGGCATCGTCCGGTGTCGCGCCGGCATCCAACAGGCGCAGGGCCGCGATGTTGACGGGCACGCCATCGGCCCCGGCGCGGTCCGGCCGCCGGTGGCCCGTCACAAGGCCGTTGTGCGATGCCGCCAGGAATTGCGACAGGGGCACCGCGCGGTCGGGTCCGGATGTGATCACCGCCGCCACCGGCGCCCGCAGCATCAGGCCCAGAACATCGCCCCATGCCGCGCGGACCGCGGTCAGCCCGCCGCGCTGGCACTGAACCGACAACGGCCCCGCTTGGGGCAGGATGGCGGTGAAAACGGCGAAACCGCCGATATCACCGGTGACGCCGGTTTCCGCTGCGTTCCAGCCCGCCACAACCGCCGCCCCGGCACCGGGGCCGAAGGCGGCGATACCGACCGTCACGGCACCACCAGCGCAGGAACGTGCGACGGTCGATCCTTGCCGGCGTCATAGCCATCCATCGGCCCAGCCATCAGCAGCGAATTCAGGATCGCCTGCTGCGTCGTGTCCATCGCCGCCACGAACAGGGGCGAGCATGCGGCATCGTCCAGCAGAGCGCCTTCTTTCGCGGTGGAAAACGCCAGCGCGTAATCGCCCGACCCATGGCTGAGCGCAGCGCCGGTGCGCGCCAGCCCGCCAAAGCAACGCCGCGCCAGACGTTTCAGGCGGCGGGCGTCCAGCGGGGCATCGGTGGCGCAGATGATGACGATCGAACCGTCCGCGTCGGCACCCTGTGACACGGGCCGCCCGTCGATCCGCAGATCGCCACCAAAGTTCGACTGCACCAGAACGCCGACCGTGAACCCGTCGACCACCCGCGACGACGTGCCGATCCCGCCCTTCAGCCCGAACGCCACGGTGCCGGTGCCCGCCCCCACCGCACCCTCGGCCACGGGGCCGGGTTTCGCCGCATCCAGGGCGGCGCGCATCTCGGCCACGGTGGGGCGGGGCGCGCGGATGTCGTTCAGGCGGCTGTCGTTGGTTTCCCCGACCACCGCGTTGATCGACGTGACACGGGCGTTGTCGGGATGGTCCAGCGTATGGGCGATCAGCGCGTCGATGGCCCGCCCCGTGGCCAGGGTGTTGGTCAGCAGGATCGGTGTCTCGATCACACCGAGTTCGTCGATCTGCGTGGCACCGACGAACTTGCCGAAACCGTTCAGAACATCCAACGCCGCGGGCACCTTCCGGGCGAACAGGTTGCCGTCATGGGGCAGGATCGCGGTGGCGCCGGTGCGGGTGCGCGCGCCCTCGTTCAGGGTGCAATGACCCACCATCACGCCGGTCACATCGGTGATCGCGTCCAGCGGCCCAGACGGCAGCGTGCCGACCGCCAGACCCCGCGCAGCCGCCCGATCGCGGGGCCGATCCGTGCCGCTCATGATCTGGGCATCTGCGGACAGATTTTACACATGGTGAAATTTTCCTTTGATTTTCCGACTCGTCCCGCGCAACCTTCGGCCAACCGCCGAGACGATTCAAGGAAACGCTGCATGTCAACGCCGTCCGTTCAGGCCGAAACGATCCTTCACAACGGCACGATCTGGCGCGGTTTCGATGACGGGATCTGCGACGCGGTGGCGATCTGGCAGGGTCGGATCCTGGCCACCGGAACGGACGCCGAGATCACGGCGCTGCGCGGGCCGGACACGCGGATGGTCGATCTGGACGGGCGGTTCGCCACGCCGGGTCTGAACGACAACCACCTGCACCTGATGCCACTGGGCCTGGGGATGGAATGGGTCGATGCCAGCCCGGCCGCCGCGCCGACCCTGACCGCGTTGCAGGATGCGCTGCGCCGGCGCGCCGCCGACACGCCGAAAGGCGGCTGGGTCATGGCGCGCGGATACGACCAGGTCAAGCTGGACATCGGCCGCCATCCCGACATGCGCGAGCTGGACGAGGCCGTGCCCGATCACCCGCTGTTCCTGGTGCGGGCCTGTGGCCATGTCACGCTGGGCAATTCCCGCGCGTTCGAGGCGGCCGGCATCACCATGGACACGCCCGCGCCGTCGGGTGGTGTGATCGAGAAGATCAACGGCCGGCTGACCGGGCTTCTGGCCGAGAACGCGCAGGGGTTGCTGCGCGACGCGCCCCCGGCGCCGACGGTGGATGAATTGATCGCCGCGGCGGAACGCGCGGGCAACTACCTGCTGCGCCACGGCATCACGTCCTGCATGGATGCCGCCGTGGGCATGGCCGCGGGCTTTTCGGAAATCCGCGCCTATCACCTGGCCCTGCGCGATGGGCGCTTGCCGGTGCGGGTGTGGCAGGTGCTGCTGGGCGATCCCGACACCTCGATCGTGCAGGAGTGTTTCGACGCCGGGCTGGTGTCGGGCGTCGGCTGTGACATGCTGCGCGTGGGGGCGGTCAAGATCTTCCTTGACGGATCGACCGGCGGGCGCACCGCCTGGATGAAAGACGCCTATGACGGCCAGCCCGACAACTTCGGCGTTCAGATCCTGCCCGACGACGTGCTGAACCGGATGGTCCACGAGTATCACGCCATGGGCTACCGCATGGCCTGCCATGCCATCGGTGACGCAGCCATCGAACAGTTGATCACCGCCTATGAAAAGGTGCAGGCCGACATGCCGGGCCCGCTGCGTCATCACCGGATCGAACATTGCGGATACCCCGACGCGTCACAGAACGCGCGGATGAAGGCGGCGGGCATCCTGCCGGTGGCGCAGCAGGTGTTCCTGCATGACTTCGGCAACAGCTATGCCTCGGTCCTGGGCGGCGACCGGGCGCAATCGGCCTATCCGATCCGCACCTGGACCGACATGGGGCTGAAGCCATCCACCGGCAGCGACGCGCCGGTGTGCAAACCCGACCCCAGGCCGAACCTGCACCAGATGATCACGCGCGAGACTTGGAACGGCACGGTGATGGACGCCGACCAACGGCTGAGCAACGCCGAAGCCCTGCG
Source organism: Oceaniglobus indicus (assembly GCF_002751875.1). Classification (GTDB taxonomy): domain Bacteria; phylum Pseudomonadota; class Alphaproteobacteria; order Rhodobacterales; family Rhodobacteraceae; genus Oceaniglobus; species Oceaniglobus indicus. The sequence goes on along the minus strand of NZ_NMZM01000002.1, from coordinate 472,798 downwards.
CGCCTATACCGAATACGGCGCCCATTCGCAGGGGGCCGACGACGTCAAGGGGCGGCTGGTGCCCGGCCAGTTGGCCGATGTCGCCGTCTTCTCGCGCAACCTGCTGGAGGCGACGCCGGACGAGATACTGAAAGATTCCCATTGCGTCATGACGATCCTCGGTGGGAAGATCGTGCACGAGGCGGGCGGCTGAGACGGGGCCGACCCACCCGAATATATAAATCGAAACCGACAGGGAGAAACCGAAAATGATGAAAACACTTACATTCAGCGCGATGCTGATGGCCGGAACGGCCGTCGCGGCATGGGCGCAGGACGCCACGCCGCAGTCCGGCGGCACCCTGAACTTCACCGCGCCCTACGGCAGCACCTTCGGCACGCTGGACATCCAGACGTCGTCGTCGGTGCAGGATGAATTCGTCGCCAAGGCGATCCATCGCAGCCTGTATGACTGGAACTCGGACACCAGCCAGCCCGAGCTTGAGCTGGCCACCAAGGTCGAAGTCTCGGACGAGGGCCGCACCCACACCTATACCCTGCGCGACGCCAAGTTCCATGACGGCACGACGCTGACCTCGGACGACGTGATCGCATCCTACAAGCGGATCATCGACCCGGCCAACGCCTTCGCCGGCGCGCGGTATTTCACCAACCTGGTGGGTGTGGATGCCTATAAGGAAGACACCTCGAAGGACATCGAGGGTCTGAAGAAGATCGACGACAAGACCTTCTCGCTCACCTATACCGGCGCGACCGAGCCGGGATACGACCTGATGCGCGTCAACGCGGCGATCTATCCCGCCGGGGCAGCGGATCGCGAGGATCTGCAGACCAACCCCATCGGCCTTGGACCGTTCAAGTTCGTCGAGAACATCCCCGGCAGCCGTGTCGTGGTGGAAAAGTTCGACGATTTCTATGAAGAGGGCAAACCTTACCTCGACAAGGTGAACGTCCTGCTGCTGAGCGATGCATCGGCCCGCGACGTGGCGTTCCGCAACGGCGAGATCGACGTGTCGGTGATGGGCCCGTCGCAATACGTGACCTATCAGGCCGACCCGGCGCTGAAGGATCACATCCTGGAGGTGGCCGAAGTCTATACCCGCAACGTCGGCTTCAACCCCGAGCGGGAACCGTTCGACAAGAAGGAAGTGCGCCAGGCGTTCAACCACGCCATCAACACCCCGCTGATCATTGAAAAGCTGGTCAAGAACAAGGCGTATCGCGCAACCAGCTTCCTGCCGATTTCGTCGCCCGCCTACAACAAGGACGCCAAGCCCTACGAATACGACGTCGAGAAGGCCAAGCAGCTGCTGGCCGATGCCGGCTATCCCGATGGCGTCGATGTCGAGCTGACGGCGACGCAGAACGAAAGCTGGGGCCTGACCATCGTCGAAGCGATCATCCCGATGCTGAACGAGGCCGGCATCCGCGTGACGGCCAAGCCGGTCGAGGCGTCGGTGCTGGGCGCCGAGGTTCCGGCCGGCGACTTCCACTCGTTCATGTGGTCCAACGTATCCGGGCCCGATCCGTTTGCCGTGATGACCAGCTTCTATTCCGATACCTCGGTCAGTTCCGGCAACTACTGGCGGTTCGACAACGCCGAGTTCGACGCGCTGTATGAACAGGCCCGCGACGAAAACGATCCCGAAAAGCGCACCGAGCTGCTGCGCCAGGCCAACGACATCATCCAGGAAGAAGCGCCGATGTGGTTCTTCAACTACAACAAGGCGGTGATGGCCTATCAGCCCTGGGTGCACGGATTGCAGGCGAACGCGACCGAGCTGGCGATCCAGAACTACGAAGACATCTGGATCGACGACACGGCGCCCGAATCGCGCCGCTGATCCCTGTCTGAACCCCGATCCGGCGGCATCCCCGTGATGCCGCCGGACCACGGAAAGGAGTGACGATGCTGCGATTCACGATCCGGCGGCTGTTGCAGGTTATTCCCACGATCATCGCCGTCGTCCTGCTGATCTTCGTGATCTTCAGCGTCGTTCCCGGCAGTTTCGCGTCCAGCCTGATGTCCGACGGACGTGGCGGTGCGGACGCCGACATGGTCGCGCGGATCAACGAACAGTTCGGGCTGGACGATCCCGTGCATGTCCGGTTCTTCGATTATGTGACGGGCCTGTTGCAGTTCGACATGGGCGAATCCTTCCGGTTTCGCCAGCCGGTGACCGAAGTGATCGGCGACCGGATCTGGGCCTCGCTGAAACTGTCGATCGCGGCGATGGTGTTCGCCATCGTGGTCGGCGTGCCGCTGGGGTTCATCGCGGCGCTGAAACCGGGCAGCATCCTGGATTCCATCACGATGATCGGCGCCGTGTCGGGCCTGTCGATGCCACAGTTCTGGCTGGGCCTCCTGCTGATGTATTTCTTTGCGCTGATCCTTGGGTGGTTGCCCAGCTTCGGCTATGGCGGCGGCGATTTCAAATACCTGATCCTGCCGGCCATCACGCTTGGCGTGACACCTCTGGCATTGCTGGCCCGCACCACCCGCGCCGGTGTTCTGGAAATCACGAACGAGGATTTCATCCGCACCGCCCATTCCAAGGGGATGAGCAATTCGCGTGTCATCCGCTGGCACCTGACACGAAACGTGATGGTGTTGGTCGTGACCACCATCGGGCTTCAGTTCGGGTCGATGATGGGCCAGGCGGTGGTGATCGAAAAGCTGTTCTCGTGGCCCGGCATCGGCACCTTGCTGGTGGATTCGGTGGCGATCCGCGACATTCCCGTGGTGCAGGGCACGATCCTGGTGATCGTGCTGTGGTTCCTGTTCATCAACACCTTCGTCGATATCATCTATGCGGCGATCGACCCACGGATCAAACAGACATGAGACGTTTCAACCTGAACCTCTGGCTGGGGGGTGTGCTGACCCTGATCGTCATCGTCGGCGCAGTGTTCGCGCCTTGGCTGACATCGCTGGACCCCGTGTTCGACGCCAACCTGATGTATGCCGAAGAACCGCCCAGCGGGCAGTTCTGGTTCGGCACCGACGAACAGGGGCGCGATGTCTATACCCGCGTGTTGTATGGCGCGCGGATCTCGCTGACCGTGGGGATCGTCAGCCAGATCATCAACTCGGTCATCGGCCTGTCGCTGGGCATCTCGGCCGCCTATTGGGGCGGTTGGTGGGATGACCTGGTGAACGGGCTGACCAACGTGATGCTGGCGATCCCGTCGCTGATCTTTGCGCTGGCGATCATGGCGATCCTCGGGCCGGGACTGCCCAGCCTGCTGATCGCTCTGGGGCTGACCAACTGGTCCTGGACCTGTCGCATCGCGCGTTCGTCCACCCTGTCACTGAAGGGTCAGGGATACGTCCAGGCCGCCAGCACACTGGGCTACAGCGACATCCGCATCATGTGGACGCAGCTTTTGCCGAACATGGTCGGGCCGATCCTGGTGATCTCGACCCTCGGGATCGGCGCAGCGGTTCTGGCCGAGGCGGCGCTGTCGTTCCTGGGCCTCGGCATCCGCCCGCCGTTCCCAAGCTGGGGCGCCATGTTGACCGGCGCGCGCGAATTGATCGTGATCGCACCCTGGGCGGCGGTCTTTCCCGGTCTTGCCATCTTTGTCACGGTTCTGGGGTTCAACCTGTTGGGCGACGGGCTGCGCGATTATCTGGACCCCCACATGCGGACACGTCAGCAATGAATGAACCCGTCGAACACAACGCCCCGCTGCTTGAGCTGAAGAACCTGCATGTCGGCATTCCGGGGCGGCGCGGATCGGTGGATATCGTCCGCGACGTCAGCTTTTCGATCATGCCGGGCGAGGCGTTTGGCTTGGTCGGCGAAAGCGGTTCGGGCAAGAGCCTGACCGCGCTGTCGCTGATCCGGCTGCTGAAGAAACCGCTGAAGGTGTCGCAAGGGCAGATCCTGTTCAAGGGCGACGATTTGCAGAATCTGACCGATCGCGCCATGCGCCAGATGCGCGGCGACAGGATCGCGATGATCTTTCAGGAGCCGATGACGGCGCTGAACCCGCTGAAGACCGTGGGCCGCCAGATCGCCGAGATGTTCGTGCTGCACAAGGGCATGGGGTGGGCCGAAGCGGGACGCAAGGCCGTCGATGCGCTGGCATCCGTCCACGTTCCCGCGCCCGAGGAACGGGTGCGCGCCTATCCGCACCAGATGTCGGGCGGGATGCGGCAGCGGGTGATGATCGCCATCGCGCTGGCCTGCGACCCCGACCTTCTGATCGCGGACGAACCGACGACCGCCCTGGACGTGACGGTGCAGGACGAGGTGCTGAAACTGATCGCCGAACTCTGCGCGGCCCGGGGCACGGCGGTTCTGCTGATCTCGCACGACCTGGGGGTGATCGCCAACATGTGCCAACGGGTCGGCGTGATGTATTCGGGCCGCCTGGTCGAGGAACGCGATACCTATGACCTGTTCGCCGATCCGCGCCACCCCTATACCAAGGGCCTGCTGGGCGCCCTGCCCCGTCTGGGCACGCGGCACGGCGCGGCGGGACGGCAGCGGCTGGTGGATATCGACAGCCTGATCAAGGACCGCGACACCCTGTTGCAGGAGTTCTGTTTCGAGCCACGCAATCCGGTGCGCGATCCGCGCCTGCGGGCGGGCATGGCGGGAGGTGTGGAATGAAGGACAACGCCACCACCGCGCCGCCGCTGCTGGAAATCCGCGATCTGCATGTGCATTTCCCGGTGGGCAACAAGCTGTTTGCGCGCAACCGCCGCCTGTTGCGCGCGGTCAGCGGCATCAACCTGTCGCTGGGCCACGGCGAATGCCTGTCGATCGTCGGCGAATCCGGTTGCGGCAAATCCACCACCGCGCTGGCCGTCATGGGCCTGCAGGAGCCGACATCGGGCGACATCCTGGTCGATGGGCAGTCGATCATCGGCGACAATGCCCCCGGCCGGATGGATCGCGCGCGCATCGCGCAGATGGTGTTTCAGGATCCTTATGCGTCACTGAACCCGCGCCAGACCGTGCATCGGTCGCTGGCGGCCCCCCTGCGCCTGCACGGCACGCCGAACAGCGAAATCGACGACCGGGTGGCCGACATCCTGAAAAAGGTCGGCCTGTTGCCCGAACACGGCGCTCGTTTCCCGCACGAGTTCTCGGGCGGTCAACGACAGCGCATCGGCATCGCCCGCGCCCTGATCCTGGGGCCGCGGATCCTGATGCTGGATGAGCCGGTGTCGGCGCTGGACGTGTCGGTGCGCGCACAGATCATCAACCTGTTGCTGGACCTGCAAGAGGATCTGTCGCTGTCTTTCGTGATGATCTCGCACGATCTGGGCGTCGTCGAACACATGAGCGACCGCGTAGCGGTGATGTATTTCGGCCAGATCGTCGAACTGGGCCGGTGGGACGCGATCTTCGCGCGCCCGACGCACCCCTATACCCGCAAGCTGATCGCCACGATCCCCGATCCCGACACCGTGCTGCACCCCGACCGCGACCGCCGGGCCGGGAAAGCACCCGAACCACCCGCGGGCTACCGGTTCTGCCCCGAAGACATCGGGCGTCCCGACGTGTATTCCGTGCCGGCCGAGTCCGCGTTGATCGAGATCGGGCCGGGCCATTTCGTGCGCTGCGCCACGGCCTGAGCATCACGGCAGCTTGACCGGCCCCCAGGCGTCATAGCGGTCGCAGGGTGATGGATTGTCGGTATGAAACGTGCCGCCCAGGTGGCGGATCACGCCGGCCGTCGCGTTCAACGCCGTCTGCACCGCGCCTTCGACCCAGGCGGGGGTGAAGCTGACCCCATCCCCGGCCAGGAAGATGCCGCACTCATGCTGAGGCAGGGTATCCTGCATGAAATGACCGAACATCAGGTGGTTATACCGGTAATGTCCCGGCAGCGCGCCCTTGAACGCACCAAGGAAGTTCGCCTCGTTCTCCCAGCTGATCGTCACCGGTTCGCCCACGATATGTCCGCGGATATCGACACCGGGATAGATCTGTCCCAGCGCCGACAGCGCCAATTCGACCCGCTTTTCCACCCCCAGCGGCAGCACCTTCAGCGCATCGGTCATCCACGCGTAGCTGAGACAGATCACCGACGGGCGGTCCGGCCCGTTGTCGAACAGATAGGTGCCGCGCGTCATCCGGTCGGTCAGGGTCATCGACAGGGTGTCGCGCCCGGTGGCGGGATCGGTGTCTTTCCAGAACGCGCGATCCACCATCACGAACGTCTTGGCCGACTGCATATAGCGTGTACGGTCCAGCGCCATCCACATCTCGTGGCTGAACAGGCGTTCTTCCGTGTCGATGGCGGTGGTCAGCATATGGCTCTGACAGGTGACGACCACGGCGTCGAAACTGTCACAGCGCCCCCAGCGGTCGGTCACGTCGATCTGCCCGTTGTCGGCCCGCCGCAACCGCGCCACCCCGGCGCGCGGCGCACCGCCGTTAAGCGCGGCCAATGTTGTGCCCTTCGGCCAATGGGCGATGCGGTCTGGCGCATGGCGCCACAAACCGTGGGGCACCTGCGCGACACCGCCCTTGATGTAACGTTGGTTTTCGTCGCATTCCGTGGCGTTGACCCGCAGGATTTCCAGCATGGAGTTCGGGAAATCGGAATCCCAGCCGCCGGTGCCGAACCCGACCTGGCCGAACACCTCGCGGTGGCGAAAGCTGAGGCCCTGGAACGCCCTGGACGAGGCCACGAAATCATAGAACGTCCGTTCGTCCCACGTGCGGACTATGGGATCCCAGATTTCCTTGATCCGGGCGGGATCACGGTCGGCGATGGCCTGTTTCAACGCGGTGAAGTCCGCCCCCTGTTCCAGCGCCGCATCGTAAGCTTCGGCGACCTCGTGATACAGGGCCGGCAGGTCGGCCAGCGTTTGCGCATAATGCGTCTGGCCCAGCAGGTCGATCACGGTGGACCCGGCAGCGGGGGTCAGCGGGTTCGGGAACGGCGCGCTGTCCAGCCCCAATAGGTCGGCATAATGCCAGAACCCGCGCGATGAGACCGGGAACCGCATACCGCCCATTTCGGCGATCACGTCGGTGCCTTCGAACCGGTGTGACCGCAACCGCCCGCCAAAGGCGCCCGCCTCGAACACCACGGGCCGCGCGCCCAGTTTCATCAGCTCATATCCCGCGACGATCCCCGCCGCGCCGGACCCGATGATCGCCACCTTGGCGCCGTGGGCCGTGTCGGGCAGCGCGCCAATGCCCGCCGGATGCGCGATCCAATCGTCATAGGCAAAGGGGAAATCCGGGCCGAAAAGGGACATCGTCATATGTGCGGCCTCTCTTGTGCTCAGGTGAAAAGCTCGGGACGGCGGTCGGTGCGATGGGTCTGAAGGGTGCGCGCCCGGTCCAGGCCATCGCGTGACAGGGTGGCGGTGATCGTTTCCGACCTGTCGTGACCGGCGCGGGCCAGATCATCGCCGTCGGCCCCGCAGATACAGGACAAACCGCCATAGGTCACCTCGCCCTCGACGCCGGCAAGATTGGCATAGGCGATGCAGACGGCGTTTTCCTCGGCCCGTGTCGGCACCATCCGCTGGGCCACGCTGTCGAACGGCACCATGTTCGCGGTCGGCACCAGGAGCAGATCGGCCCCCCGCTGCGCCAGCGCCTGCGCCAGTTCGGGAAATTCGATGTCGTAACAGATCGCCAGCGCGACCTTCCATCCTGCCAGATCGAACACCGGCGATATCGTCTCACCGGGCATGAAACGCCCATTGTCTGTGGGGCCGAACAGATGCGTCTTGGCATAGCGGGACAACTCGCGGCCGGTGCGGTCGATGGCGACGGCACCGTTCAGCGGCAGCGGATGGCCGGGCAGCGCCAGCCCGCAGACGATGGCGATGTCATGGCGCGTGCAGATCTCGGCGATCCGGGCGATCAGCCCATCGGCCATGCCAGCGTGATGGCGGATCAGGCCGGGTGCAATGGCATAGCCGCCGATCGCCATTTCCGGGGCCAGCAAGACATCGGCGCCCGCCGCATCACGCGCTGCCGCGTCCAATGCCGTCAGCGCCGCGTCCGGGCCGTTATGGGGTTCCGTCTGCCAGACCGCCAGTTTCATGCCATGCCCTCTCTGGCGGTTTCGGTAAGTCGGCGTCGTGCCCCGGGCCGGACCCTGTCACGCGTCGGCCGAAGGCGAAGCGGTGCCCTGGTTCTCGGGGAAAAAACAGGCCGCGGTGTGACGTTCATTGTTCAGCAGGGGCAATTCCGCGCGGCATTTGGCCTGTGCCTTCCAGCATCGCGGCGCAAAGGGGCATCCGTCGGGAATCGACAGGGGCGACGGCAATTCACCGCTGAGCTTGATGCGTTCCTTCGCCGCGCCGGGTTCGGCCCGGGGCGTCGCCGACAGCAGCGCCTTGGTATAGGGGTGAAAGGGCGCATCGAACACGTCGGCCTTGGGGCCCTTTTCGACCGCGCGCCCCAGATACATGACGATCACCTCGTCCGCGATGTGACGCACGACGCTGAGATCGTGGCTGATGAACACATAGGCCAGTTGCAGCCGCTCCTGAAGTTCCAGCAGCAGGTTCAGGATTGCGCTCTGGATCGACAGGTCCAGCGCCGACACGGGTTCATCCAGCACCAGAACCTTGGGATCCAGCATCAGCGCGCGGGCGATGGCGATACGCTGGCGCTGTCCACCGGAAAACATGTGCGGATAGCGGTCGAAATGTTCGGGGCGAAGACCCACAAGGCCCAGCATGTCGCGCGCCTTCTTCTCACGCTCGGCCCGTGACAGCTTGGTGTTGATCACCAGCGGTTCCATCAGGATCGTGCCGATCCTCTGACGCGGGTTCAACGAGCCGTAGGGATCCTGGAACACGATCTGAACCGACTGGCGCAGGTCGGCCCAATCGGCCTTGACCACCGGTTTGCCGTTCAGTGTCAGGCTGCCCTCGGTCGGCTCCTCGATCATCGAGACCATGCGGGCCAAGGTGGATTTGCCACAGCCGGATTCGCCCACGACGGCCAGCGTGGCACCGGCGCGCACGTCGAAATCCAGACCGGCGACTGCTTTCAGCACCCGGGATTTGCGCAGGAAGCCGCCACTGACGTCATAGTGCCGTTGCAGGTCACGGGCCTGCATGATCGGGGCGTCGGTCATGATGCAACCCTTTCGTTGGCATTCAGCGGATAGAAGCAGCGCGCATGGCCCAAGTCGGCCCCCAGGGGTGCGGGAGGGGTCGATTTGCATTTCGCATCGGCGAACTTGCACCGGGGCGAAAACAGGCACCCGGCGGGCCGGTCGAACTGTCCCGGCACGACACCGGGAATCGTCGGCAGCATCTTTTCGGTCGCGCGTTCGGGCAATGCGTCCAGCAGCGCGCCGGTATAGGGATGGTGCGGCGTGTTGAACAGATCGCCCACCGCCTGTTCCTCGACCTTCTGGCCGGCGTATTGCACGCTGACGCGTTCGGCGGTTTCGGCCACCACGCCCATGTCGTGGGTGATCAGGACCAGGCCCATGCCGGTCTCGCGCCGCAGGTCCGCCAGCAGATCCAGGATCTGCGCCTGAATAGTGACGTCCAGCGCGGTCGTCGGTTCGTCGGCGATCAAAAGCTTGGGTTTGCAGGCGATGGCCATGGCGATCATCGCGCGCTGGTTCATGCCGCCCGACAACTGGTGCGGGAACGCCGACAGCCGCTTTTCGGGATCCGGGATGCCGACCTGTTCGAACAGCTCGATGGCGCGGGCGTGCCGTTCGGCACGGCCCAGACGCAAGTGATAGCGCAGCGCCTCCTTGATCTGCCAGCCGACGGTGAAACAGGGGTTCAGCGACGACATCGGTTCCTGAAAGATCATGGCAAGGTCGTTGCCCACGATCCGCCGGCGGGCGCGCCGATCCATGTTCAGAAGGTCGCGGTCGTCGAACGTGATCTCGTCCGCCGTGACGGTGGCGGTCCAGGGCAAGAGGCCCATCAGCGCCAGCATCGACACCGATTTGCCCGACCCGCTTTCGCCGACGATGGCCAGGATTTCACCGGTGTCGATATCCTGATCAACGGCATCCACGGCGCGGAAGGCCCCGGAGGCAGTGGCGAAATCGACGCTCAGGTTGCGGATGCGCAGCAGCGGCATGGGCTCAGCTCCGTTTCAGCTTGGGGTCAAGCGCATCGCGCAACCCGTCGCCCATCAGGTTGATCGCAAGCACGGTGATCAGGATCGCCAGACCGGGAAAGGTCACGACCCACCAGGCACGCAGGATGAATTCGCGCGCCTCGGCCAGCATGGTGCCCCATTCGGGCGTCGGCGGCTGCGCCCCCATGCCGAGGAAGCCGAGCGCGGCGGCGTCGAGGATCGCGGTCGAAAACGACAGCGCGGCCTGCACGATGATCGGCGCCAGGCAATTCGGAAGGACGGTGACGAACATCAGCCGGAAATATCCGGCCCCCGCGACCCGCGCCGAGGTGACGTAATCCTTCTGCTTTTCCGACAGCACGCTGGCCCGGGTCAGGCGCACGTAATGGGGTTGCAGCACGATGGCGATGGCGATCATCGCATTGGTCAGCGACGGCCCCAGAACCGCCACCAGCACCAACGCCAGCAACAGCGACGGAAACGCCAGGATGATGTCCATGATCCGCATGATGATGCTGTCGACCCAGCGCGGCGCAAAGCCCGCGATCAGCCCGATCATGATGCCCCCGGACGCCGCAACGGTGACGACGACGACGCCCACGAAGAACGAGAACCGCGCCCCGACGATCAGCCGCGACAGCATGTCGCGCCCCAGGGGATCGGTGCCAAGGACGTATTTCCGGCTTCCCCCCTCCTGCCAGGCCGGTGGCAGCAGGGTGTCGGACCGGAACTGCGTCGTCGCATCGTGCGGTGCGATCCACGGGCCGAACAGGGCCAGAATCGCGAAGACGGCAAAGATCCACAATCCGATGACCGCGCCGCGGTTTTCGCGGAAATAGAACCAGAATTCGCGCAGCCGCCCGGGGCGGGCGTGGACCTGGGCGGCTTCTGCGGAAAGGGCGTCGTCCATCAATGGCTGTCCTGTTTCTTCGGTTTCGGGGCGGCCAAGATCAGCGCTTCCTGATCTTCGGATTGATCAGCCCATACAGCATGTCGACAGTCAGGTTCACGACCATGACCATTACCGCGATCAACAGCAGACCGCCCTGCACCACCGGATAATCGCGCCGGAAAATGCTGTCGACCATCCACTTGCCGATGCCCGGCCACGAAAAGATCGTCTCGGTCAGGATCGCGCCGGCCAGCAGCGTGCCGACCGAAAGGCCGATCACGGTGACGACCGGGATCAAGGCGTTGCGCAGCGCGTGGATGCCGTTGATCCGACCCGAGGTCAGACCCTTGGCGCGGGCGGTGCGGATATAATCCTCGCCCAACACTTCCAGCATGGCCGACCGCGTCTGGCGCGCGATCACGGCCAGGGGAATGGTGCCCAGAACGATCGTCGGCAGGATCAGGTGCTGAACCGCCGACGCGAACGCCCCCTTCTGCCCCGAAGCCAGCGAGTCGATCAGCATGAAGCCCGTCGCGTTGGGGAAATAATACATCAGGCTGATCCGGCCCGACACCGGCGTCCATCCCAGGTTGCCCGAGAAGATGATGATCAGCAGCAGCGCCCACCAGAAGATCGGCATCGAATACCCGACCAGCGCGGTGGACATCAGCGCGCGATCGAAGAACTTGCCGCGGTTCACCGCCGCGATCACGCCGGCCGGGATGCCCAGCGCGATGGAAAAGATCATCGCGCAGAACGACAGCTCGAGCGTGGCGGGAAACAGGGCGAAGAATTCGTCCCAGACGGGCCGCTTGGTGACAAAGGAATTGCCCAGATCGCCCTGAAGCACGCCGGTCAGATATTCCCAGAACTGCACGAAGATCGGGCGGTCGAACCCGAATTGCGCCGACAGCTCGGCATAGCGTTCGGGGGTCATGCCACGTTCACCGGCCATCACGACGATTGGGTCGCCGGGCAGCGCGCGGATGAATCCGAAGGAAATCAGCGTCACACCGATGAAGGTCGGAATGAAGGTCAGAAGGCGGCTCAGGACGTAATTCAGCATTTCAAAACCGTGAGGTCCTTGGGAAAGCTTGTCAGCGACTTGTATCCGTCTTCGGTGACCAACACGTCATCCTCGATGCGGACGCCGAAGTTGTCGATCTCGTAAAGACCGGGTTCGTTGGTGTAAACCGTTCCCGCGGGTAATTCCAGATGATTGCCGCGCATGATATACGGGGCCTCGTGCACCTCGCGGCCCAGGCCGTGACCCGTCTTGGTGCGGATCCGGTCGGCAAAGGGCGACGCTTCCAGCACGCCGGTCACGACGTCGTCGATCCGGTGGGCGGTGACCCCGGCCCGCGTCACCTCCAGCCCGGCCATGTTGGCGCGCAGGACGGTGTCGTACACCGCGCGCCCTTCGTCTGTGACGTGGTCCAGGAACACGGTGCGCGTGATGTCGGCGGCAAACCCGTTCTTGGCGGCGCCGAAATCGATCAGCAGCGGGTCACCCGCCTTCAGCGCGTAATCGTCGCGGGCCTTGGCATGGGGGCGGGCCGATCCGTCGCCGGCCGCGACGATGGGCGAGAACGCCAGACCATCCGCACCTTCGGCGAACAGCGCCTGCACCAGCCGTTGTTCCACCTGCTTTTCTGTTTGCCCCAGCCGCACGGACTCGAGCGTGATGGCCAGCGCGCGTTCGGAAATGTCGATGGCGGCCTGCATCGCTTCGATGTCGGCATCGGTCTTGATCATCCGCAGCGCCGAAATCGCCACCTCACCGTCGACGATCCGCAGGTCCGGCTGTGCCCGCAACATCGCATGGTGCACGAACACGCGCATCACCTGCCCTTCGACGGCCAGCGATCCAATCTTCAGCGCCGACAGCATGGCCCCGAACGCCGCGTCATAGCCATCCTGATCGCGCCAGTCGAACACCTGACCGTCGAAGCCGACCAGATCCCAGCTGCCCAATTCGAGGTTGGGCACCAGCGCGACCGGCGCCCGATCGACGGGCGCGATCAGGACGAACGGGCGTTCGTGGCTGCTGAAGGGGTGCTGCACGGCGCGCGCAAAGTTCGGACCCGGCACCAGGGCGACGGCATCGACGCCCAGCTCGGCGGCAACGGCGGTATAGTCGGCAAGACGGTCGTTCAGGGTATCGGTCAACGCAGGGCCCCGCGGTCGGTGATTGAAAGAAGGGGGCGGCGGCCAATCCGCCGCCCCCGAAGGCACGGTTTCGTGCCGGTTTATTGCGACAGGCCGACCTGGTTGAAGATGTGGCCGCCCAGCGGGTGAACGACATAGCCTTCGACCTCGGGACGCATGGTCATGTGCACGACCGAATGCGCGATGGTGGCCCAGGGCGCCTGATCCTTGAACACGACCTGCGCCTGTTCATAGAGGGGGGCGCGCTCTTCCTGGGTCGGCAGGATCTTGGCCTTCTGGATCAGGTCGTCGAACTCTTCGTTGCACCACTGGGCGCGGTTCGACGCGCCGACACCGTCACAGCCCAGCAGAACCGCCAGGAAGTTGTCGGGATCGCCGTTGTCACCGGTCCAGCCCAGAAGAACCGCGCCGTCACGGTCTTCGGCCTTCGAGCGTTCCAGGTATTCACCCCATTCGTAGGACACGATCTCGACGTTGACGCCGACCTTCGCAAAGTCCTCCTGCATCAGCTCGGCCATGCGGCGGGCGTTGGGGTTATAGGGGCGCTGCACCGGCATTGCCCAGATCTTCATGTCCAGGTTCTCGACACCTTCGGCGGCCAGCATTTCCTTGGCCTTCTCGGGGTCATAGGCGTCGTCCTCGACCGCCTGGTTATAGGACCACATGGTCGGCGGGATCGGGTTCTTGGCGATCTGGCCGGATCCCTGGAACACGACATCGATGATCGTCTGCTTGTCGATCGCCATGTTCAGCGCCTTGCGGACCTTCGGATTGTCGAACGGCGCAACCTTGGTGTTATAGGCCAAGTAGCCGACGTTCAGGCCTTCCTGCTCCATCACGACGATGTTCTCGTTGTCCTTCATTTCCTGCACGTCGGCGGGGTTCGGATAGGCCATGACGTGGCATTCGCCGGCCTGCACCTTCTGATAGCGCACCGAGGCGTCGGGCGTGATCGCGAAGATCAGGCTTTCGACCTTGGCCTTGTCGCCCCAGTAATCGTCGTTGCGCAGGTAACGGATCACCGCGTCCTTCTGATAGGCCTGGAACGTGAAGGGGCCGGTGCCGATGGGCGCTTGGTTCAGCATCTCGGGCGTGCCCGCTTCCAGCATCGCGTCGGCATATTCCTTGCTGACGATCGATGCGAAATCCATCGCCATGTTGGCAAGGAACGGTGCTTCGGGACGGGTCAGGTTGAAGACGACGGTGTAATCGTCCTTCTTCTCGATGCTCTCGACCAGTTCGGGCATCGACATGCCAGCATAGTATTCCCAGGTGCCGCCGGAAACCTGGTTGTAGGGGTTGTCGTCGTTGCCCTGGCGATCGAACGAGAAGATCACGTCGTCGGCGTTGAAATCGCGGGTCGGCGTGAACTGGTCGTTCGAGTGGAACTTGACACCCTTGCGCAGGTTGAACGTGACGGTCTTGCCGTCCTCGGACACTTCCCAGCTTTCGGCCAGACCGGGCAGCACTTCGGTGGTGCCGACCTTGAATTCGGTCAGGTGATCATAGATCGGGTGGCTGGACGCATCGAAGGTGGTTCCGGCGGTATAGAGCGCGGGATCGAACCCTTCGGGCGATCCTTCGGAACAATAGACCAGCGACTGGGCCGAAGCCGAGGCGCCCATCGCGGCCATCAAGAGGCCGCCGGCGATTGTGTATTTCAGTGACATTCCAAACTCTCCGTCTGTTGGTTGTTCTTCTTCGGGCCGATGGGTCCGAGTGCTTTTCAACGTTGTCATCCGTGCGCGCATCGCAGGGGCAGACCAGTGTCCTGATCCGGCGCCCCGGGTTGCGTCTGCAAATTCGACCGCTCGCATGCTGTGATCAAAAACCCCATGCGTCAAGGCGATAACCGGCCGATTTGCGCCCTGACCCTGCGGCACCCCGGCGGCGATCTGCGGTGCGACCGGATCAGCGCGCGCCCCAGGTATCGGACAGCCGATATCCCTCGGGCCACGGGTCGTCGGGGTCCAGCATGTGCTGATGCGTGCCGGTGATCCAGCCGCGTCCCGACAGTTCCGGCAGGATCGCCGGACGGTCGCCGACGCGGGTTTCATCGACGATGCGGCCGGTGAATGTCGACCCGATCAGCGACACCGCCGTCAGCGTGTCGTCCTGCGTCATCTGGCCGCGCGCCGACAGCACCGCCATGCGCGCGCACAGCGCCGTGCCGGTGGGCGACCGGTCGACCTTGCCGGGACGGATCGCCACGGCGGCCCCGGCGCGCAGGGCATTGCCGTCGCGCGTCAGCGGACCCGCGAACAGGCAGAACGAGATGTGCCGCCAGTCGGGGTTGTCGGGATGATGAAACCCCAGCGCCTCGTTCGCGGCTGCGGTGATCCGCACCCCCAGCCGCGCGATATCATGCGCCTCGTCCTGCGTCAGCCCAAAGCCCAGCTTTTGGGCATCCACGAACACGAAGCTGTCGCCGCCATAGGCGGTATCGACGTTCAGCGTGCCCAACCCCTCTACCTCCAGCTTGGCGTCGAGTTGTGCGGCAAAGCTGGGCAGGTTGCGCACGAAGATGCGTTCGGCCTTGCCGTTGCGGCATTCGGCGCGCACCCGCACCAACCCGCCCGGTGCCTCAAGCGTCAATTCCGTCACCGGTTCGGTCATCGGCACGATCCCGGCGTCCAGCAGCACCGTGGACACGCAGATCGAGTTGGAGCCCGACATCGGCGGCGTGTCTTCCGGCTCCATGATGATGAAGGCGGCATCGGCGCGCGGATCCTTGGGCGGCACCAGAAGGTTGACGTGCCGGAACACCCCGCCCCGCGGTTCGTTCAGCATGAAGTTGCGAAGGGTTTCATCCCGCGCGATCCAGCGCGATTGTTCCCAGACGGTATCTCCCGGTGGCGGGGCGACACCGCCGACGATGACATCTCCGACCTCGCCTTCGGCATGGGCGGAGATGACATGGACGATTTTCGAACTGCGCATGGAAAGCCTCTTTTCGGTCAGGACAGCCAGTCGGGAAGATCCGTGCGCGCCCGGCCCGACACGGCGGTTTCGGCGCAATCGGCAAGGCTGCCGAAACGCACCTGCCGCCCCGACAGGCCGGGGGCGTAATGGGCGTATTTGCCGGAATTGGTCATCAACACCCGCGCTTCGGGCGGAAACACGGGTTCGGAGATCGAACACCAGCAGATGTCCGGCACCACCTGAACGCCCGCCGCTTCCAGCCGCGCGACGATGCCCTCCTCGCGGGCCGCGTCCAGAACGTATCGTCCCAACGTCACGATCACCGATGTTTCCGCATGGCGTTGCTGGCCCGTCATCAGACGGTCAAGCGCGCGACATTCGGCCAGCGAAAAATGCGGGCTTCCGAAGGCCACCAGATCGACCTCAGCCGGGGCGGTGTTGAACTGTTGCCAGACGCGCACCAGATCGTCACGCCCGATGCGCACCATGTCGGCGTCCGCCGCGATGGCATGATCCGCCTCGGGTGTGATCCCCGCCACATGCAGCATCGGCGCGGCCGAGGTGGTGCCGAAGGCGGCGCACAGCGCTTTCAGGTCGTCATCGGTGGGAGATGTTCCCTCAAGCCCCGTCAACAGCGGGATCCGGTCGGGCGCGCATTGCCCGGCCAGCCAGCCCAGCATTGGCCAAAGCGCGTCATCATGGCCCGGGGGCAGATCGACGGCGATCACCCGGCGCGCCGCGCGGTCGGCATCGAGATAGACGCCCGACAGCGGCGCGCGCCCGGTCAGGGCGATGAACAGGTCCAGGAAATCGGGATGCTTGACCGTCCGCGCCCCCAGCACCGAATTGGCATAGATCACGGCGTTGGATTCCGACCAGCCGATGGATTCGCCCAGCGCCGGCGCGTCGTCCAGCAGATAGGGCGCGCAGGTGAAACTGGGCCGGGCGCCCATTTCGACATAGGCATCGGCCAGCCGTTGGGCGGGCAGGCCGAAATCGGGCGGCACGCCCTGCGCGGTCCAGTTGGCGTGATCGACCGAAATCGCGTTCATCGTCGTTGGCACCTTCACCCGCGCGCCCATGTCGGCCATGGCACGGGCAAAGCGCAGGTTGGCCGGACTGGCATAGATGCAGCCGTCGATGTGGGCGCGGGTCACGTCGGTCAGTTCGCGCGCCCCCTGCCCCGCCGCCATGGCACAGATCACCTGCATCGCCAGTTGCGTCGCGCGGTCGTCACCGTCCAGCATCGCATGGTCGCCGTCGCTCAGGGTCAGCCGATCCGTGGGCAGCGGATCCAGCGGCACCGACAGATCGCCCGCCGTCAGCGTCCCAGCCGTGATCCGCGCGGTATCGGCCCGCGACAGCCGGTCGTATTCGCCACCGTCCAGCCGCACCACCGGCAAGGTCAGATCGAACATCCGTCCCGCGATCAGCGCGCCGAGGGTCAGGATATCCTCGGCCTCGCGGAACACCAGCGCGGCGGGCGCGTGGCCGTTCAGCGCCAGTTCCAGCAACACGCCGCTGCCGGTGCACGACCCCCGGCTGGTGGGCATCACGACGATCCGACCGGCCAGCGTTTCGCCGCACAACGGGTGGTGCGCATCGATCACACGGCCCGTGGCCGCATCGACGCCACCCCAGAACGACAGCCCTTCGGTGAACGCCAGAACCCGGCCTTCGGCATGGCCCGCGACGATGATCTGCGCCATGACTGGCCCTTCCGGTCAGGTGACGACGAACCCGTGCGCGAACGGATCGCGGTCGTCGATGAAGATGGTGTTGAACCCCGTGACCCGTGCCCACCCGGCGATGGACGGCACGATGGCGGGGATGCCCGCCACCTGCGTCGCCTCCTCTACCCGGCCCTTGAACAGCGATCCGATGATCGATTCATGCACGAAGGTATCGCCCGGTTTCAACAGGCCCTTGGCCGCGCGCTGCGCCATGCGCGCCGAGGTGCCGGTGCCGCACGGTGACCGGTCGATCGCCTTGTCGCCATAGAACACCGCGTTGCGGGCGTGAGCGTCGGGATGGCGCGGCGCGCCCGTCCACAGGATATGGCTGAGCCCGCTGATCGCGGGCAGTTCGGGATGGACGAATTCGTATTTCGCATTCAGTGCGGCACGCAGTTTCGGGCTGAGGCCGATCAGTTGCGACGCGGTGAAATCGGCGATGTCGCGGAAATTCTTCTGCGGCTCGACAATGGCATAGAAGTTGCCGCCATAGGCCACGTCGACGATGATTTCGCCCAGGTCTTGAATCTCGACGCTCAGCCCCTCGGAATGCAGGAAGCCGGGCACGTTGGTCAGGCGCACCTCTTCGATGAACCGCCCTTCCTGGCGGTAGGTCACATCGACCCGGCCTGCCGGTGTCTCCAGCCGCAACTGGCCCGGCGTTTCCGGCCGGATCAACCCGTTTTCCAGCGCGATGGTGACCGTGCCGATGGTGCCGTGACCGCACATCGGCAGGCACCCCGAGGTTTCGATGAACAGCACCGCGATATCGCAATCGTCGCGCGTCGGCGGATACAGGATCGAGCCGGACATCTGGTCGTGGCCGCGCGGCTCGAACATCAGGCCGGTGCGGATCCAGTCGTATTCGGCCAGGAAATGCGCGCGCTTTTCCAGCATGTTGGCGCCGCGCAGCAGCGGCGCGCCCCCGGTGACAAGCCGGACGGGGTTGCCGCAGGTATGGCCGTCGATGCAGGGGAAGGTGTGTTGGGTCATGTCTGTCTCGTGAAACGTGCCGGGGAAAACGGCGTGATGTCGATTTTCGGGGTCTGGCCGGTCAGCAGATCGGCGACGATATCGGCGGTGGCGGTGGATTGCGTCAGGCCAAGGTGGCCGTGACCGAAGGCGCAGAACACATCCGCCCGCCCGGGCAGCGGGCCGATGGCGGGCAGACTGTCGGGCAATGACGGGCGGAACCCCATCCATTGCGTACCGCCGGTGATGTCCAGACCGGGCAGGAATTGCGCGGCCTTGTTCAGCATGGCATCGGCGCGGGCATAGTTCGGCGCGCGTTCCAGCCCGCCCAGTTCGACCGCGCCGCCGACCCGCAGGCCCGAGCGCAGGCGCGACACGACGAAACCGTGACCGCCGAACGTCACCTGACACCGCAGATCGAACCCGTTGTCGGGCAGCGTCGTGTTGTAGCCGCGTTCGGTTTCCAGCGGGATCCGCACGCCCCCCGTTCGGGTCAGCCGATGCGAATGGGCGCCTGCCGCCAGAACGACGCGGCCCGTCATGTCGCCCGCGCTGGTGGCGATACCGTCCGGCGTCAGGGCCTGCGCCTCGGCAATCGTGATCTCGCCGCCGTTCGCGCGGACAAGATCGGCCAGCGCGACGGTATAATCCTTGGGATCGTCAATGGTGAACCAGTGGGGGGTGAACGCCGCATGGGTAAAGCGCGGTGACAGACCGGGCTGATAGTCCGCGATCTCGTCACCCTGCAGATGGCGAAACTCGACGCCCGCCTCGGCCCGCGCTCGCCAGCCGGGCAGCGACGCCTGAAATTCACGCGCCCCTTCGTAAACCTGCAACTGCCCCTCGCGGCGCAGCATGTTCGACAGCCCGGACCGGTCCAGAAACGGCTCAAGCGTTTGCGCCGCCAGCCGCATGATCGCGACCTGTGCCACCGTCGACACCCGCACCTGCGCCGGGCGGCTGGCGCGCCAGAACCGCCACATCCAGGGCGCGATGCGCGGCGCGTATCCGACCGGCACGCTGAGCGGGCCCAGCGGATCCAACAGCCATTTCGGCGCCTGCCGCATGATGCCGGGCGATGCCAGCGGCAGCACATCGGAAAACGCGAAGGCCCCCGCGTTGCCGGCCGACGCCCCCGCCGCCGGGCCGGCGCGGTCGATGACACGCACGCTCAGCCCGCGGGCCTGGGCGGACAGCGCAATGGACAGGCCGACGACACCGGCCCCGACCACGATCACATCCGGCGTCTTCATTACCGCACGTTCGACAGAAATTTCTGCGTTTCTTCGTTCTGCGGCGATTCGAAGATCTGCTTCGGCGATCCGATCTCTTCCATCACGCCCTTGTTGAAGAACGCCACCCGGTCCGAGACTTCGCGCGCGAAGTGCATCTCGTGGGTGACGCAGATCATCGTCATTCCGTCATCGGCCAACAGTTTCAGCGTATCCAGAACCTCGCCGACCAGTTGCGGATCCAGCGCCGATGTCACTTCGTCGAACAGGATGTAGTCGGGCGACATCGCCAGGGCGCGAGCAATCGCCATGCGCTGCTGCTGACCACCCGACAGGCGCGACGGATATACCTTGAGCTTGTCGCCAAGACCCACGTGGCTCAGCTGTTTCACGGCAATTTCCTCGGCATCGCGCTTGGACATGCCCTTGACCTTGCGCGGCGCCAGCGTGACGTTTTCCATCACGGTCAGGTGCGGGAAGGCGTTGAACTGCTGGAACACGATGCCGATCTTGCGGCGCAACTTGTTCAGGTCGGTGGACTTGGCATGAACCTCGGTGCCATCGACCAGGATGCGGCCCTGCTGAATCGGCTCCAGCCCGTTGATGCAGGTCAGCAGCGTCGACTTGCCGGATCCCGATCCGCCGATCACCGAGACGACCTCGCCCTTGTCGACGGTCAGGTTGATCCCCTTCAGCACCTGAAGCGCGCCAAAGGATTTGTGGACGTTTTCGATCTCAATCATTCTCTTGCCACCTTTTTTCCAAGCGACCGCCAAGTCGGGCAATGGGGAAGCTCAGCATGAAATAGATCGCCCCCGTGACCAGCAGGATGAACATCGGCTCCTGCAACCGGGTGATCAGGGTCTGGCTGGATTTCAGCAATTCGAAGATCCCCAGCCACATGACCAGCGCACTGTCCTTCATCACGCCAAGGGTCAGGCCGATCCAGCTGGGCAAGGCCACCCGAAGCGCCATGGGAAACACGATCTGGGTCATGTCCTGCCCCCATGTCATGCCCAGCGAACGGGCGGCGCGGCGCGTCACCATCGGGACGGCCTCGATGGCACCGCGCACGATTTCGGTGCAATAGGCGGATGTATAAAGCGACAGCACGATACATGACGTCACGAACGGCGACAGGCCCAGGCCGGCGATGGCCTGGAAGGCGTTGGCCAGGATCAGCTGGATCAGCAGCGGCACCGAGCGGAACACATCGAGCAGGAAGGTCAGCGGGATCGCCATCCACGGCTTGATCTGGGTGCGGATCACGCCAAAGGCCAGCCCCATGACCGTGCCGCCCACAACGGCGAACGCCGTGATCAGCAACGTCACGCCCGCGCCCTTGAGCATGAACATCAGGTCGTTGAGTGTCAGGGAAGTCTCGAACATCGCTTTCTCCCCCTCAATACCGGAACAGGCGCCATGCCACGGCGCGGGCGCCCAGCATGACGGCCTTGGTGATCAGATAATAGATGACGGCGGCAAGGGCGAAGAATTCAAACGTCCGGAAGGTGCGGGCGTTCAGATCCTGGGTCACGCCGGTCAAATCCGTGCTCATCCCCACGGTGACGCCCAGCGATGTCATCAGGATGGCCCAGACCATCTGGTTCATGGTCGGCAGGAACGCGATGCGGAACATCTGTGGCATGACGATCAGGCGGAACGCCTTGACCGGCCCCATGCCAAGCGACAATCCGGCCCGTGTCTGGGTCGGCGGAATCGCCCTCAGCGATCCGCGGAAGGTTTCACACAGGTATCCGGCGTTGTTGAACGCGATCCCGGCCAGCAACGCGGTGAACGGGCTGAGGTAGATGCCAAAGGATCCCAGGCCGAAATGCGCCATGTAGATCTGGAACAGGGCGGGCGTGTTGCGTGCCACTTCGACCCACGCGGTCGCGGGTGCGCTGATCCAGCGGTTCTTGGAATTGCGCGCGACGGCCAGGAGAACGGCGATGGTGACGCCGATCAGCATCGACAGGATCGCGATCTGCATGGTGACCAATGCACCGTCCAGCATTTGCGGCAGCGCGCGGAAGGCTTGCCGCCATTGGAAGGTGTAATTGCCCATCAATCTCCCCCGTCATCGCATTTCAGGGAACGGGGGCCAGAACGGCCCCCGCCCGGTGTCATCCCCTGCAGGGATCAGCGATAGACCTTGTCGATGGTCAGGTCGGGTGCGTCGCCGCCGACCCACTTTTCATACAGTTCCTGATACCGGCCGGTGCGCACCTGCTGGTTGATGAACAGGTCCAGATAGTTCAGCAGGCCGTATTCCTGGCGCAGCGCGATCAGGCCGACGTAATCGGGCAGATACGGCGCGTCGCCGGCGATGGTCAGACCCTCGTATTTGCCGCCGGCCACGATGGCCGATGCGACGGTCGAGGTGACGACGGTCGCATCGATCTGGCCCTGCGACAATGCCAGGAACACATCGGCCTGCGACTGATAGGGGCGATAGCTGCCGCCCTTGTCCCACTTCTTGATGTCTTCTTCCAGCGCGATCCCCTCATAGGTGCCCGCGACCGATCCGACAGTGTGTTCGGCCAGCGATTCATAGCCATCGATGCCTGCATCCTCACGCGTCAGCACGACGTTGGTGAAGGCGAAATAGGGGATGGTGAAACCGGCCGTGCGGGCCCGCTCGAGCGTGTCCGAGGTCGAGGCCACACCGACATCGACACGACCCGAAACCAGCGCGGGAATACGATCGGGGAACGGCGTTTCGACGATCTCGGCCTCGACGCCCAGCGCGGCGGCCAGATCGTTGCAGTAATCGACGTCAAAGCCGACCGGGTTGTTGTCGGCATCGCGCGACCCCATCGGCGGAAAGTCCAGGACGACGGCACAGCGCAGCGTGCCCGACGAGACGATATCGTCCAGCTTGTCGGCCATGGCCGGTGCGGCGACGAGGGTAGCGGCGATCAGACCGCCCGCGATATTCGTGATTTTCATTGTTCTCTCCCTAACTTGTTTCCATCGGTCCATAGCCAGCATAGCGGCGAGTCGGAAACACATGGACCCAATAACACATCTTTTGTGATTACAAGAA
The DNA here is from genome assembly GCF_002751875.1 of Oceaniglobus indicus. Taxonomy (GTDB): domain Bacteria; phylum Pseudomonadota; class Alphaproteobacteria; order Rhodobacterales; family Rhodobacteraceae; genus Oceaniglobus; species Oceaniglobus indicus. Next base: position 449,780 of record NZ_NMZM01000002.1, on the reverse strand, counting down.
TTTTGCCTGACCCCGGCGCGAAAACCGGAACATCGACTTATTTTCCCGCTATTGACAGTGAAATTGACTGTAATAACAGGAAACGGCGCGCATTTCACAACGCGCCGCCTGATCGCTTTTGATCGGGCCGCGGCCGCTCAGCCGATCGCATCCTCGGGCAACAGCGCCGCCGGCATGTTCTGATAACAGACCGGGCGCAGGAACCGGCGGATGGCCAAGGTGCCGACGCTGGTGGCGCCAAAGTTGGTGCTGGCCGGGTAAGGCCCGCCATGCACCATCGAGTCGACCACTTCGACGCCCGTGGGAAAGCCGTTGACCAGAAGCCGTCCGGCCTTGCGCTCAAGCGTGGGGCGCAGGGCGGCGGCGGTATCCGTGTCGCTGTCATCCATGTGCAGGGTCACGGTCAGCTGCCCCGCCAGTCCGCGCGCGATCTGTTCGATCTCGTCCGCCGACCTCGCCCGCACGACCAACCCAAGCGGCCCGAACACCTCTTCATGGAGCGCGGGATTCGCCAGGAATTGGGTGGCGGTCGTCTCGAACAGCGCGGGGGCGGCGTTTCGGCCGTCGGAGTCACCGACCGTCACGGCCTTCACGGCCGCGTCCTCACCGACCCGCGCGCGCCCGTCACGATAGGCATCGGCAATGCCGTCAGTCAGCATCACCTGGGTCGATACGTCCTGCAACGCTTCGGCTGTCGCGGCGACAAACCGGTCGGCGGCCGGCCCATCCGAAATCACGGCGATACCGGGGTTGGTGCAGAACTGACCGGCGCCCATGGTCAGCGATCCGGCCCATCCCTTGGCGATCTCCTCGGCCCGCGCCTCGGCCGCGTGGGACAGGACGAACATCGGGTTGACCGAGCCCAGCTCACCGAAGAACGGGATCGGCTCGGGGCGGGCGGCGCACAGATCGAACAATGCGCGGCCCCCGGCCAGCGAACCGGTGAAGCCCACGGCCTTGATCAGCGGATGCTGAACCAGCGCCTGGCCGACCTTGCGATCGCCGCCCTGGATCAGGGAGAAGACACCCTTGGGCATGCCACAGCGTTCGACCGCCGCCCGCACCGCTTCGGCGATGATCTCGCCGGTGCCGGGATGGGCGGAATGGCCCTTGACGACCACTGGGCAACCGGCGGCCAGCGCCGCCGCCGTATCACCGCCCGCCGTGGAAAACGCCAGCGGGAAGTTCGACGCGCCGAACACCGCGACCGGGCCGATGGGGCGCTGCACCATCACCATGGCGGGCCGCGGCGCGGGCGCGCGATCGGGTTGCGCCGCATCCTCGCGACGATCCAGATACGCCCCCTTGCGGATATGATCGGCGAACAGGCGCAGCTGGCCCACGGTCCGGCCCCGCTCGCCCTCCAGTCGCCCGCTCGGCAGACCGGATTCCTGGGTTCCGATTTCGGTGACATCGGCGCCCCGGGCGTCGATTTCGTCGGCGATGGCCTCGAGGAACGCGGCGCGGTCTTCGCGTGACGTGGCCGAATAGGCTGCAAAGGCGTCCTCGGCCGCTTCGACCGCGCGGTCGACCAGATCCGGCGTTCCGAGCGAATAGGCGTGCGATGGCCCGTGGGCCGGCGCCGAGTCGAACGTCGCCTCCCCGGCGACCCAATCGCCGGCGATCAGGTGCTTTCCGTGCGGTTTGAATGTCATGCTGGCTTTCCCTCCGTGCTGAACGTGCCCAACCGGCGGATGTCGGTCGTCAATCCGGGCCGGGCCTTGCATCCGTTCCGTGCTGCATACAGTATGTATGCAGATTTGCAAGTTTCACGACCCCAAGGAAGGATCCCCATGACCGACAGAACGATGACCGTGCCTGCGCTGACCGCTCTTGTCACCGAGATCCTCGAGCGTGGCGGCCTGTCGCCCCTGCATGCCGGCGCCCTGGCGCGGGTGATCGCGGCCGGCGAACGCGACGCCTGCAAGTCCCATGGCGTCTATCGCATCGAAGGCTGCCTGCGCACCCTGAAGGCCGGCAAGGTTGTCGCCGACGCGGTCCCCGAGCTGCACGCCGACGACGGTGCCGTGGTGCGGGTCTCGGCCAAGGGTGGCTTTTCCAACGCCGCGTTCGAACTGGGCGTTCCCGCCCTGGCGGACCGCGCGGCGTCGCTTGGCATGGCGGCCCTCGTGATCAACGATTGCACCCATTTCGCGGCGCTCTGGCCCGAGGTCGAGATGCTGACCGACCGTGGCCTGGTCGCGATGGCCATGTGCCCCAGCTATGCCAGCGTCGCGCCGGCCGGCGGCACCAGCGCGCTGTTGGGCACCAACCCGTTTGCGTTCGGCTGGCCCCGGCCCGGCGGCGACCCCTATGTTTTCGACTTCGCCACCAGCGTCGTCGCCCGGGGCGAGATCGAGCTGCACCGCCGCGCCGGCAAGACCCTGCCCGATGGCTGGGCGATCGATGCACAGGGCAACCCGACCAACGATCCCGAAGCGGCCCTGGCCGGAGCCATGCTGCCGTTCGGCGGGCACAAGGGATCGGCCATCGCCACGATGATCGAGCTTCTGGCCGGGGTGATGATCGGCGATCTGACCAGCCCCGAAGCGTTGGAGGCCCTTGGCACCACGGCCCTGGCCCCCGCCCATGGCGAACTGATCCTGGCCTTCGACCCCGCACGGTTCGCCGCCGGGCGGCCCGGCGATCCCATGGCCCGCGCCGAAGCCCTGTTCGAGGTGATCCTGGGCCAGGGCGCGCGCCTGCCGTCGCAACGCCGGTTCGCGGCCCGGGCCAAGGCGCTGTCGGATGGCATCACGCTGAACGCCGACGAAATGGCAATTCTGGACCGCCTGCGCGAAGGCGGTCTGGACGCCGTCAGCTGAACGCAAACCGGCCCTTCCGATGGGAAGGGCCGGTGCAACGCGACGATGGTCCAAACGGATCCGTCAGGCGGCGTTCTTGTCGTTCCAGTCGGCATACCATGTGCGGAACAGCTTGAGCTGCGCCTCGGCATAGCCTTTCTGGCTGTCGCTCAACTGGTCGGTCTCGTTGAAATGCAGCGTGTATTCATCGTGACCATCGACCACCAGCATGTGCTTGTAGAACAGAACCAGGTCGGTCCCTTCGTCATAGGAGGACAGTTCGGCCAGGGCCTGATCCAACTCGCGCGCGCGGGTCCGCGCGACGGCGTCGCCGGCGGCGGCAGCCTGGCAAAGCTCGACAAGGTGCAGCAATTCGCGGGGCAGCACGTTGCCGATTCCGGTGATCGCACCCTGGGCTCCGCAGTTGACGAAGCCGTAATAGGCCGAGGTATCGACGCCGACCATCAGGATGATGTCGTCATTGCCGCTGGTGATATGCTCGGCGGCATAACGCAGGGCGGCGTCACCGCCGAATTCCTTGAACCCGGCCAGGTTCGAATGTTCGGCGCGCAGGGCAAAGAACAGATCGGCGCGCGTCTCGAACCCGTAATGGGGGCTGTTATAGATCACGGCGGGCAGATCGGGGGCCGCCGACAGGATCGCCTTGAAATGGTTGCGCTGCGCCGCGACCGACGTGCCGCGCGACAACAGGCGCGGGATCACCATCAGACCCTCGGCACCGACCTTCTGGGCATGGGCGGCGTGCTCGGCCGCTATCTTCGTGTTCACCGCGCCGGTTCCGACGATCACAGGAACACCGGCATCGACCAGGCGCGCGACGCCTTCCATGCGCTGTTCGTCGGTCAGCAGCGGCCAGTCGCCCATCGACCCGCAATAGACGACCGCGCGCATACCGGCGTCGATCATGCGCTTGCCCATCTTCACCAGCCCGTCGAAATCGGGGCTGCGATCGGGATTGCAGGGGGTCATCAGGGCGGGAATGCAGCCCGAGAAGATGCTGGACGTCATGGAAGTCTCCTTGTGAAGCGCGGATGAAACGGCGGGGAATCGACGTGAGTATACCCTTTGTATTTTATTTGTCGACATAAAATGAGCACAGGTGTTCGTCGCTTCGACCTCGCCACGGTCGGCACAGCCGCGCCTAGATTTCCAGCGAGATGTCGACCCGGCGTTCGGCGGCGATCATGTTGCGCGTCTGCGTCACGATCTGATCGGCATGGGCGCGGGCCAGCCGGTCTGACAGGTCGATGTCGCGCGCTTCGATGGCGGCGATGATCTCTTCATGTTCGACGACATAGCGTTGCGGCAGCTTGTCGTTGAACGACGAATAATAGAGGCGCATCATACGCCGTCCTTCGTCGAGCAGGCGCAGGAACAGGCTTTCGTAATAGGGGTTGCGCGCGGCCGCGGCGATCGCGGCGTGGAAATCGCGGTTCGTGGCGATCATGCCTAGCGCATCCTGACCGTTCACCGCCTGCGCGAACTCGGCCTGTCGGGCGCGGATGGCGGGCAGGTCGTCGGCGCGGTGGTTCTGCGCCGCAAGGCGGGTCGTCACGCGATACATCAGCGTGATCGCATCGAAGAACGCATGCAGGTTCAGCAGGTCGATGTTCGTCACCACGGTCGAGCGGTTCGGCAAGGTCGTCACCAACCCGTCGCCGGCCAGCCGCACCAAGGCCTCGCGGATCGGCGTGCGTGACGTGGACAGGCGTTGTGACAGCTGCACCTCGTCGATGGGGCTGCCGGGGGCCAGCTTCAGGCTCAGGATTTCATCGCGCAGGACGTTATAGACGAACTGCACGCCCGAGCCGCGCTTGCGTTCGGTCGGTTTGCGGGGGGGTGTGGTGGGCATGGCCGCTCCTCATGTCGACACTTAAAATACAAGCGTCGGCAGGAGTTTCAACCGTTTACCACGGCGTGGGCCGTCAAGGCATGCGCCCTGCGGCACCGCCCGGCAATCAGCGCGGTGACCGCTTGGCCAGGATCCGTTGCAGGGTCCGGCGATGCATGTGCAGACGGCGGGCGGTTTCGCTGACGTTGCGGTCGCATTGCTCGTAAACCCGCTGGATATGTTCCCACCGCACCCGGTCGGCGGACATCGGGTTTTCAGGCGGCGGCGGCAGCATCGCGCCGTTTTCCAGAAGCGCCGCCATCACGTCATTGGCATCGGCGGGTTTGGCCAGGTAATCGGTGGCGCCGATCTTGACCGCGGCAACGGCCGTGGCGATGGCCCCATATCCCGTCAGCACGACGATCCGGCTGTCCGGGCGGCGTTCGCGCAGGGTTTCGACGATGTCCAGACCGCTACCGTCTTCCAGACGCAGGTCGACCACCGCATAGGCGGGCGGCCGTGCGGTGGCGATGGCCCGGCCACCGGCGACGGATTCCGCCGTTTCAACCTGAAAGCCGCGCTTTTCCATCGCGCGCGCAAGGCGTTTGACGAAGGCTTCGTCGTCATCCACCAGAAGCAGCGTCTTGTCTGGCCCGATCCCGGGCTCTGCGGTGGATGTCATCGCTGCGGTTCCCAAAGATTTCATATCAAGCATGACAATCAGTTAGGCGCATTTCGTCACAGGTCAAACCCCGATTGTGCCCTCCGTGACGGGTGACGTCACGACGCTGCTTTTATGAAACAGGCGGCGCGATCCGCCACTTCCTGTGCCTCGACCCCCGGACCCAGTGCATTGGGGGCACCACGAAAGAATTCGACGAAGCCGTGTTCGGGCAGCACCAGATAGCTGAACACCGAGTGATCCATCAGGTAATACTCGGGATCGTCGGCATTGCGCTTGGCGAAATAGGTCTTGTAGGTCTGCGACGCCGCCTTGATCTGTTCGGGCGTTCCGGTCAGGCCCAGCATGTCGGGATGCAGATAATCGGTCCATTCGGCCAGCACCTCCGGGGTGTCGCGGGCCGGATCGATCGTGATGAACACCGGCTGCACATCGACGCCTTGTTCGGCCAGGATCTCGACCGCCTCGGCGTTGCGCGCCGCGTCCAGCGGGCAGACATCGGGGCAGAAGGTATACCCGAAATAGATCAGCGATGGCTTGGTTATCACGTCGGCGTCCGTCACCGTCTCGCCGGTTTCCGAAACAAGGGTGAAGGATCCGCCGATCGCGGCGGTGCCACCGGCCACGCTGCTTTCGCGGCAGTTGGCGAAAATGTCGCCCCGCGGCGCGACCGCAACATAATACCACAGCCCACCGAGCATGGCGAGAATCGCGACAACGGCGGCGATTGCATAAATTTTAAGCATGGGTGGCCTTCTCCTTGCATCCGTGGCGCATTGATCCCCTCAATGCGCCCTACTTACAAGGGCGCCAACCCGCACATTTCCGACAGAAGGCCACCGGTGGACCACGCAACACCCTCAGCATTGACCAAGCCACGCAGATCAAACTGGGTGCGGCTGCGCACCCTCGTCTTTTTGCGGTCCATCGCGGTGGTGGGGCAAATGGTCGCAATCCTGCTGGGGGCCTATGCCTTCGGTCTGAAACTGGAACTGGGCTGGTGTTTTCTGGCGGTGGGCGCGGCGGTGCTGTCGAACCTCGTGCCGCGGTTCATCTTTCCCGAAAACAAGCGTCTGTCGGCACAGGAAATGCAGATCCTGCTGCTGTTCGACATTTCGCAGCTGACGTGGCTGCTGTTCCTGACCGGAGGGCTGAACAATCCCTTTGCCCTGCTGATCCTTGCACCGGTCACGATCTCGGCGACGACGCTGGAACGGGGCCCGAACATCGTGATCGCGGTCGTGGCGATGGTGGCGATGACCCTGGTCGGGGTGGTGCATCTGCCGCTGGTCACCCATGCCGGATACGAGATGCAGCTGCCCCGCCTTTTCATCTTCGGTTTCTGGGTGGCGCTGATGATCGGTATCGTGTTCCTGTCGGCCTATGCCCGGCGCGTGACGTCCGAGGTGAATGCCATGGGCGATGCGCTGGCCGCGACGCAGATGGCATTGGCGCGCGAACAGAAGCTGACCGATCTGGGCGGCGTCGTGGCCGCAACCGCCCATGAACTGGGCACACCCCTGGCGACGATCAAGCTGGTGGCGTCCGAACTGCTGGACGAGCTGGAAAACAGCGACCTGAGGGCCGACGCCGTGCTGATCGGGCAACAGGCCGACCGGTGCCGCGACATCCTGCGTTCGATGGGGCGGGTCGGAAAGGACGATCTTCAGGTGCGGACCGCACCGATTTCATCGATCGTCGAGGAAGCGGCCGAACCGCACCGCGACCGGGGGCGCACCGTCCTGTTCGATGTGGCGGCCCGACCCGGGGCCAATGCGCGCCAGCCGGAAATCGAACGCCGCCCCGAGATCATCCACGGGTTGCGCAACCTGGTTCAGAATGCCGTCGACTTCGCGCGCGAAACCGTCTGGATCGACGTCCGGTGGAGCGACACGCAGATCTTCGTGCGCATTGCCGACGACGGGCCCGGATACCCGGCCAGCGTTCTGCCCCGGCTGGGCGATCCGTTCCTGCGACGGCGCGGTGGCGAAACGCCCGCCAACCCGCGCCCCCATTACGAGGGAATGGGTCTGGGCATGTTCATCGCCAAGACGCTGCTCGAGCGATCGGGGGCCGAGCTGAGCTTTGCCAACGGCTCGGACACCGTCGCCGGCGGACAGCACCGACCCGAGCGGCGCGGCGCAATCGTCGAAACCGTGTGGAACCGCGCCGACATCGACACCACCGGTCCCGACGCCCGGCCCGCGCTTGGATCCAACCGATTGTTCTGATTCGCAAAGTGTCGCGAAATCCACGGTCGCGGCGGTGGGCCGCACGGTTAACGTTCGGTTAACCTTTGCCCGCTCTGGTTGCACAGGGACAAGGGAATATAGATGAAATGGTGTTCGATTCGTTTGCCGGCGTCAGCATCACCGCCGCCGTGGCCGGATGCATCGCACTCGCGGCGTTGTGGATAACGGGCGGGTTGGAGCGGCGGCTGAACGGGCGCGACGCCGCGCGCGCCGGTCAGGAACCGCGGCGCGCCGTCATGATCCTGGATGGGGACGCGGTGGTCGACATGTCCGCGGCGGCCCGTGAAATCCTGAACCTTGCGCCGGGCCGGGTCGGTGACCGCGGTGCGCTGATCCGGCTTTTGTCGGTGCGCTTTCCCGATATAGGATCGCTGCTGAACGGCGTCGCAAGCCGTGAACAGATCCATATCTTCTCGCGCGACAGGTCCGAAATCGCCACCGCGACGCGGCACGACAGGCGCATCCGGCTGACCCTGACCCCGGCCGAGGATCCCGATGACATGATCCGTATCGATCGGCCGACCATGGCCGCGATACAGGATGAACTGACGACATTGCGCACCACGACCGACAAGATTCCCGTGCTGGTCTGGCGGCAGGATCAGACCGGCGACATCCTGTGGAGCAATCGCGCCTATCTTGATACCTGTGCCGCGCGCGCCCCGGATTGGTTGCCCGGAACATGGCCGATCCCGCGTCTGTTCGACGTGCCCGATGCGGCCCTGCGCCCCGATCGCAACGGGTCGGCCGCCCCCCGCGTCAGCCTGGGCGATCCCGATGATCCCGATCGCACCTGGTTTCATCTCAGCGTCAGCGAGTTGGACAACCGCGATCGCCTGATCGCCGCCATGGATGTCAATTCCGTGGTCGAAGCCGAAAACTCCCTGCGCAGCGTTGTCCAGAGCCTGTCCAAGACCTTTGCCGACCTGCCCATCGGCCTTGCCGTCTTTACCCGTGACCGCCGCCTGACGCTGTTCAACCCGGCGCTTGTCGATCTGACGACCATCGCGCCCGAAAAGCTGATGACCCGGCCCTCGATCTTCGGCTTTTTCGATGAGTTGCGGACGCTTCAGATGATGCCCGAGCCCAAGAACTATGCCAGTTGGCGCGACCAGATCACCGACCTCGAGGCATCGGCCAGCGACGGCAATTACGAGGAGACCTGGCACCTGCCCTTCGGGCGAACGTTCCGGGTCACCGGCCGGCCGCAGATCGGTGGCGCTTTGGCCCTGCTGTTCGAGGATATCAGCACCGAAATCGGCACCACCCGGCGTCTGCGTGGCGAATTGGAAACCAGCCAGAGCGTGATCGACGCCTTTACCGATGCCGTGGCCGTGTTCTCGCGCACCGGCGTTCTGATCACGTCGAACAAGGCCTATGACGCGCTGTGGTCGCGCAACAGCCGCGAGGGGCTGGACGATCTCGACATTTCCCAGGCCGTGGCGGGATGGGCAAAGGCGACCGCCCCCACCCCCATGTGGCACCGTGTCGAAACCTATGTCACGACGCCCGACCGCCGCGACCCGTGGGGTGCCGATGCCCGGCTGGAGGACGGTCGCGGGCTCAGCTGCATGTGTCGCCAGATCGCGGGCGGCGCCACGATGGTGACTTTCGCGGTGCAGACCGCCGGCGACACGCATCTGCGTCCGGCACCGACAGGCCCGAACAACACAGGCGAGGCACGGCGCGCCGGCGCCCGGTTCTAGGCCCGCGCCGCCGCCTTTGGCGCGATCCGTCTTGCGGGGCCGTGCCACGCTGCTAAGACTGCCGCCATGACGGTTTATCCCATCGCCCGGATCGACACCCTCGATCCCCAACAGACGGCCGATCTGGCCGTGGTGCTGGCCCGACATTTGCGCGCGGGCGACACCTTGCTGCTGGACGGGCCCATCGGGGCGGGCAAGACGCACTTCGCCCGGGCGTTGATCCGCGCGGCGCAGGGGCCGGACGGCGACAAGGACATCCCGTCGCCCACCTTTACACTGGTCCAGACCTATCAGACGCCCACATGCGACATCTGGCACGCCGACCTTTATCGGCTGACCGACGTGCAGGAGGTGATGGAGCTGGGGCTGGACGACGCGTTCGAAAGCGCGATCTGCCTGATCGAATGGCCCGACCGCCTGGGCGATCTGGCGCCCGCGGCCGCGCTCCGCCTGACGCTGACGGTGCAAGGCGACACCGCCCGCCAGATCGTGATCGAGGGCGCGGCCGACTGGTCAGCGCGCCTGGCCAGCGTCCTGCCACGCCCGAAGATTTCGTGATGGCCGACCGCGCCAAGCTGCTTCGCACGTTCCTGGCCGACACCGGCCGCGCCGGCTGGGCGCGCAGCCCGCTGGCCGGGGACGCGTCGAACCGCCGTTACGACCGGTTGCGCGATCCCGTGACCGGCAGGAGCGAGGTGTTGATGGACGCCCCCCCGGCAACGGGCGAGGACGTGACACCGTTCATCACCATCGCCCGCCATCTGCGTGCGCTGGGGCTTGCGGCGCCGGAAATCATCGCGGACGATCCCGAGAACGGTTTCCTGCTTATCGAGGATTTCGGCGATGCCGTCTTTGCCCGTGTGCTCGACACCGATCCCGCGCTTGAAACCGAATTGTATCGTCACGCGGCCGATGTGCTGCTGAAACTGCACCGCCATCCGCCGCCGCCTGGCCTTCCGCGGTTTGCCATCCCGATGGAGGTGGACTTCCTGACCATCGCCCATGCCTGGTATCGCCCCGGCGCCACCGGCCACCTGCCCGACAGCGCGGCCAAGGTTGCCGACCTGATGAACCGCGCCCTGGCAGATCATGCCGACGATCAAAGCGTCATGATCCTGCGGGACTTTCACGCCGAAAACCTGATCTGGCAGCCCCAGCGCGCAGGCACCGACCGTGTCGGGCTGCTGGATTTTCAGGATGCCATGGCCGGGTATCCGGCCTATGATCTGATTTCGCTGTTGGCCGACGCGCGGCGCGACGTGGCGCCTGCCACCCGTGCCGCGACGATCGCGTATTTCATCGACCGATCGGGCACCGATCCCGACGCGTTCCGCACCGCGTTGGCGGTGCTGGGCGCCCAGCGCAACCTGCGGATTCTCGGGGTGTTCGCGCGGCTGTGCCTGTGCCATGGCAAGGCGCGGTATGTCGATCTGCTGCCCCGCGTCTGGGGGCACCTGATGGCCGATCTGGAGCATCCCACGCTGGCGGACCTGAAGACGCAGGTGCTGGCCGACCTGCCCCCGCCCGATGCCCCCCACCGACAGGAGTTGAAGGCACGATGCGCCACCGTCCCGATGCCGTGATGATCTTTGCCGCCGGGTTCGGCACCCGTATGGCGCCGCTGACCGATACACGGCCCAAACCTCTGATCGAGGTCGCGGGCCGCGCCCTGATCGACCGGGCGCGCGATCTGGCGACCGATGCCGGGCTGCACCGGCAGGTCGTGAACCTTCACTATCTCGGCGCAATGCTTGCAGATCATCTGGTCAGCACCGGCGTCGCCCTGTCGTGGGAGCGTGACGCGATCCTGGACACCGGGGGCGGATTGCGCGCCGCCCTGCCCCATCTGGGCGACGCACCGGTGGCAACCCTGAACCCAGATGCGGTCTGGACCGGGCCAAACCCGTTGACGGCCCTGCTGGACGCGTGGCACCCCGACACCATGGATGGCCTGCTGATGACGATTCCCGCCGCCCGGGCGACAGGGCGCAGCGGCGGCGGTGATTTCACGCTGACCGAGTCGGGTCACCTGACGCGCGGCGGCGATCACGTCTATTGCGGCGCGCAGATCGTCAAGACCGAACGTCTGGCCGAGATTCCCGATCACGCCTTCTCGCTCAACCGGTTGTGGAACCTGTTTGCCGACGACGGTCGCCTATTTGGCCTGACACACCCCGGCGGGTGGTGCGACGTGGGCCATCCCGCGGGCATCACGCTGGCCGAAACCATGTTGGCGCGCGATGTTTGAACCGTCCGACGATCCGCGCGTCTTCGCGCTGCCCCCTGGCGCGGACTTTCCCGCCGAACTCTGCGCCGGTCTGATCGCGCGCTGTGGCACCGGCGATCCCGCCGCCTTGGCGCGCGTGCAGGTGTTCGTGAACACCGCGCGCATGGCCCGGCGGATCAAGGCGATCTTTGCCGAACATCACACGCTGCTTTTGCCCCGGATCCGGCTGGTGACCGATCTGGACATCTTCGCCGACACCGTCGCGACCGAACCGCCCCTGCCCCCGCTGCGCCGGCGTCTGGAACTGGCGAAGCTGATCGCCGGACTGCTGGAACGGGATCGCACGCTGGCCCCCCGCGCCGCCACCTTCGATCTGGCCGACAGCCTGACCGACCTTTTCGACGAGATGCAGGTCGAAGGCGTGTCACCCGATGCGCTGGCCGGTCTGGATGTCACCGATCAATCCGGCCATTGGGCGCGCAGCCTGTCCTTCGTGCGGATCGTTGCCGATTACCTTGCCCGCGACACGGCGCAAACCCCCGCCGCCCGCGCCCGCGCCGCGACCGAGGCGCTGGTTGCGCGGTGGCAGACCGAGCCGCCCGACACACCGATCATCGTCGCCGGATCCACCGGATCGCGTGGCACCACCGCGCTGTTCATGGAAGCGGTCGCCCGCCTGCCCCAGGGCGCCGTCATATTGCCCGGTTTCGACTTCGACCAACCCGCCCATGTCTGGGACCGGCTGGACGACGCGCTGACCTCGGAAGATCATCCGCAATACCGGTTCGCGCGCATGGTTCAGGCGCTGTCGCTGACCCCCGACCGGGTGCAACGCTGGACCGCCGCCGATCCGGCGCGGGGGCGCAACACCGTGATGTCGCTGGCCCTGCGCCCCGCGCCGGTGACCGATCAATGGATGCGCGAAGGTCCCGATTTGGGCGATCTTGTGCCGCTTACCCGCGAAATCACCCTGATCGAAGCGGATTCACCCCGGCACGAGGCATTGGCCATCGCCCTGCGTCTGCGCCAGGCGGCCGAGGATGGTCAGACCGCCGCCCTGATCACCCCCGACCGGATGCTGACGCGGCAGGTGACGGCGGCACTGGACCGCTGGTCGCTGATCCCCGACGACAGCGCCGGTCGCCCGCTGGCCCTGTCGGCGCCGGGCCGCTTCCTGCGTCACATCGCGGATCTCTTCGGTGAACGCCTGACACCCGAGGCGCTGCTGACCCTGCTGAAACACCCGATCACCAACACCGGCAGCCGCGAACGCGGCCCTCATCTGCGGCTGACCCGCGAGCTGGAGCTGTGGATGCGCCGCAACGGTCCGCCGTTCCTGAACGCCGACGTGCTGATGGCATGGGCCGGCGGGCAGAAAGACACCGGCGCGTTGTCTTGGGCCGGGTGGCTTTCGCGCTGTCTGACCCCGCTGGGCGATATCGGCAGCTCCGCCCTGCCCGATCTTGTTGAACGGCTCTGCACCACCGCCGAAACCCTGTCGCGCGGCCCCGATCCGACGTCCGATGGCGAGTTGTGGCTGAAAGAGGCCGGCGCGGCGGCCAAGGCACAGATGACGGCCCTTAAGGCCGAGGCCGACGCCGGCGGCACCCTGACGCCGGGCGAGTTTCAGCGCCTGATCCTGTCGATCCTGAACGATTCCGAAGTGCGCGAACCCGTATCCGCCCACCCCGGCATCATGATCTGGGGCACGCTCGAGGCGCGGGTGCAGGGCGCCGACCTGGTGATCCTGGGGGGGCTGAACGACGGAACGTGGCCGCAGACCCCGACGCCCGATCCGTGGCTGAACCGGCCGCTGCGCCAGCAGGCCGGCCTGCTGCTGCCCGAACGGCGCGTCGGCCTGTCGGCGCACGATTTCCAACAGGCCGCCGCCGCACCCCATGTCGTGCTGTCACGCGCGCGCCGCGACGCCGAGGCGGAAACCGTGCCGTCCCGCTGGGTCAACCGCCTGACCAACCTGCTGAACGGCCTGCCCGGCACCAACGGCCCCGAGGCGCTGGCCGCCATGCGCGCACGCGGGGCGCGCTGGAGCGACATGGCCCGCGCGCTGGATGCGGATTATCAACCTGTCACCCCCGCCCGGCGGCCAGCCCCGCGCCCGCCGCGCGACGCGCGGCCAAAACAGCTTTCGGTGACGCAGATCAAGACGCTGATCCGCGACCCCTATGCGATCTATGCGCGCCATGTCCTGCGTTTGCGCGCGCTCGATCCGCTGCACCCCGAACCCGACGCGCCCCTGCGCGGCACCGTGTTGCACGAGGTGTTCGAACATTTCGTGCGCGACGTGCCCGACCCCGCCGCGCCCGACGCCAGGGCGCGGCTGCTGGCCATCGCCGACGAAACCCTTGCCAAGGGCGTGCCCTGGCCGGCCTCGCGGCGGATCTGGGCGGCCAAGCTGGCGCGCGTGATCGACTGGTTCCTGAGCACGGAACGCGACCGGCGGCGCGAGGCGACCCCCCTGGCGCTGGAGGATTTCGCGCGCTTCCCCGTTCCCGGCACCGACTTCACCCTGACCGGCAAGGCCGATCGGATCGACCGGCGCACTGACGGGCGGCTGGTGATCTATGACTACAAGACCGGAACCCCCCCGAAAGCCGCCGAGATGACGTATTTCGACAAGCAACTGCTGCTGGAAGCGGCCATGGCCGAAGCGGGCGCCTTCCCCCGGATTCCGCGCGCCACGGTTGCCGAAGTCGCCTATATCGGACTGGGCAGCACGCCGGTGTTCGATCCCTTGGCGCTGCGCGACGCCGAAGCCGAACATCCTTTGGATCCCGACCGGACCATTCTTGAGTTGCGCCGCCTGCTCGACAGCTATGACCGGCGCACGCAGGGCTATGCCAGCCGGCGGGCCATGCACAAGACGTGGAACGATGGCGATTATGACCACCTCGCGCGGTTCGGCGAATGGGACGACAGCGATCCCATAACCCCGGAGGACGTCGGATGACCGCCCCAAACGAGGCGACCGCACGCCAGATCCAGGCCGCGACCCCCGGTGTATCCACTTGGCTGTCGGCCAACGCCGGATCGGGCAAGACGCGGGTGCTGACCGACAGGGTGGCGCGCTTGCTGTTGGATGGCACGTCGCCGCAGAACATCCTGTGCCTGACCTATACCAAGGCGGCCGCATCCGAGATGCAGAACCGCCTGTTCAAACGGCTGGGCGCCTGGGCGATGACCCCCGACGACATCCTGCGCGGCGAATTGGCTGAACTGGGCGTCACCGGCACCATCGACGCGCGCCGCCTGACCCTGGCGCGGACGCTGTTCGCGCGGGCCATTGAAACCCCCGGCGGTCTGAAAATCCAGACGATCCATTCGTTCTGTGCCTCGCTGTTGCGGCGGTTCCCGCTGGAGGCGGGGGTATCGCCGCAATTCACCGAGATGGACGACCGCGCCGCCGACCTTCTGGTCTCCGAAATCGTCGAGGAGATGGCCGAGACGCTGGCGCCGGAAAAATTCGATGCGCTCGCGCGGTTCTTTACCGGCGACGACGCCTCGTTCGGCGCACTGGTCAAGGAAATGACAAGCCACCGCGACCGGTTCTTCCCGCCGCGCGACCGCGACACGATCTGTGCCGCCTTCGACATTCCCCCGGACCTGAGTGCGCAAGACATCATCGGATCGGCCCTTCTGGGCAACGAAGCCGATCTGATCGCCAAACTTCTACCGCATCTGCGGGCCGGATCGAAGATGGACATCGGCGCGGCCGAGAACCTGGCAACGCTCGACATCACCCAGCCGACGCTGCAAACGCTCGCCGCGCTGGAAGGCATCCTGTTGACCGGCGCCGGCGCGAAACAGCCGTTTTCGGCCAAGATCGGCACGTTTCCGACCAAGGGCACGCAAAAGAACATCCCCGATATGCTGCCGCATCTGGATGCGCTGATGCTGCGGATCGAAGACGCGCGGCCCCGCCGGCTGGCCCTGCAGGCGGTGGAAAAATCTTGTGCGCTGCATGACTTTGCCGCGGTGTTCCTGCCGCTGTATGAAGCGCGGAAACTGGCCAAGGGTTGGCTGGATTTCGAGGATCTGATCCTGAAAGCGCGCGACCTGATGACCGATCCGGCGGTGGCGGAATGGGTGCTGTTCCGGCTGGACGGCGGCATCGACCATATCCTGGTGGACGAGGCGCAGGATACCTCGCCCGCGCAATGGCAGGTTGTCGAACGCCTGGCCCAGGAATTTGCCGCCGGCGATGGCATCCGCGCCGCCGCCGACCGGTCGCTGTTCGTCGTGGGCGATCTGAAACAGTCGATTTATTCGTTCCAAGGCGCCGATCCCGAGAGCTTTGAGCGGATGTTCAACCATTTCCGTGATCGCCTGGCCGATACCGCCCCCCTGCAACGGCTGGAGCTGCAGTATTCGTTCCGATCCTCCGCCGCGATCCTGCGCGCGGTCGATACCGTGTTCGGCGGCACGGGAGCCGAGCCGCTGAACATGGAGGCCAGCCACCGCGCGTTCCACGACGCCCTGCCCGGGCGGGTGGACCTGTGGCCGGTTCTGGAAAACGAACCCGCGCCCGAGGACACCGAATGGTTCGATCCGGTGGATCGCCAATCGCCCAACGCAGCGCCGGTTGTGCTGGCCCAGCGAATCGCCGGTGAAATCAGGCGGCTGATCGATGAGAAAGAGACTATTCCGGCCCAGGATGGCACCCGCCGCCCCGTGACCGAGGGCGATTTCCTGATCCTCGTGCAAGGACGCAAGACCGCGCTGTTCAGTGAAATCATCCGTGCCTGCAAGCAGGCCGGCCTTGCCATCGCGGGGGCAGACCGGCTGAAACTGGGTGGTGAACTGGCCGTCCGGGATCTGCGCGCGCTGCTGGCGTTCCTTGCCACGCCGGAAGACGATCTGTCGCTGGCCTGCGCCCTGCGATCGCCCCTGTTCGGCTGGAGCGAGGGCGCGCTTTACGATCTGGCCGCGGGGCGCGATACGCCCTATCTCTGGACCGCGCTGCGCAACCGCCGCGGAGATTTCCCCGAAACCCTGACGATGATCGACGCGCTGCGCCGCGAGGCGGATTTCCTGCGGCCCTATGACCTTCTGGACCGGATCCTGTTGCGCCACGGCGGGCGCAACCGCCTGCTGGCGCGGCTGGGGGACGAGGCGCAGGATGGTCTGGACGAACTGCTGAATCAGGCGCTGGCCTATGAACGCATGGACGTGCCGTCGCTGACCGGCTTCCTGACCTGGCTGGATGTCGGCGATGTCGAGGTGAAACGTCAATCCGACAGCGCCGGAAACCGCATTCGGGTGATGACAGTGCATGGCGCCAAGGGCCTGGAAGCGCCCATCGTGATCCTGCCCGACACGCTGCGCACGAAAAAGGACATCCGCCAACAGATTTTTCCCGAAGACGGGATCGGCGTGCTGTGGCGCACGGCCAAGACCGAATCGCCGCCGTTGATCGAAGGCGTGAAGGCCGATCTGGTCGCCCGCGACGATGCCGAACGCGCCCGACTGCTGTATGTGGCGATGACGCGGGCGGAAACCTGGCTGATCGTGTGCGGTGCCGGGAAGCCGATGAAGAACACGTGGTATGCCAACGTCGAAGACGCGATGGCACAGCTGCCCTGCGAGACGGTCGAATTTCCCACGGGTGCGGGCCTGCGGCTCAGCCATGGTGATTGGGCGGGCGGAGAGGCGATGGCGCACCCCCCCACGCAGGCGGTGAAGGCCGATCTTCCCGACTGGATCGCACGGCACGCGCCCGTGCCGGCCGAACCGCGCCCCATCCTGCGCCCATCGGATCTGGGCGGGGCCAAGGCCCTGCCGGGTGACAACGGCGGTCTGACCGAAGATCAGGCAATGGCCCGCGGCACGGCGCTGCACCTGCTGTTGGAAAAGCTGCCCGGCCATCCGCCCGACACCTGGCCCGATCTGGCCACCGGTCTTGTCGGTGCGGATGCCGCGGCCCTGCTGCCCGAGGTTACCCGCGTCCTTGCGGCGCCGGACCTGGCGTTCCTGTTCCAGCCCGACGGGCTGAGCGAGGTCGACATCGCCGCCGCCCTGCCCGCATCGCCGGAAACGCGCATGTTCGGCACCATCGACCGGTTGCTGATCGGTGACGACCGCGTGCTTGCCGTCGATTTCAAATCCAACGTGGTCGTTCCCGATACCGCCGACGCGGTGCCCGACGGGGTGCTGCGCCAGATGGCGCTGTATCACGCGGCGTTGGGCCAAGTTTTCCCCGGAAAAACCATCGAAACAGCGATCCTGTGGACCGCGATCGCCCGTTTCATGCCCCTGCCCGACGACATCCTGCGCGACGCGCTGCAAAGGGTCGCGTCACCTTGACGGGCCATCGGCGGCTGCTTAGGTTCGCTGTCTGACATTCAAACGCCAGGAGAAAACCCATGGCCACCGTTGCCGTATCCGACGATACCTTCGACACCGAAGTGAAACAGTCCGACATCCCCGTGATCGTCGACTTCTGGGCCGAATGGTGCGGCCCCTGCAAGCAGATCGGCCCGGCCCTGGAAGAGCTGAGCGAGGAATACGCCGGTCGCGTCAAGATCGTGAAGGTCAACGTCGATGAAAACCCCAATTCCCCCGCCCAGATGGGCGTGCGCGGCATTCCGGCCCTGTTCATGTTCAAGAACGGCGAAGTCGTGTCCAACAAGGTCGGCGCGGCCCCCAAATCGGCGCTGGAAAGCTGGATCAAGGAAGAGATCTGATTTTCCGATACCACGTATTCTGAAACCGGGCGCCCAAGCGGCGCCCGTTTTCGTTTCAGAACATCCAGCCGCGTCGCCGCATCATGGCCAGGATCTGCGTCTCGGCATCTTCGGCCCCCGCGTTGATCGTCGTTTCCTTCAGGAACCATAGAAGATAGGCGGCGTAATCGGGCCGGTGATCGGGCAGACGGGCGAACGCCTCGGCCACGCCCAGGTCGGCGATGTTCAACGCGACGTGGTGAAAATCGATCCGCGCGAACAGCACCGCGGGCTTGTCCAACAGGAACCCCGCCAGCGCCACCGACGAATTCTGCGTCACGACGCAATCGCACCCGATCAGCAGGTCCTGCATCGGCGCGTCGGACAATGTCAGACGTGGGTTGGCGGCCACCAGGGCGTCCAATGCCTCGTGTTCCGGCAAAGAATATATCTCTTTCGGGTGAAGGGCGGCGATCACCGAGCGGTTGCCGCTGTGGGCCAATGTCTCGCCCAGCATGTCCAGCGGCGACATCGTCTGGAAACTGCGATGCTCCAGCAGCCGCCCCTGCAGCGGGACATAGACGAAATCGCCCCGAACGGCCCCCCTCCCCGCCTTTCCGAAGCGGCCGTGACGTTGCCGGTTGCGAAACCGGATCGCATGGTCCGCATCCATCGCGGCGGCATCGAAGGGCTGTCCGGCAATCTCCCACTCCCACCGCTTTGCCGATCTTTCGATCCGCCAGAACGGATAGAAATACGCCAGCCGCGTCGTCAGCGACCGCGCGTGAAACGGATCGTCCATGTGGAACAGCGCATAGCCGGGAAGGCCCGCCGACATCATCCGCGCGCCATCGGTATTGCGGCACAATTTCACCTGCATCCCGCGCGTTTCCACCGCCGCGCGCAACCGGTTGGTGTAATTGTGATCGCCCGCTTCGGCACGGGCCAGAAGCGCGTCGTCGTAATACAGGCGAAGCAGGCGGGCGGGGTCCATGGTGACGCAATCTAACCCCGATCCGGCGTTTCATGCCACGGGAAACGGTTGGCAATCGGCGCGCCCACCGCCATATCGGTGCGGAATGATGGAGAGAGCATATGGACAAGCAGGATTTTCCCGGCTGGCACGGCACAACGATCATCGGTGTGCGCAAGGGTGGCAAGGTCGTGATCGCCGGCGACGGACAGGTGTCGCTGGGACAGACAGTGATCAAGGGCACGGCCAGGAAAGTGCGCCGCCTGAACCCGGGCGGTCACGAGATCGTCGCAGGCTTTGCCGGATCGACCGCCGATGCCTTCGCGCTGCTGGAACGCCTGGAAGCCAAGCTTGAGGCGTCGCCGGGACAATTGCAGCGCGCGGCGGTCGAACTGGCCAAGGACTGGCGCACCGACAAATACCTGCAAAAGCTGGAAGCGATGCTGATCGTCAGCGACGGCGCCGACCTCTATGTGATCACCGGCGCGGGCGATGTTCTGGAACCCGAACACGACGTCACCGCCATCGGATCCGGCGGCAATTATGCCCTGGCCGCCGGGCGCGCCCTGATGGACAGCGACATGGACGCCGAGGCGATCGCCCGCCGCGCCATGGCGATCGCATCCGACATCTGCGTCTATACCAACGGCAACCTGACCGTGGAAACCATCGCCCGCTAGATCAGGCGTATTGGCGGCGCCCGCCAGCCACGTGGCTTGCGCGTGGCGCAACATTGCCTACCTGTTTCCGGACCGAATACAGAAAGAACCGACATGACCGACCTGACCCCGCGTGAAATCGTCAGCGAACTGGACCGTTTCATCATCGGCCAGAAGGACGCCAAGCGCGCCGTCGCCGTCGCCCTGCGCAACCGCTGGCGGCGCAAGCAGTTGGGCGCCGATCTGCGCGAGGAGGTTTATCCCAAGAACATCCTGATGATCGGCCCCACCGGCGTCGGCAAGACCGAGATTTCGCGCCGTCTGGCGAAACTGGCCCGCGCGCCGTTCCTCAAGGTCGAGGCGACGAAGTTCACCGAAGTCGGCTATGTCGGGCGCGATGTCGAACAGATCGTGCGCGATCTGGTGGAATCCGCCATCACCATGACCCGCGAGCATATGCGCGACGACGTGAAGGCGCGGGCGCAGGCGAACGCCGAAAATCGGGTGCTGGAAGCCATCGCCGGCGATGGTGCGCGCGAACAGACGCGCGAGATGTTCCGCAAGAAGCTGCGCGCGGGCGAGCTGGACGATACCGTGATCGAACTGGAAATCGCCGATACCTCGAACCCTCTGGGCGGGATGGACATTCCGGGGATGCCGCCGGGTCAGTCGGGTGGGATGATGAACCTGGGCGATCTGTTCGGCAAGGCGTTCAAGGGGCGCACCGTCAAGAAGAAGCTGCGCGTCGCCGACAGCTATGACGTGCTTTTGGGCGAAGAGGCCGACAAGTTGCTGGATGACGAGATCGTCAACAAGGCCGCGCTGGAAGCGGTGCAGGAAAACGGCATCGTTTTCCTGGACGAGATCGACAAGGTCTGCGCGAGGAAGGACGCCCGCGGCGGCGATGTGTCGCGCGAAGGGGTGCAGCGCGATCTGTTGCCGCTGATCGAAGGGACAACCGTATCGACAAAGTACGGACCGGTGAAAACCGATCACATCCTGTTCATCGCGTCCGGCGCGTTCCACATCGCCAAACCGTCCGACCTGTTGCCTGAATTGCAGGGGCGTCTGCCGATCCGCGTCGAATTGCGCCCGCTGACCGAAGACGACTTCGTGCGCATCCTGACCGAAACCGACAACGCGCTGACGCTGCAATATACCGCGCTGATGAAAACCGAAGAAGTCACCGTGACCTTCACCGAAGACGGGATTCACGCCCTGGCGAAGATCGCGTTCGAGGTGAACGAAAGCGTCGAGAACATCGGCGCGCGTCGCCTTTACACGATCATGGAACGGGTGTTCGAGGAATTGTCGTTCAACGCACCGGACAGGGGCGGCGAGGAAGTGACCGTCGACGGCGATTTCGTCGAAGCCAACCTCGGCGAGCTGTCGCGTTCGGTGGACATGAGCCGTTATGTGCTCTGACACCGAAACCCGCTGAAATCGGTCTTTCCTTCCGCCGCGGAACGCGGGACAGAGGGGCATGGAGTTTGTGCGTTTCATCCGCGACAACGCGCCGTTTCTGGCGGCGGGTGTGTTGTTGTCGTTCACGTCCAGCTATGGGCAGACGTTTTTCATCTCGCTGTTTGCTGGTGAAATCCGCGGTGAATTCGGCATCTCAAACGGCGAATGGGGCCTGATCTATACCGTCGGCACGACGATGTCGGCGGTGGCGATGATCTGGGCCGGGCTGCTGACCGATCGGTTCCGGGTGCGCCATCTGAGCGTGGCCGTCTGTTGCCTGCTGGCGTTGTCCTGTGTGGCCATGGCCAGCGTTCAAGGCGCGGCCCTTCTGGCCGTCGTCATCTTCGCGCTGCGGTTTACCGGCCAGGGAATGCTGAGCCAGCTTAGCATCGTCGCCATGGCGCGGTGGTTCCAGGCGACGCGGGGTCGGGCGCTTTCCGTGTCTTCGATGGGCTTTGCCACCGGGCAGGCAATCCTGCCGATCATCTTTGTGGCGTTGCTGTCAGTGGTCGACTGGCGCCTGCTCTGGGTTCTGGCGGCCGGGCTTGTCCTGTTGGCGATCCCCGTGCTTTACCGATTGCTCAGGGCCGAACGCACGCCACAATCCATCGCCCAGTCCAGCGATGCGACGGGAATGGGCGATCACCACTGGACCAGGCGCGAGATGCTGCATCACTGGCTGTTCTGGGCGATGATCCCGTTGCTTCTGGGGCCGCCCGCCTGGGGCACGGCGCTGTTTTTCCACCAGGTGCACCTGACCGAGTTGAAGGGATGGGCACTGGTGGATTTCGTGGCGTTGCTGCCGCTGTTCACGGCCACATCGGTTTTCACGATCTTCGCATCGGGGGTCCTGGTCGACCGGTTCGGCACACCGCGCCTGATGCAGCTTTACCTGCTGCCATTCGCCTGCGCCTTCGTGATCCTGTCAAACGCAGAAACGCTGGTGGGGGCCGCCGCGGGAATGATGACCTTCGGGATCGCGACCGGCGCCCAAGTCACGATTCCGGCGGCATTCTGGGCCGAGTTCTATGGCACCCGCCACATCGGCGCGATCAAGGCGATGGCAGCGGCAGTGATGGTCTTCGGCTCCGCCGTCGGGCCGGGCATCACCGGGGCGTTGATCGATTTCGGTTATGACTTTCCCTCGCAGATGATCGCCATCGCTGTCTATTTTCTGGCCGGCGGGGCCGTGGCGACGTTCGCCATTCAGAAGGCCAGGCCGGGGTTACCGATTGCGCCGCAGGTAGACGTAAAAGGCGCCTGAGCCGCCATGGCTCTGGTGCGCCTCGCTGACCTGCAGGACGATGGGCCCCAGCATCGGGGAACGCAGCCAGATCGGCACCTGATGCTTGAGGATCCCCTGGCGCACCGGCATCGGTCCGTAATCGTCGCGCCGCTTGCCCTTGCCGGTGATCACCAGCACCAGCCGCTTGCCCGCGGCATGGGCCGACATGATGAACCCCGTCAGCCGCGGATGCGCCTGGTCCAACGTCATCCCGTGCAGATCGATGCGCCCCTCGACCGAGAGCTTTCCACGCTTCATTCGGGTGAACGCCTTGTGGTCCATCGCCACCGGCTGTTGCGCCGGACGTTGCACCATCGCCGGCACCGATCTGGCGGGCGATGGTGCATCGCGGTTGCGTTCACCGATCTGGAACGGGGCGATCGGCGGTCGGGGCTGAACCGCCTTGGGCGGCACGGTTTCCGCAAGAGGGGCCGCTTCCGGCCGGGTCGGGCGGCGCGTCGTCTTGCCGACGACACGATACCACAGATCCTGTTCCTCGGCGCTCAGACGGCGGGGTTCCTTGCGGCGCACCACGATCAGAACCCCGGCACAAGGGCGAACGCCCGCTGGATCGGCAGCAGCACGACCATGCGTCCCGGGTCACGCACCCGGCCGGCCCGCTGGCCCGCCCGCGCGCCGGTGCCATAGAAGATGTCGGCCCGTTGCGCCCCCTTGATGGCCGAGCCGGTATCCTGCGCGATCATCAGGCGACGCATCGGATCATCACCGTCCTTTTCGATCCAGACCGGCGCCCCAAGGGGGGTGGCGGACGGATCCACCGCAATCGACCGCAGCGTCGTGATCGAGCGGTTCATCGCGCCCAGCGGGCCCTTGTCGGCCGGCACCTCGTTCACCTCGCGAAAAAACACGAAAGACGGGTTATGGCGCAGCAATTCCGGGCCTTCGACCGGATGGCGCCGCACCCAGTTGCGGATCACCTGGGCCGACACCTGGTGCGCCTCGTAGATCCCGCGCCGCACCAGTTCCCGCCCGATCGAGCGATAGTCGTGGCCGTTCTTGCCGCCGTAACCGACCCGCAGACCGCCGCCATCGTTCAGCTTTACCCGCCCCGATCCCTGGATTTGCAGAAAGAACACGTCAACGGGATCATCTATCCAGGCGATTTCCAGCCCGCGACCGTCCAGCACCCCGTCTTCCTCGATCTCGGCGCGGGAATACCACGGCTGGCCCGGCTGAAGGTCGGGGGGCACGCGATAGAGCGGGTATTGATACCGGCCGTTCCGGCTGCGCGATCCGCGAAGTTCAGGTTCGTAATACCCGGTGAACAGCATCGGATCGCCGTCTTCGATCAGGACCGGCCTGAAGAACAGCTCGAAGAAGGTGCGCGCGTTGGTCTGATCGGCGGCCACGGCGCACAGCGCCTGCCAATCGTCATCAGGCAGATCGCCACAGGTTTCGCGAAACGCCGACAGCGCGGCGGCGTGATCGTCTTCGGCCCACCCCTCAAGCTGCGCGAACGGCAGAATACGATAACTCAACTCGCGTGCCTGCGCGGCGCCCGCGCCCATCGTCAGCGCAAGAGTGCATGCTGCAAGCAGCAGCCGCATCATTCACCGGTTGCGGTCAGTTGCCAGTTCGGATCATCGGCGCCCATCTGGCGCGAGAAGGTCCAGACGTCGCGTTGCCGCTTGATCTGCGTGGTGCTGCCTTCGACCAGTTCGCCTTGGGCGTCGTATACGGCCGATGTCAGTTCACCAAGGAAACGGATGGTCACATCGCCCACCTGGGTGTCGCGGGCATATTCCGCCTCGACCAAAGCCACCTCGCGGACGCCAACGAAGCTCGCCTCGACGCGAAGTCCCTTTTCCCGGCGTTGCGCGATCACGCTGTCGAAAGCTTCGGCCACATCGTCGGACAGGAACGATCGCACGTCCGACATGTCGCCGTTTTCGAACGCCATCAGGATCATTTCGTAGGCGCCCTTGGCACCGTGCAGGAATTCACCGACGTCAAAGCCCGGCTCGGCCAGTTTCATCGCTGCCAGCGCCTTGGCACTGGGCGATCCATCGGGGACATGATCGGTGATGTCGCGATCGGGCCCACCTTCGATGACTTCGAATTCCGGCCGGCCGCGCCGATCCCGCGCCGGGGCAGGTCCGGAAACAGGTGGTTTTTCAAAGCCATCGCGCGTTCCCAAAACACCGCGAAGGCGCAGGATCAGGAACACGGCGATCCCTGCCAAAACAAGAAGCTGGATCACTGCAGAACTCATCTGGACCTCTTTCGTGGGTGTCGGGGGTTGGTAACGGGCGACGACGTTTCTTATGTAGGTTACAGGCAGGGTCAAGTCCACCGCTGCCCCCCAATGAGGAGCTTTCCATGTGGCTGTTTCTGGCCTTTCTTGTCGTCCCGATCGTTGAAATCGCGCTGTTCATCCAGGCGGGTGAGTTGATCGGGTTATGGCCGACACTCGGGATCGTGATCCTGACCGCGGTTCTGGGCACCGCCATGGTGCGCGCGCAGGGGGCCTTGGCCATGGGTCAGATCCGCCAATCCTTCAACCAGATGAGCGACCCGAGCGAGGCGCTGGCCCATGGTGCGATGATCCTTGTCGCCGGGGTTCTTCTGCTGACGCCGGGATTTTTCACCGACGCGGTCGGCTTTGCGCTGCTGTTGCCGCCGGTCCGCATGGCGGCCTTCAGGTTCTTGCGAAAACGCATCACCGTCACGACCTTTCAGGCCGGACCGTCCGGCATGCGACACGACACGACACGCCCCGACCCCCACGGCGGTGACGTGATCGACGGCGAATTTCACGAGGTCGATCCACCGCGCAAACCGACCCACGGCCCATCGGGATGGACGCGCCATTGAGCAGGCGTTGCGCACCTGCTAGGACTTGGACAAAATTATCTTTTGGAGAGACATGACATGGCCGAGAACGAAGACCCGAAACCAGCCGACACACCGAAAGCCCCCGAGACGCAGCAACAGCCGGCGACGCCGCAGCTGCGGATCCTGGCACAGTTCATCCGCGACATGTCGTTCGAGAATATCGTCATCCGCGATGGATCGGGTGGAAACGTGACGCCGGACATTCAGGTTCAGGTGGCTCTGGATGCGAAGAAGCGCCAGGAAAACCAATATGAGGTCGTGGCCAAGTTCAACATCACCTCGAAGAACAAAGAGACCGACAAGACGATGTTCGTTCTCGAGCTTGAATACGGCGGCGTGTTCCAGATCGAAAATGTGCCGGACGAACAGCTGCATCCGTTCCTTCTGATCGAATGTCCGCGGATGTTGTTCCCGTTCGTGCGCCGGATCGTCAGCGATGTCACCCACGACGGTGGCTTCCCGCCGCTGAACCTGGACAACATCGATTTCGTCTCGCTCTATCGTCAAAGCCTGCAACAGCGTGCCGCGGCCGCACAGGCCGAGGGTGCGAAACCCAACTGATCGCAAACTGGCGGCGGTCTGATCAGTTTGACCGTCGCCAGACCGCCCCATCGCCCATGGCCGCCACGAAGGCCGCGTGGGCGGCGGCCTCTTCCGGGGTGATGCGGGATTTCAGCTTGATGGCGCGCGGGCGCGGGCGCCACGCCTCGGATGATCCCGCCTGGCTGTCCTGGTTTCGAGGCGAGCCCGACAACACCAGGTCGGGCTGACGCCCCCCGATCAGTTCAAGATACACCTCTGCCAGTATTTCCGAGTCGAGCAGCGCGCCATGAAGGGTGCGCGATGAGTTGTCGATTCCGAAACGGCGGCACAGCGCATCCAGCGATGCGGGCGAGCCCGGAAACCGCTTGCGCGCGATGGCCAGGGTATCCAGCGCCTGTTCCCAAGGCAGCTGTGGCAGGCCGAGCCATCCAAGTTCCGCGTTCAGGAATTTCATGTCGAACGCGGCATTGTGGATCACAAGCTTGGCGTCTCCGACGAAATCCAGGAATTTCTGACCGATCGCGCTGAACACCGGCTTGTCGCGCAGGAAATCATCGCCCAACCCGTGGACGGCGAACGCTTCGGCCGGCATTGCGCGTTGCGGGTTGATGTATTCGTGAAAGGTGCGCCCCGTCGGCATGTGGTTCAACAGCTCGACCGCACCGATTTCAACGATGCGGTCTCCTGCCTCGGGCTCGAACCCCGTGGTTTCGGTGTCCAGAACGATTTCACGCATCCGCGCGGTCCTCTCGGAGTTTTTCTACCAGTGCGGCAACGTCACGGCGGGCCGAGTCCATCGTTGTCGTGTCGATGACATGGTCGGCACGCGCGCGCTTTTCCGCATCCGGCATCTGTTTTTCCAGCAGCGTCGCGAACAGTGCTTCAGTCATGCCGGGACGCGCCAGAACCCGCTGTCTTTGCTGTTCGGCGGTCGTGGCCACGACGACGACCAGATCCACCTGCTCGGACGTGCCGGTTTCAAACAAGAGCGGCACATCCAGCACGACCAGATCACTGTCAGTGCTTTCGATGAACGCGGCCCGGTCCTGCGCCACCAGCGGATGCACGATACCTTCGATCTGGCGCAGCGCGCTCGGATCGCGCATCATCCAGGCTTTCAGCGCGGTCCGGTCAACCGTGTTGTTCGAAACGGCTTGCGGACACAGATCGCCAATCGGACCGACCGCAGCGCCCCCCGTGTCATAGAGCCGATGAACCGCCGCGTCCGCATCCCACACCGGAATCCCGAGATCGCGGAACATCGCAGCCGTCGTCGACTTGCCCATCCCGATCGAACCGGTGAGCCCCACAAGAAGCGGCGCGCTCATTGGCCCAGAACGACCGCGCGGGTCTTGTCATCGATTTCGGGTTTCATGCCGAACCAACGTTCGAACGCCGGGGCGGCCTGGTGGATCAGCATGCCGAGGCCATCGACCGTGACACAGCCGAATTCACGGGCGCGCTTCAGGAATGTCGTCTCAAGCGGTGTATAAACCAGGTCGGTCACGACGGCGCCGGCCGACAGACCGTCCAGCGGCACGCGAAAGTCCGGCTTGCCCACCATGCCCAGCGAACTGGTGTTCACCACGGTCACCGCCTCGTCCAGGGTGTTGCCGGCCTTGACCCAATCATACACCACGATCTTGGCGCCGAATTCCGCACGCAACGCATCGCTGCGGGCGCGGGTGCGGTTGGTCAGGCGGATCTCGGGGGCGCCGGCGTCGATCAATGACGTGACGATCGCGCGCGCCGCCCCGCCGGCCCCGAACACCGCAGCCGGCCCAGACCGCGGCTCCCAGTGTGGCGCCGAGGCGCGCAGACTCTGGATAAAACCGTAGCCATCGGTATTGTCGGCATGGATCTTGCCATCCTGGCGAAAGATCAACGTGTTTGCCGCGCCGATCAGCGCGGCCCGATCCGTCACCAGGTCGGCATATTCGATCACGTTTTCCTTGTGCGGAATCGTGATGTTGCAGCCCACGAACCCCATCTTCGGCAGGGACCGGATCACCTGGCCCAGATCCGCCTGGCTGACATCCATGGGGATATAGTAACCGGGCAAGCTCATGGTCTTCAGCCAGTGACGGTGAAGCGCGGGCGACCGGCTGTGCGAGATCGGAGAGCCGATCACGCCGGCGAGGGGAATCTTGAGTGTATCGGTCATGTCGTCAAAATGCCCTTAAGTGTGAGATAGGACAAGAGTTCCAGCAGCGGCAAACCAAGAACGTTGAAGTGATCGCCATCAATGGCGGTAAACAGGCGCGCGCCTTCTTCTTCGAGCTTGTAGGCACCGACCGCATGACGGATGCTGTCCCAATTGCGGGCAACGTAATCCGCAATGAAGGCATCCGAAAGATCCCGCATCGTCAGCGTGACCACGCCGACATGGCGCCACACGGGACGCGCATCATCATACAGAACGGCCGCCGACAGCAGTTTGTGCCGTTGTCCGGAAAGGCGCGACAGTTGCTGACACGCATCATCGGGATCCTGCGGCTTGGACAGGATCTGGCCATCTGCGACCAGGATCTGATCACACCCCAGAACCAGACCGCCATCAAGCTTGCCAGCGATCTTTCGCGCCTTGTGCTCGGCAAGCGCATCGGCGACGTCCCGCGGCGTCGCGCCATCCTGTTGCAACGCGCGGCGCAGGGCGTTTTCGTCAATGCGGGCCGGTCGCACATCGATGTTCAAACCGACATTGCGAAGCAGCTGTGCCCGGATGGCAGAGCCGGACGCCAGCACAAGGTCATGGGCCATGGGTATTCCTCGGTGGATAACTGGGGGCATGACCGTGGGCACAAGCGGGGCGATCATGCGGTTTTCGGTCGAAACGCCAGTATTCACACTCTCGATCAGACTTCCACGCACTTTTGTCCACGGTGGACATGATCCCGATGGATGCGGTGGAGGAACCGGAGACGCCCGACATATCCAGCATACCATGCACAGGATTGTCTACGGAATGGATACTTTAAACCCCTGAATAGCCGGAGATTTTCATATCTCGACCCATCCTGCCCTCAAAGTTATGCACAGGCGGACGAAAGCGTGGACAAGCCTGTGTGCATCGTTTGATCCACGTTATGCCCCGACCTACTTACATCATCATCTTTTCTTTCTCTTTTATTTAAGAGAGTAAGAGGGGATCCCGAGGAACCGCCATGACCGACATTTTGATCACGAGCTATCTTTGGATCAAATCCCTGCATGTCATCTCGGTCATCGCCTGGATGGCAGGGATCTTCTATCTTCCCCGGCTTTTTGTGCATCACGTCGAACAGGTGGCGCCGGACAGTGAAACCGATGCGCTGTTCCAGATGATGGAAACCAAGCTGTTGAAGGTGATCATGACCCCGGCCATGGTCGCCAGCTGGATCTTCGGTCTGATGCTTGTCAGTATCCCGGGCCTGATCGACTGGAGCGCGGGCTGGCCTTGGATCAAGGCGCTTTCCGTCATCGGGATGAGCGTGTTTCACATGTGGTGCGCCCGACAGCGCAAGAACATCGCCGCTGGTGTCAATCAACGCTCGGGCCGGTATTTTCGGGCAATGAACGAGGTGCCGACACTGCTGTTGATCCTGATTGTCGTCTCGGTGATCGCGCGCCCTTTCTGACAGCGTTGACTCGGCCAGCGAAGCCGAATACACGACCCGTTGATCGTCCGATCACAACTTTCCCAAGACCGACATGCCCCTGGGTGCGCGCGCACCTGCAAGGATTTATGCCACCATGACCCAAGACCGTCTGAACCTCGCCGATCTCAAGATACAGAGCCCCAAGGATCTTCTGGCGTTGGCGGAAGAACTTGAGATCGAAAACGCATCGACCATGCGCAAGGGCGAGATGATGTTCTCGATCCTCAAGGAGCGCGCGGACGATGAATGGGTCATCGGCGGCGACGGTGTTCTGGAAGTGTTGCAGGACGGATTCGGATTTCTGCGGTCGCCCGAGGCGAACTATCTGCCCGGACCCGACGATATCTATGTCTCGCCGGACATGATCCGGCAGTATTCGCTGCGCACTGGCGATACCGTCGAAGGTGTGATCCGCGGACCAGATGAGAATGAACGCTATTTCGCGCTGACCGATGTCGAATCGATCAATTTCGAAAGCCCCGAGAAGGCGCGCCACAAGGTGGCGTTCGACAACCTGACGCCGCTGTACCCGGACGAGCGGATGACGATGGAAGTTGACGATCCGACCCGCAAGGATCGTTCAGCCAGGATCATCGACCTGATCGCGCCCATCGGCAAAGGGCAACGTTCGCTGATCGTGGCGCCGCCGCGGACGGGCAAGACCGTTCTGTTGCAGAACATCGCCCATTCGATCGAGAAAAATCACCCCGAGATCTATTTGATCGTGTTGCTTATCGATGAGCGGCCGGAAGAAGTGACCGACATGCAGCGATCGGTGAAAGGCGAGGTCGTATCGTCGACCTTTGACGAACCTGCCACCCGTCACGTTGCGGTGTCCGAGATGGTCATCGAAAAGGCCAAGCGGCTGGTCGAACATAAGCGTGATGTGGTGATCCTGCTGGATTCGATCACGCGGCTTGGCCGTGCGTTCAATACGGTCGTGCCATCTTCGGGCAAGGTTCTGACCGGCGGTGTCGATGCCAACGCGTTGCAACGTCCCAAGCGTTTCTTCGGCGCTGCACGGAACATCGAAGAAGGCGGGTCGCTGACCATCATCGCCACGGCGTTGATCGACACCGGCAGCCGGATGGACGAGGTCATCTTCGAAGAGTTCAAGGGAACTGGCAACTCGGAAATCGTGCTCGACCGCAAGGTTGCGGACAAGCGGGTGTATCCGGCGATGGACGTGCTGAAATCGGGAACCCGCAAGGAAGAGCTTTTGGTCGATCGGGCGAATCTGCAAAAGACCTATGTGTTGCGACGCATTCTCAACCCCATGGGCACGACCGACGCGATCGAGTTCCTGATCTCGAAACTCAAGCAGACAAAATCGAACGCCGAGTTTTTTGACTCTATGAATCAATAGGTTACGCAAGGGTGTCGCTATGGATACCATATTTGCGCTTGCCTCGGCGCGGGGAAAAGCCGGCGTAGCCATCGTTCGCGTGTCGGGCGACAGCGCGCTCATGGCGCTGGATCATTTCAACGTCATACCGCCAAAGCCACGACAGGCTGCTGTCCGAAACCTCTCGACAGCTGACCGTGGCCTGGTGGACCAAGCGCTGATCCTCGTCTTCGAAGACGGGCACAGCTTTACCGGTGAAACCGTCGTTGAATTTCAACTTCATGGCAGCGTGGCGGTTGTCTCGGTCGTCCTTGATGAACTTTCAAAGCTGCCCGATTTCCGGGTTGCAGAAGCCGGTGAATTCACCCGCCGAGCGTTGGAAAATGACCGCCTGGATCTGACCCAGGTCGAAGGATTGGCCGATCTGATCGAAGCGGAAACCGAGGCGCAACGAAAACA
Source organism: Oceaniglobus indicus (assembly GCF_002751875.1). GTDB lineage: Bacteria > Pseudomonadota > Alphaproteobacteria > Rhodobacterales > Rhodobacteraceae > Oceaniglobus > Oceaniglobus indicus. Next base: position 418,355 of record NZ_NMZM01000002.1, on the reverse strand, counting down.
GGCGCAACGTGTGCTGAGTGGCAAGTTGGGTGAGAAAACCAACGCTTGGCGACGGGATCTGATACGAGCGGCTGCACTTTTGGAAGCAACCATCGATTTCGCCGATGAGGATGTTCCGATTGACGTGAAGCCCGAAGTGCTGTCGCTGGTGGATCAGGTGCTGACCGGCCTCATGGCCGAATCCCGCGGGTTCGGCGCAGCGGAACGAATCCGCGAGGGGTTCGAAGTTGCGATCATCGGCGCGCCGAACGTCGGGAAATCGACATTGCTTAACGCCTTGGCGGGACGCGAGGCTGCCATAACCTCGGAAGTTGCCGGCACGACGCGCGACGTGATCGAAGTGCGGATGGACATCGGGGGCTATGCCGTGACCCTGCTTGATACTGCCGGACTGAGGGAAACCGAGGATACCGTCGAAGCCTTGGGAATCGAACGTGCGCGCAGTCGCGCCAACTTGGCCGATATCCGGGTGCATCTGATGGAAACGCCGGAAGCGGTGGCAGCGGCTTCGGCAACGGCTGACGATCTGGTGTTCCTCGGTCGGGGTGATCTTTTCGATGCCGACGTGGAATCGGTTTCCGGGAGGACGCTGGCAGGGTTTGATGTCCTGATCGAACGTATTCGATCGCGGGTAGAAGCCCTTTCTTCGTCGGCCGGGGTTGCCATCCGGGCGCGTCACCAGCAAGCACTGGAGCAGGGGATAGAGTCCCTGAAACGTGCCAAGGACGTGATCGAATCAGACCAAGACGCGGTTGAATTCGCAGCCGAAGATCTGCGAAGGGTGGTTCGTGATTTGGAAGCCCTTACTGGACATGTTAATGTTGAATCGCTGCTGGACGTCATTTTCTCGAGTTTCTGCGTCGGTAAATAGGAGATGTTTCACGTGAAACAATTTGACTACGACGTCGTAGTTATCGGCGGTGGCCATGCCGGCGTGGAAGCCGCCCATGCATCTGCACGTATGGGGGTCCGCACTGCGCTGGTCACAATGAAACTTAATGAGATTGGCGCGATGTCGTGCAACCCCGCGATTGGTGGCCTGGGGAAGGGGCATCTGGTCCGTGAGGTCGATGCCTTGGATGGCATCATGGGCGTCGCGGCTGATAAGGCCGGAATTCAATTTCGACTGCTCAACCGTCGCAAAGGTCCAGCAGTGCAAGGTCCGCGCGCGCAAGCGGACCGCAAGGTTTACAAGCAGGCGGTGTTCGACGCGGTGTCTGGGTCGGACAACCTTGACCTGGTCGAAGCGGAAGTGGCTGACCTCATCTTTCGTGGCACCCATGCCGGTGGTGTGAAGCTGGCGGACGGGTCGGACATCACATCGCGCTGCGTGATTGTGACGACCGGAACGTTCCTGCGGGGTGTGATTCACATCGGTGACAAACGCCATGAAGGCGGCCGGATGGGTGAGGGGGCATCGAACCTTCTGGCGAAACGGTTCAGCGATATGGACCTACCGTTGGGACGGTTGAAAACCGGAACACCACCGCGCCTGGACGGGCGTACGATTGATTGGGCGGCGTTGGAAATGCAACCGGGCGACGACACGCCGTCGATGTTTTCGTTCCTGCACAAGGCGCCAATGTTGCGGCAGGTTAGCTGTGGTATTACGCACACCAACGAGAAGACCCACGAGGTCATTCGCCGGGATCTTCAAATGTCGGCGATGTACGGTGGGCACATCGATGGGGTTGGTCCCCGGTATTGCCCGTCAATCGAAGACAAGGTGATGCGGTTTGCTGATAAGACTTCGCACCAGATATTCTTGGAACCCGAGGGATTGGACGACGACACGGTTTATCCGAACGGGATTTCCACATCCTTGCCGGTGGACAGCCAGGTTGAGTATGTTCACTCGATCGTAGGCCTTGAGAACGCTCGTTTCCTTCAGCCCGGTTATGCAATCGAATACGACTTCGTCGACCCGCGCGCGTTGGGTCGAACACTATCGGTTCGGGGGTTTGACGGGTTGTACTTGGCTGGTCAGATTAATGGCACCACGGGGTATGAGGAAGCCGCGGCGCAGGGGTTGGTGGCTGGAATCAACGCCGCCGCTCTCTGCAAGGAACAGGAACCCGTCGTATTTGACCGGTCGGAGAGCTATATCGGTGTCATGATCGATGATTTGACGACCAGGGGGGTGATCGAACCCTATCGCATGTTCACATCGCGGGCCGAGTTCCGGTTGATGCTGAGGGCGGATAATGCGGATCAGAGACTCACAGCCTTCGGGCATCGGTTGGGATGCGTGGGTGAGGGGCGCTATGCCCGTTTTTCCGAGAAACGGGAGCAGTTGGATCAGGTAGAAGCTAAGTTGAGAGCAGATACATGGGGCGCCAAGGACTTGGCGGCCACCGGGCTTTCTGCTTCTTCCGACGGCCGACGTAAATCAACCTATGATCTGTTGTCAAATTCCTCGATTTCACGCGAACAGATCTTTGCTTTGGATCCGGCATGCGCGGATATCGACGAGGAAGTTTTCACGCAAGTCGCAAACGATGCTCTCTATTCGGTTTACACCGCGCGTCAAGCGCGGGATGTAGAGAACCTGCGGAAGGATGAGGCAGTCGAGATACCGGCAACCTTGGACTATGAAGCGGTGCGCGGCCTGTCTAACGAACTTCGCGCAAAGCTGCAGCGTGTTGCACCGACGTCCTTGGGGCAGGCAGGGCGGATCGACGGAATGACGCCATCAGCGCTGTCCCTGGTGTTGGCCGCAGTTCGCAAGCACGCGATGAGCAAGTCTGCCTGAAATGAATAACCAAAATACGGCATCCAGCCAGCTGTCCAATGTTTCACGTGAAACATTGGATAATCTGGAAAGATATCGCGATGAAGTTCTACGGTGGAACTCTGCGATAAACCTAATTTCTCGCGCCAGTGAGGTCGATATCTGGGAGCGGCATTTCAAAGACTCGGCACAACTGGCGAGATTCTATCCCAGCGGTCCCGCCCGCTGGCTGGATATGGGCAGCGGCGCGGGATTTCCCGGTATGGTGCTTGCGTTGATGGCGGCCGAGATGCGTCCGGAGCTGACGTTTACCCTGGTCGAAAGCGATCAACGCAAGTGCGCTTTCCTGCGTTCAGTGGCGCGGCTGTGTGATGTTGCGCCCGAAATCGTATCCGAGCGCGTTGATCGCATTCCCGCGCAGGTCTTTGATGTCATCTCGGCGCGCGCGCTGGCAAGCTTGGAAAAGCTGTTTTCCATGTGTCATGGCTTCACGAACGCGAACACGATCATGGTCTTTCCGAAAGGTGCCGAGTACCAGAATGAAATTGACGCCGCGCGGAACGCCTGGAACTTCGAGGTTCAGAGCTATCCAAGCGCAACCGAAGCCGATGCGCGTATTCTCGTAATCAGGAACCTTTCTCGTGGTTGATCTTGCCAGAACGTCCGACCCCCGTATCATTGCGATCGTGAACCAGAAGGGGGGCGTCGGTAAGACGACGACCGCGATCAATTTGGGTGCAGCTTTGTCCGAGGACGGCTTCAACGTCCTGATCATCGACCTGGATCCACAGGGTAACGCGTCGACGGGTCTGGGTATCGAGGTTTCCAACCGAACGCTGACGACCTATGACCTGCTGTTGGATGATGCGCTTTTAGTCGATGTTCTGTCGCCCACAGCGACCGACGGCCTGTGGATCGCGCCGGCAACTACGGATCTGAGTTCGGCGGACATCGAGATGATCTCGAACGAAAAGCGGAGTTATCTTCTGCACGATGCGCTGCGGCACGCGGCCATCGACCGGTATGCCTTCGATTATATCCTGATCGATTGTCCGCCGTCGCTCAGTCTCCTGACCGTCAACGCCATGGTGGCGGCACATTCGGTCTTGGTTCCGCTGCAGAGCGAGTTCTTCGCGTTGGAAGGGTTGTCGCAGTTGATGCTGACAGTGCGCGAGGTTCGCCAGTCGGCCAACCCGGAACTCAGGATAGAAGGCGTGGTGCTGACGATGTATGATGGTCGCAACCGTCTGGCGCAGCAGGTTGAGAATGATGCGCGCGAAACCCTTGGTGAACTGGTGTTCAAGACGGTGATTCCGCGAAATGTTCGGGTAAGTGAAGCGCCATCATATGCGCAGTCCGTCTTGTCTTATGACGAGACGTCAAAAGGAAGTCATGCTTATCGTGCCTTGGCACAGGAATTGGTAACCCGCCACGGTGTGGTGGCACAGAGTAGGGAATGAAAATGGTCGATAAAAAGCACGAGCGTCGCGGGCTGGGCCGTGGCTTGTCCGCGCTTATGGCAGATGTCGGCGTCGATGATCGGCCCGGACGCGATCCCGAGAAAGCGCATCGGCCGGCTGATCAGTTTATTCCGATTGAACAGATCAGGCCGAATCCTGATCAGCCTCGGCGTCGCTTCTCGAACGAGAACCTGGACGAACTCGCCGCGTCGATTCGAACCAAGGGCGTCATTCAGCCCTTGATCCTGCGCCGGGATCCGACGGCCGAAGGGATGTTCCAGATCGTTGCCGGGGAACGGCGCTGGCGGGCGGCGCAGATGGCGCAGTTGCACGAGCTGCCGGCGATCATCCGCGATATGAACGATCTCGAAGTTCTCGAGATCGCGATCATCGAGAACATTCAGCGTGCCGATCTCAATCCCGTGGAAGAGGCATCGGGCTTTCGCCAGTTGATGGATCGTTTCGGCCACACTCAGGAAAAACTGGCCGAAGCCCTGGGCAAAAGCAGAAGCCATATCGCTAACCTCTTGCGGCTTCTGTCATTGCCCGAGGACGTTCTGGATCACCTGCGGTCGGGCAAGATTTCCGCCGGGCATGCCCGCGCCCTGATCACCGCAGAAAACCCGTCGCAACTGGCCCAGATCGTGATTGAAAAAGGTCTGTCCGTCCGGCAAACCGAAGCTTTGGCCAAAGGGCAGACGGAAGCGCCGAAAAAGAAACCATCGCCGACAAAGGTTGAAAAGGACGCCGATACCAAGGCGCTGGAATTGGATCTGTCTGAAACCCTTGGCATGACCGTTTCGATTGATCACGCGTCAGAGTCGGGGAACGGCAAGCTCTCGATCAACTATGGATCCCTTGAGGATCTGGATGAAATTTGCCGGCTGCTTTCGTCGCGGCTCACCCGGGAGTAACGGGGTCAATCGGCAAGAAGCGTTCTCAGAACGGCGTTGAGAAGGGGGCGACCCTGATCGGTCGCAGACAGGCGATCCCCGTCCAGCGTCAGAAACCCGTCAGCCAGAAGCGGCGCAATCCGCGCCGGTGACAGCGGCGCGTGTCCAAGTTCGGCATAGCGGCGCAACGATATCCCGTCTGTCACGCGCAAGCCCATCAACAGATATTCGGTCGCCTGTTCGGCCTGGTCCAGCGGCGTCCACGTCATGTGGGTGCGATTGTGGGCCTGTGCCTGGATCCATGCGGTCGGTTGGGCCATGTTTTCCGTGGCCTGTCGCACCCCGTCACGCGTCAAACGTCCGTGAGCACCGGGGCCGATTCCGGCGTAATCGCCATAGCGCCAGTAAATCAGGTTGTGGCGTGATTCACATCCGGGGCGGGCGTGGTTCGAGATTTCATAGGCTGGCATGCCCGCATCTTCGCACAGCTGTTGCGTCAGGGCATAGAAGTCGGCGCCGGTGTCATCGTCGGGCAAGCCGTGCAACAAACCACGGGCGTGGCGGGCGCCGAAGGCCGTTCCGGCCTCGATCGTCAGCTGATACAACGACAGGTGGTCGACAGCCATCGACAGGGCCTGGTTCAGTTCGGCCTCCCAGTCCGCGAGGGTCTGGTGCTGGCGGCCATAGATCAGATCAAAGCTTACGCGATCAAAGATATCGCGTGACACGTCGAAGGCGGCCTGCGCTTCCTGCGCAGTGTGCAAACGGCCAAGGGCCCGAAGATCGGCGTCGTTCAGGGCCTGTATGCCCATTGAAATACGATTGACCCCGGCCGCCTTGTAACCGGCGAACCGGCCCGCTTCGACGGATGTAGGGTTTGCCTCCAACGAGATTTCCATGTCGTTCGCGGTGGGCCATGCCTTGCGCGCGGCGTCGATCACCGACGCCACCACCTCGGGGTCCATCAGACTGGGCGTGCCGCCGCCAAAGAAGATCGTGCTGAGGGTGCGGTCAGGAACCAGGCGGGCGTGTGCCTCGATCTCGGAAACGAAGGCGTCGCGCCATTGGCTTTGATCGACTTTCGCCGCGACATGGCTGTTGAAGTCGCAATAGGGACACTTGGCCTGACAGAACGGCCAATGCACATACAGCCCAAAGCCGGCGTTGCGCCAATCTTCAGTCAAAGCAGCCGGCCAGAAGCTTGCGGAATGCATCGGCGCGGTGGCTGATCCGGTTCTTTTCCCATCTGTCCATCTCGCCAAATGTTATGCTATAACCATCCGGTTGAAATATCGGGTCATAACCGTGGCCACCGTCGCCGCGCATGGGCCAGACGACCTGACCGGGCATGGCGCCGGGAAAAACCTCGTCATGGCCATCGGGCCAGGCCATCACCAGCGTGCAACAGAACCGCGCGGTGCGGGGCAGGGGGGCGTTGCGCTGTTCGAGCATCTCGTGGGTCTTTGTCATGGCGGCGACAAAGTCGCGGCCATTGGGCGTTTCGGCCCAATCGGCGGTATAGACACCGGGGGCACCGTCGAGGGCGTCGATCTCGATCCCCGAGTCATCCGACAGCGCGACCAGCCCGGTCGCCTGCGCGGCGGCGTGGGCCTTGATGCGGGCGTTTTCCACGAATGTCGTGCCATCCTCGACCGGTTCGGGCAGCTTCATCGCCGCCGCCGAAATCACGTCGACCTTGTAGGGCGACAGAAGATCGGCGATCTCCTCCAGCTTGCCGGCGTTATGGGTGGCGACGACCAGGCGGTCGCCGCTGAAACGCCGCGTCATGCGATCGCTGCGTTTTGTGCCGCCACCAGGTCGGCCATGCCAAGCTGGGCGAGGTCCAGCAGTTGGCCCATCTCATCGCGTGAGAACGTGGCGCCTTCGGCCGACATCTGGACTTCGATCAGCCGGCCCGATCCGGTCAACACGAAGTTTCCGTCGACACCCGCTTCGCTGTCTTCGGGATAATCCAGATCCAGCAGCGGCTGACCGGCATAGATCCCGCAGGATACCGCGGCGACATGATCGACCATCGGGTCGCTGACGATATCGCCCGCCTTCATCAGTTTGTTGACGGCCAGCTTCAGGGCGACCCAGCCACCGGTGATCGACGCACAGCGTGTCCCGCCATCGGCCTGAATCACGTCGCAATCGATCGAGATCTGGCGTTCGCCCAGGGCAACGCGGTCGACACCGGCCCGCAATGACCGACCGATCAGCCGCTGGATTTCCTGCGTGCGCCCGGATTGTCCGTTCTTCGCCTCGCGTCGCATCCTTGTATGGGTGGCACGCGGCAACATGCCGTATTCGGCCGTCACCCACCCGAGACCGGTGTTCTTCAGAAACGGCGGCACCCGCTCCTCGAGCGAAGCCGTGCACAGGACATGGGTGTCACCGCATTTGATCAGACAGGATCCTTCGGCGTGCTTGATCACACCTGTTTCAATTGAAATGGGGCGTATTTCGTCCAATTTACGGCCTGAAGGGCGCATGGGCTTTCCTTTGCTGTTTGGGCTGGTGATACTCATCCCCGTATCGCCCGTGCAACCCCGATTGATCGCAGATAAGCGGGCCTTCGGCCCGAAGGTAAGCAAGATGAACGATGGTGCAACGATCCTGAGCCAGATGAACGACCGGTCGCGCGAAGTGTTTCGCCGCGTGGTCGAAAACTATCTCGAGACCGGCGATCCGGTGGGATCGCGAACCCTGACCCGCACGCTGAACGAAAAAATCAGCGCGGCGACCATCCGCAATGTCATGCAGGATCTCGAATATCTGGGTCTGCTGAACAGCCCGCATATCTCGGCCGGCCGTGTCCCGACGCAGCAGGGATTGCGGATGTTCGTCGATGGGCTTCTCGAAATCTCGGACCTGTCGAACGATGATCGCACGCGCATCGACTCGACGCTCAGTCGCACGGGCAACGACTCCGAAAGCCTGTTCGACCGTGTCGGCGCGGCCTTGTCCATGGCGACGCTGGGGGCGGGTGTGGTGCTGGCGCCCAAACACGAGGCGCCGATCAAGCATCTTGAGTTCGTCAGCCTTGCCCCCGACCGTGCGCTGGTTGTCATGGTTTTTGCCGACGGACACGTCGAAAACCGGATTTTCCAACCGCCGGCCGGTCAGACGCCGTCCTCCATGCGTGAAGCCGCGAATTTTCTGAATGCACTGGCCGAAGGCAGAACACTGGGCGAATTGCGTAGCAGGATCGCCAGCGAGATCAAATCGCGGCGGCGCGAACTCGACGTCCTGGCGGCCGAATTGGTCGAAAGCGGCATCGCCATCTGGGAGAACGAAGGCGAACGTTACGAGCGGCTGATCGTGCGCGGACGCGCGAACCTGCTTGAGGGCACGACCGGCGCCGCCGACCTGGATCGCATCCGCACCCTGTTCGACGATCTGGAACGCAAGCGGGATATCGCCGAGTTTCTCGAATTGACCGACGAAGGCGAGGGTGTGCGCATTTTTATTGGCTCGGAGAACAAGCTTTTCTCACTTTCGGGTTCCTCTTTGGTGGTTTCCCCATATATGAACGCGGATCGTAAGATCATTGGTGCCGTGGGCGTGATCGGACCGACCCGCCTGAACTATGGGCGGATCGTGCCGATCGTGGATTACACGGCGCAGATGGTCGGCAAATTGCTGACCGATCAAAGCTGACTGGGTAGAAGACATGGCGAAATCGGACGAAAACATCGACAGCGCAATCGAAGAGCTGTTGGCGAGCGAAAATTTTGACACCGGCAAAAGCGATCAGACGCTGGACGAGCTGGCCGAAGGACAGCCCGACGACGTCGCGGAAGAGATCGAGGCGTTGCGCGCCGAACGTGACCAGTATCGCGACCGTTTCATGCGGGCACTGGCCGATGCGGAAAACGCCCGCAAGCGCAGCGACCGTGACCGCAAGGAGGCCGAGAACTATGGCGGCTCCAAGCTGTCGCGCGACATGCTGCCGGTGTTCGACAACCTGCAACGCGCGATCGAATCGGTAACTGACGAACAGCGTGCGGCGAACGCATCGCTTCTGGAAGGGATCGAGCTGACCATGCGCGAGTTGCTGAGCGTGTTTTCCAAGCACGGCATTCAGCTGATCTCGCCGGAAGTGGGCGATCGTTTCGACCCCCAGGTTCACGAGGCGATGTTCGAGGCACCGTTGCCCGGCACCAAGGCGGGCGACATCATCCAGGTCACGGCACCCGGGTTCATGTTGCATGATCGGCTGCTGCGTGCGGCACAGGTCGGGGTCAGCTCGACGCCGAAGTCCTGACCTTCAGGTCAGCTCTTTCAACTCATAGATCAGCTTGAGGGCTTCCATCGGCGTCAACTCGTCGGGATGGACGCCCTCAAGGCGTTCGGCGACCGCCGAGGTCCGGGGCGCTGCGGGTTGCGGGGCGGGGGGTGTCGCGGCGAACAGCGGCAGATCGTCGATCAACGCGGCCTGACGCCCGCCACCCTCACGCTCGCCCTTCTCCAGCGCGTCCAGCACGACCCGCGCACGCGCAACGACCGCCTCGGGCAGCCCCGCCAGACGCGCGACCTGCACGCCATAGGACCGATCGGCCGATCCCTTGCGGACCTCGTGCAAGAATACCACGTCGCCCTTCCATTCCTTGACGGCCACGGTGGCGTTCTGGGCATGGTCCAGCTTGTCCGCCAGCTGCGTCATTTCGTGGTAATGGGTGGCGAACAGGGCGCGACAGCGGTTCGCGTCGTGCAGATGCTCCATCGTGGCCCAGGCGATCGACAGGCCGTCATAAGTGGCGGTGCCGCGGCCGATCTCGTCAAGGATCACCAGCGACCTGTCGTCGGCCTGATTCAGGATCGCGGCGGTTTCGACCATTTCCACCATGAAGGTCGACCGCCCGCGCGCCAGATCATCAGCGGCGCCCACGCGGCTGAACAATTGCGACACCATGCCGATCCGGGCCGAGGTTGCGGGAACGAAGCTGCCCATTTGCGCCAACAGCGCGATCAATGCATTCTGGCGCAGGAACGTCGACTTGCCGGCCATGTTCGGCCCTGTCAGAAGCCAGACCGCCGCCTGGCTGTCAGGGTCGGACAGGTCGCAATCGTTGGCGATGAACGGCCCCTGTCCCTGTTTGCGCAACGCCAGTTCGACCACGGGATGCCGCCCGCCGACGATCTGGAACGCCCGGCTGTCGTCGACGACGGGGCGGCACCAGTCTTCGCCACGGGCCAGATCGGCCAGCGCGGCAGTCAGGTCCAGTTCGGCCAGTGCATCGGCGGTGGCGCTGATTTCCGCAGACCGGGACAGGATGGCGTCCCGCAGGGTAAGGAACAGCCGTTTTTCGATCTCAAGGGCGCGTGAGCCGGCGTTCAGGATCTTCGTCTCCAGCTCGCTCAGCGGCACCGTGGTAAACCGCACGGCGTTGGCGGTGGTCTGACGATGGATGAAGACATCGTTCAACGGCGGTGACAGCATCTTCTCCGCATGGGTCGCCGTCGTTTCGATGAAATAGCCTAGCACGTTGTTATGCTTGACCTTCAGCGTCGGGATTGCGGCCTTTTCGGCATAATCGGCCTGCATCCGGGCGATCACGCTGCGGCCTTCGTCGCGCAGACTGCGTGCCTCGTCCAGCTCGGCGTCGTGACCTTCGGCGATGAAGCCGCCGTCACGCACCAGCAGCGGCGGTTCCGCGATCAGCGCCCGGTCCAGCAGGGCCGTCAGCTCCTCGTGTCCTCCAAGGTCGGCCAGGGCCCGCGCGACAAGATCGGGGCAATCCCCGCCCCTGAGGGTTGTCGCAATCGCTGCCGCACGTTCCAGACCGTCACGGATCGCAGTCAGGTCGCGCGGGCCGCTGCGATCGAGCGACAGACGCGACAGGGCACGGTCCATGTCCGGCACACTTCGCAGATCACGGCGCAGATCGTCGCCAATTCGTGCTTCGGAAAACAGCCAGCCCACCGCGTCCTGCCGTGCGCCGATCACGTCGTGCCTGCGTGACGGACTGCTCAACCGGCGTTCAAGAAGGCGCCCACCGCCGGCGGTCATCGTGCGGTCGATGGCCGCCAGAAGCGATCCGGCGCGCCCCCCTGAAAGGCTGTGGGTCAGTTCCAGGTTGCGCCGGGTGGCCGCGTCGATCTGCATCAGGCCATCGGCGGATTCACGCACCGGCGGTCGCAGCAGTGGCAGTTTGCCCTTCTGCGTCATGTCCAGGTAATCGGCCAAGGCGGCCATGGCCGAAATTTCGGCGCGCCCGAACTTGCCGAACGGGTCCAGCGATTCGGTGCCATATATGGCGCACAGCCGCCGTTCGCCGCCGGCGCTGTCGAAACTGCCGCGCGACAGGGGTGTGATCGCCGCGCCGGATTCGGTCACCAGGTCGGCAAGGTCCAATTCCTGGGTGTCCAGAACGACCACCTCGCGCGGCGCCAGACGGGCCAGCTCGGGACCAAGGCGCACCATCGGGCAGGGAGTGACGTGAAACGCGCCGGTCGAAATATCGCACCACGCCAGCGCCCCTTCACCCCGGATATCGACATAGGCGGACAGGAAATTGTGCTGGCGCGCGCTCAGCAGGCTGTCTTCGGTCAGGGTGCCGGGGGTGACAAGGCGAACGACCTCGCGGCGCACCACCGACTTGTATCCGCGTTTCTTCGCCTCGGCGGGGTCTTCCATCTGTTCACAGACGGCAACGCGAAACCCTTTGCGGATCAGGTTCAGCAGATAGCCTTCGGCGGAATGGACCGGAACGCCACACATCGGGATATCGCGATCCTGATGCTTGCCCCGCTTGGTCAGCGCGATGTCCAGTGCATTGGCCGCCGCGACGGCATCGTCAAAGAACATCTCGTAAAAATCGCCCATCCGGTAGAACAGGAGCGCTTGGGGATATTCCTTTTTGATCTCAAGGTATTGGGCCATCATCGGTGTGACGGCCGCGCCTGCGATGGTCATACTGCCCCCGGGTAAAAGTCAGGGGACAGCTTACAAATCGTGGGGGGTGGGCGAAAGGCGAAAACCCTTCACGATGCGAAGGGCGCGGCCGTTCCCCAAAGCTGGCGCACCCGCTGATCGCGGCCACAGGCATCGCGGTATTTCGCATAGGCGACAGATTTCTGGCGTGGGCCGAAACGGGTCAGGATGATGTCGGATTTCTTGTAATAATCCTGATGATAATCTTCGGCGGGATAAAACGGCACCGATCCCAGAACAGGTGTGACGATGGTTTGGCCCAGGTCTTTCTCGGCCTCCGCGATCTCCTGCCGGGCGACTTTGGCCTGATCGTCGTTGGCTGCGAAGATCGCGGTGCGATAGCTGTCGCCGCGGTCGCAGAATTGCCCGCCCGCATCGGTGGGATCGACCGAGCGCAGGAACATGTCCAATATCTTGGCATAGCTGATCTGCGCCGCGTCATAAGTGATCTGGACCACCTCGTAATGCCCGGTGCCGCCGCGAACGACCTGTTTATAGGTCGGGTTTGCCACGGTCCCGCCGGCATAGCCCGACACGACCTCTTTCACGCCTTTGACTTTTTCGAAATCGGCCTCGACGCACCAGAAACAGCCGCCGGCAACAACGGCGGTTTCGATCGGCGCCGCTTTGGCCGGGGTGCTATTCACGGCAAGGCCAACGACGATGCTGGCGCCCAGCACCAGCGGTTTCAGGGTCTGCAGGGTCAGATACATCGTGAACTCCTTGTTTGGTGCCATCCTGTTGGGTGCCGCCCCACAGAGCAATTCACCCCCTCGTGATGTCACACACAGGTGTCCGATGTTTCAGGGGCCGAACCGCCGGATAAACGGGTCGGCCCCAACGGCAAATCAGCCGCCGCTGCGCTTGTTCCGGTTGGCCAGCAATTTCAGGCGCAGCGCGTTCAGGTGGATGAACCCCGCCGCATCCTTTTGGTCATAGGCGCCGGCGTCGTCCTCGAACGTGACGTGGGCCTCGGAATACAGCGAATGGTCCGACCAGCGGGCAACGGTGCGCACCGATCCCTTGTAAAGCTGGACCCGCACCGTGCCGGTGACATGCTCCTGGCTCTTGTCGATCAGGGCTTGAAGCATCTCGCGCTCGGGGCTGAACCAGAAGCCGTTGTAGATCAGTTCGGCATAGCGCGGCATGATCGAATCCTTGAGGTGCCCGGCGCCGGAATCCAGCGTGATTTGTTCGATCCCGCGGTGCGCTTCCAGAAGAACCGTGCCGCCGGGTGTTTCATAGACGCCGCGTGACTTCATCCCGACAAACCGGTTTTCCACCATGTCCAGTCGTCCGACACCATGCTTGCCGCCCAGTTCGTTCAACCGGGTCAGGATGGTCGCGGGCGACATCGTCTCGCCGTTGATGGCGACGGCATCGCCACGTTCGAACGTGATTTCGACCATTTCAGGCGTGTCGGGCGCATCCACCGGATCGACCGTGCGCTGATAGACGTAATCGGGCGCTTCCTGGCCCGGATCTTCCAGAACCTTGCCCTCGGACGAGGTGTGCAGCAGGTTGGCGTCGACCGAGAACGGCGCCTCGCCGCGTTTGTCCTTGGCGATCGGGATCTGGTTCTTTTCGGCAAAATCCAGAAGTTTGGTGCGGCTTTGCAGCGTCCATTCGCGCCAAGGCGCGATCACCTTGATATCGGGATCCAGCGCATAGCAGGCCAGTTCGAAACGAACCTGATCGTTGCCCTTGCCGGTCGCGCCGTGGGCGACGGCATCGGCCCCTTCGGCTCTGGCGATCTCGACCAGGCGCTTGGAGATCAGCGGCCGCGCGATGGAGGTGCCCAGCAAATACAGCCCCTCGTAAATCGCGTTGGCGCGGAACATCGGGAAAACGAAGTCGCGCACGAATTCCTCACGCAGATCCTCGATATGGATCGACGTGGCGCCCATCATCTCGGCCTTGGCGCGGGCCGGTTCCAGTTCCTCGCCCTGGCCCAGATCGGCGGTGAAGGTCACGACCTCACAGCCGTATTCCGTTTGCAGCCATTTCAGGATGATCGAGGTGTCCAGCCCCCCGGAATAGGCAAGAACCACTTTCTTCGGCGCGTCCATCACTGTCTCCATCCTATGGCAAACCGTCGCGGCGATAGCGGGAATCCGACCCAAGGGCAAGGTCGTGCCTTGCGTGGCGGGCATTCGTGCTTCAAATCGGACCCATGGAAGATTTTGCAGATACCGCCTTGGCCACCACCGCCCGCATGCGGGGATTGTTCCCCGCGACGCCGCTTCAGCGCAACGATTTCCTGTCGGATCGCTTTGGCGCGGATATCTGGCTGAAACGCGAAGACCTGAGCCCGGTCAGATCCTACAAGATCCGCGGTGCGTTCAACGCCATGCGCAAGGTGCGCGCCGAGGCGCCCGATCAATCCCTGTTCGTCTGCGCCAGCGCGGGCAATCACGCGCAGGGCGTGGCGTTCGTCTGTCGCCATTTCGGGGTGCAGGGGGTGATTTTCATGCCCGTGACCACGCCGCAACAGAAGATCGGCAAGACCCGTACATTCGGCGGAGACAACGTCGAGATCCGGCTGATCGGCGACTACTTCGACGATACGCTGGCCTCGGCCCAGGCGTTCTGCGCCGAGGCGGGGGGACATTTCCTGTCGCCGTTCGACGACGATCACGTGATCGAAGGCCAGGCCAGTGTCGCGGTCGAAATTCTGGAAGACCTTGAAACACCGCCCGACATTCTGGTCCTGCCGGTGGGCGGCGGTGGATTGTCGGCCGGGATGACCGACTATTTCCGCGAAATGTCGCCCCAGACCGAAATCATCTATGTCGAACCGGCCGGCGGCACCAGCCTTGCCGCCGCGTTGCGGGCGGGGCAACCCGTCACCCTGCCGAAGATCGATTCGTTCGTGGATGGCGCTGCCGTCGCGCGGATCGGTCAGAAGACATTCGCCGTCCTGAAGGACGTTGACCCCGCCGATGTGCTGAGCGCGCCGGAAGACCGGATTTGCCTGACCATCCTCGAGATGTTGAACATCGAAGGCATCGTTCTGGAACCTGCGGGCGCTTTGTCGATCAACGTTCTGGACGATCTGGCCGAGCGGGTGCGCGGCAAGACGGTCGTCTGTGTCACTTCCGGCGGCAACTTCGATTTCGAACGGCTGCCCGAGGTGAAGGAGCGCGCCCAGCGATATTCGGGCGTCAAGAAATACTTCATCCTGCGCCTGCCCCAGCGCCCGGGCGCCCTGCGTGGCTTTCTTGACCTTCTCGGGCCTGACGACGACATTTCGCGGTTTGAATACCTGAAGAAATCGGCACGCAATTTCGGATCGGTCCTGATCGGTATCGAAACCAGTGATGCCGCCAATTTCGTTGGTTTGTTCAAACGGCTCGACGCGGCCGACTTTGTCTATCAGGACATCACGACGGATGAGACGCTGGCACAATTCCTGATCTGACGACGGCGCCACCAACGTCGCAGGCTAACCGACATCGCCCAAGCGCAACTGCAGGCCGTGCAGAAAAACCCGGCGTGATTGCGCATAGGTGTCGGTCAACCGCTCCAGGTTCACCGGGCCGGTGTTTGTTTTCAATGCGGTCTCCTCGGTTTCGCAAAGTTTGGCGAATGTTCTGAATCCAAGGTTCAGCGCGCTTCCTTTCAGGAAATGCAGCGTTTCCGCCACCCCTTCGCCGCCGGAGCAGGCGCTGATCCGCGCCATGGCTTCTTCCACCTCGTCCAGGAACACGACGACGATCTCGTGAAAATCATCCTCGCCGATGTCGTCACGCAATGTTTGCACGTGGTCCCAGGCGATCATCTTGCACCTCCTCTTTCCGAAGGCCACTTTCACCCCAACGTCCTAATAATTCATGACGATCGGTGGCCTTCGCCGCTTAACCCAGCCTTAAGGGCGGCGTGTGTAGATGGCTGGATGAACATTGATGCCGATTTCACAGATGATGGAAACGCCATGGGCAGGGCACATGCCGTCGCGCTGCGCGAAGATGTCATCAGGCGCGTTCTCATCATCGACGACAGCCGTCTGCAACGGCGGCTCCTGGCGTTTTCGCTGGCCAAATGGGGGTTTCACGTCGAAACGGCGGCGTCCGGTGAAGAAGGGCTGGAACTGAGCCGGGATGGCGATTTCGATCTGATCATCTGTGACTGGATGATGCCCGGCATGACCGGTCCCGAATTCTGTCGCCTGTTCCGACAGGAAGGGTGCGGTCGATACGTCTATGTGATCATCCTGACGTCGAAATCCGAGAAAGGCGAGATTGCCACGGGTCTGGAAAGCGGGGCGGACGATTTCATCACCAAGCCGGTCAGCGGCGAAGAACTGCGCGCCCGGATCAATGCGGCCGCCAGAATTCTTGGCAACGAACGAACCCTCTCACAGCGCAATGCCGAAATTTCGGCGGCTTACGCTGAAATAAAAACGCTGTATGCGGCCGTCGACCGCGACCTTGGCGAAGCGCGCAAGCTGCAACATTCACTTCTTCGCGAACGAAATCTGGATCTGGGGTCGGCCCGGGCCTCGCTGATCCTGCGCTCGTGCGGGCATGTCGGTGGTGATCTGGTCGGGCATTTCCATATTGGCGATTCGGCGGTCGGTCTGTTCGCGCTGGATGTGTCGGGCCACGGGATCGCATCGGCGCTTCTGACGGCGCGTCTGGCCGGCTATCTGTCGAACGGCACGCCGGATCAGAACATCGCCCTGCGCAAGGACGCAACCGGCGCCTTTATCGCGCGACCCCTGGCGGATGTCGCGCATCTGTTCAACCGAATGATGTTGGAGGATGTTGAAACCGAACATTATTTCACGATGATCCTGGCGTATGTCGATCTGTCGTCGGGTCGGATCGACATCCTGCAGGCGGGGCACCCCCATCCCATGGTTCAGCGGGTGAACGGCGACATCGAACTGATCGGCGCTGGCGGCATGCCGGTCGGTCTGATCGCGGATCCGGTGTTCGACGTTTCGATGGTTCAACTTCGCCCCGGTGACCGGTTTCTGGTGGCGTCGGATGGCATCACCGAATGTGCCGACACGTCCGGCGCGTTCCTGGGCGAAGAGGGTTTGGGCGACATCCTTCACAACAACGCGCATCTCAGGGGAGAGACCTTTTTCCAGGCTCTTCTATGGGATCTCGCCGCGTTCTCGGACCGCGAGGAGATGGAGGATGACGTGTCCGGCGTCCTGCTGGAATACGACGGGGTGCCTCAGGACAACCCGATATGACGGGCGACGAAGGCCGCATCGCCGTCGTTGCCAAGGGCTCTCACCGCTGCCCCTGCCGTGACCCAGAGCGCGGAATGGTGCAATTCACGTGGGGGTTCGATGTTGTGAACCGGCCGGGCCAGAAAAACCGTGCAGATCTTCTCGGCCCAGAGATCGTATTCCGGCATGAAGGTGAAGCGCCGGAATGCCCCCAGGCGACGCGGCGACGCAATGCGCCATCCGGTTTCTTCCAGGACTTCGCGATGCAGGGCCGCCAACGGCTGCTCGCCCCCATCGACGCCGCCACCGGGCAGCTGGACTTCGGGGGTCGGTGCGGTCTGATGTGTCAGCAACAGCATGCCATCGCGCGGCAGGATCGCATAGACTCCGGGTCGCAAGACATAGCGCCGCCCTTTCTGTGCCGCATCGCCATACCGTCTGATCATGGCTGCCTCCCGCCGGGTTGGTAGATTGCTTGTTCCACCTATATGGACACGGTATGCCAACGCGAGTTGCGTAAGGAAACCCCATGACTATTGGCTCTACCATCGCCTGGGACGATACCGTCCTGCCGTTTCAGCTTGACCGAAGTGACATCCGCGGGCGGATTGCGCGTCTTGACGGCGTGCTTGACCACGTGCTCGGCCAGCACGATTACCCGCCACAGGTCGAAGCACTGGTCGCCGAGATGGCGGTTCTGACCGCAATGATCGGCCAGACGGTCAAGCTGCGCTGGAAGCTGTCGTTGCAGGTGCGCGGCGACGGACCCGTGCGCCTGATCGCCACCGATTATTACGCGCCAAGCGATGATGGCAAGCCGGCGCGGATCCGTGCGTGGGCCAGTTTCGACGCCGATCGGCTGGACCCTGACCAGTCGGCGTTCGACATGATCGGCAAGGGATATTTCGCCGTTCTGCTGGACCAGGGGCAGGGCACCACGCCTTACCAGGGGATCACGCCCATTGCCGGTGATTCCGTGACGGCCTGTGCGCAGACGTATTTCGCCCAGTCCGAACAGCTTCCGACGCGGTTCGCGCTGACCTTCGGGCGCAATTCGGTGCCGGGCGGCGACGAAAGCTGGCGCGCGGGCGGGATCATGCTGCAACATATGCCCAAGGCGTCGCCGGCCATTTCGGAAGGCGGGTCGGGCGAACAGGGGTTGCTGGAAGCCGACGACATTCTGGATGAGGATGAAGCCGAAAACTGGCTGCGCGCCAATACCCTTCTGGATACGGTCGATGATCTTGAGCTTGTCGGCCCGAGCGTTCAGCCGACCGAGCTTCTGGTGCGCCTGTTTCACGAGGAACAGCCGCGCGTGTTCACCCCGCAACCCGTCAAGTTCGGCTGCGGCTGTTCCGCCGACAAGGTGCGTCAGAGCCTGTCGATCTATTCCGCGAAGGACATCGCGCATATGACCACCGACGACGGAATTGTGACCGCCGACTGTCAGTTCTGCGGCGCGCATTACGAATTCGATCCCAAAACCCTGGGATTCGAGGCGGAAACCGGTCCAGACGATGCGGTATCGTGACTTACGCCACGAGCTGAAGGCGGCGTTGGCGCGGTCCGGTGCCGCGTCGTCGGATTTCGATCTGGATCACGGGGTCGCCATGACCCCGGGCCGTCCCCTGCGCGAGGCCGGCGTTCTTGTCGGTGTTCTCGAAACGGACGCCGGTCCCGATCTGGTCCTGACCAAGCGGTCTTCGGCGCTCAAGCATCATCCCGGCCAGATTTCGTTTCCGGGTGGCAAGGTCGAGCCGACGGATCAGGGTGCGATGGGCGCGGCCCTGCGCGAGGCGAAAGAAGAGATCGGGCTTGACCCCGCCAACGTCGAGGTTCTTGGTGCACTGGACTCGCATGAAACGGTCACGGGGTTCACCATGCGGCCGGTGCTGGCGTTGATACGCGCCGATTTCACGCCGCGTGCCGAACCCGGAGAAGTGGCCGAGGTGTTTCGTGTGCCGCTGTCGCATGTCACCGATCCGGCGCGCTTTTCGGTCCAGTCGCGGGCCTGGCGTGGCGGGCGGCGGCATTACTTCGCGGTGCCGTTCGGGCCCTATTACATCTGGGGTGCGACTGCGCGGATTCTGCACGGACTGGCTGAAAGGATGCATAAATGACCCTGGTTGAAAATCAGTGTTCTGTTCCCTCGGACGCGCGGACGATCCTGGATGCGTTGGAGGATCAAGGTTTCGCGGCGTACCTTGTCGGCGGGTATGTGCGGGACGTCCTGATGGAGCGTCCGACCGGCGATCTTGATATTGCGACCGCGGCGCCCCCGAACCGGGTCACGACGATTTGCGAAGCGGTCGGTTTGAAGGTGGTGCCCACAGGCATCGACCACGGCACCGTCACCGTGGTTGTCGGAGGTCACCCCCATGAGGTGACGACATTCCGCCATGACGTCGAAACCGACGGTCGACACGCGACGGTCGCCTTTACCGACGTGATGGCCGAAGATGCGGCACGGCGCGATTTCACGATGAACGCACTCTATGTCGATCGCCACGGCAGAGTGCACGACCCGTTGGGCGGCTTGCCCGATCTGCGTGCGCGCCGGGTTCGGTTCATCGGGGATGCGGCGCGCCGGATCGCCGAGGATCACTTGCGCATCCTGCGGTTCTTCCGGTTCCATGCCTGGTTTGCGAACCCCGATCAAGGTCTGGACCGCGATGGCCTGGCCGCCTGTGCCGCCGCAGCCGAGGGGATCGAAAACCTGTCGCGCGAGCGCATCGGCCACGAAATGCTGCGGCTTCTGGCGTCCCCCGACCCCGCGCCGGCCCTGTCCGCGATGCACCAGAGCGGTATTCTGGCGCGGGTGCTGCCCGGTGCGGATCCGCAACATATGGCGCTTTTGCTGCACGTCGAAGACGGCAGGACGCCCGATCCGATCCGCCGACTTGCCCTGCTGGGTGGTGAGGATGCGGCCGATCGTCTACGTCTTTCGCGTCAGGACGCGAACCGGCTTGCGCTGTTGCGGGCCCTGGTTGCGGGGACCGAGCGGCCCGCCGGAATCGCCTATCGCTATGGTGCGGATATGGCGATCGATACGGCCATCCTGGCCGCCGCGATGTTCGAAACGCCGCTGCAGGACGATCTGGTCCAACAGGCCGAACGCGGCGCGACGGCGCAATTTCCCGTGGCGGCCGCCGATCTGATGCCGGATTTGCAGGGCATCGCGCTGGGTCAGAAACTTCGTGCGCTGGAACAGGAGTGGATCGATTCGGATTTTCGCCTGACCCGCGACCGCCTGCTGTCATGATCGGGTCCGATTGCCGTGTGGCCCGGGGCAGCGTCTAGCGATGCGCACCAGAAGCCATCCGATGTTCCGCCTGCTGGAAGACATGGTCGATCCCTACGGATCGTATCCCGAAACCGATGTGCCGCCGACGCGGCTATGGCCGTTCATCCGCGACTATTCCGTGCCGTTTCGCAAGGTTTTCGCCCTCACCGCGGCCACGTCCGTGGTCGTGGCCGCGGTCGAGGTCGGGCTGATCGCATATATGGGACGGGTGGTGGACCTGCTGACCGGGCCGCCGGCGCAAGTGTGGGCCAATCATGGCACCGAATTCATCATCGTGGCGCTGTTCATCCTGTTCATCCGCCCGGTTCTCCAGGCATTGAACGTCGGTCTTCTGAACAATGCGATCCTGCCGAACTATGGCACCCTTTATCGGTGGCGGGCCCATCGCCACGTGCTGCGCCAGTCGGTCGGCTGGTTCGAGAACGATTTCGCCGGCCGTATCGCCAACCGCATCATGCAGACGCCGCCAGCGGCGGGCGAGGTCGTGTTCCAGGCGTTCGATGCCATCACGTTTTCGCTGGCCTATATCGTCGGCGCGGCGATCCTGCTGACCGATGCCGACCCGCGCCTGTTGATCCCGCTGGCAGGATGGCTGTTGCTTTATGGCATCCTGATGCGCTGGACGATCCGGCGGGTCGGCCCGGCCAGCCAGGCGGCATCGGACGCGCGCAGCGCAGTCACGGGCCGCGTGGTCGACAGCTATACCAACATCCATTCCGTCAAGCTGTTCGCGCAGGACGATACCGAGGTGCGCTATGCCAAGTCCGCCATCGAACACGCGCGCCAGACGTTCAATGTGGAAATGCGGATTTTCACTGTCATGGACGTGTCCCTGGTCGCGTTGAACGGGCTGCTGATCATCGGTGTGGTCGGCTGGGCGATGTGGCTGTGGTCCAGCGGCAGCGCGACCGTGGGGGTCGTTGCCGCCGCGACCGCGCTGGCCCTGCGGCTGAACGCGATGACCGGCTGGATCATGTGGGCGCTGACCACGTTCTTCCGCAACCTTGGTGTCGTGGCCGAAGGGATGCAGACCATCGCCCAGCCGATCGCCATCACCGACGATCCCGGCGCGCCGGATCTGAAGCTGACCGAGGGGCGGATCGAACTGAAGGGGCTGACGCATCACTATGGTCGCGAGTCGGGCGGATTGGAAAACCTGTCGCTGACCATCGCACCGGGCGAAAAGGTCGGCATCGTCGGGCGGTCGGGCGCCGGGAAGTCCACGTTGGTCAAGCTGTTGCTGCGGTTCTATGATCCCGACGGCGGGCAGATCCTGATCGACGGGCAGGACATCACCAAGGTGCGGCAGGATTCGCTGCGCCTGGCCATCGGGATGGTGCAACAGGACAGCTCGCTTTTGCATCGCTCGGTGCGCGAGAACATCACCTATGGCGCGCCCCACGCGACCGAGGATCAGATGCTGGCCGCCGCCCGCAAGGCGCAGGCCCATGATTTCATCCTGGACCTTCAGGATCCCGAAGGCCGATCCGGTTATGATGCCGAGGTCGGTGAACGGGGGGTGAAGCTGTCGGGCGGGCAACGGCAACGTGTCGCGCTGGCCCGCGTGATCCTGAAGAATGCGCCGATCCTGGTCCTGGACGAAGCGACAAGTGCCTTGGATTCCGAGGTCGAGGCCGCGATTCAGGACACGCTTTATGGCATGATGGAGGGTAAAACCGTGATCGCCATCGCCCACCGCCTGTCCACCATCGCCCATATGGATCGTATCCTGGTGATCGACGATGGGCGGATCGTTGAAATCGGCAGCCACGATGAATTGCTGGCGAAGCAGGGCCTTTATGCCGGCTTCTGGTCGCGCCAATCGGGCGGTTTCATCGACACCGAAGCGGCCGAGTAACGCGCCCGAGGTTGCCCTTCGCCAAAGACCGCTTACGTTGGGGAGTGACCGCCACGGTGCGGTCCCGCGCCAGCCCGCGCCCCTGACCCAAACCCGATGGAACCCGCGCGATGGAGCGTTTTGCCAACCTGATAGATGCGTTCCGGCCCGCCGACGGCCCGCCGCCGCGGACGTTGATGGCGTTCTTCGGCTGGAACCTGGAAGGGGCCTGGAAATGGCTGTGGATCGCCGGGGTCTTTTCGGCCCTTGCAGGAACGGCCGAAGTGGTCACCGCGATCCTGTTGGGTCATGTGATCGACGCGGCGCTGGCCACCGGCGTTTCGACCTTCTTTGCCGAAAACCTGTGGATGCTGGTCGGCGTCGCGGCGTTCTTCATGGTGGTGCGCCCCGCATTGTTCGGCCTGTCGGCGGCATCCAACGCGATCATCGTTGCCCCGAACGTGAACCCGCTGGTCCTGACCCGGCTGCACCGTTGGACGCTGGGCCAGTCGGTGACGTTCTTCGACGATGATTTCGCCGGTCGGATCGCGCAGAAACAGATGCAGGTCAGCCGCGCCATCACCGATGTCGCGACCGAAATCATCAACGTGGTGTTCTTTGCCCTGGCGTCGCTGGTCGGATCGGCGATCTTGCTGGGGTCGATCAACCTGTGGGTCGGGGCCGCGCTGGCGGTCTGGGTCGTGGCCTATCTGTGGTTGATTCGCTGGTTCATGCCGCGCATCCGGTCACGTTCAATGGCTCGTGCGGCGTCACGCGCCATGGTGTCGGGCCAGGTCGTGGACACGATCACCAACATCAAGACGGTCAAGCTGTTCGCCCATGCCGATCACGAGGACAAGGCTGCCATCGGCGCGATCCGCACGTTCCGCGACAAGGTGATCCGGTTCGGTGTCATGGCGTCGGGGTTCCGGGTGTCGCTGATGACGCTGGCGGGGATCTTGCCCGTGCTTCTGGTCGGCGGCACCCTGTATCTGTGGTCCGAGGGCAACGCGACGCCGGGCGATATCGCCGCCGCAGGCGCCATCGCGATCCGCATCGCGCAGATGACCGGCTGGGTGTCGTTCACGCTGATGGCGATCTATGCCAACGTGGGCGAGGTCGAGGATGGCATGAACACCCTGACGCCGGCTCACACATTGACCGACGCCACCGATGCCACGGCGCTGACGGCCGACGGCCCGATTCACTTCGACAACGTCGCTTTTTCCTATGGCCGCGATGTCGGCGGGATCGATGGCGTGGATCTGACGATCGCGCGCGGCGAAAAGCTGGGCATCGTGGGGGCGTCGGGGGCCGGCAAGTCGACGCTGGTCGCGCTGTTGTTGCGGCTTTACGATCCCGAAAAGGGCAGCGTGACCATCGGCGATCAGGATCTGCGCCACGTCACCCAGGAAAGCCTGCGCCGCAAGATCGGGATGGTCACCCAGGAAACCGCGATGTTCAACCGGTCGGCGCGCGACAACCTGTGCTATGGGCGGCCCGATGCGACCGAGGATCAGATGATCGCCGCGGCGAAACGTGCCGAAGCGCACGACTTCATCCTGGATCTTCAGGATCACAGGGGGCGGCGCGGCTACGACGCGCACCTGGGCGAACGGGGCGTGAAACTGTCCGGCGGTCAGCGGCAGCGCATCGCGCTGGCCCGCGCCATCCTGAAGGATGCGCCGATCCTGATCCTGGATGAGGCCACAAGCGCGCTGGATTCCGAGGTCGAGGCGTCGATCCAGACGGCGCTGGACAACGTGATGGAGGGCAAGACGGTGCTGGCCATTGCGCACCGCCTTTCGACCATCGCACAGATGGACCGGATCGTGGTCATGGATCGTGGGCGCATTGCCGAACAGGGCACCCACGAAGACTTGCTGGCACGTGACGGGATCTATGCGCAATATTGGCGACGTCAGTCCGGCGGCTTCATCGACGTCCGACAGGCCGCCGAATAAGCGGGACGGATTGCGGACCGGCCCGGGATGTGACCCCTTGCCCGAGTTGCGCCGGCACCCTATTGCGCGGGGCATGACACACACAATCGAACGTCTCGGCCATCACGGCGACGGTATTGCGGCCGGCCCGATCTTTGTCGCACGGACGCTTCCGGGCGAAGTGATCACGGGCGAGGTGACGGGAAACCGGATCACCGCACCGCGCATTGTCACACCGTCCGCGAACCGGGTCACCCCACCGTGCCGCCATTACAACACCTGCGGCGGATGTGCGTTACAGCACGCGTCCGATGCGTTCGTCGCCGACTGGAAGGTCGGCGTCGTGGTATCGGCCCTGGCCGCCCAGGGAATCACGGCACCCATCAACGGCCCGGCCACATCGCCCCCGAACAGCCGCCGCCGCGCAACCCTGTCGGCGCGCCGCACGAAAAAAGGCGCCATGGTCGGGTTTCACGGCCGCGCGTCGGACACGATCAGCGCGATCGATGACTGTCATCTTCTGCACCCGGCGATCATGGCCGGTTTGCCCGCCTGCGAGGCGTTGACCGTCGCCGGGGCGTCCCGCAAGGGCGAGCTGGCATTGACCGTGACCGCATCGGAATCCGGTCTCGATATCGCCGCGCTCGGCGGGAAAGACCTGGACCAGCCACTGCGAACCACGCTGGCCGGCATTGCCGACCGGCATGACCTGGCCCGCCTGACCTGGGAGGACGAGCTGATCGCCGGCGCCCGTCCGCCAGTGCAGAGCTTCGGCGCCGCAAAGGTCGCACCGCCTCCCGGTGCGTTCCTGCAAGCCACGGCCCACGGGCAACAGGCGTTGACCGAGGCAGTGATTCGCGCTGTCGGACCGGCCAAACAGGTGATCGACCTGTTCGCCGGGTCCGGCACCTTCGCCCTGCCCCTGGCGCGAACGGCAGAAGTGCACGCGGTGGAAGGCGAACGCGCGATGATGGACGCGCTGGACCAGGGATGGCGCGGGGCGACGGGCCTGAAGCGCGTCAGTTGCGAGACGCGTGACCTGTTCCGCCGCCCGATGCTGCCGGATGAATTGAACCGATACGCTGCGATCGTCATCGACCCGCCCCGCGCCGGGGCCGAGGCGCAGACGGCGGAAATCGCGCGCTCAACCGTGCCTGTCGTTGCGGCCGTGTCGTGCAACCCGACCACCTTCGCGCGCGATGCCAAACTGCTGTGCGATGCGGGATTCACGCTGGACTGGGTCGCGGTCGTGGACCAGTTCCGCTGGTCGCCCCATGTCGAGGTGGCGGCGAGGTTCAGCCGTAAACATGTCACGAACCGACAGCACGGAAAAAACGCATGACCATACGCGACAAGGTGAACGACTGGGTCGAATCCCGGTTCGTGGTCAACTTCATCCTCGGGGTGATCCTGCTGAATGCGGTGATCCTGGGGCTCGAGACGTCGGACGCGGTGATGGGCGCCACCGGACCGTTGCTGCCGACACTCGATTCGCTGTGTTTGCTGATCTTCGTGATCGAAATCGCGGCCAAACTGTTTGCCAAGGGCCTGCGCTTCTGGCGCAAGGGCTGGAACATCTTCGACTTCACCATCGTCGCATTGTCGCTGGTGCCGGGGTCGCAATACCTGAGCGTGCTGCGGGCGCTGCGCATTCTGCGATTGCTGCGGGTGATTTCGGTGGCCCCGTCGCTGCGCCGGGTCGTCGAGGGGTTCGTCTCGGCCCTGCCGGGCATGACGTCGGTGTTCCTGCTGATGGCGTTGATCTTCTATATCGGGTCGGTCATGGCCACCAAGCTGTTCGGCCAGAGCTTTCCCGAATGGTTCGGCAACCTTGGCCTGTCGGCCTATTCGCTTTTCCAGATCATGACGCTGGAATCATGGTCCATGGGCATCGTGCGCCCGGTGATGGAGGTTTATCCCTATGCCTGGACGTTCTTCGTGCCCTTCATCATCGTCACGACGTTCGCCGTGGTAAACCTGCTGGTGGGCCTGATCGTCAACGCGATGCAAGACGCGCACCAGATGGAAAACGTCGAGCGAACAGATACCTATCGTGACGAGGTTCTGGCCCGCCTGATCGCGATCGAAGCGCGTCTGGCGCAGCAGGACCATCCTGCGGTGCCGCCGTCAGGCCACGACCCCAACAAACCGTGATCGCGGTTCCGTGAATTGCGGTTCTCGCAGCGGCGATTTTTGGGTATAGCCATCGAAAACACCGAGGCAGCAGAAACAACCATGCGATTCCTGAAAATATTCGCCGCTCTGGCGCTCTTCGCCGCATTGACCGCATGTGGCGATTCGAAGTTCCGCACCTACAACGGGCCGGAAGTGACGCAGATCCAGGTTTTCAAGGGTCAGCGGGTCATGCACCTGATGCACAACGATCGCCGGCTGGAATCCTACAAGTTCGACCTGGGATTCGCCCCGGTGGGCCACAAGCAGGTCGAAGGCGACGGGCGCACCCCCGAGGGCGTCTATTTCATCGACCGGCGCAATCCGAAAAGCCGCTTTCACCTGTCCATCGGCGTGTCCTATCCCAACGAAGCGGACCGGGCGAACGCCAAGGCGCTGGGCAAGAGCCCGGGCGGCGACATCTTCATCCACGGGCGTGGTCCGTTCTACAAGAAGAAGAAGAATCGCAAGAAGGATTGGACCTGGGGCTGCATTTCCGTGTCAGACAAGGAAATGGAAGAGATCTATTCGATGATCCAGACCGGAACAACCATCGTGATCATGCCCTGATCCGCCACCCGCGGCAAAAGTGGCCCGCGTGGGATGCGCTCCGCGCGGGGGTATTTGGATCAATGAGACGTCAGGTGCCGGTAATCAGGGTCCACCAGAGTTTGCCGTTCGGTTCCTGGAACCAGGCGACGCCGATCTGCCGGGCCTGCGGGTCGATCAGCACATCGCGGGTGCGTTTTTCGGCGGACCAGGCGGCAAGCGTCTCAAGCTCGGTTTCGAAGGTTTCGGAAATGTTCTCGCCCAGAAGGGTGCCGCGATAGCCGACGCGCCGCACCCGATCGATCGGCGACGATCCGTCCGAGCCGAAATGCCAGGGCCGGTTCTGCACCGCCATGTCGCGCGAATGGGTGGCTGCTGCGGCGTTCAGTTCGGCACTGAAGCTGAGAGGCGCCACACCCCTGGCCTGGCGCAGGGCGTTGACCCCATCCAACATTCTGAACTGGACCGCGGCGGTATCAGCCTCGGAAATCCTGTAGATCTGGGGCAGGGGGCGACCGTCTGCGCCCAGCTGCGGCGGAGCGGGCGTGGCGCAGGCTGTCAAAACAAGAAGAGCCGGAACAAGAACAGCAAAACGACGGATCATCGGATAACCACCACAGGACTTCGGATTTTCAAGTCGTAAAGACAAAGGCCGGATGATTCAAACCAAACTCGCACCGCCTTGCGATGGATCGCGTCGGTTTGATTTGCGCAACGGGCGCCATCGGCGTATTTGGTCTGGATTATTGTGCATGTGCAACCATCGAGGTTCTCCGATGTCCAAGAAAATTACGAACCGTCGCGGTTTTCTGGCGGGCGCATCCGCTGTCTCGCTCGGCGCCCTGTCCGCTCCGGCGTTGGCGCAGATGGCCAACGATACCGAATATCGCCCGACCGCGGGCACGACCTTCCGGCGCAACGCGTCGAGCTTTCGCACCCTGGAATGGCGGCCCTATTTCGACAATCTGAACAACGGGGCGATTCTGGTCGACGTGGACACCCGTGCGCTGCATTTCTGGAACGCCGACGAATCGGTGTACCGGTTGTATCCGACATCGGTGCCCCTGACCGAAGATCTGACCAAACGCGGCCGGACCGAAGTGATTCGCAAGGTCGAGGGCCCGACGTGGCGCCCGACCCCCGCGATGAAGGAACGCAACCCCGAATGGCCCGACGTGGTCGAGCCGGGGCCCGACAATCCCTTGGGAACCCACGCTCTTTACCTCAGCTGGACCTATTATCGCATCCACGGCACCCACGACACGCGCAAGATCGGGCGCCGGTCGTCGAACGGATGCATCGGTCTTTACAATCAGCACATTGCCGAACTCTACGCGATGACCGGTCCGGGCACACAAGTGTTGCTTATTTGACGAAATCGAACGGTATCGGCCCCTTAGACCCCAAAACCACGTTTGCATCGCGCCTTCTTTGCTGCTTAAAGAAACTTACGAGGTACAGTCTTGGGTGCCTGTTGCCGTCCTCAATAACCCCCGGCGGCAGGCGATACTGGAGGATATTATGAAGAAACTCGCACTCGCAGCCGCTCTGTCGGTCGCAGCAACCGGCGCTTTCGCAGGCGGCCTGGCCGAGCCCATCATGGAGCCGGCAGTCATCGTGGAAGAGACCAGCGGTTCGTCCGGTGGCATCATCATCCCGCTGGTGCTGCTCGCGCTGGTCGTGGCCGCTATCGCAGCCGACTGATCACAACACGTCGTGTTGTCAAAATCAAAGGCGGCTGGAGCAATCCTGCCGCCTTTATCTTTGCGCCGTGACCATGTCGCCGCAAAAAAGCCCTGATTTCTTACCGATCCAAATACTCCCGCCGGAGGCATCCGCCCCCGGCCGCGCGCGCAGGCGTCTCGTCAGTCAAGCCAGCCCTTCAGGTTCTCGTCGATCACCTTCGTCAGCGCCGCGATATGGGCGTCGTCGTCGTTCAGGCAGGAAATATAGGTGAACTGTTCGCCGCCAGCCTCCTCAAAACTCTCGCGGATCTCCTCGTTGATCTCCTCAAGCGTTTCGATGCAGTCGGCGGAAAAGGCCGGTGCGATCACGGCGATTTTCTTCTTTCCGGCCTTGGCCTGTCTGGCAACCTCCTCGACGGTATAGGGCCGCAGCCATTCTTCCGGGCCGAACAGCGACTGGAACGTCGTGATGATCTGATCATCCGCCCAGCCCAGACGCTCTTTCAGCAGGCGCGTCGTCTTCTGGCACTGGCAGTGGTACGGATCGCCCTCCGTCAGATAGCGTTGCGGCACGCCGTGATATGAGGTGACCAACAGGTCCGGCTTGTCATCCATCGCCTCCCAGGTCCGTTCGACCGACTGTGCCAAAGCCTCGATATAGGCCGGATCGTCGAAGTAAGCTGGAACCGTCCGCACCGCGGGCTGCCATTTCTCCGACCGCAGCGAGCGGAAGAATTCGTCGTTTGCGGTGGCCGAGGTCGCCCCAGCGTATTGCGGGTAAAGCGGGAAGAACAGGATCTTCTGACATCCCTCCTGGATCATCCGGCGCACTTTCGACGCGGTCGACGGATTGCCGTAGCGCATGCAGTAGTCGACCATCACATCGTCGCCGTGCCGCGCTTTCATCGTTTCGGCGATCTTTGCGGTCTGGTCCTTGGTGATCGTGGCCAGGGGGCTTTCGCCCTTCGCGTGGTTCCAGATCGTCTTGTAGTTCGCACCCGATGTGAAGGGACGCTTGGTCAGGATCACCAGCTGCAAAAGCGGCTGCCACAGCCAGGGAGAATAATCGATCACGCGACGATCCGACAGAAATTCGTTCAGATACCGACGCATGGACCAGTAATCATACCCGTCCGGCGTGCCGAGATTGGCCAGCAGCACACCCACCTTCTGAGGTGGAATCCGCGGATGGTCCGCCGGGGCATGGGCCGGGCAGACGGCCCTGTCCGATGTGAACATGGCTGTTCCGTCCGGAGTTTTCGAATCCAGCATGGTTTGATCCCGATCGTGTCTGTAGGTTTGATGGTGTCCTGTGGACATAAGCGGATTACCTGCATGGTCAATCGTGTTTGGGTGGCATGCGGCCTTCGGGCACGCCCAGCGCGTCAGCCAGCCGTGCCTTTGCCGAACCGGGGCGCAGCGGCTTCTGTTGGTTGTCCGCCGGCGCCCAGCCGGTCAGAAACACCAGATCGAAGGTCGCCGCGATCCGCCCATCTTCGGTGGCAAAGCTGTCGGCATAGATCGCGTTGGCGAGGGCGAACAACTGGCGGGGTGCGAAAACGCGGCGCCGCGCGGCAAGGGCGTTGGTCTCTCCCATGGTGCGCAGATCATGCATCAGGGCAAGCGCCGAGTCGTATGTCGCCCGCAGCGCGATCGTATCCGCCACGGGCAGGGCAAAGCCGGCCCGTTGCAAAAGCCCGCCCAGATCGCGGATTTCACCGGTGGGTGCGATGCGTGGCGAAAGCCCGCCGGTCAGTTGTGATTCGGCCTGGGCAAGGGCGGCCCGCAGTTCGTGCAGGGTCTGGCCGGCCGGAAAGACGCCGAGAAACAAACCGTCCGGTCGCAAGGCCCGACGCGCCTGCACCAGTTGACCGATGGGGTCGTCCGCCCAATGCATCGCCATGGCATGAATCACCAGGTCGTGTGCGCCGGGGTCCAGCTCCAACGTTTCATGGTCCGGAACGATCCGGGCACCGGGACAGACATTTCGCCAGATATCCGGATGACCGGTCACGATCGCCGGATCGGTAAACGTCCTGTTAATCTCTGTCAGTCTTTCCTGAACCTCGGCAATGGCTTCATCGTGCAGGAACCGGGCCCCGGCGATGTCGGCGCGGGTGCGGTGCAGCGCAAGGGCGGATCGGTCGGTAAGGGGCGGTGGTCTGGACATGGTATCGGAGGTAACGATTGATGGGCGGAATGCAATCCGCATTGAACATGATCTATCCGCATCAATGTGTCTTGTGCGACACGCTGGTCGAACAGCGCAATGCGCTTTGCGGGGCGTGCTGGCGCGATACGCCGTTCATCACCGGGCTGACCTGTGATCTGTGCGGCATCCCGCTGATGGGCGATGCCGACAGCTGGAGCGCCCATTGCGACGATTGCCTGACAACGCCGCGGCGCTGGCAGCAGGGGCGCGCGGCGCTGGTGTATCGCGATGGTGGCCGCAAACTGGTTCTGGCGCTCAAGCATGGCGATCGGCTGGATATCGCGGCACCGGCCGCACGCTGGATGCTGGGCGTGGCGACGCCGATGCTGCCTGCGGCGCCCCTGATCGTGCCGGTGCCGGTGCATTGGCTGCGACTTCTGAAGCGACGATACAACCAGGCCGCGGTGCTTGCGCTGGGATTGGCGAAGGCGGGTGGCATGCAGGTTGCGCCGCGTGCCCTGACGCGGATCCGGCGCACCCCGGTTCAGGATGGCAAGTCGATCGATGCACGCTATGCGAATGTTGCAGGCGCCATTCGGCCCCATCCGGTTTACGGCGCCTTGCTGCGGCGGCGATCGGTGGTCCTGGTTGACGATGTCATGACCACCGGCGCCACCCTGGCCGCCGCGACCGACGCCTGTCTGGCCGCCGGCGCACAGGATGTGCGGGTTCTGGCACTGGCGCGAGTCATGAAGGAGACCTAGATGTGACGGGTTCCGAAATGGAGAGTTTCATGGCCAGCATCGAAATCTATACCTCGCCGCTTTGCGGTTTCTGCCACGCCGCCAAGCGCCTGTTGACCGAAAAGGGGGCGAGTTACGCCGAAATCGACGTTTCGCGCGATCCGGACCAGAAAAAGGCGATGATGCAGCGGGCGAACGGGCGGCGGACCGTGCCGCAGATCTTCATCGACGGCACCCATGTCGGCGGTTGTGACGAGCTTTATGCGCTGGAGCGTGCCGGCAAGCTGGACCCGATGCTTGCCGCCTAAAGGTCGGGAGCGCTCCGCGCGGGAGTATTTGGATCGATGAGAAGGGCGATCACCCCTCGTTGATGCTGGTCGTGACGTAGTTGCACGAGAGATCCCTGTCGGAGAGCGACCATTCCCAGGTCAGCGGATTGAAGACGAAACCGGTCTTGTCGACCGGCGTGAGGCCGGCCCGGCCGAGAAGGACAAAGAGTTCATCGGGGGTGATGAATTTCTTCCAGTCGTGGGTTCCCTTGGGCAGCCAGCCCATCACCACTTCGGCGCCGACGATGGCTTGCAGAAAGCTCTTGGGATTGCGGTTCAGGGTCGAGCAGATCATCAGGCCGCCGGGTTTGAGCATGGATTTGCAGGCGGTCAGGAAGGCCAGCGGATCGGCGACGTGTTCGATCACCTCCATGTTCAACACCACGTCGAAGCGTTCGTTTGCGTCGGCCAAGGCTTCGGCGGTGGTGTGGCGGTAATCGATGGTCAGGCCCGAGCGGGCCGCGTGGACCTGTGCGACCGGGATGTTGCCGGGTGCCGCGTCTGCGCCCACGACGTCGGCCCCCAGCCGCGCCATGGGTTCCGACAACAGCCCGCCGCCACAGCCGATGTCCAGAAGGCGCAGGCCGCGGAACGGTTTCGGCTGGGTCGTGTCGCGGTCGAATTCGGCTGCGATCTGTGATGCGATATAGTCGAGACGGCAGGGATTCAGCATGTGAAGCGGTTTGAACTTGCCCTGCGGATCCCACCATTCGGTCGCCATGGCTTCGAACTTGTCGACTTCGGCGGTATCGACGGTCGAACCTGATGTGGTGTCGGACATGACGAGATCCCTTTTCTGGCGAACTTTTGACGCGATGAGCGTGGCAGCATCGACTTCGGGGATATATAGGACGGAAATGGACAGAACTTCAGGTCAAAAAAGCGCAGCCCACTATCTTTATCCGCCGCTGGATCCTTTCGATCAGCGGATGATGGAGGTTGGCGACGGCCATCGCATCTATGTCGAGCAGTGCGGCAAGCCCGACGGGATCCCGGTGATCGTGCTGCATGGCGGGCCGGGTGGGGGATGTTCGCCATCGATGCGGCGCTATTTCGACCCCTCCGTCTATCGGATCATCCTGTTCGATCAGCGCGGTTGCGGACGCTCGCGGCCCCATGCGTCGGTCGAAGCAAACACGACCTGGCACCTGGTGGCCGACATTGAACGGATCCGCGCCGCCATGGCGGTCGATCGGTGGATCGTGTTCGGCGGAAGCTGGGGTGCCACCCTGGGGTTGATCTATGCCGAAACCCATCCCGAAGCGGTGCGCCATCTGGTTCTGCGGGGCGTGTTCCTGATGACCCGCGCCGAGCTGGACTGGTTCTATGGCGGCGGCGCCGGCAGGTTCTGGCCCGAGATATGGTCGCGCTTCACCGGGCCGATTCCGGTTGCCGAGCATGACGACCTGATCGCCGCCTATCACAGGCGTTTGTTTTCCGGCGATATCCCGACCGAGATTCGACATGCTAGGGCATGGGCAAGCTGGGAAAACGCGCTGGCCAGCATCGAGAACGAAGGACCGGGCGGCGAGGGGCCGGCCGAATACGCCCGCGCATTCGCCCGGCTGGAGAACCATTATTTCAGCAATGCCGGTTTCCTGGACGAGGACGGCCAGATCCTGCGCGATATCGGGCGGCTGGGCGATGTGCCCGGCACCATCGTGCAGGGACGATACGACATGATCTGTCCACCCGTATCGGCCCACAGGCTGCACGAGGCCTGGCCGAAATCGCGGCTGGTCATGGTGCCGAAGGCCGGTCATGCGCTTTCCGAACCGGGGATCAGCCGTGCCCTGGTGCGATGTATGGACGACCTGCGGCTGTCCTGACGTCACCCGGGTTTTTCCCACGGCCCTCGGCATGACGGGTTTACAGGGCGGCTGTTTTCATTAACTTGTCAGTCAATAATAAATCGGGGATGGATACTTGGGAAGCGTGACGCGCATCGTCTTGCAACGGCTTGGCCTTGGCTTGCTGACGCTTTTCATTGTTTCCATCGTCATTTTCACCGCTGTGAACATGCTGCCCGGCGATTTTGCCGAGGCGATCCTGGGCCAGGGCGCGACGCCACAGGCGGTGGCGGCGATCCGGCATGACCTGGGACTGGATCAGCCACCTGTCAGCCGCTATCTGGAATGGCTGGCCGATGCGGTGCGCGGCGATCTGGGCACCAGTTTCGCCCAGGCGAATTTCGCCAGCTTCGTGGGATCGGATGCCGGGGCCGGCATGGCATCGGTCGCCGACACCCTTGTCCCGCGGTTTCGCAATACCATGTTCCTGGCTGGCGTGACGGCGGCGATCGCGGTTCCCGTGTCGCTGATCATCGGAGTTCTGGCCGCGCTCTACCGCAATTCGGTGTTCGACAAGGTTGCCAACATGGCGACGCTCACGTCGATCTCGTCGCCCGAGTTCTTTCTGGCGTATATTCTGATCCTGTTTCTGGCGGTGCTGAACCCATGGCTGCCGTCGCTGTCCAACATCTATGACGGCATGGGCTTTGGCGAGCGGTTGGAGAAGACGATGCTGCCCGCGCTGACGCTGACGCTTGTGGTGACGGCGCACATGATGCGCATGACGCGGGCGGCGATCATCAACCTGCTGGCGTCGCCCTATATCGAAATGGCGCGCCTGAAGGGGCTGTCGCCCATGCGGGTGATCGTGCGCCATGCGCTGCCCAACGCCCTGGCGCCGATCATCAACGTGGTCGCGCTGAACCTGGCCTATCTGATCACCGGCGTCGTCGTGGTCGAGGTGGTGTTCGTCTATCCCGGCATCGGGCAGTTGTTCGTGGATTCGGTCAAGATTCGCGACATTCCCGTGGTTCAGGCGTGCTGTCTGATTTTCGCGTCGGCCTATATCCTGTTGAACCTGCTGGCCGACATTCTGTCGATCCTGTCCAATCCCCGGCTGAGGCACCCGAAATGATCGTCGTCTACATCATCGTCGGGGTGGTTGCGCTGATCGCGGCCGGATGGGTGTTTCGCGCGGCGGGCCGCGCCACAGGTCGGCCAGCTTTCCGCGACATGGATCTGTCGACCGCCTTTGGCTATGCGCTGGGCGCGGTCGTTGTGGTCTGGGGGATCTACGCATTTTTCTTCGTCGAGGCGGCGGTGTTCTTTCGCTGGGCGGTGCAGGGAATCATCGGATTCGCCATTGCCGCGTGGATCTTCCGGTTCATCGGTCGCCATGTCGGACCGGACAGCGTGCGGCGTCAGTTTCGCGCCATGCCGTTGACCGCCAGCTTCGGCATCCTGACGATCCTGATCTACGCCATCGTTGCCATCTTCGCCGGTGTTCTTGCGCCCCACGGACAGGCCGAGGTGTTCGCCAACGTCAACGTCCTGCCCGGGGGCGACCCGGCGCTGGGCGGCGATCCGGCATTTCCGCTGGGCACCGACCAGATCGGTCGTGATCTGCTGAGCCGCCTGATCTATGGCGCGCAGAATACGGTGGGCATCGCCTTTGCCACCACGGTTCTGGCGTTCCTTCTGGGCGGCACGCTGGGCTTTCTGGCGGCGACGGTCGGTGGTTGGCTGGACAATCTGCTGAGCCGGATGGTCGACGTCCTGATGGCAATCCCGTCGCTGATCTTTGCGCTGTTGCTGATGACCATCGCGTCGGCCTGGGCGGGGTCTGAAAAGTGGCTTTTGACCGTTTACATGGTCGTCATCATCGCCGTGATCGATTCCACCCGCGTCTATCGCCTGGCGCGGGCGGTCGGCTCCAGCATTGTCGTGATGGATTATATCGAGGCGGCAAAACTGCGCGGCGAGGGCATGGGATACCTGATCTTCCGCGAAATCCTGCCCAATGCCACGGCGCCCCTGCTGGCGGAATTCGGTCTGCGGTTCTGTTTCGTGTTCCTGACCATCGCATCATTGTCTTTCCTTGGCGTCGGGATCCAGCCGCCGCTGGCCGATTGGGGCACCATGGTGCGCGACCTGTCGCAGTTCATCAACTTTGCCGCGTTCTCTCCGTTGACGGCGGCCTTGCCGCTGATGGCGGCGGGGGCCATTGCCCTGCTGACGGTGGCGGTGAATTTCGTGGTCGACTGGATGCTGCACAGATCGTCGGGGTTGAAGGGATGAACGATAATGCACCCCTGCTGAAGATTCGCGACCTCCGGATCGAGGGGCGCAGCGACGAGACGTGGTTGCCCATCGTCAACGGCATCGATCTGGACCTGCACCGGGGCGAGGTTCTG
Organism: Oceaniglobus indicus; assembly: GCF_002751875.1. Taxonomy (GTDB): domain Bacteria; phylum Pseudomonadota; class Alphaproteobacteria; order Rhodobacterales; family Rhodobacteraceae; genus Oceaniglobus; species Oceaniglobus indicus. The sequence continues at coordinate 382,228 of NZ_NMZM01000002.1, read as the reverse complement.
GGCCTGATCGGCGAATCGGGGGCCGGCAAGTCGACCGTGGGTCTGGCCGCCATGGGATTCACCCGTGACGGATGCCGGATTTCGGGCGGTTCGGTGGTGTTCGACGGGCAGGACCTGGTGTCCGCCTCGGCTGATGCGAAACGCGCGCTTTTGGGCAAGCGGATCGCCTATGTCGCGCAATCGGCGGCGGCGTCGTTCAACCCGGCGCACAAGATCATCGACCAGCACACCGAAGCTCCGGTGACCCATGACGTGATGGACAAAGCCGAAAGCCAGGCCGACGCCATGGAGCTTTACGCCAAGCTGCGCCTGCCGAACCCCGATGAAATCGGGTTTCGGTATCCGCATCAGGTGTCGGGTGGGCAGTTGCAGCGCGCGATGACGGCCATGGCGATGTCGTGCCGCCCAGATCTGATCGTGTTCGACGAACCGACCACTGCGCTGGACGTGACCACCCAGATCGAGGTTCTGGCCGCGATCCGGCGCATCGTTGACGAATTCGACACCGCGGCGATCTATATCACCCACGATCTGGCCGTGGTCGCGCAGATGGCCGACCGCATCAAGGTGCTGCTGAAGGGGGATGAGGTCGAAACCGCCGATACCCGAACGATGCTGGCACACCCGACCGAGGATTATACCAAGTCGCTGTGGGCCGTGCGCAGCTTTGCGCGGCCGGTGAAACCGGCTGTGGCGGAGGGATCCGTGCCGCTGGTTTCGGTGCGCGGGATCACCGCCGCCTATGGCAAGGTGGACGTGCTGCGCGACGTCAGCTTCGACATGCACACCGGACGGACGGTGGCCGTGGTGGGCGAATCGGGCAGCGGAAAGTCGACCGTCGCGCGGTGCATCACCGGATTGTTGCCGCCGCGTTCGGGGATGGTGGAGTTCGACGGCACGCCCCTGCCCGCCGATTACCGCAAGCGGACCAAAGACCAGCTGCGCCAGATCCAGATGATCTATCAGATGGCCGACACCGCCCTGAATCCGAAGACGCGGATCGGTGACATCATCGGGCGGCCGGTCGAATTCTACATGGGTCTGAAGGGCCGGGCGAAACGGGCCCGCGTCAACGACCTGTTGAACCAGATCGAACTGGACCCCGACCAGTATTACCACCGCCTGCCGTCGGAATTGTCGGGCGGCCAGAAACAGCGCGTCGGCATCGCCCGCGCGCTGGCCGCCGAGCCGCGGTTCATCATCTGCGACGAGGTGACATCGGCGCTGGATCAGCTGGTGGCCGAAGGGATCCTGAAACTGCTGGCGCGGTTGCAGGATGAACTGGGCCTGACCTATATGTTCATCACCCACGATCTGGCGACGGTAAAGGCCATCGCGGACGAGGTCGTCGTGATGAAGGATGGCAAGGTTGTCGAACAGGGGGGCAAGGCCGAAATGTTCCGCCCGCCGCATCACCCCTATACCGACCTTCTGCTGTCCTCGGTGCCCGAGATGGACCCCGATTGGCTGACCGATCTGCTGGCCGAACGCGGGGCCGACAACCTCGGCGATGCGGCCATCGACAAGATGTGACCGTGCGCGGGGCCGATACGTCTGAAACACAGAGAACAGAACACAACAGGGAGAACACCATGACCAACATCTCAAGACGCGGACTTCTGCGCACCGGCACCGCCGCCGGCGTGCTGGCGGCGACCGGATTTCCCTTGATGGCCCAGGGCAAGCGGGGCGGCAAGCTGCGGCTGGGCCTGGCCGGCGCGAACACCTCGGACAGCTGGGACGGGCGCACCCATTCCGACACCTTCATGGTGATGTGCGGATTCGGCTGTGTCTTCGACTGCCTGACCGAGATCAACGCCAAGGGCGAACTGGTCGGCGAACTGGCCACCAATTGGGAAGCGGGCGCCGAGGCCAAGACCTGGACCTTCGATCTGCGCCCCGGTGTGACCTTCCACAACGGCAAGGCGTTCGGTGCAGACGACGTGATCGAATCGCTGAACATGCACGTGGCCGAAGGGTCGAAGTCGGCGGCGCAGCCCATCGTCGACAATATCGCCGAGATGAAGAAGACCGGCGATCTGCAGATCCAGATCACGCTGAAGAACGGCAACGCCGACTTCCCGTTCCTGTTGTCGGATTATCACCTGCTGATGTATCCGGCGGGCCAGATCGAAGAGGCGATCGCCAAGGGCATCGGCACCGGCATGTACCGTGTCGAAGCCTTCGATCCCGGCGTGCGCTTTGTCGGCAAGCGCGTCGACAGCCATTACAAGGACGGCAAGGCCGGTTGGTTCGATGAGGTCGAGGTGATCGCCATCAACGACAGTTCGGCCCGGATGTCGGCGCTGCTGACCAACCAGATCGACGCCGCCAACCGCGTCGATTTCAAGACCGAATCGCTGATCAAGGCGAACCCGATGGTCAATATCTTCGAGGTGACCGGCAACCAGCATTTCACCTTCCCGATGCTGACCAACGTCGATCCGTTCACCAACCTGAAGGTGCGTCAGGCGCTGAAACATGCCGTGAACCGTCAGGAACTGGTGGACAAGATCCTGATGGGGCATGGTGCCGTGGCCAACGACCATCCCATCGGGCCGGCGAACCAGTATTACGCCGCGGACCTCGAGCAGAACAGCTATGATCCCGACAAGGCGAAGGCCCTGCTGAAAGAGGCGGGGATGGACGGCCTGGCGGTCGATCTGTCGGCCTCCAGCGCCGCCTATGCCGGGGCCGTGGACGCCGCGCAGTTGTATCAGGCATCGGCCAAGGCGGCGGGCATCGACATCAACGTGGTGCAGGAACCGGCCGATGGATACTGGTCGAACGTCTGGATCAAGAAGCCGTGGTGCGCGTCGTATTGGTCGGGCCGCGCGACCGAGGATTGGATGTTCTCGTCGGCCTATGAAACCGGCGTGCCGTGGAACGATACCAAGTGGGAGAACGAGCGGTTCCAGTCGCTTCTGATCCAGGCCCGGACCGAGCTGGATTCAAGCAAGCGTCGTGACATGTATACCGAAATGCAGATGCTGTGTTCGAAAGAAGGTGGTTCGGTCATCCCGATGTACGCCAACTTTGTCGACGCCCATTCGACCAAGCTGACCAATTCAGGTACCATCGGCAACACGTTCCAGATGGACGGCTCGCGCCTGATCGAACGGTGGTGGTTCGCCTGATCGACCTTGTGAGGTCATGACAGGACGCCCCGCCGGTTTCGGCGGGGCGTGTTTCATTCCGGGTCCGGGATGCGCAATCCTTCCGCGCCCAGGAAGTGCCCGACGATCCGAAGGCCGGGCACGCTGTCACAGATCACCTTGAACGTCACGAGGAACGGCACCGCCATAACGGCCCCCGGCACCCCCCAAAGCCATCCCCACAGCACGACGGCAAGAAAGACGGAAACCGTGTTCAGCTCCAGACGCCGGCCCAGCAGAAGCGGTGTGACGAACTGGCCCTCGATCGCCGTGAGCAGGTAATACGACGCCGGCGCCACAAGTGCGTATCCGATGGAATCGAACGACAGGATCGCGATCCCGCCGACCAGGACCGTGCCGACCACCGCGCCGATGAACGGCAGGAAGTTCAGAAGAAACGCCAGCAGGCCCCAGATCAGCGGATTCGGCAAACCCACGGCCCACATGGCCCCGGCGATGCACAGGCCCAGGCCGGCATTGATGACGGTGATGCTGAACAGATACCGCGAAATGCGCTTTTCCACGTCCTTGACGACCTGAAGCGCCTTCTTCTTGTCCTGGAAGCGGCTGAAGGATTGCACCAGCTTTTCGTGAAACATGGTGCCCGAGGCCAACAGGAACGTCGCCAGCACCAGCGCCACCACCAACGTCGTCACGACGGTCACCGCGCTGCTGGCGGCCGAACTCAGGAAACCGGGACGATCGACGGCGACCTCGCGTGGCTTGTTCGCGCCGTCGCCTTCGGTGATCTTCTCGACGTCCTCCGACACATCCCGGATCTTTTCGACCGAGGCCGACAGCCGCGCCAGCTTGCGCTTCAGCTCATCCCCCAGCTCGGGCAGTTCCTCGACCCATTCCGAGATCGGACCGCTGGAGAAATAGGCGACGACAAAGCCGGTGGTGCCGAGAACCACCATGAGCAGGACCGCGCTGACCGGCGGCGGCACGCCGATGCGCCGGAAGCTGCGAACCACCGGTGTGAAGGTCAGGGCGATGACAAGCCCCATGAAGATCGGCAACATCAGCTCGCGCGCGAAATAGATGCTGGTCAACGCCACGAAGACCAGCAGCCACGACAAGGCGATCCGGATCTTTCTGAGTTCGACCGCAGAGGTGCTGGGCTCGGATTCCGACAAGGGGATGCATCGCTTTCAAGGAAGGATTATCGGGAACAAGCCTTGCCGTTGCCTTCCGGTTCCCGCGTGGTCGGGTTATTTTCACGGGGGCGTGAACCACGGGCGGAAACTGATCCTTGCAAATGCCGTTTTTTCATCGTATCAGCCGATCAATAGCGGCGCGTCGGGGTCCAAACCTGATCGTTCCACCGGATCTTGTGACGGGCCGCGCGCCCGTTTTTTTGTGTTCGCCGCAGGGCGGAACCCCATCAACCCAACAGGTGAAGCCATGTCCGACATGATCGCCAAGGCCAGCATCGACCGGCGTCTGGCCGACGTCATCACCCCCGTGATCGAGGATCTGGGGTTCGAGTTGGTGCGCGTCCGTTACATGGGCGGCAAGACACCGACGGTCCAGATCATGGCCGACCGTCCGAACGGCGGCATCGAGGTCGATGATTGCGCGACGATTTCCACCGCCGTCTCGGCGCATCTGGACGTCGAGGATCCCATCGAAGAGGCGTATTCGCTGGAAGTGTCCAGCCCCGGCATCGACCGCCCGCTGACCCGGCTCAAGGATTTTTCCGACTGGGAAGGGTACGAGGCCAAGATCGAGACGTCGGAGATGATCGAGGGCCGCAAGCGGTTCAAGGGCATCCTGGCCGGGATCGACGGCTCGGAAGTTCTGATCGAGATCGAGGAAGGCACCATCGGGTTGCAGTTCGACTGGCTGTCGGACGCCAAGCTGGTCCTGACCGAAGACCTGATCCGCGATGTCCTGCGCACCCGCAAGGACAACGGACAAATTGATGAATCACAGTTCGACGCGGTGGAAACCGTGCTGGACGACGACGAAGACGAAACGCGCAACAAGACACCCAGGGAGAATTGAGCGATGGCCATCACATCCGCCAACCAGCTTGAGCTTTTGCAGACCGCAGAGGCCGTGGCCCGCGAAAAGATGATCGACCCCGGACTGGTGGTCGAGGCGATGGAAGAATCGCTCGCCCGGGCGGCCAAGTCGCGCTACGGGTCCGAAATGGACATCCGCGTCCACATCGACCGCAAGACGGGTCGCGCGACGTTCACCCGTGTGCGCACGGTGGTCGAGGATGACGCGCTGGAAAATTACCAGGCCGAGATGACGGTCGAGCAGGCCAGGGAACACATGGCCGATCCCAAGGTCGGCGATGAGCTGACCGACGAGGTGCCGCCGGTGGAAATGGGCCGGATCGCCGCCCAGTCCGCCAAGCAGGTGATCCTGCAGAAGGTCCGCGAAGCCGAGCGTGACCGCCAGTACGAAGAATTCAAGGACCGCGCCGGCACCATCATCAACGGTGTCGTCAAGCGCGAGGAATACGGCAACGTCATCGTCGATATCGGCCGTGGCGAAGGCATCCTGCGCCGCAACGACAAGATCGGGCGCGAAAGCTATCGCCCGAATGACCGCGTGCGGTGCTACATCCGCGAGGTGCGCCGCGAGGTGCGCGGCCCGCAGATCTTCCTGAGCCGGACCGATCCGCAGTTCATGGCGGAACTGTTCAAGATGGAAGTGCCGGAAATCTATGACGGCATCATCGAAATCAAGGCGGTCGCCCGCGACCCCGGATCGCGCGCCAAGATCGCCGTCATCTCCTATGACAATTCGATCGACCCGGTGGGCGCCTGCGTCGGTATGCGCGGCAGCCGCGTTCAGGCCGTCGTGAACGAGCTTCAGGGCGAAAAGATCGACATCATCCCGTGGAACGAGGATATCCCGACGTTCCTCGTCAACGCGCTGCAACCCGCCGAGGTCAGCAAGGTCGTGTTCGACGAAGAGGCCGAGCGGGTCGAGGTCGTGGTGCCCGACGAACAGCTTTCGCTGGCCATCGGCCGTCGCGGCCAGAACGTGCGTCTGGCGTCGCAGCTGACCGGGCTGGACATCGACATCATGACCGAGGAACAGGAAAGCGCGCGCCGTCAGGCCGAGTTCGAAGAGCGCACCAAGCTGTTCATGGACACGCTGGACCTGGACGAATTCTTTGCCCAGCTTCTGGTTTCGGAAGGCTTCACCTCGCTCGAGGAGGTCGCCTATGTCGACGCGAACGAACTGATGGTGATCGACGGCGTGGACGACGACACCGCCGCCGAGCTTCAGGCGCGCGCCAAGGATTACCTGGATGCGCTGAACAAGAAGGCGCTGGATCATGCCCGCGAACTGGGTGTCGAGGACAGCCTGGTTGACTTTGAGGGTCTGACACCCCAGATGATCGAGGCATTGGCCGAAGACGGGGTGAAAACCCTCGAGGACTTTGCCACCTGCGCTGATTGGGAATTGGCCGGCGGCTGGACGACGGTCGATGGCGAACGCCACAAGGACGACGGCGTTCTCGAAAAGTTCGAAGTGTCCCTGGAAGAAGCGCAGAACATGGTGATGACCGCCCGGATCCAGTTGGGCTGGGTCGACCCGGACGAGTTGACCGGCGACGAGGAAGACGAAGCGATCACCGAAGACGAGGCCGGGGAATAGGAACGATATGTCCCGCGGCGGCAAGGAAAAGGATTACACGGACCCCGAGCGCAAGTGCATCGCGACGGGGGACGTGCACCCGAAACGGGGTCTGATCCGATTTGTTGTCGGGCCGGACGATTTGATCTATCCTGACGTGGCAGAGAAACTGCCGGGCCGGGGCATCTGGGTCAGCGCCGAGCGTGACGCGCTGGCCCTGGCGGTGAAGAAGAACCTGTTTTCCCGCGGTGCGAAAAAGCAGGTGAAGCTGCCCGACGATCTGGTGGGCGATGTCGAGGCCGCGCTGTTGCGCCGGGTGATCGACAGGCTGGCGATGGCCCGCAAGGCGGGTCGTGCGATTGCCGGGTACGAAAAGGTGAAGGACTGGCTGCTCAAGGATCAGGTGGCCATTCTCGTTCAGGCCTCGGATGGGTCGGCGCGGGGAAAATCCAAGTTGCGGCCACCCGGCGGACGGGGGTCGTTTTTCGACATTCTGACCGCGCCAGAATTGGGTTTGGCATTCGGTCGGGAACATGTGATACATGCGGCGCTTTCCGCAGGCGGCCTGGCTGATCGATTCAGAGAGGACGCCGTGCGGCTTTCAGGCGTTCGGGAAGATGTCGGTGGAGACGCCACCGGAAAGGTAAAGAAGACCACATGAGCGACAATGACGGCAAAAAGACTCTGGGCCTCCGGAGCGGACCGCGCTCCGGGCAGGTGAAGCAAAGCTTCAGCCATGGCCGGACCAAGAGTGTCGTGGTCGAGACCAAGCGCAAGCGTGTCGTGGTCCCGAAACCGACGGCAGAAAAACCTACGGGCCAGCGGCGCCCGGCGGGCGGTGACCCGTCCAAGCGTCCCGCAGGCATAACCGACGCCGAACTCGAACGCCGGATGAAGGCGCTTGCCGCCGCCCGCGCGAACGAGGCCGAGGAGGCCGCCAAGCGCGAAGCCGAGGAAAAGGCCCGCGCCGAAGAGCGTGAGCGTCGTCGTGCAGAGATCGAGGCGAAGGAAGCCGAGGAACGCGAGCGCGAAGAGCGCGCCAAGGCCAAGGCCGAGGAAGACGCGCGGCGGCTCAAGGAAGAGGCCGAGGCCAAGGCGCGTGCGAACGCCCCCGCGCCGGCCGCGCCCAGCCCCGCCGACATGGCCGCCGGTGCGCCCGAGCCGACCCGTGGCGGCGGCAAGCCCACGCCGCGCAAGGACGACCGCGACAGCCAGGACCGCAACGCCAAGGCCAACAAGGGCCGCGTCGATTCGCGTCGCTCGGGAAAGCTGACGCTGAACCAGGCGTTGACCGGTGGCGAAGGCGGACGGCAGCGGTCGATGGCCGCCATGAAGCGCAAGCAGGAGCGGGCGCGTCAGAAGGCGATGGGCCAACAGGTCGAGCGCGAAAAGATCGTGCGCAACGTCAACCTGCCGGAGGTCATCACCGTCCAGGAATTGGCGGTGCGGATGGCCGAACGTGTGGCCGATGTCGTCAAATTTCTGATGAAAGAGGGCGTTATGGCGACCCAGAATCAGGCAATCGACGCCGATACCGCCGAACTGGTGATCGAGGAATTCGGTCACAAGGTGGTGCGCGTTTCGGATTCGGACGTCGAGGACGTGATCGACCAGGTGGAAGATGCGCCCGAAGATCTCAAGCCGCGGGCGCCGATCATCACCGTCATGGGCCACGTGGACCACGGCAAGACGTCGCTTCTGGATGCGATCCGCAAGGCCAAGGTCGTCGCGGGCGAAGCCGGTGGCATCACCCAACATATTGGCGCCTATCAGGTGACGACGGAAGCCGGGCAGTTGCTGACCTTCCTCGACACCCCCGGTCACGCGGCGTTCACCTCCATGCGGTCGCGCGGTGCACAGGTGACGGATATCGTGATCCTGGTGGTTGCGGCTGACGATGCCGTGATGCCGCAGACCGTCGAGGCGATCAATCACGCCAAGGCGGCCGGTGTTCCGATGATCGTCGCGATCAACAAGATCGACCGCCCCGCCGCGAACCCGACCAAGGTGCGGACTGACCTGTTGCAGCATGAAGTCGTCGTCGAACAGATGTCGGGCGATGTTCTGGATGTCGAAGTGTCGGCGATCAACGGTCAGGGTCTGGATAACCTGCTCGAGGCCATCGGGCTTCAGGCGGAACTTCTGGACCTGACGGCAAACCCCGACCGCGCCGCCCAGGGCGCCGTGATCGAGGCGCAGCTTGACGTCGGTCGCGGACCGGTTGCGACGGTCCTGGTTCAGAACGGCACGCTGCGCAAAGGCGATATCTTTGTCGTCGGCGAACAATGGGGCAAGGTCCGCGCGCTGGTCAACGACAAGGGCGAGCGTGTGGACGAGGCCGGACCGTCGGTCCCGGTCGAGGTTCTGGGCCTGAACGGCACGCCCGAAGCGGGCGATACGCTGAACGTGGTCGAAACCGAGGCACAGGCCCGCGAAATCGCGGAATATCGCGAGAACGCCGCCAAGGAGAAGCGCGCCACCGCCGGTGCCGCGACGACGCTGGAACAGATGATGGCCAAGGCGAAGGCGGATCAGACCGTCGCCGAACTGCCGATCCTGCTCAAAGCCGACGTTCAGGGCTCGGCCGAAGCGATCGTGCAGGCGATGGAAAAGATCGGCAACGACGAGGTGCGCGTGCGCGTCCTGCACTATGGTGTGGGCGCGATCACCGAAACCGATGTCGGTCTGGCCGAAGCCAGCGGCGCGCCGATCATGGGCTTCAACGTCCGTGCCAACGCATCGGCCCGCAACACCGCCAACCAGAAAGGTGTCGAGATCCGCTATTACTCGGTCATCTACGATCTGGTGGATGACGTGAAAGCGGCGGCTTCCGGTCTGCTGAGCGCGGAAGTCCGCGAGACGTTCATTGGCTATGCCGAGATCAAGGAAGTCTTCAAGGTTTCCAATGTCGGAACGGTTGCCGGTTGTCTGGTTACCGAAGGCGTCGCCCGCCGGTCCGCTGGCGTGCGTCTGCTGCGCGACAACGTGGTGATCCACGAGGGCACGCTGAAAACGCTGAAGCGCTTCAAGGATGAAGTGACCGAGGTGCAGTCTGGCCAGGAATGCGGCATGGCGTTCGAGAACTATGACGACATCCGGCCGAAGGATGTGATCGAGATCTTCACCCGTGAGGAAGTCGAACGCAATCTGACGTGATTGGCGTCTGATCGCAAAAAATGAAAGGGACCGCATCATCCGATGCGGTCCCCTTTTTTTGCTGAAGGCGTATCGTATCAGACGTGATCGGCAGCGACCGATGGTGCCACCGGATGCCCGGCATAAAGCGCTTCGCCAACCCGCACGACGACCCGCCCGTCGTCGAGTGCGCGAACGGTCATTCCATGAACTGAAACGCAGCTTCCGATCGTGATTGTCTGTGCCACAAGTGTTACTCCCCTATACTTGTCCCATCAGACTAACGGAGAGTCGTTTTCAAACCATGAATAAAATCGGCAAATATCCGAAATAAATGCATGAATTTTAGGCAATCCGCCGGGTCATTGGGCGGTGTTCGGATCAGATCAAAGCAGATCGCGCAACATGGCGATCAACGGTATGTCCGCGGGCGGCATGGGATAATCACGCAGGTCGTTCGGGCGCACCCATTTCAAAGTCTGGCCTTCGCGCGCCTGCGGTATCCCCTTCCAGCGGCGGCAAACATAAAGCGGCATCAAAAGGTGGAAATCGTCATATCCGTGGGATGCAAAGGTGAGGGGCGCGAGACAGCTTTGCCAAGTGTCGATTCCCAACTCCTCGTGCAATTCACGGATCAACGCCGCCTCGGGAGTCTCGCCGGGTTCGACCTTGCCGCCCGGAAACTCCCACAGGCCCGCCATGGTCTTGCCCGGCGGGCGCTGCGCGACAAGAACGCGGCCGTCGACATCGACCAGCGCGACAGCGGACACCAGAACCGTCTTCACGACCGATAGTCGGCATTGATGGCGATGTACTGATGTGTCAGATCGCAGGTCCACACGGTGGCCTGCCCCGCGCCGATCCCAAGATCCACGCCGATTTCCAGCGTGTCGCGCTTCATGTAGGCGGCGCAGTCGGTTTCGGAATAAGCGGGCGAAACCCAGCCGTTTTCGGCGACGATATTGTCGCCGAACCGAATCGCCAGACGGTCGCGGTCGGCCTTGGCGCCGGATTTCCCGACGGCCATGACCACGCGGCCCCAGTTCGGATCTTCCCCCGCCAGCGCGGTCTTGACCAGCGGGCTGTTGGCGATGGCCATGGCGACGCGGCGGGCATCGCCATCGCTGTCGGCGCCGGTGACCTGAACGGCGACGAATTTCGTCGCCCCTTCGCCATCGCGCACGACCTGATGCGCCAGATCCAGCATGACATCGTGCAAGGCGGTCTCGAACGCGCGGGCGGCGTCGCTGTCGGTGGCGGTGATGGGCGCGTTTCCGGCCTTCCCCGTGGCCACCACAAGAACGGTGTCCGATGTGGATGTATCGCTGTCGACCGTGATGGCGTTGAAAGTCCGGTCATTATTTCGCGACACCAGCGTTTGCAGGACCGCCTGATCCACGGCGGCGTCGGTGAAGATATAGACCAGCATCGTCGCCATGTCCGGGGCGATCATGCCCGATCCTTTGGCGATGCCGGCGATCTTCACCGTCTGCCCGTCGACATCCGCGGTTGCCGTCGCGCCCTTGGGAAAGGTGTCGGTCGTCATGATCGCGGCAGCGGCGTCAGCGATGGCGTCGGCCGACAGTGCCTGTTTCAACTCGGGCAGCTTGTCCAGGATGCGTTCGTATTTCAACGGCTCGCCGATGACGCCGGTCGAGGATGAGAAGACGCGCGTCACGGGCACGCCCAATGCATCTGCCGCGCCCTTCGTGATCCTTGCCACGGCGTCGCGCCCGTTCGCACCGGTGAAGGCGTTGGAGTTGCCCGAGTTGACGACGATGGCCGCGCCTTCGGTGCAATCCCCCCCGATCTTGTCCTGGCAATCCAGAACAGGGGCCGAGCGTGTGGCCGAGCGGGTGAACACCCCCGCCATCGCGGTGCCCGGCGCCAGTTCCGCCAGCATCACGTCGCGCCGTCCCTGATACCGGACACCGGCGGCGATGGCGGCGAAACGCACGCCCTCAATGACGGGCAGAGCGGGGAAACCGCCCTTGGGGGCCAGCGGGGAAACGGGGTTGGCAGCCTTGGTCTTGGCCGCAGTCGGGTTTTTCTGGTCGCTCATGTCCGTTTCCCCTGGTCAGATCACTGGTTCAGAATCGATGCGTCGCGAATCGTCGCCGGATCGATCTTGCCGGGTTCAACGCGGGTGACGTCGGCGGCGTCCGTGACCTCGGCCACCAGTGCCTCGATCTTCTGCTGGCGCACCTCGTCGGTCAGTTGCTCGCGCACGTCTTCCAGGCTGGGCGCTTCCTTCTGACGCGAATCCTCAAGCTTGAGGACATGCCAGCCGAACTGCGTCTTGACCGGTTCCGAGATCGCGCCGACGCTCATCTCCTTCACCGCGTTTTCGAATTCGGGCACCATCATGCCCTCGCTGAACCAGCCCAGCTCGCCGCCGTTCGGGCCCGAGGGACCGGTCGACTTTTCCTTGGCCAGTTCGGCGAAGTCGGCGCCGCCTTCCAAAGCGGTGACCAGTTCCTTGGCCTCGTCTTCGGTTTCGACCAGGATATGGCGGGCGTTCCATTCGACGCCGGTCGGGGCATCGGCGAAGGCCGCGTCATAGGCGGCCTGGATTTCGTCGTCGCTCACGTCGGAATTCGCGGTCTTTTCGATGACTTCACCAGCGATCAGCGCGCGCCGCTCGTTCTCGAGGATCAGTTCGCCCCGTGCGCTTGGTCCGTCGGCGCTCTGGCCCAGGGCGGTCTGTTGAATCAGCTGCTCGAGCAGGCCGTTGAACAGGACATCGTCGGGCAGTTGGCGATATTGTTCGGGCAGGCGCTGTTGCATGGCAATCATGTGACCCAACGTGATCTCGGTGCCATTGACCGTGGCAACCACCGTCGCGGGCGACGGCGGTGTGTCCTGTGCCGCAAGCGGCGCCGCCAATCCTGCAAGGACGGTTCCGGCAAGGGCGAGGCTGCGGAATGTGTTCATCGTTGTTCCTTCCTGTCGGGCTTGGATGGCCGCGACGTTGACACTGACAAGGGCGCCCCTTACATCGCTCCATGGCCATGCGGGGCACGTTTCCCGCCGTTTCTAGGGTGGCCCGCGCGCATCGGCAAGCGATCCGCTCACACGAAGCCGTCAGGAGTTACAATGCTGGGTATCGGAACCATCGCGAAAAAGGTCTTCGGAACGCCGAACGACCGCAAAGTCAAGGCGACGCAACCCCTCGTCGCGAAGATCAACGCGCTGGAGCCCGAATTTGAAAAGCTGACGGACGCTGAAATCAAGGACCGCACCCGGACCCTGGCCGAGCGGGCCCTGGGCGGCGAAAGCCTGGATGACTTGTTGCCCGAAGCATTTGCCAACTGCCGCGAGGCCGCGCGCCGTGCGCTTGGCCTGCGGGCGTTCGATGTTCAGCTCATGGGTGGCATCTTCCTGCACCAGGGCAACATCGCGGAAATGAAAACCGGCGAGGGCAAGACCCTGGTCGCCACCTTCCCGGCCTATCTGAACGCCCTGACGGGCAAGGGCGTGCATGTCGTCACCGTCAACGATTACCTCGTGCGCCGTGACGCCGACTGGATGGGCAAGGTGTTTGCCGCCCTCGGCATGACCTGCGGCGCGGTCTATCCGCGACAGCCCGATGGCGAAAAGAAAGCGGCCTATGCCGCCGACATCACCTATGCCACGAACAACGAACTGGGCTTCGATTACCTGCGCGACAACATGAAGTCCGAGTTGTCCGAGATGTATCAGCGCGCCCACAACTTCGCGATCGTCGACGAGGTCGACAGTATCCTGATCGACGAGGCCCGCACACCGTTGATCATTTCCGGCCCGTCCCAGGACCGCAGCGACATGTATCGCACCATCGATACCGTGATCCCGCTGCTGAAGGACGAACACTTCACGCTGGACGAAAAGACCCGCAACGTCACCTATACCGAAGAGGGCAACGAGTTTCTGGAAAGCCACCTGTCGGGTGCCGGCATCCTGCCCGAAGGCCAGACGCTGTATGACCCCGAAAGCACCACCGTGGTGCACCACGTCAACCAGGGTTTGCGCGCGCACAAGCTGTTCCAGCGCGACAAGGACTATATTGTCCGCGACGACGAAGTGGTGCTGATCGACGAATTCACCGGCCGCATGATGGCTGGACGCCGGTTGTCCGATGGTCTGCACCAGGCCATCGAGGCCAAGGAAGGCGTGTCGATCCAGCCGGAAAACGTCACGCTGGCCTCGGTCACGTTCCAGAACTATTTCCGCCTGTATGACCGGCTGTCGGGCATGACCGGCACCGCCTCCACCGAAGCGGACGAATTCGCCGAAATCTATGGTCTGGGCGTGGTCGAGGTTCCGACAAACCGGCCCATCGCCCGGATCGACGAACACGATGCCGTCTATCGCACGGCGCGCGAGAAATACGAGGCCATCGTCGAATCGATCAAGAAGGCCCAGGAAAAGGGTCAGCCGGTTCTGGTCGGCACCACGTCGATCGAAAAGTCGGAATTCCTGTCCGAGATGCTGACCAAGGAAGGCATCGCGCACAACGTTCTGAACGCGCGCCAGCACGAACAGGAAGCGCAGATCGTCGCCGACGCGGGCAAGTTCGGCGCCGTCACCATCGCCACCAACATGGCCGGGCGGGGCACCGACATCCAGTTGGGCGGCAACGTCGACATGAAGGTGATGCAGGCGCTGGAATCCGATCCCGACGCAAATCCGGACGAGGTTCGCGCCCGGATCGAAGCCGAGGTGGCCGATGAAAAGACCCGCGTGAAGGACGCCGGCGGCCTGTATGTGCTGGCCACCGAACGCCACGAATCCCGCCGGATCGACAACCAGCTGCGCGGCCGGTCGGGCCGTCAGGGCGACCCCGGCAAATCGTCGTTCTTCCTATCGCTGGAAGACGATCTGATGCGGATCTTCGGGTCGGAGCGCCTGGAAAACGTGCTGTCCAAGCTGGGCATGAAGGAAGGCGAGGCGATCGTTCACCCCTGGGTCAACAAATCGCTGGAAAAGGCGCAGGCCAAGGTCGAAGGCCGCAACTTTGACGTGCGCAAGCAGCTGTTGAAATACGACGACGTGATGAACGAACAGCGCAAGGTGATCTTTGCCCAGCGTCGTGACATCATGGAAAGCCAGGATCTGGCCGAAATCGCCGAGGACATGCGCCATCAGGTGATCGACGATCTGGTCGATGAATACATCCCGGCGAAATCCTATGCCGATCAGTGGAACAGCGAGGGCCTGTATGTCGCCGCGATCGAACGTCTGGGTGTCGATGCGCCCGTCATGGCGTGGTGCGAAGAAGACGGTGTCGACGATGGCGTGATCCGCGAGCGTCTGCAAAAGGTCAGCGACGAGTTCATGGCGTCGAAGGCGGCCCAGTTCGGCCCTGAAAACATGCGCCAGATCGAAAAGCAGGTGCTGTTGCAGACCATCGACGAAAAGTGGCGCGAGCATCTGCTGACGCTGGAACACCTGCGTTCGGTCGTGGGCTTCCGGGGCTATGCGCAGCGCGATCCTCTGAACGAATACAAGACCGAATCCTTCCAGCTGTTCGAAAGCATGCTCGATTCTCTGCGCGAGGACGTGACCAAGCGCCTGTCGCAGATCCGCCCGATGAGCGCGGAAGAGCAGAAGGCGATGCTGGAACAGATGATCGCCCAGCGCAAGGCGACCCAGACCGGCGCCGATCCCGAACACGAGGCGCCTTCGGAAAATCCGACCACGGGATTTGTCGAGGACGATCCGTCGACCTGGGGCAACCCCGGCCGTAACGATTCGTGCCCCTGCGGGTCGGGCAAGAAGTTCAAACATTGCCACGGTCAGATCGACTGATCCCGCTGCGCAAGCGCGGCGGGATTTGACAGATATTTGCGATCAACGCGGAATGGCCCGCCCGCTGTCCGAACAATGACCCGATTTCGACCCGATTGTATCTGATACCTGACCGGTGTTCAGGGCAGGGGGTTTAGAATGCTTGGCCAAGTCGCAATAACGATCATCAGGACCATGGGCGCGGGCGCCCTGTGCTTCGGATTCATCTGGGTCGGGGTGCAAATGGTGCGATCACCGGCACAAGCGAACCTCGGGCCGGTCGCGATGGTTTCCGACACCGCCAGCGATGCGCTGCGCGAACCGTTTCTTGCAGGGGTATCCGGCGATGGGCCGGCGTCCAGCCAACCCGCGGCGCCGACGGCCCAAGCGGATTGCGATTCCGCTGTCACGGCCACGCCGCGCGCAGGATCGCTGGTCATGTTGACGATCTCGGCGCCCTGTCACGCTGATGCCGCGGTCAGGATTCGACACAATGCCATGGTCTTTGACACCACGCTGTCGGATGCGGGCGGGTGGAGCGGCCTTGTGCCGGCACTTTCCGCCACCGCCACATTCGGCGTGGTCCTGGCCGACGAAACGCTGACCGCCACCACAGCCGTCGCCGACTTTCACAGCCATTCGCGCATCGTGCTTCAAAGCAGGGGCAATGCGGACCTGACCGTTCACGCCCGCGAATACGGTGCCGGCACAGGCGACGCCGGCCATGTCTGGCGCGGGGCGCCCGGCCTGATGCCGGGTGCGTCGGGTTCGGATGGCGGGTTTCTCCTGCGGTTGGGGAACGGCGAAGATGCCGCCGCGCGTATCGCCGAAATCTATACCTTTCCGGCCGGACACAGCACGCGCCGGGGTGCGATCCGGCTGAGCATCGAAGCGGCGATCACCGAACGGACCTGTGGGCGCGATCTGAATGCCGAGATCCTGCAACCCGGTCTGGGCGGCGATCTGGCTGCAACGCAGATCACCATCGAAACGCCGGACTGTGGCGGCACCGATGGCATTCTGGTGTTGAAAAACATCCTCCGAGATATGAAGATCGCCGCCAACCAATACTGATCGGTGCAGGCATTCCATGAAATTCGGCTGCGTGGCGATATGCGCCGCGCTCATACTTTCGGTATGCGCGGGGTCCGGCCGCGCCGATGACGTCACGCTGACCGCACGCGACGGCTCGGTCGCGCTGTCGGGCGAGCTGTTGGGCTATGACGGCGAATTCTATCGCATCGACAGCGCGTATGGCGTCCTGACCGTGGATGGGTCCGGCGTCACCTGCACCGGTGCGGCGTGTCCCGACGTCGCGGCCTATGTCGCCGAAGCCCGGTTTTCCGGGGCGCGGTCGATGGGGACGGTCCTTTTGCCTGTGCTGCTTGAGACATTCGCCGCACGCAACGGGTTCGCGGTGCGCCGGATCTCGAAAAGCGATACGCGCTTTGTCTATGAGCTCAGCGAAAAGAACGGCGGCGCGTTGGTGGGGCGGTTCCTGTTCCACCTGACCAATTCTGACGAAGGGTTCGCGGACCTGTTCGCCGGCGAAGCCGATATCGCGCTGTCGCTGCGCGAAGTGACACCACGCGAGCTGGACATCGCGCGCCAGGCCGATCTGGGCGACATGGCCGCCGCGGGACGGTCGCGCATCGTCGCCTTGGACGCATTGGTGCCGTTGGTGTCGCCCTCCAACCCGGTATCGCGGATCTCCCTGACGCAACTGGGCGCGATCTATGCGGGGGAAATGACGAACTGGCGCGATCTGGGCGGGTCGGACACACCGATTGCCTTGCACATGCGGGACGACCTTTCGGGACTGGCCCAAGCCTTTGCGCGGCGGGTGGTCAAGAACCGCGAGATGAGCGTGAATGTCATCCGGCATGACAGCGACGCCGGGCTTGCCGACGCCGTGGCCGATGATCCGTTCGCCTTGGGTGTGGGCAGCTTTTCCGAGATCGGCAATGCCGTGCCGCTGGTGTTGCACGGCCCCTGCGGTTTTGAGTCGCCCGCCGGCATCACCGAGATCAAGACCGAGGATTATCCGCTGACCGCGCCGCTGTTCGCCTATCTTCCGCCGCGACGTCTGCCGCATCTGGTGCGCGCGTTCCTGACTTACGTCGGCTCGCCCGCCGCGCAACCGGTGATTCGCCGCGCCGGGTTCGTCGACCAGTTTCCCCAGGCGGTTCCCTTCCAGCAGCAAGGCGCGCGCTTTGCGAATGCGATAACCGCGGCCGGATCGGAAACCGGGCTGGGAGAGCTGCAACGCCTGGTTCGCACGCTGGACGGACATAGTCGGCTGACCGTGACGTTCCGCTTCGAAAACGGTTCGTCCGAACTGGATGCGCAATCCCGCTCGAACGTGGCGCTTTTGGCGGAAGCGCTGGAGCGTGGCGTGTTCGACGACCGAAGCCTGGTTTTCGTGGGCTTCAGTGATGGTCAGGGCGATGCGACCGTCAACCGGCGCCTGTCGCTGAAGCGGGCCGGTGTGGTGCGCGACGCGGTGCGTAACGCGGCCCGAACGGTCGATCCGTCGCGCCTGTCGTTGAAGGTCGAAGGGTTCGGAGAGGCAATGCCGATGGCCTGTGACGAAGTCGGCTGGGGTCGGCAGGTGAACCGGCGGGTCGAGGTCTGGCTGCAACAGGGCCGGTAGGCCGGGTCCGGCGTGATCAGAGGTATCCCGCGCTGCGAAAGCTGAGCTCGGTCGATTTGCCGACGATCAGGTGGTCGTGCAGCACGATCCCGAGGGCGCGGCAGGCGTCGTCGATCTGGGTGGTCATGGTGATGTCGCTGTCGGACGGTGTCGGATCGCCCGAGGGATGGTTGTGCACGAGGATGATCGCCGAGGCGTTCAGCGAGAGCGCCCGTTTCACCACCTCGCGCGGATAAACCGGGACATGATCGACCGTGCCCTTGCCCTGCTCCTCGTCCGCGATGAGGACGTTCTTGCGATCGAGAAACAGGATACGGAACTGTTCGGTCTCGCGGTGTGCCATCGTGGTATGGCAGTAATCGAGAACCGCCTCCCAACTTGAGACGACGGGACGCTGCATGACCTTGGCGCGCGCGATCCGGTGCGCGGCCGCCTCGACGATCTTGAGATCCTGCATCACCGCTTCGCCAACACCGGGCACGTCCAGAAGCTGTTCGGGGGACGCGGACAGGACGCGACCGAGATCGCCGAAGGTATCCATCAGCCGCCGCGCCAGAGGTTTCACATCCTGTCGGGGAATCGCGCGAAACAGCAGAAGTTCCAGCATTTCATAATCGGGAATGGCGGCCGCCCCGCCGTCCATGAAGCGATCCCGCAGGCGTTTGCGATGATCCTTGATATACGACGGCAACTTGCCACCCGCGGTCAACGCAACCGGTTCTGCTTCGTCGAACAGGGGCAGGGGGCGTTCATGAAAGCTGTTGGCGTGGGTCATGACGCGACCATTGCCACGAAAGGTGAAGATCGGGTTAACCAGATATCGACGTTGCGCGGCCGGTCAGCGCCGGAGCCTCCGGCGGGAGTATTTCGGTCGGTAAGAAGCCGGGGCGGGGGCCGTTTGCGGGCCCGTCCGCCCCCGCGCAGTCAGCCTTTCATCCCGTCCCAGAAGGTTTTGACCTTCTTGAAGAACCCCGAGGATTCGGGATTGTTGTCCTTGGACAGGGTATCGAATTCGCGCAGCAGATCCTTCTGGCGCGATGTGAGGTTCACCGGCGTTTCGACCGCCAGTTCGATGTACATGTCGCCGTGACCACCGCCGCGCAGGGCCGGCATGCCCTTGCCGCGCAGGCGCATCTGCTTGCCGGTCTGGCTGCCTGCGGGTATCTTCACCCGGCTGCGGCCACCGTCGATGTTCGGCACCTCGATGTCGCCGCCCAGGGCAGCCGATATGATCGACACCGGAACATGGCAGAACAGGTGCTGATTTTCGCGCTGGAACAGCGGGTGGTCGGCAACCTCGATGAAGATGTAGAGATCGCCCGACGGTCCGCCGCGCAATCCCGCCTCACCCTCGCCCGACAGGCGGATCCGGGTGCCGGTTTCGACGCCGGCCGGGATGTTGACCGACAGCGAACGGTCTTTCTCGACGCGGCCTTGGCCGTGGCAGACGGAACAGGGGTTCTTGATGATCTGGCCCGCGCCCGAACAGGTGGGACAGGTGCGTTCGACGGTGAAGAAGCCTTGCTGCGCGCGCACCTTGCCCATGCCGGCGCAGGTGGGGCAGGGGGCAGGTTCTGAGCCGCCTTCGGCGCCGGTGCCGCTGCATTTCGAGCAGGCCAGGGCGGTGGGCACGTTGATCGTCTTTTGCAGACCGGCATAGGCTTCTTCGAGCGAGACGCGCATGTTGTAGCGCAGGTCGGAGCCGCGGGTGGCCCGCTGGCCGCCACGTCCGCCGCGGCCACCGCCCATCATGTCGCCGAACAGGTCGTCGAACACGTCCGAAAAGGCCGAGGCGAAATCGCCCTGTCCGCCGCCGAACCCTTGCGCGCCGGGGCGTCGCCCGCCGCCCATGCCACCTTCGAACGCGGCATGGCCATACCGGTCGTAGGCCGCCTTTTTCTCGGCGTCCTTCAGCACTTCGTAGGCTTCGTTCGCTTCCTTGAACTGCGATTCCGCATTTGGGTTGTCGGAATTGCGATCGGGGTGAAGCTCTTTCGCCTTTCGGCGGAACCCCTTCTTGATCTCATCGGCCGAAGCGCCTTTGGCGACGCCGAGCGTTTCATAGTAATCGCGTTTTGCCATCAGGTTATGTCCTTTCGGAACGCGGAAACCGGCCCGATCTGATCAGGCCGGTTTCGGTAGGTTCCAATGCGCGGGTCAGGACGCGCGCTTGTTGTCGTCGCCAAGGTCTTCGAAATCGGCATCCACAATGTCGTCATCGACATCCTTGGGGCCGTCGCCGTCGCCATCTTCAGGCTCGTTGCCGGCTTTTGCCTGCTCGGCCTTGTAGATCGCCTCGCCCAGCTTCATCGCCGATTCGGTGACGTTCTGGATGCCGTTCTTGATCTTGCCGGCATCTTCCGACTCGAGCTGTTCGTTCAGGTTGGCAATGGCCAGTTCGATCGCTTCGATGGTGGTCGGATCGACCTTGTCTTTGTGCTCTTCCATCGCCTTCTCGGTCGAATGGATCAGCGACTCGGCCTGGTTCTTCGCCTCGACCAATTCCTTGCGGCTCTTGTCGGCTTCGGCGTTTTCTTCCGCGTCCTTGACCATCTTCTCGATGTCCTCGTCCGACAGACCGCCCGACGCCTGGATCGTGATCTTCTGCTCCTTGTTGGTGCCCTTGTCCTTGGCACCTACGGACACGATGCCGTTGGCGTCGATGTCGAAGGTCACTTCGATCTGGGGCAGGCCACGGGGGGCCGGCGGGATGTCTTCGAGGTTGAACTGACCCAGCATCTTGTTGTCGGACGCCATTTCACGTTCGCCCTGGAAGACCCGGATCGTCACGGCGTTCTGGTTGTCTTCGGCGGTCGAGAAGATCTGCGACTTCTTCGTCGGGATCGTCGTGTTGCGGTCGATCAGGCGGGTGAACACACCACCCAGCGTCTCAATCCCCAGCGACAGCGGGGTCACGTCCAGCAGGACCACGTCCTTGACGTCACCCTGAAGCACACCGGCCTGAATGGCGGCGCCCAGTGCGACGACCTCATCGGGGTTGACGCCCTTGTTCGGCTCCTTGCCGAAGAATTTCGTCACTTCCTCGACGACGCGGGGCATGCGGGTCATGCCGCCGACCATCACGATCTCGTCGATTTCACCAACCGACAGCCCGGCATCCTTCAGTGCGGCCTGGCAGGGTTTGATCGACTGCTTGATCAGGTCGCTGACCAGCGATTCCAGCTTGGCACGGGTCAGTTTCATGACCATGTGCAGCGGTTGGCCGTTGGCGCCCATCGAAATGAACGGCTGGTTGATCTCGGTCTGGCTGGACGAGGACAGTTCGATCTTGGCCTTTTCCGCCGCTTCCTTGAGGCGCTGAAGCGCCATCTTGTCGGCGGTCAGATCGACCTGGTGTTCCTTCTTGAACTGCTCGGCCAGGTAATTGACGATCCGCATGTCGAAGTCTTCACCGCCGAGGAACGTGTCGCCGTTGGTGGATTTGACTTCGAACAGGCCGTCGTCGATTTCCAGGATGGTCACGTCGAACGTGCCACCGCCGAGGTCATAGACCGCGATCGTCTTGGTTTCTTTCTTGTCCAGACCATAGGCCAGCGCGGCAGCAGTCGGTTCGTTGATGATCCGCAGCACTTCCAGACCGGCGATCTTGCCGGCGTCCTTGGTCGCCTGACGCTGGGCGTCGTTGAAATAGGCGGGAACGGTGATGACGGCCTGCGTCACTTCCTCGCCGAGATAGCTTTCGGCCGTTTCCTTCATCTTGCCCAGGATGAACGCGCTGATCTGGCTGGGCGAATACTTCTCGCCGCGGGCCTGGACCCATGCGTCGCCGTTGCCGCCGTCGATGACGGTGAACGGCATGTTCTTGCGGTCCTTGGCAAGGTTCGCGTCGTCGTTGCGACGACCGATCAGGCGCTTGACGCCGAAGATGGTATTTTCGGGGTTGGTGACGGCCTGCCGCTTGGCGGATTGACCGACCAGCCGTTCATCGTCGGTGAAGGCGACGATCGACGGTGTGGTGCGTGCGCCTTCGCTGTTCTCGATGACGCGGGGTTGGCTGCCGTCCATGATGGCGACACAGCTGTTGGTGGTTCCAAGGTCGATTCCGATGACTTTGGCCATGCTCAAATCCTCTCTCTGGCGATGTTCGTGCAGGAATACCCGCGGTGCGGCATATCCCCGGCGATCCCAATGATTACGTCGGGAACAAAGCCCCCGACCGGGCGTCTGGCCTCATATAAGGAGGGGGTTTCAGCCCTGCAAGCGCCGGGGATGGATGAATCTTCGCGAAAATGCGACTCTCGGCGAAATTGACGAGCGGAGGGGCGATGAACGGTGATGGTCCGCTGAACGTGCGCGGGGTCCAGGTGTGGCGCGGGTTTCTGGACGCAGCGATGCAGGCGCGGCTTTTGACAGCCCTGCGCGACGTGGCCCGCGCAGCGCCCCCGGTGCATCCCGAAACCCGGTCGGGGCGGAAGATGTCGGTCAGGATGACATCGGCGGGATCGGTCGGTTGGGTGTCGGACCGGCGCGGTTATCGATACGCGCCGCGCCATCCGTCGGGCGCGGCCTGGCCGCCGATCCCCGACGCGGCGCTGGAGATCTGGCGCGCCCTTGGCCCTGCGGCGCAACTGCCCGATTGCTGTTTGATCAACTTCTACGGCGAAGGGGCGCGCATGGGTCTGCATCAGGACCGCGACGAGGCGTCGTTCGACTGGCCGGTGATTTCCGTGTCACTGGGCGATGACGGCTTGTTCCGGATCGGCAGTGTCGAAAGGGGCGGCAAAACCGAAAGCCTCTGGCTGTCGTCGGGCGATGTGGTGGTGATGGGCGGGGCGGCGCGGCTGGTCCATCACGGGGTTGACCGGATCAGGTTTCGTTCGTCGTCACTGTTGCCCAAGGGAGGCCGCATCAACGTCACGCTGCGCGTCGCTCAGGGTGGGGACAGGGTGCAGCAGCCGGAATAGAGCGCGATGCCGTTGCTGTCCATCATCAACACATCGCCGTTCAGGCCATAGTTGCCGATACACCGGGCGCTTCGGTGACCATGGCCCAGCGGTCGGTGCGTCCGGTCGCGCGGCGCCGGTCGCCTTGGCGCAGCCGGTGCTCGGACACCCCGGAAAGGGTAAAGACGCTTGCGTCGGCGGTAACCTTCAGCGACCAGAACGGTTCGGTCCCGAAGCACCGCAGGGGGTCGGGGAAATCGCGGTCATCCTGGCCCGGCTGGCGGCCGAGAAACCTGAGCGCGGCCCACGCGGTTCCTTCGCCCATGTTGATCCGCCCCCATGTCCCGTCGGCGTTTTCCGCCACCACCTCGATGTCGCGGGCGTCAAAGGGCAGGGTGGCGACCAGCGGCGCCTTCCAATCAGGTTCGGCACGCAGGTTCGGCGTGTCGTTTTCGGCGACGCCGACGACGTCGTGCAAGGCGGGCAGCCCCTGTGCGCCAAGGGCCCCGGACCAGAGACAAGCGGTAATGACGGAGAGCATACGGATCATCGGCGTGCGTTCCAGCTGAGCGAGGCATGCTTGCGGGTATAGAATTCGCCCATCATCCCGATCATCAGCAATGCGATGGAGACATAAAGCGGATATTCGACCGACGAATTATGCGGGAAGTAGTTCACGAAGGCAAAGCCGCGGGCCTGGTCGATGGCGTGAAACAGGGGGTTCCAGTCGAAGAACGCCAGCATGGTGCCGGGCAGCTGGTTGGCGACGAACATCTTGCCCGAGGCGATCATGTTGGCGCGGGTATAGATCATCGCGACGATGCCGATGGCGCTGGGAAACCACGGCTTGAGCGCCAGGAAAATCATCCCGACGCCCACGCCCGAAAACCAGGCCAGAAGGACCATCCCAAAGGCGCCCGACCAGTCGTGAATCGTGATCGGCCCCCAGATGACGTGATAGAAATACAACACCACCGTCATCGACAGAACCTGGACATACAGCGTCGACAGTGCGGCCGCCGAGATCGAGATCGCGGTGGTCATCGGCGCGTGTTTCATCATCGCCGATGCCGGCCCTTCCGATTGCAGGATCGCGGTGACGGTGCGGGTATGCACCATGTAAAGAAAGATGCCGGTGAAGATGTACAACAGGAAATCGCCGCGAATCGCATTGCCGCGCATCCCGAGCACGTGGAACAGCAGGTAGAACGCCATCACGAAGACGACGGTCTGCAGGATGTTCATCAGGATCGCCATCACCGCGTTGGCATGGGTGCGGCGCACGCTGCGCACCGTGTTGTGATAGATCAGCTCGAGTATACTGACGGCGCCGGTCAGCCGGGATTGCGTCTGTCTGCGTTCGAACATGCGTGCGTCTGCCTTGGCTTGTCTGGGCGATCCCGACCTTGTTGCATGATAATCTTGCCGTTTCTTTGACCATTCACCATAAAAGACCAAATCTGACGAAACAACTGTTCCGGCCCCGCGGGGCCCAGTCTGGGGATGATGCCATGAACTTCGAAATGCTGACCGCCGAAATGCGACGTCTCGCGTTGGAGGGCGGAGCGAAGATCATGGAGATCTACGACGCCGACGATTTTGAGGTGAAGACCAAGTCCGACGCCAGCCCGGTCACCGAAGCCGACGAGGCGGCGGATGCCCTGATTTCCGCCGGTCTGCGCGCGGCGTTTCCCGACGTGCCGCTGGTGACCGAGGAACAGGCCGAGTCGCACGAAATCGAGGCGCGCACCTTCCTGATCGTCGATCCGCTGGACGGCACCAAGGAGTTCGTCCAGCGGCGCGGCGATTTCACGGTCAACATCGCCTATGTCTCGGACGGGGCACCGGTGCGCGGGGTGGTCTATGCACCGGCGAGGGGGCGGTTGTTCTATACCGATTCCACCGGCGTTTCGGTCGAGGAGACGGGCGATTTCGACCTCGACACGCCCGGCGAGACGACGCCGATCAAGGTATCCGAACCTGACGAGGCCGGATTGATGGTCGTGGCGTCGAAATCCCACCGCGACGAGGCCACCGACGACTATATCGGGCAATACAACGTCAAGGACATGAAAAGCGCCGGTTCATCGCTGAAGTTCTGTCTTGTCGCCACGGGCGAGGCCGATCTGTATCCCCGCCTGGGGCGGACCATGGAATGGGACACGGCGGCGGGCCACGCCGTCCTGCACGGCGCGGGCGGGCGGGTTGTGCGGTTCGATGACCATTCGCCGCTGGTCTATGGCAAGCCCGCCTTCGCCAATCCGTTCTTCATCGCCTATGCCCCCGGCGTGACCCTGAAACCGGCCTGAGGCACCCGTGACGCCCCGCGTCAGCGTCGTCGTGGTCAGCCGGGATCGCCCGGCGGCCCTGGCGCGGTGTCTGCGCGGTCTCGATCAACTGCTTTATCCCACCTTCGAGGTGATCGTCGTGGCCGATCCGCCCGGTGCCGCCGTCGCGCGGGCGGCGGATCTGGGGCGGGTCGTGGCGTTCGATCTGCCCAACATCTCGGCGGCGAGGAACGCGGGAATCGCGGCGTCCGGGGGCGATATCGTCGCCTTCATCGATGACGATGCGGTGCCCGAACCCACATGGCTGACCCATCTGGTCGCGCCGTTCGATGATCCGTCGGTCGCGCTGGCGGGGGGGTTCGTGATCGGGCGCAACGGGATTTCCTTTCAATGGCGGGCGCGCAGCGTCGACGCCACCGGCGTTGCGCAGGATCTGTCGTCCTGGGGCGATGGGCCGAAGGCTTTCGATCCCCCCGACACGGGCGCGATCAAGACCGAAGGCACGAACATGGCGGCGCGCCGCGACGTACTGTGCGCGCTGGGCGGGTTCGATGCCGCCTTTGCCTTCTTTCTTGATGAAACCGATCTGAACATGCGCGCGGCGCGGGCCGGGTTTCGCACCGCGCTGGTGCCGTTGGCGCAGGTGCATCACGGCTTTGCCGCGTCCGCCCGCCGTCGCGCCGACCGCGCCCCGCTCAGCCTGTTCGACATCGGCGCGTCAAGCGCGGTCTTCTGGAACCGGCACCTGCCGGTGGACCGCCACGCCGCCGCGCGCGCCGCGCTCGTGGCGGATCAGAGGGCGCGGATCATCCGCCATCTGGTTGCCGGAACGGCCGAACCGCGCGATGTTCCGCGCCTGATGCAATCGCTGAACGACGGCCTGGCCGATGGCGCGCGCCGCGGGCCGATGCCGCCGCACACCTGGCCCGAGCGGCCGGCGTTCCGCCAGATCCGCACCCCGAGGCCGGTCGGATCGGTCGTGGTGGCGGGACGCCGTGCGGCGGGCAGCGCGCGGGCGCGGATCGAACGTGAAAAGGGGCTGGTGGTGACTCTGCTGGACCTGTCGCCAAGCGCGCTCTACCACCGGTGCGTTTTCGACGACCTCGGGATCTGGCGGCAAAGCGGCGGAATCTGGGGCCGCTCCGATCGCCGGGATCCCATTTTCATGGCGATCCGGCGGCGCGCGCGAATCGAACGCGAAAGGAAGCGCATTTTCGCCGTGCGCGGTCTGTCGGATGGCGGGGAACAATAATGGGCTGGTATCGATTGTGCAGACGCAGCATAACAAGCTAGACGATACCGGGGTTGAAAAGCGCCCTTGGTCGCCGTGATCAGATCGCGGTATGACCAGAATTGAAGAGATCTATTTCCAGGAGTCGATATGAGTCGCAAGGTAACAAAGGCCATTTTCCCCGTAGCAGGATTGGGGACGCGGTTTCTTCCCGCGACCAAGTCGATTCCCAAGGAGATCATGACCCTGGTCGACCGGCCCCTGATCCAATACGCCATCGACGAGGCCCGCGCCGCCGGCATCACCGAATTCATCTTTGTCACCTCGCGCGGCAAATCCGCACTGGAAGACTATTTCGACCTGGCCCCCGAGCTTGAGACCGCCCTGCGTCAGAAGGGCAAGGACGACATGCTGGAGATGCTGGAATCGACCAACATGGCCGATGGCGCCATTGCCTATATCCGCCAGCACATGGCGCTGGGGCTGGGCCATGCCGTCTGGTGCGGCCGGCGCCTGATCGGTGACGAACCCTTTGCCGTGATCCTGCCCGACGACGTGATCGCGTCCGACAAGCCCTGCCTGCAACAGATGATCGAAGCCTACGAGGAAACCGGCGGCAATATCGTCGCCGCCATGGAAGTGCCAGAAGAGAAGGCATCGTCCTATGGCATCCTGGCCACGTCCGAAGACAATGGCGTGCGCGTGAAGGTCAAGGGCATGGTCGAAAAACCTGAAAAGGGAACGGCGCCGTCGAACCTGGCCGTGATCGGCCGTTACATCCTGACCCCGGCCGTGATGAACCGTCTGAACGACATGAAGAAAGGCGCCGGCGGAGAGATCCAGTTGACCGATGCCATTGCCGCCGAGATCGACGGCAAGGACGGTGTCTATGGCCTGCGCTTCAAGGGCCAGCGGTTCGATTGCGGATCGAAGGCAGGCTTCCTTCAGGCCACGGTCGCCTTCGGCCTGTCGCGTCCCGACCTGCAGGACGAGTTCGGCGAATACATCGACGCCCTGGCGGCCAGCCGCGCCGACGCATCCTGACCCCTGCGGGCACGATGGCGGGGCGCGCGCAAGCCGCGTGCGTCCGTCGGTGACGACGCGATGTCTCGACCTGACGCGGCTTGTCAGCCGGGTCGGGCTGGGGCCGCCCACCGGCGTCGACCGGGTCGAACTGGCCTATCTCGATGCCCTCCTCGCCAAGTCGGACCCGATGTTCGCGTTGTGCCGCACCGCGGCGGGCTTCAGCCTGCTGAACCGCGACGGGGCGCGTGCGATACGGGACAGGATTGCCGATGATCGCTGGGGGTCCCCCGATATCCTCGCGCGTTTCTCCCGTGGGCTGAGCGCCGCGCGACGCCGCGCCGAGGCCGAGATCCGGCGTCAGGCCGTGGCCTCGTGCCTGCGCGGCGGTTTGGGCCGCCTTGCGCGGCGCCATTTGCCGGTGGATGTGCATTACCTCAACGTCGGTCACAGCAATCTCGAGGCGCGCGTGTTCCGGGCTCTGCGCCAGGTCAAGGGGGTGCGCATTGCCGTTCTGGTCCATGATACGATTCCGCTGGATTTCCCGCAGTTTCAGCGCCCCGGCACACCCGAGGCCTTCGCGCGCAAGATGCGCGCGGTTGCCACCCATGCCGACCTGGTGATCTGTAACTCGGCCGGGACCAAGGCGGATGTGGGGCGTCATTTCAAGGATCTCGGCCGGGTGCCCGCCTGTGTGGTCGCGCATCTGGGCGTCGAGACACCTACGGCCGATCCCGCCGGCCTGCCCCCCGGTCTGGATCTGTCCACGCCGTATTTCATCGCCCTGTCGACGATCGAGCCGCGCAAGAACCATGCGTTGTTGCTGGATGTCTGGGAGCGGTTGGCGCGAACCGGCAAACCCCTGCCCAATCTCTATATCGTCGGGCGCCGGGGGTGGAACAATGCGGCGGTCTTCGACCGGCTTGATGCGGGTCTTGCCGGGGTGCATGAATTGCCGGCGCTGGACGACGGCGCGGTGGCCGCCCTGATCCGCGGGGCGCAAGCGCTGTTGTTTCCCAGCTTTGCCGAAGGCTTCGGCCTCCCCCCACTCGAGGCGGCGGTGCTGGGCACGCCTGTTGTTTGTTCATCACTGCCCGTTCTGCGCGAGGTGCTGGGCCAGTATCCCGTTTACCTCGATCCTGTGGATATATATGCTTGGACTACGGAAATCAGTCGTCTTGCTGCCCACGGGCGGCAGCATGCGGCGGCCTGCGACCGGGGTTCTGCGACAGGGGCGACACTGACATGGGCGGCACACTTCAACCATGTCTTCACCGTCATCTGATAGCGCCTGAAGCCGTGGCCGTCTTGCCGCAGCACCCGGAGTTTTCGCCTTGGGCGTTCTGAAAACCTATCGTCTGCGCCTTCAGCGCAAGCGCCTGCTGATCCGGGCCTTTCGCAAGCGCCGACAGCTTTCCGTGCGCGTGAACCGCATCGGCATGATCCGCAAGCGCGACATCCTGTGCTTTGTCTGTCTGCGCAACGAACGGATCCGGCTGCCGTATTTCCTGCGCTATTACCGGGACATGGGCGTCGACCATTTCATCATCGTCGACAACGGCTCGGACGACGGATCGGCGCAATACCTTGCGGATCAACCCGACGTATCGCTGTGGCATGCACGGGGCAGCTATAAACGGGCGCGATTCGGGGTGGACTGGATCAACTGGCTGCTGCGGAAATACGGCACGGGACACTGGACGCTGACCATCGATGTCGATGAGTTCTTCGTTTACCCGTTCTGCGATACCCGGCCGATTGCCGCGCTGACCGATTGGCTGGATGCGTCGTCGATCAAATCCTTCGGCACCATGATGCTGGACATGTATCCAAAGGGAGGCATGGGCGAACACCGTTATGACGAAGGACAGGATCCGTTCGAGATCGCGTCCTGGTTCGATTCCGGAAACTACACGATCACCCGCAACACCACGTTCGGCAACCTGTGGATTCAGGGCGGACCACGCGCGCGGGCCTTCCTGGCGGAAAAACCGGCGCGCGCGCCGGCACTGAACAAGCTGCCGTTGGTGAAATGGGCCCGGGGATATGCCTATGTCTCCTCGACGCATATGCTTCTGCCGCGCGGGCTGAACCAGGTTTACGACGAATACGGGGGTGAAAAGGCCAGCGGGATCCTGCTCCATGCCAAATTCCTGGATACCCTTGGGCACAAGGCCGCGGAAGAACTAGCCCGGCGCGAACATTTCGCGGGCAGCGCGGAATACAAGGCATATCACGCGGGTCTGCAGGAAAACCCCGACCTCTGGTGCAAGTGGAGCGAGAAATACATCAACTGGCGTCAGCTTGAGATCCTCGGCCTGATGTCGAAAGGAAACTGGGCGTGAGCGTCGGCATCGTCATGATGTGCCACGACGCGCTGGACCGTGCGGCACAGGTGGCGCGCCACTGGGCCGACCATGGCTGTCCGGTCGTGATCCACGTCGACCGCCGGGTCAGTCGCGCCGATTTCGACGCGTTTCGGCGCAGCATCGGCGACCGGAACGATATCCGGTTCTGCGACCGCCATGCCTGCGAATGGGGCACGTGGTCGCTGGTGGCGGCGTCACAGATCGGCGCCGAAGCGATGCTGCGGGCGTTTCCGGACGTGCGGCACATCTATCTTGCTTCGGGGTCGTGCCTGCCGCTGCGTCCGGTCGAAGAACTGGTGCAATACCTCGCCGACCGCCCGCGCACCGATTTCATCGAAAGCGTGACGACGCAGGATGTGCCGTGGACGGTGGGCGGGCTGAATTCCGAACGTTTCACCCTGCGGTTTCCGTTCTCGTGGAAGCGTCATCGCCGCCTGTTCGACGCCTACGTCGGCGTGCAGCGCGCGGTGGGCTACAGCCGGCGGATTCCCCAGGGCGTGGTGCCGCACATGGGGTCGCAATGGTGGTGCCTGACGCGCCAGACCCTCAGCGCGATCCTGCAAGACCCCCGGCGCGATGTGCACGAACGCTATTTCAAACGGGTCTGGATCCCCGATGAAAGCTATTTCCAGTCGCTCGTACGGCTTTATTCCCGCAAGATCGAAAGCCGGTCCCTGACCCTGTCCAAATTCGACTTCCAGGGCAAGCCGCATATCTTCTACGACGATCACCTGCAGCTTCTGCGCCGTTCGGATTGTTTCGTGGCGCGCAAGATCTGGCCGCGGGCGGATCGGCTGTATCGCACGTTCCTGTCGCCGCACCTGGGGGAACAGAACCGCGCCGAACCCAACCCGGGCAAGATCGACCGCATATTCGCCAAGGCCATCGATCGGCGAACGCGGGGGCGCGCGGGCCTATACATGGCCAGCAGATATCCCAAGAACGGTTGGGAAAATGGCAAGACCTGCGCACCCTATACCGTGTTCGAAGGCTTCGGCGACCTGTTCGACGGGTTCGATACGTGGCTGCAACGGGCCACGGGCGCGCGGGTTCACGGCCATCTCTATGCGCCGAAACGCGCGCAGTTCACCGACCGGCAGGCCACCTATGCCGGGGCGCTCAGCGCCGATGCACGGCTGCGCGATTACAATCCGCGCGCGTTCCTGACGAACCTGATCTGGAACACCCGCGGCGAACGTCAGTGTTTCTTCTTCGGTCCAAACGACAACCAGGCGATCGCACCGTTCCTGGCCGATGATCCGAACGCGCAGATCAACGTGATCTCGGGCGCCTGGGCGGTGCCGCTGTTCCGGTCCAACCGCGATTTCGGCGTGCTGCGCAGGAAGGCCGCGCGCATGCAGCAGGTGGAAACCCGGCATCTGGAGCTGTTGCGTCGCATCACGACCAAGGCGCGGGTGCGGATCTGGACCATGGCGGATTTCGTCGAAGCCCCGATGGAGCCGTTACAAAGCATCATCGACGACAATGGCCCGAAATCGCCGCGCCGTCTGACCGAAGCGCCGCAGATGGCCGATCTGACGGGATTCGGGCAATTTCTTCAGAACCTGAAGAACCAGGGCATGCAGCCCTATCTGATGGGCGATTTTCCGTCGGGCCATGAAATCGACACACAGCCGAAACGCCACCGGCGCCCGTATCTGGTGAAATGACAGCATGAACCGAAAATTTGACAGCTTCATCCTGCTGGCTGAAATGCGCACCGGCTCCAACTTTCTGGAAGACACGCTGAACCAGCTGCCCGGCCTGCGCTGTTGGGGCGAGGCGTTCAATCCGCATTTCACCGGTCACGCGGGCCAGACCGAGCTGGCCGGCGTCACGATGAAGGACCGCGAAGGTGATCCGGACCGCCTGCTTGCGGCGATCCGGGCCCGCACCGAAGGTCTGGCCGGCTTCCGGTTCTTTCACGATCACGATCCGCGTGTGCTGCGCCGCTGTCTCGACGATCCGCGCTGCGCCAAGGTGATCCTGACACGCAATCCGCTGGACAGTTTCGTCAGCCTGGAAATTGCGCGTCAGACCGGGCAATGGCGTCTCGGTGACATGAAGCAAGCGAAAACGGCGCGCATCACGTTCGATGCCGACCGTTTCGCGCGCCACCTGTCGCGCCTGCAAGGGTTTCAGCAGGACGTCATGCGCGCACTTCAGACCACCGGTCAGACGGCGTTTCATATCGGGTATGACGACATAAACGATCTTGGCATCCTGAACGGCCTTGCGGCTTTCCTGGGGGTCGAAAGCCGGCTCGACCGGCTTTCGGGCAAGACCAAGGTGCAAAACCCCGCCGGCCTGCGCGAAAAGGTCGCGAACTATGATCAGATGATGCAGGCGCTGGGCGCCATCGACCATTTCGATCTGGGCCGCACGCCGAATTTCGAACCGCGGCGGGGTCCGGGGGTTCCGGGGTTTGTCCGTGCCGCGCACAGCCCCCTGTTGTTCATGCCGGTCAAGGGGGGGCTGGAAGGGACAATCAACACCTGGCTGGCCGCCTTGGACGGTGCCGCACCCGTGACGGGCGACATGACCCAGAAGGATCTGCGCCGCTGGAAACGTCAGAACCCCGCACACCGCAGCTTTTCGGCCGTCCGTCATCCGGTGGCGCGCCTGCATGACAGTTTCTGCCGCTATATCCTGGCCACCGGCGCCGATGCCTATGGCGATATCCGCGAGACTTTGCGCGGGCAATACGATGTTCCGCTGCCCGCCGGGGCGGTGGACGCCGGATGGGACGCGGCACGGCATCGTGCGGCGTTCGTGGCGTTCCTGCGGTTCGTGAGGGGCAATCTCGGCAATCAGACCTCGGTCCGGGTCGATCCGGCCTGGGCATCGCAGTCTGCCGTGCTTCAGGGAATGACCCAGGCCGTCGTGCCCGATGTCATCCTGCGCGAGGATCAGATGGCCCTCGGATTGCGCTATCTTGCCGACAGCATCGGCGCCACGGCCCCGGACGTTCCGCTTTTGGAAGATGCCGCGCCGGTCGCGCTGGACGCGATCTACGACGCCGAGATCGAGACGGCCGTGCGCGACATCTATCAACGCGACTACATGATGTTCGGATTTCGCGCCTGGCGCTGACGGTCAGGCGGCGGCTGTCGCCGGTGTTTCGGTCAGGATGGCGTGCAGGACAGCCGGGTCGTCGTTGGCCCGCAGCTTGGCGCACAGCGCGCTGTCGCGCAGGGTCCGCGAGACAAGCGCCAGCGCCTTCAGATGCTCGACCCCTGCCGTGGGCGGCGCGAACAGCGCGAACACCAGGTCGACGGGCTGATGATCGACGGCGCCGAAATCCATCGGCTTCTCGATCCGCAGGAAGATGCCGCACAAGGCGTCTGCCGCCGCAAGACGGGCGTGGGGCAAGGCAATGCCGTGTCCCACGCCCGTCGGTCCCAGCGTCTCACGTTCCATCAAGGCTTCGACCGTCTTGGCGGCAGGCAGACCATGCACGGATTCGGCCATGTCGCCCAATTCTTGGAACAGCCGTTTCTTGCTTGTCATCGCACCGATCACGCGAATTGCGCGAGGATTGAGAATACTGGAAAGTTGCATTGTTACCTGCCGCTAGTGTCGGGCCGCCCCGATGGCGGTCGGCGTTATGTCTGGTTCGGATCGATCCATCCGATGTTTCCGTCGTCGCGACGATATACGATGTTCACACCGGTTTCTTGCCGCTCGTTGCGGAACACCAGAAGAGGTGCCCCCGCCAGTTCCATCTGCATCACGGCCTCGCCGACCGAGAGCTGGGGAATTTTCGTCTCCATCTCGGCCACGATCATCGGCGTCAAGGTTTCGGGTTCGTCATCGTCCTGGCCATCGTTCGCGGCGAGGATATACGAGGAGACACCCGAGAGTTCAACTGGCTGTGAGCGTTCCTTGTAGTGGTCTTTCAATCTGCGCTTGTATCGGCGCAGCTGTTTCTCCATCTTTTCGGCGCAGTTTTCGAACGCGGCATAGATTTCGGCCGCGCGGCCCTTGGCCTGCACCGTCAGGCCGGTGGACAGATGCATGACGGATTCACAGACGAATTCATGCCCATCCTTGGAAAAGACGACCAGCGCATCGGTGGGGCGACCGGGATACTTTTCGATGATGGCATCGATCTCGGTCTGAACATGGGTTTGCAGCGCTTCGCCGATATCAATCTGTTTGCCGCTGATCTGGTATTGCATGGTCGCTCCTGGTTTGGCGGGGCAAAGTTGGCCGGGACCACACGCCGACGTGGGGACGCGACCGGTTTTAGTGAACAAAAACATGGCAGGTTCCGGTATCCCGACCGCGGGCCGGCATCGCGTTTTTGCCCGTCGCGGCCCTTGCCGACGAAACTGCCGTTTCTGTCACACAACCGATTGGGCCTTGAAAGGCGCCGTGTGTCAATGGTCTCGGATCATTCCGACCGGAACCGTCAGGAAATGCGGAACCCTTGCCCGAGATAGACACGCCGAACGTTTTCGTCGCGCACGACCTCGTCGCTGGTGCCGCTCATCAGGACGTGACCGTCGTGCAGGATATAGGCCCGGTCGACGATGCCCAGCGTCTCGCGCACGTTGTGATCGGTGATCAACACGCCGATCCCCCGGGTCCGCAGATCACCGACAAGGCCGCGGATCTCGGCCACCGCGATGGGGTCGACCCCGGCAAAGGGTTCGTCCAACAGCACATAGGATGGATTGGCGGCCAGGCAGCGGGCGATCTCGACCCGCCGCCGTTCGCCGCCCGAGAGGGCAGGGGCCGGAGTGCGGCGCAGATGCGTTATCGAGAATTCGTTCAGAAGCTGTTCCAGCCGGTCACGGCGCGTCGCCCGGTCGCGCGTGGAAATTTCGAGAATCGCCAGGATGTTGTCTTCGACGTTCAGCCCGCGAAAGATCGACATTTCCTGTGGCAGATACCCGATGCCCAGCTTCGCACGGCGATACATCGGCAGGGCGGTCACATCCCGCCCGTCGATCATCACGCGCCCGCCATCGGGCTGGATCAGGCCGGCAATGGCGTAAAAGCACGTGGTCTTGCCCGACCCGTTCGGCCCGAGCAGGGCCACCACCTCGCCCTTGGCCAGTTCCAGCGAAAAGTCACGGATCACCGGGCGTTTGCGATAGCTTTTCTTCAAGTTCAATACCCGAAGCCCCCCCGACCCCTGGGCGACGGTAAGGTGGGGTGCGGGCATCAGTTGTCACCTGATCCGGTCTGAAAGATCGTGCGCACGCGGCCTTCCATGGTGCCGGTGCCGGAATTCAGATCGATCGACAGCTTGTTCGAAGACAGCGCGGTTTGCCCCTGGGTCAGGATCACGTCACCGGTCATCACCACCGTGGCGTCGTCGATGGAATAGATCGCCTCGCGGGCTTCCGCCGCCTCGGCGCCATTGACCAGCGTGACGCCGCCGCTGGCATTCATGCGCGAGATCCGCCCGCCCCCTTCCGCCGCATAGATCACCCGCACCGTGCCCGCCGTGAGCTTCATCTCGCCCTGAGAAACCAGCACATTGCCGCGAAATTCGGCGGAACCGTCGGTCTGGCTGACTTCCAGGGTATCCGACGCCACCTCGACCGGAAGGCTGCTGTCATGTTTCAGACCGCCGAACGCGATATTGGTATTCTGTGCGACGGCCGGAGACGCGATCAGCGCCAGCGCTGTCGCAATGATCACGCGAAGCTTCATGGTTGACCTCCCTGGTCGGCTTTGGGTTCGTATAGCAAACGCACGCCATCGGTGAAAAGCAGAACGTAGGGCGTGCCCGTCGCCCCGTCATCATCGCGACGCACCAACATCCGGCCCGCGTTCAGGGTTCCGAACGGTGCGGTGCCGGTCACCGGTGCCTCGGTCTCGATCCGGGTGATGTCGAGCGCGGTGGTCACCGCCTGGCTGTCCAGCGCGTATCCGGTCGAGGTTTCGATATGCACGCCCCCGGTCAGCCGCGCCAGACGGTCGGTCATGTCCAGTGCCGCGGTGTCCGCGTTCAGCCGAACGTTGCCGCCATCGGGTGTTTCGACCAGCACACGCAAACCCTGCGCATCGCTGCCGCTGCCGCTGGCCGAACCGGGGCGGGCCACGTCGGCCGACAGGGTGATCGCGGCACCATCGCGGGTCATGCCGTTGTATTGCGGTGCGACGATCGATTGTTCGCGCAGGATTTCATCCACGTCGGCATCGCTGTAGGGCAGCGGCGCGTCCGCGCCGGGCTTCTGCGACACCAGGAACAGGGTCGACAGGATCGCCAGCGCCATCAGCGGCAGGATCACCTTCAGCCAGGCGATCAGTCGCGAATATGTATTGTCATGGGTTTTCACGCGTATGCACCGCGTAAGGCCTGGCAGGATCTCGTGTGCTGGTGCATCTTCCCCAAAACCTTCCAGCGGATCAATGCGAGAAGATATCTTGATCGGACCAGCCGGCCAGGTCCAGTTGCGCCCGCATCGGCAGAAAATCGAAACAGGCCTGCGCCATCTCGCTCCGCCCCTCGCGCGCCAGCCGCGCGTCCAGGGCGCGACGCAGCTTGTGCAGATACAGCACGTCGGACGCGGCATAGGCCAGCTGCGCCTCGCTCAGCTCTGACGCGCCCCAGTCGCTTTGCTGCTGATATTTCGAAATGTCGACATTCAGCAGTTCCGACAGCAGGTTCTTCAACCCGTGCCGGTCGGTATAGGTGCGGATCAGTTTGCTGGCGATCTTGGTGCAATAGACGGGTGCGGCCACGGTGCCGAAGGCATTCAGCAGCGCGGCGATATCGAAGCGCCCGAAATGGAACAGTTTCAGAACCTCGGGATCGGCCAGCATCCGGCACAGGTTGGGCGCGCTGGTCTGGCCCGGCGCCACCTGCACGAGGTGTGCATTGCCATCGCCCACCGACATCTGCACAAGGCACAGCCGGTCCCGGTGGGGATTCAGCCCCATGGTCTCGCAATCGATGGCCACGACAGGCCCCAGGTTCAGCCCGTCGGGCAGATCGTTCTTGTAAAAGGTATTGGTCATGGCGGCCTCCGTTGCACTGACGTTCTAGGGCCGATGGGCCATGCATCGAAAGCCCGAATCGGCCCGCCACGGTTCAGTCATCGCCACAATCGCCATCATCGGCGTCGGCATCATCGGCGTCACATGGTTCGATGTCGTCATACCAGGGGTCGGTGTCGACAGGTCTCGTGTCGCGGTGCGCGGCATTCCGGCGCCCGCGTTTTCGCGCCGCGCGCACGATGACCACCATGGCAAGGCCGGCGACGATCAGGAAAACGGGTGTCATGGCTGCTGCTCCGCCGGGGTTTGCCGTGACCGCTGGTACCAGACCGTGGCGCCTGTCGCCACGCCCGATTGCGCCGATGGCGGGCTCTACGTCAAACCGCCCCTTTCCCACGGGGGATGCCTGCGCTATCAGACGCCGTCATCTGACCAAGGAGTCCCGTCATGGGTTACAAGATCGCCATCGTGGGCGCCACGGGCAACGTGGGCCGCGAAATGCTGAACATCCTGGCTGAACGCCAGTTTCCTGCGGACGAGATCGTCGCGCTTGCCTCGCGCAAATCGCTGGGAACCGAGGTCAGCTTTGGCGAGCGAACTTTGAAGACCCGCGATCTGGATACCTTCGATTTCACCGGCTACGACATGGCGCTGTTCGCCATCGGGTCCGAGGCGACGAAGCAATACGCGCCCAAGGCCGCCAAGGCGGGATGCGTCGTGATCGACAACTCATCGCTGTATCGCTATGATTCACAGGTGCCGCTGATCGTGCCCGAGGTGAATCCCGAGGCGATCACCGAGTATTCCAAGAAGAACATCATCGCCAACCCCAACTGTTCGACCGCGCAGATGGTGGTCGCCCTCAAGCCGCTGCACGATCGGGCGCGGATCAAGCGGGTTGTCGTATCGACCTATCAATCCGTGTCGGGCGCCGGCAAGGACGGCATCGATGAGCTGTGGGACCAGACCAAGAGCATCTATAACCCCACCGACGACAAGCCGGCCAAGAAATTCACCAAGCAGATCGCCTTCAACGTCATTCCCCACATCGATGTCTTCATGGAAGACGGATCGACCAAGGAAGAATGGAAGATGGTCGCCGAGACGAAAAAGATCATGGATCCGCAGATCAAGGTGACCGCGACCTGCGTGCGGGTGCCGGTGTTTGTCGGCCACTCGGAAGCGATCAACATCGAGTTCGAGGATTTCCTGGACGAGGACGAAGCCCGCGACATCCTGCGCGAAGCCCCCGGCATCATGGTCGTGGACAAGCGCGAGGACGGTGGCTACGTCACCCCCATCGAATGCGTCGGTGATTTCGCGACCTTCATTTCCCGCATCCGACAGGATTCGACCATCGACAACGGCCTGAACCTGTGGTGCGTGTCCGACAACCTGCGCAAGGGCGCGGCGCTGAATGCCGTGCAGATCGCCGAATTGCTGGGCAACCGGGTGCTGAAAAAAGGCTGACCGGCGGTCGCCAGCACTGCGAATCGGCATGACAAGGCGCGCCGCGATCTTCATCGCGGGCGCCATCCCCCTTTGCGAAGGGCGCCCGCCCCACGAGCCCGGACAGGCCAACCCCGCCGGAATCGCGCCATCCCCGTGTTCGTCCGCCGACAATGGCTTAGCGCCCGGTAAACAGCGGCGGGGAAATTGCAGGGGTTTCCGTAACCTATCTGAAATGCCTGTGCCGTATAACACTCCCATGTACTCGGACAGGTTCGGGTCGAGGGGAAGAGGCGCGAAGGTGCGTCAGACGGGTCGGATCGGGGCAGGGGTGCCCTGATAACGGCGCAACCGCGGACCACCTCGCACAGTGCGATTGCCAGAACGGCAATGGCACACCGCCCGCCAACCGGCGCGGCAGTAACAGATCATCAGAATGACGTGCACAGCCAGACCGGGGCGCCATCGACGTTGATCCGACAGGGGCACGCGAACCCGTGCGTCGGAAAACCTTTTGCGTCGGCCGGTCCCGGTCGGCAAGGGCCGGCGATACGGCTGCACGACCACGGGTTGGCCGCATTGTCGGCGCCGCGACAGACAGGGAATAACGAGGGGAAAGACCATGATCGATCTTGAAACCAAGGCACGCCAACGCAGGCTGGATGCGCTGAGCAGGGTGCATGAGCAGCGCGTGAACATCTTCGCAAGCCGCGATTGCACGACTGACCGCCGCGTCGCATCGGTGATCGGTCACCTGTCGGATCTGCGCATCCGCATGGGCCGGCGGCGCATCATGTTCGGACAGTTTTCGGGCGAGCCGCTCAGACTTCGATGAATTTCTCGGTTTCCGGGTCCAGCGCAAGCAATGCGCCTTCGGCGATCTCTTTCCAGATACCGTGCAGGCTCAGACGTTCGGCCTTCACGGCCTCGGCGATGAAGGGAAACGTCATGAGGTTTTCCAGCGATACGATCACGGCGCGTTTCTCCAACTCGGTCCGGCGCATGGCGTCGTCACCTTCCGGCAGGCTTTCGAAACCGGGGCGCAGCAGATCCATCCACCGGCCGATGAAGCTGGTCTTCTGGTCCAGATCCGGCGCCTGGCCAGAACACATGTCGTAACAGCCCTGAACACCACCGCAGTTTGAATGACCAAGGACGATGACATGGGCCACGTGCAGCACATTGACCGCGTATTCGACGGCCGCCGACGTGCCGTGCTGCGCGCCGTCGGGTTCATAGGGCGGAACCAGGTTGGCGATGTTGCGATGGATGAAGAACTCGCCCTGTTCGGCACCGAAGATCGAGGTGACATGCACACGGCTGTCACAACAGGCGATGACCATGACACGGGGCCGCTGGCCTTCTTCGGCCAGGCGGCGATACCACGCCTTGTTCTCGACAAAGGTCGTGGCTTTCCACCCGTGATATCGCTGGGCGAGAAACGTCGGGAGCGGTCTGACGAAATCCATGGGCGGGCCTTTTTCCGGGTCTTTTACCGCTCATACCGAAAACCGACGGCGAACGGAATCGGAAAGCGAAATACCGACAGTCCTGCAACGATCCGGCGTTTGAAACGTTGCCCGGGTCGTGGCCGGGGCACGACGACACCGACTGCGGTGGGGGCCGACAGGGGAAACTATGGAAGATCAACAGAACATCCTGCGTCTGACGCTCTACGAAGCGGTGCGCATTAATCCGACCTCGATCGCCGCGCTGGGCCGCGATGACGGGGCCGGGCCGGCGGACGCGGGCGTTGCCGAAACGCTGGAAGACTTGGCGTTGTATCTTGCACAGTTGCCCGCCGCCTATCGCGACAGCCGGTTTCGCGATCTGGCGTCGGCCTGCTGCGAGATCGGCGAGATCGCCGGCGCGCTGGGTCTTGAGCGTCTGTCGCGGGTGGCGCGCACCGTCGCCGGCCTGACGGCGGGTGATGACAGTGTCGCGCTTGCGGCCAATCTGGCCCGGTTGATGCGGCTCGGAAACGAGGCGCTCAGCGTGATCTGGAATCTTCAGGATCGTATCGTCTGACCGCGCCGCCGGGCTTGCGGGCCGGGTCGGGAGCGTTAGGGTGTGCCGGGACAGAGTTCCGAGAAAGGCCACCCCGAATGTCCCCTGGTTTTGCAGACAATGCGTCACACTCCCGCCCGCTTTACCTGGTCGACAGCGATCAGGCCGAATCGTGGATCGCAGCCCAGGATCAGGTTGCCCGGCGCTGGGCCGAAGCACAGGGTTTCGCCGGTGCGCTTGGTGCCGTGCTGGTCGTTCCCGGCGACGACGGCACGCCGGCCATGGCCGCGGTGGGACTGGGCGATCCGGCAACGGCGGCGCGGCATCGCTTTGTTCTGGGCGGTGCGCGAGCCAGTCTGCCGCAAGGCGATTGGCATCTTGCCACCGATCTGACGCCAGAGGCGCGGGACGAAGCGGCGCTGGGCTGGCTGTTGGCCGGATACCGCTTTGACCGATATGCCGACGTCAAGCCCCCGAAGGCGATGCTGGTGGCACCCGAAGGCTGCGATACGGCCCGCCTGATCGCGATCGCCGAGGGCGAAAGTCTGACGCGCGATCTGATCAACACCCCGTCGTCCGACATGGGCCCCGCCGAGTTGGAACAGGCGGCGCGCGATCTGGCCGACAGCTTTGGCGCCGCGATCGAAGTCGTCACCGGTGACGACCTGTTGACGCGGAATTTCCCGATGATCCATACCGTCGGCCGGGCGTCCGATCGGGCGCCGCGCCTGATCGACATGACATGGGGCACCGCCGGGCCGCGCCTGACCCTTGTGGGCAAGGGCGTGTGTTTCGACACCGGGGGGCTGAACCTGAAGCCCGGATCGTCCATGGGTCTGATGAAAAAGGACATGGGCGGCGCGGCCACTGTTCTGGGCCTGGCGCGGATGATCATGGCGCTGAAGCTGCCGTTGCGGTTGCGCGTGCTGATCCCGGCGGTGGAAAATGCGGTGTCGGGCAATTCCTTCCGGCCCGGCGACATCCTGACCTCGCGCAAGGGGCTGACGGTCGAAATCAACAACACCGATGCAGAAGGGCGGCTGGTGCTGGCCGATGCACTTGCGTTGGCGGCCGAAAGCGACAGCGACCTGACGATTTCCATGGCAACGCTGACGGGGGCTGCGCGTGTCGCGGTCGGACCCGATCTGGCACCGTTCTATTGCGATGACGGCGAAATGGCCGCTGCCTTGTCCGATGCCGGAGGCCGGGTGCGCGATCCGCTGTGGCGCATGCCGTTCTGGGATCCCTATGAGACGATGATCGAGCCGGGGATTGCGGATTTGGACAATGCGCCGTCTGGCGGGTTTGCCGGATCGGTCACCGCCGCGCTGTTCCTGCGCCGTTTTGTCGGGGATGCCGCGCCCTATGTCCATTTCGACATCTACGGCTGGAACCCCACCGCCGCGCCGGCACGGCCCAAGGGCGGTGTCGGGCAGGGCGCGCGTGCCATCCTTGACGCGCTGCCGACGTTGCTGAAGCTGTGAGCGACCGGCGCGAAACCCCCGCGAACGGTCGGGTTGCCGCCGCCGAGCTGGTCGGCCTGGTCGAGGCCGACCAGTTCGTGGTGCCTACTCCCGCCCAAGTGCAGGATTTCGCCGCCGGGATTCACGCGGCACCGAACGGCCCGCTGGATCGGCACGCCCTGTTCGGCGATCTGCTGGACGTGTTCGAGCGGCGCGACGGATGGGCCTTCGTCCGCGCGCAGAAGGATGGCTATTGCGGGTATGCCCGCGAGTCGGCGCTGGGCGATCCGATGGCGCCCACCCATGCCGTACGCCATCGGGTGTCGCACATCTATCCCGACGCCGGGTTCAAGGCGCCGCCGTTGGTGCGATTGCCGTTCGGGGCACGCCTGACGGTGACCGGCGGGGATGACAAATGGGCCGGGGTCGAATGGTCGGGTGGCGGCGGGATCGTGCCGCGCGACCACTTGCGCGCGCTGGACGATCCGATGCCCGATCCGGCCGCGACCGCGCTGCTGTTTCTGGGCACGCCATACCTCTGGGCGGGCAATACCGCCGATGGGATCGATTGTTCGGGGTTGGTGCAGGCCTGTTGCCTTGCCGCCGACATTTCCTGTCGCGGCGACAGCGACCAGCAATCGCGCACCTTGGGCACCGTGTTGCCCGCCGGGGCGGACCTGCGCCGCAACGATGTGCTGTTCTGGAAGGGTCACGTCGCGCTGGTCGAAGATCCCGAAACGATGATCCATGCCACCGCCAACGGCATGACCACCCTGCGCGAGGATATCGCAAAGGCGGTCCGCCGGATCGAGGCGGGAGGCGATGGTCCCGTGACGATGCACCGGCGTCTGGTGGTCTGACGCCGCCCTGAATGAAACCGGCGCGGCCGGTGCCGCGCCGTTCGTCGTCAGCCGTCCTGTCGGGTCAGAACCACCACCGATTGCCACCCGATGTCCAGCCTGTCGTTCGCGGCGTCGTCGCAGGCGATGTCGGCCTGCGCCGTATCCAGGCGACGGGTCCACGCGCCGTCGGGAAGGCATGCCACCATGTCGTCGCCGGTGTTGAAGAACGCCAGCACGTCCAGACCGGCCGTCGTTCGGGTGCGCATGCCGATGCAGGCTGTTGCGTCATCGCTCCAGTCCTCATCGGTCATCTCGCGGCCCGCGGGGTGCCACCAGGTGACGGTATTGTGCCCCTCGGCGGGTTCGCTGACCGCCCAGTGCGATGACACGTAACCCGGCATCGATTTGCGCAGCGACAGCATTGCCGCCACGGCATCGGTCAGCGCCTCGTCGGCGTTGTCCCAATCCAGCCATGCCAGTTCGTTGTCCTGGCAATAGGCGTTGTTGTTGCCCTGCTGGCTTTGCCCGAATTCATCCCCGGCCAGGATCATCGGCGTGCCCTGGCACAGCGCCAGCGTGGCCAACATCCCCTTCACGCGGCGAAAGCGCGCCTCGAGGATGGCGGGATCGTCGGTCGGGCCTTCGGCGCCCAGGTTGTGCGACAGGTTGTGGTCGTGGCCGTCGTTTCCGTCTTCGCCGTTGGCATCGTTGTGCTTGTCGTCATAGGACACGGTGTCGTGGGTGGTGAACCCGTCATGGGCGGCGATGAAGTTGATCGACGACGTGGCCGGGCGGTTGGAATGCTGGAACTGCACCGGCGATCCGGTCAGCCGTTCGCCCATGGCCGAGGCGAGGCCCGGATCGCGCCGCCAGAACGCGCGGATATCGTCGCGCGCCTTGTCGTTCCATTCGCGGAACGGCCAGGGAAATCCGCCAACCTGATAGCCACCTTCGCCGATGTCCCAGGGCTCGGCGATCAGTTTGACGCCCGACAGCACGGGATCCTGGCGGATCGCGGCAAAGAACGCGCCCTCACGCTCGAACCCTGTCGCCTCGCGCCCCAAGGTCGATGCCAGGTCGAAGCGGAAGCCGTCGACATGCATGACCTCGACCCAATAGCGCAGCGAATCCAGCACCATGCGCAATACCATGGGATGCGCCACGTTCAGGGTGTTGCCCGTGCCGGTGGTGTCAAAGCTGTGGCGCTTGTCCTCGGACAACAGGTAATATGACGCATTGTCGATCCCGCGATAGGACAGGGTCGGCCCCATCTCGTTGCCTTCGCAGGTGTGGTTATAGACGACATCCAGGATCACCTCGATCCCGGCGCGGTGGAACCGGTCGACGGCGTGCTGCACCTCGGCGACGTGGCCGCTTTTCAGATAGGCCTGTTGCGGGGCAAAGAAGGACAGGGTGTTGTAGCCCCAATAGTTGCTCAGCCCCTTTTGCACCAGGAACTGATCGTTGGCGAAGGCATGGACCGGCAGCAGCTCGATCGCGGTGACGCCGACGCGGTGCAGGTGGTCGATCATCGCGTCCGACGCCAGGCCCGCGAAGGTGCCGCGATCCTCTTCGGGCACGCCGGGGTGGCGTTTGGTCAGACCCTTGACGTGGGCCTCGTAGATCACGCTGTCCGAGTAACGATGCCGCAGGGCGTTGGACTGGTCCCACTCATAGGCGTCCTGCACCACCATGCCCTTGGGCATGAAGGGCGCTGAATCCCGGTCGTCCATCACCGTGTCGTCGGTGCCGACGGTATAGCCGTGCAGCGCATCGTCCCATTCGATCTGGCCCACCAGTTCGCGCGCGTAGGGGTCGAGCAACAGCTTGTTGGGGTTGAACCGGTGGCCGTCTTCCGGCGCCCACGGTCCATGCACGCGGTAGCCATAGACCTGGCCGTGGCCGATTCCCGGCAGGAAACCGTGCCAGAT
This sequence comes from Oceaniglobus indicus, assembly GCF_002751875.1. Classification (GTDB taxonomy): domain Bacteria; phylum Pseudomonadota; class Alphaproteobacteria; order Rhodobacterales; family Rhodobacteraceae; genus Oceaniglobus; species Oceaniglobus indicus. The sequence goes on along the minus strand of NZ_NMZM01000002.1, from coordinate 337,449 downwards.
GCCGCCTTCGGTTTCGGGCAGCGCAAGGCGGTGCAGTTCGGTCTGGCCCGTCTCGTCGAACAGGCACAGTTCGACCTTGGTGGCGTTGTCGGAAAACAGGGCAAAGTTGGTGCCGCCGTCGCGCACCCGTGCGCCAAGGGTGTGGGACTGGCCCAATGCGCGATCAAATTGGGGAGCCGTGGTGGTATCATTCATGACGGGCGTGACCTTGTGTATTGATGTTGTCCCGCCGGATCGATCCTTCGGGCGCTGCGGCTTCTTCTGGGGCCGCGTCGTTTCATCGCAGATAGGGCGCGCGCGCAGAATAAGAAGGCCGCCCCGGCCGCGGGTGTCATTATTCGCGCGGCGGTCGAGGGCCGGGTGCGATGTCGTCCTGCGCGACCGAGACGGATTTCACGATGCCGAAGCAGGCCATGCCCGGCGCAAGGCCCAGCGCGTCGGCCGACCGGCGGGTGATGCGTGCCAGCAGGCGGTCCTGGCCCGATTGCAACTGTACGATCACCCCCGGCCCCTGCCCCTGGCGCAGGGTGACGATCGTGGCCGGCAGGATGTTGAGGGCGGAGATCGCGCCCGGCCGGTCCAGCGCCAGAACGACGTCCTGTGCCGCGATACGCACCCGCATGGTATGGCCCGGCGCGGTTGCGACGCGGGGCAGGAACAGGCGTGTCGCGCTCAGCGCGATCTCGCTCAGGCCGTCGTCGTGATGTGCGATGACGCGGCCGGTCAGCAACGCGCCGGCGCCGCGCACTCCCATGGTCGGCACCGCTTCGGGATCGCCCAGGACGTCGGCGGTGGGCCCGGCGCGCACGACACGGCCGTCGTGGATGGCGATGACGGTGGTCGCAAGGCGGGCAACCTCGGACAGCGAATGACTGACGTGCAGGATCGGCACCCGTGCGTCGTCGCGCAGGCGTTCGATGAACGGCAGGATCTCGGCCTTGCGCGCCTCGTCCAGCGCCGCCATCGGTTCATCCAGCAGCAACAGGCGCGGGCGCGACAGCAGGGCGCGGCCGATGGCGACACGTTGCTTTTCCCCGCCCGACAGGGCTGCGGGGCGCCGGCCCAGCAGGGCTTCGATGCCCAGCAGGTCAAGGATGCGCGCCATGTCGTCGGCGTCGCGCCGCCCGCCGTTGAACCACCGCCCATAGGTCAGGTTCTGGCGCACCGACAGGTGCGGAAACAGGCGCGCGTCCTGAAACACGTATCCGATGCGTCGGCGGTGCGGCGGCAGCCAGATACCCGTCTGGCTGTCGCTCAGCACTGCGCCGCCCGATACGATCCGGCCCGCATCGGGGCGCAAAAGGCCCGCGACGGCGTTGATCACCGTCGTCTTGCCCGCGCCGGATCGCCCGAACAGGGTGGTCACGCCCGGCGGCGCCTCAAACGCGATATCGAGGGTCAGGCCGGGCAAACGATGACGCAGGGCGACCGACAGGCTCATGCGCCAGCCACGCGGCGCGCCGCCTTGCGCGACAACCATTCCGACAGCAACAGCGCGGCCATGGCGATGGCGACCGAGATCAGGACCAGGCGCAACGCCGCGCTTTCGCCGCCTGGAACCTGGATCAGCGCATAGATGGCCGACGGCAGGGTCTGTGTCTGGCCCGGAATGTTCGACACGAAGGTGATCGTGGCGCCGAATTCCCCCATCGCCTTGGCAAAGGCCAGGATCGCGCCGGTGATGATCCCCGGCAGCATCAGGGGCAGGGTGACGGTGGCAAAGATCCAGGGGCGCGACGCGCCCAGCGTTCCGGCGGCCTGTTCCAGCCGCGGATCCACGGCGTCCAGCGACAGCCGGATCGCCCGCACCATCAGCGGAAACGCCATGATCGCGGCGGCCAGGGCGGCCCCGGTCCAGCGGAACGCCAGGACGATCCCGAAGTGATCCTGCAGGAACGCGCCCACGGGGCCGCGCGTGCCGAACGTCAGCAACAGGATATAACCTGTGACGACCGGCGGCAGGATCAGCGGCAGATGGACCAGCCCGTTCAGCATCTGACGCCCCGGAAAGCGCCACCGCGCAAGGGCATGGGCGGTCAGGATCGCCAGCGGCAGGCTGAACAGCGTGGCCCAGAAGGCAACGCGCAGCGACAGGGCGATGGCGTCGATCTCCTGTGGGGTCAGCCATGTCATTCAGATCACTCCGGTCCGCGCAGCACCGTGAACCCCTGGGCTTCGAAAATCGCCGCCGCTGCCGGTCCTTGCAGGATTTCCAGCGCGGTGTCGATCTCGTCGTTGCGGCGGATGGCGGCCAGGGGATAGACGATCGGGGCATGGCTGTCGGCGGGGAAGGTCGCGGTGACATGCACGCGCAGTTCGGCGTTCGCATCGGTGGCATAGACCACGCCCAGCGGTGCCTCGCCCAGCGCGACCAGGGCAAGCGCGGCGCGCACATTGTCGGCCTGCGCGACCGATGGCGCCACATCCTCCCACAGGCCCAGCGATGTCAGCGCGGCCTTGCCATAGATCCCGGCCGGCACCGCATTGACCAGCGCCATGGCCAGACGGCCGCCGTTCAAGGCCCCGGCAAGGTCCGGATCGGCGGTCAGGTCCAGGGTCCGGGGTTGGTGCGAAATCAGGACCAGGCTGTTGCCCAGCAGGTCGGTGCGCGTGCCGGGAACGATCAGACCTGTCGATTCCAGGCGGTTCATCCAGTCGGTGTTGGCCGAGATGAAGATGTCGGCCGGGGCGCCCTGTTCGATCTGTCGGGCCAGGGTCGACGATCCGGCGTAGGAGATTGTCAGCACCGGGTCGTCCACCCCGGCCGCGATTTCATCCAGCGCGGTTTTCAGGCTCGCGGCGGCGAAGATGGTCACGTCGGCAACGGCGAGCGTCGGAAACAGGAAAAGACACAGGGTGACGGCACGCAGCATAGCGACAATCCTTGGTGGCGGCGTCCCTGACCATCGCCACCCCGTGTCACGGGTGCAACCGTTATTTCTGGTCGGTCACGACCAGCCGGTCCATTCCCAGTTCGTCGGCCAGCGCCGCGAAACCGTCCAGCGTGACCGGGTCCAGCGGAATGCCGTCGGCGCGGCGCCGGGCGGCTTCGGCCCATTCGCGGTCGCCCGGTGCCATCACCTTGGTGCCGGGGCGCGCGGGCGAATTGCGCAGCAGATCGAGATACCGGACCATCGCGGCCTTCACCAGCTCGCTTCCGGCAAAGGCCTCGGGGTCCAGCGCGATGACGAAGGCGCCACAGTTGCGCGGGGTCGAGAAGTCGGGCCCGCCCATCGGTGCGATGTCAGGCGACAGGCGCGTGCCGGTCATCACGGCTGAAAAGATCTCGGCAACGCCGCCGAGGGCCGCGCCCTTGAAGCCGAAGAAACCGCCCATGGGCGCCAGCATCGCGGCGGCATGGGGGTCGGTGGTGTCGACGCCGTTTTCGTCGGATGCGGCGTTCTCGGGCAGGGACGCGTTCAGCGACCGGTACAATTCGACCCGGTTGAACGGCACCGAAGAGGTGGCCATGTCCATCAGCCACGGATCGGCGGCCCCTGACGGGATCGCAACGGAAATCGGGTTGGTGCCGTGAAACCGCGACGCGCCGTCGTGCAGGCGCACGAAGCTGTCCGAGTTGCAGGTCGAAAACGCCAGCATTCCCTTTTTTGCCGCGCGCAGGGTATAAGCGCCCGCGGGGCCGAAGTGCGACGAATTGGTGATGCCGACCGCGCCAATCCCGGCCTCGCGGGCCAGATCACAGGCGTGGTCCATGGCGGTATAGGTCGGCAGCGCGCCTTGGGCATCGTCACCGTCCAGCATCCCCGATCCGGCACGGGTGCGCGTGAACTTCATCTTCGGCGTCTTGTTCAGCCGCCCGCCTTTCAGCGCCTTGGCATAATGCGGCATCAGCCGCACGCCGTGACTGTCGACACCGTGGATCGAGCCGTGCATCAGCGAATCGCGGCAGGCGTCCGCCGTCGCCTCGTCCGCGCCGATGCCCAGAAGCACGGCGCGCACGAAGGTCGAGACGTCGGAGACGTCGGCACGGGTCGTGCCTGCGAAGGTATTGGTCATTTGGATCGTCCTAGCGATAGATCAGGGTGGGCAGCCACATGGTGATGGCCGGCACGAAGGTGATGAGCAGCAGAACCGCGACCAGCGGGATCAGGAACGGCGCGGTGCCCGCGACGCATTTCTCGAACGGGATCTTGGCGACCCGGGCCAGAACATACAGAACCATCCCGACCGGTGGCGTCAGCAATCCCAGCATCAGGTTCAGCACCATGATGACGCCGAAGTGCACCGGATCGATGCCGATGTCGATCGCGATGGGCAGCAGCACGGGGACCATGATGGTGATCGCGGCAACGGTTTCCATGAAGCAGCCGACCAGCAGCAGGATCAGGTTGATCAGGATCAGGATCACCCAGGGCCGGTCGGACACCGCCAGCAGGGCCGCGGCAAACTGTTCGGGCACGCGGTTGGATGTCAGGATCCAGGCAAAGATCGCGGCGGCCCCGACCACCAGCAGAACGACCGCCGTGGTTTCGATGGTGTCATAGCTGACGCGCAGGAAGCGGGGCAGGGTCAGGGTGCGGTACACGACCAGCCCCAGGAACAGCGCCCAGGCACAGGCAGCCACGGCCGCTTCGGTGGGGGTGAAGGCACCGGTCAGGATGCCGCCGACGATGATGACCGGGGTCAGCAGCGACAGGAACGCGCGCTGGAACGTCGACCACAGCACCGACCAGTAGAACGGCTGATCGCGCGGAAAACCCTTGCGGCGGGCAAACCACGAGATCATCAGCATCAGCGATCCGGCCATCAGGATGCCGGGGATAAAGCCGGCCACGAACAGCTGGCCGATGGAGGCACCGGCGACGACGCCGTAGATCACCATGGGCAGCGAAGGTGGAATGATCGGTCCGATGGTCGATGACGCGGCGGTGATGCCGACGGAAAAGCCCGCATCGTAGTTGGCATCGCGCATCGCCTTGATCTCGATCGCGCCAAGGCCGCCGGCATCGGCGACGGCGGCGCCCGACATGCCCGCGAAGATCACCGAGGCGCCGACGTTGACGTGGCCCAGACCACCGCGCATCCACCCGACAAGGGCCAGCGCAAAGTTGAAGATCCGTTCCGTGATGCCGGCGGTGTTCATCAGGTTGCCCGCGAGGATGAAGAACGGCACGGCCAGCAACGGAAAGCTGTCGACGCCATTGATCATGCGGTGCGCGACGATCATGGGCGGCGGCGAGCCGTTGGCGATGATGAAGATCGCCGATGCCCCGGCAAGGGAGACGGCGACGGGAACGCCGACCAGCAGCATCCCGAAAAGCATGACGAATAGCCAGATGATATCCAAGGTCGGCGCTCCTAGTCGCGAAGGGGGGTAATGTCGGCGAATTTTTCCGGGTCGATCAGCGGGCTGGTGCCCGACCGCAGGTGCCGCACGAGGTTCCACAGGGAATACAGCGCCATGGCAACGAAACAGACCGCGACATACCAGTAGATCGACGATTTGGGCACGTTGAGCGACACCATCATCTGGTTGGTGCGTCCGGCGATCTGGGTGCACAGGAACGCCAGCAGCGAAAAGAACGCCGTGGAGGTGAGGTCGATCAGGAACTGCGCAACGCGCCGCCCGCCCCGTGGCACCCAGCGATAGATGAATTCGACGGCGATATGCGTGCGCTTGCGTGTTGCCATGATGGCACCGGTGAAGGTGACGCCGATCAGCAGGAAGCGCGCGATTTCCTCGGTCCAGCCCAGCGAATCGTTCAGCACGTAGCGCGTGAAGAATTGCAGGAAGACGATGAACGCGAGAACCCAGAACATGATCAGGACCGGGCCGTCATCCCATTGCAGGTCCGAGAGGTCGATCTTTTCCTCTTCGAGATGAATGGGTTGTGTGATGTGTTCGGTGCCCGTCGGGGGCGGAACGTCTGCCATGGGCGGGCTCCTTCAGAGAGGGGCGAGGGCGGCGCGAACCGCCCCCGCGTCAATGTCACTCGATCGCTTGCAGGCGGTCATAGGTGGCCTGATCCCAGGTCGCCGAATCGCCGTTGTGCAGCTTTTTCACGGCCTCGATGAACGGGCCACGGTCCACTTCGTTGACGGTCACGCCCTCGCCACGGAACCATTCGACCAGCTCGCTTTCGGCCTGGATGATCTTGTCGGTCGCGCAGGCGGCGGTTTCGACGGTCACATCCGACAGCGCCTTGCGGTCGGCTTCGTCCATCGCGTCCCAGGCCGGGCCGCCGACGATGGTCAGCAAGGCGTCGGTGATGTGGCCGGTCAGGTTGATGTTCTTCTGAACCTCATAGAACTTCTTGGCCTGGATGGTGGGCAGCGGGTTTTCCTGACCGTCCACGGTGCCCTGCTGCAGCGCCAGATAGACCTCGGCAAAGGCGATGGGGGTCGGGTTGGCGCCGACCGCCTGGGGGAACATCATGTAAAGGGGGGCGTTCGGCACCCGGATCTTCATGCCCTTCATGTCGTCGGGGGTCAGGATGGGGTCGTTCGACGTGGTGTGCCGCGCGCCGTAATACGTCATCGCGGTGATGTGGTTGTTGGTGGCGTCGGTGTATCCCTGTGCCAGCTCGTCGAACAGGTCCGAATTGCGGAACTTGTCCCAGTGGTCATAGTCGCGGAACATGAAGGGTGCGCCGCCGATGGCGATCGGGCCGAATGCGCGACCGGCAAACAGCTGGCCGGTATAGATGATGTCGACGGTGCCGAAGCCCAGGCCTTCGTTGATGTCCACTTCCTTGCCCAGCGACGACGCGGGGAACACCTCGATGCCGTAGCGGTCGTCGGTGGCCTTCATCAGCAGGTCGTTGGCGGCAACGGCGCAGGTGTGGAACGGTTCGCTGGACTCATAGACGTGTGCCCACTTCAGCTTGGTCTCGGCGGCGGCCGTGCCGGTCACCGCACCCAGCGCAAGCGCGGACGTTGCCGCAAGGCAAAGGGTTTTCATCATGTTCGTCATAGTAGCTCCTCCCGAGATCGGTCGTTCAAATCGCTGATTTCAAATCAGTCTGGCCCAACCTTACGTAAAGCGACCGGCAAGACAAGGGATATGGCGAACCCATCGGTCATCACCGGATCGGTATGGCGTCATGCAAAGGGCAGGCTTTACAGATCGCCGTCCTTGGCACAGATTTGCGCAGCATCCGGGTGAGGGATGCCCACATTTATCTGGCGCCAAGGCGTCGAGGGAGGAAACATCATGTCGAAGGCCAAGTTCCTGAGCGCCGTGGCGCTGGTGGCGGCAACGCTGCCCGCCGCCGGTTTCGCGGACACGTCCGACAAGCGGATCGCGCTGTCGAACAACTATGCCGGCAACTCGTGGCGCCAGGCGATGCTCGAATCATGGGCCAAGATCGGCGATCAGGCCGTGTCCGATGGCGTCATCGCCGCCGCCGACGCGTTCACGACCTCGGAAAACCAGGCGACCGAACAGGCCGCGCAGATCCAGAACATGATCTTGCAGGGCTATGACGCCATCGTCATCAACGCCGCATCGCCCACCGCGCTGAACGGTGCAATCGCCGAAGCCTGCGGCGCGGGAATCACCGTGGTGTCGTTCGACGGCATCGTGACCGAACCCTGCGCCTGGCGCATCGCCGTCGATTTCAAGGAAATGGGCCGGCAGCAGGTCGAATACCTGGCCGAGCGGATCGAGGACGGCGGCAACCTTCTGGAGATCCGCGGCCTTGCGGGCGTGTTCGTCGACGATGAAATCCACGCCGGCATCGCGCAGGGCGTCGAGGAAAACGACAAGTTCACCATCGCCGGCGAAGTGAACGGCGACTGGGCGCAGGACGTCGCGCAGAAGGCCGTGGCCGGCATCCTGCCGTCGCTGCCCGAAATCGTCGGTGTCGTGACCCAGGGGGGCGACGGTTACGGCGCGGCCCAGGCGATCAAGGCCGCCGGTCGCGACACGCCGATCATCGTTCTGGGCAACCGCAAGGACGAGATGCAGTGGTGGGCCGAACAGCGCGACGCCAACGGCTATGAAACCATGTCGCTGTCGATCGCGCCGGGTGTGTCGACGCTGGCGCTTTGGGTCGCGCAACAGATCCTGGACGGCGCCGAGGTGCCGAAGGATCTGACGGTGCCGTTCCTGACCGTGACGCAGGACACGCTGGACGAGGCGTTGGAAAGCACGCCGGACGGATCGGTTGCCAACGTCGAATACTCGCTGGATGACGCCAAGGCCGTCATCGCCGAAGCGCAATAAGGCAAGGCACAGCTTATCATGGCAACCGAACCCCTGGTTGTCCTCTCGAACGCGCGGATGCACTTTGGCAGTGTCCGCGCGCTCGACGGGGTGGACCTGTCGATTTCATCGGGCGAATGCGTCGGGCTGATCGGCCACAACGGCGCCGGCAAATCCACCGCCGTCAACCTGATCAACGGCGGCCTGACGGCCACCGATGGCGACGTGACCTATACCTTGCCCGACGGGTCCACCGCGACCGGTGCGGCGGCGGCGCGGGCCGCCGGTGTGCGCTCGGTGTTTCAGGAACTGTCATTGTGCCCGAACCTGACCGTCGAAGAAAACATGCGCGTGCCGCAGCGCGACCTGACCGGTGCCGGATGGCGCAAGCGCGCCCGCGTGCGCATCGCCGCGGCGCTTGACGCGGTGTTTCCGGGCCATGGCATCGACGCGGGCGCGGAAGTGGGCGACCTGTCACTGGCCGAACGCCAGATGGTCGAGATCGCCATCGGCTTTTCCGACGGTCCGGTGCCCGCGCGGCTGGTGATCCTGGACGAACCCACGTCGTCGCTGGACGCCGGAATCGCCGGACAGTTGACCGACTACGTCCGCGGGTTCTGCGCCGGGGGCGGCGCGGTGATCTTCATCTCGCACATGCTGGGCGAGGTGTTCGACGTCGCCACCCGGATCGACGTGCTGAAGGACGGCAAGATCACCGATTCGCGCGCGGTGGGCGATTTCACCCAACAGGGCCTGATCGACGCCATGGGACATGTCGCGTCGGAAGCGGCGAAACAGGCGGCGGACCCGAACCGCATCGGTGACGAGGTGCTGACGACCGATGAAGGGCTGAGCGCGCGGCGTGGCGAACTGGTCGGCCTGTCCGGCCTGGCCGGGCACGGACAGGCGGCGGCGCTGGCGCGGTTCTATCTGGCGCGCTCTGCCGGGCGCGGGCAGGTCCGCAACCCCGACGTCTGTTTCGTGGCGGGCGACCGGGTGCGTGACGGCGTCATGCCGCTGTGGTCGATCCTGCGCAACGTGTCGCTGACCGCACTGGCATCGATGACCCGCTTCGGCCTGGTCGACCGCGAGGCGGAACGCGCGCTGGGCGCCGATTGGAAGAAACGCATGGGGATCAGGACCGACGACATGGGCAACCCGATCCTGTCGCTGTCGGGTGGCAACCAGCAAAAGGCCCTGTTTGCCCGCGCGCTGGCGTCGTCTGCGGATATCGTCGTGATGGACGACCCCATGCGCGGCGTCGACGTCGGCACCAAACAGGACGCCTATGCGATGATCCGCGCCGAGGCCGAACACGGCCGCACCTTCCTGTGGTATTCCACCGAAACCGAAGAAGTGTGCCAATGCGACCGCGTCTTCGTGTTCCGCAATGGCGCGATTTCCGCCGAACTGACGGGTGACGACATCAACGAACAGAACATCCTTGCCGCGTCCTTCGAGATGCAGGGGCAAACGTCATGAACGCCAGATTCCGCATCCTGTTGCCCATTGCGTCGCTGGCGGTTCTGCTGGCCGCGACCTTCTACATGCAGCCCCGCGCGATGAGCTATTTCGGCCTGAACCTGCTGTTCAACCTGGCCGTGCCCATCGCCCTGGCGACCGTGGCGCAGATGATGATCATCATGGTCAACGACATCGACCTGTCGGTGGGCACCTTCGTCAGCTTCGTGGCCTGCGTCACCGCCACCTATCTGAACGACGCACCGCTGATCGGGGCGCTGATCCTGTTGGCGGCGATTGCCGGATACGCGGCCATCGGCGCGCTGATCGAGTTGCGCCAGCTGCCCGCAATCGTGGTGACGCTGGGCATGTCGTTCGTCTGGGGCGGCCTGGCGATCCTGATCCTGCCGTCGCCGGGCGGCACCGCGCCGACGTGGATCCGCACGATCATGACGGTGAAACCGCCCCTGGTGCCCATGGCCATCGTCGCGTCGGTTCTGATCGCCGTGATCGCGCATCTTCTGATCATGCGCACGTCGTCGGGCGCGCTGTTGCGGGCCGTGGGTGGCAATGCGCGGGCGGTGGCGCGCTCGGGCTGGTCGCTGGTGCGGCTGAAGGCGGCGGCCTATGGGCTGGCCGGTGTGTTCGGCGCTGCCTCGGGGATCTGCCTTGTCGGGCTGACGACCTCGGCCGATGCGAACATCGCGCTGCGCTATACGCTACTGTCCATCGCGGGCGTGATCCTGGGCGGCGGCGAATTCACCGGCGGCCGGATTTCCCCGGTGGGTGCCGTGATCGGTGCGCTGACGCTGGCACTTGCGGGCAGTTTCCTGTCGTTCATGCGCCTGTCGCCCGATTGGCAGATCGGGGCGCAGGGTGCGATCCTGATCCTTGTGCTTTCCGTGCGCCTGTTGTTTGCCCGGTCGAACCGGAAAAAGGGAGCGGCGCAATGACGATCTGGAAAGCGCCATGGTTCTGGTCCTGGGCGGCGGGTGCGCTGGCCTTCGCGGCCACGCTGTTGCTGACCGATGGGCGCAACGGCGGCGACCTGTTGTCGGCCGCCCTGACCTTTGCGTCATTTTCCGCCATCGTGGGCATCGGGCAGATGTTCGTCATCACCCTTGGCCCGGGAAACGTCGACCTGTCGATTCCCGCCAGCATGACCCTGGCCGGGACGCTGTCGCTGAAGTTCATGGGGGGTGACGCCGCGCTGATCGTTCCGGGCCTGATGGTCGCGCTGGGCGTCGGATTCGGCGCAGGGGTCTTCAACTATCTGCTGATCCGCCTGCTGCGGATTCCGCCGATCATCGCCACCCTGTCGGCGTCGTTCATCTTTCAGAGCATCGCGATCTGGTCGAACCGGGGCCTGCGGATCAAGCCGCCGCAATCCCTGTCGGATTTCACCACCGGTGCGACCCTTGGTGTGCCGAACCTCGCGCTGGTCGCGCTGGTTCTGGCGGTTATCGCATGGGTGATCCTGGATCGCAGCATCTTTGGCCGCTGGCTGTCTGCCTTCGGCCAGAATGAACGCGCGGCCCGCCTGTCGGGCGTTCCCATCGAAGGGGTGCGCGCGCTGACCTATATCGGATGCGCGACCCTGGCGGGATTGACCGGCTTTCTGCTGGCCAGCTTTTCGGGCGGGGCGGCGTTGAACATGGGAACCGAATACCTTCTGGTGTCCATCGCCGTCGTCGTGATCGGCGGCAGTTCCATCGCCGGGGGCAATTCCAACGTGCCGGGAATCTGGGGCGGCGCGTTGTTCATGTTCCTCATCGTGTCGATGCTGAACTCATACGGCCTGGGCGCCGGGGTGCGCCTGATCGTCACCGGCGGCATCATCATCGGCATCGTCGCCGCAGCCTCGAAAAAGGGAGCAAGAGCATGAACCGCAGACCCGAGTGTTACGAGATTCACGACCAACGCTTTGCCGGGCTGGTGCAGGGCAATGCGCACCTGCGCCAACTGGCCACGGGGTTCGAATGGACCGAGGGGCCGGTGTGGTTTCCGGCGCAGCAGGTGATGCTGTTTTCCGACATCCCGGCGAACCGCATGATGCGCCTGACCATGGACGGCAACTGCACCACCTTCCGCCAGCCCAGCCAGTATTCCAACGGCAACACCCGCGATCCGCAGGGGCGGCTGGTGTCGTGCCACCACGGAACGCGCGCCGTCACCCGCACCGAACACGACGGCACCATCACGGTTCTGGCCGACAGCCATGACGGCAAGCGGCTGAATTCGCCCAACGACGTTGTGGTGAAATCCGATGGCGCGGTGTATTTCACCGATCCGACCTATGGCATCCTGTCGGATTACGAGGGGTATAAGGCAGACCCCGAACAGGACGCGCACAACGTGTTCCGCATCGACCCGAAGGATGGTGCGATCGCGTCGGTGATTTCCGATTTCACGCAACCCAACGGATTGGCGTTCTCGCCCGACGAACGGCTGCTCTATGTTGCCGAAAGCGGATCGAGCCATGATCCCGAGGTGCCGTCGATCATCCGCGTGTTCGACGTGCAGGGCGATGGCAGCGTGACCGGCGGCGATACGTTCTGCACCATCGACAACGGGCTGCCGGATGGATTCCGGGTGGATACCGATGGGCGGATCTGGTGTTCGGCCGCCGATGGTGTGCATTGCTTTGCGCCCGACGGCACGCTGCTGGGCAAGATCCTGGTGCCCGAGGTGGTGTCGAACCTGTGTTTTGGCGGTGCGCGCGGCAACCGGTTGCTGATCACCGCCACCACGTCGGTCTATTCCGTGCCGGTGAACGCGCGCTCGGCCGAAAACCGCTAGGGCGGTGGCGCCACGCTGGCGCGGCGGATCAACTCCAGCGGGATCCGTCGCGATGGGGCGGTCAGGCTTTGCGCCGCGATCATCGACAGCATGACCTCGCCCGCCTCGCGCCCGATCCTTGTGCGGGGCTGGCGAACCGACGTCAGACCGGGCGTCAGATGTGCCGAAACCTCGATATCGTCGAAGCCGATGACCGAGACGGCATCGGGCACCCTCAGGCCCGCGCGTTGCACCGCGCCGATGAAACCACAGGCCATTTCGTCCGAACTGCAAAACACCGCGGTTGGGCGATCCTTCAGGGCCAGCCATTCCGCCGCGGCCCGTGCCCCCGACTCCAGCCCGAAATCGCCGGGAAAGGTCCAGTCGTCGCGCAGCGCGCTGCCGAGGGTCGCAAGGGTCGCGCGGACGCCGTGCAGCCGGCTTTCGGTCAGGACATTGCCGGCCGGGCCGGTAATGTGGCCGATGCGACGATGCCCCGTCTGCCAGAAATGACGCACGGCCACGGCGGCCCCCTCGACGTTGTCCACGGTGATTGATGGCAGGTCATCGTCCATCCATTCACAGGCCAGAACCACCGGCGGGCCCGCCACCCTGTTGCACAGATCGCCGCGGGGTAGACGGGCATCCAGCAGGACCAGGCCATCGGCGATGCCGCTGTGGATGTAATGCGACAACTGCCGGGCCGGATCGGGCGCGACTTCGGTGTCGGCCACCAGCAACCCGTATCCCGCAGCGCTGAACACGCCGGCCATGCCCGACAGGATCTGCGAGAAGAACGGGTTGGCCAGACGCGGCACCAGCGCGACGATGCTGCCGGTGCGTTGACGCCGCAGGTTGCGGGCGGTGTGGTTCACCCGGTAGCCGGTGGCGCGCACCGCTTGCATCACCGCGTCGCGCGTCGATGTCGAAACCATGCCCGGCTGTGACAACGTCCGGCTGACCGTGGCGGTCGAAACCCCCGCCAGACGCGCGATGTCCTTGATTCCGATTGCCTTGCCGTTCACGCCGATCCTCCGAAACACGCCGCACCATGGTGCCGGAAAAATTCCTTGTAAACGCATTGACGCAGAGTATGGTAGGTTTGCAAACGATTACATCATGCGGGCGTCCGATCAAGTGGCGCCAATCGCAAGCGACGTCTGGGAGGACACGGCATGAAGACGATGAAGGGCCCCGCGCTTTTCCTGGCGCAGTTCGCCGGAGACGAAGCGCCGTTCAATTCATGGGATGCGATCACCAAATGGGCCGCCGATTGCGGCTATGAAGGTGTTCAGGTGCCCAGCTGGGATGCGCGCTTCATCGACCTCGCCAAGGCCGCCGAAAGCAAGGATTACTGCGACACCTTCAAGGGGCAGGCCCGCGAGAACGGGGTCGAGGTGACCGAGCTTTCGACCCACCTTCAGGGTCAGCTTGTCGCGGTGCATCCGGCCTATGACATCGGGTTCGACGGGTTCGCGGCGCCGTCCGTCCACGGTGACCCGAAGGCGCGACAGGCCTGGGCCGTGGATCAGGTCAGGCAGGCGTTGACGGCATCCAAGAACATGGGCCTGACCGCCATGGCCAGCTTTTCGGGCGCCCTGGCTTGGCCCTACATGTATCCGTGGCCGCAGCGCCCCGCCGGTCTGATCGAGGCGGCGTTCGACGAGCTGGCCAAACGCTGGCGTCCGCTGCTGGATCATGCCGAAGATTGCGGCGTGAACGTCTGTTACGAAATCCACCCCGGCGAAGACCTGCACGATGGCATCACGTTCGAGATGTTCCTTGAGCGGGTGAACGGCCACAAGCGGGCGATGATGCTGTACGATCCGTCGCATTACCTGCTGCAACAGCTCGACTACATCGACCACCTTGACATCTATGCCGACCGGATCGGCATGTTCCACGTCAAGGATGCCGAGTTCAATCCGACGGGGCGGCAGGGCGTCTATGGCGGCTATCAGCCGTGGATCGACCGCGCCGGCCGGTTCCGCAGCCCGGGCGACGGACAGGTTGATTTCGCCACCATCTTCTCCAAACTCGCCGCGATGGATTTTGACGGCTGGCCGGTGGTCGAATGGGAATGTTGCCTGAAACACCCCGAGGACGGCGCCCGCGAAGGGGCCGCCTTCGTGCGCGACCACATCATCCGCGTCACCGACAAGGCGTTCGACGATTTCGCTGACGGCGGAACCGACGATGCCGCAAACCGCAAGATGCTGGGGATCGACTGATGACAAAATTTGCAGACCGCACCGGCCCGATCCGCCTTGGCATGGTCGGCGGCGGACAGGGGGCGTTCATCGGGGGCGTGCACCGGATCGCGTCGCGCATAGACGGTGAATATACGCTGACCGCCGGCGCGCTGTCGTCCACACCCGAAAAGGCCCAGGCCTCGGCGGCGGATCTGGGGTTGGACCCTTCGCGCAGCTATGACGACTTCAAGGCGATGGCCATGCGCGAGGCCAGGCTGAAGGACGGGATCGAGGCGGTGGCGATCGTCACGCCCAACCACATGCACGCGGCGGCTGCGATCGAATTCCTGAAACGCGGCATTCACGTGATCTGTGACAAGCCGCTGACGTCGACCCTGGCCGAGGCCCGCAAACTGGCCCGTGCGGCGGAAAAATCCGATGCGCTGTTCGTCCTGACGCACAATTACACCGGCTATCCGATGATCCGTCAGGCCCGCGCGATGATCGAGGCGGGCGAATTGGGCAGGATCCGCGTCGTGCAGGTCGAATATCCGCAGGACTGGCTGGCCGAAGCGCCGGCGCCCGACAACAAGCAGGCCGCATGGCGCACCGATCCGGAAAAATCCGGCGCCGGCGGGTCGACCGGTGACATCGGTACCCATGCCTTCAACCTGGCCCGGTTCGTCACGCAACTGCCGCTGCACAGCCTGGCCGCCGATCTGGATCATTTCGTCGATGGCCGGACGCTGGACGACAACGCCCACGTGATGCTGCGCTTTGACGGCGGGGCCAAGGGGATGCTGTGGTGTTCGCAGGTGGCGGTGGGCAACGAAAACGGTCTGCGTCTGCGGGTATACGGCGACAAGGGCGGCGTTGAATGGACGCAGGAAAATCCGACGAACCTGTGGTTCACGCCGCTGGGCGAACCCAAGCGCCTGCTGACCCGTGCCGGTGCGGGCACCGGCGACGCCGCCGCGCGCGTCTCGCGTATTCCGGCGGGTCACCCCGAAGGTTATCTGGAAGGATTCGCCAACATCTATACCGAAGCGGCGCGCGCGATCCGCGCCCATCGCAACGGGGCACCGGTGCCCGACGGCGTGATGTTCCCGACCATTGACGACGGATTGGAAGGCATGGCGTTCATCGATGCCTGCGTGCGGTCGTCGAAACGTGACGGCGCGTGGGTCACCCTGTCGTGAGCGATCCGATCCTGGCCATTCGCAACGTCAGCCGCAGCTTCGGCCCCGTCCAGGTGCTGTTTGATGTGGATTTCGACCTGCGCGCGGGCGAGGTGCACGCCCTGATCGGCGAAAACGGCGCGGGCAAGTCCACGACGATGAAGATCCTTGCCGGATATCAGCCGCCGACATCCGGCGACGTTCTGCTGGATGGCAAGCCGGTCGTCTTCGACGATGCCCAACACGCCGAGGCGCAGGGCATCGTGATGATCCACCAGGAATTCAACCTGGCGCAACAACTGTCGGTGGAAGAGAACATCTTCCTCGGGCGCGAATTGCGCCGTGGTCCGTTCCTGGATCACAAGGCGATGCAGGACGAAAGCCGCCGGTTGCTGGACCGTCTGAACTGTCCCGTCGATCCGCGCGCCAAGATTTCCGACATTTCCGTGCCGAACCGGCAAATGGTTGAAATCGCCAAGGCGCTCGGCCGCGATGCCCGTGTCCTGATCATGGATGAACCGACCGCCGTGCTGACGGCCCGCGAAACCGATATCCTGCTGGATCTGATCGACCGCCTGCGCGCCGAAGGCTGCGCGATCCTCTATACCTCGCACAAGCTGGATGAAATCGCGCGCATCGCCGATCGCGTGACGGTTCTGCGCGACGGTCATCGCGTGTTCGAAGGCCCGGCCAAGGGCATGACGCAGGACGCCATGGCCGAGGCGATGGTGGGGCGCGAACTGTCGAACCTGTTCAAACCCAAGGGCAAGCCGCAGGACCAGACCGTTCTGGAGGTCAGGAACCTGGGCGTTGCCGGACTGGTGCACGATGCCAGCTTCCATCTGAACAAGGGCGAGGTCCTGGGATTCGCCGGGCTGGTCGGATCGGGGCGGACCGAGCTGATGGAGGGCGTGACCGGCCTGCGCGATGCGACCGGCACGGTCACCGTCCACGGCAAACCGCTGAAACCCGGTTCGATCCGCGCGGCACGCGAAGCGGGGCTGGTGTATCTGACCGAAGATCGCAAGGAAAAGGGTCTGTTGCTGAACAAGGGGCTGACCGAGAACCTGACCCTGCTGGCCCTGCACAAGTTCACCCACCCCTGGATCGACACTGCCGCCGAAGACCGCGCGCTGACCGACGCCATCGCGGAATTCGACATTCGAGCCGGGGATCGGAACATGAAGGCCGGCAACCTGTCGGGCGGCAACCAGCAAAAGTTGCTGCTGGGCAAGACGATGCTGGCCGATCCCGACATCGTCGTGATCGACGAGCCGACCCGCGGCATCGACATCGGCACCAAGCAGCAGATCTATGATTTCATCGTCGAACTGGCCGCATCGGGCAAATCCGTCGTCGTCATCTCGTCCGAACTGTCCGAGGTGATCGGCCTGGCGAACCGGGTCATGGTCATGGCATCGGGGCGGATCGTCGGCGAGGTTTCCGGCGACGACATCAACGAACGCACCATCGTGAAACTGGCGATGGGCATGACCAGCAAGGACGACGCAGCATGAGTGAGACGACCGCGAAAACATGGATGCCAAGCTTTCATGTGCTCGGCCCGCTTCTGGCGCTGATCGTGCTGATCATCCTCGGCGCGTCGATCAACTCGAACTTCCTGTCCTATGGCAACGTCACGAACGTCCTGGCGCGCTCGGCGTTCATCGGCATCATTGCGGTCGGCATGACCTTCGTGATCACGGCGGGGGGGATCGATCTGTCGGTGGGGTCCATGGCCGCGTTCGTCGCTGGCGTGATGATCCTGGTGATGAATGCGCTGATCCCGTCGATAGGCGTGACGGTGCCCGTCGTCCTGTTGGGCATGCTGACCGCGCTGGTCGCCGGGTTCATCGCCGGCTGGGTCAACGGCGTCCTGATCGCCACGGTCAAGATCGAGGCGTTCATCGTCACGCTGGGCACCATGGGGATCTATCGCAGCCTCGTGACGTGGCTGGCGGATGGCGGCACGCTGTCGCTGGATTTCGATCTGCGCGGGTTGTATCGCCCGGTGTATTACGATGGCCTGCTGGGCGTGTCGTGGCCGATCATCGTCTTCGCCCTGGTCGCGATCCTTGGCGAACTGGCCATGCGCCACCTGCCGTTCGGGCGCCATTGCGGCGCCATCGGCGCCAACGAACAGGTCGCCAAGTATTCGGCGATCAACGTCCAACGGACCCGCATCGCCACCTATGTCCTGCTGGGGATGCTGGTCGGGCTGGCCACCATCATGTACGTGCCGCGCCTCGGATCGGCCTCGGCCTCCACCGGTGTCCTTTGGGAGCTTGAGGCGATCGCCGCCGTCATCATCGGCGGCACAGCCCTGAAGGGCGGATATGGCCGGGTCTGGGGCACCGTCGTCGGTGTGCTGATCCTGTCGCTGATCGACAACATCCTGAACCTCGCCTCGATCGTCAGCCCGTATCTGAACGGCACGATCCAGGGCGTCATCGTCATCCTCGCGGTTGTGTTGCAACGCGGGAAGAAAACCGACGGGTAAGACCGCCGGAACATCCGCCCCCGACAGAGGGGCAACAGTAAGGGAGAGAGACATGCTCAGAAGATCCGTATTGGCCGGCGTCGCGCTTGCCGGAACGCTTGCCGCCGCACCGCTGGCGGCGCAGGACGCACAGGAATATACCATCGGGGTCGCCATTCCGTCGGCCACCCATGGGTTCATGGGCGGGCTGAACTTCCACGCCCAGGACACCATCAAGCGGCTGGAAGGCGTCTATCCGCAGCTGACCTTCGTGCTGGCCACCGCGGGCAACGCGGGCAAGATGGTGAACGACATCGAGGACATGGTCGCCACCCGCGACATCGATGCGCTGGTCGTGCTGCCGTTCGAATCCGAACCGCTGACCTCGCCGGTCAAGGCCGTCGCGGATGCCGGGATCTGGGTCACCGTGGTGGACCGCGGCCTGTCGCAGCCCGGAATCGAAGACCTCTACGTCGCGGGGGACAACCCCGGCTTCGGTCGCGTCGCAGGGGAATACTTCGTCGACAACCTCGAGTCCGGCTCGAAGATCGTGATCCTGCGCGGCATCCCGACCACGCTCGACAATGAGCGCGTCGAGGCGTTCGAGGCCGCATTGGACGGATCCGGGATCGAGATCCTGGACAAGCAGCACGGCAACTGGAACCGTGACGACGCCTTCAACGTCATGCAGGACTACCTGTCGAAATATCCCGAAATCGACGCGGTCTGGGCATCGGACGACGACATGGCCGTGGGTGTGATGGAGGCCATCGCCCAGGCCGGCCGCACCGAAGAGATGTGGGTGGTCGGCGGTGCCGGCATGAAGCAGATCATCAAGCGCATCATGGACGGCGATCCGCAACTGCCCGTCAACGTGACCTATCCGCCGGCGCAGATCTCGACCGCGATCGAGATGACGGCACTGGGCCTCGTGTCGCAGACGCCGGTATCGGGCCGCATGATCATCGGCTCGCAACTGGTCACGCCCGAGAACGCCGAACAGTTCTATTTCCCCGACAGCCCGTTCTGATCGGCGAAATCAATGCGATAGGAAAGGGAGCGGTGCGCCGCTCTCTTTTTCTTGCCTGAA
Source organism: Oceaniglobus indicus (assembly GCF_002751875.1). Taxonomy (GTDB): domain Bacteria; phylum Pseudomonadota; class Alphaproteobacteria; order Rhodobacterales; family Rhodobacteraceae; genus Oceaniglobus; species Oceaniglobus indicus. The sequence goes on along the minus strand of NZ_NMZM01000002.1, from coordinate 318,104 downwards.
ATACTCAAGGCGCTCCATTTACCCCGCCAGATCCGGTCTGATCCGACGCGCGGGCGTCGCCCCGGGGCCCGTGGTGGCCGATCCCCAGCGGTGCGCGGGCGGCAGGTTCGGGGTGCCTCCGGCGGGAGTATTTCCGTCATTGAGAAAAGCCCGGGCAGCACCAGCCGGGTCCGGTTGTTCTTGATCGCCAGGCTTATTCGGTGGAAGGTCGCGCACACGTTCTGAGCCCCCCCTGGAGATGCCGGAGATTGCCATGACCGTCCCGAGAATTCGCGCAGCACTGTATGCTGCTTTCACACTCGCGCTGGCGATGCTGGGGGGCACCCTTCACGCTGCGGCGCGCGACGATGTCATCGTGGCGATACAGCTTGAGCCGCCAAACCTGGATCCGACCAGCGGGGCGGCGGGCGCCATCGATTCGGTCCTCTATTCGAATGTCTTCGAGGGGTTGACCCGGTTTGCAGCCGATGGATCCGTGGTGCCCGGGCTGGCCGAACGCTGGGATATCTCGGACGACGGTCTGGTCTATACGTTTCATTTGCGGGATGGCGTGACGTTTCACGATGGCACGGCACTGGACGGCGAGGATGTGAAATTCTCGCTGGATCGCGCCCGGTCGGAGGACAGCACCAACGCACAGAAGGGTTTGTTCGCGCCGATCGAAACCGTCAGCGTCATCGATCCGTTGACGGTCGAGGTGACATTGAGCCGCCCTACCGGCAATTTCCTGTTCGATCTGGCCTGGGGGGATGCGGTGATCGTGGCACCGGAAAGCATCGCGACCATCGCCACGGCGCCGGTGGGGACCGGTGCCTTCGTCTTTGACGACTGGCGACAGGGTGACCGGATCGATCTGGTTCGCAACCCTGATTACTGGGGTGAAACGGCCCGATTGCAGCGGGCCACGTTCCGTTTCATCTCGGATCCCAGGGCCGCGTTTGCCGCCATGATGGCGGGCGACATCGATGCCTTCGTCGGTTTCCCCGCGCCCGAAAACCTGCCGCAGTTCGAGGCGGACCCCCGGTTTCAGGTCTTGGTCGGCACCACCGAGGGGGAAACCATCCTGGCCATGAACAACGGCCAGCCCCCTTTCGACGATGTGCGTGTGCGGCAGGCGGTGGTTCATGCCATTGACCGTCAGGCGATCATCGATGGCGCGATGTTCGGGCTCGGCACGCCGATCGGCACCCATTTCGCGCCGCACAATCCGGCCTATGTCGACCTGATCGCGCTGTCGGGCCATGATCCCGAAAGGTCGCGCGAATTGCTGGCCGAGGCCGGGTTTCCCGACGGGTTCACCACGACCCTGAAGTTGCCGCCGCCCTCCTATGCACGCCGGGGTGGCGAAATCATCGCCTCGCAGTTGCGGGCGGTCGGGATCGACACCGAGATCGAGAACCAGGAATGGGCGCAGTGGCTGGAGTCGACGTTCAACGGAAAGAACTTCGGCCTGACCATCGTGTCGCACACCGAACCGATGGATATCGGCATCTATGCCAATCCCGATTATTACTTTCAGTATGGCGATCCCGATTTCATCGCGCTGATGGACCGGCTGAACGAGACGACGGATCCGGAGGCCCGCACGGCCCTGTTGCGCGAGGCGCAGGAGATGATCGCGCGCGATTACGTCAATGCGTTCCTGTTCGAACTGGCGATTCCCACCGTCGCGAAAGTCGGTCTTTCAGGATTGTGGCGTGATCAGCCGACGCAGGCGGTGGATCTGACCGCAGTTGGCTGGGATCGCTAGCCGGTGGATTTGCCGCCGGGGCGGTTGGTGATCAATCCTGACGTGAGGTCGCCGCGACATGGCGCGCGGCCGCCGCCAAGGTGAAGCCCAGCATCGCGGAGAAATAGGTGATGGGCGCGATCGACCACATCCCGTGATCCAGCGCAAATGCGGCGGTGCCGCCGAAGATACCGGTGAGAATTCCGACGAAAAGATATCCGACAACCATTTGATACGCCCTGCACCGTTGAACATTCACGCCATCATCTTCTCAATTTCCTAAACCGGGTTTAACCGATCAAGAAGTCGAAAAATCTGCGCGTGTCGTGCGGATCATTGTGGGATTACAACCCAGGGTTGTCAAAGGAAATTCGCGTCCTTCGCAGGATGTGCTGAAAACGGCCTGTTTCAATCGTTTTCCACGGGGGTGGGGTGCAAAAGTCCACTGGACCAGTTGCCGCCCGCCGCCTAACGTCGCGCCATGTTTGCCTATGCCCTTGGACGCGCGTTTTCCCTGGTTGTCAGTCTGGCGGTCGCGTCGGTCGTGGTCTTTCTTGTCATCGAGGTCGCGCCGGGCGACCCTGCGTCATACATGCTGGGGGTCAATGCGCGCCCCGACACGATCGCCGCTCTGCGGGCCGAGCTTGGCCTGGATGCGCCCACCGTCGTGCGGTATGTTCGATGGGTGGGGGGGATGCTGACCGGTGATTTCGGCACCTCCTATGCCTATCGCAGCCCGGTGAGCGAGATGATCGTCGAGCGTCTGGCGGTGTCTCTGCCGCTGGCGCTTTATGCCTTGGTGCTGGCGGTCGTCATCGCCTTTCCCGCTGGCATTTTCGCGGCCTCGCGCCGGGGGCGGCGGGGGGATGTAGGCGTGATGGTGGCGACGCAGATCGGTGTGGCGATCCCCAACTTCTGGTTCGCGATGCTGGCGGTTTCGTTTTTCGCGATCAACCTTGGCTGGTTCGCGGCCGGGGGCTTTCCGGGATGGGATGCGGGCATCGTCGCCGGCGTCAAGGCGCTGACCCTTCCCGCCGTCGCCCTGGCTCTGCCACAGGCGGCAATCCTGGCGCGGGTGATGCGATCAAGCCTGATCGACATGCTGGGCGAAGATTTCATTCGAACCGCCCGTGCCAAGGGGTTGAACCGGCGGCAGGCCCTTTGGCGTCACGCCTTGCGCAACGCGATGATTCCCGTCCTGACGATCATCGGGCTGCAATTCTCGTTCCTGCTGGCGGGCGCGATCATCATCGAACAGGTGTTCTATCTGCCGGGATTGGGCCGGCTGGTGTTTCAATCCATCTCGCAGCGCGATCTGATCGTGGTCGAGTCGGTCGTGATGTTGCTGGTGTTCGCGGTCATCATGGTGAATTTCGTGATCGATCTCGCCTATGCCCTCGTCGATCCCCGGTTGCGGTCACGCCGATGATATCGCGCAGTTTCGTATGGGGGGCGGGCCTTGCGGCGACGTTCGTGTTCGCCGCGTTGCTTTCCCTGGCCTGGACACCCTGGCCCGTCGATGCCCTGGACATCCCGAACAAGCTGCAACCGCCATCGCCGGTGCATTGGTTCGGCACCGATCATTTCGGACGCGACATACTGTCTATGATCATGGTCGGGGCGCGCACCTCGATCGCCGTGGCGATCCTGGCGGTCGGGATCGGCATGGGGGTCGGCATTCCGCTTGGCCTGACGGCGGCGGTGCGCCATGGCGGTTGGCTGGACGAGATCATCATGCGCGGCAACGATCTGATCTTTGCCTTTCCGGCACTTGTCATCGCGATCTTGATCACCGCGGTTTTCGGCGCGGGCGCCGTCAATGCGATCATCGCCATCGGCATCTTCAACATCCCGGTGTTTGCCCGCCTGACCCGGGGGGCGGCGCTGGGCTTGTGGCAGCGGGACTTCATCGCCATGGCACGGGTCTGCGGCAAGTCGGCGGCGCGAATTTCGGTCGAACATATCCTGCCCAACATCGCCTCGCTGATGATCGTGCAGGGAACGATCCAGTTTTCGCTTGGCATTCTGGCCGAGGCCGGCCTGTCCTATGTCGGCCTTGGCGCACAGCCCCCGACGCCCAGTTGGGGGCGGATGCTGGCCGATGCCCAGACCATGGTGGCCTTTGCGCCGCATCTGGCGATCTTTCCCGGCATGGCCATCGTGCTGAGCGTTCTGGGGCTGAACCTGTTGGGCGACGGCTTGCGCGACCGGCTGGATCCACGGCTGCGGATCATGCGCGCATGAGCTTGCTGGCGTTGGAACGTGTGGACGTGTCGATCGGCGGCCGGCCGATCCTGCACCAGGTGTCGTTCACCATCGACGCGGGCGAGATCGTGGCCCTGACCGGCGAATCGGGATCGGGCAAGTCGGTCACCGCCCTGGCGGCGATGGGGCTGTTGCCCCCCGGGGTCGCGACCCGGGGGCGCATCCTGCTGGATGGCCGCGACCTGCTGCAAACGTCCGAGGCGCAACTGTGTCGGATTCGGGGGCGTGACATCGGCATGGTGTTCCAGGAACCGATGACGGCGCTCAATCCCTTGCAGAGCATTGGTCAGCAGGTGGCAGAAACGATTCGCCTGCATGACGGTGCGTCGCGTGCCGATGCCATGGCGCGGGCACGCGGTGTTCTGGACCGGGTCGGCCTGCCCGAGGACCGCGCAGCGCTTTCGCGCTATCCCCACGAACTCTCGGGGGGGCAGCGCCAGCGCGTCGTCATCGCCATGGCCATCGCGCTGCGCCCGAAGGTGCTGATCGCGGACGAGCCGACAACGGCGCTGGACGTGACGACACAGGCGCGAATCCTCGATCTGCTCAGGGGGCTGGTGGCGGATTTCGGCATGGGGATGCTGATGATCACCCACGATCTGGCCGTTGTCGGACAGATGGCCGACCGGATCGCGGTGATGCAGAAGGGTCGCGTGGTCGAAGCCGGCGCGACCCGCGCGGTGTTCACGAAAATGGAACATCCCTATACCCGGGCGCTGTTCGCCGCCTCGACCCACCGCCCGGATCTGCCCCCGCCAGCCACGCAGGGCGCGCAGATTCTGGCCGTGCGCGAGGCCGTGCGCGATTATCCCCTGCCGCGAAGCCGGCCCTTTGCGCGGCGTCGTCTGTTGCGGGCCGTGGATGGCGTCAGCCTGAGCATACATGCCGGCGAACGGGTCGGGTTGGTGGGCGAATCCGGGTGCGGGAAATCCACCCTGGCGCGCGCCATCCTGGGGCTGGAGCCATTGCAGGGCGGCGAGATCCAGGCGTTCGGGCGCAACATCGCCACGCTGCCCCGGGCGCTGCGCAGCGGTCTTCAGGTGGTGTTCCAGGATCCCTATGGCAGCTTCAATCCGCGCCACCGCGTCGCGCGCCTGATCTCGGAACCGCTGCACCTGATGCCGAGGCCGCCAGGCGGCGCGGCGCGGCGCGACCGGGTCAACGCCGCACTCGAGGCGGTCGGCCTGTCGGCCGCGGATGCCGATCGTTACATCCACGAGTTCTCGGGCGGACAGCGTCAGCGCATTGCCATCGCGCGGGCGCTGATCCTGAACCCCGAGCTGATCCTGTTCGATGAAGCGGTGTCGGCGCTGGACGTGTCGGTGCGCGCCCAGGTGCTGGACCTGCTGGCCGACCTGTCGCGCAACCGGGCGCTGGCGTGGCTGTTCATCAGTCACGATCTGTCGGTGGTGCGGTCGGTCACCGACCGCGTTCTGGTGATGAAGGCGGGACGCATCGTCGAGCATGACGCGACCGAACGCGTGTTCTCGGCCCCGCAGCATCCCTATACCCGCGAATTGATCGCCGCAGCGCCGGTGATGCCGCGTTTTGCGAATGGTGACTGACACGATGGCACGGCACCATGTATCGGCCGGGGGATCGAGTATTTTCAGCAAGAAAAAGCGAAAGGTCATGTGATGCGGGTGGGTGTGCGGAATACCATTGCGGATGTGGCGGGGATCCGTGTCGGACATGCGCAGGACCGGCGGTTGAAATCCGGGTGTTCGGTCGTCGTCGCGGATGCGCCCTTTGTTGCCTCGTGCCATGTGATGGGCGGTGCGCCCGGCACCCGCGAGACGGATCTTCTGGCGCCGGACAAATCGGTTACGGCGGTCGACGCGCTGGTGTTGTCGGGGGGATCGGCCTTCGGGTTGGATGCCTGTTCGGGGGTGTCGGATGGATTGCGGGCGGCCGGGCGGGGCTTTGCCGTGGGCCCCGCGCGGGTGCCATTGGTGCCCGGAGCCATCCTGTTCGACCTGCTGAACGGAGGCGACAAGGGTTGGGACGCGAACCCCTATGGTGCGCTGGGCCGCGCCGCGCTGGCGGCGGCAGCGGTGGATGTGGCGCTGGGCAGTGTCGGCGCGGGCACGGGTGCGGTGGCGGCGTCGTGCAAGGGTGGATTGGGATCGGCGTCGTTCGTTCTGGAACAGGGGATCACGGTCGGCGCCCTGGTGGCAGCGAACCCGGTCGGCGACGTGCTGACGCCGTCGGGCCGGTTCTGGGCCGCGCCGTTCGAGATGGGGGCCGAGTTCGGCGGCCTGGGTGTGGATCCCGCCAGCGAGCTGTGCTTTCGCCCCGACAGCCGGAAGATGGCGGCGATGACGGCTCGCGCCCATACGACGTTGTGCATCGTTGCGACCGACGCGGCGCTGACCAAGGCGCAATGTCAGAGGGTTGCGGTGGCCGCCCATGACGGGATCGCCCGCGCGGTGGTGCCGGCCCATACCCCGATGGACGGCGATATCGTGTTCGCGCTGTCCACCGGCGCCCTGCCGGTGCAGGACGCCGATTTGCCCGGCATCGGCGCGGCGGCGGCCCATTGCGTGGCGCGGTCGATCGCGCGGGGGGTGTTTCTGGCGACGGCCGAGGCGGGGGATATCCTGCCGACATGGCGCAGCAGGGGCACCTGATCGCGCCCTGGCGCCGGCTGTGCGCGCGTCACGGGCGGCATGGGGACACCGGGCGGTCGGCGATGGACCGGGCGCCCGGAGGTCGGGTCAATCCTTCAGCGATCCTTCCTCGCTCGGGTTTTTCATCTTCCGCTTCAGCACCTTGCCATAGAAGATCGGCAGCACGAAGCCGACCACGGCAATGGTCCAGAGGGCGATGGCCAGGGGCGAGCCGACGAGGATGGAATAGTCGCCGTCGTTGATGGTGACGGCGCGGCGCATGTTGACCTCCATCTCGTTGCCCAGAAGCGTGCCGAGGATGACGGGCACCAGCGGCACGTCGAGTTTGCGCAAGACCCAGCCGAGGATACCGAAGCCGACCATCACCAGCAGATCGAAGCTGGACCCCGAGATGCCGTAGATGCCGACGAAGGACACCATGGCGACGATGGGCATCAGGATGCGCGGCGGCACCATCAGCACCCGCACGAACAGCCCGACCATGGGGATGTTCATTGCCAGCAGCATGAAGTTGCCGATGAACAGCGCCGCGATCAGGCCCCAGACCACGTCGGGGTTCTGGGAAAACAGCAGCGGACCGGGCGTGATGTTGAGCGACAGCAGAACAGCCAGCAGAACGGCGGTGGTGCCCGACCCCGGCACGCCCAGCGCCAGCATCGGCACCAGCGCGCCCCCGGCAGCGGCGTTGTTGCCCGCCTCGGGCGCCGCGACGCCGCGCGGATCGCCCTTGCCGAAGGTTTCGCCCTTGGGATCGACCAGCTTCTTCTCCATGGAATACGAGATGAACGAGCCGAGCGAGGCACCGGCCCCCGGCAGCACCCCCGCGATGAACCCCAGAACCGTGGTGCGCAGCATCGTCGGCGTGCAATAGCGGATCAGCCCCCAGGACGGGACGATCTTGCCGATGTCCATCTTCGGCTTGGCGGCTTCCTCGGCGGCCGAGCCGCGGTGTTCGAGAAAGACGAAGACCTCGGACAGGGCGAACAGGCCGACGATGGCGACAAGGAAGTCGATGCCGTCATAAAGATGCACCTCGCCGAAGGTGAAGCGCGGCACGCCGGTTTGCGTGTCGACGCCGACCATGGCCAAGCCCAGGCCCAGCGCGGCGGCAAAGGCGGATTTCGCCTGGTTCGATGCGGAAATGCCGCCGAGGGTGGCAAAGGCCAGGGTGAACAGCGCGAAGTATTCGGCCGGGCCGAACAGCAGCGCGACCTTGACCAGTTGCGGCGCCAGCAGGACCAGACCCCAAGTGGCGAAGAACGCACCGACGAACGAGGCGATGCCGGACAGGGCCAAAGCCTCGCCCGCGCGGCCCTTCTGCGCCATGGGATAGCCGTCGAGACAGGTCATCATCGCCGGTTCGTCACCGGGGATGTTCAGCAGGATCGAGGAGATCCGCCCGCCATACATGGCCCCGTAATAGACCGAGGTCAGCAGGATCAGCGCGGGCGTCGGGCCAAGGCCCAGCGTGAAGGCCAGCGGGATCAGGATCGCGACGCCGTTCGACGGGCCAAGACCCGGAAGCGCGCCCATGATCGTGCCGAGGAAACAGCCGATCAGCGCCAGGCCGATGTTCTGAAATGTCAGGGCGACGGCGAAACCGTCGGCGAGAGAGGAAAGGGTGTCCATGGGAATGCGTCCTCAGAAGCCAAGGGGGCCGGAGGCGAGAGACAGCCCCAGGATCAGTTTGAACACGACGTAGATGCCGACCGACGTGGCGATGCCGACGATCACGCTTTGCAGCGGTCCGGTGCCCAGCCGCCAGGTCAGATAGGTCGAGGCGACGGCGGTGGCGATCAGGAAGCCGACCTCGGGCAGCAGCTCGGCGTAAGCGATCATCACCAGCGCGGCAAAGAAGATTTCGGCGAACCGGCCCAGGGTGGGCCATGTCGGTTCGGGGTCGGGTTTGAACAGGAAATAGAGCGACGAGATGCCAAGCACGGCGGCGATGATCAGCGGAAAGGTTTTCGGCCCCACCGCGTCGGACAGGAAGCTTTCCTGGATGATCGTGGCCTGCCAGGCAAAGATCAGCGCAATCAGAAGGCCGATGCCGCCGAAGATGCGATCGCTCATGGGTCTTGGTCCCTCCCGGATGTGGAACGGCCCGCCCGGTTCATGGGGCGGGCCGTGGGCCGTTTTACTGGATGATGCCGATTTCCTTCGACAGCGCGGTGATGCTGTCGACCGATTCCTGCACGAAGGCTTCGAACTCGGCGCCCTGCAGGTCGAGCGGGGCAAGGCCGTTGTTTTCCATCACGGTCTTCCACGCGTCCGAGGCATAGAGCGTACCGATGGCGTTCACCCAGTAGTCATAGGCGGCATCGGACATGTCACCGCCGGCATAGAAGCCGCGCCAGTTGGCGCCGATGGCGTCGATGCCCTGTTCGCGGGCGGTGGGGATGTCGGCGAATTCACCCTCGAGACGCTCGGGCGCCAGCACCGCCAGCACCTTGATATCGCCGGATTCGACGAATCCCTTGGCTTCCGACAGGTCGCCCGTGAACGCCTGAAGCGATCCGGCCAGAAGTTGTGTCACGGCCTCGCCACCGCCCGCGAAGGCGATGTATTTGACGCCGCGCACGTCTTCGATGCCGGCCTTCTGGGCCGCGATCAGCACCTTCAGGTGATCCCAGCCGCCAACGGCCGATCCGCCGCCGATGGAAATCGCCTTGGGGTCTTCCTTCATCTTCGCCATCAGCGCCGGCAGGTCGGCATATTCGCTGTCGGCGGCCACGGCGATCACGCCGTAGTCGGCGCCGATGGAGCCCAGCCAGCGCACCTGATCCATGGTGTTGCCCGGAAACGCGTTCTGCGCCAGACGGGTCGCCGTGGCCGAGGATGCGGCGACGATCAGGTCGTTGTCATCGGCGCGCTTGTTGACGACCTCGGCAAAGGCCACGCCACCGCCGCCGCCCGACAGGTTCACGACCTGCATGGTGGAATTGATGATGCCTTCGTCCTGCAACGACTTGCCGACCTGACGGCAGGTGAAATCCCAGCCACCACCGGGGTTGGCCGGGGCGATGCATTCGGGGTTCTCGGGGATGAAATCCTGTGCCTGGACGGCGAACGGTGCGACGGCAAGCGTCACGGCGGCCAGCATGGCGCGCCCGATGGTGATGGTCATGTCGTGTCTCCTCCACGTGTGTTGGGCCGGGCATTGTTCACCGGCCCTTGATCTGTCCATAGGTGACAGACCTGTCATGGACCTGTCATCCCTTTTGTGCCCGATCTTTGCGCGCTAGGCTGCGGGCGGGAGGAACCGGATGCGCCTGTTGCTGGTCGAGGATACCGCCGATGTGGCCGAGGCGATCGCGGCGTCGCTGGCGCGGGCCGGATATGCCTGCGACATCGCGCCCGATCTGGCGGCGGCCGAGGCCCATGTCGCCGTGCAGCAGTATGATATCGTCGTGCTGGACATCAATCTGCCCGATGGCGACGGGCGCGCCTTCCTGCGGGCCCGTCGCCGGGCGGGTGACCGGACGCCGGTGTTGATGCTGACCGCGCGTTTCGAGGTGGCGGCGCGGGTCGATGCGCTGGACGACGGGGCCGACGATTATCTGGTGAAACCCTTCGACCTGCGCGAGCTTGAGGCGCGGGTGCGCGCCCTGACCCGCCGCGAGGCCGGCCGGATCGAAGCGCGGATGCGGCTGGGTGCGCTGGAGTTCGATCCGGGCGCACAACTGGCCCGCGTCCGCGGCAAGGCGGTGGCCCTGACGCGTCGCGAACTGGCGCTGTTGTCGATGCTGATCGGACATCCCGGCCATATCCTGAGCAAGGAGCGTCTGTTCGACGGGCTGTTTTCCTTTGACGAGGGCGAGGTCGGGGTGAACGCCATCGAACTTTACATCGCCCGCCTGCGCAAGAAACTGGGCGGCAGCGGCGTGTCGATCGAAACCCACCGCGGCCTTGGATACCGGATGGTTGCCGATGGCTGAAACGATGTGGCGCCTGCCGACCATGTCGATCAAGACGCGGGTGGCTTTGGCGATGGCGGCCGTTCTGCTGGCGGGGGGCGCGTTCGTGTTGGCGGCCGCGCTGGGATACGGGCGGCAGGCGGCGCGCGAAACCTATGACCGGTTGCTGCTGGGGGCCGCCAACAGCATCGCGGCATCGATCACGGTGCGCGACGGTGCGGCGGTGGTGGACATGCCGGTTTCGGTGTTCGAGCTTCTGGCGTTGGCCCCGGATGACCGGATCCGGTATCGCGTGATCGGCCCTGACGGCGCGACCGTGACAGGCAGCGCGGCGGCGCCGTTGCCGGAAAAACCGGGGGCGCCCGTGCTCTATGACGGCGCGTTCGGGGATGAGCCGGCAAGATACGTCTCGCTGACCCGCCGTTTCGCCGAGCGCAGCTTTTCCGGCCCGGTGCAGGTGATCGTCGGTCAGACGGTGCGGGCCCGGCGCGAGCTGGCGCGCGACATCGCCCGCAATGCCGTGACCGTTCTGGGCATGGCGGGGGCGGCCATTGCGGTGCTGGCCTGGCTGGCGCTGCGGTCGGCGTTGGTGCCGTTGCCCCGAATCGGGGCGGCGTTGCGGGCACGCGATCCCACCGATCTGACACCGCTGGATCTGAAGGTGCCGGGCGAGGTGGCGCAACTGCTGTCGCCGCTGAACGATTTCATGGCGCGGCTGGACCGCCAGGTCACGTCGAACCGCAACCTCATCGGCGATGCCGCACACCAGTTGCGCACCCCGGTTGCGGCATTGCGCGCGCAGGCGCAGCTGGCGGCGGACGAAGATGATCCGGCAAGGCGGGCCGCGATCATGGCGAAGATCCACGCGCGGGCCGTATCGCTGAGCCGGCTGCTGGACCAGATGCTGGCCCAGGCGATGATCATCCACCGCACCGACACCGAGCCCCGCGCACTGGTCGATCTGCGCGATATCGCGCTGGATGTGTTCGAGGACGCCGAGGCCACGGGCGGCGGTGCCGCGGACCTGATCCTGCCCGACGATCCGGTGATGGTGCGCGGCGACAGCCTTGCGTTGGGCGAGGCGGGCAGGAACCTGTTGCACAACGCGCTGCGCCACGGTCGGCCTCCGGTGCGGATCGGCGTGCGGGACGACGGCGTGCTGTATGTGCGGGATGCAGGGGAAGGGCCGGCACGAACGGACAACCTTGGCGCGCGCTTTGTCAGCGCCGGCGTGACGGGGGGCAGCGGCCTGGGGCTTGCGATCAGCCGCGCGGTCGCCGAAAGCCATGGCGGGGTTCTGCAACTGGGCCCGGTCGATGGCGGCTTCGAGGCCGCGCTGATCCTTCCGGGGGTGGTGTGATGCGCTGGATTCTGGCCCTGATCCTGCTGACAATTCCGGCCCAGGCCCAGGAGTTGGTCAAGGACTTCGGCACCGGCCCGGCGACGATGACCCTGCGGTCCACCACCGACCTGGCCGTGATGGGGCCGGTGGTCGCCGATTACATCGCGCTGCACCCCGATTTGCGCGTGCGCTACGAACAATGGGGATCGAACGATCTGCACGATCTGAGCGTGGCCGAGTGCGCCGCGGGGAAAGGTGGCGCCGATCTGGTCATCAGTTCGGCGGTTCACCAGATGGTGCACCTGGTCAACGAAGGCTGTGCGCGCCCCCACCGATCGGCCCTGACGGCAAGCCTGCCGTCGGCCTTGCGGTGGCGTGACGAGCTCTGGGGTGTGACCGAGGAGCCGGCGGTGATGGTCTATAACCGCGATCTGGTGCCGGCTGACGACGTGCCGGCATCGCGTTTCGACCTGCTGGACCTGCTGCGCCCCGCCGACAGCCCCTATGTCGGGCGCATCGCCACCTATGACATCGAGGCGTCGGGCCTGGGGTATCTGCTGGCCTTTGCGGATTCGCTGGAGGCGACGACATTCGGCGGGTTGATGGAAAGTTTCGGACGTTCGGGCGCCATCGCCACCTGTTGTTCGGCGGAAATCATCGATGCCGTGGTGCGCGGCGAATACCTGATCGCCTATAACGTGCTGGGTTCCTATGCCCTGGCGCGCGCGGCGGAAGAACCCCGCGTCGGTGTGGTGGCACCGGCCGATTATACCCTGGTGCTGTCGCGTGCGGCGATGATCCCCAGGTCCGCGGCCGCGCCGCAGGCGGCCGCGGACCTTGTCGATTTCCTGCTGTCGCAAGCGGGGCGCGCCGCGCTGAAGCGGGCGTTGCTGATCGTGCCGCTGGAGGAAGAGGCCGGGGCGCCGGATCTGCCGGACAGCGTGGCGTCGATTCGCCGGCCGATCGAACTGACTCCCGCGCTGCTGCTGGCGCTGGATGCGCAGAAGCGAGCATTGTTCGGCGCGCGGTGGCGCGCATCCTTCCCGCCGAAAGTCCAGCAGTGAGGGCGGGATTTCGAGTATTTGGGGCAAGAAAAAGCGGGTCTCATTCGTCGTCTCCGCGGAATGCGCGCGGTTTCAGTCCGTGGCGGGCCAGCTTGTCATAGAAGGTCTTGCGCGGCAGGCCCAGAACCTCGGCCGCCTTGGCCGCGCGTCCGCCCGCACGGCGCAGGGTTTCGGTGATGACGGCCTTCTCGAAGGCGTCGATCTGTTCGGCCAGGGTCATCTGCGAGGGGCCGTGGGTCGTCACGTCGAGGCCCAGCACGAAGGAATGGGCGTAGTTCCGCAACTCGGGCAGGTTTCCCGACCAGGGCCGGGCCATGACGTGGGCATAGATTTCATCGGGGATCGGCGGCATGTCCTGGTTCAATGTCCGCACCGATTGTCGGACCAGCGATTCGAACAACGTGGGCAGATCGTTGCGCCGCCGTTCGAGAGGGGGCAATTCGATCTCCATCAACGAGAGCGCGAAGAACAGGTCTTCGGACAGGCCCTTGGCGCGCAGGTCGGTCAGGCTTTGCTGTGACGACGAGATGATCCGCAGGTCGGTGCGTTGTTCGCTGAGGCGCAACAGGTCGTCCTGCTGGCGCAGGGTCGCCGCGTCGAGCGTCTTGAGCGACAGGATCGTGCGCCCCTGCGGCAGCTGAAGGGTGCCGACCGCGTCATCGGGGGCGCCTCGCAGCGTCAGCGTGGCGAACTGCCCGCCTTCGTCCCCCAACGCGTGGATCGTATGGGCCGCCAGCCGCTTGCCCGCCCCGGCAGGGCCGAACAGGTGCAGGTGGATCGGCAGCGAAGCGGCCCGGCGCAGGTTCTCGCGCAGGGTCTGGGTGATGTCGGACGGGCCGGGGAAATTGGTCGCGGCGGGGTCCGATGTCTGCAACTGGCGTTCGATCCGCCGGGTCCGCAGCACCAGCGCGCGGTGATCCTGGGCGCGGGACAGGGTTTCGGTCAGGTGATCGGGCGCGCAGGGCTTTTCGAGGAAATGATAGGCGCCGTCGGACAGGGCGCGCACCGCCGTCGGGACATCGGATTCGCCGGTCAGCAGGATCACCGGCAGATCGGCGTCGATGCCGCGGGTGTGGGACAGGACGTGGAAGCCGTCACGCCCCGGCATCCGGATGTCGGACAGGATGACGCCGGGATAATCGCGCGTGATGTGGTCTTTCGCTTCGACGAAGCTGGCCGCGGCGATCACGGTCATCCCGGCCAAATCAAGAGATTGCGCGAGAGACAGCCGCAGGGCGCGGTCGTCTTCGATCAAAAGGACGTGGCGGGTATCCGGTCTTGCGTCTGGGCGGGTCATGGCGTGTCGGTTCCGGGTTTGAGGGTGAGGGTGAAACAGGCGCCCCGTGCGGTGTTCCCGGCGCGCAGATCGCCGCCGAAGCTGCCCGCGATCCCGAAGGAGATGGACAGCCCGAGGCCCATGCCGTGCGAGGCGCCAACGTGTTTCGTGGTGTAGAACGGCTCGAACACGCGGGCGGGATCGGCAAGCCCCGGGCCGGTATCGCTGACGGTGCAGGTGATCGTGGCGCGGGTTTGCGCGACGGCGATGGCGATGCGGCGATCGTCAGTGGTCTGCAGGGCATCGACGGCGTTGGTGATCAGGTTGACGAAGACCTGCTGCAACCGCACCTTGCCGCCGCGCACCATGACCGGCGCCCCGGGCAGATCGAGGTCGATCGACACGCCGTTGTCGCGGCACAGGGTGGCGGTCAGAGCAATCGAGTCGCGGATCACGCCGACCAGATCGACGTTTTCCAGGGTCACGGGTTCCTTGCGCGCGAAGGCCGACAGGTTGCGGATGATCCGGTCCATGCGATCGGTCTGGCCGGCGATTTCGGTCAGGGTCTGTTCCGCCTCGGGCTGGCGGCCGCGCTGGAGGAGTTTCACGGCGTTGTCGGCGAAGTTGCGGATCGCCGCCAAGGGTTGGCGCAATTCGTGGCTGATGCCGGCCGACATCTGGCCCAGCGCCGACATCTTGCCGGCCTGCACCAGTTCGTCCTGGATCCGGCGCAGTTGTTCCGACCGTTCGGCCACCCGCGCCTCGAGCGTGGCATTCGCGGCTTCTTCGATGATCAGGCGTTCGGCCAGCCGTTGACGGCGTTGCGACAACGACAGCAGGGCAAGGCCCAGCACCCCGGCCAGCGTGAAGGCCAGGGCGGCACGCAGGGCCGCAGACGAACGGGCCGGGGCGATATCCTTGAACACCACCTCGGTCATGTCGAGCTGGGGCACGAAGCGTGACATGGCCAGCGCGGTGGTGGGCAGGCTGTCGGCATCTTCGGTGAACCGCCAGATACGGTGGCCAAACCGGGTGATCGTGTCGTGGTCGGGCAGCGCGCGCAGGGTGTCGGGCGGATAACGAGGTGGCGGCGCGGCGTCGGGCCGCGCCTGCGTGTCCCGCGCCAGCAGAAGGGCGGGGCGGTTCGACACGAAAATCACGTCGGAGGCGTCGAAAAACACCACGGTGTCTTCATCCACCCGCCAGTCGAATTCAAGTTGTGCAACGTCGACCTGCATCGACACGAAACCACGGGGCCGCGAATCGGGACCAAGGACGCCGCGGGTATAGAAGAATACGCGGCGCCGGGGGGCGACGACGGCATGATAAAAGCCCAGGCTGCCGGTCCGGGCGGTGCGGATGTCGGGGCGGGCGATGCGGATCTGGCCGATGGGATCGTTCGGGCCGCCCGCATCCGAGGCCGCGACGATGCGGCCATCGACGTCGAGAACGTGAATACGCTCGATCCCCGTTGTCAGGGCCATTTGCAGCAGGAACGCGTTGGTGTCGCCCATCCGCTCGGGCTGGTCCAGCACCGCACCGACCGACGGGTGGGTGGCGAAGACGTTGATCAGCTCGCGGTGGCTTTCCAGCTTGGTCAGCAGGCGGTCGGCGCCCTGTGACAGGCGCACGGTGCCGGTCTGGGCCAGCTGATCCAGCGTGTCGCGCCACGAGACGACGAAGACCGTCACCGCCAGCGCAAGCGACAAGCCGATATAGAGGGCCGAGAGCAGAAGCCGGAGAGAGCTGTTTCGCATGAAGCCTGCAGGGTCGAATCAAGTTGGCGGCGGTTGTGCGGAATATCGCACAATTTTTCGTGGATCCCGCAAGAATGTCCGATCCGTCGCGCGGATTTTCCTGCATCGGCCGGTGCGTTTTCTGTAAGCCCATGGCGGAACGACATTTTTTGAATCTTGCCGAAATCTTTGGCGTGAACCGTCATGCTCGCCCATTCTGGCCAGATATGGCGGGCCGAACTTGCCCGCAGATACCGTCTGGGAGGACGAATCCATGAAATACCTGCTGAAATCCGCCTGCGTTGCCGCCGTTGCCATGGTGCCCGCCACGGCGATGGCGAATTGCGATGATGGTGAAATGGTCATCAAGTTCAGCCATGTCACCAACAGCGACAAGCACCCCAAGGGCCTGGCCGCGGCGCTGTTCGAGCAGCGCGTCAACGACGAGATGAACGGCACCGCCTGTGTCGAGGTCTATCCGAACTCGACCCTCTACAACGACGACCAGGTGCTCGAGGCGATGCTGCAGGGCGACGTTCAGATGGCCGCCCCGTCGCTGTCCAAGTTCGAGACCTTCACCAAGCAGTTCCGCATCTTCGACCTGCCCTTCATGTTCAAGGACATTGCGGCCGTCGATGCGTTCCAGAAATCCGAAGCCGGCGAGGCGATGAAATCGTCGATGGAGCGTCGCGGCCTGATCGGGCTGGAATTCTGGCACAACGGCATGAAGCAGTTTTCGGCCAACAAGCCGCTGCTGGTGCCGGGCGATGCCGCGGGTCTGAAGTTCCGCGTGCAGCCGTCGGACGTTCTGGTCGCCCAGATGGAGGCTCTGAAGGCCTCGCCGCAGCCGATGGCATTCTCGGAAGTCTACGGCGCGCTGCAGACCGGCGTTGTCGACGGGCAGGAAAACACCTGGTCGAACATCTATGGCCAGAAGTTCTTCGAGGTGCAGGACGGCACGACCGAAACCAACCACGGCGTTCTCGACTATCTGGTGGTGGTCGGCACCGATTGGTGGACCGGCCTGGACGCGCCCGTGCGCGACCAGCTTGCCACGATCCTGGAAGAGGTCACGAACGAGCGGAACGATGCCGTCGGTCAGGTCGACATGGAAGCCCGCCAGGCGATCCTGGATGCCGGTGGCGTGATCCGCGAGCTGAACGATGAACAGCGCAAGGCATGGCTGGACGCGATGCAGCCGGTGTGGGCCCAGTTCGAGGGCGACGTCGGCGCGGAAAACATCGAAGCCGCCCAGAAGATCAACGAATCGATGTGATCCGAAATGACGGTGGCCGTGCGCGGCCCTGTCCGCCATCCCCGCGCCATCCGGCGTGGGGATGCGTGCGTCGATGACGTCCCGCAGCCCCCGAGGAGGCCCAGATGAGCGGACATTCCCGATACGAACCCCAAGGCCCGGTCGGCCGTTTCGTGCACACGCTGGAGGAAACGATCCTGTCGGTGCTGATGGGCCTGATGACGGTCGTGACCTTCGTCAACGTGGTCCTGCGCTATGTCTTCGGGTCATCGCTGATCTGGGGGCTCGAGGTCGTGTTGATCCTGTTCGCCTGGTTGGTGCTGTTCGGCATCGCCTATGGCTTCAAGATCACCTCGCACCTGGGGGTGGATGCGATCATCAACCTGCTGTCGCCGCGCCCGAAAAAGGTTCTGGCGGTCGTGTCGGCGCTGATCTGCGTGCTCTATGCGGTGTTCCTGATGAAGGGGGCCTGGGATTACTGGGCGCCCTTCGCGGGGCTGGAACAGACGACCGGCCGCTGGTTTCCCACCGGCATCGCCGAAGGCACCCGCGATCAGGCGTTCTATACCACCGACCAGGTGCCGATGCCCGATTTCCTGCAGTTCCTGGCGGGTTGGATCAACATGGGCGAAACCTATGACAAGCTGCCGCGCGTGATCCCCTATGCCATGCTGCCCTTCGCCGTGGCCCTGATGCTGTTGCGGATCGTGCAGGCCACGATCGAGGTCGTCACCGGTCACCGTCAGAGCATGATCGTCAGCCACGAAGCCGAAGACGCGGTCGACGAAGCCGCCGCCAAACTGAAAGACGCATAGACCATGGAAGTTGCACTTCTTTTCGTGATGATCGTCGGTCTGTTGCTGATCGGCGTTCCCATCGCCGTGTCGCTTGGCCTGTCGTCGATCCTGTTCCTTTTGATGTTCTCGGACACGTCCCTGGCGTCGATCGCACAGTCGATGTACCAGGCGATGGCGGGGCATTACACGCTGCTGGCGATCCCGTTCTTCATCCTCGCGTCGTCGTTCATGTCGACGGGCGGGGTGGCGAAACGGATCATCCGGTTCGCCATCGCCTGTGTCGGGCACCTGCCCGGCGGTCTGGCCATCGCGGGTGTTCTGGCGTGCATGATGTTCGCGGCGCTGTCGGGATCGTCGCCCGCCACGGTCGTCGCCATCGGCTCCATCGTCATCGTCGCGATGCGACAGGTCGGATATACCAAGGAATTCGCCGCCGGCGTGATCTGCAACGCGGGCACCCTGGGCATCCTGATCCCGCCGTCCATCGTCATGGTCGTCTATGCCTCGGCCACCGACGTGTCGGTCGGTCGGATGTTCCTGGCGGGTGTCATTCCGGGCATCCTGGCCGGCGCCATGCTGATGATCACGATCTACGTCATGGCCAAGATCAAGAACATGCCCAAGGGCGAGTGGCGCGGCTGGGGCGAGATCTTCGATTCGTTCCGCGACGCGCTCTGGGGTCTGTTGCTGATCGTCATCATCATGGTCGGCATCTATGGCGTTCCCGGCCTGACCAACGCGATCTTCACCCCCACCGAAGCGGCCGCCGTCGCGTCGATCTATGCGTTCTTCGTGGCGACGTTCATCTATCGCGACATGGGACCGCTGCACGTGGGCGAGGACCAGCCGCCGCTGCCGCTCTACAAGAAGCCCTATGCCGTGCTGACGGGGTTCTGGCACCCCGATACCATGCGCACCCTGCTGGATGCGTCAAAGCTGACGATCATGCTGATGTTCGTGATCGCCAATGCGCTGATCCTGAAACACGTGCTGACCGACGAACAGATCCCCCAGCACATCGCGCAGGCGATGCTGTCGACCGGGCTTGGCCCCATCAGCTTCCTGATCGTGGTCAACGTGATCCTGCTGATCGGCGGCCAGTTCATGGAGCCTTCGGGCCTGCTGGTGATCGTGGCACCGCTGGTGTTTCCGATCGCCATCGAACTGGGGATCGATCCGATCCACCTGGGTATCATCATGGTGGTGAACATGGAAATCGGGATGATCACGCCGCCGGTGGGCCTGAACCTGTTCGTCACTTCAGGCGTGGCCGGGATGCCGATGATGGCCGTCGTTCGCGCCGCCCTGCCGTTCCTTGCCGTTCTCTTCGTGTTCCTGATCATGGTGACCTACATTCCCTGGTTGTCGACCTATCTGCCGACGCTGATGATGGGCCCCGAGATCATCATAAAGTGACGCATGCCCGCCCCCGCCGATGCGGGGGCGGGCGGTTCTGCGATCCCCGCCCGATTGCGGCGCAAATTGGGCAAAACCCAATGTTTTTAGAGGTTAAGCCGGCTTTCACCCCCCGCTGATAGACCCGTCTGCGGTGGGAGATGGGGTGAAAAATGACTACTGCGCGTGCAAATGCGCCGATAATCATCAAGCGCAAGAAGATTGTCGGCGGGGGCGGCCACCACGGTGGCGCCTGGAAGGTGGCCTATGCGGATTTCGTGACCGCGATGATGGCGTTCTTCATGTTGATGTGGCTGCTGAACGCCACGACGGAAACCCAGCGCAAGGGCCTGGCGGATTACTTCAGCCCGACGATCTCGGTCAGCCGGGTCTCGGGCGGGGGTGAAGGTTCGTTCGGGGGCGATTCCGTCCAGTCGGAAATGACAATGATCAAAAACGGCAGCGGTGCCGCACAGGACAAGCATACCGAAGAAGACAAGGCGGCCGGACAATCGGGGGTGTCGGCCACGAATGCCGGTGACGGACAGGGCGATCCCGGGGCGGATGAAACCGCGATGATGGCCGCCCTTGCCGATCGGCTGAGCGGTCGCGCCGGCGAAAGCATGGTCAGCGAGGATCTGGCCCGCCATATTGTCACGCGCATCACCGATGTCGGCCTGATCGTCGAACTGTTCGATCTGCCGGGTGTCGCGCTTTTCGCCGAAGGCACGGCCACGCCCCTGCCCCTGATGACCGAACTCGTGGCCGTGGTCGGCGACGTGTTCATGCTGACCGACAACCGCATCGCGATCAACGGGCATGTCCGTTCCGAACCTCTGGTGCGGCGGGACAACCCGGTCTGGGACCGGTCCAGCGATCGCGCCCGCGCCGCCCATGACCTGCTTCAGGCGGGGCCGGTGCCAGACGCGCGGGTGCACCGTGTCACGGGCCTGGCGGATCGTGAACGGGTCACGGCAAATCCCATGGCGGTGCGCAACAACCGCATCGAACTGATCCTGTTGCGCGAGGGAAAGTGAATCGGGTGACGCTTATTCGCGGACGTTAGGCGCCTGTTAAGCGAGTCGGCCTAGGAAGGGGAGGACACGGACAATCGCATCAGAAGGGCGCCTGAATGACCATTTCCTCCTCGCTCCACGCCAGTGTGGCCGGCCTGAACGCCAATGCGCAACGGCTGGCCAGCATATCGGACAATATCGCGAACGCATCGACGTTCGGCTACAAGCGGCTTGAAACCGATTTCCATTCAATGGTGGTGAACGAGGGGGGAACCGACAACCGCTATACGGCGGGCGGTGTTCGGACGACGACCGAACGGATGATCGAACAGCGTGGCCAATTGGTCGGCACGGACAATTCGACGGATATCAGCATCAATGGGCGTGGCATGCTGCCGGTCACCAGCCGTGACGCGGTGGGCCAGGCCGGGATCCTGCCGTTGTCGCTGATGACGACGGGATCCTTCCGCCCCGATGCGGACGGGATCCTGACCACATCGACGGGCGAGGTTCTCATGGGTTGGGCGCTGAACCCGGACGGCACGCTGCCCAATGTCACGCGCGATACCAGCGCCGCGCTGCAACCGGTGGAAATCGGCAACAATCAATTCGTGGCCAACCGGACGACAGACATCAACATGGGCGTCAACCTGCCCTCGACCGATACCAACGCGGGTGCCGCCGGCGATCCCCTTGACCTGTCGGTGGAATACTTCGGCAATCTCGGCCAATCCGAATCGCTTGGCGTGACCTATACACCCACGGTTCCGGCGGCGGGCGCGTCGAACACGTGGACGATGGTCGTCACCGATTCGGCATCCGGTGGTGCGGTTATCGGTGAATACACGCTGGAATTCAGCGATGCCGCGACCGGGGGTGGTACCCTGCTGAACGTGACCACGGTCAGCGGTGGCGCCTATGATCCCCTGACGGGCCAGATGACACTGACGGCCGGCGGCGGTGACATTGATCTGAACATCGGCCTGCCCGGCGACAACGGCGGCACGACCCAGCTGGCGGCCAGCTTCGCCCCCACGGACCTGAGCAAGAATGGATCGCCCGTGGGAAACCTGATCGGCGTTGAGATTGATCCCGACGGCGTGGTCCAGGCCATTTATGACACCGGCTTCAATCGTCCGATCTATCAGGTGCCGCTGGTCGATGTGCCCAACCCCCAGGGACTGACGTCGGGCGACAACCAGACCTACAGGCTTTCGGCGGACAGTGGTCCGATGTTCCTCTGGAATGCGGGTGACGGCCCCACCGGCACCACCCAGGGATATTCGCGCGAAGGATCAGCGACCGACGTCGCATTGGAACTGACCAACCTGATCCAGACTCAGCGCGCCTATTCGTCGAACGCGAAGGTGATCCAGACGGTGGACGAGATGATGCAGGAAACCACCAACCTCAAGCGGTGATCGCGTTCGCCACCACGCCGGCTGAACGATCCCGCAGGAAAGGAACGAAACGATGAGCATGTCAGCGGCCCTGGCCAATGCCCTCACGGGGCTTGGTGCCGTCGGGCGATCCGCACAATCGGTATCGTCCAATATCTCCAACAGCCTGACCGAAGGCTTCGGGCGGCGCGAGATATCCCTGTCCAGCGCCAGTCTGGGCGGGGTGCGGGTGTCGGGCGAATTGCGGATCGTGAACGCGGTCGTGCTGTCGGACCGGCGGCAATCCGACGCCGAGGTCGGCATGTTTGGATCTGCCCTGTCGTTCCACCGGTCGTTTCAGGACGCCCTGGGTGCGGCGGACAGCCCGTTTTCCCTGCCCGGGCGCATCGCAACGCTGGAAGGCCGCCTGATCGAGGCGGCGAGCCGTCCGGACGCCACCACGCGGCTTGATTCGGTTGCGCATGGCGCGGCGGATCTGGCGCGGTCGTTCAATACCGCTGCGACGGCGGTTCAGGCCCAGCGGTTGTCGGCGGATGGCAGGATCGCCGCGCAGGTCGACACCCTGAAGACAAATCTGGGCCAGATCCGGGATCTGAACGGCGCCATCGCGCGGATACAACTGAATACACCGCAATCGAACGCCCTGCTGGACCAGCGCCAGCAGCTGATCGACGAGATTTCGATGATCGTGCCCTTGCGCGAATTGCCGCGTGATCGTGGCAGCGTGGCGTTGATGACGACCGGCGGCCAGGTTTTGCTGGACAACGGTGTGGCGGATATCGAGTTTTCCCCGGCCAACGCGGTGACCCCGGGCATGACGCCCGGTTCCGGGCTTTCGGACCTGACGATCAACGGCCGACCTATCGTGTTCCGCGATGGCACGGGCCGCATGGATGGCGGCTCTCTCGCCGGCGATTTTCAGGTGCGCGATGTCCTGGCCCCGGCGGCGCAGGACCAACTCGATGATCTGGCCGCAGACCTGATCGGCCGGTTTCAACAGTCGGGTCTGGATTCGACCCTGGGCGCCGGCGATGCGGGCCTGTTTACGGACGGAGGCGACGCATTGGTGCCGCCGGCGTCGGTGGGGCTGGCCCAGCGGCTGACGCTGAATGCGCGCGTCGATCCGGGCGCCGGCGGCGAGGCGTGGCGTCTGCGCGACGGAATCAACGCCAACATCCCCGGACCCGTCGGCAACAGCGCGCTTTTGCAAGGACTTTCCGATGCCCTTGGGGCGTCCCGTCCAGCGTTCTCCGATGGCCGAACACGGTCCGCTGCCGGCCACGCATCGGAACTGCTGTCGGTTGTCGGTGGTGCGAATTTCCGGGCCGAGCAGGCGTCGACCTTCGCACAGAGCCGATCCGACACATTGCGCCAGCGCGAATTGGCCGGCGGCGTCGACAGCGATCAGGAGATGCAGAAGCTGCTGCTTATCGAACAATCTTACGCCGCGAATGCGCGGGTGATCCAGGCCGTGGATGAAATGCTGCGGCGATTGACGGAGATCTGACATGATGACGTCCATTGGCGATCTCGCCATGAGCTTTTCGAACCGGCTGAGCAATGCCCGGATCCGGGGCGACCTGAACACGCTGGCACAGGAACTGACGACGGGGCGCAAGTCGGACTTGCGCTCGGCCCTTGCCGGGGACATCGGGCCGGTCAGCGTTCTCGAACGCACGCTGAGCAATCTTGCCGGCTATGACACGGCGGCGACAGAAGCGGCGATGTTCGCGTCGGGGGCACAATCGGCGCTTACGCACATGTCGGCGCACCTTGAAGATCTGTCCACGGCGGCGTTTGCCCTGGATGCCTCATCGGACACTGCGCTTCTGCGCAGCTTCGGAAAGGACGCCAGCAGCCGGTTCGACGCCATTGTCGGCGCCTTGAACACGTCGGTCGCGGGGCGCAGTGTTTTTGGCGGCTCGGCGACCGACAATCCCCCGATCGCGGCGACGTCCGTCATGCTGGACGACCTGATCGCAGCGTTGCCGGCGACGCCGACGGCCCAAGACGTCATCGACACGGTGACAGATTATTTCGGCGCCGGCGGTGGCTTCGAGACGACGCGCTATCTCGGTTCGGATGTGCCGATCGCGGATTTTCGCGTAGCCCCTGGTGAGTCGGCAGCCTTCGATCTGGACGCGCGCGCCGCCTCGCTGCGTCATGCGATGGGCGTTGCCGCCATGGGTGCCCTGATCGATCGAGGCGCTTTATCGGATCGTCCAGACGAACAGAGCGCGCTGGTCAGCCACATCGCCGAGGATTCGCTTTCGGCAAGCGGTGGTATCACGATACTGCGGGCCGATGTCGGGACTTTGGAACACAGGATCGAAACCGCCCGCACCAGAAACGCGTCGGAACGTGCGGCAACCAATTTCGCGCTGTACGAACTGGTGGCGGCGGATCCCTATGACACCGCCACCGATCTGCAGGCCGTGCAGACCCAGCTTGAAACGTTCTTTTCGGTCACCGCACGCCTGTCACAACTTACGCTGTCGGGGTATCTGCGATGATCCCCGCGCTCAGGATCGCGGTTCTGGTTTTCATGATCCCGCTGCACCTGTCGGCCAGCCCCGTCCGGATAAAGGATCTTGTCGAATTCGACGGGGTGCGGGGAAACGATCTGGTCGGTTATGGATTGGTTGTCGGGTTGAATGGCACCGGAGACGGAATGCGCAACGCGCCGTTCACCGAAGACATCATGTCGAACATCCTGGAACGACTGGGCGTCAACGTGACCGGCGAACAGTTTCGCCCCAAGAATGTTGCGGCCGTGCTGGTCACCGCAGCGTTGCCGCCCTTTTCGCGGGCCGGAAGCCAGATCGACGTGACCGTGTCCGCCATCGGCGACGCCGGCAGCCTGATGGGTGGCACCCTGGTCATGACACCTCTTACAGCGGCCGACGGCACGATCTATGCCGTGGCCCAGGGTACCGTCCTTGCGGGCGGTGTCGTGGCCGAAGGCGATGCCGCGACCATTACCCAAGGTGTCCCGACAGCCGGCGTCATCCCGTCCGGCGCGCGGGTGGAGCGCGAGATCGACTTTGACTTTACGGGACTCACGTCGATCCGCCTGGCGCTGCGAACACCCGATTTCACGACTGCGGCCCGCATCGAACAGGCGATCAACAGCGATCTGAACCGTGCGGTCGCGCTGATGCTGGATTCCGGAACGGTGCTGGTCGACATCGAGGCGACGCGCATGCGCTCGCCCGCGCATGCCATGGGACGAATCGAGAATATCGCCGTGCAACCCGAGCGAAAGGCGCGGGTGGTCGTGGATCAGAGCTCGGGCACGATCGTCATGGGCGAAGACGTGCGGATCAGCAGGGTTGCCGTCAGCCAGGGCAATCTGACGTTGCGTATCGAGGAGGCGCCGCAAGTGGTGCAACCCAATCCATTTGCAGAGGGCGAAACCGTGGTCGTGCCGCGCACCAATGTCGGCATCGAGGAGGAACCGGGTATCGGGCTTGCCGAAGTGCCCGACGGCACGTCCCTGTCTGAAGTCGTTCAGGGATTGAATGCCCTCGGGGTATCGCCGCGCGACATGATCGACATCCTCAAAAGCATCAAGGCGGCCGGCGCGCTCCACGCGGAATTCATCGTTCGCTGACGTTCCCGTGCTGCGCGTTCTGTTCCCGAACGCACGAATTTGGAATGGCCGATCGGGGTCAAGCCTGTCATAATCGCATCAGGCCGTGCAGGAACAAAATGGAAATCGGGATGCAGACTCCACTGAAGTCGATCGGTGGCGCAGCGTTGGTGTGGACCGCGCTCGCGATGTCGGGAACAGGCGCCTTCGCGCAGGAGGTGACACTGCGCCTGCACCACTTTCTTCCGGCCCAATCCAACGTCCCGGCGCTGATCCTTGATGTCTGGGCTGACCGGATTCAGGAGGAATCGGACGGGCGTATCAAGATTGACCGATTTCCGTCCATGCAATTGGGGGGAACGCCCCCGGAACTGATTGACCAGGCGATCGACGGCATTGCCGACATCGTGTGGACCGTCGTCGGCTATACGCCGGGCCGGTTCCCGACGACCGAGGTGTTCGAGCTTCCGTTTTTCGTCAAGGACGCCCGCGCCGCATCGTCTGCATACTGGCAGATGTTCGAACGGCACATGAAAGACAGCGATTTTGCCGATGTTCAGGTCCTGGGCACCTGGGTGCACGGGCCGGGCGTTTTGCATACCACGCAACCGGTCGTCAGCCCCGGTGATCTGAAGGGCATGAAAATTCGCGGCGGTTCGCGGCTGGTGAACGAATTGCTGGATGGTGTCGGGGCCACGCCGGTGGGAATGCCGCTGCCCGCCGTCCCCGAGGCCCTGTCGCGGGGGGTGATCAACGGAACCACCGTTCCCTGGGAGGTGACCCAGGCCGTCAAGATCCCCGAGCTGGTCAGCAACCACACCGAATTCGAAGACGCCGGACTTTACACGCTGACGTTCGTTCTGGCCATGAACAAGACCCGTTACGATACCCTGCCGCCCGACCTGCAGGCGGTGATCGATGAGAATTCCGGCCTGGAGTTCTCGATTTTCGCCGGCGGAACCCAGGCGGCAGCCGACGCGCCCGCGCGCAGGATTGCCGTAGATCGGGGCAACACGATCGTCACCGTGTCCGGAGAACAGGCGGATGAATGGCGCGATCAGGTGGCGCCGATCTATACGTCCTGGGTTGAATACATGCGCGGGCGCGGGATCGACGGGCAAGCCCTCATCGACGAAGCACGGCGTTTGATGGCCGAGTTCGACGGCTGAACGCACCTGAGCGTGATCGCCGTGGTGCGCGACAGCGATGATGACATTCCTGCAAGGTCCTATGATGCATCTCTTCTTCTTGCGGGTGTCGCAGGCCATGGCCATTCTTGGCGGCGGTGTCCTGCTCGGCGTCATCGCCATGGTCTGCGCCTCGATCGCGGGGCGCACCCTGAACGCGTTTCTCAACGGCGATATGATGCAGACACTGGCGCCCGGGGTTTCCGAGGCTTTGCTGGCGACCGGGATTGGCCCGATCAATGGTGATTACGAGATCCTCGAGGCGGCGATCGCTTTCGTCGTGTTCGCCTGGCTGCCATTCTGTCAGATCACCAACGGTCATGCGTCGGTCGATCTGGTCGTGCGTCATTTTCCGCGCCTGGTTCGACAAGTCCTTGGCGGCTTGGCCGACATCGCGTTTGCGGTTGTTCTGGTCATGATCGCCTGGCAACTGCGCGAGGGTATGGAGAGCAAGATGCGCAGCGGCCAGACGACGTTCCTCTTGCAGTTTCCGGTCTGGTGGGCCTATGGGCTCAGCCTTGTGGCGGCCGCAATCGCGGCACTTGTCGCGGTCTATGTGGCTGTGGCGCGGATCTTCGAAATGGTCGCCGACCGGACGATTATCACCGGCGTGTCAGGGGCAGACCATTGAGCGGGCTCGAAGCGGGGTTCTGGTCGTTTCCCGTGCTCCTGACCTTGATCTTTCTGCGGATGCCGATCGGTCTGGCGATGTTCATCGTCGGCGTCGGCGGCCTGACCTTTGTGACCGGCGGCACGGGAATGGCCCTGGCGCGCCTGAAAAGCGAAACCTACACCACGTTCTCCAACTACGCGCTATCGATCGTGCCGATGTTCCTGCTGATGGGGCAGTTCGCGACACTTGGGGGGATGTCCCAGGCGCTTTTTCGGGCCGCCGAAGGATTTTTGGGCCATCGGCGTGGTGGCGTTGCCATGGCGGCGGTGGGGGCCTGTGCCGGGTTCGGGGCGATTTGCGGCTCGTCCCTTGCGACCGCGGCGACCATGGGCCAGGTCGCGCTGCCCGAATTGCGGCGCAACGGTTGCCCGGGCGGTTTCGCCACCGCAACCCTGGCTGCCGGTGGGACGCTGGGGATCCTGATACCGCCGTCCATTGTCTTGGTCATCTATGCCATCCTGACCGAACAGAACATCGCGAAGTTGTTTCTTGCCGCCCTGGTGCCCGGGATTCTGGCCGCGCTGACCTATGTCGCGGTGATCGCGATCTATGTCCGGGTGCACCCCGAGGCGGACGGCACGCGGGCGCCGATCCCGGTGGCCGCCCGGTTTCGCGGTCTGCTGGACGTCTGGCCCGTGCTGCTGGTTTTCATTGTGGTGATCGGCGGGATCTACGGCGGCGTATTCACCCCGACCGAAGGTGCGGCAGTGGGCGCATTCGGCACGGGGTTGATTGCCTTGCTGAAGGGTGGATTGACGTGGCGCACACTCGTCACGAGCTTTCAGGTCACGGCCCGCTCGACGGCGATGATCTTCTTCATCGTGCTTGGCGCAGGGATCTATAACGGATTTTTGGCACTGACCCAGGTGCCCCAGAGCCTGACCGGTTTCGTCGTCGCACAGGATGTGTCACCATCTGTCGTGATGGCGGCGATCTTGTTGTTCTACCTGGTTTTCGGCTGCGTGATGGACAGCCTGTCGATGATCCTCTTGACGGTGCCCGTGTTCTTTCCGGTCATCTCCGGGCTGGATTTCGGGATGAGCGGCGAGGACATGGCAATCTGGTTCGGGATACTGGTGCTGATCGTGGTGGAGGTCGGGTTGATCACACCCCCTGTCGGAATGAATCTTTTCATCATCAACGGTATGGACCCCGAGACACCGATGCCGGACATCTATCGCGCGGTGGCGTGGTTCGTCATGGCGGATGTGTTACGGGTCATCCTCCTCTTCGCGTTTCCGGCCATCACCCTGTTTCTTTTGCGCTGAACGATCAACGCTGCAGGGCCAGCGAAAACAATCCCGCCCTCACCGTCGCGTTGTCCAGAACACCGCGGGCGTTGTAATCCAGCGTGAGGTCCAGCTTGCGAAAGCCGAACGGCGACAGATGACCCGGCCCGGCCACGACACGGTAGGCGACCGTGCATGTCATGCCCCCGCCGGTTGGTGTGCGGGCAAGTGTCTGCACCGTGATCGCGCGACGACCGTCGTAGAAACGGAAGGGTTCGGGGCAACCCGTGCTGTGCGCCAGACGCCCGAAAGCCTGGGCAAGATCGATGATGCCGGCCGGCACGCGGGCAGGATCCGAGAGGTCGGTGCGTTCGCTTGTCGGTGAAATGTCGGTCCGCAGGGCTTTCCCGGCATCGTGCAGCACCGTGATCGATCGGCTCTTGCGCCGTGATTGACTGACGCCAGTGTATTGGCGCATTCGCTTGCCATCGACCGTGACCGGGCGCGATATCGCCTCGAACGTGCCATCGCCGACGCCAAGCGGCGTGTTGTCCAGAGCTGTCGCCATCCGGTCGGTGCGGGTCTTGCCGCTGCCCGATGATGTGTATTCCACGGTGCCGAGAACACGATCCCCCAGAAGCGCGCGAAACGTCTGCGCCGCTGCGCCATGGGTCGCCAGGATGCAGGCGCAGACGAGAACAAGTATGCGAACGGTCATGGCGGATCCCTGATGGTAGGGGTCCAGTCTGGGGCCAAATCCCGTTGTCTTCAAGTCGGACCCCGACACCTGTGCATGGTTCTTCAGAAGTAGCTTCGGACCAGGGCGCCGGAAATCAGGGTCCAGCCGTCCGCCACGGCGAAGAAGGCCAGCTTGAAAGGCAGTGAAACGATTGCGGGGGGCACCATCATCATTCCCATGGACATCAGGATGGCCGCGACAACCAGATCGATGATCAGAAACGGCAGGAAGATCAGGAAGCCGACCTGGAACGCCCGTTCGATTTCCGACAGCAGGAACGATGGCACCAGAAGCGACAGCGGCGCGTCGGGGGAGGCGGTGCCGGCGCCGCTCTCCGGGCGCAGCGATGTCAGCGCCTCGAACGTGCCGGGGTCGATACGCCCGGCCATGAAAATGCGGAATGGAGCAAGCGCGCGCGGCAACGCCTGTTCGACCGACAGCGTGCCTTCGGTCATCGGGCCGATGGCGGTGTTCCATGCTTCCATGAACACCGGCTCCATCACGAAATAGGTCAGGAACAGGGCCAGCGTCACGATCAGCATGTTCGGTGGCGATTGCTGAAGTCCGATTCCCTGACGCAGGATCGACAGCACCGTGACGATGAACGGAAAGCAGGTGATCATGATTGCCAGGCCGGGCACCAGGCTGAGCACGGTCAGAAGCGCGATCAACTGGACCGACCGTGCGGTCAGCGACCCGCCCTCGCCCAGGTCAAGGGTCAGTTCCTGCGCACCGACGGGCGTGGCCATGATGAACGCCAGCGTCGCCAGGATGATGATGGTTCGCTGCAACCTCAGAGCCCGCTTCCCAGATCCGCGACTTCGGTCAGGCGCACGGCAAGCTGACCGGCCTGATCGCCGTCCAGCTCCTGCAGTTCGCCGCGCGCAATCAGGCGGTCACCGATGAACAGCTCGACGGGATCGTCGACCTTGCTGTCGAGCGGCAGGACCGAATCCCGTCCGAGGCGCAACAAGTCGCGCAGCATCGGTCGGGCCCTGCCAACCGAGACGGTGATGTCCAGCGGCACGTGCGAGAAAGGATGTGACATCGGATCCTTTTGTCCGGTGTCGGTATCGGGGGTGGCGGCGGCATCATCCATGGCGCAACGTTTCCTTGTTCATTTGGTCCAGGCTGGCAACGGATTCGGCAATCGAATCGAGAACGCCGGTCAGATCGACCTCGCGTTCAGTGTTCCCGACGCGCAGGAACATCTGGCCGGGGGCGATACTCTGCTCTTCGATCAGGCGGAGCGGCAGGGTTTTGACATCCTCGACAACGGGGCGAATGGCGGGTGCGTCGTGGGGCGATATCATCAGGTCGACGGGAAGGTCGGCGGCGCTGTCGGCCATGCTTTCGACCTCCTGCACGATCCGGTGACCCAGGGTGTCGTGCAGCAGTTTCGGCAGGACTTTCGTGACGATGCCCTTCAGCAGGGGGATAAGGGCCGTCATCACGTGAACCCGCGCCTCGTGATAGGTGAAGCCCAGATCCTCAAGGCTTTGCCGCATGTTGACGTCCGATTCGGATGCCGCGGCTTCGGCGGCCTTGTTGGCGTCGTCCCAGCCGGCCATGTATCCCTTGTCAAAGGCATCCAGGGCATCGGCCGCGGGGGCCGTCGAAGCCACGTCGAGGTCGGGCATGGCGGCCGGTGATTTCACTCTGGCGGCCGGGCCGCCGAAGTCTTCAAGGCGCAGTGGTGTGGGCATCAGGCGGGCTCCTCGGTGTCTTCCATCCAGCTTTTCAGGATCTCAAGGGATTCTTCTTGTCGTTCGTCAATCAGTTTGCGCAGCCGACCGACCGGATCTTCGGTGTCGGGGTGGGATATGTCGGTGCGCAGGCCCGAAAGGTCGTCGGCATTCGAGAGGGCGTCTTCATCATCCGCGATCTCGCCGGTGAGAACCTTGGTGGCGGTCGGGTCCGGCGGCACCAGCGCGAACGGTTGCTCAACCGCTTTCGGGGCTAGGATGGGACGAATGACGAACAGGCCCAGCAGCAGAATGACGGTGCCCAGCACGCCCAGTTGCGCCAGTCGCATGGCATCGATGTCGATCGGTCCGAAAATCCCGCCGATCGGAGCAGTGCCCGGCGTCTCGGGCATCTGAAATTCCATCGTCTTGAGGGTCAGGCTGTCGCCCCGTTCGGCATCGAAACCGACGGCAGAGGCGACCAGTTCACGCAGGGCCTGCATCTCGTCTTCGGGGCGGGGCGCCCAGACCGGCACCCCCGCATCATCGGGCGCGATCAGCCCGTCGACCAGCACGGCCACCGAAAGGCGACGGATTGCACCGGGCGCGCGCGTCACCTCGCGCTGGATCTCCGAAACTTCGTAATTGACGCGCTCGCGCGTTACCGAGTTTTCGCTTTGGGATTGATTGCCGTTCACGGCGGCATCGCCATCGGGAAGGTTGCTGGCGACAGTGACATCGCCGCCGCCCTGATCGCTGGTGCTGGTGGATGTCTCTTCGGTGTCCGAACTGATGGCGACGCGTCCTTCGGGATCGAAGGTGCGTTCGGTGATCAATTCGCTTTGCGTTACCGTTTCGACGTTGACCTCGACAACGGCCTTGCCAAAGCCCACCCGCGCTTCGAGCAGTCGTTCGACATTGCGCTTGATCGCGGCGGCGCGGTCCTCGCCACGGGTTTCGCCCTGCGCTTGCGCATCGGACGACAGGATTGTCCCGCTGCGCGAATCGATGACCGATACATCGGCGGCGGATAATCCGGCGATGGCGGAAGCCACCAGGAACCGCAGCGCCCGCGCGTGGGCCGCGGGCAGATCGCCGCCCGTTGTGGTTACCGTGACGGCTGCTGTCGGGCTGATATCACGCTGGAACGGCTTGGCGCCCGGATTGGCGATATGCACCCGCGCATTGAGGATGTCGGGGCTGGCAACGATCGTGCGGGCCAGTTCACCCTCCTTCGCACGCCAATAGGCGGCATCGAACATCTGCGAGGTCGTGCCGAAACCGGAAAGGGAATCGAGCAGTTCATACCCCTGTGCCGAGTTGCGCGGCAAACCTTCCGACGCCAGCGTCAGTCGCAGTTCATCACGTTTGGCGCTGTCGACGAAAATCGAAGCACCGCGGATTTCATAGGTCGCACCCTGGGCCTCGAGCGCACCGACGATCTCTCCCGCGGCGTCGTTTTCCAGCCCGGCATAAAGCAGGGTCATCGATGGCGTCGTGGCCATGCGAACCAATCCGACGACCGCCAAAATCATTGCGATCGCGGCCAGGATGGCGACGATCCGGCGCTGGCTGGTCAGACCCGACCAAACGGATACGATTTGTTGCAAGATCATCCTCCTGATGGTGCGGACTTCTGTCCTCTCACCATCTGACCCTGCACCGTCCCGTCTTAAGATTCGGTTAGTCGAAATGCGGTTAGAAGGATTCGACAAAGTATTGATCGGATCGCGGAATGGCACAGGCAGAAGCTGACTTTGACGGGGCGCCGGCAACCAGGCCGGGCAAGTCCAAGGGCCTTGTTCTTGGGGGTATCCTGGCGCTGGTGCTGGGGGGTGCCGGGTTTTACGGTGTATGGAGCGGGTTGATTCTGGGCGGCGCCACGCCGGATGGAAACGACGCCGCACCACCCGCGATTGCCGCGCTTCCCGACATCGCTTTCGTTCCGATGGACCCGATCCTGATCCCGTTGGGTGTCGGTGGTCGGGTGCTGCGTTTCCGGGGCCAGGTCGAGGTCGCCCGGTCGCATGTGGACGACGTGACGACCCTGATGCCGCGAATCGTCGATGTGCTGAACAGCTACCTACGTGCGGTAGAACCGTCAGAGCTCGAGGAACCCGCGGGTCTGAACCGGCTGCGTGCCCAGATGCTGCGGCGGGCGCAGATCGTCACGGGTGAAGGGCGCGTGCGCGACCTGCTCATCATGGAATTCGTCTTTAACTGAGGAGAGGGCATGACACTGATTTCCGATATCCTGATGATCGCAGGCGCCCTGGGTGCTGCGTTCTATTGCGTCGTGCTGTCACGCCGGCTGACCCGCTTTACCAACCTCGAAAACGGCATGGGGGGTGCGATTGCCGTTCTGTCGGCGCAAGTCGACGGAATGACCCGTACCCTGAAAGCGGCGCAGACCGAGGCGGGCGCCTCTGGCCGCACGTTGGAAGAACTGACCCGAAGGGCGGAAGACGTGGCGCGGCGGCTGGAGCTGAACGTTGCGGCCCTGCATGACCTTTCCGATGCCGATCCAGTGGGTCCATCGAGCGCGGAGCCGGCCAAGGAACCGCCGGTGTCCTTTCGTCGTCCCGCCGAAGGGCCGGCCGCTCCACCCACGCGGGCCAGCCCCGAACCCGAACCGGTGCCATTGACGACCGCCAGCCCCCCCGTGCGATCCTTCTTTTCCAGCCACCGGCACGCGGCAACCCCGGAGGCTGCGGAATGATGCGTAAACGACGGTTGATGGGTGTCGGGCTGGGGCCGTTGTCGGTGATCGCGCTGATTCTCGTGTTGTCGGGGCTGCTGCGCCTGATCGGTGGCACGGGACAGGCGATAGCGCGCGAAATGGGAGATCTCGACGTTCGAGGTGGTGGTTTCGCGAACCAATCTTGCGAGCCGCCGCGGGATGTCGCCACCGTTCTCGAGGCTCTGCGCGAACGGGAAGAACGTCTGGATGAGCGCGAGGCGCGGTATGCCGCGCGTTCGGCCAAACTGGCGACGGCCGAGGCCGAGATCGCGGATCAGCTGGCGGCGCTGGAGGCGGCTGAACGCGCGTTGGAAGAAACGCTCGCCCGTGCGGACTCCGCCGCCGAGACCGATGTTGCGCGCCTGACGGCTGTTTACGAAAACATGAAACCCAAGGAAGCGGCGTTGTTGTTCGAAACCATGGTGCCCGAGTTTGCGGCCGGATTCCTCGGCCGGATGAGGCCGGACGCCGCGGCGAAGGTCGTGGAGGGCCTGTCGCCCGAAGCGGCCAATGTCATCAGTGTGATTCTCGCCGGTCGCAACGCAAATGCGCCGGCCAGATAAATCCAGGCGAGCCGCCGTCATGCTGCGGGTTCGCACAACCACGTTTGTTCCGGGGCTCAGGGTCCCACCCAAGGAGACAGAGCTGAAATGATTGGTTTGATCGGTATCGCCGTGGTGTTCGTGATGGTGTTCGGCGGGTATCTCATGGCCGGCGGCAAGATGGCGATCATCCTGAAGTCACTGCCCTTCGAGATGACGATGATCGGGGGGGCCGCGGTTGGGGCGTTTCTTCTTTCGAACGACATTCCGGCGATCAAGCAGACCTGCAGGGACTTGGGAAAGGTATTCAAGGGGCCGCGCTGGAAAGCCGGCGACTACCGAGACCTTCTGTGCCTTCTTTATGAGCTCATCCGCCTGGCAAAGCAGAATCCGGTGGCGCTGGAAGAACATATAGAGGCGCCCGACAGTAGCGAGATATTCGGCAGATATCCAAGGGTGCAGGCAGACCATGAGGCGGTGGAACTTATCTGCGACACGCTGAGGTCCGCGTCGATGAACTATGATGATCCCCATCAAGTCGAGGAAGTTCTGGAAAAGCGGATGGATGCGAGCCTGCACCATGCGCTCCACTCCAGTCATGCACTTCAGACGGTCGCAGACGGATTGCCCGCGTTGGGAATTGTCGCCGCGGTTCTGGGCGTGATCAAGACCATGGCTTCGATCGACCAACCGCCCGAGATTCTCGGAAAGATGATCGGTGGGGCCTTGGTCGGCACGTTTCTGGGGGTCTTTCTTGCCTATGGACTGGTGGGACCGATCGCCGTGCGCGTCAAGGCGGTCGTCGAGGAAGATGCGCACTTCTATCAATTGATCCGTGAAGTCCTCGTCGCGAATCTTCACAATCATTCTCCCAACATCTGCATCGAAGTCGGACGCCAGAACATGCCGCATCATATGCGTCCTGCTTTTTCAGACCTCGAAGAATCGCTGAAGGGCGCGAAAGCCGCATGATTTTTCAATGTGCCAGGTCCTGTATCGCGTTGATGCGATCGCGCCGCATCAGCGCCACTGCGGCTCTGATATGCATCGGCATGTTGAGCGGCGCCGTTTCCGCCGAAACGCGTGTGCGCAGTGGCGAGCACCCGGGATTTACGCGGCTGGTTATCGATTTCGACCGGCGTCCGATGTGGCGGCTTGGGCGCGTCGGCGAAGGATATGAACTTCGAACCGACGCGAGGACCGGATTCGATCTCTCCGATGTGTTTCGCAGACTGGATGCGGGTCGTCTGACAGAGATCCGCAATCATGATGGTGGAACCGTGGCGTTCAGCCTCGGGTGTCGGTGCCGTCTCGAAGTGGTGGAACTTCCGAACCAAGGGCTGATGATCGATATTGTCGACGGCGCGCCGTCGCCCGGAGCCCGGTTTGAACGACGTTTGGACGGTCCGGTCAATGCTGAAACGACCGCCGAGGTATCAGAAAAGCTAACGCTGCCGGTGGTTTTTCCGCAACCGCGGCTGCTGCCAAGCCATGGGCCCATGGCCGAACTTGGTCACGAAACTCCATCGCAATTGCAGGATGTTCATCGGACCTTGATCGCGCAAGTTGCGCGCGGCGTTTCGCAGGGGGTGACAGACCTCCATATGCGCTTGCCGGAGCAGATCCCCGTTTTCTCGGTCCAACCTGAGGATGATCCGACACCTGCGCGACAGGACCCGGACGGGGGCGGGAACATCCGTATCGAAACCCAGATCGACCGGGATCGACGGCAGACCGCCGGTCAATCCTACAGCGTGGCCGAGGGGCCGTGTATCGCAGCCGATACTTTGGACGTCGGCGCATGGTTCAACCCCGAGATCGTGATCCAGGGGTTTGGCGAGGCGCGCGTAAACCTGGTCGACGTGCGCGACCGTCCTGTCAACGCGGGATACCGAAACCTGGCGCGTCAGATGATTTACATGACGTTCGGCGCCGAAGCGCGGGCGCTGTTGCGGTCCGTGCGCCCGGGACAGCCCGATGATGCACTGCTTGGAGATATTGCGCGTATCATGGATGATGGCGACGTGCCGCGCGAGTCCGCGCTTCACAGCCAACTCGATTGTGACACGTCGGTCGCCATCTGGGGTTTGCTTGCCGATAAGTCAGGGCAACACAAACCGCTGGCGCGAAATGCCGTGATCGCCACCTTTTCCGCATGGCCTTCACATCTTCGCCGTCACCTCGGACCGCGCGTCGCGTCTGCGCTTTTGCAGCGTGGCGATCGGGATGGTGCATTGGCCATTCGGAATGCCATCGAGCGTGGTGGGTCCGACCCTTCTCCCGGCGCGACAATGGTGGCGGCCGAGTTGGACCTCGACGCAGACAACCGCGTATCCGCCGAGGCGAAACTGGCTGAAGTGTCCGCCAGCCGAAGCAAAGACGCGGCCCGGGCGATGGTTGAACTTCTGAAGTCGCAGATTGCATCGGAATCCCCGGTCACACTTTCGTTCATTGAAAATGCTCAGGCGCTCACCTCCGAGATCCGATTGTCCGAAATGGCCGCGCCGCTGGCGACAGCGACCGTTCAAGCTTTGATCCACAATGGTTCGATAAAGGAGGCATTGGAATATCTGCGTGAAATGAAAGCGCGGGGTTTCATGAACATCGCCGCTGCCGAGCCACTGCGAAGTGCGGCTCTGGTGGGGTTGGCCGAACGGTCCGATGACACGGAGTTTCTATCGGTGGGTCTGCCGGAAATTGCCCGACAACCGCTGATCGCGCCGGCGCGCCTCCCCCTGGCCGAACGATTGGCCGCCTTGCGCATGCCAGCACAGGCCCGGGCCGCCTTGGGCGATATAACCGAAATTCCGACCGCGCGGGAGAGAATCCTCCGTGCACGGCTTGCCCTTCTCGAAGACGCGCCAAGGATCGCGGAAAGTTACCTTGCCGGTTTGGCCGACCCGGAAGCGGTTGAGTTGGTGACGATCGCGCGGAGCTTGCCCGACCCCTCCGGCGATGTGGTGCAACCGGACGAGATGCCGGGGACGTCTGATACCGCGGATACTCTTGGTGTTCTCGCTGCGAACAAGGCGCTCTTGAGCGAAAGCAGGGCGCGCCGCCAAGCATTGAGCGACCTGCTCGGCGCGGAATAAGGACGGCGGACGCTTACCGTTTGTAAACGAAGAATCGCTAGCCGTATTGCGACAGGGCCGAAGAATTCGGCACCGCAAGCGAGAAGCGCCGATGAGCCAAACCATACTTTTGCACCGTGACGATTCCCATTCGGTCGTTGTGAGCTGTTGGGGCAGGACATCCCCTCGCGTCTCTAGAGTCCCGGATCCGCAGCATCTGATCTGGCTGATCGGGGCACAGCCAGAAGGCGGCCGGCCATGACGTTTTCAGTGCAGCGTCTGTTTCAGCCGACGATCCTGCTGGCGCTGGCGCTGATGGGGGTCATCGTGATGATGATCCTGCCGATGCCGGCCTGGGTTCTGGACGTCGGGCTGACGATCTCGTTCGCGCTGGCGATCCTGATGTTCACGCTGACGCTGTTCATTGAACGGCCGCTGGATTTTTCCGCGTTTCCCACGATTCTTCTGGCGTCGCTCATGCTCCGGCTTTCCCTCAACGTCTCTTCGACCAAGCTTATCATTGGTGAAGGGCACACGGGGACGGGCGCCGCCGGGGGGGTCATCGAGGGCTTCGCCAGCTTCGTCATGGGCGGCAGCCTGTTCCTGGGGGTCGTTGTTTTCGGTGTTCTGCTCATCGTCAACTTCGTGGTCATCACCAAGGGTGCCGCCCGGATGGCCGAGGTGGGCGCGCGCTTTGCGCTGGACGGAATGCCGGGAAAACAACTCGCGATCGACAGTGACATGTCCGCCGGCGCCATCGATCACACCGAAGCCAAGGAACGTCGCGAGAAGGAGCAGCAGGAAACGACGTTCTTCGGATCGCTGGACGGTGCATCGAAATTCGTCAAGGGCGATGCGGTGGCCGGCCTTTTGATCACTATGCTGAACATCGTTATGGGGCTGATCATCGGTGTGGTGGTGCACGACATGCCGATCGGGCGGGCGTTCGAAACCTATGCAATTCTGACGGTCGGGGACGGTTTGGTCAGCCAGATACCGGCGGTCATCATCTCGATCGCATCGGCGCTGCTGTTGGCACGTGGTGGCGCCACCGGTTCGACCGACACCGCGATCTTCTCCCAGATGGGACGTTTCCCGCCCGCCCTCGGCACGGTTGCCCTGTTGATGGTGATGTTCGCAATTGTGCCCGGCTTGCCGTTTCTGCCGTTTCTTGCGTGCGGATTGGCCCTTGGTGGGGCGGCCTGGGCGGTGCAGCGCAAGATCGGACTGGCGGCGCGACCGTCACCGGCCGCTGCGGTCGATACCAATGAACTTCCCCAGGTCGTAATGGGGGACTTGTTGGATCTCGACGACATACATCTTGAATTCGCGACCGATTTGGTTCCGATGGTGCTTGACCCGGCCACGGGCCTGGATGCCCGGATCGGCAACATGCGGCGCCATGTGGCGACGGTTTACGGCCTGATCCTGCCGGAGATCCGGCTGACGGACGACGCGGCATTGCCGCCGGGAACATATGTCCTGCGCATTCATGGTGTCGAGCAGGTGCGCGATAGGGTATATGCCGACCGCGTTCTGGCCCTGATCAATGACGAGCAGGCCGGCATTCCAAGCGGGGAGGACGTGAAGGAGCCTGTTTACGGGGCCCCGGCGCGCTGGATCGCGTCGGCGGACCAGGATCGGACTGCGCTGAACGGGATAACCACCGTCACCCCGACCGAGGTGTTGGCGACCCACCTTCTCGAGGTGATGAAACAGAATTTCCCGCGGCTTCTGACCATGAAGGCACTTCGCCGCCTTCTGGACGAATTCACCAACCTGTCCGACGCCACGCGCGCAGAGGCCAACCGTTGTCTCCTTGATGAACTCGTGCCCGACAAGGTTCCGGTCGACATGTTGCTGGCCGTGCTTCGGTTACTTCTGGAAGAGCGGGTCTCCATCCGGAACCTCCCCCTGATCCTCGAGGCGATCGCCGAAGCCCGCGGCGCCCGGGCCACAGCGGAATCGATCTGCGAACACGTCCGACAGCGGTTGGGGTTCCAGATGGTTGCGGAACTGCGCAGGCCCGACGGGACGCTGCCGCTTCTGCAGCTCGCGCCAGAGTGGGAGGATACCTTTCTGGCGCATCAGATCGAAACGGAAACAGGTGCGCCCGATGTCGCCCTGTCGCCCGAGGATTTCAATCGCCTTGCCGGCGCCATTTCGGACAAGATCGGCAGCGCGGCCGAGAACGGTACCTTTCCGGCCGTCATCACGTCTGCCCGGCGCCGGCGGTTTCTGCATACGGTGATGTCGGCGCGCGGTCTTGCCAACCCGGTCCTGTCCTTCGAGGAAATAGGAACCGGGGCAAAACCGTCGCTTGTCGGCCTGATCGCGGCATGAACGGCCCGACGGGCGAGGTTCTGGCCCAGGTTCAGGCCGCGCTCGCACTGGGGTTCGTCGTCTTTCTGCGCGTGGGTGCGGCGGCGGCGCTGATGCCCATCTTCGGAGAGCGGGTGGTGTCGGTCAGGGTTCGGCTGGTTCTGGCGCTTGCGTTTACGTCGATCCTTGCGCCGGTTGTCGCCGGGCAGCTGCCCGATCTGACCGTGGCACCGCGGTGGGATCTGCTCTTGTTGTCCGAGACGATCATCGGGCTGAGCATCGGGGCAATCCTTCGCCTTTTCATTCTCGTGCTCATGATCGCCGGGTCCATTGCGGCGCAAGCAACGTCGCTGGCACAGATTTTCGGCGGAAATGCGGCCGAACCGATGCCGGCCATCGGACATGTTCTGGTGATCGGCGGCCTTGCCCTGGCCGCGATGATGGGGCTTCACGTCAAGCTGGCCATGTTGTTTCAGCTGACTTATCAAATCCTGCCGCCGGGACAGATGCCCGCCGCGGGCGAACTCTCGCCCTGGGCCGTGGCCCATGTGTCCAAGGCGTTTTCGCTCGCGTTCAGCCTTGCTGCGCCATTCCTTGCGGCCTCGCTGATCTATAATGTCGCGCTTGGGGTCATCAACCGCGCCATGCCGCAGTTGATGGTCGCTTTCGTCGGTGCGCCTGCCATCACGTTGGCGGGATTGGTGATTTTCGCCGTCGCTTCGCCCATGATGCTGTCGGTATGGTCTGCCGCATTCGATCGGTTTCTGGCCATGCCGTTCGAGGCCACGCCGTGAGCGACGATCAGGACGACGACAAACAACATGAACCGTCGCAGAAGAAGCTCGACGATGCGCGCAAGAAAGGCGAGGTTCCGCGATCCAATGACCTGACCACGGCGGCCTCGTACGCGGGGTTCCTGCTGGCGGCCATGGCGCTGGGCGTGCCGGCACTTTCAGGTTTCGCGCAAGGTCTGTCGGGGTTCCTGATACGTCCGGTGACCTTGGCCGACCTCGTGTTTGCCGGAAGCGGTACCAGCATCGGCGCCGGCATCGCCAGCGAGATGACGTGGCGCCTTGCTCCGTTCTTCCTGTTTCCGGCCGCGCTGGCACTGATGTGCGTCATCGCGCAACGCAGCTTCACGGTCACGTTGTCGAAGTTGCAACCAAAGCTGAGCCGGATTTCAGTTCTCGGAAACGCCAAGAACAAGTTTGGCCGCGGCGGTTTGTTCGTAAACATCCGCCGAGGGCCGTCTGGCTGATGGGCTGCGAGATTGTTTATCGAGTGTCCTTATGGACGCACACGAAGACACCCGCCGTATTCAAGTTTTGTCGGTCTCTGATACCGGCCGCCGTCGCCGTTGGACGGATGATGAGAAGGTCCGGATCGTTGAGGAAAGCCGTGGCGATGGCGTGACATTGGCGGAGGTCGCACGGCGCCATGACATTTCGCGATCACAGCTTTACGATTGGCGATATAGGCACAAGAATGGGCTGCTTGGGGCTGGCCCACAATTTTTGCGCGTTCTTCAGCTCGAAGACGGCTCTGGCCCTGATGATGTTCCTGCGCCGCAAGCTCTTGTCATGACCATTGATCTCGGCCCGCGGTGTCGCGTGACGATCCCCTCCGGCTTTGACATGGAGGCTGCTGCGCGTCTGCTCAATGGCTTGATGGTGCGGCCATGATCGCGTTTCCGGTGGGCACGAAGGTTTGGATTGCGGGTGGGGTGACGGATATGCGGCGCGGGATGAACACCTTGGCGTTGTCTGTCCAACAGGGCCTTGGGCGTGACCCGCATGCGGGTGAGATATTCTGCTTTCGTGGGCGTAAAGGCGACTTGGTGAAATTGCTCTGGCATGACGGGGTTGGCATGTCGCTGTATCTGAAACGGCTTGAGGCGGGCAAGTTCATCTGGCCTGTGAGCCAGGACGGGACGGCTGTGGCGATATCATCCGCCCAGCTCGGTTATCTTCTGGAAGGGATCGACTGGCGTAATCCGCGCTGGACGCAAAGGCCCAGAACGGCTGGATAATCTGCGGTGAAGCGCCTGTTTTTATTGGCCTTTCGTAGCGTTTATGCTAGGCATCTGCCATGTCAAATGCCGCCTTGCAAATCGCCGAATTGAGCGCCGCACTTGCCGCGCAGACCGCCCGTGCGCAAGCTGCAGAGGCCGAATTGGTGCAAGCCCGCGCCTTGGTCTCCTGCACGGAGGCAATGATCCAAGAATTGAAGCTGGAGATCGCCAAGCTGCGGCGCGACAAATACGGGATCTCTTCCGAACGTCGCGCCCGACTGATCGATCAACTGGAATTGCAGCTTGAGGAATTGGAAGCGGCAGCCATAGAGGATGCGTTGGCAGCTGAACAAGCCGCTACTACAGACACGACCAGCGCCGTGCGCGCCTTCGCGCGGCGCAAGCCAGTGCGCAAACCCTTTCCCGACCACCTGCCGCGCGAACGTGTCGTGGTTGAGGCCCCGACCAACTGTTCCTGCTGTGGTTCCGACCGGATCGTGAAGATGGGCGAGGACATCACTGAGACGCTTGAAGTGATCCCCCGCCAGTGGAAGGTGATCCAAACAGTGCGGGAGAAGTTCACCTGCCGAGCCTGCGAGAAAATCAGCCAGCCACCAGCACCCTTCCATGCGATCCCACGAGGATGGGCCGGGCCCAGCCTGATCGCCATGATCACCTTTGACAAATATGGCCAGCACCAACCACTGAACCGCCAAGCCGAGCGCATTGCACGAGAAGGCATTGACCTCAGCCTGTCTACGCTTGCCGATCTGATCGGTCATGCCTGTGTGGCGCTTGCCCCGATCCATGCGCTGATCGAATGCCATGTGCTGGACGGCGGGCGTCTGCATGGTGATGACACGACCGTGCCGCTCCTGGCGCGTGGGGGCACAAAAACAGCGCGGCTCTGGACCTATGTGCGCGATGATCGTCCCTGGAATGGGGGTGCGCCACCTGCCGCGCTCTTTCACTTCTCAGCAGATCGTCGGAAAGAACACCCGACACGGCACCTGGCCGGGTGGCATGGTGTGCTGCAGTCAGACATCTATGGCGGTTACAATGATCTGTATCTGGCGGATCGCAGCCCGGGGCCGGTGCGATCCGCGCTGTGTTGGAGCCATGCCAGGCGCAAGTTCTTTGAGCTGGCCGATATCAAAGCCATCGCCCACAAGGGCAAAAAGGTGGCAGAGGAGATCTCGCCCATCGCGTTGGATGCCGTGACGCGGATCGACGCTATCTTTGCTGTCGAGCGCGAAATCACTGGCTTGTCAGCAGCAACGCGTCATGAAGTCCGGCAGCAAAGGGTCGCGCCGCTGGTCAATGATCTGCACGACTGGATGCGGGCCGAGCGGGCCCGGATGTCAAAGCACAACCCTGTCGCCAAGGCGATCAATTACATGCTCGACGGGAAAGGTCGCTGGGAAGCCTTTACTGCATTCCTTGATGACGGGCGCCTCTGTCTGACCAACAATGCCGCCGAACGCGCTCTACGCGGCATCGCATTGGGCAGAAAGTCGTGGCTTTTTGCTGGGTCCGAGCGCGGTGGCGACAGGGCAGCCTTCATGTATACCCTCATCGTCACGGCAAAGATGAACGACATCGATCCGCAGGCATGGCTGGCCGATGTGCTCGCCCGTCTGCCGGATATGCCGATATCGCGTGTGCATGAGTTGCTGCCTTGGCACTGGAAGACCACCACTGAATTGAAAAGGATTGCCGCATGACGCTGGTCGCGCGCCTCAAGGTCACATTATCTGACGTCGAACCTCAGGTGTTGCGGCGCTTCGATGTGCCACTGAAGATCAAACTCAACCGTCTGCACGATGTGATCCAGGCCGCCATGGGCTGGACCGACAGCCACCTTTATGAGTTCCGGGCCGGCGGTGTTGGCTGGGGCGTGCCCGATCCCGATGGCTATTACGATGGCCCGCTGCCTGCCAGCAAATCCAGTCTGCTTGATGTGCTCGAGGATGCCGGCACCAAGACCATCCATTACATCTATGACTTTGGAGACAACTGGCACCATGTGATCAAGGTCGAGAAGATCGATGACGCCATCCCGGGTGCCGACTACCCGCGCCTCGTCAGGGCCATCGGTGCTTGTCCCCCTGAAGATGTGGGTGGCTTTCCCGGCTACGCCGACTTCCTCGAA
This sequence comes from Oceaniglobus indicus, assembly GCF_002751875.1. Classification (GTDB taxonomy): domain Bacteria; phylum Pseudomonadota; class Alphaproteobacteria; order Rhodobacterales; family Rhodobacteraceae; genus Oceaniglobus; species Oceaniglobus indicus. The sequence continues at coordinate 274,339 of NZ_NMZM01000002.1, read as the reverse complement.
GCCATGGCCGAACCCAAGCACGATGAGCACGACCGGATGTTGGAATGGTATGGGGGAAAGTTCGACCCTGAAGAGGCAGAGATCGGCCGTATCCTCGACAACTTCGAGCGCCTCGCCAAAAAGTGGGCACCAAAGCCGCGCAAACCAAGGGCCGCTCCCAAACGCCTCTGATCAATACGGCACAGCCACGGCCTTCGGCGGATGCTTACGTTTGTTCGAGTTCGCGAAGAGTTTCGTGAAACTCGTGATCTACTCCGCAATTCTCGGGCTTTTCGTCTGGTCCAGGATGCCGGAAGTTCTGGCGGCAATCAATCTCGACCCGCGCTTGGTGACCGGGCTGATCCTGAAAATGTCGGTGTCGTTCCTGACGCTGGTGCTTGGCATCGCGATCGTGCTGGGCGGGATCGACTTCCTTTGGCAGCGTGCCGAGCATATGCGCAAGAACCGGATGTCTCACAAGGACATGAAGGACGAGGCAAAGCAATCGGAAGGCGATCCGCACGTCAAGCAGCAGCGGCGTCAGAAGGGATACCAGATTGCCATGAACACGATGTTGGCGGATGTTCCGAAGGCCGACGTCGTTATCGTGAACCCAACGCATTATGCCGTGGCTTTCGAATGGAAACGCGGCGCCGGACAGGCGCCGGTCTGCATTGCCAAGGGCGTCGACGAGATCGCGGCGCGCATTCGCGAGATCGCGGCGGAACATGGCATTCCCCTGCACAGCGACCCGCCGACCGCGCGCCTTTTGCATGCGTCGCTGAATCTGGGTGACGAGATCCACCCGGACCATTACGCGGCCGTGGCCGCCGCCATCCGGTTTGCCGAAGCCATGCGACAGAAGGCGAGGACACGATGAAACGCGCGGATCTGATGCGTCTGAAAGCGATCGCCGACATGAAACGCGATGCCGATTTGCAGAACGTCAGCCGGATCGCGGCGCAGATGGCCGCATTGCAGGCGGATATCGATCGAATCCGCAATCATACCCGGACGCGCGCGGCAAGCCTTGACCTGGATGCCGCGCGGATGTCCGGAGCGGATGTCAAATGGCAGCAAGCATCGGAACAACACCTGCGCGCGCTGCAACAGCGCCGCGCCGGTCTTGCGGCGGCGCGCGAAGGTTATCTTGGTGTTGCGCGAAAGTCGTTCGGCCGTGCCGAGGCGTTGCGGATGCTTGCAGACTCACGTGCAAAGCCCCGCAGCACGTAACCACGAGCCGTGACGGGGCAGAGCAGATTTCTGACCCTCCGTCAGACGTCTTGCCGGTTTATGTCCAGTATCAGAACGTCGATGAGCGCGGCTCCCAGTGTTTCGCGCGCCTTTTCGATCAAGGCGTTGCGCAAGCGATCCATGGAATCATTGGCGGTGAACGCACCCCGGAACCCGCCGGCGTTGGCATGGTCCAGCATCACCCTGAGAAAGCCGTCGCGCAGGCGGGGTTCCTGAACAAGAACGGTTTCGGCCTGATCCTTCGTCACCTCGAGGGTGAGCGTCAGAACGACCAGCGCGCCGACGTCGCCATCTTCGACCAGGGGGAAGACGAACTGGTTCGACATCGCGACAAATTCGCTCTCGATCGCGACTTTTGGCGGCTCCGGCATTGCTGCGGGCGCCGGTTGTGTTCCGGCCGCGGCGTGATCGACCGCCTGTTCGTTCGCGGGTTCCGGTGGCGGCGGGCGCAAGGCCACCCCTGCGCCGACGCCGAGCCCGAGACCTGCGAGGCCGATGATCAGGGGGATGAGTTTTGCAAGCATCTTCGGTCCTCAGAAAGGCAGGATGGCGTCGACGATCTGCTGTCCATACCTCGGCTGCTGCACATCCGTGATCTGGCCCCGCCCGCCGTAGGAAATGCGTGCAGCAGCGATCTTGTCATAGGTGATCTCGTTCTGGCGCGAGATGTCCTGCGGGCGCACATAGCCGGTCACGATCAACTCGCGGATCTCGAAATTGACGCGCACCTCTTGCGATCCCTGGATTTGCAGAACCCCGTTGGGCAATTGGTTGACCACGGTCGCCGCGACCCGCAGCGTCAGCTTTTCGTTGCGACGCACAGAACCGTCACCGGCGCTGACGCTGTTGGACGAGGTTGAAACCGCATCGGCAAGGGATGCTCCATCGGGCAGTTTTTCGTCGATCCGCTGGGGGATGCCGAACAATTGCGGGATGCCGAGGCTTTCGGTCCCGCTACGGGATCTCTGGGTCGAGTTCGAGATCTCCGCCTTGTCGTCGATTTCGATGACCACCGTCAGGATGTCACCCCGTCCCTCGGCACGCCGATCACCCAGAAGCGAGTTTCGCCCGCCCCTCCACAATGATGCCTGGTCCAGCTCGGTCCGCAGCTCGACCACTTGTGGCAGACCCGGATTGGCCATGGCGCTGAGTTCGTAACCGGTATCGGTCGGGCTGAGTTCGGGGGGCTTGCCGATCTGGCCAAGACGACCGCAGGCGGCAAGAAGACCGAGAATCAGAAGGACGGACAAACGCATGGTGGGGAGGTTCCTCAGGGCAATCTGTTGACGACATGCACGGTGCCGTCCTGGGCGACGGTGCCGCTGACGGTTGTGCGGGATTCAAGGTTCATCACCCGCACAGGATCACCCGATCCGGCGCGGGTCAGCACGCGGCCTTCGATGGCAATCGTGATCGGGCCGTTGCGGAAATAGACGCGAACGATCTGGTTGCGTTCGACCAGCGCGGGGGGGCCGATGTCGCCGGGGCGGATGGGGCGCCCGGCATACAGCATGACGCGGGCCTCCAAGCCCAGCGCCGCGGCGGGATCGCCCAACGCGCCCAGAACATCCTGGGACATCATTTTCAGATCCTCGGGTCCGAGGATCGCCTGTGCACGGATCGTTCGCGCGGCCACCAAGGTGTCGGCCGCGACGGGTGCGCCGAGTGTCAATGCGATGATGATGCCGAACCGGATCATCGAATCTGCGTGGTGGCTGCAAGCATCTGATCAGCCGCTGTAATCACCTTGGCGTTCAACTCATACCCGCGTTGCGCCTCGATCAGTTGGGTCACCTCGCGCACCGCGTCGACGGACGAATTTTCGAGATAGCCCTGGCGCAATGTTCCAAGACCGTCGGTCCCCGGCTCGCCTGCAAGGGCCGGCCCGGAGGCGGGCGTTTCAAGGAACAGGTTCGATCCCATCGCCTCCAACCCCTTGACGTTGGTAAAGCCGACGAGGGAAAATTGACCCAGAAGCTGTGGTTCGGGTTGATCGTTGAAATAGGCGTAGACCTCGCCTGCGGCGTTCACCGAAATGGCGCGCGCATCGGCGGGGATGGTGATGTCGGGCACCACGCCGTATCCGTCGGACGTCACGATCAGCCCGTCACCCGAGCGTTTCAGCGACCCGTCCCGCGTATAGCCGGAGTTGCCCGAGGGCAGCGTCACTTCGAGAAAGCCGCCGCCCTCGATCGCAAGGTCCAGATCTGCGCCGGTCTGGATCAATGTGCCTTGCTGGACATTCATGCTGATCGAGGCGGGTCTGACTCCGAGGCCCAGTTGCACGCCGGTGGGCAGTTGCGCGCCATCGGCGGCGTTGATCGTGCCGGCGCGCGTCACCTGTTGATAATGCAGATCGGCAAATTCGGCGCGGCGCGCATTATAGCCGGTGGTGTTCATGTTCGCGAGGTTGTTGGAAATCACCTCGACCCGCATCTGCTGGGCGCTCATTCCGGTCGCGGCTATCTGAAGGGCGCGCATGGCTCACTCCTTTTCGTGTTTGAAATCAACGACCCAAAGTGGTCAGGACGCCGCGAATCCGCTCATCTTCCTTTTCGAGGAAGCTCTGGCCCATCTCATAGGCGCGCTGCACCTGGATCATGCGCGCCATCTCGGTCATCGGATCGACGTTCGACCCTTCCAGAAACCCTTGGAGGATCGTCGCATCCGGTACCGGGTCAGGTGGGGCGGACAGGTCGAACAAGACACCGTCGCGCTTAGTCATGTCTTCCGGCGCCGCCGGTTTCCAGAGGCCGATCTGGGTGATCGGGATCCCCTGCGCGCTGAGCGTTCCATCCGAGGACAGCGCCACACCCGCCGCGTCAGGCGGCACGAAGATCGCCGCGCCACCTGCGTCCAGCAGGCGATACCCGTCGGGGTTCACCAACTCGCCGGTCGCGGCGGTGGTAAAGCTGCCGGCCCGTGTCAGCGCCTGGCCCTGGGGCGTCTCGATGAGGAAGAAACCATCGCCTTCGATGCCGAAGTCGAAGGTGCCACCGGTTTGCGTCAAGACGCCCTGGGCGGCGCTGGTCAATCGACCGCGTGCCGCAGACATCGACAGGGACGGCTCGCGCGGGTCGAGCCGTTCGACATATTCGGAAAAGATCACGCCTTCCTTGCGATATCCGCCGGTCGACATGTTGGCGATGTTGTTCGCCACCGTCTGCATTTCGCGCAGCAAACCGGACTGGCGCGTCAACGTGGCATATCCTGCGTTGTCCATCTTACTCTCCGCCGACCTGGGGGATGATCTGTGTGTCGAAATAGGTGACAAGCGTGTCGGTCATGAAGTTCATGGTCGCCCAGAACACGACCAGGATGGCCGCCACCTTCGGCACGAAGGTCAGGGTCATTTCCTGAACCGACGTCAGCGCCTGGAACAGGCCGACCCCGACGCCGGCGACAAGCGCGACCAGAAGGATCGGACTCGACATGACGACCGAAACCCAAAGGCCCTGGCGCAAGGTGTCGAAAAAGACCGCTTCATCCATCGGTCAGACCGGCATCCGAAGAATTTCCTGATAGGCCTCGACCACCTTGTCGCGCACGGTCACGGCGGTTTCGACAGCCAGTTCGGTTTGTGCCAGCGCCTGCACCAGCGAATGAGTGTCAGCGCCACCCGTCATCGCGGCCATTGCCGTCGACTCGCCGGTCTGCATGGTCGCGAGGAAGTCCTGTGCAAGCGCGGCAAAGGCGTCTTCGCCTGTTCCTGCGCTGCCGGGTTCAGGTGCCGTCAGCGGCCGGTTGGCCGAATAGCTTTGGGCGGCGTTCAAGGCGTTGATATCCATTCTGGATGTCCTTTTGGTTGGAGGGGTTCTAGCGGCGCAGCAGGTCCAGAAGGCCCTGCGCCATCTGGCGTGCCTGATCGAATACCTTCAGGTTTGCTTCGTAACTGCGCTGGGCTTCGCGTGCGTCGGCGATCTCGATCATCAGGTCGACGTTCGATCCGTCATAGCTGCCCGTCGCGTCGGCAAGGGGATGGCCGGGGTCATAGATCCGCGTCAATTCGGCCCGGTCGAGCCTGACTTTGCCCACCTCCACCTGTCCGGCCGCACCGCCCTGCAGGACGGCTTCGAAACTGACGGTCTTGCGCCGATAACCGGGCGTGTCGACGTTCGCGATGTTTTCGGACAGGTGCCGCAGACGCGTGGCCTGCGCGGTCATGCCGCTGGAAGACAGGGTAAGAGTTTGGAGAAAATCGCTCATCACGTGCTCCTATCGCTTGCTGCCAAGACTGGTGCGCAGGATGTCGCGCGCCGTCGAGAAGACGGACATCGCCAGATCATGCTCATGGCGGATATCGGCGCCGCGAATCATCTCGGCCTCGATCGAAACGGTATTTCCGTTGGGCGAAGGCTCCTGACCCGCGTCCATGGCGCGGCCGCCGCTGGGGCCGGGATCGGATGCCGCGATATGGCGGCTGCGCGTTGTGCGCAGGTCGATGCCCGTGGCCGGAGCCTCGACCATCTCGGCAAACGTCGGCAGGTCCTTGGCACGAAAGCCGGGTGTGTCCGCATTTGCCACGTTGCGCGCGGTCAGCGTCTGACGCTGACTTGCGTGGCTGGCCATGGCATGGGCGGTCTTCAGAACGGCGATGCTGTCGAACATCGGGGCTTCTCCCTCGATCAAACTCAACGAAGGCTTAACCGTCATTCCTTTACAAAGGGTTCTCACCGTCAAAGAAGGACAGGGAATGGCAGACATCGGATTCGAGAATGTCCTGGGCGCATTGGACAACGTTGACCTGGGGCGTCCCGTCGGACGTATCGTTTCGATTTCAAACGCAAAAATCGTGGTGTCGGGGCTGTCGCACATCGCCGCCATGGGCGACCTGGTGCGTATCGTCACGGCCCACGGCACCTGTCGTGGTGAAATCCTGGCGCTCGAGGGGGGCGAGGTATCCGTCTTGCCCGATTCGCCCCTGGAGGGGATGGTGCTGGGCGCGCGCGTGATCCTGTTGGGCGCGGCGACATTGGCCCCGGATGACAGCTGGATCGGCAGTGTCGTGGACCCGTACGGCGAGGCGTTCGGTGAAGGCACCCGGTTGCCGGGCATGACACGCAAGCGTCTGACGGGTGTGCCGCTGAACCCGACCCGGCGGCGCGGACTTGGCCCGCGGTTGAGCACGGGGCTGAGCGTTTTCAACACGTTATTGCCCATCGTGCGTGGTCAGCGGATCGGACTTTTCGCGGGATCCGGGGTGGGAAAGTCGACGATCTTGTCCCTGCTGGCGCAAAACCTTACCGCCGACATCGTGGTGATCGCCATGGTCGGAGAGCGAGGTCGTGAGGTTCGCGATTTCGTCGAGCGTGTCCTGGGGCCGCGGGGAATGGCGCGCACGATTATCGTCGCGGCGACCTCGGATCGTTCGGCGGCGTTGCGGCGGCGATGTGCCCTGGCGGCGATGACCGTGGCCGAACATTTTCGCGATCAGGGCAAACACGTTCTGCTGATGGCCGATTCGATCACCCGCTTCGCCGACGCCCATCGTGAAATCGCGGTCTCGTGTGGTGAGGCGACAGGGCCCGGGGGGTATCCCGCATCGATGTCGGCGTTGATCACTGCGCTGAGCGAACGTGCCGGCCCCGGCGTTGATGGTATCGGCGACATCACCGCGATCTTCACGGTCCTTGTGGCAGGGTCCGACATGGACGAACCGGTGGCGGATATACTGCGTGGCACGCTTGACGGGCATGTCGTATTGGACCGGGCCATCGCCGAGCGGGGGCGTTTTCCGGCAATCGACGTGCTCCGCTCGGTGTCCCGTGCGCTGCCGGATGCGGCGGATGAATCCGAAAATGCGCTGATCGGAACGGCGCGGCGCCTGCTTGGTACCTATCAGCGGGCCGAGCTCATGATTCAATCAGGGCTTTATTCCCACGGATCGGATCCCGCCATTGACGCTGCCATTGTTGCGTGGCCAAAACTGGATGCTTTCGTCGGGCGACGCGAGCCCAAGGGGGTGGGCGACAGCTTCGACGCATTGCGCGCCTGCATCGAACCGGCGAACAAGCGCCGTGCTTCCGCCGCCGATACGCGACAACCTTGAGGTGGATCGTTGACCCGCCCTCCGGTCTCCGAACCCGAACGTTTGAAGGCGCTTGAGGCCGGGAACGCGAAGCTGAAGTAGATGTTGGCGGCGCAGATGCTGGATGCCGCCACGCTGATGAGTTGGGAGAATCGGAAAACCATCCGGGTGATCGTTTTCCCGACCAACTTTACGTTATCGGCGCGACGGCTTACCTCGTTGTTGAGACGCTCAATGGGATTTGTGCCGTGCAACGTCGGCGCGGGATGGCCATGTAGGCCAGCACATCATGTTCGCGGGCATCCATCAGATCGGCCAGCTTGGACCGCCGGGTGCGAAGCTGCTCCGCGACATGGTGCCGGGTTTCACCTGCAGGCTTGCGATCGGGCGGCTCAAAAGGCCTGACGGATCGCTGCCGCGACAACCGTATGCCGGCCCCTTAAAACATGAGCCGGGGCGATCTGGTGCAGGCAATGGGCCTGAGCGGCATCTCGAAAAGCACTGTGTCGACGAACGCGCCGGCGAGTCGACGCAACTTTTCTGAAGGTGCGTCGGGGCGGCCGGATCGTCAGGGTCGCATCCTTCGCCTTCGTCTTGTCCGATGCGTTGCAGGATTCGCCATGTGCTCCGGTCTGGCGGGAATTCTGTCGTGCGTGCCACCCGCCAGCGCGTTTTCAACTGCGGCAATCACGGTTCGCCGCGGCAGGACTTCGGCTTTCAAGCCTATGAATCCACGACAAGAGCGCGATCGGTCGACGGCGCGTGCTGCGGTGCGGCGGGTGAAAACGTTGACAGATGTATCCTGAAGTGCAAAATTATACAGTATGTGGAAAAAAATCCATCTGGCTGTGGTGGCCGGGCGTCTTCCTCGGGAGTGAAAATGGCCCTCAGTGCGGAAAAGACGGCGATGGAAGCAAGCCTGTCGGTGCGTGCCGCGTGGCTGCACTATGTCGGCGGGCTGACGCAGGCCAAGGTCGCCAAGCGGCTGGGCGTGCCGTCTGTCAAGGCGCATCGCCTGATTGCGCGGGCGGTTCAGGACGGTCTGGTCAAGGTCACGATCGAGGGCGACATCGCCGAATGTGTCGCGCTGGAAGACGCATTGGCCGCCCGGTATGGGCTGGCGACATGCGAGATCGCGCCCGATCTTGGCGAAGAGGACCTGCCGCTGCGCACGCTGAGCCAGTCCGGCGCATCCTTCATCAAGCGCGAGATCGACAACGGCGATTACACCTGCATCGGGATCGGTCACGGTCGGACCCTGGCGGCCTCGGTCGACCAGATGAGCCGGTGCGACGGCACCAAGGTCAAGTTCGTGTCGCTTCTGGGCGGGTTGACGCGGAATTATTCGGCAACGCCACACGATGTGATGGCCCGGCTGACCGCAAAGACGGGGGCCGCTGCCTATGTCATGCCGGTGCCGTTCTTTGCCAATTCCGTCGAGGACCGCGAGGTGCTTCTGAACCAGCGCGGCGTCTCCACTGTCTTCGAGATGGCAGCCAATTCCGAATTGAAGGTCGTGGGCATCGGCACCACCGAACCCGGCGCGTCGCTGGTGTCGTCCGGCATGATCGAGGCGGACGAGATCAAGGCGGTGGTCGCCAAGGGTGGGGTCGGCGAACTGCTGGGGCAGTTCTTTGACGCCGAAGGTCGAACGATCCGCACCGCCTTGACGGACCGCACCATGTCCGCGGGGCTGAACGGGCCCGAGGGCAAGAAGATTGTCGCCATAGCAGGCGGCAGGGAGAAGGTCGGCGCCATCCGATCTGTCTTGATGAACGGTTGCCTGAGCGGCCTCATCACCGATGAGCGCACGGCACGGGCGCTTTTGCAAGACTGACAAATATGGAAACCAAGGGAGGAAGTATCATGTATGACAAAGAGAACAAGCTGATCGACAGCTTCACGGCGGGCCGGATGAGCCGGCGCGAGTTGTTCCGGGGCCTCGGGGCGTTGGGTCTGTCGACCTCGGCGGCGGCTGTCCTGGTCAACGCCTCGGCGACCCGCGCGCTGGCGCAGAACGGTTTCGACTGGAAGAAGCACGAAGGCACGACGGTGCGCCTGCTGCTGAACCAGCATCCCTATACCGATGCGATGCTGGCCAACCTCGAGAATTTCAAGGAACTGACGGGGATGGACGTGCAATACGACGTCTTCCCCGAGGACGTGTATTTCGACAAGGTCACCGCCGCGTTGTCGTCGGGATCCAGCGAATACGATGCCTTCATGACCGGCGCCTACATGACATGGACCTATGGACCGGCGGGCTGGGTCGAGGATCTGAACGAGTGGATCACCGACGACAGCAAGACCAACCCCGACTACAACTGGGAGGACATGCTGGAAGGCGTGCGCAAGTCCTGTGCCTGGAGCGGCGTGCCCGGCGCCCCCATCGGGTCGGAGGATGCCAAGCAATGGTGCATCCCGCTGGCCTATGAGCAGAACAACCTGACCTACAACCAGCGGATCTTCGACGCCAACAACCTGTCCGTGCCGACCAACATCGACGAACTGCTGGACACGGCGGCGGCTGCGAAGGCGGTGATGGACGGTGGCTATGGCATCGGCGTGCGCGGCTCGCGCAGCTGGGCGACGATCCACCCGGGATTCCTGTCGGGCTATACCAACTTCGACCAGGTCGATCTGACCGTGGGTGACGACGGCATGCTGTCGGCGGCGATGAACACGGATGTGTCCAAGGAATACCACCGCAAATGGGTCGAGATGATTCAGGAATCCGGTGCGCCCGACTGGTCGACGCACACCTGGTACCAGGTCGGCACCGATGTGGGTGCGGGGAAATCGGCGATGATGTTCGACGCCGATATTCTGGGGTATTTCATGAACGGCGGCGACAACGCCGAAGCCGGCAACCTCGCCTTTTCGGCGTTCGCGGCCAACCCCGCTGCCTCGGCTCCCACGCCGAACATCTGGATCTGGTCGATGGCCATGTCCAAGTTCTCGCAGAAGAAGGACGCGGCGTGGTATTTCCTGCAGTGGGTCACCGGCCCCGAGCATGACCTGTTCGGCGCCCGCGAGATGGACCTCGTGAACCCGGCACGGGCGTCGGTCTGGGCCGACGAGATGTTCCGCGACAAGCTGTCGGCCAAGTATCCGGGCTATGTCCAGATGCATGACGTATCGGCACCCGGCGCGTCGATCAAGTTCACGCCGCAGCCGTTGTTCTTCGACCTGACGACGGAATGGGCCCAGACGCTTCAGAAGATGGTGGCCAACGAGACGCCGGTCGACGAGGGGCTGGACATGCTGGCCGAGTCCGTGAACCGTCAGTTGGGCGAAGCCGGCCTGCACTAGGCCGCGCGAACGCGACCGGGCCTGCCCTCGGGTTTGGGCAGGCCCACCGGTTTTTCAGATCCGAAGATGACTTGCACGCCCTGACCGCGCTCGGGGCCACAGGAGATGATTGTCATGTCAGACGTGTCGACAGGCGCCCCCCCTCGCAGGCGATTCAAGGTCAGCCGACGGATGCTGCCCTATGTTCTCAGCCTTCCTGCCCTGCTTGTCTGCATCGGCATCCTGATCCCGTTCTTCACGGCCGTGCTGTATTCGTTGCAGCGTTATCGCCTGTCACAGCCCTGGGCGCGCAAGTTCAACTGGGGCGAAAACTATCTGAACTTCCTGTCGGATTCCTCGTTCTGGAATACGTTGAAGGTGTCGCTGACCTATGCTTTCGCGACCGTCGGGATCGAACTTCTGCTGGGGCTTGGCATCGCGCTGCTGTTGCAGAAGCGGTCGCGGTTCAACAACTTCGTGTCGATCATGCTGCTGATGCCGCTGATGACGGCGCCGGCGCTGGCGGCGTTGATGTGGAAGCTGATGACCAATCCGGGTTTCGGTATCCTGTCCTATTTCGCCGACTTGCTGGGCTTTACCAATTTCAACTGGGCGTCCGACCCGCAAACCGCGATGCTGACGGTCGTGATCGTCGATGTCTGGGTCTATACGCCCTTCATCATGATCCTGCTGCTTGCCGGTCTGCGATCCCTGCCGCAACAGCCGTTCGAGGCGGCGGCGCTGGACGGGGTGCCGCGATGGTTCGTGTTCTATCGCATCACCTTGCCGATGCTGACGCCCTTCCTTCTGACGGCCGTCCTGTTCCGCGTGATCGAAAGCATCCAGCAGTTCGACATCATCTATGCCATGACCCAGGGCGGACCGGGGGATTCCCTGACGGTTTTTCAGGTCGAGGCTTACCTGAACTTCTTCCAATCGACGAACGTGGGGCGGTCCGCCGCGCTGATGATGATCCTCTGGGCGATCACCTTTTTCCTGTCGAACATCTTCATCAAAAACTGGTTGCGCCTGCGTGAGCGGCAGCGCGGCGAAGCATAGGGAGCGGCGCCATGAACACCACTTCACCACTTGAACGGGTGCTGCGCGGCATCGCGATCACCCTCGTGATCCTGTTCTTCATGTTCCCGATTTTCTGGATCGTGCTGATGTCGTTCCAGACCAACGCGACGATCCTGCAGGTGCCGCCGTCGATCTTCTTCGAGCCGACGTTGCAGAATTACCGCGGGCTGATCACCGGCCAGCTGGTCACCGACACCAGCTCGCTCGAGATCAAGTTCATGGGCAACCTGTTCAACTCGCTGTTCCTGTCGACAACGTCGGTTGCCGTCGGCCTGGTCCTTGGCGTGCCCGCTGCCTATGCCTTTGCGCGGCTCAAGTTCCGGGGGTCGGAAGACATCGCGTTTACCCTTCTGTCCTTCCGCTTCGCGCCGCCCCTTCTGGTGCTGCTGCCGCTGACGATCTATTTCCAGCAGCTGGGTCTGGCCAACACCTATGGCGGTCTGATCTGGGTCTATCAGCTGATCGTGCTGCCCCTGATCCTGTGGATCGTGCGCGGCTATTTCGAAGATATTCCCGCCGACATCGAATATGCCTATCGCATCGCCGGACATCGCTGGTGGACGACGTTCCGCAAGATCGCGCTTCCGCTGGCCGGTCCGGGCATCGCGGCAGCCGCCCTTCTGGCGTTCATCTTTGCCTGGAACAACTTCATCTTCGCGCTGGTGCTGGCCTCGGCGGACAAGCAGCCGGTGACGGTGGGGGCGCTGGCCTTCATCACGGCGTCGGGCGTGCAATACGGCCAGATTGCGGCCGGGATCATCCTGTCGATCGCGCCGACCTTTGCCCTGGCGCTTTACGCACAACGCTATCTTGTCGAAGGCCTGAGCCTTGGCGCGGTGAAAGGATAGACCATGACCCTGGCGCTTGAGAACATTGTCAAAGCCTTCAAGAAGGACGTGGTCCTTGACGGGGTCAGCCTGTCGGTGGACAGCGGCGAAACACTGGTGTTGTTCGGCCCGTCAGGGGCAGGCAAGACCGTGTTGCTGCGCCTGATCGCGGGCGTGATCGAGCCGGACGAAGGCACGATCACAATCCAGGGGCGCGACATGGACGGGGTCGAGCCGGAAGATCGCGGCATCGGCATGGCGTTCCAGAACTTCGCGCTGTTTCCGCACATGGACGCGACGCAGAACATCGCCGCCCCCCTGACCGCCCGCAACATGAGCAAATCCGCGATCACCGAAACGGTGAACAGGATCGCCCGGATGCTGAAGATCGAGCATGTGCTGCACCACAAGCCCAAGGAACTGTCCAACGGCCAGAAACAGCGCACGGCCCTGGCCCGCGCCCTGGCCGGCGAGCCGGACATCCTGTTGCTGGACGATCCGTTGCGCAACGTCGATGCCAAGCTGCGGTTCGAGATGCGGCTGGAATTGCCGCGTCTGCTGAAGGATCAGAACGCCACGGTGATCTATGTCACGCAGGATTACAAGGAGGCGATGGCGCTGGGCGACCGGATCGCGGTGATGAATGCCCACGGGATCGAACAGACCGGAACGCCCTCCGAAATCTACCTGGCACCGGCCAATATCGAGATCGCCCGCCTGTTCGGGGATCCGGTGATCAACCTGCTGGATGTCATCCCCGAACAGACCGAGGGCGGCATGCGCATCACCCTGTCCGGCGTTCCCGTGCCCATCGATGGCGGCTATGGCGAGGTCGCCGGGCGCGCGTGCATCGTCGGCATCCGCCCCGAGGCGCTGCGCTTCGTTGCCGAAGGCACTGCCGACGCGATCCCCCTGACGATCGAGACCGAGACGCCGCTGAACGAAAAGACCGTCACCTTGGGGCTGACGAAGAACGGGCGCGAAATCATGGTGTCGCGCCCCGCCGGCACGCCCGGTCCCGCCGAAGGCACGGGGTTCATCGCGATCGATGCGACACATGTCCACCTGTTCGACCGTGCCACGGGCAACCGGATTGTCCCGACCGAACGTCACACCGCAAGATCACAAGGAGCCGCATGATGACCGTCCTGTTGAAACTTGCGGGTGTCGACAAATTCTATGGCCCCATCGGCCAGGGCGTCCATGCCGTTCAGAACATCGACATGGACGTGATGAAGGGTGAGATCATCGCACTTCTCGGGTCGTCCGGGTGCGGCAAGACCTCGACCCTGCGGATGATCGCGGGGTTCGAGGAAACCAGCCGCGGCACCATTTCGCTTGCCGGGCGCGAGGTGCAGACCCTGCCCCCGGTGCGGCGCAACGTGGCGATGGCGTTCGAGGGATACTCGCTCTATCCGACGGTGACCGTCGGCGAAAACATCGCCTTTGCGCTGAAGGCGGCCAAGCTGCCGGCTGCCGAGGTGGACGCCAAGGTCAAGGAAGTGACCGAGATGCTGGAGATCACCGATATCCTGCATCGCTATCCCACCTCGGTATCGGGCGGGCAGCAACAGCGCGCCTCGCTGGCGCGTGCGTTGATCCGCGATGCCGATCTGCATCTTCTCGACGAACCCATGGGCCAGCTCGAGCCGCAGTTGCGCACGCTGCTGCGCGGCCGGATCAAGCATTATATCAAGGAACGCGGGCTGACCGCGATCCTGGTGACCCATGACCAGACCGAAGCCAACGCCCTGGCAGACCGGATCGCGGTGATGGAAGGCGGCGTCCTGCAACAGTTCGCAACGCCGCAGACCATCAAGGAGGCGCCTGCAAACCTGTTCACCGGCACCTTCGTGGGCGAACCCCCGATGAACGTCTTTTCCGCACAGGCCAGCGACGGGGGCGGGCAGTTGCAGCTTGACCTGGGGGATGGCGTGCATCTGAACTATGCCTCCGACGCCTTCGCCCCCGAAGTGCGCGCAACGCTTCTGGCGCGCAAGGACATCATGCTGGGCGTGCGGCCCTACGCGGTGCAACGGGATACGGCCGGCGCCGAGGCGCAGGTGATCGCGAACCAGTGGCTGGGGGATCAAAGCCATATCGCCGCGACGTTTGCCCGGGGCACGATCGTCCTGGTCGAACATGACCGGGCGGATGTCGCCGTCGGGGATGCGATCAGGGTGCGCCTGGCCCCCGAAGACCTGCATGTCTTCGACAAGGACACCGGCGCCGCGCTCAGCCACGGGACGCATCTGGCATGACGGATCGGGCGCGCGACATTCTGATCGGGATCGATGCCGGCACCTCGGTGATCAAATCCGTGGCCTTCCTGCTGGACGGCACGCAGATCGCCGTGGCCGCTGTCCCCAACCGATACACCACCCGCGCCGATGGTGCCGCGTTCCAGTCGCAGGACGAGACGTGGGCGAATTGTGCCCGGACCCTGCGGGATCTGGCCGCCAAGGTGCCGGACCTTGCCACGCGCACGGCCGCGCTTGCCGTGACCGGGCAGGGCGATGGCACCTGGCTGGTGGGCAAGGACAACCGGCCGGTGACGGACGCCTGGCTGTGGCTGGATGCGCGCAGTTCGCCAACGGCGACACGGCTGCGCCAGGCCGACACGCGCGCGCGGTTCGAAAGCACCGGAACGGGGCTGAACGCCTGCCAGATGGGCGTGCAATTGGCCCATATGGATGCCACGACACCCGACGTTCTGGACGCATCCGAGGTCGCGCTGCACTGCAAGGACTGGCTGTATCTGAACCTGACGAGTGTGCGCGCCACCGATCCGTCGGAAGCGAATTTCACCTTCGGCAACTATCGCACCCGCACCTACAGCGATGCGGTGATCGCCAGCCTGGGGCTGGATCACCGGCGCGCGCTGCTGCCCGAGATTGTCGATGGTGTCCGCCAGACCCATGGCCTGAGCGCAGAGGCCGCGGCACAGACCGGCCTTCTGCGCGGCACGCCCGTGGCGCTGGCCTATGTCGATGTGGCCCGCACCGGTTTGGGGGCGGGGTTGTACACGCCCGATGCCGCGACCGGCTGCACCATCGTGGGATCGACCGGCATGCACATGCGCGCGACCCCCGCCGCCGACGTCCGGCTGAGCGCTGAGCCATCGGGTTATGTCATGGTCCTGCCGGTGCCCGACACCGTAGCGCAGATCCAGACCAACATGGCCTCGACGCTGAACATCGACTGGTTGCTGGGGCTGGGGGCAGATCTGATCGAGGAGATGGGCGGCACCGTCAGCCGCGCCGATCTGGTCGCCCGGATCGAAGGCTGGCTGTCGCGCACGAACCCGGGCGAGGTGATCTATCACCCCTATATTTCCGAAGCGGGCGAGCGTGGGCCGTTCGTCGACACCAGCGCCCGGGCCGGGTTTGTCGGGCTGGGAACGCGGCACGGCTTTGCGGATCTGCTGCGCGCCGTGATCGAGGGCCTGGGATACGCGGCGCGCGATTGCTATGACGCCATGGGCGGCGCACCGGCCGAGGTGCGACTGACCGGCGGCGCGGCCCGCTCGGCGGCGCTGCGCCGGATCCTGTCGGCCGCGCTGGGCGCCTCGGTGCGCACCACCTCGCGCGAGGAGGCGGGGGCGGCGGGGGCGGCGATGACCGCCGCCGTCGCCATCGGCGCCTATCCCGACATGAGTGCCTGCTGCGCCGATTGGGTGCAGCCCCTGCTGGGCCCCGCCGAGGCGCCGGATGCGGCGCTTGCCGCACGCTACAGCGCCCTTTACCCGTCCTATCGCACCCTTCGCGCCCAGACTGCCCCGGTCTGGGCGACGCTGGCTGCCATCAACACCAAGGAGACGAACCATGCCTAAGTCGGTCGCGATCATCGGGGATCTGTTCATGCTGCCCGAAGCCTTCGCCGATGCATTGGTTGCGGCGTGCGGAGACGACGTGAGCATCCGCACCAAGACGAACAACTGGCCGGACGACCCGATGGAACATGGCTATGCCGTCGATGGCATGGATGGCCTGAAGGAATATTTCGGCACGGCCGATGACGTGGTGGAGTTTGTCGGTGACGCGGAAATCCTGGTGACCCAACTGGCGCCCCTGTCGCGCGGCATGTTCGAGCGGATGCCGAACCTCAAGCTGGTCGCGGTGTCGCGCGGCGGGCCGGTCAACGTGGACATGGCGGCGGCGGCGGATCACGGGGTGACGGTGGTCAACACGCCGGGGCGCAACGCGACCGCGGTGGCCGAGTTCACCATCGGCGCGATCCTCGCCGAGACGCGCAAGATCCGCACGGGGCACGAGGCCTTGCGCCAGGGCAAGTGGCGCGGCGATCTTTACCGCGCCGACACCACCGGGCGCGAATTGAACGAGATGACCGTTGGCGTCATCGGCTATGGCAATATCGGGACCAAGGTCGTGAAACTGCTGCGCGCCTTCGGCACCCGGGTGCTGGTCTGCGATCCCTATGTGCAACTGGCCCCCGAGGACGCACAGGCCGGGGTCGAGCACGTATCGCTTGACCGGCTGTTGGCCGACTCGGACGTGGTGACGTTGCATGCCCGCGTCACGGACGAAACAAGGAACATGATGAATGCCGAGGCTTTCAGAAAGATGAAGAACGACGCCCTGTTCGTGAACACGGCACGTGGACCGATGTGCGATTACGATGACCTGTATCAGGCGCTCGTGGACGGCGAAATCGGCAGTGCCATGCTGGAAACCTTCGGCGTCGAACCGGTTCCCGCCGACTGGCCGCTGTTGCAGTTGCCCAACGTGACCCTGACGCCCCATATCGCCGGGGCCTCGGTGCGCACGGTGACCTATGCCGCCGAACAGGCCGCAGAAGAGGTCCGCCGTTATATCGCGGGCGAACCTGCCCGCAACCGGTGCTGATCTGATGGGACACCGCGAGGACATCATCACAGCCTGCAAGAAGCTGGAAGCCGACGGCCTGAACCGGGGCGCGTCGGGCAATGTTTCCGTCCGTGACGGGGACGATATGCTGATCACGCCTTCGGCGGTCGGCTACGACGTGATCGCGCCGGACATGATTGCCCGAATGTCTCTGGCCGATGACAGCGGCACCTGGGAGGGGCCGAACAAGCCGTCGTCCGAGTGGCGTTTCCACCGCGACATCCTGCGCGGTCGCCCCGACATGAACGCGGTCGTTCACACCCATGCGCCCTATGCGACCATCCTGGCCATCGCGCGCAAACCGATCCCGGCGGTGCATTACATGATCGCGGCCTTCGGCGGCCCCGACATCCGCGTTTGCGATTACGCGCGCTATGGCACGGCCGATCTGTCGGCGTGCATCCTGACCGCGATGGAGGGGCGCAACGGCTGTCTGATGGCCAACCACGGCATGGTTGTCGGCGCGTCCGACCTGACCCGTGCCCTGTGGCTGGCCGGTGAGCTTGAGGCGCTGGCGCATCAATATGTCCATACCCTGGCGATCGGCGGCCCCGTGATCCTGAGCGATGCCGAGATCGAAGAAACCGCACGCGGTTTCGAAAGCTACGGTGTGCAGTCGAAGGACCGCCAGGCATGAGCGAACCGGTCGACCTTTTCATCATCGGCGGCGGCATCAACGGCGCGGGCATCGCCCGTGACGCCGCCGGGCGGGGCCTGAGCGTCGTGCTGTGCGAAAAGGACGACCTGGCACAGGGCACCTCGTCGCGGTCGGGCAAACTGGTCCATGGCGGGTTGCGTTACCTGGAATATTACGAATTCCGGCTGGTGCGCGAGGCGCTGATCGAACGTGAGGTGCTGCTGAATGCCGCGCCGCACATCATCTGGCCCATGCGCTTTGTCCTGCCCCATTCGCCCGACGACCGGCCGGCGTGGTTGGTGCGCCTGGGATTGTTCCTGTATGACAATCTGGGGGGCCGCAAAAAGCTGCCCGGCACGCGGGTGCTGAATCTGCGCCAGGATCCCGAAGGCGCGCCGCTGAAGGACACCTATACCAAGGGGTTCGAATATTCGGATTGCTGGGTCGACGATAGCCGCCTGGTGGTTCTGAACGCGGTGGATGCCGCCGCCAGGGGCGCGCAGGTGCTGACGCGCACGGCCTGCACGTCCGCGCGGCGCAACGGCCGGATGTGGGACATCACCGTGCAGGGCCCGGATGGTGAGCGGACGTTTTCGGCCCGCGCGCTGGTCAATGCCGCGGGGCCCTGGGTGACGGATGTCATCGGGCGCGTGACCGGAACCAACAGCAGGCGCAATGTCCGGCTGGTCAAGGGCTCGCACATCGTCACGCCGAAATTTTGGGAGGGGCCGCAGGCCTATCTGGTGCAGAACACCGACAAGCGGGTGATCTTCATCAACCCCTATGAGGGCGACAAGGCGCTGATCGGCACCACCGACATCCCCTATGACGGCGCCCCCGAGGCGGTGACGGCGGATCAATCCGAGATCGATTATCTGCTGGCGGCCGTGAACCGCTATTTCAAGCAGGAACTGACCCGCGACGATGTGGTCCAGAGCTTTTCCGGCGTTCGCCCGCTTTACGACGACGGGGCGGGCAACCCTTCGGCGGTGACGCGCGATTACGTGTTCGACCTCGAGGCGCAGGGCGGTGCGCCGCTTCTGAATGTCTTCGGCGGCAAGATCACGACGTTCCGAAAGCTGGCGGAACATGCGCTGCAAAAGCTGGACGCGACGTTCCCGCAGATGGGCGCGGACTGGACGGCGCAGGCGTCCTTGCCCGGTGGCGATATCGCGGGGGCGGATTTCGACGGGTTCCTGGCCGGGGTTCAGCGCGAATACCCCTGGTTGCCGCGTGACCTGGCGCTGCACTGGGGCCGGCTCTATGGCACGCGGATGCGGATGATCCTGGGCGATGCGACGGCGCTTGGCGGGTTGGGCATGCAATTCGGCCCGCGCCTGTTCGAGGCCGAGGTGCGCTATCTCGTGACCCATGAATGGGCGATGTCGGCGGCCGACGTGCTGCACCGGCGCACCAAGGAGAACCTTCACATGAGCGCCGCCGAGATCGAGGAGTTCACGACGTGGTTCGATCAGAACGCGGACCTGGCGGCATGACCGCGCGGCCCGATGACATGGACGATCTGGCGCGGCTGTCGGCGCGCATCGGCGCCGATCCGTTGCTGATACAGGCGGCGGGGGGGAATACCTCGGTCAAGGACGGACAGGTGATGTGGATCAAGGCTTCGGGCACACTTCTGGCCGAGGCTGAAACCCGCGACATCTTTGTGGCCTGCGATCTGCCCGCGATGCGCGACAGCCTGCAAAAGGGCGAGGACCGCGCCGATCGGCCGATGGAATTCGCCCTTGCCCAGGACGGCCTGCGCCCTTCGATCGAGACATCGCTGCACGCCGTCTTCCCGCAGCGCGTCGTGCTGCACGCCCATTGCATCCATACGCTGGTGCATGCCGTGCAGGCTGATCCGGTGGCCGCCATCGGCACCAAGCTGGGCGGCTTCGACTGGGGCATCGTGCCCTATGCGAAACCCGGCGCCGACCTTGCGATGCTGGTGCGTGACGAGGTCGAAAAGGGCCGTGACGTGATTATCCTGGGCAACCACGGCGTAATTGTCGCGGCCGACACGGTGGCCGCGGCCGACGATCTTCTGCACCGGGTGTCTGCCGCCCTTCGCATGGATGCCGTGCCATTGCAGGCCGCAACCCTGGGCGATCTGCCTGCGGGGTGGATGGTGGGGCCGGCGTCGCTGTCCCATGTCGCCGGTGACCCGGCGCTGTTGTCCATGGCGACGGGCGGAAGCCTTTATCCCGATCACGTCATCTTCTGCGGTGTGGGGGCTTTGGCCTGTGACATGCCGCCCGAAGGCGACAGCCCGCCGTTTGTCCTGATCCCCGGCAAGGGGGCGGCCATGCGCGCGGATGCAACGTCGGGGGCCTGGGCGCTGGCGCGGTGCCTGGGGGATGTGTTGACACGCGTGCCCGAAGGCGCGGCCCTGAATTACCTGACCTTGGCGCAAAACGGCGCGTTGCTGGACTGGGACGCCGAGAAATACCGGCAGGCATTGAATGGCTGAGCTGTTCCTTGGCATCGATCTGGGCACCTCGGGTGCGCGGGCCATGGTGATCGATGGCGCGGGGCAAGTTGTCGGCGCGGGCAAATCGGCGCTGTCGGACCACGCCGGCGGCCCGCGTGCGCCGGCGGTCTGGTGGGCCGCAACGCAGCGCGCGGTGCGCGCCGCGCTGGCGGATGTGACGGTGGGCGATGTGGTCGCGCTGGCGGTCGATGGCACGTCGGGAACGATGCTGGCCATCGATGGTCGGGGGGCGCCCCTGTCCGACGGGCTGATGTACAACGACGCCTGCACCGATGGCGATCTGCTGGCGCGCATCGCCGCCGTTTCGCCGCAGACAACTGCCGCACGCGGCGCCACCAGCGGATTGGCGCGGGCGGTGCAGCTTGCGGCACGGGGTAAGGCGCGGGTGGTGCACCAGGCCGACTGGATCGCCGGACAGTTCAGCGGACGCTGGATCAGTGACGAGAACAACGCCCTCAAGACCGGCTATGATCCCGTCAGCGGCCAATGGCCGGACTGGATCGCCGAAATTATCGACCCCGCCGTGCTGCCGGATGTCGTGGCACCGGGCGCGGTGGTCGGGCAGGTGGGCGCGAATGACTTCGGCCTTGCCGCGACCTGCTTGGTGGTTGCCGGCACGACCGATGGCTGTGCCTCTTTCCTGGCGACGGGGGCGGCGCGGGTGGGCGACGGGGTGACGGCCCTTGGCAGTACGCTGACGATCAAGCTTTTGTCCGACAAGCCGGTGTTCGCGCCTGAATTCGGCATCTACAGCCACAAGATCATGGGCCTCTGGCTGGCGGGCGGGGCGTCCAATTCGGGTGGCGCGGCGCTGTTGGTCGATTTCTCGCCGGCGCAGATCGCTTCCCTGTCCGCGCGTATCGACCCCGAGACCGATACCGGTCTGTCCTATTATCCGCTGGCCAAAACCGGCGAACGGTTTCCCGTCAACGACCCGGACCTTGCGCCGGTCATGGGGCCGCGCCCGGCCGACGACAGCGCGCACCTTCAGGCGATGTTCGAAGGCATCGCCACCATCGAGGCGCTGGCCTATCGCCGCCTGGCCGAGCTGGGCGCACCCCCGTTGCGCAGCGTCCGTTCGGTTGGCGGCGGCGCGGCGAACACGGCCTGGACGCGCATCCGCGCGCGGCGCCTGGCGGTTGCCATGCCGCCGCCCCTGTCCGGCGAGGCCGCATATGGCACGGCGCTTCTGGCACGGTCGGCCCGATGAAGACGGACCTCAGGGCGCTGGCAGGCCGATATGATGCCTTTCTGATCGATCAGTTCGGTGTGCTGATGGATGGCGCCGGGGCCTATGATGGCGCGGCCGCGGCCTTGTCGGCGCTGGCGGGGATGGGCAAGCGGATCGTGCTGTTGTCTAACTCGGGCAAACGCGCGGCACCCAACGCGGCGCGATTGACGCGGCTGGGGTTCGATCGGCACAGCTATCTCGGCGTGATGTCGTCGGGAGAGGCGGCTTTCGCCGAGATGAAACGCCGGATCGGACAGGACATCCGCCCAGGCGTCGCGGTCTGGGTGCATGCGCGCGACGGCGACATGTCGGCGGTCGACGGGCTGGACCTGACCCCGGTCGATCAGGCCGAAGCGGCCGATCTGCTGGTCATCGCCGGCAGCCGGGCCGATGAATTCGACCGCAACCAATACCGCGACTGGCTGGCGCCCGCGGCGCGGCGCGGCGTGCCGGCCTTCTGCACCAATCCCGACATGAAGATGCTGACGCCGCAGGGACAGCGGTTCGGCGCTGGCGCCATTGCGGAAATGTATGAGGATCTGGGCGGCAGGGTCGAATGGGTCGGCAAGCCCTTTCCGCTGATCTATCGCCGGGCCCACGATGCCCTGGGCAAGCCCGATCGCGTGCTGTGCATCGGTGACAGCCCGGCGCACGATATCGCCGGCGGTAAGGGCGCCGGTTTTGCCACCGCCCTGGTGCGCACGGGGCTGCATTCGGATCTGTCCGACGCCGCGCTGCTGGAGCATTGCCGCGCCACCGCGATGCCTGATTTCATCATACCGGGCTTTTGCCTGGAGGGACCGTTATGACACTGACGCTTTCGCTGAACACGAACCCCCTGGTCAACCGGTTCGCAGAACCCGACGACCTGATCGACACGGTCGCACGGGATCTGCGCATCCGTGACCTGCAACTGACCCATGAGTTCATCAACCCCGACTGGCCCGCCCCCGTGATCGCGCGGCTGAGCCGGACGATGGCGGCTGCCTTGCGCCGGACCGGTGTGCGCGTCACCAGCGGGATGACGGGCCCATACGGAAGGTTGAACCATTTCGGCCATCCCGATGCCGAGGTGCGGCGTCATCATGTGCAATGGTTCAAGACCTTCGCCGATATCACGGCCGATCTGGGCGGAACATCCATCGGCACGCAATTCGCCATCTTCACCTACCGCGATTTCGACGACCCAACCCGTCGCGCCGCCCTGATCGACAGCGCGATGGAATGCTGGGCCGAGGTGGCCGACCATGCCAAGGCCGCCGGACTGGAGTTTGTTTTCTGGGAGCCGATGAGCATCGGGCGCGAATTTGGGGAAACCATTGCCGGCGCGCTGGCGTTGCAGGATCGGCTTGAGCGTGCCGGTTTCGCGGTCCCGATGAAGATGATGGCCGACATCGACCATGGCGACGTGACCAGCCCCGATCCCGACGATTACGATCCCTACGCTTGGGCGCGGGCGGTGCCGAAGGTCAGCCCGATCATCCATATCAAGCAGAGTTTGATGGACAAGGGCGGCCACCGGCCATTCATCGCGGCGTTCAACGCTCGGGGGCGGATTCAGCCCGACGCCTTGCTTGCCGCTCTGGCCCAGGGCGGGGCGGTGGATAATGAGATCTGTCTTGAACTGTCCTTCAAGGAACGCGAGCCGAATGACCGCGAGGTGATCGACCAGATCGCCGAAAGCGTCGCCTTCTGGGCGCCCCATATCGATAGCGGAATACAGGATTTGAACATATGACCCAACCGTCGCTCTGGATCGGCACCAGTTGGAAGATGAACAAGACCCTGGCCGAGGGGCTGTCCTTTGCCCACGCACTGGCCGCGGCGGACGGCGGGCGCGATGCCCGCATCCAGCGGTTCGTGGTGCCCCCCTTCACCTGCGCGCGCGAGGTGAAGGCCGCGCTGGCCGACACGTCGGTCAAGGTCGGCGCGCAGAACATGCACTGGGCCGACGCGGGCGCCTGGACCGGCGAGGTTTCGGCGCCGATGCTGGTGGATTGCGGGCTGGACATGGTGGAGCTGGGCCATTCCGAACGGCGTGCGCACTTCGGCGAGACCGACGAAACCGTGGGGCTGAAGGTCGCCGCGGCGCAGCGGCACGGGCTGATCCCGCTGGTCTGCATCGGCGAAACCCTGGACGAACGGAACGCCGGGCGTGCAAGGGATGTGCTTGCCACGCAGGTCGGTGCCGCCCTGGCGCAGGCCAGCGGCGACGCGCCCGTTTTGCTGGCCTATGAGCCGGTGTGGGCGATCGGTGAACATGGCATCCCGGCGACATCCGACTATGCCGACGCGCGACAGGCCGAAATCATCGCCGTCGCCGGCGATGTGCTGGGACGGCGCGTGCCGTGCCTTTACGGCGGATCGGTCAATCCGGACAACTGCGAGGAATTGATCGGCTGCCCCCACGTGGACGGGCTGTTCATCGGCCGCTCGGCGTGGGACGTCACCGGCTATCTCGACATTCTGGCAAAATGCGCCGCAACCTTGGACAAGGGAGAACCGACATGAAAATCGCAGTGGCAGGGGACAGCGCAGGCGAAGGCCTGGCAAGGATCCTGGCCGATCATCTGGCCGAACGCCATGACGTGGTCGAGATGTCGCGCACCGAGGCCGGGCCCGACGCCTTCTATGCCGATCTGGCCGATCGGGTCGCAAGCGCCGTGATCGCCGGAAAGGTCGAGCGTGCCATCTTGGTCTGCGGCACCGGCATCGGAGTCTGCCTGTCGGCCAACAAGGTGGCGGGAATCCGTGCGGCGCAATGCCACGACACCTATTCCGCGGGCAAGGCCGCGACGTCGAACAATGCCCAGATCATCACCATGGGCGCACGGGTGATCGGCACCGAACTGGCCAAGGACATCGCAGACGCGTTCCTGTCCAGCCATTTCGATCCCGATGGACGCTCGGCCGGGAATGTCCGCGCGATCGACGCGGTGGACGCCAAGTACCACCGGGGCTGAGCGCGTCAAAGGTCGCGAACGGCCCCGGACCAGGCGGCGAGGATGATGGCGCTCGACGCCGCGCCCGGATCCTGATGGCCGACCGAGCGCGCGCCGAGCTTCTTTGACCGGCCGCGCCTGCTTTGCATCCCGGTGGTGTCCCCGGCGCCGGCCGCCGCCCCCTCGGCCGCCGCGGCGAGGCAGGCCGCGACATCGCCCCCTCGCGCAAGCGCGGCCGTCGCCGCATCGATTGCAGGCAGCCAGGCGTCGAGCATGGTCTTGTCGCCGATTGCCGCCCCGCCCCGGGCCGCGATCCCGTCGCCGATGCCCCGCAACCAGGCGACCAGTGCGGCACTGTCCAAATTCAGCCGATCCGAAACGGCCGCCCCGGCGGTTCGAAAGCCGGTCGCATACAGCGGACCGGCCGATGCGCCGACAGCGTCGAGGAAGGCCGCGGCAATCGTATCGCTCAGCTGTGCAATGGTGGCGTCGGGGGCCGCGTCGTCCAGGGCGGCGACCGCTGCCTTCCAGCCGATTTCCATCGTGATGCCGTGATCGCCGTCACCGATGGCACCGTCAAGTTCGCACAGCCTGTCGCGCGCGTCGAAGATCGCTTGGGCGGAAGCCGCCATCATGTGGCGGAACACCGCGGGCGTCACGGGCCCGGACGTTGCGAGTTCTGCGCGCGGGACGGCGGGGTTGCTGGACGGTGCTGTCCGCGCAACCGGGCGGGTGGCGGCGGGGGCAGGTGTGGCCACGGGCGCGGATGTCGCGCCGACCTGAAGCGCGGGGGTGTCACAGGGATGATCCAGCCAGCGTTGCAGATCATCGTCCAGCTTCATCAGTGAAACCGATGCCCCGCCCATCTCGAGAGAGGTGCAGTATTCTCCGACCCAGCTGTGGTGGATACCGACCTGCCGGTCGGCCAACACCGCGGCCACGCGGCGGTGCAGCAGGTAAAGCTCGAGCAGGGTCGTCGAGCCCAGCCCGTTGACAAGCACCGCCACGGTGTCGCCCGCGACCAATCCGAGTTCTTCGATGATCGGCCCCAGCAACCGGTCGGTGACGGCATCGGCCGTTTCGGCCGGAATGCGCGCGATGCCGGGTTCACCGTGGATGCCCATGCCGATTTCCATCTCGCCCTCGGGAATGTCGAAATTGGCTTTCCCGGTTTGCGGCATGGAACAGGCCGACAGGGCCACGCCCATGGTGCGGGTGGCCGCATTGGCCCGGCGCGCCGCGGCTTCGACCGCGTGCAGCGGGGCGCCAAGGTCGGCGGCGGCACCGGCCACCTTGAAAACAAAGAAATTGCCGGCGATCCCGCGCCGTTCATGGGCGTGATCCGGCGGCGCCGAGGCGATATCGTCCGTGGTGACGAATGAACGGGCGGTGACTCCCTGTTTCACCATGGCCTCTTCGGCCATGGAAAAGTTCATCACGTCGCCGGTGTAATTGCCGAACAGGAACAGCACCCCGGCACCGCCATCGGCGGCAAACCCGGCATCCAGGATCTGTGGCGGTGACGGAGAGGCGAATATGTTGCCAAGCGGCGCGGCGTCGGCCAGGCCCTTGCCGACATACCCCGCAAATGCCGGCTCGTGCCCCGATCCACCGCCGACCACGATGCCCACCTTGCCGGGGCGCGGTCCGTGGCGGGCGACGATGGCCCGGCCCGTCGTGCCTTGGGTGGTCAGACGATCGGGGTGCGCCGACAACATCCCCTCGATCAGCTCGGCGATCAGATGCTCGGGGTCGTTTATCAGTTTCCTGGACATGGGGCGTTGCCTGACACCATTGCACCGCCCGGCGCGTCACGGCGGGCTGTGATTGCGGAACGATCGGTGGACGGACGGAAACCCCGGGGGCATGAACCGTCCCGACACGGGGCGAGTATGTGCAATTTGACGGGCTTGGCAAGTTTGCCGTTCCAAAGGTGGCAGGGGTTCGGGGCAAGGTCAGATCATCACCCGGGCCCCTGTCTTTATCCCCAAACCGGCCGACGCCGCCTTTAATCGGTATTTACAATGCTTATTAAAGTGCGCTATAATCAGCGCCAAGGATACCGGTTACCAAGGTCGATATGCGACGTGCGGCATACACCGACGATGAAGTGCGAGATCGGATGCGGCTTGCGGGGGCGCCGACGGAAGCGGTCTCGACACGGCAAATCGCCGATGCGTTCGCAAACCCGCAACATCACCCGGCCAAGGTGGAGCGGCCGGCCAGCGAAATCGCGGTGGCCCAGGTCGTGCGCCATCCTGAGCGGCGCTTTGCCATCGTCGAATGCCCGCGTGCCGATCGCCGGACGCGCCGGTTGACGTAGTACCTGCGGCCATAACTTGCCGCTGCGACAGACGTGTTTCTTGCCGCCCTGCGCCCCGACGCCGGGGCTGCCGCGGCAGAGTGACAGAAGATTGAAAAGGCCAATAAACCCAAGGAGGGGTCGATGTTCAGAGTTATGCTTCCCGCTGACCGGGCCGCGCCTGATATGGCTGCCGTTGCCAGGGCGTTCGGCATCAGCCCGACGGAATTGATGGATGGCTTGCGCATCGGTGCGATCAGCCGATGGACTGAGCTGGGCACCGGCAACGCGGATAACAAACCCCACTGGATCTTTGCGTCCGACCGACTTGGCCGGCGTATCGATGTGGATGAGCATGGCGATGTCCATGCGGTTGCGGATTACGGACCGGTAAACGCCACGCCGAAGCGGCATGGCGCGGGCCGGGGCAAAGCCGATCATGGCGCCGATGCCACGCAACCGCCTGTGTCGTTCCGCGTTGTTGACGGCCCCGACCCCGATCGCCTGGAAGCGTTGCTTGATGCGGCGCTGGACCAGAGCTTTCCGGCCAGTGATCCGATTGCCGTGAACGTCGAATGGTCGCATCCGACCGTCGCGGCCATGCCCACGTCCGGCGGCATCCAGCGGCATGTGTGACGGACCCTGTTCACCATATTCGTGAAGCGTCGGGCCCTGCGTCCGGCGCAATCTGAGAAGAAGGAGAACCGTGATGACCATCAGAATGACGGCTGTGACATCCGCGCTCGCACTGATCGCATTGACGGGAGCAGCTGCACAGGCGGCTGACACGCAATGGCGGGCAGAACTGAAACCGCTGAATGCCGCGACCGCCGGCAGCGAAGCCAGCGCGACCGCCACGCTCGGGGTGTCGGGCGATACGCTGACGATCCGGATCGAGGCGTCGGGCACGGCGCCGGGCGTCATGCATCTTCAGCACTTTCACGGCTTTACCACGGGCGATGGGACATCCGCCTGTCCGACCGGCGCCGCCGACACCAATGGCGACGGGATCATCGACCTGATCGAGACCGAGCCGGGCGCAGGGATCACCATGGTCCCGTTCCACGCCAATCCCGTCAGCCTGGCGATCGTGGCCGACAGCTATCCCACCGCCGGAGCCGATGGCACCTATGCGTACGAGCAGAGCGTGTCGCTGGCGGCGCTCGAGGATGCCTTTGGCGATGCATTCCCGGGTCAGAACCTGGATTTCGACCGTCGGGTGATCTTTCTGCATGGCGTGCCCGCCGACACGGATCTGCCCAACAGCGTCCAGTCGCTGGGCGACGTTCCGGCCCATGTCACGCTGCCGATTGCCTGCGGGACGCTTGATCCTGCCGCCGACTGACCCAGATGCGTATCAGGGATCTCGCCGCCGCTGGCTGCGTCCAGCGGCGGCGAGAGCGCGAAAATCATGACCCGCGCGATGGATCTTGACGGCGCCGTCGTGCAAGGTCGCAAGACGCGGCCGGAACCCGGATGCCACGGGGGTTCTGCCGGGCCGCAATCGACCGGCATCCGACCTCGAACAACAGGAGCGACACGCCTTGATCATTCCCGAATCCCCCGCGGACACGCCGGCCACCGACCCGCTGGCGCACCTGGGGCGCATGATCGCCATTGCCAGCGGCAAGGGCGGCGTCGGCAAATCGACCGTATCGGCCAACCTTGCGGTGATGCTGGCCCAGCGCGGGCTGCGCGTGGGGCTGGTGGATGCCGATCTCTACGGGCCGTCGATTCCCGGCATGCTGGGCATCCCCGGCGGCCAGCCCCCCGCCATGTCGCCCGCCAACAAGGTGATCCCGGCCGAGGCGCATGGCGCCAAGGTCATCTCGATGGGCATGCTGACCGGCGACGACAAGCCCGCCGTCCTGCGCGGCCCGATGGTGACGAAATACCTGCGCATGTTCGTGACGCAGGTCGACTGGGGCACGCTGGATGTGCTGCTGCTGGACCTGCCGCCGGGCACCGGTGATACGCAATTGACGCTGGCACAGTCGTTTCCCTTGACCGGCGCCGTCATCGTGTCGACGCCGCAGGATGTCAGCCTGAAGATCGCGCAGCGCGGCGTGCGGATGCTGCAACAGGTCAACGTGCCGATCCTGGGCATCGTCGAAAACATGAGCGGCTTTACCTGCCCGTCCTGTGGCGAGGTCACGCAGATCTTCCATCGTGGTGGCGGCGAACGTATCGCGGCCAGCCTGGATGTTCCGCTTCTGGGCACCATACCGCTGGACCCGGCGATCGTGGATGGCGGCGACAGCGGTGTGCCGCTGGTGATGACCGCCCCCGACAGTCCGGCGGCGCGGGCCTATGCGGCGATTGCGGATGTCCTGACCGGCGGCACGGCGTCCGCCGGCGGAGTGCGGGTGCCGTTCGACTGGGACGTGACGACAGGGGCCGGAAAGCCCGCGCCGGCCGCGGATGGCGCGACGGATCGACCCCTGGCCCTGGACCACGACGCCGCTGGCCTGACGATCCGCTGGTCCGATCACGTGCAGAAGATCGACCCGCGCGATCTGCGCCTGTCGTGTCGCTGTGCCGCGTGCCGGGATGAAATGACCGGCCGGCCGTTGCTCGATCCTGTGGCCGTGCCGCTGGACGTGGTCCCGACCCGGATCTGGAGCGTGGGAAACTATGCGCTGGGCGTGGCCTTCAGCGATGGCCACGACTCGGGCATCTTCACCTATCGCGCGCTGCGCGAGATCGAGGGAGCCGAGACCGAAGATGTCTGAAACCCGATCCCGTCGCCGCATCCGGGCCCAAGCCTCGCCGCGCGATCCCGCCACCATGCGCTTCATCCTTGATGAGCCGGTTCAAAACGGGCGCGCGGCCAGCTTCGATTCGCCGGCCGACGCCGCCCCTCTGGCGCGGGCGCTGTTCGCGGTGGACGGCGTGAACCGCATACAGGTGAGCGGCGAGACGATCCTTGTGACGCGCCACGCCAGCCACGATTGGGACACGCTCAAGCCGGCCATCGCGGCGGCGATCCGCCATGTTCTGGACAGCACCGACAGCCCGCTTGGACCCGACGCGCCGCCATCGCCCGAATTGGACGTGGACGAAACGCTTCTGGCCGCCGTCACCAAGATTCTGGATACGCGGGCCAATCCGGCCATCGCCAGCCACGGCGGACACATCAGTGCCGAACGCGTCGACAACGGCAACGTCTATCTGCGGATGTCGGGGGGCTGTCAGGGGTGCGCCGCCTCGGCCATCACGTTGCGACGCGGTGTCGAGACGACCCTGCGCGCCGCCTTGCCGATGATCCGTGACATCATCGACGTGACCGACCATGCCAGCGGCGACAAGCCGTTCTATCAGGACGAGGCGGGCCAAAGCCCGGCCTTCGCGCGCCCGCTGCCCCCCGGTTCCGTCGGATGGGAGGATGAACAACTGGTCATCGATCCCGATTACCTTGCGCCGCGCATGGGGCTGACGCCAGAGGTCCTGCAGGCCGGCCTGGCGGGCGGCGACATCACCATCGAAAGCGAACCGAACGCTGCAATCGGCGGCATGCGGGTGATCGTGCGCAGTCCGCAGCGGGCCTGGGCCGCCGATGTCGGGCCGGATGGCTCGGCCTATGAGATTCCGCCGCCGCGGTCGGCGCGGACCAACAATTACGCACCCAGTCTTGCCGCGAAGATCCGCGTCTATCTTGAAAAGCTTCCGGCCGGCGATCTGCCCGTGACCTATGGGCGGCTGGCGCGCGGGTTGCGGATGTTCGCGCCGGGTTCGATCCGGCGGGTGACCGAAGCGCTGGAGACGACGATGCGCCAGGACGCCGACGCGGGCCGGCCATTCATCGCGGCGCGTGTCGTCGGCCGCGGATCTGGGAAACTGCCCGGTAACGGGTTCTTCGAACTCGCGGAAAAACTGGGGCAATCGCCGCAAGCGGGCGAAACACGGCAGGCTTTCCACCAAAGGCTTCTGCGTGAAAGCATCAAGGCGCGTTGACGCCTGCCGCGATCGCGCAGCGTCCGCCGGATTCGGTCAATATGAAACAGCCAGCGTGACCGCGCCTTCGGTTCGCTGAACGCGACGGCTGGATGCGTGCGACGTTTGCGCGCAGACCGCCGCCCGCGTGCGACGCGTGACGCTTGCAATTTTCCAACGTTTCAAGGTCCGGCCGCATCAATCCAGCCGTTTTGTTCGTGCTCGCCGGGCCGTGACGGAGGGCACCCGGTCGGATGCGGTTTTCCGAAATATTTACCTGACAAAAAAAGTCGAGTATCGCAACGCCATGGATGGAAAAGGAGATCCAGGAATGATACGCCCCCACCACGCCGCCTTGTCGTTGCTTGCCGTGACTCTCGCGTTTCCTGCGGGTGCGGCCGAGTATCCCATCGGGGTGCCGCAGACGGGCGCCGGCCTGGAGGTCGCGGCCGTTTATCTTCAGCCCATCGTGATGCAGCCCGCAGGCATGATGACCCCCGCGGTGGAGGCGGACATCCACCTGGAGGCCGATATTCACGCGCTGGCGGGCAATCCGAACGGCCTGAACGAAGGCGAATGGGTGCCTTACCTTCAAGTCTGGTTCGCGTTGGCGAAGGAAAACAGCGACTGGACCGCATCGGGCGACATGATGCCGATGGTCGCCAGCGATGGCCCCCATTATGGCGACAACGTCAAGCTGGACGGTGTGGGTGCGTATCGGCTGACGCTGACTGTTTCGCCCCCCGATGGCATGGGATTCGGCCGCCATACCGACCCCGAAACCGGCGTGGCGCCGTGGTTTGAACCGTTCACCAGGGACTACGATTTCGTTTTTGCCGGCACCGGCAAGAAGGGCGCCTATTGACGCCGATGCGCGGTCGGCTGCCGTGGTCGGCCGCGCACGTTGGGGAACCTGCGCAATGAAACACCTACTGATTATGACCATCACACTGAACGACGGAATCGTCGTGCCTCCGCATGGCGCGATCGAATTCCACGGCTTTGCAGGGAAAAGCGGTCGGCGCGGGGAAGGCCTCGCATGAGCGCGGTTGAATACCACGGTGACCACCGGGCGCGCCTGATGCGATTCGGCCTGTGGTTGCGGGACCATCGCGGGGCGGTTATGGCGCTGCAATGGGGTGTGGTTGTCGTCTATGCCGTGCTGCTGATCGGCCCCGCGATCCTGCCCTTGCCGCCTGCGGGGGCCCATGTCTGGGACAACCTGACATTATTGGCGCAATTCCTGTTCTGGGGCGTGTGGTGGCCGGGGGTGCTGTTGTCGATGCTGGTTTTTGGCCGGTTGTGGTGCGGCCTCTTCTGCCCCGAAGGGGCGCTGTCCGAGTTTGCCGCGCGCCATGGCCGGGGCCGCGCAACCCCCCGCTGGATCCGCTGGAAAGGCTGGCCCTTCACCGCCTTCGTGCTGACGACCGTCTATGGTCAGATGATCAGCGTCTATCAATATCCGCTGGCGGTGTTGCTGATCCTCGGAGGTTCGACCCTTGCCGCCATGGCCGTTGGCTGGATGTATGGGCGCAACAAGCGGGTCTGGTGCCGCTACCTCTGCCCGGTCAACGGGGTGTTCGGCCTGCTGGCAAAGCTGGCGCCGGTGCATTACGGCGTCGACCGGACACAGTGGAGCGCACCGCAGCAGCGCCCGCAAGCGATGCAACCCTTTACCTGCGCGCCGCTGGTGGCGGTGAAGACCATGCAGGGGACAAGTGCGTGCCATATGTGCGGGCGCTGCGCCGGGTATCGCGATGCGGTGGAATTGAAGTCGCGCCGTCCCGATCACGAGGTGGTCAACCTCGCGGCCGAAACGGCCAGCATCTGGGACAGCCTGCTGATCATCACCGGGCTGATGGGGGTCGCCATCGGCGCCTTCCAATGGTCGGCAAGCCCCTGGTTCGTCGGCGCCAAGCAGGCCTTGGCGACCTGGCTGGTGCAGCATGACGTCTATTGGCCGCTTGAGCAAAGCCTGCCCTGGTATCTGCTGACGAATTACCCCGCCCGCAACGACGTGCTGACGCTTCTCGATGGGGCGGTGCTGATGCTGTACATCACCGTCGCCGCGGTGGTGATCAGCGCCGCGGTCGGCCTGCCGCTGGCCTTGGCCGTGCGGATTTCCGGCACGTGGAACTGGCGGCGGTTCCATCACGTCAGCCACGGCCTGATTCCGCTGGCGGCGGTCGGTGTGATCCTGGGGCTGTCGTCGATGACGGTGACGCAACTGCGCGCGGACGGTTTTGCGCTGGAATGGATCGGTGCCGTCCGGTTCTGGGCGCTTGCCGCCGCCGTCGCAGCCTCGGGGTATCTTCTGGTGCGGATCCTGGCCCGCCAGGCCCACGGCGTGCGACTGGCCCTTGCAAGCGGGGCGGCGGCCTGCGCCTTCGGGGCACCGCTGTGTGCGTGGTGGTTGTTGTTCTGGCACTGGTAGGCGACGCCATGGCGAATGGGGTAGGCAGCTTGGCCGAAACCCGCTATTGCGCTGGACGGTCCGTCACGGGGTAGGCTTGGCCGAGCTTGGTCGGCTGAGCACGAAGGTCGCGGCCGCTGCGATGGCCACCACCTGGGCCACTTTCACGGCAAGCGGCATGCCCGACGCCAGACCGAACGCCAAGGTCACGGCCATCATCGCCACCGACAGCACCTTGTAGCGCGGGGCAATGGCGCCCGATGCCCGCCAATCGGCGATGATCGGCCCGAAAATGCGGTTTTGCTCCAGCCGGGTTTGAAACGCAGGGACGCTTTTGCCGAATGCGAAGGCGGCAAGGATGACGAAGGGCGTCGTCGGCAACAGCGGCAGCACGGCACCGATCAGGCCCAAGACCAAGGCGATCGCGCCGATCAGGAACCAGATGACCCGAAGCGGAC
The DNA here is from genome assembly GCF_002751875.1 of Oceaniglobus indicus. Classification (GTDB taxonomy): domain Bacteria; phylum Pseudomonadota; class Alphaproteobacteria; order Rhodobacterales; family Rhodobacteraceae; genus Oceaniglobus; species Oceaniglobus indicus. Next base: position 240,587 of record NZ_NMZM01000002.1, on the reverse strand, counting down.
TGCTCGGAAGGCCGGGGCGCATCGCATTTTGTCCTTTCGCCTGCTTGGGCGCAACATAGGGCGACCGAGCCAGACAGGCAACGAAGCCCCATGAAATCACCCGGACTTGCCGGGCGGCCGATATATGCCCGGTGTCGCGTCCACGATGCAACGCGCAGTATCCGCGCGCTGTCATCGGCTCTCGATAGGGTGGGTGTTGTGCGACAAGCCTTGTCGCGGTTCGCAAGCGAAGATGCGAAATCGGCGGAAAGCCGGATCGTGTCGGCATTTCAAGCTTGATATGGCGGTCGGAAGAGACGCCAAGTTTGAGCCTTGCAGCGATCTGGCAGAGATTTAACTTATAAAAAGTTCAGATGCTTAAGCTACTATGCGCCCTCGACGAATATGTATCAAACGGATCGTGCACCCTCAAAAGCTCCCTCTGGAGGGGCTGGATATGGCAAGATACCAGCTCATCGATGCCAAGTTGATGAACGGGTCGATGCCTTCCTGACCCGACTGATTAACGGCGAATGACCTGCCTCTGGATCGATGCGATCGACCCCAAGGTTCGCCATGGCGGCCGGATCGTAACTGTCGCCGTCGCCGTTGCCCTTGCGGTCGGCGTGAACACCGACGGGCGACGCGAGGTTCATCCCGCCCCGCAGGAACGCGAAGCCCTGGAAGACTATCACCGCCGGAGCGCCCGCCATCGTCCTCAGACCAATGGCGGCCAAGGCTCGCCGGGAAACGACGGCCTGCGCGCGGCCAAACACCTTGGACGTGCAATCTGGCGACGATGGAGCGGAGACCACCGCCGGAGCCGCGTCGAGACGAGACGAGATGCATTGTGTGAAACTGCTGGCCCAGCGGCTCATGACACGGGACTTCGACCGTCGGGTCGCCGAACTCCAGGTCCGCATCGTCGTCCTGAACGGCCACACCGCGCTCGGTATACCCGTAACGGAACCCGTGGGATGAGTCCGTCCAGGCAAAGGGGATCCTCGGCCTTCAGCCGATTTGCGCAAAAGAGCTTGCGGACTTGCAAGAATACCGAATCCGCACTCCCGACCGGAAGCAGTGGCAAAAGACGATGAAAGGGGGGGTGAGGAGGGGAACTGGAGCCGCAGGATAATCCGCAGCTTCTGTAATCAAAAGGTAATATTGGATTAAGTGGTGCCCAGGAGAGGACTCGAACCTCCACACCGTTGCCAGTACTAGCACCTGAAGCTAGCGCGTCTACCATTCCGCCACCTGGGCACGTATCGTGTCGTGGGGGCGGATTACGGCAGTGCGCCGGGGCTGTCAACGGGTTTTGCGCGGTGAATTTGCGCCCGTCGGGAAATCCCCGACCTCGTGCCCCGGGGGGTGGGGCGAATTGCACCTTGTGTGGTCTTGGGGGGACAAGTAAACCAAGGGCGATCCAACAAAACGGGGCGGATTCCATGACCAACCTTGTCACGATCTTTGGCGGTTCCGGTTTTGTCGGCCGTTATATCGCGCGGCGCATGGCCAAGGAAGGCTGGCGGGTGCGGGTGGCCGTGCGCCGCCCGAACGACGCGATGTTCGTGCGCACCTACGGTGTCGTGGGCCAGGTCGAGCCGGTGATGTGCAACATCCGTGACGACGACTCGGTGCGCGCGGTCTTGCGGGGCGCGGACGCGGTCGTGAACTGTGTCGGGATCCTTGCGGAAGCGGGCAAGCAAAGCTTCGAGGCCGTGCAGGTCGAGGGTGCGGCACGCATCGCGCGGCTTGCGGCCGAACAGGGTGCCGCGACCCTGGTCCAGATCTCGGCCATCGGTGCCGACGAGGACAGCGAAAGCGCCTATGCCCGGACCAAGGCCAAGGGCGAGGCGGCCGTGCGGCAGGCGTTCCCCGGCGCGGTGATCCTGCGCCCGTCGATCATCTTCGGTCCCGAGGACGAGTTCTTCAATCGGTTTGCCGGCATGACGCGGTTCGGTCCGGTGCTTCCCGTCATCGGCGCGGAAACCCTGTTTCAGCCGGTCTATGTCGATGACGTGGCGCGTGCGGCGGTGTTGGGCGTTCAGGGCCTGGCACCCGCCGGCGTTTACGAGCTGGGCGGCCCGGACGTTCAGAGCTTCCGCACGTTGATGCAGGAAATGCTGGGCGTCATTCAGCGGCGTCGCCTGATCCTGAACACGCCCTGGTGGCTGGCGCGGCTGATGGGGTCGACCTTCGACGTGCTGAACAAGTTCAGCGGCGGTTTGATCAAAGGGCCCGTCACGCGGGATCAGGTCGAAAACCTGGCCCGTGACAATGTCGTGTCACCGGACGCCAAGGGGTTTGCGGCGCTTGGAATAGATCCCGTATCGACCGAGGCAGTGCTGCCGGAATACCTGTGGCGGTTCCGGCCGTCGGGGCAATATGCCGCGATCAAGAATTCGGCCAAGAACCTGCGCCAGCCTCAGGAATAGGCCCAGACCAACAGCGCGACGCCCAGGATCATCCGATAGATGACATAGGGCGTGAAGCTGACGGTTTTCAGAAGCCGCATCATCAGGCTGAGCGCCAACAGCGCCGAGACAAAGGCAAAGGCGGCGCCGATGGCCGCGTCCCGCGCCAATGCCATGTCGGCCGATCCGACGACTTCCGCGCCAAGCAGGATGCCCGACGCCAGTATCGTCGGGATCGACATCAGCATGGCAATGCGCGCGGCATCCTCGCGCGCGTAACCCAGCCAGCGCGCCGCCGAAACCGTGATGCCGGATCGTGACGTGCCGGGGATCAATGCGATCGCCTGCCACAGCCCCATGATCCATGCATGTCGCAACGACCAGTCCCCAGTGGTGCGCGTCGTCGCACCTTTCCGGTCGGTCCAATACAGCACGAGCCCGAAAATCAGCATCGTCCAGCCGATGACGGCGGTTGATCGCATGAGGTGATCCAGCCCCGTCAGCTTCAGGATCAGGCCAGCGACGATCACGGGTACGGTCGCCACGATCAGGCACAATGCCAGCCGCGCCCCCGGGGTGTCGGCGCGCCCGCGTGCCAGGCGCGTCAGCCCGATCAGGCCGTCGCGAACATCCGCCCAGAAATACAGCACGACAGCGCCCAAGGTGCCGACATGCACCGCGACATCGATGGCTTGCCCTTGGTCGGCAAGGCCCGTGATGGCGGGCAGCAGAATCAGATGGCCCGAGGACGACACCGGCAGAAATTCCGTCAGACCCTGGATGATGGCAACGAGAAGCAGATTGAACAATGTCATGGGGTTCCAGTCAGCGGCGGTTAAGGCTTTGATCCGACGCGTGTTTCAGGTTGATAGTTACGATTCGGCCCTAAAAAATTAAGAATCAGCACATTTTTTGATGCGATTTCCGGTTCTATCGTTTTATAGGTAAGTCATGTTGCCTTTTAAATGAGCGATGTCTGATTAGCCGGGTGCCGCGCACCCTTAGCCGAGGTTGGAGCAATGGCCAAGAACGTCATGTTGAGATTCGTGGATGTGCAGCGGGACATGCCCGAAAAGCGCGCACCAGACCTGCGGCGACAGGATTTCGATGAAATCTACAGCGAATTCGCCCGCGAGAAGGCGGCAGAGCAGGCGGCCCGGTGCAGCCAATGCGGCGTGCCCTATTGTCAGAGCCATTGCCCCCTGCACAACAACATCCCCGACTGGCTGCGTCTGACGGCCGAGGGGCGGTTGCGCGAGGCCTATGACCTGGCCCAGGCGACCAATACCTTCCCCGAGATCTGCGGCCGGATCTGCCCGCAGGATCGGCTGTGCGAAGGCAACTGCGTGATCGAACAGGCGGGCCATGGCACCGTTACCATCGGATCGGTCGAGAAATACATCACCGACGCGGCGTTCGATCAGGGCTGGGTCAAGCCGATCACGAACGGCGGTGAACGGGCCGAGTCGGTCGGCATCGTCGGCGCCGGCCCCGGCGGTCTGGCCGCGGCGGACATGCTGCGCCGGCATGGCATCCAGGTGACGGTCTATGATCGTCACGACCGGGCGGGCGGTTTGATGACCTATGGCATCCCGGGGTTCAAGCTGGAAAAGGACGTGGTGATGCGGCGCATCCGCCAGCTTGAGGAGGGCGGCGTCACCTTCGTTCTGAACTGCAACGTCGGCGAAGATATCAGCTTCGATGCGATCCGTGGACAGCACGACGCCGTGCTGATTGCCACCGGTGTCTATAAATCGCGCGAATTGACCGCGCCCGGTGCCGGGGCCGACGGAATCGTGCGTGCCATCGATTATCTGACCGCATCCAACCGCCAGAACTTTGGCGACGACGTGCCCGATTTCGAAAGCGGCGCGCTGAACGCCAAGGGCAAGAGGGTGGTCGTGATCGGCGGTGGCGATACGGCCATGGATTGCGTTCGCACGGCGGTGCGCCAGGGCGCGGATTCGGTGAAATGCCTGTATCGCCGGGATCGCACCAACATGCCCGGATCACAGCGCGAGGTCGCCAACGCCGAAGAGGAAGGTGTCGAATTCGCGTGGCTTTCCGCGCCCCAAGGGTTTGCGGGCGATGCCGTGACCGGTGTCATGGTTCAGAAGATGCGGCTGGGTGAACCCGATGTCACCGGGCGGCAGATGCCCGAACTGATCGAGGGGTCGGACTATGTCGAAGACGCCGATCTGGTGATCAAGGCCCTGGGGTTCGAGCCAGAGGATCTGCCGAAACTCTGGGGGGTCGAAGGGCTGGAAGTGTCGCGCTGGGGCACCGTGATCGCAGATTTCCGCACCCATGAGACCAGCATCGAAGGCGTCTATGCCTGCGGCGATATCCAGCGCGGCGCGTCCCTGGTCGTCTGGGCGATCCGCGACGGGCGCGAGGCTGCCGAGGCGATGCTGGCCTATATCGACGCCGCCACCAGCATCGCGGCCGAGTGACCGGTTCCTCGGCGGACATCCGTATGATCCGCGTCTCCGCAATTCGCATCGCGGCCGGTGCCGAGCGAAGCCGGCCAAACTCGATGGGGCAGCGGGGCTGACCTGGTCTGTGAAGGAAAGGTGATGGCGATGGCAGACAGTCTGAACGGCCGGTGCCTGTGCGGTGCGGTGACGATCCGCGTGGCATCCCACGATGCCCGGGTCGGCGTCTGCCATTGTCGGATGTGCCGCCGCTGGTCCGGCGCCGTCTTTGCCGCGTTCACCGCTCCGGCGTCGGATGTGACGGTCGCGGGCAAGGTGGCGCTATACGCGTCGTCGGGGTTCGCCGAGCGGGCGTTCTGCCCGATCTGCGGATCGCATCTGTGGATGCGCAACACCGACGATCCGGCGGCCGAATATGATCTGATGCCGGGGCTATTCGATGCGACCGAGACCTGGCCGCTGAGGTCCGAGATCTATGCCGATCGCGCCCCCGCCTATCTGGCGCTGGCGGGCGATCACGCCAGAACAACCGAAGCCGATTACGAAGCGGACGAGAAATCCGTTCAGGGAGATCAGACATGACGCATTACTTTACCGAATGGGAACGCGCCGAAGTCGAACGGCGCGCCAGGATCGAACGCGAGTCCCTGTATCGCGACAGCGACGAACATGCGTCCTGTGGCGTGGGCCTTGTGGTCAACATCGACGGCACGGCGTCGCGCGGAGTCGTCGAGAACGGCATCGCCGCGCTCAAGGCCATCTGGCACCGCGGCGCGGTCGATGCCGACGGGCGCACCGGCGATGGCGCGGGCATCCATGTGCAGATTCCCGTGGCGTTCTTCCATGACCAGATCCGTCGCACCGGCCACAAGCCCGACGAGACCAGGATGATCGCGGTGGGCCAGGTTTTCCTGCCGCGCACCGACTTTTCGGCGCAGGAAACCTGTCGGACCATCGTGGAGACCGAAGTTCTGCGCATGGGGTATTACATCTATGGCTGGCGCCATGTGCCTGTGAATACCGGATGCCTGGGCGAAAAGGCCAATGCCACCCGGCCCGAGATCGAGCAGATCCTGATTTCGAACGTCAAGGGCGTGGACGAAGAGACGTTCGAGCGTGAACTCTACGTCATCCGCCGCCGCATCGAGAAGGCAGCGGTCGCCGCCGGGGTCGGGTCGCTCTATATCGCGTCGCTGTCGTGCCGGTCGATCATCTACAAGGGGATGATGCTGGCGCAGGACGTGGCCAATTTCTATCCCGACCTGATGGACGAGCGGTTCGAATCCGCCTTCGCCATCTATCACCAGCGCTATTCGACCAACACGTTTCCCCAGTGGTGGCTGGCGCAACCGTTCCGGATGCTGGCCCACAACGGCGAGATCAACACCCTGAAGGGCAACCTGAACTGGATGAAATCCCACGAGATCCGCATGGCGTCATCGACGTTCGGAACTCTGGCCGAGGACATCAAGCCGATCGTCGCACAGGGGTCGTCGGACTCGGCCGCGCTGGACGCGGTGTTCGAGGTCATGGTGCGCTCGGGCCGGTCGGCGCCCATGGCCAAGACGTTGCTGGTGCCCGAAGCCTGGTCGAAACAGGCGCAGGAGCTGCCGCGCGCCTGGCGTGACATGTATTCCTATTGCAATTCGGTGATCGAACCCTGGGACGGCCCGGCGGCATTGGCGATGACCGACGGGCGCTGGGTCTGCGCGGGGCTGGACCGCAACGGGCTGCGCCCCATGCGCTATGTCGTCACCGGCGACGGCATGGTGATCGCCGGATCCGAGGCGGGCATGGTGCCGGTGGACGAGGCGTCGGTCGTGGAAAAAGGTGCCCTCGGCCCCGGTCAGATGCTGGCCGTGGATATGACGAAGGGCCGTCTGTATCACGACACCCAGATCAAGGACAAGCTGAGCCAGGCCCTGCCGTTCAGCGAATGGGTCAGCAAGATCAAGGAGTTGGAATCGACCTTGACCGCGCTGCCGGAAACACCGGTGTTCACCGGCGACGAACTGCGCCGCCGCCAGGGCGCCGCGGGATACACCATCGAGGAACTGGAACAGATCCTGGCGCCGATGGCCGAGGACGGCAAGGAAACGCTGGCGTCGATGGGCGACGACACGCCCAGCGCGGTGCTGTCGCAGAAATACCGCCCGCTGAGCCATTTCTTCCGCCAGAACTTCAGCCAGGTGACGAACCCGCCCATCGATTCGCTGCGCGAGCATCGCGTGATGAGCCTGAAGACGCGGTTCGGAAACCTCAAGAACGTGCTGGACGAGGACGGCAGCCAGACCGAGATCATCGTGCTGGAAAGCCCGTTCGTGGCGAACGCGGAATTCGATGAACTGATGCGCCATTTCGACAGCATGGTCAGCGTGATCGACTGCACCTTCGCGCCGGGGGCCGGGGCGCTGTCCGAGGGGTTGGCGCGGATTCGCGCCGAGGCGGAAGAGGCCGTGCGCTCGGGCGCGGGGCATATCGTGCTCAGCGATCAGGGATCGGGCGTCGACCGCGTGGCGATGCCGATGATCCTGGCCACCAGTGCCGTGCATTCGTGGCTGACGCGCAAGGGGCTGCGCACCTTCTGTTCGCTGAACCTGCGCAGCGGGGAATGCATCGATCCGCATTACTTCGCGGTGCTGATCGGTTGTGGCGCGACCACGGTGAACCCGTATCTGGCCCAGGATTCCCTTGCCGACCGGATCGACCGGGGGCTGTTGGACGGCACCCTGGCCGAGGCGATGGCGCGCTATCGCAATGCCATCGACCAGGGATTGCTGAAGATCATGGCGAAGATGGGGATTTCGGTCCTGTCGTCCTATCGCGGCGGTCTGAACTTCGAGGCGGTGGGCCTGTCGCGCGCCATGTGCGCCGAGTATTTCCCCGGCATGCATTCGCGGATTTCCGGCATCGGCGTGTCCGGCATCCAGCGCAAGGCCGAAGAGGTTCACGCACAGGGCTGGCAGGATGGCAACAGTGCCAACGTCCTGCCCATCGGCGGCTTTTACAAGGCCCGCCGGTCGGGCGAGACGCACGCCTGGGAAGCGACCGGGATGCACCTGTTGCAGACGGCGTGCGACAGGGCCAGCTTCCAGATCTGGAAGCAGTATTCGGCCAGGATGCGGTCGGCACCGCCGATCCACCTGCGCGACCTGCTGGATATCAAACCCCTGGGCAAGCCCGTGCCGCTGGAAGAGGTCGAGAGCATCACCGCGATCCGCAAGCGGTTCGTCACCCCCGGCATGAGCCTTGGCGCACTCAGCCCCGAGGCGCACAAGACGCTGAACGTGGCGATGAACCGGATCGGCGCAAAGTCCGATTCAGGCGAGGGCGGCGAGGATCCGGCGCATTTCCACCCCGAAGCCAACGGCGACAACCCGAGCGCGAAGATCAAGCAGGTGGCGTCGGGGCGGTTCGGGGTGACGGCCGAGTACCTGAATCAGTGCGAGGAACTGGAGATCAAGGTCGCCCAGGGCGCCAAGCCCGGCGAGGGCGGACAACTGCCCGGCATGAAGGTCACCGAACTGATCGCACGGCTGCGCCACTCGACCCCGGGGGTGATGCTGATTTCACCACCGCCGCACCACGACATCTATTCGATCGAGGATCTGGCACAGCTGATCTATGACCTGAAACAGATCAACCCGCGCTGCAAGGTGACGGTGAAGCTGGTCGCCTCCAGCGGGGTCGGCACCATCGCGGCGGGGGTCGCCAAGGCCAAGGCCGACGTGATCCTGATTTCGGGCCACAACGGTGGCACCGGCGCATCGCCGGCCACATCGATCAAATACGCGGGCCTGCCGTGGGAAATGGGGCTGACCGAAGCGCACCAGGTGCTGGCGATGAACAACCTGCGCTCGCGCGTGACGTTGCGCACCGATGGGGGCCTGCGCACCGGGCGCGACATCGTCATGGCGGCGATGATGGGGGCCGAGGAATACGGCATCGGCACCGCCGCGCTGATCGCCATGGGCTGCATCATGGTGCGCCAGTGCCAGTCGAACACCTGCCCCGTGGGCGTCTGCACCCAGGACGAGGCGTTGCGCGCCAAGTTCACCGGCAGCGCGGACAAGGTGGTGAACCTGATCACCTTCTATGCCCAGGAGGTGCGCGAGATCCTGGCGTCGATCGGTGCCCGGTCGCTGGACCAGGTGATCGGCCGGGCGGACCTGCTGAGCCAGGTCAGCCGTGGCTCGGCGCACCTGGACGATCTGGATCTGAACCCGCTTCTGATCACTGTCGATGGGGCCGACAAGATCGAATACTGGAAGGCGCGCGCGCGCAACGAGGTGCCCGATACGCTGGATGCCGAAATCGTCAAGGATGCCGAGCGGTTCCTGAAGGACGGCGAGAAGATGCAGCTGTCCTATGCGGTGCAGAACACGCACCGCACCGTGGGCACCCGCACGTCCAGCCATATCGTCAGCCGGTTCGGGATGCGCAACAACCTGCAACCCGATCACCTGACGGTTAAGCTGACCGGATCGGCCGGGCAATCCCTGGGCGCCTTCGCCGCGCCGGGCCTGAAGATCGAGGTCAGCGGCGACGCCAACGATTACGTCGGCAAGGGGTTGTCGGGCGGCACCATCGTGGTGCGCCCGCCGATGATGTCGACGCTGGTCGCCGCGGACAACACGATCATCGGCAACACCGTGCTGTATGGCGCGACCGATGGTTACCTGTTTGCCGCCGGGCGCGCGGGCGAACGGTTCGCGGTGCGCAATTCGGGTGCGAAGGTGGTGATCGAGGGCTGCGGGTCGAACGGCTGTGAATACATGACCGGCGGGGTGGCCGTGATCCTTGGGTCCATCGGTGCCAACTTCGGCGCCGGCATGACCGGCGGCATGGCGTATCTGCACGACCCAGAAGGCCGGGCCGAGGGGCTGATGAACCTTGAAACGCTGGTTACCTGTGCGGTGGCCGAACCCCATTGGCAGGCCGAGCTGAAAGGTCTGGTCGAACGGCATCTGGCCGAAACCGGCAGCAAGCGCGCCGCCGCGCTGTTGCAGCATTGGGACGAAAGCCTGACGCAGTTCATCCAGGTCTGCCCCCGCGAAATGCTGGTGCATCTGTCCCATCCGCTGGGAATCGAACCGCTGGCCGTTCCGGCGGAATGATCGCGCGGCACCGGCGGGCCCGTCCCGCCGATGCCGCATAGCGATGCGTTTTTGCCACATCGGGCCTCACCGGAACCAATCCGGCCAATTTGCCACGATTATGTCTAAATTGCGAACTAGCCCTGTCGTCCAACGAGGGGGGAGCTGATGCCGCAAGAATACGTCGACCAATTCTATCGCATGGATCCAGGCAATCCGCCCGCCTTCGGCACGACCCTGTCGGTCGAGCGGTTGGTTTTCACCGACGTGAACGACAATGGCGTGATCCGTGGCAATACCGGCGATACCTTCGACGGATCGCGGATCACCGCGGTCTATGTGAACGATACCGTCACCATCCGGCCCAGCGATGGCGGCCCCGACATCACCTATACCGGGACGACCTTCTATACCGCCAACGGCGCGCGTGCCTTCACGCCGCGCGGCAACGCGGTTCTGGAAGAAGGGACGTTCGTCCGCTCGACCTATGTCAACTACAGCACCCAGATCAGCGTGAACCAGTTCGGCCCGACCTGTTTCGGCCCCGGCACGAAGATCGCGACCGTATGGGGCGCCATGGCGATCGAGGAGATCCGCGAAGGAACTCTGGTGCAGACGGCCGACAACGGTCTGCAACCCGTGCGCCTCGTGATCTCGCGCGCGGAAACGGGCGTCGGGCGCTGTGCTCCGGTCGAAATCCTGGGCGGCGCCCTGGGCGATCACGGCACGCTGCGCCTGTCGCAGCAGCATCGCGTGCTTCAGGGGGGCTGGCGGGCCGAGTTGTTCCTGGGGGCGTCCGAGGTTCTGATCGCCGCCAAGCACATGGTGGGGCGCCCGGGCATCGCGTTGGCGCCGTGCCGGTCCATCGTCTATCGCCACCTGCTGTTCGACGCGCACCAGGTGGTCTTTGCCGAAGGCCTGCCCGTCGAGAGCTTCAATCCAGGCGATGCCGTTCTTGACGCCGACCCGGCCCTGGCCGCCGACGTCACCAACGCGCTGTCGGAAACCAGCGCGCGCCAGCTGACCATGCGGGCCGTGGCGCGGCCGGTCGTGCGTGCTGCCGAGGCGGCCGTCCTGGCCTAGGTGGCGTTCCGCGCGGCCCCGGGATCGGGGCTTGACCGTGTCGACGTCGCCATGGATACCCTGCGCCGTGGCAAAGTCGAAGACATTCAAACCAAGTGGCAAGAAGAAGTTCCGGCCCGGGCGGTGGCTGGCCCTTTGGGTCATGCGCCTTGCGGTGCTGGCCGCGGCGGTGATGCTGCTGGCGATCTCGTGCTTTGCCGTCTTCGACCCGCCGACGACCTTCTACATCCGAAGCGAACGCATGCGGCTGGGCGCGGTGGATTACGCCTTCGTGCCGATGGAAGATATCGCGCCGGTCATGGCCCGTTCGGCCGTGGCGGCGGAGGATGCGAATTTCTGCGAACACTTCGGCTTCGACATGGCCGCGATTCGCCTTGCCCTGGAAGCGGGCGGCGCGCGCGGCGCATCGACGATCAGCCAGCAGGTCGTCAAGAACGTCTATCTCTGGCAGGGCCGGTCGTGGATCCGCAAGGCGCTGGAAGCGATGATCACCCCCGTCATGGAAATGGTCTGGAGCAAGCGGCGCATCCTCGAGGTTTATCTGAACGTGGCCGAATTCGACGAAGGAGTGTTCGGTATCGACGCGGCATCACAGCATTATTTCGGGGTCCTGCCCGCCGATCTGACGGCGACCCAGGCCGCAAGGCTTGCCGCGATCCTGCCCGACCCCAAGGGGCGGTCGGCCAGCAAGCCCAGCGATTTCGTGCGCCGTCGCGCCAACGGGATCCGCGACGGAGCGGCGACGATCCGCAGGGACGGACGGGCCGCCTGTTTCGAGAGTTGATAACCGCGCCGATAGGGTCCATTGAGGGACGGCCCCCATTTTTGTTGGTTTTGAGATGAATCGTCTGTTTCACGTTCCGCTGTCTCCCTTTGCCCGCAAGGTTCGCCTGTCGCTTGCGGAAAAGAAGATCGAGGTCGAATTGGTCGAGGAAAGGTATTGGGAGCAGAGCACCGATTTCCTGCGCCGCAACCCGGCGGGCAAGGTTCCGGTGCTGAAGATGGGATCGCAGACGTTCAGCGAAAGCGTGGCGATCTGCGAGTACCTGGAAGAAGTGCATCCCGAACCGCCGCTTCTGCCGTCCGATCCCGAGGGACGTTATGAAGTGCGCCGGCTGGTCGGCTGGTTCGACGACAAGTTCCACAGCGAAGTCACCAGCAAGCTGTTGTATGAGCGGGTCAACAAGAAGATCATGGGCCAGGGCTATCCCGACAGCACCAAGATCAAGCAGGGCGCCAAGGCGATCAAGTTCCACCTGGATTACATGGCATGGCTGCTGGATCAGCGCCGGTGGCTGGCGGGCGACAAGATGACCCTGGCCGATTTCGCCGCCGCGGCGCATCTGTCGTGCCTCGATTACATTTCCGACGTCGACTGGAACCGCAGCGAGACGGTCAAGGACTGGTATGCCAAGATCAAGTCGCGCCCGGCGTTCCGCTCGATCTTGGCGGACCAGATTTCGGGATTTCTGCCGCCCCAGCATTACGCCGATCTGGATTTCTGATCCTTCGTCCGGGTTTGGGGCCTTGCCCCCGCGCTGCGCGCTCCCCCAGAGTATTTTGAGCAAGAAAAAGCTTGGGCCATGGCTGGAGATCTGAAATCAAGGCTGATCGAGGAAGCGCGCGCTGCCGGCTTTGCCAAGGTGGGCGTGTGTCGCCCCGATGCAGCGCCCCAGACCGCCGGCCGGCTTGACGCCTTCGTGGCCGCCGGGCGGCATGGCCAGATGGGGTGGATGGCCGAGCGGATGGGATGGCGCGGCGATCCCACGGCCCTGTGGCCGGCCGCGCGGTCGGTGGTGATGCTGGCCGAGAGTTATACACCCGACGTCGATCCGATGGAGGTGGTCGGCCAGCGCGATCTGGGCGCGATCAGCGTCTATGCGCGCGGCCGCGATTACCATGATATCGTGAAGAAACGGCTGAAGCGGGTCGGGCGGTGGCTGCTTGAGCAATGTCCGGGCGAAGAAATCAAGGTGTTCGTCGATACCGCCCCGGTGATGGAAAAGCCCTTGGCACAGGCGGCCGGACTGGGTTGGCAAGGCAAGCACACCAACCTGCTGGGCCGTGACATCGGCAACTGGGTCTTCCTGGGGGCGATCTTCACGACGATCGATCTGCCGGTGGATGCACCCGAGGTCGATCATTGCGGAAGCTGCCGCAAGTGCCTGGATGCCTGTCCGACCGATGCTTTTCCCGCGCCGTTCCAGCTGGATGCGCGGCGCTGCATTTCCTATCTGACGATCGAACACAAGGGGCCGGTGCCGGCCGAGTTCCGCGCCGCCCTTGGCAACCGGATCTATGGCTGCGACGATTGCCTGGCCGCATGCCCGTGGAACAAGTTCGCCGTCGCCGCGCAGGAGATGCGGTATCACGGCACCGGCGCATTGGATGCGCCGCCACTGGCCGAATTGGCGGTTCTGGACGATGCGGCGTTTCGCGCGATGTTTTCGGGCAGTCCGGTCAAGCGGTTGGGGCGGGATCGCTTTGTGCGCAATGTATGCTATGCCATCGGCAATTCGGGACGTCCCGAGCTTGCGGCGGTATTGGTGCCACTGCTGGCGGATCCCGATCCGGTGGTGGCCGACGCCGCCTTGTGGGCCAGGGAGCGGTTGACCAGAGGAGTGGCGGCGGACGGTGCTGGGGCGTAGTCTATTTCTGAAGCTGGCGACCGGGGCGGAACGGGTCATGGACCGCGCCCTGCGTGATCGCGATGCGGCGCCGGTTCTGGACGGGTATCGCGGTTTTGCGACGCCCGACCGGCTGATCCTGCGCGGTCGCGTCCTGAGCGCGTCGCGGCGCACCGCCCCCCTGCCGGACCAGGGGCGCTGGGCGAACCTGCGCCAGATGCTGTCGTTGTTCCTGACCGACGAGGTTGCCGATGTCGCCGTCGAGGCGCGGGGCGTGACCACGCGCAGTGACGGCGAGGGCTATGTCTGGCTCGAGGTGCCGCGCGAGGGCGAGGGGCCGGGCTGGCATGACGTCGAGGTGGGGATCGTCGGCGATGATGGGCCGGCCGTGCCGTTCCCGGTGATGGTGCCCGAGCGGCAGGCGCGCATCGGGATCATTTCCGACATCGACGACACGATGATGAAGACCGGCGCCTATTCGCTGGCGCGCAACCTGTGGACCACGTTCACGGGATCGGCGCTGACGCGCAAGGTGTTTCCCGATGCAGTCGTTCTGATGGATCACCTGCACGCCCACGGTCTCAACCCGGTCTATTACGTCAGTTCCAGCCCCTGGAACCTGCATTATTTCCTGGACAAGGTGTTTGCCCGGGCGGGCCTGGTGGCGGGGCCGATGTTCTTGCGCGATTTTGGTGTCGGCACCGCGCAGGGCGGAGCGAACGCCCATGGCGATCACAAGGGCGACGCCATCCTGCAGATCCTCGCGGCGAACCCGGATCTGCCGTTCATCCTGATGGGGGACACCGGCCAGCACGACGCCGAGATCTATCACGGCATATGCGAACGTGCCGGAGGGCAGGTGCGCGCCGTGATCCTGCGCGAAGCGACGCGCAACGGACCCGGCGATGCGGCACGCCATGCCATCGCGGCGATGCGGATCATGGGTGTCACCGTGCACACCGGTCGCGATTTCACTGGCGCGGCGGATGCACTGGACCACGCCGGAGTCGATGTTCAGCGCTGACCGGGCACATCGGCGCGGATTGTGCCCCCGGCGGGCACGTGAAATCTGTTTCCCTGACGTCGCGCCATGGTCTATGGCTCGGGTATTCCTGTGGAAAGTCCCGCCGCCATGTCACCTTACCGCGCGATTCTGTTCAAGATAGGATCCGTCACGCTGTTCGTTCTGATGTCGGCGCTGATCAAGGGGGCATCGGACGAGGTGCCGCCGGGGCAGGCGGTGTTCTTCCGCTCGATCTTTGCGGTTCCGGTCATTCTGGGGTGGCTGGTCTGGCGGCAGCAATTGCGCACGGGGCTGGTGACCGTGAACCCCATGGGGCATGTCTGGCGCGGGGTGGTTGGCACCGCGGCCATGGGGTTGGGCTTTGCGGGGCTTGGATTTCTGCCGCTGGCCGAGGTGCAGTCGATTCAATATGCCGCCCCCCTTCTGGTGGTCATCTTTGCGGCGATGTTCCTGGGCGAACAGGTGCGCCTGTTTCGCCTGACGGCCGTTTTCATGGGCATCGTCGGCGTGCTGATCGTTCTGTCGCCCCGCCTGACGGCCCTGTCCGGTGGCGAGATCGACCCGCTTGAGGCGTTGGGCGCGGTGCTGGTGCTGATGTCGGCGGTCTGTGCGGCCTTGGCGCAGGTGTTCGTGCGCAAACTGGTCACCACCGAACAGACATCGGCCATCGTGTTCTGGTTCTCGATCACGGCGTCGGCGCTGGCGCTGTGCACGGTCCCGTTCGGCTGGGTCGTGCCCAGTGCGCCGGTTGCGGCGATGCTGGTGGGGGCGGGGCTGCTGGGCGGGTTCGGTCAGATCCTGTTGACCACGTCCTATCGCTGGGCCGACGTGTCGGTTGTGGCGCCGTTCGAATACGTCTCGATCCTGCTGTCCCTGTTCATCGGCTATGTCGCCTTTGGCGAGGTGCCGACATTGATCATGCTGGCCGGCGTCGCGGTTGTGATCGCCGCCGGTATCCTGATCATCTGGCGCGAGCGTGCATTGGGCCTGGAACGCGCGCGCGGCCGGCGGGTGATGACGCCCCAGGGCTGACGGGCTGCGTATCGGCCGGGAATGGCCGAACGGCATCGGGCATGGCTTTGCGCCGGCTGCCGGTCTGCTATATCAGGAACGGCAGAGTCGCGCCGGAGGGGTTGATGCAGGACGCCACGATCGCCGCGATCCGATATGGCTTTGGCCTGCGGGCCAGCCCGCAACCTGCCTCGCCCACGGCCGTTCTCAAGTCGCTGATGGATGCGGACCGCGTCGTGCAGGCCTATCCGACCACCGATCTGGACCAGGCGCGACAGATGCTGCTTCGCGCCAAGGAGGCAAGGATCGCAGCCCGCGACGGCGATCCCGATGCGCAAAAGGCCAGCGACGCCGCGCGCGATGCGATCCGGGCCTTGCCGCGTGAAGTCCTGCGCGCGACACTGGCGCGGATCTGCGACGCCGACGCACCGATGCGCGAGCGGCTGACGCGGTTCTGGGTCGATCATTTCACCGTCGCGCTGACCTCGGACGCGGCGGCGGCATTGATCGGCTCGTTCATCGACGATGCGATCCGTCCCAATCTGACCGGCCGTTTTGCCGACCTGCTGCGCGCTGCCGTGACCCATCCCGCCATGTTGGTCTATCTGGATCAGGTCGGGTCCATCGGGCCGGGATCGCGGGTGGGCCGCAAGCGCAAGGCGGGCCTGAACGAGAACCTGGCCCGCGAGGTGCTGGAGTTGCACACGCTGGGGGTCGGGGCGGCCTATACGCAGGATGATGTGCGCCAGTTCGCTGAGCTTTTGACAGGGCTTTGGTTCGGTCCCGACCGGCACATCCCGTTTCGCCCCGGATGGGCCGAGCCCGGCGGCGAAACCGTGCTGGGCCGGACCTATGGGTCGGACGACCCGGCGCGTGTTGCCGACATTCACGCCGCGCTCGATGATCTGTCCGTGCACCCCGATACCGCGCGCCATGTGTCGCGCAAGCTGGCCGTTCATTTCGTGGCCGACACGCCGTCCGATGCCTTGGTCGACCGGATGACGTCGGCCTGGATGGCGACCGGCGGTGATCTGATGGCGGTTTACGAATCCATGCTGGACCACCCCGAAGGGTGGGGGCCGGTGGGCGGCAAGGCCAAGCAGCCGCTGGATTTCATCGCCTCGTCTCTGGTCGCGCTGGGGCTGAGCGGACAGGATGTCATGGCGCTGGATCGCAAACTGCTGCGGCAATCCGTCATGCGCCCGATGCGCCTGATGGGGCAGCGGTTCCTGCGACCCGCCGGCCCCGACGGCTGGCCCGAGGAGGCCGAGGCCTGGATCACGCCCCTGGGTCTGGCACAGCGGATCCGCTGGGGCGAACAGATGCCCCGCCGTCTGGTGGCCGGCCCGCTGCCGGACCCGCGCGAATTTCTGGATGCGGTGCTTGCCGATGCCGCCGGAGAGCGGCTGAGCTGGGCCGTCGGCGCCAGCGAAACTGTGCCACAGGGCGTCGCGCTGGTTCTTTATTCCCCGCAATTCAATCGCCGCTGACCGGTGGAGGACGACGACATGGCAACGACACGCCTCACACGACGCGGACTTCTGCAACGCGGTGGCGCGCTGATCGCCTGTTCCGCCGCCGCGCATCCGCTGATGACCACGGTCACCTTCGCCTCGGCGCCTTGGGAAAACCGCCTGGTGGTCATCATCCTGCGCGGTGCCATGGATGGTCTGGACGTGGTGCGCCCGCTGGGCGACCCGGCGTTCATGGCCATGCGCGGCGGCCTTTTGCGCGGCCGCGACGACAGCCTGCCGCTGGACGGTTATTTCGCGATGCATCCCGCGCTGGCGCCGTTGATGCCCCTGTGGTCGGCCGGGCAACTTGCCTTTGCCCACGCGGTTTCGACCCCCTACCGCGACAAGCGCAGCCATTTCGACGGACAGGATATCCTCGAGGCAGGCACCGGCATGGATGTTCCGGCCTCCGCGCGGCGCGATGGATGGTTGAACCGGATGCTGGCCACGGTGCCCGGCATGAATGCCCAGACCGCCTTTGCCGTTGGCCGCGATGAATTGAAGGTGTTGAACGGACCGGCGCCGGTGATGAACTGGTCGCCCGATGCCGCCCTGAACATGTCGCCGCAGGCCAGGCTTCTGTTGCAGGAAGTCTATCACGAGGATCCGCTGTTTCGCGACGCCGCGGACGAGGCGGTGGAACTGGCCGAACTGGTGGCGCCCGACGAAAGCACGCCGCGCGGTGCGGCGATGGCCGACGCGATGAAACGCGGGGGCGGCACCGCGATCGAGGCTTTGGCCGCATTCTCGGCCCAGCGCCTGCGCGAAGAGACGCGGATCGCCGCGTTCTCGATGCCGGGCTGGGACACCCACCGCCGGCAGCCCCAGGCCATCGGCGGATCGCTGGCGCGCCTGTCCGATGCGATCCTTCTGCTCAAGCAGGGGCTTGGCCCGGTGTGGGACAAGACCTGCGTGGTGGCGATGACGGAATTCGGGCGCACGGTGCGCGAAAACGGATCGGGCGGCACCGATCACGGCACCGGCGGGGCGATGTTGTTCGCCGGGGGCGCGATCCGGGGCGGTCGCGTCATGGGTACATGGCCCGGCCTGGACGAGGCGGCCCTGTATCAGCGCCGCGATCTGATGCCGACATCGGACGTTCGCCAACATGCGGCCTGGGCCATGCGCGGATTGTTCGGCCTTCCTTCGGCCAGTCTTGAACGCGACGTCTTTCCCGGCCTCGACATGGGAACGAACCCGGGTCTGATCCTCTAGGTCGTGACCCCGGGAATCTTCCGGATGCCTGGGCCGAGCGTTATGGGGTCACAACCTAGCGCGCCTTCAACTCCTCGCTCAGGCGGATCGGTTCGACCTGGCCCGACAGGCGCGCGCGATACACCGGCAGGCTTTCGGCCACCCGCATGACGTAATTGCGCGTTTCGTCGAATGGAATGTGTTCGATCCAGTCGATCACATCGACACCCTCGGCCCGCGGATCGCCCCGTTCCTCCATCCAGCGCAGCGGGCGTCCCGGCCCCGCGTTGTATCCGGCCGATACCAGCACCACGTTGTTGCCGAACCTTTCGGTCAGTTCCGCAAGGTATGCCGTGCCCAGTGTCGCGTTATAGGTCGGATCGGTGAACAGCCGCTCGCGCGAAAACGGCAGGTCCAGCTTGCGCGCCATGTCCTTGGCGGTGCCCGGCATCAGCTGCATCAATCCCCGCGCGCCGACGCCGGACGACACGCCGGGATTGAACTCGCTTTCGCGCCGCGCGATGGACAGCGCCAGTTCGCGCGACACAGGGTTGTTTTCGACCCCCAGCTCGACCACCGGATAATAGGGCCGCGGCAGGGTCAGACCGACCGACGCCGCCTGCTTGCCGATCATCAGGGCGATGTGCGGCTCGCCCAGGGCCTGGGCCAGGTCGGCCAGCGTGCCCAGCTCGGGGCCGGTCAGGGTTTCGGCCAGATGCACCATGAACCGTTCGGCCAGGTCCCGTTCACCCGCGGCCTGCAGGATTAGCGCCGCCTCGAGGATGTCCGAGGTGCGGAATGCAGCGCCGGTGAGGGGGGGATAGACCTGCGTGCCGGTCAATTCCGGGTCCATCGGCAGGCCCGCCCGCTCGGCCGCGAGAAGGCCATAGAAGCTGGTCTGGTATTCCGCACCGAAAGCATAGGCGTTGGCGGCGGCCTCGGCGTTTCCGGCCGCCTCGTGGGCGCGGCCTTCCCAATACCCGGCCCGTCCCAGACTGATCGGAGTTTCCACCGCACTGCGGAAACGGGCGAAATGTGCCTGTGCCGCCTCGGGGTTGTCAAGGAACCGCAGCGCCAGATAGCCCGACAGCCATTCCAGCTCGGCATAATCCGAACCGGGCGCCAGCCAATGCACCGACGCGACGGCATAGGCATCTTCGGTGCGGCCGGCCCGCATCAGGGTGCGCGCCAGCTCGCGGCGCCGGCGGGCCCAGACCTCGGGCTGGCCCAACAGATCGGCGCTGACGCTGCGCTGCACGATCAGGTCGGTCGCGGCATCGTCGCGGTTGTTGGCGTGATGGCGGCGGAACACCTCGAATGCCAGCCCCGAATCGGCGCGCAGTTCATCGGGCACCTTTTGCAGCAGCGCATCGGCGTCGCGCCGGTCGTTGCGCAAGGCCAGCCGTGCCTCGGCCAGCGCGGTCTGCCCCGCGTCGTCCAGACGGGGCAGCATGCGGCGCGCCGCGCTCTCGGCGTCCTGCCACAGCATCGCATCCAGCCGCGCGCCATGCAGCGGGGCCAGCAGATCGCCGTAATAGGCCAACAGCACCGCTTCCGCCTCGGCCGTCATCGACAGATTCAGCCAGGCCAGCGCGGCCTCGGCCTGGGCATCCCCTTCGGCGCCGATGGCGCGGAACGCATTGACCAGCGACACGACCCCATGCCCGGTGGTGGGTGTCGTGTCGGCAAAGAAGGCAATGACATCGGGTGCCTGCCCGGCATGGGGCAGCGTTTTCTCGGCCCGCTGCTTGAGATAGGGCAGGCCGGGCCAATCGGGGCGGCGGCGCAGGAACGCAAGCGTTTCCTCGAACGTGCCCAACCCGGCACGCAGGCGGTGCCATTCGATCACGTCGCGCCCCACCGGGCCGGCGCGCGAACCGGCGACAAGGGCGCTGGTCCAGCTGCCCCGCCGCACCGCGTCCATGGCGGCGGCCATGCCGTTGGTCAGATCGTGCGCCGGACGGGGGCGCGGTTTCACCTGCTGGGCCGATGCCGGAGCGACAAGGCAGAGCGCCGCCAGAAGCAGCGCGAGGATGCGGAAATATCTCATGGTCCGCACCCTAAAGCGCCGCCCGCTTCGGGCAAGACACAAACTTGGCAATCCCGCCAACCGGCGTTAGGGTCCGCGCGAAAACGTCTGGGCGATCCCGCCCGACCAACCTGAAGGAAACGTGTCATGTTCAAAGGGTCCTATGTCGCTCTGGTTACGCCGTTCAAGGACGGCCAGCTGGATCTGGATACCCTGCGAAAACTGGTCGACTGGCACATCGCCGAAGGCACCCACGGGATCGTTCCGGTCGGCACGACGGGCGAAAGCCCGACCCTAACCCACGCCGAACACGAACGCGTGATCGAAGTGGTGGTGGAACATGCCGCCGGCCGGGTGCCGGTGATCGCGGGGGCGGGATCGAACAGCACGGTCGAAGGCATCCGCCTGCTAAAGCACGCGGCATCGGTCGGCGCCGCGGCGGCATTGGTCGTCACGCCGTATTACAACAAGCCGACCCAGGCGGGGCTGATCGCGCATTACACCGCCCTGCACGATGCGGCCGATATCCCGATCGTGATCTACAACATCCCTGGTCGGTCGGTCGTCGACATGTCGCCCGCCACCATGGGAGAGCTGGCCAAGCTGCCGCGTATCGTCGGCGTCAAGGACGCGACGGGCGACATCACCCGCGTCTCGGCACAGCGTATCACCTGCGGTCCCGATTTCATTCAACTGTCCGGCGAAGACGCCTCGGCCCTGGGTTATAACGCCCATGGCGGCGTCGGGGCGATCTCGGTCACGGCCAACGTGGCCCCGCGCCTCTGCGCCGCCTTCCAGGAGGCGACCCTGGCCGGCGATTATGCCAAGGCGCTCGAGTATCAGGATCGGCTGATGCCGCTGCACGCCGCCCTGTTCATCGAACCCGGCCTGGTCAGTGCGAAATACGCGATGTCGCTGCTGAATCTTTGCGCGCCCGACGTGCGTCTGCCCCTGATCGGACTGTCGGACGGCGCCAAGGAAGCGGTCCGCGCTGCAATGGATCACGCTGGCCTGCTGGATTGACCATCGAATTTGAGTATTTGGAGCAAGAAAAAGCCATGTCCGGTCTTTTTCCTGCCTCAGAGCTCCGCCTGTTCACGGCTGAAACGCTTTCCCAGAGCGTTTCCGAACCGCCGCTCACCCCGCCGCCGGAGGCATCCCGTCCGTTCCGCGCGCGCCACAGGTTGATACGGCGCGCGCGGCCCGCTATCTGGTTCCCATGGCCACAAAAGATGACAACAAGAACTACAAGGTAATCGCCGAGAACCGGCGGGCCCGGTACGATTATGCTATCGATTACGACATCGAATGCGGCATCGTCCTGATGGGCTCCGAGGTGAAATCGCTGCGTGTGAATTCGGCGAACATCGCCGAAAGTTATGCGGCGGTCGAGCAGTCGGAACTGTGGCTGGTGAACAGCTATATCGCCCCCTACCTTCCGGCCAAGACCTGGGGCCACGAGGACCGTCGCCGTCGCAAGCTGCTGGTCTCGAAAAAGCAGATGTCACAGCTTTGGAACGACACCCAGCGCAAGGGCATGACCATCGTGCCGCTGGTGATGTATTTCAACCACAAGGGCCTGGTGAAGCTGAAGATCGGCGTCGCCAAGGGCAAGCAGAACCACGACAAGCGCGCCGATTCGGCCAAGCGCGACTGGCAACGCCAGAAGGCCCGCCTGCTGCGCAACAACGTCTGAGGTCGGGGCGGTCTTGTCTTGCGGGCGCCGCGCGTTTACGCATGTTTCAGGACCATACGGGGCTGACCACATGGCTTACAACGATCCCAAGACGCTGGTGTCCACTGATTGGCTGGCCCGTCACCTGAACGACCCTGACCTGCGAGTGCTCGACGCAAGCTGGCACATGTCGGATGTGCCACGCGATCCCCGCGCCGAATACGAGGCCGCCCATATTCCGGGCGCGCGTTTTGTGGCGCTGGATGCCGTGTCCGATGCCCGGTCCGACCTGCCGCACACGGCGCCGCCACCGGAACAATTCGCGTCGCGGATGCGGGCGCTCGGCATCGGCGATGGGCATCAGGTGGTGGTCTATGACGGCGCCGGGCTGTTTTCCGCAGCGCGTCTGTGGTGGCTGTTCCGTCTCATGGGCAAGACCGATGTGGCCGTTCTGGATGGCGGGTTTCCGAAATGGCAAGCCGAGGCGCGTCCGGTCGAGGACATGGCGCCGATGGTGCAGGATCGCCACTTCACCACCAGCCGGCGCAATGACCTGGTCCGCAACGTCACCGAGGTCGCCGCGGCCACCAAGCTGGGCGACCATGCCATCATCGACGCGCGGTCGGCCGAGCGGTTTCGCGGCGAGGCCCCCGAGCCGCGCCCGGGCCTGCGGTCGGGCCACATTCCGGGATCGCGGAATGTCCCCTATCGCGACATCCTGAACCCCGATCACACCATGAAATCCATTGACGATCTGCGCGCGGTCTTTGCTGCGGCGGGGGTGGATCTGTCGCGACCGGCGATCACGACCTGCGGGTCGGGCGTCACGGCGGCCATATTGTCGCTGGCCCTCGAGATCATGGGCCATCGCGATCACGCGCTCTATGACGGATCCTGGTCCGAATGGGGCATGTTCGATGATCTGTCCATCGCCACCGGAGACGCATGACCATGCTCGACAACCTCAAACCGCAACCCGCCGACAAGATCCTGGCGCTGATGCAATCCTTCCGCGACGACCCGCGCGCGGACAAGATCGATCTGGGTGTCGGCGTCTACAAGGATGCCGAAGGCCGCACGCCGGTGATGCGTGCCGTCCGCACCGCCGGCAAACGGTTGTGGGAAACGGAGCAGACCAAAAGCTATGTCGGCCTGCTGGGCGATCCGGCTTATGGCGACGCCCTGCGCGACCTGATTTTGGGGGACAGTGTCGATCCCGGTCAGGTGTCGGCCGCCGCAACGCCGGGCGGCACCGGTGCGCTGCGCCAGGGGTTCGAGCTGATCCGCCTTGCCGCGCCCGACGCCAAAATCTGGCTTTCCGATCCGACCTGGCCGAACCATCCGTCGATCATCCGCTATCTCGGGATCGAGATGGGCGAATACCGTTATTTCGACAATGCCACCTGCACCGTCGATTTCGAGGGCATGAAAGAAGACCTGAACGCCGTTGCCGCAGGTGACGTGGTCGTGCTGCACGGATGTTGCCACAACCCGACCGGCGCCAACCTGACCTTGGCGCAATGGGGCGAGGTAGCGGATATCCTGACGGACCGCGGTGCGATCCCGTTCATCGACATCGCCTATCAGGGTTTCGGTGACGGCCTGGACGCCGACGCCGCCGGAACACGTCTGATCGCATCGCGGATGCCGCAGACGCTGATCGCGGCAAGCTGCTCGAAGAACTTCGGCATCTACCGTGAACGGACCGGGCTTCTCATGGCGATCACCCATGATGCCAAGCTGAAAACCGTCGCCCAAGGCACGCTGGCCTTTCTCAACCGTCAGAACTTCTCGTTTCCGCCCGACCATGGCGCGCGGCTGGTCACGACGATCCTGACCGACCCCGACCTGCGCGCCGACTGGCAGGCCGAGCTTGAGGAGGTGCGCGCCGGGATGCTGCGTCTGCGCACACAGCTTGCCGATGAATTGCGCCAGCGGTCGAACTCGGACCGGTTCGATTTCATCGCGCACCATCGCGGCATGTTCTCGCGCATCGGCGCAACACCCGAACAGGTCGAGCAGATGCGCAAGACCAACGGCATCTACATGGTGGGCGACAGCCGGATGAACATCGCGGGGTTGAACGCGCGCACGGTGCCGATCCTGGCCCAGGCCATCCTCGACGCCGGGGCATGACGCTGACGCACGGCTTTTTCTTGCTGCAAATACTCCCGCCGGAGGCTCCCTCAGGCAGCGGCGGGCGCCTTGGGGCGCGATGATGACGCAGTCCCATCTCTTCAGCTTCGGCCATGGGTATTCGGCCCGTGCCCTTGCGAAGATCCTGCTGCCGCAAGGCTGGCAGGTGACCGGCACGACCCGCAGCGCCGACAAGCTGGACGCCTTGGCGGCAACGGGAATCCAGCCGCTGGTGTGGCCGGGGGACGGGTCGTTGCCCGATCTGGCCGGTGTGACCCACCTGTTGATTTCCGCGGCACCGGATGAAACCGGCGACCCGGTGCTGAACAGCGCCCGCGGGCAGATCGAACAGGCCGCGGGACACCTTTGTTGGGTCGGCTATCTGTCGACCACGGGTGTCTATGGTGATCACGGGGGCGGCTGGGTCGACGAAAGCACCCCGCTGACCCCGTCGACAACGCGCGGCGCGCACCGGGTTCTGGCGGAATCACAGTGGCAGGAAATGGCGGCGGATATCGGTTTGCCGCTTCATATTTTCCGGCTTGCAGGGATCTATGGTCCGGGCCGTGGCCCCTTTGCCAAGGTCCGGGCCGGCACGGCGCGGCGAATCATCAAGCCGGGCCAGGTGTTTTCGCGCATCCATGTCGATGATATCGCCCGGGTGCTGGCGGCCTCGATCGCGCAGCCCGATCCCGGCGCGATCTACAACGTTTGCGATGACGATCCCGCACCGCCACAGGACGTGATCGCCCATGCGGCGGAACTGCTTGGCCTGCCGTTGCCCGAACGGGTGAATTTCGAAACCGCCGAAATGTCACCCATGGCGCGCAGCTTCTATGCCGAGAGCAAACGGGTGAGCAACCGGCGGATCCATGATGACCTGAACGTGACCCTGAAATACCCCGATTATCGCAGCGGCCTTGCGGCGCTTCTGCGCGACGAGGACGCCATGTCGGGGTGACAGGGTCAAGGCGCGCGATCCGATGTCCGCGCGCCCCGCAAGGGTCGCCCCGTTACCGTATCGAATCCTCAAGTCCATCGACGACCCGCAGGTAATCGCGGACCTTGAACCAGTTGTCGCCGTAAAGCGCCGTGGCCTGCATGTCGTCGAACTTCGATGACACCAGGCAATGCTTGCCGGCGGTCCAGTCGCAGGGCATGGCGACCTGGTGTTTGGCCGACATCTTCAGCGCATCGATCACGCGCAAAAGCTCTTCCGTGCTGCGCCCCACCATCACCGGATACTCGAAAATCATCTGGATCCGCAGGGATGGATCGATGATGAACGTCTTTCGAATGCGATAGTCGGGCATGCTCTCGGTGGCATAGATGCCGCAGGATTTGCTCAGCATGTGATCCGGGTCCGAGATCACCGGAAAGTCGATATCGACATCGAAGGTCCGCTCGATGTCCTCCAGCCAGCGGCTTTCGTCTTCGTGGCTGCTGTTGGTCAGGCCCAGAACCTTGACATCGCGCGACCGAAACTCGTCCTTCAGGGCGGCGAATTCCGCCATTTCCGAGCTGCACACCGGCGTGAAGGCGCAGGGGTGCGAAAACAGGACGGTCCAGTTGCCCTCGGCCCACTTGTGAAAGCTGATGTCGCCCTGGGTCGAATCGGCCCAGAAGTTCGGAAAATAGTCGCCGATTTTCGGCACCCACGTGTTTGTCACGCAATACCCACGCGGTATCTCGACCTTTGTTTTCGGTTTACGGCGTTGTGAAAAAAGCGTGGTCGCTTGCACCTTCGTCATCATCATCGGTTGGCCCCTTGCACTGGTGAACAAAGCGGAATGAAAAACGATTTCCCGCTATACGTGTATGAAGGCATCTGATTCCGGCAGGATTAAGGCAGGGTTAATATTTTAAACTTGACGAAACAACCGATTGCGTGCTCGCGAAACTGTCAATGGCCTAACAGATTCAGGACTTTTGCCTCGATATCTGCGGCGTTCAGCCCCGCCACGGCATACATATCCGCCGGACTGGCCTGATCGATGAAGATATCAGGAAGGACCATCGAGCGGAACTTCAACCCGGTATCGAACACGCCCTCCTCGCCCAGAAGGTGTGCGACATGGGATCCGAATCCGCCGATGGCACCTTCCTCGATGGTGATCAGCGCATCGTGGCGCGCGGCTAGATCCAGGATCAATGCACGGTCCAGCGGCTTGGCAAAGCGCGCGTCGGCGATCGTCGGCGTGATCCCCTGGGCCGCCAGCGATTCGCAGGCGGATTCCACCTCGGCCAACCGCGTGCCGAACGACAGGATGGCGATGTCACGCCCTTCGCGGATGATCCGGCCCTTGCCGATTTCCAGGGGCACGCCCCGTTCCGGCAGGTCCACCCCCACGCCTTCGCCGCGCGGAAAGCGGAAGGCGATCGGTCCGTCGTCATGGGCCGCGGCGGTGGCCACCATGTGCACCAACTCGGCCTCGTCGGCGGCGGCCATGACGGTGAACCCCGGCAGGTTCGACAGGAAGCCGATATCGAACGCTCCCGCATGGGTCGCGCCGTCGGCCCCGACCAGACCGGCCCGGTCGATGGCAAAGCGCACCGGCAGGCGCTGAATCGCGACGTCATGCACCACCTGGTCGTACCCCCGTTGCAGGAACGTGGAATACATCGTGCAGAACGGCTTCAGCCCGCCGGCGGCCAGCCCGGCACAGAAAGTCACGCCGTGCTGTTCGGCGATGCCGACGTCGAAACAGCGTGACGGATATCGTTCGGCAAACAGGTTCAATCCGGTGCCGTCCGGCATCGCCGCCGTCACCGCCACGATCTTGTCGTCGCGCGACGCCTGATCCAGCAGCGCCTTGGCGAAAACCGAGGTGTAGGAGGGCGCGTTCGCCTTCGCCTTGGCCTGTTCGCCGGTGACCATGTCGAACTTGCCGACGCCGTGGCCCTTGTCGCGGGCCTTTTCCGCCGGTGCGTATCCCTTGCCCTTCTTCGTGATCGCATGAATCAGCACCGGCCCGGTCGCCCGCGATTTCACGGTCCGCAGAACCGCCAGCACCTGGTCCAGGTCGTGTCCGTCGATCGGCCCGACATAGGAAAATCCCAGTTCCTCGAACAAGGTGCCGCCGATGGTCATGCCCTTCAGCATTTCCTTGGCGCGGCGCGCGCCCTCCTGGAACGGCGGCGGGAGGAACCCGACGGCGCCCTTGGCGATGGCCCTGAACTCCTGGAAGGGCGCGCCGGTATAGAGGCGGGTCAGATAGGACGACATGGCACCGACCGGCGGCGCGATGGACATCTCGTTGTCGTTCAGGATCACGAACAACCGCTTGCCCAGGTGGCCCGCGTTGTTCATCGCCTCGAACGCCATGCCCGCGCTCATCGCGCCGTCGCCGATCACGGCAATGGCGTCACCCAGCCCGTGTTCCGGCGCGCCGCCCAGATCGCGCGCCACCGAAAACCCCAGGGCAGCGGAAATCGAGGTCGACGAATGTGCCGCCCCGAACGGATCGTAGGGGGATTCAGACCGTTTGGTGAATCCCGATAACCCGTCCTTCTGGCGCAGGGTCGTCATGCGGTCGCGCCGCCCGGTCAGCACCTTGTGCGGATAACACTGGTGCGAGACGTCCCAGATCAGCCGGTCCTTCGGCGTGTCGAACACGGCGTGCAGCGCAACGGTCAGCTCGACCACACCCAACCCGGCCCCAAGGTGGCCGCCGGTCTGCGACACGGCGCGGATCACCTCGCCCCGCAGTTCACCCGCCAGCCGTTTCAAATCCGCGTCGGACATGCCGCGCATGTCGGCAGGGCTGTGGACACGGTCCAGAAGGGGGGTATCGGTCATCGGCGCTCTCCACATTGTGGCAGGCAACATAGGGATCTGTGCGGTGGGGAAAAGGCCCGTTTGGGCCGTCCCGCTCAGCGGTCGCGCGAAATGACGTATTTCGCACAGGCGCGCAACGCGTCGGCCCGCCCGCCATAGGGCGAAAGGGCGTCACAGGCCGCCTCGACCAGAGCCTGGGCGCGGTCGCGCGCGCCCGCCACACCCAGCAGCGACACGAAGGTCGCCTTGCCGGCCGCCGCATCCTTGCCCACGGCCTTGCCCACGGCCACACGATCTCCGGTTTCGTCCAACAGGTCGTCGGCAATCTGAAACGCCAGCCCCAAGGCCGCGGCATAACGGTCCAACGGCGCCGGATCCGCGCCGGCCATGACCGCGCCGGCGGCACCGGACCAGCGGATCAACGCGCCGGTCTTGCCCGCTTGCAACGCGGTGATCTGCTCCAGGGTCAGCGGCACGGGTGCCGCCTCGGCGGCGATGTCCAATGCCTGTCCCCGGACCATGCCCTGCGCCCCGGCGGCCTCTGCCATCGACGCGATCAGCGCCACCCGCACGCCGGGATCGGGATGGCACGAGGGATCCGACAGCAAACCGAACGCAAGCGTCTGAAGGGCGTCCCCGGTCAGAACCGCCGTCGCCTCGTCCCATTTCACATGCACCGTGGCCCGGCCGCGCCGCAGATCGTCGTCGTCCATGCAGGGCAGATCATCATGTACCAGGGAATAGGCATGCAGCGCCTCGATCGCCGCCGCCGCGGTCACCGACCGCTCAAGCGGAAGACCATGCAACGATGCGCCTTCGCTCACCAGGAAGCCGCGCAGACCCTTGCCCCCGGCGCAGGCCCAGCGCATGCCCTGCACAACCGGCAGATCGCCGAGGTGCGCCATGGCCGCATCCAGCCGCGCCCGCACCGCCGCGGCGCTTTCGTCCAGACGAGAGGCGAACCCAACGCTCATGCCGCAACGCCCTGCTTCTTACCGATCCAAATACTCAAAATCCGACGCCGATATCAGGCGCCGTCAAAGGCGGTGGTGCCGGTCGGCTGTCCGTCGCGGTCCAGCGTGATCGCGGCGACCTTTTCCTCGGCTTCTTTCAGCTTGGCCTCGCACCGCGCCTTCAGGGCAGCACCGCGTTCATACAGCCGGATCGATTCCTCCAGCGGAACGTCACCGGAATCCAGCTTGCCGACCACCTTTTCCAGCTCGCCCATGGCCTGCTCGAAACTCATCTGATCCACCGGTATCTCGCTCATGCGCCGCGCTCCCTCAAGACATCCACATGGGCCGCCACCGCGTCGCCCAGCGCCTGCAAATCATATCCCCCCTCCAGTGTCGAGACGATGCGCCCGCCGCAGGCGGCATCGGCAAGGTCGCACAGGCGGCCGGTGATCCAGGCGAAATCGGCGGTGGTCCAGTTCAGGTTCGCCAGCGGATCGCGGGTGTGGGCATCGAACCCGGCCGAAATCAGGATCAGTTCGGGACGGAATGCTTCGATGGCGGGAAATCCCGGGCGTTCCCAAATCGCGCGCATTTCGGCCGATCCCGACCCGGGTTGCAGCGCCATGTTCACGATCTGCCCATGGGCGCCGGTCTCGGACGGATCACCGGTGCCCGGATACAGGGGCATCTGGTGCGACGATACGAAAAGCGCGCGCGCCTCGTCCCACAACAGATCCTGGGTGCCGTTGCCGTGGTGCACGTCGAAATCCACAACCGCCACGCGCGACAGCCCGTGATGATCCAGCGCGCGGCGCGCGGCGATGGCGATGTTGCCGAACAGGCAGAACCCCATGGCGGTTTCCGTTTCCGCATGGTGCCCCGGTGGGCGGCAGGCGACAAAGGCGTTCGCGACCTCGTCGGCCAGAACCGCATCGACCGCCGCACAGCATCCACCGACGGCGCGGCGCGCGGCGCGCAGCGTCCCGGGCGACACCGTCGTGTCGCCGTCCATCCGGGTGAACCCCCGGTCCGGCACGCTGGCGATGACCCGATCAAGGTATCGCTGCGGATGACAGCGCAGGATTTCGGCATCGTCGCACAGGGGGGCGGCGCGCCGGTCCAGGTCCATGCCGTGCAGCGCATCGGCCACCGCCGTCAGGCGCGCGACCTGTTCGGGGTGGCCGTCGGGGTTGACGTGGTTCAACCCGTCGTCGTGACTGAAACAGGCCGTTGTCATGGCGTTCGCTCCCTTGCTGGCGGCGCACGTTCCTTATGCCCGGGATGTGTACGGCAGTCAGACGCGTTGTGACAGGCCCCGTCCGGGATCAGCGCATCTCGGGGACGCGCCACGCCGGGGGCGTGTTGCGTGACCGCTGGGACGTGATCCTGCCGTCGATCACCGTCATGGCGACCCCCGGCAGATTGCCCAGTTGCACCGAGTCGAGGATCGTCTTGCCCGGCGCGTGCTGCGCCTGGTCCAACAGCACGAAGTCGGCGCATTGGCCGATCTCGATCGTGCCGGTGTCCAGCTTGCGGCGGCGCGAGGTGTTGCCGGTGCCGAAGCAGAAGGCGACTTCGGCCGGGACGTTCCCCAGCGACGACAGCATGGCGATCATCCGCAGGATGCCAAGGGGTTGCACCCCCGATCCGGCAGGTCCGTCGGTGCCCAGGATCAGCTGGTCCAGCTTGCCCAGCTCGCGCGCGGTGTTCAGCGTCAGGATCGCCGCGCGTTCGTTGCCGTTGTGCACGATTTCAAGGGCTTGCTTGCAGTTCTCGCACAGGCACACGATCTGGTCGTCGGGCAGGGCGGAATGGCCGCCGTTGATGTGCCCCACCACGTCGGTTCCGGTTTCCAGCACCATGTCGGCGTCGATCAGGCCGGACCCCGGAATCGACGGGCCGCCGGTGTGGATCGTGCTCTGGATGCCGTATTTCCGCGCCCATCCGACCATCTGGGCGGCGGTCTTGCCGTCCTTTACCGATCCCAGCCCGATTTCGCCCAACAGGGTCACGCCCGCCTCGGCCAACTCCTTGAAATCGTGTTCTTCCATGCCGTGTTCGATCACCGGCGCCCCGGCGTGCAGCTTGACCCCCGAGGGGCGGAAATTGCTGTAGAACCGCTGATAGGCGATCGCCATCGCCTTCAGCCCGACGACATCCTTGGGCCGTCCCGGCACATGCACCTCGCCAGCGGAAATCATCGTGGTAACGCCGCCGTGCAGGGTCGAATCGATCCAACCCAACTGTTGCTGGCGCGAGGTGTAATCGCCGATCACCGGGTGCACGTGGCTGTCGATCAGGCCGGGGCACAGGGTGATGCCGTTGGCGTCCACCACCGTCGTCGCCCCTTCCTGATCCATGTCCTTGGCGCGGCCGATCTCGGCGATCTTGCCGTCGACGCAGATCACGCAATCGGCGTCCAGGATCGGCTCCTCGATCCGGCCCGACAACATCAGCCCGATGTTGTGGATCACCAGCTTTTCGGGGGTTTCGGACTTTGCGGCAGGGGCAGGATCGGCCATCGTGTTTCTCCGTTGTCAGACACCCAACCGGCGGGTCAGGATTTCGGGGTCGGCGCGCAGGGCGGCGCCGAACATGTTTTCGCGCGACTGGCCGTTCTCCAGGAACACCACCTGGTCGGCCATGGACAGGATCGCATCCATCCGCTGTTCGACCAGCAGCACGATCAGCCCCTCGGCCTTCATCCGCAGAACGACCTGGCGGATTTCTTCGATCATCGAAGGCTGCAATCCTTCGGTCGGCTCGTCCAGCAACAGGACGCGGGGCCGCAGGCACAGCGCGCGGGCCGTTGCCAGCATCTGCTGTTCGCCCCCCGACAGGGTTTCGGCCCTCTGGCGCAGGCGTTCGCGCAGGCGCGGAAAGATGTCGAGCACCCAGTCGCGGGTGTCGGGCCCCTCGCCGCAGGTCATCAACCCGATCTCGATATTCTCGGCCACGGTCAGTTCCGCGAACAACTGCCGCCCCTGCGGGATATAGCCGATCCGCTGGCGTGGAATCATGTGCGCCGGCAGGGTGTGCAGGGGCGTGCCGTCCAGCGATACCGACCCCTGCGACACAGGCAACAGTCCCATGATCGCGCGCATGGTGGTGGTCTTGCCCGCGCCGTTGCGCCCCAGCAGACAGGTGATTTCGCCGGGTTTCGCGCTCAGCGACACGCCAAACAGCGTCTTGACCCGGCCATAGGCGGCGTGGATGTCCGCCACCTCAAGCATTGCCGGTTCCCAGATAGGCGGCCTGCACATCCGCGTTGCCACGGATCTGATCGGGCGTGCCCTCGGCCAGGATCTGGCCGAAATTCAGGACGGTGATGTATTCGGCGGTTTCCATGACGACGCCCATGTTGTGTTCGATCAGCAGGATCGTGGTGTCGGTCAGCGACAGGATCAGCGTCTTGAACGCGGCGATTTCGGTTTCGGCCAGACCCTGCGTCGGTTCGTCGAGGATGAACAGGCGCGGATCCTGCGCCAGACCCATGCCGATTTCCAGGATCCGCTGGTGCCCGTAGCTCAGATCGCCGGCGATCTGGTCGGCGCGCCCGGCCAGGTCCACCCGGTCGAGAACATCATCGACCTTGGCGGTGACCACGGCCGCCGAATGCAGGTGGCGGCGGGCCGCCAGGGCCAGGTTCTCGCGCACGCTCAGCCCCGCAAAGACCGATGTGATCTGGAAGGTATAGGCGATGCCCATGGCGATCCGCTTGTGGGCGGGCAGGCGGCTGATGTCCTGCCCGTCAAGGGTGACGGTGCCGCGCGTGGCGGGGATACGGCCGCACAGCATGCCCACAAAGGTGGATTTACCCGCGCCGTTCGGGCCGATCAATGCGCGGATCTGGCCCTTGGGCAGATCGAAATCCACATCGGTGTTCGCCTTCACCCCGGCATAGGTCTTGGTCAGGCCACGCGTGCTCAGCATCATGGAAGCCACGGCAGCGCCCTCTTGCGAAGGGTTCCGAGGATGCCGTGGGGCAGGAACATCGTCAGCAATACCAGAACGACACCCGCGATCAGCATGTAGGCGTTGGTGATCCCGCTGGACAGGTCGATCAGGTAGAACATGAAGATGGCACCGATCAGCGGCCCAAGGGTGGTGCCAGCGCCCCCCAACAGGACATAGAGCAGCGGGAAGATGCTGTATTGCACGCCCGCAAAGCTGGCCCCGGCATAGCCGAACAACAGGGCATAGGCGGCCCCCGCAGCGCCGGAAATGGTGCCCGACACCACCAGCGCGATCCATTTCAGGCGCTGCACGTCGTATCCCAGCATGGTCGCACGGGCCTCGTTTTCGCGGATCGCGATCAGGGTGCGTCCGAACGGGGCGCGGACCAGCGCACCGATGACCAGCAGGGTGACGGCGAACAGGAACAGTGCCGCGAAATACCGCCCGGCCTCGGACGACAGGTCGGCCGGGCCGATGGCGCGCGCCGCCTGGTCGATCACGAAGCCTTCGTCGCCCCGGGTGTATTGCACGAAATAGAGCGCGGTCAGGTATCCGGCCTGCGCGAACATCAGTGTCACGATCATGAAGCCGACGCCCCTGGTGCGCAGGGCCAGCACCCCGACCACCCCCGCCACCACCAGTGACGCCACCAGCGCGAGGGCGAACGCCGGGATCGCCGCCCAGCCGCCCAGTTGCATGGTCAGCCCCAGCCCGTACATCCCGGCGGCGAAGAACAACGCATGCCCGAGGCTGAGCAGACCGGTGTATCCGAACGCCAGATTGTATCCCATGGCATAGATCGCCAGCACCATGATCCGCGCAAGGCTGCCGGAATGATAGGCGGGCAGCACGAAGAACGCGGCGAACAGCACGGCAATCACCGACAGGTGCAGGAACGTGTCGCGGTGGCTCATGCGGCTTTCTTTCCCAGCAAGCCCTGCGGGCGGAACACCAGGACCATGGCAACGGCCAGCGTCGCCAGGATCTTGGCCAGCGTCGGTGAAAAGAAGACCGAGATGATGCCGTCGGACATGCCGATCAGGATCGCGGCGATGATCGTGCCCGGCAATGACCCGAGGCCGCCGATGATGACGACGATGAACGACAGCAACAAGGGATCGTGCCCCATCAGGTAATGCGCCTGCTGGATCGGCACGATCAGGACCGCCCCCATGGCCGCCAGCGCGGCCCCCAGCCCGAAGACCAGGGCATAGACCCGCGCGACCGGTATGCCGAACGCCCGGGCCATATTGCTGTCCTGTTGCGTGGCCCGCATCACCAGCCCCGCCCTGGTGCGGGTCATGAACAGCCACAGCGCGCCCAGGATCGCGGCGGCGGCAACGATCACGAACAGCTTGTAGGACGTGATCGACAGCCCCCAGGGCCAATAGAGCGCCAGCCCCTGTTCGCCCCATTCCACCCAGGGCAGGGCCAGACGATGGTTGAACGGCGGTTCGACCGGGCGCGCATCGGGGCCGAAGGTCATCAGCGTGCCCTGTTGCAGGATATACAGCAGGCCGATGGTGGCGACGATCGTGCGTTCGGGGTCATAGTTTATGCGTTGCAGGATCAGAACGTCGGCCAGCGACGCCAGCGCGCCCACCAGCAGCGGCGCGATCACCAGCGCGGCGACGAAACCGACCGCCGGGTGTGTGCCCAGCGTTGCGGCGACGAACCACGCGATCACCGCGCCCAGCATGTAGAATTCGCCGTGCGCGACGTTGACCACGCGCATCACGCCGAACACGACCGACAGCCCCATGGCGGTCAGCGCAAGGATCGCGGCGGTCACCGCGCCTTCCAGCATGGCGAGCATCAGGTGGGGGCCGAATTCCATAAAGGATCCGTTCAGGTCATGGGACAGGCACCGCCGGAACCGGCCCGGCGGTGCAGGGGGGTCAGAACGATTGCGTCGTATAGTCGACTTCGTCGGGATACAGGGTGTCTTCGATCGACGTGGTGTGGACCACGTTCATCTTTCCGCCCTCGACCTTGGAAATATACTGCACGCCGAATGTCTGGTGTGTCTTGCCGTTGAACCGTTTCGGTCCCTGGGGATGGTCGATGCCCGCGGGCATGTCTGACATCGCCTCGACCGCCTCGATCAGCGCCTGCCGCTGCTCGGGCCCCTGGTAATCGCAGGCTTCCATGCCCGCCTTGATGATGTTCATCGTCTCCCAGCAGCCGAACATATGGGCATAGGTCGACACGTCCTTGGAATCGGTGACCGATGCCCCGTTGGCATCGACGCCGACCGCGTCACGGTATTCCTTTTCGTAATCCGTCTGATCGGCCTGCGCATAGCGCGGCATGCCTTCCCAGAAATAGCTGCCTTCGAGAAATTCCAGCCCCGGCGACGCGATGTCCACCGCTTCCAGCGAATCGATGAAGCCGAAGATTTCCGGGCTGGAGGGGCCGAAGAATTCACCCATTTCCTTGACGAACGTCAGAACGGCGGGGCCGACCATGACGTGATACACCACCTCGGTTTCGCGGGGGATCTGGGGGAAATACTTGGTGAAACTCGTCTCGGTGGGCGGAATGGCGATCTTTGCCACGACTTCGCCGCCCTGCGCCTCGACCGCGGCCGAGAAATAGTCGCGGTGATCATGGCCGAACGCGAAGTCCGCATAGATCATCGTGACCTTCTTGCCCAGGTTGTTGGCGACATAGGGCGCCATCGCCTGCACCTGGCTTTTCACGTCGGTGATGCCGGGTTGCAGGGTGTATCGGTTCAGCATGCCCGACGCGACGTGGTGCCCTTCGGAAACCACGAAATACGGCAGCTTCAGCTCGCCCGCGCGGGGGGCCGATCCGATCACGACATGGGAAAACAGCGTGCCGAAGGCGATGTCGCATTTTGACTGGGTCGCGAACTTCTCGATCACCTCGGCGCCGCGCTTGGCGTCGGTGCCGTCATCCTCGGCGATGATCTCGATCGGGCGGCCGTTGATCCCGCCGGCGTCGTTGATCCGCTTGACCACGGCGGTGGTCGTGCGGTCATACCAGCGGCCATAGGAGGCGCCAATGCCGGTGCGGTGCACCTGGAACCCGATCTTGATCGGCGCGGCGCTCTGGGCCTGCACGAATCGCGGCAACGCGGTGGACGCGGCCAGCGCCCCGGCCCCGAGGCCCATGGTGCGGATTGCCTTGCGGCGGGAATAGTCGGGTTTCAGAAGCGTCTTGCGGGTCATGGTGGAACCTCCCTGTGGCGGCGCTGCGGCCGTTTGTCACTGG
Organism: Oceaniglobus indicus; assembly: GCF_002751875.1. Taxonomy (GTDB): domain Bacteria; phylum Pseudomonadota; class Alphaproteobacteria; order Rhodobacterales; family Rhodobacteraceae; genus Oceaniglobus; species Oceaniglobus indicus. The sequence continues at coordinate 204,442 of NZ_NMZM01000002.1, read as the reverse complement.
ATCAAGGTTGTATGCACACGAACGACCTGTCCAGCATTTTGTTGCAGCGACCGGCGGATCATGCGCCCCTCGGCGCGGCCAGAAGCCACAATCCCAGCAGCGTATAGAGGACCATGAACAGGGCAAGCGGGATCTGCCCCAACAGCGCCGCACGGCGGGTGGTGAACAGGTCGTCGGCGATCCGGTGCGCCATCAGGACGCCCAGAATATGGGCGATCACGATGGCCCCCGCCTGAACGCGAAAGATCGTCTGCACCGTGTCGCGGGTGTTGAAGAACCCCGTGGTCACATAGAACTGTCCCAGGTTCAGCAGGTCCGCGCCGTTGGCCAGCGGATCGCTCAGCGCGACCAGGGCATATTGGCCGTTGACCAGGAACGCGGTGAAGAAATGCGCGATGTGATAGCCCAGCGCGATGGGCAACAGCGACACCGACAGGCGGCGGAATGCCAGCGTGGTGGAGGGCGCCGTGTCGGCCACGAAAGCCCGCACCAGCAGCACGCCCAGCGCGGCACAGCCCCAGAAGGCCGCCACCAGCAGGACGTTCGCGCCGATCAGGCCCAGCGTGGTGTCCCAGATGATCTCGGAACGGCCGGGAAAAGCCAGCGGGTTGATGCCGATGCGCGCGAACCACCAGAACGTTTCGTTCAGCCCGTCAAAGCTGCCCGTGGCCAGGAGGACGATGATGAACACCGCGCCAGAGACGGGCGGCACCGGCGCGCGCAGGCTGGCCCAGCCGGGAAAGCCGATCGAGGCCCAGCGCCGCAGTTGCAGCGGCGCAAGGGTGGCGAACCAGCGCAGCATGATCGTGAAACACTCGACCTGACGCAGCCAGCGCGCCCCGAACACGGTCACCCCCGCCAGCGTGAACAGGGCATAGCCGGCAACGAACCCGGCAAGCCGGGGTGGCGAATCGGGCGCGGGATCGGCCAGCGCGAATCCCATGGCCAGCCCGAAGATGACGACGGCGGGCCACTGGCCCAATGCCGCCGGCAGCTTCAGCGGCGGCTGCCCCCCGCCGTTGGCCAGCCGCTGGAACCCGGTCCACGGATTGACCCAGGCCCAGACGTCGCCGAACACGCCCTGCACCGCGACAAGGCAGATCCACCAGACCGTCCAGATCGCCAGCGGCAGCAGGTTTGACAACGGATCGCTGGGCCCGAGGTGGCCCGCGACGATCAGCAGCGCCAGACAGCCCAGCGCGATCAGGCTGGTGGCGGCGCGCAGTTGCGACAGATCGGGCAGTGATCCCAGCCGCCTTGGCCGGAACAGCCGTGCAAGGGTTGCCCCCGGCAATACCGTCACGAAGATCACCGTCGCCGCCACCGCAAGGCTTCCGGCGATCAGATAGACATCGGTCGGCAGCAACAGCACGAACCCCGATTGGGCGGTGTGGGCCGATGCCGGCCCGACCCCGAGGCCGGCGGCAATCGCGACGGCAAAACCGCGGCGCAGGGGTGAATTGACGGGAAGCGAAGGTTTGGTCATCCTTCATATCAGACACAGCTTTGCAGGGTTGCCAATGATCTCGCGTCGCCGCGCCGTGATTCTGACCGGACTTGCCGGCGCGGCGGGCGCGGTCGGCCTGTGGACCCTGGGCCGTGCGCGCGCGTCGGTCGACCTGACCGGGGCCGAGGCGGTGCCGGTGGCCGGCGCGCCCGACGAGTTGCGCATTTTCGTGACCATGCGGAACGCGGGCGCGGCGGATCGCCTGATCGGCGCGACGCTGGACGGGATCGCGGCGGAAACCGTATCGGACGGCGATCTGATCCTGCCCGCCGGATCCAGCCCCAGCCTGGCCGCCGACGGCGCGCACCTGCTGGTGCGCGGCCTGCCACCCCCGGGCGAAGGCGCGATCCTGCCGCTGACGCTGACCTTCGCGGGCGCCGGCGCTGTCGCCACCCGCGCCCGTGTCGCGCCTGCCTTGCGACCCGGCGATGCGTCGGCGTTCGGGCTGATGTCGCTGGGCGGGATCTGTCGCGCCGGGCCGGGCGAGCCTGCGCCAGAGGTCGCGCTGAACCTGACGGCGGTGGACGGTGGATGGCGGATGCACGTGGCATCGTCGAACTTCACGTTTTCCGAACCGGCGCCGGACCTGGGCCATATCCCGGGGTATGGCCACGGGCACCTCTATCTCAACGGGTTGAAATTGCAGCGGATGTATTCCGACACCGCGCGAATCGGCGCGCTTGCGCCGGGCGATTACGCCGTCTCGGTCACGCTGAACACCAATGATCACCGTGCCTATGTGGTGGGTGACACCCCGGTGCGCGCGACCGCCACGTTGCGCGTCGGCTGAGGGACGCAGAGAAAGATTGACACACCGGACGTCACGCCCTTTAGTTTGTGTGTGTGCGAATGATCCTGGGAGGCGATCTTGAGCTATCACGCGCCGCAAACCTTGCACGATGCGCTGGGCGCGATCGCGGCCCATGGCGGCGCGCGGATCGTCGCCGGTGGCACCGATGTGTTTCCCGCGCTGGGCGATTCTCCGCCTCCGGCCGATTTCATCGACCTGACCCGCGTGGCCGAGTTGCGCGGCATCACGCGGCGTGACGATGGCGGCTGGCGGATCGGCGCGGCGGTGACATGGCGCGAGGCGATCCGCGCCGACCTGCCGCCCTGTTTCGACGGGTTGAAGGCGGCGGCGCGCGAGGTCGGATCGGTGCAGATCCAGACCACCGGCACGCTGGCGGGCAATCTGTGCAACGCATCGCCCGCCGCCGACGGCGTGCCGGCGCTGATGGCGCTGGATGCGACCGTTGAACTGGCCGCGCGCGAGGGCACGCGCCATTTGCCGCTGGGCGAATTCCTGACCGGCGTGCGGCGAACCGCCCTGCGTCCCGGTGAAATCGTCGCGGCGATCCATGTTCCGCCGCAGCCCGAAAGCGCGCAATCGGCGTTCCTGAAGCTGGGCAGCCGGAAATACCTTGTGATCTCGATCGTCATGGTGTCGACGGTGATCTGGCGCGACGGTGGGCGCATCGCGGGCGCGCGGATCGCCGTCGGCGCCGCCTCGCCCGTGGCACAGCGCCTGCCGGAGCTTGAGGCGGTGTTGGTCGGTCTGGATCTCGGCGGGTTGGACGGCGCATTGACCCGGCCCGAACACCTGTCTGGCCTGTCGCCCATCGCCGATGTGCGGGGCAGCGCCGATTACCGCCGTCTGGCCGTCGCCGAACTGTGCGACCGCGCGATCCGGAAGGCCGCCCATGGATAAGCCCGCCCACACCGCCATGACCGCCCTGCGCCTGAACGGGCGCATTGCCGAGGTTGATGCGGCACCGGGCGAACGCCTGTCCTATTCGTTGCGCGAACGGCTGGGTGCCCGGGATGTCAAGGTCGGCTGCAACGCCGGCGATTGCGGCGCCTGCACCGTTTTGGTGGACGGCGCGCCGGTCTGCGCCTGCCTGATGCCGACGCAACAGGCGGCGGGGCGTGCCGTCGATACGCTGACCGGGGTGCTGGACACCGACGAAGGCCGTGCCCTGGTCCAATCGTTTCAGGACCATCAGGCGGCGCAATGCGGGATCTGCACGCCGGGCATGATGGTGTCGGCCGTCGCCCTGCTGCGCGAGGTGCCGCGCCCGTCCGAGGATCAGGTGACGGATGCGCTGGCCGGTGTGCTGTGCCGCTGCACCGGCTATCGCAAGATCATCGACGCGGTGCGCGGGTTGCCTGCCGGGCCCATGGGTGCCGGACAGGTCGGCCAGACGATCCGCCGTCTGGACGGTGCCGCCAAGGTCGAAGGGCGCGAGGCCTTCGGCGACGATGTGGCCCCGTTGGATGCGCTGGTGATGCGCATTGTCCGCTCGCCGCACCCCCGCGCGGCCTTCGCCTTTGGCGATCTGGATGCGCTGGTGGCCGATACGCCGGGGCTCGAGGCCGTGCTGACGGCGGCTGATGTGCCGGGGCGCAATGCGTTCGGCGTGATTCCCGCCTTTGTCGATCAACCCGTCTTTGCCGAGCGCGAGACGCGCTATCGCGGCGAGGCGGTGGCGGCGGTGATCGGATCGCCCGCCGCCATGGCCGCATTCGACATGGCGGATTTTCCGGTGACCTGGACGCCGCTGGATCATGTCCTGGACGTGACCGACGCCAAGGCCGATGGCGCGCCGCTTCTGCACGTCGGGCGCGATGGGAACCTGATGACCGGCGGTTTCGTGGCCTGCGGCGACGCCGAAGCGGCGCTGGCGCGCGCCGACATCGTGGTTGATGGGCATTTCCGGAGCGGTTTCGTCGAACACGCCTATATCGAGCCCGAAGCGGGCTTCGCGCGGATGGTGGGCGAGCGTGTGGAGATCCACGCCTGCACCCAGGCCCCGGTAATGGATCAGGAAGGGGTTGCCGGCATCCTTGGCTGGCCCAAGTCGCGGGTGCGGATCGTGCCGACGGCGGTGGGCGGCGGTTTCGGATCGAAACTGGATCTGTCGGTGCAGCCCTTTCTGGCACTGGGTGCGCTGAAGACCGGCAAAGCCGTGCGCATCACCTATTCGCGCACCGAATCGATGCAATCCACGACCAAGCGCCATCCGTCCGACCTGCGGGTGCGGATCGGTGCGACCAGCGACGGCACGCTGTGCGGCATGGCGTTCGATGGCGATTTCAACACCGGCGCCTATGCGTCCTGGGGGCCGACGGTGGCCAACCGCGTGCCGGTCCATGCATCCGGTCCCTACCGCATCGCGGATTACCGGGCCGAGGCGCGCGGCATTCACACCCACAACCCGCCCTCGGGCGCGTTTCGCGGCTTTGGCGTGCCGCAATCGGCCATCGCGCAGGAATGCCTGTTCGACGATCTGGCCGAGGCGCTGGGCATGGATGCGCTGGAGTTCCGCGCGCTGAACGCCTTGCAGAACGGGCAGCCCACCGTCTGTGGTCAGGTGTTCGATCAGGGCGTCGGTATTGGTGCCTGCTTCGACGCGCTGCGTCCGGCGTGGGACAGGGCCAAGGCGGAATGCGCGGCGTTCAATGCCGCGTCTGAAACCGTCAGGCGCGGGGTCGGATTGGCCGGGGGATGGTATGGCTGCGGCAACACGTCCCTGCCGAACCCGTCGACCATCAAGGCAGGGATCAAAGCGGATGGCACGATCACCCTGCACCAGGGGGCGATGGATATCGGGCAGGGCGCGAACACCGTGATCGCCCAGATCTTCGCCCAGGCGGTGGGGTTGCCGGTGACGCAACTGCACCTGGTCGGCGCCGATACCGACGTCACCCCCGACGCGGGCAAGACCAGCGCCAGCCGCCAGACCTTCGTCACCGGGGCCGCCGCGAAACTGTCGGGCGAAGCGATGCGGGCCGCGATCCTGAAGCTGTGCAATGCACCCGAAACGGCGCAGATCGCGCTGGATCGCGACGGGCTGCACGTCACGTCGGGCGACGTGACCCACGACATCGCGCTGGACCGGATCGAGGCCGATGCCGAGGGTTACGTCATCAGGTCGTGCGAAACCTATGATCCGCCGACGAAACCGCTGGATGAAAACGGACAGGGTGTGCCTTACGCACAGTTCGGCTATGCCGCGCATCTGGCGGTGGTCGAGGTCGATTTGCGGCTTGGCACCGTGAAACCGCTGCATTTTACCGCCGCCCATGACGTGGGTCAGGCGATCAACCCGCTGCTGGTCGAAGGCCAGGTTCAGGGCGGCATCGCCCAGGGTCTGGGCATGGCGTTGATGGAGGAATATCTGCCCGGCCGGACAGAAAACCTGCACGATTACCTGATTCCCACCATCGGTGACATCCCCCCCATCGAAACCCTGATCGTCGAAGACCCGGATGCGCACGGCCCATATGGCGCCAAGGGGCTGGGCGAACATGTCCTGATTCCGACCGCGCCCGCCCTGCTGAACGCGATCCGCAATGCCACCGGCGTGCGGATCCGGCAGGTGCCTGTCACCCCGTCGCGCATGAAGGCGGCGCTGGAGAAAACCCATGAGTGACGAGAAGATCCGCTGCGATGCCTGCCCCGTGATGTGCTATATCTCGGACGGGAAATCCGGGGCCTGCGACCGCTATGCCAACCACGGCGGCGAGTTGGTGCGCCTGGACCCGCTGACGGTGATCGAGAACGGCGCGCCCGCCGTGCCGTTTCTGGACCGGGCCGAGCGCCCCGAGGAATGGGACGGCGACATCCTGAAGGCCGACCGCCCCTTTGTCACCGCCATCGGGGCGGGCACGACATATCCCGACTACAAGCCCGCGCCGTTCATCGTGTCGCAGATGATCGACGACGTGGACATGATCACCATCGTGACCGAGGGGATATTCTCGTATTGCGGGGTCAAGGTGAAGATCGACACCGACCGTCATATCGGCGAGGAATGCGCGGTCGTGCGGGTCGATGGCGAACCCATCGGCCATGTGACGACCGGGGAATACGGGTCCAAGATGCTCAGCCTCGGGGGGGTGGACCACCTGACCGGCGGCTCGAAAAAGGAAGGTCGCGTGACCTGCGATGCGCTGATGGCGCTGTGCAACCGCGAACCCGTCGAGATGCAGATCGACGATGGCGCATCGATCGTGGTGCAGGCCGGAAAGCCGCCGGTCATCAACGGCGAGACGGAAAAGCTCATGCGCGTGGGATGCGGTTCGGCCACCATCGGGATGTTCGCACAGCAATGGGCGCCCCATGTCGACGAGGTGATCGTGGTGGACGACCACATCACCGGCGTGCTGACCGAACACGAGGCGGGCAAGCAGTTGGGCATGAAACCGGCGGGGATCCGGGTGACCGGGCGCCGTTCGACCCCGGGGCGGTATTTCCAGGTGGCGCGTCCCGGCACCGGCTGGGGCGGCACCGATGTGGAAGACCCGCTGACGATCATCAAGGCGGTGGATCCCAAGGTGGCGTGGTCGGGTCTGCGCCTTCTGATGATTTCGACCACCGGCGAACAATGGGCCTATTTCACGCTGGACGATGATCTGGCGCCGCAGGTGGCCTACATCCCCGATGCGCTGCGCGCGATTGCCGAACGGATCGCCGACAACTGCGAGCCCTCGCTGTGTTCGGTGCTGTTCATGGGCGGGGCGGGCGGATCGCTGCGCGCCGGGGTCACGGAAAACCCCGTCGGCCTGACCCGCTCGGTCAAGGATACGTTGACGAAGGTGACCGTGGGCGGGGCGGCCGGATACGTCTGGCCCGGCGGCGGGATCACGGTGATGGCCGATGTGATGGACATGCCGACGAACGCCTTCGGCTATGTGCCGACACCGGCCCTTGTCGCGCCGATCGAGTTCACCCTGCGGCGCGAGGATTACAAGGCCATGGGCGGCCACGTGGAGCGGATCCAACCCGTCGATTCCGTGCTGAAGGACGGGATCCGCCGGGTGCCCCGGGACGGCGCCGCGTGAGCGTTCAGGCCGCCCTTCTGCCCGGTGACCGGCTGCACCTGCACCACGGTCCCATCGATCTGGTGATCGGCTGCGACGGGGCGCGCCGGGCGGGATTCGCGGCGGCGCGGGCGCGCTTCGACGGGATCCTTGAACGTCTGATGGACGACTACGCCCTGTTGCGCCAGTGGGATGGCCCCTGTCCCGGCGGCCCGGTGGCGCGCGCCATGTGGGCCGCCGTGCAGGCCCATCCGGGGCAGGCGACGCCGATGGCCGCGGTTGCGGGCGCGGTGGCCGATGCGGTGCTGGGCGCGATCCGGGCCGTGCCGGGGGTGCGGCGGGCCTATGTGAACAACGGCGGCGACATTGCGCTGTACCTGACCGAAGGCGAGGTGTTTCGCGTCGCCATGGCGGCGGGGCGGATCGTCGTGCGCCACGCCGATCCGGTGCGCGGCATTGCCACCAGCGGGCGCGGCGGGCGGTCCCTGTCCATGGGCATCGCCGATTCGGTTACCGTTCTGGCCCGGACGGCGTCGGCGGCCGACGTGGCCGCGACGCTGATTGCCAATGCGGTGGACGTGCCCGGTCATCCGGGCATCGCGCGCGCCCCGGCCGACCGCGTGAAGGACGACAGCGATCTTGGCGCGCGTCCCGTGGTTGTCGGGGTCCACGGCCTGACACCGGATGACATCTCGCAAGCTTTGGCGCGGGGCGTGGCGCGTGGTGACGCCATGTGCCGCTCCGGGCTGATCCATGCCGCCGCACTGTGCCTTCAGGGCGAACGCCGCGTGATCGGCGCCAGCCATTACATCGAAGCAAAGGAGCCCGCCCATGCCTGAGGTCGTCATCCGCAAGACCGTTCTGAGTGTCGAAGAGGTGTTTCACGAATTCGGCCCCGCCCCGGCCCAGCCGCTGAAGCGCGGGGCGATCATGGCGGTGATCCGCAATCCGTTCGCCGGCGGCTATGTCGCGGACATTCAGCCGTTCATGGAAGATCTCAAGCCCATGGGCGTCGACATGGCGACCCGTCTGCTGAACGCGCTGGGCGGCGATCCGAAGGCCATCGAAGGTTATGGCAAGGGGTCCATCGTCGGCGCGGCGGGCGAGCTGGAGCATGGCGCGCTGTGGCATGCGCCCGGTGGATATTCCATGCGCGCGGTGCTGGACGGGACCAAGGCGATCGTGCCGTCGACCAAGAAGGTGGGCGGGGTCGGGGCGCGCCTGGACGTGCCGGTGACCCATGTCAACGCCTCTTACGTGCGCAGCCATTTCGACAGTATCGAGGTGGGGGTGAACGACGCGCCGCGGGCCGATGAACTGGCCTTCATCCTGGTCATGACGACCGGGCCGCGGGTGCACAGCCGGTCGGGCGGGCTGGAGGCACGCGACATCAAGGGCGAGGACGGCCAGCGCTGACGTTGCAGGCCAGGAACACTGAAGGAGCCGCAAGCATGGCAAAGGCGAATATCCGCAAGATCGCCGTCTGGGTCGAGGAGACCCGCATCGAGATGGGGCGCGAGATCGCGCCGCCGACCCGCAAGGCGGTGGCCGTCGCCGTCATCGCCAACCCCTTCGCCGGCACCTATGCCGACGACCTGTCGGACCTGATCGACATCGGGGCCGAACTGGGCGGGCTGCTGGGTGAACGGTGCGTGAGCGCGCTGGGCATCGCTCCCGCGCAGGCGCAAAGCTATGGCAAGGCCGCCATGGTCGGCGAGAACGGCGAGTTGGAACACGCCGCCGCGATCCTGCATCCGAAACTGGGCGCACCCCTGCGCGCGGCGGTGGAAAAGGGCGCGGCCCTCGTGCCGTCGTCCAAGAAGATGGGCGGACCGGGCCAGGTGCTGGATGTGCCTTTGGGCCACAAGGACGCGGCCTATGTGCGCAGCCACTTCGACGGGATCGAGGTGCGGCTGAACGATTCGCCCCGCGCGAATGAAATCATGGTCGCGGTGGCCGTCACCGACAGCGGGCGCCCCCTGCCGCGTGTCGGCGGGCTGAGTCACGAAGACGCCGAAGGCCGGGACGGATTGCGATGAGCACAAGGACCGGCGCGTGAACGATGAAAGCGCCCCGCGCGACGGGTATGTCCTGGACGATCAGGCCGGCTATCTGCTGCGCCAGGTCAGCCAGCGGCACGCCGCGATCTTTCAGCGGCTGGCGCCCGGCGGTCTGACGCCGACACAGTTTTCCACCCTGATCCGCCTGCACGAGGCCGGCCCCGCGTCGCAGAACGAACTGGGCCGCGCGGTGGCGATGGATGTGGCGACGATCAAGGGGGTGATCGACCGGCTGAAGGCCAAGGGGCTGGTCGCCGTCAAACCCTATCCGGGCGACCGGCGGCGCACGCTGATATCGCTGACCGACGAAAGTGTCGCAATGATCGCCGAACTGCACGAGGCCGGCCACGTCATCACCGACGAGACGCTGTCACCTCTGGACGCCGCCGAGCGGACACAGCTTTTGGCCCTGTTGCGCAAGCTGACCTGACGCGCCCTTGCCGGCCGCCTGAAAATGCGGTGTGTGGGCGCCACGTCATCACCCCCGAAGCGGAGCCATATCATGGACATCAAGGCAATCGCGCTGGGCGTGGCGTTCGCCGTCATGTGGTCGTCGGCCTTTACCAGCGCACGGATGATCGTGCTGGACGCGCCGCCCCTGACGGCGCTCAGCCTGCGGTTCCTGATCTCGGGCCTTCTGGGGGTCGGCATCGCGCTGGCGCTGGGCCAGACATGGCGGCTGAGCCGGGCGCAATGGAAGGCGACGGCGGTGTTCGGCATCTGCCAGAACGCGCTGTACCTGGGGCTGAACTTTGTCGCGATGCAGAAGATCGAGGCGGGGCTGGCCGCGATCATCGCGTCGTCCCTGCCATTGCTGGTGGCGCTGGCCGGCTGGCTGTTCATGGGCGAACGGACGCGGCCACTGGGGCTGGCCGGGTTGGCCGCCGGCATGTTCGGCGTCGTGCTGATCATGGGGTCGCGCATTTCCGGCGGCGTGGATGTGACGGGCCTGATCCTGTGCATCCTCGGGGCCATCGCGCTGACCGTGGCCACCTTGTCGATGCGCGGTGCGTCTTCGGGGGGCAACCTGTTGATGGTGGTCGGGCTTCAGATGCTGGTGGGGTCGGTCTGTCTGGCGGTGGTGGCGATCCCGACGGAAACCTTCGATGTGGCGTGGTCCTGGCGGCTGGTGCTGGCGTTTGCCTATACCACCCTTGTGCCGGGGCTGGCGGCGACGCTGGTGTGGTTCGTGCTGGTCGGGCGGATCGGCATGGTGCGCGCATCGACGTTCCATTTCCTGAACCCGTTCCTTGGCGTGGCCATTGCCGCCCTGCTGCTGGGCGAGGCGCTGGGTGTGCTGGATATCGTCGGCGTGGCGATCATCACGGCCGGTATCTTTGCCGTGCAGGTGTCCAAGGCGCGGCGTATCAACGCCGTTCCGCCGCACCCACCCCGCGCGAGCTGATCCACCGCGCGCGGCGCCGTTTCGGATCGGCCGCTTTCGGCCGATGGCACCTGCCTGATGGGAACGTTCGGCCGCCATCCCCGTTGACTCGGTGACATCGAGAAGAGGAGGTTTTCCGATGACTGACGCATTGAAGACAGACCACTCGCAAACCGAAACCGGCGGCCATCTGGTGTCGTCCGACGACGTCACCGGAACGGCGGTCTATAGCCCGACCGGCGATCACGTCGGCGACATCGCCCACCTGATGATCGACAAGAAGTCGGGCAACATCGGCTATGCCGTCATGAACTTTGGCGGTTTTTTCGGAATTGGTGCGGAAGAGGTGCCGGTACCGTGGGGCAAGCTGGATTACGACCCGTCAAAAGGTGGTTTCGTCACCGATATCACCAAGGAACAGCTCGAGGGGATGCCCCCCCGCAACGACGACTGGACCCGTGACCGGGCGTGGGAAGAGCGGTATTACAGCCACTTCGGGATGCCGTATTACTGGATCTGACCTGACCGAAACGATGCGGCCCCGGCGTTCGCCGGGGCCGTTTCCTATCCGATGGGTCCGCGCACGCCGCCGGTCTGCGCCCGATCCAACAGCAGATGGTCGAGGATGACACATGCCATCATCGCCTCGCCCACTGGCACGGCGCGGATGCCGACGCAGGGGTCGTGCCGGCCCTTGGTGATGATGTCGGCGGGCTTGCCCGATTTGGTGATCGTGGCGCGGGATTTCAGGATCGACGAGGTCGGCTTGACCGCGAATCGCACCACCACGTCCTGCCCCGTTGAAATGCCGCCTAGGATGCCGCCCGCGTGGTTCGATGAATACACCGGCACACCGTCGTTCCCCATGAAGATCTCGTCGGCGTTGTCTTCGCCGGTCAGGGCAGCCGCGGCCATCCCTTCACCGATTTCGACGCCCTTCACGGCATTGATGCTCATCATCGCGGCGGCAAGATCGGTGTCGAGCTTGCCATAGACCGGGGCGCCAAGGCCCGGCGGCGTGCCGCGCGCGACGACCTCGATCACGGCGCCGCAGGAATTGCCGGATTTGCGCAACCCGTCCAGATATCCGGCCCAGTCCTCGGCGGCCTGCGCGTCGGGCGTCCAGAACGGGTTCTCGCCGATCCGGTCCCAATCGAACCGGTCGCGGTCGATGGCGTGCGGTCCCATCTGCACCATGTAGCCGGTGATCCGCAGGTCCGGCACCAGTTGCGCCAGCACCGCCCGCGCGACGCCCCCCGCCGCCACCCGCGCCGCCGTTTCGCGGGCCGAGGACCGGCCGCCGCCGCGCGGATCGCGGATGCCGTATTTCTGCCAATAGGTGATGTCGGCATGGCCGGGGCGGAATTTCTCGGCGATGTCGCCGTAATCCTTCGACCGCTGGTCGGTGTTGCGGATCGTCAGCTGGATCGGCGTTCCGGTGGTGACGCCTTCATAGGTGCCCGACAGGATTTCCACCGCGTCCGGCTCCTGGCGCTGGGTGGTATAGCGGTTCTGCCCCGGCTTGCGCCGATCCAGCCATATCTGAAGGTCTTCGGCGGCCACCGGCACACCCGGCGGGCAGCCGTCGATGGTGCAGCCCAGGGCGGGGCCATGGCTTTCGCCCCAGGTGGTCACGCGGAAAAGATGTCCGAAGGTGTTCAGGCTCATGGCGCGCTCCGTTTTGTCGGTGTCCTGTTTATGGCCGCGACGATGGGATGCCCAGCCCAAACCAGTGCCGGACCATCCTTCACCGGCGGGGTCTTTCAGGAAACCGGGGTGACAGGATGCACCCGGCGTGGTTTGTGGCCGATACCCTTTGAGTGGACAGGACATGACGCCGGACCTTCTGCGCCGCGGGCTGAAGTTGTCGCATCTGCGGCTGATGGCGGCTCTGCTGACGCAGAGCAACCTGGGCGCCGCCGCCCGCAGCATCGCGATTTCGCAACCGGCGGCGTCCCGGCTGGCGGCCGAGCTTGAGCGCATCCTGGGGGTGGCGATCTATACCCGGACCCAGCGCGGTGTCGTTCTGACGCCCGAAGGTGCGGCGATGGCCCGTCGGGCGGCGCGGATGCTGCACGAGATCGAACTGGGCGGCCGCGAGGTCGACGAGTTGCGCCAGGGCGCGGCGGGCCGTGTCCGGCTGGGATCTGTCACCGGCCCGGCGGTCGAGGCCGTGCTGTCGGCGGTGACCGCCTATCGCGCGGCGTATCCGCGGGTCGACGTCGGCATCGATGTCGGCCCCAGCGACCGGATGGTGGCCGACCTGCTGGACGGCACGCTGGATTTCGCCATTGCGCGCAGGCCCGGGTCGGTGGCCCCGGCCTTGCTGAGCGAGGTTCCGATCGCTGACGAGCCGGTCGTTTTCGCGGTGCGGTCGGGTCATCCGCTGGTCGGACGGCGCAATCTCGAGTTGGCCGACCTCATGCCGTTCGACTGGGTTGTGCCGTCCGAGGGCGCGATCCTGCGCACGACGCTGGATTCGGTACTGCGGGCCCAGGGGTTGGGGTTGCCCGAACGGGTCCTGTCGACCTCGTCCTTCGTGATGACGCTGGCGGCCACGGCCCGCAGCGACGCGATCGCCCCGATTGCCGCGGCGGTCTGCCGGGCGTTTCCGGGCATCGGGCTCGAGCCGCTTGATCTGCGCCTGAAGATCGCGGTCGAGACGTTTTCCTATCTTGAACGCCGCGACACCGATCTGACCCCGGCGGCACGGATGCTGTCAGACATGGTGTTGGACGGATTCGCTCGGCGCATCTGATTCGGGTGCAAGTGTGGCGAAACTGTGGCGACGACGGTGCCGGCAGGCCCCCCGCGCGCGCTTTTGTGGGTTCCACGCAACGCCTGCCGCGCGCAACCCGGTTCCTTTGCGGACAATGACTTGGATCGGGCGGACGCTGTGCGTATCCTGAAAACAATAAGAAACGAGAGCAGGAACAAGCAGGATGGCGGGCTATTCAGGCACGTTCGTTGTCCCTTGGTCTCAGACGGAAGTGGATGGTTTGCCGGGGGCGCCGGTGGGCGCGCTCGAGGTCGGTGCCAGCTGGCGCTGGAGCGGCAGCCCGGTGCGTGTCGATGGCGCGAACGATCTTCTGATTCTGGAAGGGCCCTTGGGTGACGGTGAATTGCGGCAGCGCGCAGCGCGTGCCGCACGGCGCATGGTGGGGCACGCGATACAGCCCCTGCGGCCGGATGTTCGCGGTTTCGCGGACGAGCCGCTGTTCGACCGCCACTTCGTGGTGACCGAAGGCCGTCGCGAATACGCGATAACGCTTATCGAACTGGCCGAAACGGCGCGTCCGTTGCTGTTGTTCCTTGGCGAGATGCCGCCAGCCGATCGCGATCTCTGGGTGGTGCGCTGTCCCGGTGAACGGGTCCTGGTGGCACCCCGGACGGCCGCGGTGCCGCCGGGCGTGATCTGTTTCGCGGCGGGCACCCTGGTGCGCACCCCCGACGGCGATCGCCGGGTCGAGGATCTGACTCAGGGCGATACCGTCTGCACCCGTGACAACGGCGCGCAACCCCTGCAATGGACCGGCCATCGGCGGATGACCGGGGCGCGCCTGCATGCGCTGCCGGCGCTGCGTCCGGTGCGGATCCGCACCGATGCGCTGGGTCTGAACGTGCCCACGCCCGATCTGGTCGTGTCGCCGCAACACCGCATCCTCGTGCGCGGGGCGGCCGCCGAGGCGCTGTTCAACGAACCCGAAGTGCTGGTGGCGGCCATCGACCTGGTCAACGACCGTTCGGTCACCGTGGAACACGGCCGGCGCGAAGTCGTCTATCATCACCTGATGTTGCCGGCCCATAACGTGCTGTGGGCCAATGGCGTTGCCTCCGAAAGCTTCCATCCGGCCCACACCGCGCTGGACAGCATTCCCGACGACCAGCGCGCCGCGATGTTCGCCACCGATCCCGAACTGGCGGAAGATCCGACGGTCTTCGGGGCCGCCGCCCGCCGCCTGCTCAGCGCGGCGGAAGCGGCGGTCATGCTGTCGGAAGCGCGCGGCATGGCGCACCGTCGCACCGGTGCCGTCCGTGAGGTTGCCCATGTCATGTCGTGACCCGCTGCGGACGCCACCCCTTGACTTCCCCCGCCCAGCGGATAAGACGCGCCTTCGTCTGGTGCTGCGCCTGCGTGGCATCCGGATGATCATTGGTGTTGGTGGCTCCCGCAAGGGATCGCCTGTCGGAGCCCGGTTCGTCGAATCGGGGTTCAGAGGACAACGCCCTTCCCTGTCGCCCGCTTCGGGTGGCGCATAGACGAAGGATATCAGACGTGACGAAACGCACATCTGCCAAGTACAAGATCGACCGCCGCATGGGCGAAAACATCTGGGGCCGCCCCAAGTCGCCGGTCAACCGCCGCGAATACGGCCCGGGCCAGCACGGCCAGCGCCGCAAGGGCAAGGTTTCGGACTTCGGCCTGCAGCTGCGCGCCAAGCAGAAGCTCAAGGGCTATTACGGCGACCTGACCGAAAAGCAGTTCAAGCGCATCTTCGCCGAAGCCGCCCGCGTGAAGGGTGACACCGGCGAGAACCTGATCGGCCTGCTCGAGCGCCGCCTGGACGCCGTCGTCTACCGCGCCAAGTTCGTGCCGACCGTTTTCGCCGCCCGCCAGTTCGTGAACCACGGCCACGTCACGGTGAACGGCCAGCGCGTCAACATCCCGTCCTACCGCGTGAAGGAAGGCGACGTGGTCGAGGTGCGCCAGAAGTCGAAGCAGCTGGTCAGCGTCCTGGAGGCCGTGCAGCTTCCCGAACGTGACGTGCCCGACTATGTCGAGGTCGACCACAACAAGATGACCGCCACCTTCACCCGCACCCCGACCCTGGGCGATGTGCCCTATCCCGTGCAGATGGAGCCGAACCTGGTCATCGAATACTACGCCCAGAACTGATCGTTCCGGAATGTCGCATCAGGGCCGTCGCATCGTTGGATGCGGCGGCCTTTTTCGTTGGCAGGGTGATAGGGCGAATGACGGCTCTCATCCCTGATGGAGCGATGGGACAACGCCATCCGATGTCATGGAGCGGCGGGAAGCGCGCGTCGCTGCACCAGGTGCCGAGGTCGGCTGCGCGGACAAGGCAGACCTTCGTGAATGATAGCGAAAGGCCAGAACAGGTCCGGAACCGCCAGACTGCTGTCAGGGTTGCGACACCAACGCGGTCGCGTTTGGAATTGACAGTGCTGCTTGACGCCATCATGTCTTTCTAATTCCAACATGCCAGTCGGGTGGAGATAAAGTCATGATGCTAGGTGAAGTTCTGAGCGCCGCGCGCAAATCCGGCGATGGGATTAAAGACTGGCTGGCACCCGCCGAGCCAGAGATTTGGGATGCCTTGGGTAAAGCCGCCGAAGCCGAAGGTATGGATCATGCCGCCTTTGCCCGGATGGCTGTCGCTGATTTTACAAACAGAGCACCCGAAGAAGACTGGGCAACGATGATGAGCCGAATTCGCGATGCTCAAGACCCAGGTCGAGCTTGCCTGCTTTCCATGATCACCTGGCGCATGTCCAAGGTTGATACAAAATGCGACCATAATCACTAGACCGCACCTGCCTTAAATCGCAATTTCCGGTCATGCAGGCGACACTTTGACGTGACATTGATCGTGATTGAAGTCGGCTCGTTCCGACCCTTCGCCGCAACTTGAATGAACGACCGCTAACGGTCGTGACCGGACTGAACCAGGGTAAGGCGAACGGCAATTTTTCGCGCGCGCAGATTCTGTCGCACCAATTGCAACTGCCCTGGCCCGCCGCCATTCGGTCGCTACTTCAGTTGCGAATCCTTCGATCCACGCCGGTTGATGCCGCCGCGTCGGACCGCCTGGCCGTCGCGTTCGGTCTGGCAATCAATGCACAGCGTCACGCCGGGGCTGGCGATGCGGCGGGCTTCGGGAATCGGTTCCTCGCAATCGGCGCAATGGGTGCGCGAGGGGCGTGCGACACCGCGCCGCGCCTGCATGCGCTGCAACTCATCCGCGATGGATGCTTCGATCTGTTCGTTCACCGCGCCGTCGCGGCTCCAGCCTCCGGCCATGTCCACACCTCCGATTCGCCCTGCAAACAAGGTGGTCATCGCGAGGGGCCGCTTCAAGATGCGCGGCCGCGTGACCCGAAAACCGCACCCCGCGACGAAATTCCGGCCTGTGCCGAATTGGCAACATGCTTCTGGTCTTGGCCGACGCCCGTCGCTAGAACCGCCCCGAAGGGGAATTGCCGCCATGACACATGCCATTCAGCCGAAGCCCGGCGTTCTGGAAATTGCGCCCTACGTGGGCGGTGACGCCGGTATCGCGGGCGCGCGCGATGTCGTGAAACTGTCGAGCAACGAGAACCCGTTCGGCCCGTCCGAGGCCAGCAAGGAGGCGATCCGCCGGTCGCTGCACAATATCCACCGGTATCCGAACACCAGCCACGATTCGCTGCGCAATGCCATCGCCGACGTCCACGGCCTGGATCCCGCGCGCATCATCTGCGGCAATGGCAGCGACGAAATCATCACCCTGCTGTGCCAGGCCTACGGCGGACCGGGAGTCGAGGTGATCCACACCGAACACGGCTTCGGCATGTATCGCATCAGCGCCCTGGCCGCGGGCGCCGCCCCGATCGAAGTGCGCGAACACGAACGCAAGGTCGATGTCGACGCGATTCTCGAGGCCTGCAATTTCCGCACGCGGCTGGTCTTCGTGACCAACCCCGGCAACCCCACGGGCACGATGATCGGTTCGAACGAGGTGGGGCGCCTGGCGGCCGAACTGCCGGATCATGTGCTGCTGGTGCTGGATGGCGCCTATGCGGAATACGTCGCCGATTTCGATGGCGGCGCGAAACTGGTCGACAAGCGCGACAATGTCTTCATGACACGCACGTTTTCCAAGCTCTACGGGCTGGGGGGCTTGCGCATCGGCTGGGGCTATGGGCCCGACCACGTCATCGACGCGCTGAACCGGGTGCGCGGGCCGTTCAACCTGTCGGAGTTGCAGATGGCGGCGGCCGAGGCGGCCTTGCGCGATCGCGAATATGTCGAACGCTGCCGCGCCGAAAACAGCCGGATGCGCGGCTGGATGGCCAAGGCGCTGGCCGAACTGGGGGTGCCGTCGGACACATCCTGCGCCAACTTCGTGCTGGCGCGGTTCGATGATGCGCCGCAAGCCGACGCCTGCGAGGCGCACCTGCGCCGCGACGGTCTGATCGTGCGCAAGATGGGCGGCTACAAACTGCCCAACTGCCTGCGGATCACCGTGGGCGACGAAGCGTCGTGCCGCCGCGTGGTCCACGCCATTTCCCGCTTCAAGGATCCCGAGGGATGAGCGTGACCTATGACCGGGTGGCCCTGATCGGGCTTGGCTTGATTGCCGGTTCCATGGCGCTGGCCATGCGCCGCGCCGGTCTGGCCGGCGAGATCGTCGGCACCGCCCGCTCGGCCGAAACCCGCACCATCGCCGCCGAAATCGGGCTGTGCGACCGGGTGGTCGATACCGTGGCCGAGGCCGTGGCGAACGCCGACCTGGTGGTGTTGTGCGTGCCGGTGGGGGCAATGGGCGCCGTCGCGGCCGAAATGGCGCCGCATCTGGCACCCGGTGCCACGGTGACCGACGTGGGGTCGGTCAAGGCCGGGGTGATTGCCGCCGTCGCGCCGCATCTGCCCGACACCGTGCATTTCATCCCGGCGCATCCCCTGGCGGGCACCGAACATTCCGGCCCCCGATCCGGGTTCGCCGAACTGTTCGACAACCGCTGGTGCCTGCTTGTGCCGGTCGAAGGCACCGACGATGCCGCTCTTGGCCGGTTGCGCGCGCTTTGGCAGGGGATGGGCGCCAACGTCGATGTCATGGACGCCGAACACCATGACCTCGTGTTGGCCGTGACGTCCCACGCGCCGCACCTGATCGCCTATACCATGGTCGGTGTTGCCGATGACCTGGGCCGGGTGACCGACAGCGAGGTGATCAAATATTCCGCCGCCGGGTTTCGCGATTTCACCCGCATCGCGGCGTCCGACCCGACCATGTGGCGTGACGTGTTCCTGAACAACAGGGACGCGACCCTGGAAATCCTCGGGCGGTTCACCGAGGAATTGTTCGCGTTGCAGCGGGCGATCCGCAAGGGTGACGGCGACCATCTTTTCGACTACTTTACCCGGACCCGTGCAATCCGGCGCGGTATCATCGAGGCGGGGCAGGATACATCTGCCGCCGACTTCGGACGCGGTGGGAAGCCCTGAATGAAACATGTCTACGCCCTTGCCTTGGTGTGCGCCGCATTGGTCGCGGAAACGGGGCGGGCGGATGCGCCGACGTCTTCGCCGCGGCCCCAGCACCGGGATGGCGACGTCGTCAGCCGCGCGGCACCTCTCGGGGTGGGCGGGCAAGTCGGCGAAGGCATGGCGCCCGTCGTTCTGGCGGCGGTGGCCGGCGTGGTGCCGCGTTCGCCGCGCCCCCAGGTGCGCCCCGAGAATCTGAAGCGCCGGTCCATCGTCGCCGCCGCCGGATTTCGCCGGATGCCGCCTGCGACGGGATCGCGCGGGGCGCTCTGCGGCGACCCGGACATCCAGGGCGTGCGCATGTCGCGGATCGCCGGGCGCATCCGGGGCTGCGGTGTGGAAGCCCCCGTGCAGGTGACGGCGATCGCCGGAGTGGCGCTGTCCACCGGGGCGACGATGGATTGCACCACGGCCAAGGCGCTGAAAACCTGGGTCGAGCGCGGCGTGAAGCCGGTGATCGGACGGCTGGGCGGCGGTGTCGCGTCACTGAAGGTGGCCGCGCATTATTCCTGCCGCGCCCGCAACAACAAGCGCGGCGCCCGGATTTCCGAGCACGGCAAGGGGCGGGCGGTCGACATATCGTCCATCGTTCTGAAGAACGGCGCGTCGCTGAGCGTGCTGAAGGGATGGCGCGATCCGGCGCAGGCGGGCATGATGAAGACCATGCACCGTGCGGCCTGTGGGCCGTTCGGCACCGTCCTGGGGCCGAATGCGGACCGATATCATCAGGATCACTTCCATTTCGACACGGCGCGCTATCGCAGCGGATCCTATTGCAAATAGCGTCGGCGTGCGTGGTGGGGGCCGGAGCCTCCGGCGGGAGTATTTCGGTCAGTAAGAAGTCGGGGGTCTGAGCCAGTCGTTGGCCCACGCGATGCCCGTCAAGCCGGCGAAGCGGGCCGTGCGGTTCAGCGCGGCGGTGAGACGGGCAATGCGACCCGCGCCGAAGCGCACGCCGGGTTCGGGCCAGAGTGCCGCGACGTTCAGCGTGGAATCGGGTCGGTCTGCCGTCATGTCGATGCGGCCGATCAGGCGGTCGCCTTCGAGGATCGGAAAGACGTAATAGCCGTATTTGCGTTTCGCGGCGGGGGTGAAGATCTCGATCCGGTAATGAAAGCCGAACAGGCGCAAGGCGCGTTTGCGGTCGCGCAGGGCAGGATCGAACGGGCTGAGGACGCGGATCATGTGCGGAGGGGCAGGCAGGGTTGCGGCGGTCTGGGCGGTGCCGGGCCGGGCGAAATGGCGCCGCCACGTGCCGTCGGCCGATTGCACCTCGATGGCTTCGATGGTGCCGTCGGACAGGGCCGTTGCGCACCAGTGCCTTGCGTCGGCCGGGCTGATCACGGCGAAGAACGCCGCCAACTCGCCCGATGTGGCAAACCCCAGCCGGTCCAGCGCGGCGGTGCAGGCCCAGTCGATGGTTTCGGCCACGTCCAGGGGGGCAGCGCAGGCAGGATAGACGTTCGCCGCCAGATCATAGACCTTGCGGAAGCCTTCGCGCCGGGAAACGGCCAGATCGCCGGTACGCCAGAGGTATTCCAACGCGGTCTTCGAGGGGTGCCAATCCCACCACCCGTCGCCGGTCTTGCCGCTGGCGCGGTCGGCGAAATCATCCGACCGGCAGGGGCCGTCGCGCGCGATCCTTGCCATGACCGGGCCGAATTCATTCTGATACCCGGCCCTCCGCCAGGTCTTCCAACGCTGTTGCAGGTGTTCGGCGTGGTGGGCGAAGGCCAGCCGCCAATGGGGCAGGAACGCCATCGGGATGGCCGAGGCATCGTGAGTCCAGTGTTCGAACAGCGTGCGGTCACGTTCCAGCAACGGCGCCAGCATCGCCGGTCGATAGGCCGTGCGCCGCGCGTGCAGGATCATGTGATGGGCCCGTTCGACGGTGGACACGCTGTCGATCTGGACGAACCCCAGCCGGTGGATCAGGGCCAGAAGATCGGCGCCACGGGCGGGACCGGTTGGCGGCTCGAGCAGGGCGTGCCGGTCGAGGAACAGGCGCCGGGCCGTGACATTGGCGATCCGCGGGTTCGCCATCAGCGCAGGCGCGGCGCCGGCCCCAGATCGACAGGGCCGAGGGCCATGCGCCCGTCCGAAAAGCTGAGCGGCAGGTCCAGCGTTTCGCCATCGTCCGTCGATTGCGCCAGCATCGTCAGGACACGCGTCACCGTATCGGTTGCCGCAGCGGGGATCAGGCCGGCACCCACGGCCATGTCGATCATCCGTCGCCAGCCGGTTGCCGTCACCGTGATGCGGCCGTCGGGCAGGCCGTCGGCGCCGACCGCAACATCGCCCGACGCGCGCAGATCCAGCGGCCCCCAGACAATGCGCGCTTCGGTCAGATCAACCGTGGTCAGGCGCGGACGGGCATTGCCGAGGGCGAAACGGTCCCACGGCGCGTCGAAGCCCAGGCTCGCGTCCAGTTTCACGGTGCCGAGCGTTGGCGGCAGGGATCCGCCGGCGTCGATTGCCGCGCGCAGCGCGGGCCCCGGCGCCAGTTCGACCGCGACGATGTCCAGATCGTGGCCGTGTTGCAGACCCACGGCGGGACGGGTGGCGGCGCGGATCTGGTCGGCCGAGACGCGCCAGCCGGTTTCGCCGGTCAGGGTCACGCCGTCGGCAATCAGCGTCGAATGATCAAGGGCCAGGCCCGTGTCCAGCGCGAATGTCGCCGAGGCCCTCATCCGCGTGCTGGCCAGCGCGATGCTTTCCGCAGGCGTTTGAACCGTCTGATCGTTGGCGAAGGCCGTGATGATCTGGTTCGGTCGATAGCTGAGCGCGAAGATCTGGAAGAACGGCGCGCGCCAGCCGAACCCGGTAACCGGATCGTAGAGGTCGAGGTCGGTGATCGTGGTGTCGAACCGGTTGGGAAAGCCGGTGGTCGAGAGGTCGGAATACGTGGCCGTCCAGCCCCGCTCCCGTTGTGCGGCAAACCAGCGTTTCATGCCTTTTTCGACGGCCGAGGAGCCCACGAACCAATAGCCGCCCCATGCCAGTGCCGCGATCAGGATCACCGCCAGAAGTTTCCGCATCCTGCACCCTTTCGCTGATCCGTGTCGTGGTGTTTACAGGGGCGAAACCAAGAGGACCAGCACCATGGCTCAGCCCCCGATGTGGGTGTTCGGATACGGATCGCTTCTGTGGAACCCCGAGTTTCCGGTGGCCGAACGCGTGATCGGCATCTTGCCCGACCATGCGCGCAGTTTCTGCATGCGCTCGATCCATCATCGGGGAACCGTGGCCGACCCCGGCCTGGTGCTGGCGCTGGACCCGGAGCCGGGGGCGTCGTGCTGTGGTCTCGGCTTGCGGGTCGCACCGGGGGCCGAGGACGACACGCTCGAGGCGTTGCGCGCGCGTGAGCTGATCTCGTCGGCCTATGTCGAACGTGTGCTGGCACTGTCGCTGAGCGATGGGCGTGATGTGCGGGCTGTCGCCTATGTCGTCGACACGGGCCACGATCAGTATTGCGGCAACCTTGCGCTGGAGGAGCAGGCCCGCATCATTGCGCGGGCCGTGGGCGATCGCGGGGCCAACGCCGACTATCTGTTCAACACGGTGGCGCATCTGCATGAGACCGGGATTCCCGACCGTGATCTGGATTGGCTGGACGCGCGGGTGCGCGAAATCCTCACCCATGGGTAAATCGCGCCGCCCGTTGGACTCGCCGGGCAATGCCGGTATGCTGCGCTGCGACATTCATGCGAGGATACACTGATGGAGCGCCGAGCGGACCTTCAGTCCGACGCCCATTTCACCCAGCCCGTGCGCCAGATCCTTACGATGCTGGTGGTGGTCGCCCTTGTCGCGGTGGGTGCCTATATCGCGTTTCCGCGCGTGGCACCGGTTTTCCTGGCCAACCCCTGGCTGAACGGGTTCATCGCCATCGTGTTCATCTTCGGAGTGATCGCGTGTTTCTGGCAGGTCTATCAGCTGTGGCAATCGGTCGGCTGGATCGAAGGCTTCGTGGCCGGAAACCCCGGTCACGAATTCGTCAACGCGCCGCGGCTTCTGGCCCCCCTGGCCGCGCTGTTGCGCTCGCGCGGGCGGCAGGTGCAGATCTCGGATTCGTCGTCACGCTCGATCCAGGATTCGGTTGCGACGCGGATCGACGAGGCGCGCGATATCACGCGTTATATCGTAAACCTGCTGATCTTTCTCGGGCTGCTCGGCACGTTCTATGGCCTGGCCACCACCGTTCCGGCCATTGTCGAAACGATCCGGGGGCTTGCGCCGCAGAACGGTGAAGACGGCATGCAGGTGTTCGCGCGCCTGATGTCGGGGCTTGAGGCCCAGCTGGGCGGCATGGGGGTGGCGTTTTCGTCATCGCTGTTGGGCTTGGCCGGGTCGCTGGTCGTCGGCTTGCTGGAACTGTTCGCGAGCCATGGACAGAACCGGTTCTATCGCGAACTTGAGGAATGGCTGTCGTCGTTCACCCGGCTTGGCATTGCCACCGGCAGCGAGGGGCACGGCGATGCGGCGATGGTCACCGGCGTCATGGAACACATGTCGCGCCAGATGGACGAGCTGACCCAGTTGTTCGCGGATTCCGAGGTGGGCCGCACCCTGGTCGAGGAGCGTTTGGGCGATCTCGTCAGCTCGGTCGATGCGATGACCCGCCGGATGGCCGAGGACGGATCGGTGCGCGGTGCGCTCGACCGGGTCGCGCAGGGCCAGGAGCGGCTGGCCGAAGCGCTGGAGGCGCAGGCCGATTCCGGCGGTGGCGCCATGGATGCGGAAAGCCGGATGCGCCTGCGTTCGATCGACGTGCAACTGCTGCGCCTGCTGGAAGAAGTCGCCGCGGGACGCCAGGAAAGCACGGCCGAACTGCGCCAAGACATCAAGCAACTGGTGCGCGCGATCCGCGGGCAGGGCGCGCGCGACGCGCCGCGCGTGGACAGCGGGCGGGGCTGATCCATGGCCCTGACGCGACGTTCGACACAGCGGGTAAGCAACAGCATCTGGCCCGGTTTCGTCGATGCCATGACGGCGCTTCTGCTGGTGATGATGTTCGTTCTGACCATTTTCATGGTGGTGCAATTCGTCCTGCGCGAGGAAATCTCGGGGCAGGAGAGCGAGCTGGAACGCCGCGGCGATGAACTGAACGCGCTGACCTCCGAAGTGGCCGGCCTGACACGTCTTCTGGGGCTGGAACGCGACCGGACGGCGGAACTGGATACACGGCTGGAAACCGCACAGGCCGAAAGCGAGCGTCAGAACCGCCTGATCGAAAGCCTGACCGCGCAGGCCGAAAATCAGGACCGGCGGATCGCGTCGTTCGAGGAACAGGTGGCGACGCTTCTGGCCGAACGCGACACCGCGCTGGCCGAGGGCGAGCGGCTGGGCGCATCGCTGGACGAGCTGGAACAGGCGCAGGCGGATCTGCTGAGCGAGCAGGAGCAGTTGCAGATCGCCCTGGCCCGCGCCCGTGACGAGATTGACGCCCAGGCCGAGGCCGCGCGCCTTGCCGCCGCCCGCCGCGAAGCGCTGGAAGCCATGACCGCCGAGTTGCGCGCCAGCGTCGAAGAACGTGACGCATCGCTGGCAGATGCGCTGTCACGGCTCAGCGCGGCGGATGCGGCGCGCGCCGAACTGGCCAGCACATTGGACGAAACCGCCGCCGAACTGTCGGATGAAGAGGCCCGCCGCCTGGCCGAAGCCGCCGCCGCCGAAGCGTTGCGCGCACGCTTGGCGGCCGTCGAGGATGAACTGACGGCCGAGGAACAGGCGCGGCTGGCCGAGGCGGCGGCGGCCGAAGCGCTGCGCGAACGTCTGGCATCGGCGGACAGCGAATTGACCGCGATGACGCTGGCGCTGGAGGAACAGCGCAAGCGCGCCGAAGAAACCCTGACCCTGCTGGCCGCAGCGGAATCGGCGCAGGAAGATCTGAACGCGCGTCTGGCCGCCGCGCTGCTGGCGCAGGACGAAAGCGATGCTTCGGTGGCCCAGCTGGCCCAGGAAAAAGCGGCCTTGAACCGCCAGCTTGCCGTCGCCCTGCTGACTCAGGATCGCAGCCGCGAGGAAATCGCCACCCTGCAGATCGCGCTGGACCGGTCCGAAACGAACCAGGCCGATCTGAACGAAAAGCTGGCGCAGGCGCTGTTGGCCCGTGACGATGATGCCGCGAAACTGGCCGAGCTTGAGGCAGACCGCACCGCGCTGAACACCCGGCTGGCCGCCGCGATCCTGGCGCAGGACCAGACCGAAGCGGAATTGGAGCGCGCCGAGGCGGCTCTTGCCGGGGTCGAGGGTGATCGCGCCGATCTGACGGCGCGGCTGACGGCGGCCCTGGGCACGGCGGATGATGCCAAGGATCAACTGGCCCGCAGCGAAGCCGCCCTTGCCGCCGCGCTCGCGGCGCGTGACACCGCGCTGAGCGACAGCGAGAGCGCCGAGGCATTGCTGGCCGCGGCGTTGCAGAAGCAGGATGAAACGACCGAGGAACTGGCCGCCATATCCGCCGCGCTGAAGGTGGCCGAGGCCGCGAAACTGACCTTCCAGGGCGATTTGCAGGATGCCCGCGACCGGCTGGCCGCGGCCGAAGCCGAGGTGGCCGACCTGCGCGAGACCGTGGGCCGCGAGGCGACCGAGCGCGACCGGCTGGCCGCCGCCCTGCAAGCTGCCCGCAGCGAGGCTGCGGCGTTGCGTGGGGCGGCAGATGGCCAAGACGCGCTGCGCGATCAGCTTGAGGAAGCCTTGGCCGCCAAACTGGCCGCGGAACGTCAGGCCGCGGACCGCCTGAGCGAGGCGGAAAAGCGCGAAGCCCTGCTGGCCACCGCCAACCGCCAACTGGAGACGGAAGAGGCGCGTTCGGCCGAAAGCCAGCGCCAGGTCGAGGTTCTGAACCAACAGGTCGGCGAATTGCGCAAGCAGCTGGATCAGTTGCAGGGGCTTCTGGATCTGGCGGCCGAAAAGGATGCGGCGTCGAAGGTGGTGATCGAGAACCTTGGGACCGAGTTGAACGCCGCCCTGGCGCGGACCCTGCTTGAGCAAAAGAAGATCGCGGCGCTGGAAGCGGCGGAACGTCAGCGGCTGGAACGGTATCAGTCCGAATTCTTCGGCCGCCTGCGCGATCTGCTGGGCGACCGCGAAGGCGTGCGGATCGTCGGCGACCGCTTCGTGTTCTCGTCCGAGGTGCTGTTTCCCAGCGCATCGGCGACGCTTTCGCCGGAAGGCGAAGCGCAGATCGGGCGTGTGACCAACCTGTTGTTCGAGGTGGCGCGCGATATTCCAGAAGGGATCGATTGGGTCATACGTGTTGACGGGCATACCGACGACGTGCCGCTGATCCCCGGTGCGCGGTTTGCCGACAACTGGGAATTGTCTCAGGCGCGGGCCTTGTCGGTCGTGCGCTACATGACCGAGGATCTGGGTTTTCCGCCAAACCGGCTGGCGCCGACCGGGTTCGGCGAATTCTATCCGGTGAATCCGGAAGACAGTGCTGCGGCACGGGCGCAAAACCGGCGCATCGAACTCAAGCTTACCGAACGCTAGGCGGCGTTAATCTTCGCTTATGCGGACATCGGCCGCCCGGCTGTCGATCTCGACCCCGTCGCGCAGCATCCGCACAAGGCCCAGATATTCGCCCGCGGGCCAGCCGCCATCGGGCGCGCGCCGGCCGACGGCGCGATAGAATTGCGCCTGGTTCCGGTCAAGGTCGACCGTTTCCGACAGAACCGAACCATCCGGCCCGGCAAATTCCAGCGAGAGCTGATCGCCCGCCCGGCCGCCGAACGCGAATCCCCAGATGACCAGGGCACCTGCATCGCCGGCAATGGTCGGGGGCGCGGCGGCACCGGCGCGCACCGTTTCGTAATCGGGAACGCCGGGGAAGAACCCGGCCGCGATCAAGCCACCGGGGCGATAGGCCGGCGGCGTCTGCCACAGTGTATCGGCAGGCGCGCCGTCGCATTTGGCCAGACCTTCGGGGTTGAACGGATCGACCACCGTGCCATCCTTGCGCACGGACAAGTGCAGATGCGGAAATGCCGCCAGACCGCTGAACCCCGCCTGGCCGATGACCGTGGCATTGTTCACTTTGTTGCCGCGCCGCACCCGGACCGATCCGCGTTTCATGTGGCAATACTGGGTTTCCCATCCGCCGCCGTGATCGATGACGACGCCGTTGCCGCATTCGCGATCGCTGACATCCGGCGCGCCGGACTGACCCTGAAGCACGTCCTCCATCCCGTCGCGCACGCCGGTGACCGTGCCCGGGGCTGCGGGATAGACATCGACCCCCGCGCGCATCGCCGCAATCGAAGGCAGGGCAAAATCCGTGCCCTTGTGCCCATCATAGCTCAGCGGGCCGCACATGTAGTCTGCGGATCCCGGACCCGGATCGGTGTCGGTATATTGCTGGATGAAACAGGTCTTGCCCAGCGTGCAGTCCAATGGCGGATTCAAAACGGGCTCCCTCGCGGCCAGCGGCGACGCGAGGGAGCCCGTGAGGATCAGCGCAAGACCGAAGTGCGCGGTGCCAGGCACGAAGCGCGCTCTAATCTGCGGTCAGAAGCGGCGGCTTCTTGGACGACAGCCGCCGGGTTTCGGGCGGATCGATCTGAAGATCGATCTTGCCGTCCTTCACCCCCACGCGCACGACGCCACCCTTGGCCAACTTGCCGAACAGAAGTTCCTCGGCCAGCGGCTTCTTGATGTGCTCCTGGATCACCCGACCCAGCGGGCGTGCGCCCATCTTGTCGTCATAACCCTTGTCGGCCAGCCATTCGGCGGCCGGCGCAGTCAGTTCGATGGCGACATTGCGGTCCAGCAGTTGCGCTTCCAGTTGCAGGACGAACTTTTCGACCACCTGCATGATCACCTCTTTCGGCAGCGCGCCGAACGAGATCACCGCATCCAGACGGTTGCGGAATTCGGGCGTGAACGTGCGTTCGATGGCGGCCGTATCCTCGCCCTCGCGCTTGTCGCGGCCAAAGCCGATGGCCGCTTTCTGCATGTCCGCCGCCCCCGCGTTCGAGGTCATGATCAGCACGACGTTGCGGAAATCCACCGCGCGGCCGTTGTGATCGGTCAGCTTGCCGTGGTCCATCACCTGCAACAGGATGTTGAAGACATCCGGGTGTGCCTTTTCGATCTCGTCCAGCAACAGCACGCAATGGGGGTGCTGGTCGACACCATCGGTCAGCATGCCACCCTGATCGAACCCGACATAACCCGGGGGCGCGCCGATCAGGCGCGAGACGGCGTGTTTCTCCATGTATTCCGACATGTCGAAACGCAGCAGTTCGACGCCCAGTGTATCGGCCAGCTGTTTCGCCACCTCGGTCTTGCCCACACCCGTCGGCCCGGCGAACAGATAGTTGCCGATGGGCTTTTCGGGTTCGCGCAGACCGGCGCGGGCCAGCTTGATGGCCGACGCCAGGGCCGTGATGGCCGCGTCCTGACCGAAGACGACCCGCTTCAGCGACCCTTCGAGGTCGCGCAGCACTTCGGCGTCGTTCTTGGACACGTTCTTGGACGGGATGCGCGCGATCTTGGCCACGACGGCCTCGATTTCCTTGGTGCCGATGGTCTTGCGGCGCTTGGATTCGGCGACCAGGTGCTGCGCCGCGCCGGCCTCGTCGATGACGTCGATGGCCTTGTCGGGCAGCTTGCGGTCGTTGATGTAACGCGCGGACAGTTCGACCGCCGTCTTGATCGCATCGGCCGTGTACTTGATGTGGTGGTGGTCCTCGAAATACTCCTTCAGACCCTTCAGGATCTTGACGGTATCCTCGACCGAGGGTTCGTTCACGTCGATCTTCTGGAACCGGCGCGACAGGGCGCGGTCCTTTTCGAAATGCTGGCGGAATTCCTTGTAGGTGGTCGACCCCATGCAGCGCAGCTTGCCGCCCTGCAACGCGGGTTTCAGCAGGTTGGACGCATCCATCGCGCCGCCGGAGGTCGCACCGGCACCGATCACGGTATGGATCTCGTCGATGAACAGAACCGCATCGGGGTGATCCTCAAGCTCGGTCACTACGGCCTTCAGGCGTTCCTCGAAATCGCCACGATAGCGGGTGCCGGCCAGCAGCGCGCCCATGTCGAGCGAGAAGATGGTCGCCCCCGACAGAACCTCAGGGGTTTCGCCGCGCACGATCTTGAGGGCCAGCCCTTCGGCGATGGCGGTCTTGCCCACGCCGGGATCGCCCACCAGAAGCGGGTTGTTCTTGCGTCGGCGGCACAGCACCTGGATACAGCGTTCAACCTCGGCCTCGCGGCCGATCAACGGGTCGACATCGCCCTTGCGGGACTTGGTGTTCAGATCGACGCAGTATTTCGCCAGCGCCGATTCCTTCTGATCGCCTTCGTCCACGGTGGTGTCGTCGTCGGCTTCGGGTGCGCCGGAAACCGGGCGGCTTTCGCCATAGGACGGATCCTTGGCCACGCCGTGGGCGATGAAGTTGACGGCGTCATAGCGCGTCATATCCTGTTCCTGAAGGAAATAGGCGGCGTTGCTTTCGCGTTCGGCGAAGATCGCGACCAGCACGTTGGCGCCGGTCACTTCGGTGCGACCGGACGACTGGACATGGATCGCGGCACGCTGGATCACCCGCTGGAACGCCGCAGTCGGCACCGCTTCGGACCCTTCGACGTCGGTGATCAGCGTTGACAGATCGTCGTCGATGAATTCGACCAGCGTTGTTTTGAGATCCTCAAGGTCGACGGAGCAGGCTTTCATCACCTTGGCGGCCTCGGGCTCGTCCGTCAGGGCAAGCAAGAGATGTTCGAGTGTTGCAAGTTCGTGGTGGCGGGCGTTGGCAAGGGCCAGTGCCGCGTGGATTGCCTGCTCAAGCGTCGATGAAAATGAAGGCACGTTGCGTGCTCCTTTGTCTTGGTCGTGAAGGATGGGCCCATTCGCGACCTTGGCCCCTTAACCTTAAAGCTTGGTTTTTTATGGCCATGCTTCAAGACTTTTCTTTGGCAAACAGTTCACATTTTGATGGGCGTTGCCGTGTGGTCGGTCGGATGCCGCGTCATTGCGGTGATGTCAGAAGGAATCCTTGCGGCGCCGGATTTCCGCAAAGACGGCGGCGTCGCTCTCGCCCGCCATAGATAGGAATGATTTGACCGACGGCAATCCCGCCCGCAGGAAGGGATTGGTGGCCAGTTCTTCCTTCAGGGTCGACGGCACGGTCGGCGCGCCCTTCGCGCGGGCGGCGTCGATGGCTTTGGCGCGGTCCTGCAACGCGGTGTTTTCGGGTTCGATCGTCAGGGCAAAGCGGGCGTTTGCGGCGGTGTATTCATGCCCCGAACAGATGATCGTGTCATCGGGGAGCGCGGCCAGTTTCGACAGCGACGCCCACATCGTTTCGGGCGTCCCCTCGAACAGGCGACCGCACCCCAGGGCCATCAGGCTGTCGGCGGTGAACGCGGCGCGGGCATCGGGAACGTGAAACGCGATGTGCCCGGTCGTGTGGCCGGATACGTCGATGACGTGCACCGCGTGACCGGCAAAGTCGAACGTGTCCCCCTCGGCCACCTGGCGATCAAGTGGCGGCAGGCGATGTGCGTCGGCAGCGGCACCTGTCACGCTTACGCCGTCCCGTCCCGCCAGCAACTCGGACAGGCCCTGAACGTGGTCGGCGTGATGATGGGTGAGCCACACCTCGCTCAGGTTCCAGCCGCGCGTTCGCAGCGCCGCGTCGATGGGCGCGGCCTCGGGAATGTCGATCAGGGCCGTGGCGCCGCTGTTGCTCTCATGCAGCAGGAAGGCATAATTGTCCGAAAGACAGGGGACGGTGACAAGTTCGAGGGTCATGGTCGGGCACCTTCCTTCAGGAAAAACTCTGATCGGAAGACTTGCAGCAATCGCGGGCCACTTCAATGCATCTGGATGTTCACGATCTTCGCAACTTCTATTACCGCACCCCGCTGGGCCGTGCGGCGCAACGGGCGATCAGAACGCAGGTGGTGTCGCTGTTGCCGCCGCGCCGCGGCGATACGGTGGTCGGTTACGGGTTCGCGGTGCCGCTTTTGCGCCCCTACCTGCCGGCAGCCAAGCGGGTTGTCGGGCTGATGCCGGGGCCGCAGGGCGTGATGCACTGGCCAGCGGGCGAGCCCAACGTTTCGGTCCTGTGCGAGGAAACGCTGTGGCCGCTGGACGGCGGCGCGGCGGATCGGCTGATCCTGATGCACGGGCTGGAAACCAGCGAGGATCCGACCTCGGTTCTCGAGGAATGCTGGCGGGTTCTGGCGCCCGGCGGGCGGGGATTGTTCATCGTGCCGAACCGGGCCGGAATGTGGGCGCGCCGCGATCGCACCCCCTTCGGCTTTGGGCGCCCCTACAGCCTGAGCCAGCTTGAATCGCAACTGAAACGCCACGGGCTGATCCCTCAGCGTCATGTCGCCGCATTGTTTCAGCCGCCGTCGGACCGGCGGTTCTGGCTCAGGGCCGGCGGGTTGATGGAGCGGGTGGGAAGCGCCGTCTCGGGGCGCTATGCCGGCGGTGTCCTGATGGTCGAGGTCAGCAAGCAGGTGCCGCGCCCGGCCGGTCCCGGGCTGCGGGAATCACTGCGGCGTCCGTTGCGCGTGCTGGACGGAATTGCCGGCCCCGAGGCCGAACCGGCCTGAGGGGCGGCTGCCGGGAAAACGGGCGGTCCGGGCGCGAATCGTCAAGGACAGCGCGGCGCGGATCCGATCGTGCATTTTCTGGCAAAGCCGCAGGAAACCGGCGAACGGGGTATGGCGCACCTGTCCCGCGATCCGCGTCTTTCGGGGTGAAACCCGCCTGTTTGTGGCGTCAACGGGATTGGGGCGGGAAACCCGGAACGTATCGCGCCGGAACGGGCCGGCGCTCCGGTGTGACCGCGACGCGCGGTGTCTTGCGGGGCGGCGGTGGCCGACCGGCAACCGGACCCGCACTGGCGTTCTAAAGCGGTTGCGGGGTGTCGAACGCTCTGCTACATGACGCCCGATCTTGATGACGCGCCCGCGAGGGGGCGTCTTTTCAATTGCCCCCTTCGTGCCCGGTCAGGCATTCCCCGGGGGCGAAGCTTCGAAAGGGTGGACGTGTCAGAACCAGCTTCGATTTCCACAGGTATCTCCGGGCGATATGCCTCTGCGATCTTTTCGCTCGCGCAGGATGAAAACGCGCTGGATCAACTGCAAACGGACGTCGATGCGCTGGACTCCGCGCTGAAGGACAGCGAGGATTTCCGTTCGCTGATCGCGTCGCCCGTCTATTCCCGGGAACAGCAGCAGGCGGCCATCGGCGCCATCGCCGACAAGATGGGCCTCGGCAACAACCTGGCCAACACGCTGCGCCTGATGGCGTCCAAGCGGCGCCTGTTCGTGCTGCCCAGCATGATCGCGGCGCTGCGCGACATGATCGCCGAAGCCAAGGGTGAGGTCACGGCCGATGTGACGTCTGCCAAGGCGCTGACCGAAAAGCAGAAATCCGACCTTGCCGCAACGCTGAAGGCGTCGGTCGGCAAAGACGTCAAGCTGAACACCGCCGTTGATGAGAAGCTCATCGGCGGTCTTATCGTCAAAGTCGGCTCCAAGATGATCGATACCTCGATCCGCGCGAAGCTGAACGCACTCCAGAACACCATGAAAGAGGTCGGATAATGGGTATCCAAGCTGCCGAAATCTCTGCGATCCTCAAGGAGCAGATCAAGAACTTCGGGCAAGACGCCGATGTGGCCGAAGTTGGCCGCGTGCTGTCGGTCGGTGACGGTATTGCCCGTGTGCACGGCCTGGACAACGTGCAGGCCGGTGAAATGGTCGAATTCCCCGGCGGCATCGCCGGCATGGCGCTGAACCTCGAGACCGACAACGTCGGCATCGTGATCTTCGGGTCGGACCGCGACATCAAGGAAGGCGATGTCGTCAAGCGCACCAACTCGATCGTGGACGTGCCCGCCGGTGACGCGCTTCTGGGACGCGTCGTCGACGGTCTTGGCAACCCCATCGACGGCAAGGGCCCGATCGACGCCGCCGAACGTCGCGTGGCCGACAGCAAGGCGCCGGGCATCATCCCGCGCAAGTCGGTGCACGAGCCGATGGCGACCGGCATGAAGGCCATCGACGCCATGATCCCCGTCGGCCGTGGCCAGCGCGAGCTGATCATCGGTGACCGTCAGACCGGCAAGACCGCCGTGGCACTGGATACGATCCTGAACCAGAAGTCGTACAACGACGCGGCCACGGACGAGAGCCAGAAGCTGTATTGCATCTATGTCGCCATCGGCCAGAAGCGGTCGACCGTGGCACAGCTGGTGAAGAAGCTGGAAGAAACCGGCGCCATCGAATACACGACCATCGTTGCCGCGACCGCATCCGACCCCGCGCCGATGCAGTTCCTCGCCCCCTATGCCGCGACGGCCATGGCCGAGTATTACCGCGACAACGGGCGCCATGCGCTGATCGTCTATGATGACTTGTCGAAACAGGCCGTGGCCTATCGCCAGATGTCGCTGCTGCTGCGTCGTCCGCCCGGCCGTGAAGCCTATCCCGGCGACGTGTTCTACCTCCACTCCCGCCTGCTGGAACGTTCGGCCAAGCTGAACGAGGAGAACGGCGCCGGTTCGCTGACCGCGCTGCCGATCATCGAAACCCAGGGTGGCGACGTTTCGGCGTTCATTCCGACCAACGTGATCTCGATCACCGACGGCCAGATCTTCCTGGAAACCGAACTGTTCTATCAGGGCATCCGCCCTGCCGTGAACACCGGTCTGTCGGTGTCGCGCGTCGGCTCGTCGGCCCAGACCAACGCGATGAAATCGGTCGCCGGTCCCGTCAAGCTGGAGCTTGCCCAGTATCGCGAGATGGCGGCGTTCGCCCAGTTCGGGTCCGACCTCGACGCCTCGACCCAGCAGTTGCTGAACCGGGGTGCCCGCCTGACCGAGCTGATGAAGCAGCCGCAGTATTCGCCGCTGACCAACGCGGAAATCGTCTGCGTCATCCTGGCCGGCACCAAGGGCTATCTGGACAAGATCCCGGTGAGTGCGGTCGGCAAGTTCGAGCAGGGCCTGCTGAAGCATCTGCATGCCAACCACGAGGACATGCTGAACTGGATCACCGAAGAGGATCCGAAGGTGAAGGGCGATGCCGAAGATCGCATTCGTAGCGCGATCAAGGAATTCGCCGACGACTTCGCCGCCTGAAGACCCGAAAAGGACAGCTGAATGCCCAGCCTCAAGGATCTGAAAAACCGGATCGCGTCGGTCAAATCGACCCGCAAGATCACGAAGGCCATGCAGATGGTGGCCGCCGCAAAACTGCGGCGGGCGCAGGAAGCGGCCGAAATGGCCCGGCCCTATGCGGAACGGTTCAACGCCGTGATGTCGGGGCTGGCGCAATCGGTGCAGGGCAGCGATTCTGCCCCGCGCCTGTTGTCGGGAACCGGCAGCGACAAGGTTGAACTGCTGGTCGTGATGACCGCCGAGCGCGGTCTGTGCGGCGGCTTCAACTCGTCCATCGTCAAGAAGGCGAAGGTCCGGATCGAAAAGCTGCGGGCCGAAGGCAAAGAGGTCAAGATCCTCACCGTCGGCAAGAAGGGGCGCGATCAGCTGCGCCGCGAATATTCCGCGTTCCTAGTGGGTCACGTCGACCTGTCCGAGGTCAAGCGCGTGGGATATGCCAACGCACAGGATGTCGCCAAGGATATCCTGAGCCGGTTCGACGCCGGTGAATTCGACGTCTGCCGGATCTATTTCTCGCGGTTCGAAAACGTCGTGACACAGCACCCGACCGAGCTTCAGATCATCCCGGCCACGTTCGACGAGGCCGAGGAAAGCACGCTGTACGATTACGAGCCCAGCGAGGAAGGCATTCTGGCCGACCTGCTGCCGCGTGGCGTGGCGACCCAGATCTTTACGGCACTGCTGGAAAACGCCGCGTCGGAACAAGGCGCGCGTCAGTCCGCCATGGACAACGCGACGCGCAACGCGGGTGAGATGATCGACGACCTGACCATCGAATTCAACCGCTCGCGCCAGGCCGTGATCACGAACGAGCTGATCGAAATCATTTCGGGCG
This sequence comes from Oceaniglobus indicus, assembly GCF_002751875.1. Taxonomy (GTDB): domain Bacteria; phylum Pseudomonadota; class Alphaproteobacteria; order Rhodobacterales; family Rhodobacteraceae; genus Oceaniglobus; species Oceaniglobus indicus. The sequence continues at coordinate 169,412 of NZ_NMZM01000002.1, read as the reverse complement.
CCGAAGCCCTCTAAGACGAACCGGAGAGACAACATGGCAAATGCCAAAGGCAAGATCACGCAGGTCATCGGTGCCGTCGTGGACGTTCAGTTCGACGACGAATTGCCGCAGATCCTGAACGCGCTGGAAACGGACAACAACGGCAAGCGCCTGATATTGGAAGTGGCCCAGCACCTGGGTGAAAACACCGTCCGCACGATCGCGATGGACGCGACCGAAGGTCTGGTGCGCGGCACGGTCGTCACCGACACCGACGGCCCGATCACCGTTCCCGTGGGCAATGCGACCCTGGGCCGGATCCTGAACGTCATCGGCGAACCCGTTGACGAAGGCGGTCCGGTGGAAGCGGACGAATACCGTTCGATCCACCAGCCGGCACCGGATTTCGCCGCACAGGCGACGTCGTCGGACATCCTGGTTACCGGCATCAAGGTCATCGACCTGCTGGCCCCCTATGCCAAGGGCGGCAAGATCGGCCTGTTCGGCGGTGCCGGCGTGGGCAAGACCGTTCTGATCATGGAACTGATCAACAACATCGCCAAGGTGCACAGCGGCTTTTCCGTGTTTGCCGGTGTGGGCGAGCGGACCCGCGAAGGCAACGATCTGTATCACGAGATGATCGAATCCGGCGTTATCGTTCCGGACAACCTGACCGAATCCAAGGTGGCGCTGGTCTATGGCCAGATGAACGAGCCGCCGGGTGCACGGATGCGCGTCGCCCTGTCCGGCCTGACCCTGGCCGAGCAGTTCCGCGACCAGTCGGGCACCGACGTGTTGTTCTTCGTCGACAACATCTTCCGCTTCACCCAGGCCGGTTCCGAGGTTTCGGCGCTGCTGGGCCGTATCCCGTCCGCCGTGGGCTATCAGCCGACGCTGGCCACGGACATGGGCCAGTTGCAGGAACGCATCACGTCGACCAAGGCCGGGTCCATCACCTCGGTTCAGGCGATCTATGTGCCCGCCGACGACCTTACCGACCCGGCGCCCGCCACCTCGTTCGCCCACCTCGACGCCACGACCAACCTGTCGCGCGCGATCTCGGAGCTCGGCATCTATCCGGCCGTCGACCCGCTCGATTCCACGTCGCGTCTGATGGATCCGACCGTCGTGGGTGAGGAGCATTACCAGGTGGCCCGTGACGTGCAGGGTATCCTGCAGCGTTACAAGTCGTTGCAGGACATCATCGCCATTCTCGGGATGGACGAACTGTCGGAAGACGACAAGCTGACCGTGGCCCGTGCCCGCAAGATCCAGCGCTTTCTGTCCCAGCCGTTCGACGTGGCGCAGGTGTTCACCGGCGCGCCGGGCAAGCAGGTTCCGCTGGAAGAGACGATCGCCTCGTTCAAGGCCGTTGTCGCGGGTGAATACGACCACCTGCCGGAAGGCGCCTTCTACATGGTCGGCGGCATCGAGGAAGTGAAGGCCAAGGCCGAGAAGATGGCCGCCGACGCCGCCTGACCCTGACACCGGTCCCGTGATGCGGGGCCGGTCCGACCTGTATCGATTCGGAAGGAGCCACCATGGCAGACACGATGCAATTCGACCTCGTCTCGCCCGAGCGTCGCCTGGCCTCGGCCCAAGTGACCGAAGTCCTCATTCCCGGTTCGGAAGGCGACATGACGGTCATGGCCAGCCATGCGCCGACGATCACGATCCTGCGTCCCGGCCTGTTGAAAGCCACGGGACCGGACGGCACCGAGGAATACATGGTCACCGGCGGCTTTGCCGAGATCAACGCCGACGGTATTTCGGTTCTGGCCGAACAGGCGCTGCCGCGCGCCGACGTGACGCAGGAAACGCTGGACGACTGGATTCAGCAGGCGGCCGAGGCCCACGCCAAGGTGCGCGAGTTCAACAACGAACCCGGCCCGGTCGATGATGCGGTGAAACTGCTGAACGACATGGTTGCCACCGGCACGCATATCGGGCTGAACCCGAAGCAGCCGAACCTCTGAGCGACTCGTCAATTTGGATCTGCAAGGGCTCCGGTGTTGATCGGGGCCCTTTTGCGTTGACGTCCGATGCAGACCGTTGACTGAGCCCCTGGATCAGCAGGAGGCCCGAGTCAGGGCAATTCGTCTGCGGGAATGATCGGGAAGAAGACTCCGCCGGATCTGACGCCGAACCAGTCTGACCCATCCTGTGGCGCAGTTTCGCCGATTTCCACGAGGCGATAGAAGCTTTTCCGGTCGATCAGCGCCTCCATCCCGCCACGCACCATGACATAGGGGGCGGGTTCGTCGGTGTCGGGATCGCGCCTGACGCGGATCGGATGATCGGCGTCGGCGGTCACACGGTCGTCGGTCGTGGTCGTGAAGACGATCGTGCGATCCGGTCCTTCCCCCTCCACCGTGAAATCCGATGCCAGGAAAGGTGCGTCGTCCACCATGATCCCGACCTTTTCCACCGGGGTGACGAGGAAATAATCTTCGCCCTCTTTCTTCAGGATGGTCGAGAACAGCCTGACCAGCGGTTTGCGTCCGATGGGGGTGCCGAGGTAAAACCACGTCCCGTCGCGGGCAATGCGGATGTCCAGATCGCCGCAGAACGGCGGATTCCACAGATGGACCGGCGGCAATCCGCCTTTTGACGCAGCGGCCGCGCTTTTTGCCAGGCTTTCGGCAGAAGGTTTCACGATCATTTGTCCCTTATGTGCTTTTGCCATTTGTCCCTGTCGGGATAGGTCTGTCTAATGGTGATATAAGCATGGATGGAGAGAAGTCATGGCCGAGTCCGACGCGCTGATCGCCGAGATCGAGACCTTGGGGGACCACCTGGCGCTGGCACGCGACAGCATCTCGCGGCGTTTCATCGGCCAGGAACGGGTCGTCGATCTGGTTCTGTCGGCGCTGCTGTGCGGTGGACACGGCCTGTTGATCGGTCTGCCCGGGCTGGGCAAGACGCGTCTGGTCGACACGCTTTCCACGGTCATGGGGCTGGATGGGGGGCGGGTTCAGTTCACGCCCGACCTCATGCCGGCGGATATCATCGGATCCGAGGTTCTGGACACGACACAAGACGGCACGCGGGCGTTCCGGTTCATCGAGGGGCCGGTGTTCTGTCAGCTTCTGCTGGCGGATGAGATCAACCGCGCCTCGCCGCGCACGCAGTCGGCCCTGCTGCAGGCGATGCAGGAAAAAACCGTGACCGTCGCCGGGCAATCCCGTGCCCTGGGCCAGCCGTTTCATGTGCTGGCAACGCAGAACCCGATCGAGCAGGAAGGCACGTATCCCCTGCCCGAAGCACAGCTTGACCGCTTCCTGGTGCAGATCGACGTGCCCTATCCCGATCGCGCGACCGAACGCGATATCCTGATCGCCACCACCGGCACCGCGGAAGGCGAAGCGCGCGCCGTGTTCGATGCCCCCGGTCTGCTGGCGGCGCAGGCCCTGTTGCGGCGGATGCCGGTGGGCGATCGGGTGGTCGAGCTGATCCTGGATCTGGTGCGCGCCTGTCGCCCCGACGATCCCTCGGCCTCGGATATCGTGCGCGCCTCGGTCAGCTGGGGGCCGGGGCCGCGGGCGGCGCAGGCGCTGATGCTGACGGTGCGCGCGCGTGCACTGCTGGACGGGCGACTTGCCCCGTCGCCCGATGACGTGGCGGCCATGGCGGCGCCGGTGTTGTCGCACCGGATGGCTCTGTCATTCGCGGCGCGGGCGCGCGGCGAGAGCCTGTCGCAGCTGATCGAAACCGTCGTCGCCAATGTCACCCGGATCGAGGCCGCGGCGTGAGCGACTCCGCCCTTTTGCGCGCGGGTGCCGAAGGGCTGGCGGCGCCCCTGCCGCCGTTGATGGCCGACGCCGAACACCTGGCGCAGAGCGTGCTGCTGGGCGCCCACGGTCGGCGGCGGGCAGGCGTCGGGGACGAGTTCTGGCAATACCGCCCGGCCATGCCGGGCGACGACGGACGCAGCATCGATTGGCGCCGTTCGGGGCGGTCCGATGCGCATTTCGTCCAGCAGAAGGAATGGCAGGCGGCACAGTCGATCCTGCTGTGGGTCGACGATGGCCGGTCGATGGAGTTCGCGTCGGATCCGGGCGTGCCGACCAAGGGCGCGCGCGCGCGGCTGATCGCCATGGCGCTGGCGATCTTGCTGGTGCGGGGTGGCGAGCGTGTGGGGTTGTCGGGCGACGGGCTGCCGCCGCGGACCGGCCAGGTGCAATTGCTGCGGCTGGCGTCGGCGCTGTCGGGCTCGGTCGAGGCTGCCGAATACGGCGCGCCGGAAACGCGGGGGATGATGGCACGGTCACGCGCGTTGTTCGTGTCGGATTTCCTGGGCGATCCCGATCCGGTCGCCGGTGCGTTGACCAAGGCCGCGGATCGGGGCGTCAAGGGCGCCGTGCTGCAGGTTCTGGACCCGCAGGAAGAGGCGTTTCCCTTCGACGGGCGCACCGTGTTCGAATCCATCGGCGGTGCCCTGCGCCATGAGACGCTGAAGGCGGGCAATCTGCGTGATCGCTATCTTGATCGGTTGGCGGCGCGCAAGGCGATGCTGGCCGACCTGTGCCGCGCGACAGGGTGGCAATATCACTGTCACCACACCGCAGACAGCGCCACGGCGGCCCTGTTGTGGCTGTATGGCGCGATGGAGCGGACGCGGTGATGGCTGTCCTGGCGAACATCGGCTTCAGCGCGCCTTGGTTGTTGCTGGCTCTGGCGGCGCTGCCGATCCTGTGGCTGTTGTTGCGCGCGGTGCCGCCCGCGCCCGTGCGCCGGCGGTTTCCCGGTGTTGCCTTGCTGTTGGGCCTGGGAGACGAAGAACAGCAAAGCGATCGCACGCCGTGGTGGTTGCTGCTTCTGCGGACACTGGCCGTGGCCGCGGTGATCGTGGGCTTTGCCGGCCCGATCCTGAATCCCGACGACCGAGTGCCGGGCAGCGGTCCGATCCTGATCGTGGCGGACGGGACGTGGGCGGATGCCCGCGACTGGCCGCGGCGGCTGGACCGGATCGATGATGCCCTGCGCGAAGCGGCGCGGGACGGGCGGACCGCCGCCGTGGTGACGCTGACCGACCTGCCGGCGGATGACGGTTTGCCGTTTCGCGCCGCCGATGCCTGGATCGCGCGGCTGTCGGGGCTGACGCCGCGACCTTGGGCGCCCGACCGGGACGACATCGGTGCATGGGCCGGCGCGTTGGACGGCAGTTTCGAAACACTGTGGCTGTCCGATGGCGTGGCTGCACCTTGGCGCGCACCGCTTCTTGCGGCGTTCGAGCGTCGTGGTCCGGTGACGGTCTTCGAAAGCCCGCGGCCGGTGCTGGGTTTGCGCCCGGCGCAGTTTCGCGACGGCGCGATCGCGCTGTCGGCGGTGCGTGCGCGCGCGGACGGGACGCAGGACATCGACGTGGCCGGGCACGGTCTGGATCCGGCGGGGATCGAACGTGAACTGGCCCGTGCCACGCTGACCTTTGCCGAAGGCGCCCCCGAGGCCGAAATATCCCTGTCGCTGCCGCCCGAGCTGCGCAACCGGATCACGCGGTTCCAGATCGACGGCTGGCGGTCGGCGGGGGCGGTGACACTGACCGATGACGCCCTGAAGCGGCGCGAAGTGGCGTTGATTTCCGGGCGCGACGATGGCGCGGCGCTGCAACTGCTGTCGCCGACCCATTACCTGGAACAGGCCCTGGCCCCCACGGCGGATCTGATCGACGGGACGCTCGCGGATATCCTGCAGGCCAATCCCGATGTCATCGTCATGGCGGATGTCGCCATGGTGACATCGGCCGAGGCCGAAGAGATTGCCGCCTGGGTCGACGGTGGCGGCCTGCTGCTGCGTTTTGCCGGGCCGCGCCTGGCCGCAAGCGACGTGTCGCGCGACACCGAAGACCCGTTGATGCCGGTGCGGCTGCGCACCGGCGGGCGCAGCGTCGGCGGCGCCATGAGCTGGGGCGAGCCGAAGGGGTTGCGCGCGTTTGCCGAAGGCTCGCCCTTCGCCGGGCTGGAAATTCCGGATGACGTGAAGGTGAACGCACAGGTCATGGCGCAGCCCGATCCGACGCTGGCCGACAGGGTGATCGCCGCGTTGGAAGACGGCACGCCGCTGGTCACCCGCAAGCGGTTGGGACAGGGGCAGGTCGTGCTGTTCCACGTCACGGCGAATGCCGAATGGTCGACGCTGCCGCTGTCGGGGCTGTTCGTACAGATGCTGGAACGGCTGGCCGTGTCCACGCGCCCGGCACAGGTGGCGGCCGAGGATCTGGCCGGCACGACATGGACGCCCGACCGCCTGCTGGATGCGTTCGGACAGATCGGCGACGCCGGCAACCTGCCGGGGATCGCGGGCGAGGATCTGGCCCGGGCGGTGCCTTCGGCCGCAAGCCCGCCGGGGCTCTATGCCGGCGAAGACCGGCGGATCGCCCTGAACGTCACGGGCGCCGAAAGCGTGCTTGCGCCGACCGTCTGGCCCGCCCGGATCCCGGTGGAAGGCCTGACGTTGGCGGGGGAAACGGCCCTGAAGGGATGGTTGCTGATGCTGGCGCTGGGATTGTTGGCGCTGGATGTCATCGCATCACTGTGGCTGGCCGGGCGTCTTCGCGGGCCGCGCGGTGCGGTTGCGGCCATGGCCGCACTGATCCTGGTGTCGGCGCCGTTGGACACACGCGCGCAGGAGGCCGATGCCTTTGCGCTGAACGCCACGGCCGAAGTCGTCTTGGCCCATGTGGTCACCGGCGACGCCCGGGTGGACGAGATCGCCCATGCCGGGTTGCGGGGGGTGTCGGACACGCTGTTCTCGCGCACCTCGATCGAACCGTCCGATCCGATTGCCGTGAACCTGGAAACCGACGAATTATCGTTCTTCCCCTTCCTTTACTGGCCGGTGACCCCGGATCAGCCGCAACCGAGCCCGGCGGCCTATGCCCGGCTGAACACCTATCTGCGGACCGGGGGCCTGATCCTGTTCGACACCCGCGACGCCGATGTCGCGGGCTTCGGTGGCGGATCGCCGAACGGGCGCAAGCTGCAGCAACTGGCCAGACCGCTGGATATTCCGCCGCTGGAACCGCTGCCGTCGGATCACGTCCTGACGCGGACCTTCTATCTGCTGCAGGACTTTCCCGGACGTTTTGCCAGCCGGGACATCTGGGTCGAGGCGGCGCCGCCCGATGCCGAGCAGATCGAGGGGATGCCGTTTCGCAACCTGAACGACAACGTGACCCCGGTGGTGATCGGCGGCAACGACTGGGCCGCCGCCTGGGCCATCGATGACCGCGGCAACCGGATGTTCCCGGTGGGGCGCGGTTACGCGGGCGAGCGCCAGCGCGAGATCGCCCTGCGCTTTGGTGTCAACCTGATCATGCACGTGCTGACCGGGAACTATAAATCCGACCAGGTCCACGTTCCCGCCCTTCTGGATCGGTTGGGTCAGTGACGATGGGTGGAATGAGTATTTTTATCGGTAAGAAATCAGGACTCTGCCCATGGACAGCGTGATATTCGATCCGTTGGTCCCGGTGGCCTTCCTGTCGGCGGCCGCGGTGGTCGCGACGTTGGCCGTCGGCCTGTGTTTGTGGCGCGGGCTGGCGGGGTGGTGGTTGCGGGGGCTTGCGGCGATCGTGCTTCTGGTTGCGTTGGCGAACCCGTCGTTCCAGCAGGAAGACCGCGCGCCGTTGAGCGATATCGTGATCCTGGTCGTGGACGAAAGCGCCAGCCAGCGGATTTCGGACCGCGCGGCGCAGGTGGCCGAGGCCGAAGCCGCGCTGGAAGCCGAAATCGCCGATCTGGAGAACACCGAGTTGCGGGTGGTTCGGCTGGGCGACGGCGAGGGGGATCGTGGCACCTTGCTTATGGCGGCGCTGGCGGGGGCCATGGCCGAGGAGCCACGCGCGCGGCTGGCCGGAGCGATCCTGTTGACCGATGGACGGCTGCATGATGTGGCGCAGGCGCCCGATCTGCCCGCGCCGCTGCATGTATTGTTGAGCGGGCGTGAGGCCGATTGGGATCGCCGGCTGGTCGTGACCAACGCGCCGGCCTTCGCCATCATCGACGAGCCCGTCACCCTGACCCTGCGAATCGAGGATCAGGGCGCGGTCCCGACCGCGGTCAAAGAGCGCGCCGAGCTGAGCATCGCCGTCGACGGGGCCGCACCGCAGCTGTTCGAGGTTCCCGTCGGTCGGGATCTGGAATTGCCCGTGACGCTGAGCCATGGCGGGATGAACGTGATCCAGTTCAGCACCCCCGAAACCGGCGATGAGCTGACCGATCGCAACAACGCGGCCGTGGTGCAGATCAACGGCGTGCGCGACCGGCTGCGCGTGCTGCTGGTCAGTGGCGAGCCGCACGCGGGCGAACGGACATGGCGCAACCTGCTGAAGTCGGACAGTTCGGTGGATCTTGTCCATTTCACCATCCTGCGCCCGCCGGAAAAACAGGACGGCGTGCCGGTCAACGAATTGTCGCTGATCGCTTTTCCGACGCGCGAGCTTTTTCTGGAAAAGATCGACGAGTTCGATCTGATCGTGTTCGACCGATACAAGCGGCGCGGCATCCTGCCGGCGCTGTATTTCGACAATATCCGCCAGTATGTCGAACGGGGCGGTGCCGTCCTGGTTGCTGCGGGGCCCGATTATGCCAGTGCCGCGTCGATCTATCGCTCGCCCCTGGGCGATGTGTTGCCCGGTGCGCCCACGGCGCGGGTGTTCGAACAGGGGTTTCTGCCCCGTCTGACCGAGCTTGGGCGCAAGCACCCGGTGACCGAGGGGTTGGATGCCCTGTCGCCGGGCGGCAGCGATGGCCAGCCCGGCTGGGGGCGCTGGATGCGGCAGATCGAGTTGACCGCGACGTCGGGGCAGGCGGTGATGCAGGGGATCGATGACGGCCCCCTGCTGATCCTCGACCGGGTGGGCGAGGGGCGCGTGGCCCTTCTGGGATCCGATCAGGCATGGCTGTGGTCGCGCGGCTATGAAGGGGGCGGGCCGCAGTTGGAGTTGCTGCGCCGGCTGGCCCACTGGATGATGAAGGAGCCGGAACTGGACGAAGAGGCGTTGGTCGCCAGCGCCGAGGGGCAGCGGGTGACGATCCTGCGCCGCACCCTTGGCGACACGGTGGGCGATGTCGAGATTGCCGGGCCAGATGGCAACGTGACCAGGGTGCCGCTGGAGCCGACGGCGCCGGGCCGGTTCGCGGCGGAATGGCGAGCGCCCGACATCGGGCTTTACCGGTTGCGCGAGGCAGAGCAGGAAACCGTGATCGCCGTGGGGCCGTCGGCACCCCGTGAGTTCGAGCAGACGGTGGCCAGTGGCGAGATGCTGAAACCTGTCGTCGATACGACCCGGGGGGGCATCCTGGCGATCGAGGACGGAATTCCCGACATCCGACAGGTCCGCGAAGGCCGGCCCGCCGCCGGACGCGGCTGGATCGGGCTGACGCCGCGCAAGGCCTATCTGACAGCGGATGTGATGGTGACGCCGCTTGTCTCGGGCTGGCTGTTCCTGCTGCTGGCGGCCCTGCTGACGGTCGGCGCATGGGTGCGCGAAGGACGACGCTGAGCGCGGGGCCGTCGCCGTCGGTCGCGGCGGGTGACGCGGAATTCGCGTATGTGTGTCAGCGAGAAGCGCGGTGGATCCGCGGACTGTGCGACGACACCCCTGCGATCAGTGGTGAGCGCCCCGGCGAAAAGCGCCCGTCGTCATGGATCGGCGGGCGAACGTCCAAGCAGGATGTCACGCGATTGCGAGCGGAATTCCCGTGTCCACAGCAGGACCAGCGTGGCGATCACCGCGATGATCAGCGTGATCGCGCCAAGCAGCCAAGCCACCGCGGTCAGGGCGAAATACATCGACCTGAGGCCGCGATTGAAGTTCCACGCCGCGCGGATGTTCAGTTCGGCCGATCGCGCGGCGCGTGGCATGGTCTGGGGGTCGTCCCGATCATTGGGGACCGACGCCATGACCACGGCGCAATAGCCGAACAACCTGTTGGACCAGACGAATTTCAGGAAGGCATCGGTGAGCAGAAGCGCGACAAGGGCCAGCTTCATCTCCCAGATGATCGTCGGGGTGCTGCGTGCCGTCAGGTCTGCGGCGACGCCGGCCAGGTGTTCGGCGTTGCCGATCAGGGCCATGACGCCGCCGATGGCGATGACGCTGGTCGAGGCGAAGAAAGACGTCGCCTGACGCAGCGAACCGAGGATCGTGGCGTCGAAGATGCGCGGCTGGCGGGTGACCATCTGCACCATCCAGTCGCGGCGATATTGCATCATCAGCACCGTGACCGAGGGGCGGGCGGCGTTCGGGCGTTCGATCCACCAGCCGATCAGGCTCCACCCCGCAAGCAGAAGCGCGACGGCGGCACCGTCCATCAGGGTCAGCAGGCTCAGGCGGTCAATGAAGGTCATGGGGTTGCCTAGCTCAATTTCCCGGCAACGGGTAGTGCGGCAGTGGCATGGCCGGATTTGCGCCTTGTTTGTGGGTAGGTATCGGTTATGTTTTCACACTGGACGGTTGAAAGGAACATGTCATGGAAATGCCGATTCCCAACGCCTTCGTCATCGACCGCAAGGCGGATATCGTCGCGCGTTTGCAGGCCGTACTGGCGCCCGACGCGGTGATTCACGAAGAGCACGAGGTGCGCGCCTATGAGTGTGATGCGCTGACCGCCTATCGGTGCCCGCCGCTGTGCGCGGTTCTGCCGTCGTCCACCGCCGAAGTGGCCGCCGTGTTGAAGATCTGTTTCGAGGAAGGGGTGCCGGTGGTGCCGCGCGGATCGGGCACGTCGCTGGCCGGGGGGGCATTGCCCACCGCCGACAGCGTGATCCTGGGCGTGGCGCGGATGAACGATGTTCTGGAAACCGATTACGCCAACCGGTTCATCCGGGTGCAGACGGGGCGGACCAACCTGTCGGTGACCGGCGCGGTCGAGGAGGAGGATTTCTTCTATGCCCCCGATCCGTCATCGCAACTGGCCTGTGCCATCGCGGGCAACATCGCGATGAACAGTGGCGGTGCGCATTGCCTGAAATACGGCGTGACGACCAACAATCTCATGGGTGTCACCATGGTCACGATGGAGGGCGAAATCGTCGAGATCGGCGGTGCGTACCTGGATTCCGGCGGGCTGGACCTTCTGGGGCTGATCTGTGGATCCGAGGGGCAGTTGGGTGTCGTGACCGAGGCCACGTTGCGGATCCTGCGCAAGCCGGAAGGGGCGCGGCCGGTTCTGATCGGGTTCGATTCGAACGAAGTGGCGGGCGAATGCGTGTCGGACATCATCAAGGCCGGTGTCCTGCCGGTGGCGATCGAGTTCATGGACCGCCCCTGTATCCGCGCGACCGAGGCTTTTGCCCACGCGGGCTATCCCGATTGCGAGGCGCTGCTGATCGTCGAGGTCGAGGGATCCGACGCCGAGATCGACGAACAGCTGTCGGTGATCACCGAAATCGCGCGGAGCCATGATCCGGTGGAACTGCGGGAAAGCAAGTCGGCCGAGGAATCGGCGCGGATCTGGCTGGGGCGCAAGTCGGCGTTCGGTGCCATGGGGCAGATCAACGATTACATGTGCCTGGACGGCACGATCCCGGTGTCGTCGCTGCCCCATGTGCTGAAGCGGATCGGCGAGATGTCGAAGGAATACGGCCTGGACGTGGGCAACGTGTTTCACGCCGGCGATGGCAACATGCACCCGCTGATCCTGTTCGATGCCAACAAGGACGGCGATCTGGAAAAATGCGAGGCGTTCGGCGCGGACATCCTGCGCCTGTGCGTCGAGGTCGGTGGTTGTTTGACCGGCGAACACGGGGTCGGCATTGAAAAACGCGACCTGATGGGCGATCAATACGACGATGTGGATCTGGAAGCGCAGTTGCGGGTGAAGGATGTCTTCGATCCCAAGTGGTTGTTGAACCCGGCCAAGGTGTTTCCGCTGGCGGCGACCGAAAGCCGGCGCGCCGCGTGACGCCATCGTCGGATTTGAGTATTTCGAGCAAGAAAAAGTCAGGAGTGCCGCCATGCTGAGGCCGCAAAGCGAAGCGGAACTGTGCGATGCCGTGCGGGGCGCCGAGGGTCCGTTGTGGATCGAAGGGGGTGGCACGCGCGGTCCGGCCCGAGCAGCCAAAGGGACGCGGCTGAGCGTTTCGGGGCTGAGCGGCATTACCCTGTATGAGCCCGGCGCGCTGACCCTGGTGGCACAGGCGGGAACCCCCGTCGCCCAGATCGAGGCCGCGCTGGCGGCAGAGAACCAGCGTCTGGCGTTCGAGCCGATGGATCACCGCGCGGTGTTGGGAACCGAAGGCACGCCGACCATCGGCGGAGTCGTCGCGGCCAACGTATCGGGGCCACGGCGGATCCAGGTCGGTGCGTGCCGCGATGCGCTGATCGGGGTGCGGTTCGTGGACGGGCGCGGCGACGCGATCAAGAACGGTGGTCGTGTGATGAAGAACGTCACCGGCTATGACCTGGTCAAGCTGATGGCGGGATCCCACGGGACTCTGGGCGTGCTGAGCGAGGTGTCGTTCAAGGTTTTGCCGCAGTCGGCGGTGCGGGCGACCCTGTCCACGGCCGGACTGGATGTCGCCCGTGCGATCGCTGCGCTGTCGGCGGCATTGGGATCGCCGTTCGAAATCTCGGGCGCGGCCCATCGCGACGACGTGACGCTGCTGCGCATCGAGGGTTTCGAGGCGTCGGTGAAATATCGCGCGGAACGCCTGCAGCAGCTTTTGTCCGGGTTCGGTGACTGGTCGGTCGACATGAATGCGGCCGAGGTGGACGCGACATGGCGCGACATTGCGAATGCCACGATGTTTGCCGATACCGACGAAGACGTGTGGCGCATTTCGGTCATGCCGGGGGACGGCGCGGCGATGGCGGCCCGTCTGCCGGAGGCACGAGTGATGTTCGACTGGGGCGGTGGGCTGATCTGGGCCGGGGTGGCGCCCGGCACCGACCTGCGCGCGGCGCTGGGCGATTTTCGCGGCCATGCGACGCTGGTCCGCGGAGCGGCCGAAACCCATGCCGCCCTGGGAACATTTCATCCCGAACCCGCCCCGCTGGCCGCGATTTCGGCGGGCCTGAGGGCGCAGTTCGATCCGCGCGGGATTCTGAATCCCGGACGCATGGGCCGAACCGGAGCGCATGGAGGATAAGACATGCAGACGCATTTCACACCCGAACAGCTGAAGGATCCGGCGATCGCGCGGTCGAACGAGATCCTGCGCGCCTGTGTCCATTGCGGGTTCTGCACCGCGACCTGTCCGACCTATCAGATCCTCGGTGACGAGCTGGATTCGCCGCGGGGGCGGATCTATCTGATCAAGGACATGCTGGAGAACGACCGCCCGGCCGATGCCAAGACGGTCAAGCACATCGACCGATGCCTGTCGTGCCTGGCCTGCATGACGACATGCCCGTCCGGCGTGCACTACATGCACCTGGTCGACCATGCCCGCGCCCATATCGAAAAGACCTATAAGCGGCCGATGTTCGAACGCGTCCTGCGCTGGACCCTGGCCCGGATCCTGCCCCATCCGGGGCGGTTCCGGCTGGCCCTTCTGGGGGCAAAGATCGGGCGGCCGTTCGCGTTCCTGGTGCCCGATGCCCGGTTGCGCGCGATGCTGGAGATGGCGCCGAAGACCGTGCCGCCGGTCAGCCGCAATGACGATCCGCAGGTGTTCGCCGCCAAGGGCGCGCGCAAGATGCGCGTGGCGTTGATGACGGGATGTGCGCAGAAGGCGCTGAACACCGACATCAACGATGCCACGATCCGTGTGCTGAGGCGGTTGGGGGCAGAGGTGGTCATCGCCAGGGACATGGGGTGTTGTGGCGCGCTGGTGCATCACATGGGCAAGGTCGATGAAAGCCATGCCTCGGCCGCGCGCAACATCAAGGCATGGATGGCCGAGGACCGCGAGGATGCGCTGGACGCCATCGTCATCAACACCAGCGGTTGCGGCACGACGGTGAAGGATTACGGCCACATGTTCCGCAACGATCCGCTGGCCGACGATGCCGCACGGATCAGTGCCCTGGCCAAGGATGTCAGCGAGGTTTTGATGGACCTGATGCCCGCGGCGACACCGGGGGCCGAGCAGAACCGCGCGCGCGACCTGGTCGCGGGCACCGATGCACGGGCTGTCCATGAAGGCGGACCGCCGGCGGGTCTGCGTGTCGCCTATCATGCGGCCTGTTCGTTGCAGCACGGTCAGCAGATCAAGACCTATCCCAAGGACCTGCTGAAGCGGGCCGGGTTCCACGTGGTCGAACCCAGGGACAGCCATCTGTGCTGCGGATCGGCAGGCACCTACAACCTGATGCAGCCGGTGATCAGCAAGCAGTTGAAGACGCGCAAGGTCGATACCCTGGCGGCGACGGATCCCGATGTGATCGCGGCCGGCAACATCGGCTGCATGATGCAGATCGGCGACGCCGCCGGAGTGCCGATCGTGCATACCGTCGAGCTGCTTGACTGGGCCACGGGCGGGCCGCGCCCTCCGGCGCTTGCCGATATGACCGTGCGTGAGCGAAAGGTGGCAGAGCCCGCCTGAACGATCACGACCATGCCCCGGCAGCGCCGTGATTGATGCGGGTAACGACACAGATCGGCCGCACGCCCCCCCTAGCGTTAACGCAACGCAGGAGGGTTCGATGCGGATCATGACGGCAACACTTGGGGCAATGGCCCTGTTCGCAAGCGTCCTGGGCGCGCAGGCGCAGGCGATCGAACTGGCGTCGGCCTCGGGGCTGAAATCGTTCCAGACAGCGGACGACGCGCGTGGCTGGGACGCCGTGGGCCGGGTCAACCTGGGCGAGCGGGGATTTTGCACCGGGGCGCTGATTGCGCCCGACCTGGTTTTGACCGCCGGGCATTGCCTGTTCGACAAGCACACGGGCCGCCGGTATGCGCCGTCCGAAATCACCTTTCTCGCCGGCTGGCGCGATGGTCGCGCCGAAGCCTATCGCGGTGCGCGTCGGGCGATGACCCATCCCGCGTATGATCCCTTGTCCAATGCCATGCATGACATCGGCCGCGATATCGCCCTGATCGAGTTGGATCACCCTATTCGCAACGGCCGGATCCAGCCATTCCCGGTATATGCCGGCCCAGCGGACGGCGATGCGGTGGGGATCGTATCCTATGCCCGCGAACGCGCCGACAGGCCCACGCTGCAGGAGGTGTGTCACATCAAGGGTCATCAGGACGGCGCGCTGATCATGTCGTGCGCGGTCGACTTCGGGGCATCCGGCGCCCCCGTCTTTGCCATGACCGACGATGGCCCCCGGATCGTTTCGGTGGTGTCGGCCATGGCCGAGGTGCAGTCCGAGAAGGTGTCGATCGGCACGGCCCTCGGGGGGGCGCTGGACGAGCTGACCCGACTGATGGCCGCCAGCGACGGTGTCTTTCACCGCGCCGAACCGCAGGTCAAAACGCTGAACCCGGACGATGCGCGCAAGGCCGGCACGGCCAAGTTCCTGCGCCCCGGCTGATCACTGCCGGCATCGGTACGATCTTGAAACGTCCGGCCTTTCACGGCCGGTACCGGGCATCCCGCCGCGCGAAAATCCGCCGGGCCGATCTTGAACCGGCGAAAATCGACACCCACATCAGTGCCACCGGATGCCGAAATCGGGTCCGGTTGTCGAAACGGCCTGTCCCGCACGGGAAGGCCCCCATGTTATCGCTTGTTGAAAGGATGACCCATGCGAACCTTCGATCTTGCTCCGCTGTACCGCGCCACTGTCGGTTTCGACCAGATGGCCGACCTCATGGATCGCGTTCTGACCGACAATGTCGGCGCGCAGACCTATCCGCCCTATAACATCGAAAAGACGGACGACGATGGCTGGCGCATTTCCATCGCCGTTGCCGGGTTCTCGGACACCGATCTGAACGTCGAAGTCCGCGAGAACGCGTTGATCGTCACCGCCCGCAAGGCCGATGGGGATGAAGGGCGCAGCTATCTGCACCGCGGCATCGCCACCCGCGCGTTCGAGCGGCGCTTCCACCTGGCCGACCACGTCCATGTGACCGGTGCCGAGCATGTGAATGGCATGCTGCACATCGACCTGGTGCGCGAGGTGCCCGAAGCCCTCAAGCCGCGCCGTATCGCCATCTCGAGCGGCGACACGGTCGAGCGCAAGGCCGTGGAACACGCCGACGCCTGAGCGCAGACGCCAAACCGACATCATGTGGCGCGCCCCATCGGGGGCGCGCCTTTTTTTGTCGGGCGGCGCACGTGTTTGCGGTTTCGCGTGGTCCCGTCCGGCGGGGTTTCGCGTGGCGAATGTCAGATCGACGTGTCCGACGGCCCCGCACACGTATCGCGGATGAGAGGGTGGGAGCCTCCGGCGGGAGTATTTCCCATCAGTAAGAAGCAGGTGCGCCGGTCGGGGCCTGGCGGGCTGAAGCGGGCTTGGGATGCGCCAAGCGCGCCGGCGCCTAGCGCAGCAACGCGTCGATGCCTGCCTGTGCGACGGCGCGGTCCTGGTCCGGTGTTCCCGAGCTGACCCCGATCCCGCCCACGACGTCGCCTTCGAAGATCACGGGCAGGCCGCCGCCCACCACCATCAGCCGCCCGCCGATGGCGGATCCGATGCCGAAGACGGGCCCGCCCGGTTGGCTGGCCGCGCCGATTTCGTGGGTCGCCTTCTTGGCGGCGGCGGCGGTGAAAGCCTTGTCGATCGCGACGGTGGTCGATGTGACCTTGCCGCCGTCCATCCGGCGAAAGGCGATCAGCTGACCGGACTCGTCGGTGATGGCAATGCACATCGGCACGCCGATCGCATCGGCATGGGCCACGGCGCCGGCCATGATGGTATCGGCGTCGGCGGCGTCGAGACGGGTGACGGTGATCATCGGTTGTTTCCTTTTCTGCGGCTGGCCTGCGCGGTCGATCGGCGCGCGGGCCCGGTCTTCGCCCGTGTTTCGGGGGCGAGAAGGTTTTCGCACAGGTTTTCGATGCGGTCCATGCGCGGGTTCGCGGGGGTCCGCGATCGATATCCGAGAGCAATTCCCCGCGCGATCCAGCGGGGCGCGGCCGGGCGGTTCTTGAAACGAACAGATCGCCACCACCACGCTGGCCTTCACGCAGTTTCCGCCCGTGAGGGTTCTGCAGGCCGGGTGTTTCGGCGTTTGCCGGCGAGATCGGGTCGGTCAACCGGTCGTTTCGGTGGCTGGGTATCGTGCGACGCCCAGCGCGCGCATGACCTCGGCCACGACGAGGGCGGCGATCACCTCGGGGCGCTTGTCGCCGCTGTCGTCCGCGCCGATGGGGCAGACCAGGCGCGTGCAATCCGCCCCGGCGCCGTGCGTTTTCTGGAACCGCTCGAACCTCTGGCGTTTCGTGGCAGAGCCGATCAGCCCGACATAGGCCGCATCGCGGCGGTCCAGCGCCTCAAGGGTCAGCAGGAAGTCGAGCGCGTGATCGTGGGTCAGCACGATGAAGACGCTGTTGGCGGGGGCGTTGCGGATGTCGGCCTCGGGCATGGCCGAGCGGCGTTTTTCCACCGTGGCATCGACCAGAGCCAGTTCTTCGGCGCGGTTGTCGATCACGATGCAGCGCACCGGCAGGAACTGAAAGAACCGTGCAAGGGCCCGTCCGACATGGCCCGCCCCCAGGATATGGACGTGGGGTCGCGCCGCCTCGCGTTCCGCGTCAGTGCGCAGCGCCGTGGCCCGGTCAGCGTCGGTCATCCAGCGCAGCGCAAGTTCGACACGCCCGCCGCAGCATTGCCCGATCTCCGGGCCCAGCGGGACGTCCATACGTTTAGACCGCCGCCCCGAGCGCAGCATCGCCCGCGCGTTGTCAATGGCCATGTATTCCAGTTGGCCGCCGCCGATGGTGCCGTGGATGCCCCCCGGCGCCACGAACATTTCCGCACCGACGTCGCGGGGGGACGACCCGCGCACCCGGCTCAGCCGGACGTGAATGACGTCTGTGGTCCTGGCGAAAAACCGGGCAAGCGTCATGGCGTCAGCCACGCAGCCGTTCGATGGCCATCAGCACCCGTTCGGGGGTTGCGGGCGCGTCGAGGCGCGGGCAAATCCTGTAATCGGCCACGCTGGCCACCGCGTGGGACAGCGCCTCGAACACCGAAATGCCCAGCATGAACGGCGGCTCGCCCACTGCCTTGGACCGCTTGATCGTGTGTTCGCGATTCTCCGACCATGTGGCCAGTTCGACGTTGAAGATGCGCGGACGGTCCGAGGCCAGCGGAATCTTGTAGGTCGAGGGCGCGTGGGTGCGAAGCTGGCCCTGCTTGTCCCACCAGAGTTCCTCGGTGGTCAGCCATCCCATGCCCTGGATGAACGCGCCTTCGATCTGGCCGCGGTCGATCACCGGGTTCAGCGATCTGCCGACATCGTGCAGGATGTCGGCCCGATCGACCCGGTATTCGCCGGTCAGGGTGTCCACCGAAACTTCCGAGCAGGCCGCGCCATAGGCATAGTAATAGAACGGGCGTCCCTTGCCGGTGTCGCGGTTCCAATGGATTTTCGGCGTCTTGTAGAACCCGGCGGCCGACAGATGAACGCGCGCCATGTACGCCGCGCGGATGAAATCGGCGAAGGGGATCGTTTCGTCACCGACCTGCACCGCGTTGGCGATGAAACGCACGTTTACAACGTCGGTCTGCCAATGTTCGGCAGCGAAAGCCGTCAGCCGCTCGCGCAGCTGACGGGCGGCATCCAGTGCGGCCATGCCGTTCAGGTCGGACCCGGACGAGGCGGCGGTGGCCGAGGTGTTGGGCACTTTTTCCGTCGTGGTTTTCGTGATCTTGATCCGGTCGAAATCGACCTGGAGCGCGTCGGCCACAACCTGGGCGATCTTGGTGTTCAGACCCTGGCCCATTTCGGTGCCGCCGTGGTTCAGGTGGATCGACCCGTCGGAATAGATGTGCAGCAGCGCGCCGGCCTGGTTATACCACGTCGCGGTGAACGAGATGCCGAACTTGACCGGGGTCAGCGCGATGCCCTTGCGGATCGTGCCGCCCTTGGCGTTCCAGTCCAGCACCGCCTGCCGGCGCGCCTGGTAATCGGCGTCTTCCTCAAGCTGCTGCACGATGCGGGGGGCGATGTTGTCCTCGACCGTCTGGTGATAGGGCGTGAGGTCGCGCCCGTCGTCGCCATAGAAGTTGCGCTTGCGCACCGTCAGACTGTCGAGCCCGCGGTGATAGGCGATCTCCTCGATGATGCGTTCGGCGGCGATCACGCCCTGTGGTCCGCCGAATCCGCGAAACGCGGTGTTCGACACCGTGTTCGTCTTCAACGGATGCGAATTGAGCAGGACATCGGGGTAATAATAGGCGTTGTCGGCGTGAAACAGCGCGCGGTCGGTGACCGGCCCGGACAGGTCGGATGAAAACCCGCAGCGCGCGGCAAATTCGCCGGTGACCGCCTGGATGACGCCGTCGTCGTCAAAACCGACCTCGTAGTCGATCACGAAATCATGGCGCTTGCCGGTGGCCGACATGTCGTCGTCACGATCGGGGCGGATCTTGACCGGGCGGTTCCATTTCTTCGCGGCGACCGCGGCCACGGCGCAGAACAGGTTCATCTGGGTTTCCTTGCCGCCGAACCCGCCGCCCATGCGCCGCACGTTGATCGTGACGGCGTTGGACGGCACGCCCAGGGCGTGGGCGACCATGTGCTGCGCCTCGCTGGGATGCTGGGTCGAGGAATGAACCACCACGTCGTCGTCTTCGCCGGGGATGGCAAAGGCGATCTGCCCTTCAAGATACAGATGATCCTGACCGCCGACGGTCAGCTTGCCCTTGATCCGGTGCGTCGCCTTCTCCATCGCACGCGGCGCATCGCCACGCCGAAGGGTCAGCGGTGGCGTGACATAGGCGCTGCCGGCGTCCTGCGCCGCCTGCACATCCAGCACGGGGGGCAGATCGTCGTAACCGACCCGGGCCAGTTGTGCCGCGCGGCGGGCCGCGTCGCGGGTTTCCGCGATCACCGCGAACATCGGCTGGCCCCAGAATTCGACCTTGTCGGTGGCGAAGATCGGTTCGTCATCGCGCCCCGTGGGCGAGACGTCGTTCACGCCGGGAATGTCGGCGGCGCACAGAACGCCGATTACACCGGGGGCCGCGCGCACCGCGTCCAGATCGATGTCGCGCAGCGTGGCATGGGCGCGGGTCGACAGGCCCAGATAGGCGTGCAGCGTGCCGACCGGTTCGGGAATGTCGTCGCAATATTCGGCGCGGCCCGTCACATGCTTGATCGCGCTGTCATGGCGCAGATCCTTGCTGACGCCGCCCTTGATGACATCGCGGTCCTGGTCGGCGCGGGTCAGGTTCTGCGCCACGGGCGGATCCTTGCGCTTGTCCGTCTCGATGGGGGATTCGACCGGCTTTTCGATGTTCATTTCCATGTCCTCCCTCATGCGCTCAGCCGCACGGGCGCAGAGCCGCCCTGTTGTTCCAGCCAGAAGCGGCGGAACAGGTTTTTCGACACTTGCAGGCGATACTCGGACGAGGCGCGCCAATCCGACAGCGGGCTGAAATCATCGGCCAGGCGGGTGGCCGCGTGCATCAGCGCGGCCTCGCTCCAATCCGCACCGACCAGCGCCTCTTCGACGTTTGCCGCGCGTTTCGGGGTGGCCGCCATGCCGCCAAAGGCGATGCGGGCGGCGGTGATCGTGCTGTTCTCGACCAACACGTTGAACGCGGCGCAGACGGACGAGATGTCTTCGTCGCGGCGTTTGGAAATCTTGTAGGCGGCGTGGCGGGCGCCGGCGATGGGACGCGGCACCGTGATGCCTTCCAGGAACTCGCCCTGGTCCAGATCCTGCTTGCCGTAGTCGATGAAGAATGACTCGATCGGCAGGGTGCGCCGCGCGTCGCCCTTGCGCAGGGTGATGGTGGCCCCCAGCGCGATCAGAACCGGCGGGGTGTCGCCAATGGGCGATCCGTTCGCGATGTTGCCGCCGATGGTGCCCATGCTGCGGATCTGCCAGCCGGCGATGCGGTCCCAGAACGGGCCGAGATGCGGATGATCCGCCACCAGCGCCGCCCGGCTGTCGGTGTAACTGGCGCCCGCGCCGATCCGGATCGCGTCGTCCGTCACCTCGATCTTGCGCAATCCGTCCAGTTGCCCGAGGAACACCACCGGCGATATGTCACGCAGGAACTTCGTCACCCACAGCCCGACATCGGTGGCACCGGCGACCATCGTGGCGTCCGGCACTTCTAACAGCACCTGCGCCAGATCATCGACCGACGCCGGCAGGATGCACCGGCTGTTTCCCTTCGACACCTCGACCCGGGCGCCGTCGTGCAGGGCATGCAGCCGCTTCGTCATGGCCGCGCGTTCGCGGGTCAACGCGTCGTCAACGGGGCTGCCCAGCGTGGTTGCGGCGCGGGCGGCCTTGACGATCGGCTGGTATCCCGTGCAGCGGCACAGGTTGCCCTGGATCGCCGTTTCAATCTGGATCTCGGTGGGGTCGGGGTTTTCCATCCACAACGCATAGAGCGACATGACGAACCCCGGCGTGCAAAAGCCGCATTGGCTGCCGTGGTGATCGACCATGGCCTGTTGCACCGGGTGCAATTTGCCATCCGGCCCCGACAGGTATTCGATCGACACCACGTGACAACCATCCAGCGATGCCAGCAGGCGAATGCAGGCGTTGACCGGTTCATACCGCAACGTGCCATCCTGAAGGCGGCCCACCAGCACCGTGCAGGCGCCGCAATCGCCTTCGGCGCAACCTTCCTTGGTGCCCGTCAAGCGGCGTTCGATCCGCAGGAAATCCAGCAGCGTGTCCGCGGCGCCGACGCGGTCCAGCGACACGTCGCGATCGTTCAGGACGAAACGGATTTCGGATCTGGCTGTCATATATCCTCCATGGGCGCGGCGCGGGCCGGTGCGCCGGCGCATCATACCGAATCGAAAGCGTTCAAAGAACCGCGCAGTCGCGTATTCTCTTTCAACGAATCGTATATAATAAGAGGCGCGCATGCCCTATCTGGAAAGCCTGAAGGTCTTTGTCCGGGTTGTCGAACTTGGCAGCATCACGGCAGGGGGGCGGGATCTGCGCCTGACGCCCGCGGTGGCCAGCAACCGGATCAAGGAGTTGGAGCGTCGCCTGGACGTGCGCCTGTTCAACCGCACGACCCGCAAGCTGACCCCGACCGAAGTGGGGCACGCGTTCTACGACCATGCCCGGCTTGTCGTGCAATCGCTGGAAAACGCCGAGGCCGCGATCTCCGACTTTTCGCGCCATCCCCACGGCACTGTCCATGTCACCGCCCCCCTGGGGGTGGGCAAGCGCCTGGTCGCGCCGTTGATCCCCGAATTCGTCGATGCCTATCCCGAGGTGTCGGTGCGTCTGCGCCTGTCGGATCGCAAGGTCGATCTGCTGGAGGATGGGCTGGATGTCGCGTTGTTCGTCGGGCGGCCGCCCGATTCGACGCTGAAGCTGCGCAAGATCATGGATACGCCGCGGGTTCTGTGTGCCGCGCCCGCCTATCTTGCGAAACGGGGTGTGCCGCAGACGCCGGACGATCTGCTCAGGCACAATTGCCTGTTGCTGCGTTTTCCCAGATCGCCGGAATGGTTCTGGACCCTGACGACCGCCCGCGGCCCGATGCGCCTGGATGTGTCCGGCAGTTACGATTCCGACGATGGCGACGTTCTGACCCTTTGGGCGCTTGCCGGGCGCGGGGTGATCAACAAGCCCCGGTTCGAGATCGCCGAGCATCTGAAAAGCGGCGCGCTTGTCGAGATCCTGCCGGAAACGCCGCCCGAGCCCTCTCTTTTCGGCTGCCTGTATCCCCACCGGCGGTTGCAGGACAACAAGGTCCGGCTTTTCATCGACTTCCTGCTGGCCGGATGCCGCAAGCAACTGGCCAACCCATAGCGTGCGATGGCGCGCTCAGGCGGCGCGATCCTTTTCGGGAAACAGGAGGTCGGGATCGATGCCACGTTGTTCCGCGCTTTTGCGCACCGCCTTGCGCATCGCGGGACTGCGCGCCAGCAGGGATCGGAACCGCGCCTCGTCCAGCACAAGAAGGGTCGAGGGCGCGATGGCCTGAACCTCGATCCGGCGTGCTTTCTTCAGCA
The DNA here is from genome assembly GCF_002751875.1 of Oceaniglobus indicus. GTDB lineage: Bacteria > Pseudomonadota > Alphaproteobacteria > Rhodobacterales > Rhodobacteraceae > Oceaniglobus > Oceaniglobus indicus. Next base: position 146,418 of record NZ_NMZM01000002.1, on the reverse strand, counting down.
GAACACCCATCTGGCCGAACATCTCGCCCCGGCCCAACCGCCAGGTCTGACCGGCGCTTTGCAACTCGACCGCGCCGGACGCGATGAAGAACACGCTCTTGGCCGGGCTGTCCTTGCGAAACACCACCTTGCCGGCATCGACATATCGGGTCTGCAAGGCCCGGCCCAGTTTCCGGCGCGCCCGTTCGTCGAGACCCTCGAACAGCGGAAACTGCCGGACGAGTTCTTTCCGTTGCACGGCAATATCAAGACGCGGGCGCGCCTCGGCGACGGCGCGGCGCTGGCCCAGGTCCTGCATCAGCGCGGTATAGACCTCGGCCCCGATCAGACCGTCGTCGCGGATCGCGGTGTATTCGCGTTCTTCCAGCCGCAGGGCCGTGCGCCGGATGAACCGACGTTCCAGTTCCTCGGCATAGCCGGGATATTGCAGGCGCAGCCCCTCCAGCGCGGTTTCGACGCTGTCGATGCGGCGCGCCAGCAACTCGTGCAGCAGGTCCGCCACCCGGCGCCCGTGGATCCGGCGGATGCGCCCGTCGATGAAGGAATCCAGATCCTGCATGATCAGGCGTTGTGACAGCAGGTGTTCGAACCGGTCGGCGGTCATCCGCGCCAGCGGCGTGGGCATATGCAGCCGGCTGTGCAGCCACACGGCCAGCCGGAACGTCCTGCCATAGGCGACCGTGCGGCGGGCCGCGCGCTGATACCCGCTGCGCCCGCCGTTGCGCGCGCCTTCGATCAGGCGGTCGGCATCCGACAGGATCTGTTCGGCCATCCGGGCCGAAATCGTGCGTTCGCGCACGCGGGCCAGAATCGTTTCACGCTCGAACCCCGCAAGCGCGATCAGGCCCAGCGTGATCCGGTCGCGGTCCAGGATATCGGTGGTCTTTTCGGCCGTCTTTACGGCGTCATCCAGCCGTTCACCGAACACCTTGGCCTCGGAGCGGACGATGTCGTGCGTCAGGTTATAGTCGTCCGTGGTGCGGGCCACGTCCTCGCGCACGGTTTGCAGGGCGACGGCAACGACCTGGCGCGACATCGCCTCGTCGATCGGGGACAGGCGGTCCAGTCCCAGCCAGCCGATGACCGTGCGCAGGGTCGTGCCCTGCACGATCAGGGTGAACAGCGTGAAACCGGTCGCCAGGATGCCGACCAGCCGCTTCACCTCGTCCGGGACGCGGAAGCTCTCGGTCACCGCCAGGGCCAGGGCCAGGGTGACGGCGCCGCGCAGCCCGCCCCACAGGATCGCCGCGCGATAGGGACGATCGACCACCGGCGACACCCGCAGGAGCGTCATCAACGGCAGCAGGCCGAACAGGATCACGGCCCGCGCCGCGATCGCAGCCAGAACGATGACACCGATCAGGATGAAGTCACCGATGCGGACGTCCTGCAGCAGCCGGGGAATCAGCAGCGCCGCCAGGATGAAGATCAACGCACCGGCCCAATGCGCCAGAAGATCCCATGTTTCGCGCAGGTTGATCCAGGCCTCTGGCGGCAGGCGGCCGGGGCCGGTCAGGTTCAGGGTCAGGCCAGTCACCACGACGGCAATGACCCCCGATGCGCCGACCGCCTGTTCGGCGCCGATATAGGCCAGATAGGGCAGGGCCACGGAAACCGAAATCAGCGCCAGTTCGTGACGCCCGAAAAGCGCCATGATCCACACGCCGATCCGCGCCGCCAGCCAGCCGGTCAGCGCGCCGCCGGCGATCAGCATCGGGAATTGCCCCAGGGCATTGGCAAGGCTGGGATCCTCGCCGCCGAAGGTGACAAACCCCATGAACAACCCGAACAGCGCGATCGCCGCCGCGTCGTTCAAAAGGCTTTCGCCCTCGATGATCCGCGCCAGCCTGCGCGGCGCCGAAATCGAGCGGAAGATCGAAACCACGGCCGACGGGTCCGTGGTCGAGACGATGGCGCCGATCAGCAGGCAGGCCGCCAAGGGCAGGCTGCTGACCCACGACAGCGCATAGCCGACGCTGAGCGTGGCAACGATCACCGCAACCACCGCCAGCACCAGGATCGGCACCCAGTCATCCATCATCCGCCGCAGGCTCATCCCCAGCGTCGCCTGGAACAGGAGCGTCGGCAGGAACACATAGAGAAAGACGTTCGAGCGGATCGGAAGTGCCAGGATCGCCTCGGCCACGGGGTTCAGGGCATCGGTCAGGTCCGTGCGCAGGAAAAACAGCGCCGCCGTGCCGATGAGAATGCCGAGAATGGCAAGGATCACCGTATAGGGCAGCCGAAGGCGCGCCGCCAACGGCTCGGCCGCGCCGATGACCAGGAACAGCGACGAGATGACCGTGGTGATGAGAACGATGTCCATCGTGGCTAGTTAGCGCAGTTTTGTGAAAGCGGAAACTGTTCCGCACGACGGCGGGCGAAAACGGAGTGCGGTTCGGGCCTCTGCCCGGGTCGATTGGTCCCGCCGCGCGACGCCGTCGGTCTTCCGGACCCTCAGGCGCCCAGCACCCGGCGCCAGTATGCGGACAGGGCCGGATAATCCCAGATCGTCTTGTAGGACTTGTAGGTGATCAGCTCGCCGGGCTGCACATCGACCAGGTTCGCCGGTTTCAGCTTGTCACCGTGATAGGAAATCACCTTGACCCGGCTGCGCCGCGCTTTGACCCACGGCAACCGGTTGCGAAGACGGGCCAGCCACAGGAAATGCGACATGAACCCTTGGGTGAACTTCACGGCCACGTCGGTCGGGAACACCCGCGATGCATCCTTCGCCGCGTGCGATATGATGCGTTCGTTGCCTTCCAGATAGCGACGGCGCGTGGCCGGATCCAGCGATTCGGGATCGTTCAGATACTTCGGAAAATCCTTGCGGAAGCCATCGGCGATCTGCGTCCAGTCGCCGGGATAGAACGCCATGACGGCGGTATTGCCCAGGTAATAACGGTGCGGTGCCACCAGCCTGACCAAGCCGCGGAACCGCCAATGGGGAATCGCGTGGCGCTTGAGCAGATACAGACCCCGATGCCGCTCAAGACATTGCACCAACGGCACGATGTCGCCCATGACCGAACTGTCCAGGTCGATATAGACGGTGGGGCGATCGGGATCCAACTGTCCCCGATCGAAGAACGCCATCTTCAAAAGCGTGCCGCGCCGCCCGGTCATGGACGTGACGGGCACACCGAAATCGGGAAACATCCGCGCTTCGACACGCTCATCCATCCCGGTGGCATCTTCGGTGAAACAGAGAAACCGAACCGGACGTGTCGCGGTGCGCGTGATCGTGTCGACCATGCCGTTGATGTATTCGGGACCGTATTTCGTTCCCCATTTCAGGAACACGATCTGGATGGTCGGGTCGGTCGCCATGGCGCAATCCTTGTTCCTCACGATACGTGCATCGTGTCGCGCAGGGCCGCGGGCGCCACGCGATGAAAATCAGATGTCGGACCTGTCAGAAAGACAGGCCGTAGCGCAGGAATACGGAGTTCCGCCCGGGATTGCGATTCGATAAGCCGCCGTTCGATATGTGATCGACAGCGACCGACAGGCGGTGGCGGTCGTTGAACCGGTAACCGGTGCCGACCAATGTGCGAAACTCCAGCTTGCCGCCCAGATCGTTGCCGTTGTTGCCGCCGTCGTAATAGCCCGCCGCAAAACTGCCCTCGATGAACCACGAGGGGGAAAGGTTCACGATCGACGAAATTCCGACGCCAAGCCAGACGTCGCGGTCGCTGTCGGTCTGAACCGCCGCCATGCCCGCCACGCTGCCCCATGAAAATTCGCGCCAGGGGTCGGTGTGGTATTCGAACAGTGCCGTCGGCGTCCCGCTTTTGGGGCCATCGACGTCATCCGAGCCGATGCCATACACCAGTTCGGCGGCCGACAGGGGCATGGCGGAGAGGAAAAGACCAAAGGTCAGCTGTGTCAGGATCTTGCGCATTGCCGATCCTTCGGTTCACGCGGTCGCGATTTCAAGACATAAAATGCGCGCGTCGGTCGATATGCATTCAGGTGTTGCAGCACGGACCGCGTGCCGCGGCGCCCGTCACGCCGCGGTTATGTTCTCCAGCCGTGCGTCGCGGAATCCGGCAAGGCAGGCATCGATCTCTGCGCGCGTGTCGAACAGGCAGGCCGCCGTCGACAGAGCATCGGCAAGCGCGGCCGAGTCGGCGGAGACGGTGATCTCGCGCCAGGGTGTCTGCGCGGGGCGCCCGGTGCGCGGATCAAGGATATGCCCCACCTGTGCGGCTTCGTCGAACGTCGTGCCCAAGGGGGCCGAGGTCGCGAGCGCCCGCGCCGTCAGCGCCACTTCGCCCCCCGCGGCCAGCTTGACCTGCCACGATTTGCCACCCGGCGCACTGCCGAGGGCGCGGAACTCGCCGGTGTCGATCAGGATATCGCTCAGCCCTTCGGCCGACAGGAACGCGGCGATCCGGTCGGCGATGAACCCCTGGGCGATGCCGTTCAGGGTCAGCGCCATGCCCGGGCGCAGGGTGATGGCGTCGGCGCCCAGCGTGACACCGCCCCAGTCGGCCAGCGCACGGGCGTCGTCGATGGTGTCGGTGCCGGGCAACGCCCCCGTGGCCGAGGCATCGGCATACCCGGCCCACAGCGGTTGCACGGTGGGATCGAACCGACCGCCGCTGGCGGCATGGACGCTTCCGGCCAGCGACAGGCATTCCAGCAGCTCGAATGGTGGCGCGACAAGCCGGCCATCGCGGTTCAACCGCGACAGCGCGCTGTCGGGGCGATACAGGCTGAAGATGTCTTCGAGACGCGAGATCTCGGCACCGACGCGGGCGCCGATCGCCGCCGCGTCGGGATGGGCCAGGCGCAGGGTGGCGCGCGCCCCAAGGGCGGTGCCCTGCCAGACATGGATCGGCTGGGCGCGGCCCATCCCCGGAACGGCAATGGCGGCGGCGCTGATCGCAAGAAAACGGCGGCGGGTCGTCATGATGTCATCCTTCGGATTTGCGCGACAAGGCACGCAGGCGTTGTTCAAATTCGGAATCGTCGGCGGTTTCGTCCGATTCGTCGGGCACCAGATCGACGGGGGCCAGGACCGCACTGTCGGGGATTTCGGCGAGTCGCATCAGTTCACCGCCGTTGGCTTCGGCGAAGCCGGCCGCCTTGTCAGCGTCGGAAAAGGGAACCAGTTCGGGCGCACCCATTCCGCCGGTGACACGGGCCCCGACGACATAAACCGCAGCGTCGGCGGCGATCCAGTTGTCGGCACCCGGATCGGCCCAGGTGGCGCCCGGCACCCCCATGTCGTTGACCCAGACGGCCAGGATCTCGTGGCTTTGTTCGGGCATCCGCATATAGGCGACGGCGTCACGCACCTGGCTGAAGAACAGCGGCGCCCCCGGCAGGCCGGCCAGGTGGGCCTGGCCCTTGGGGCCCTCGTGCTCCAGCAGATCCATCTGGCAGAAGTGCCCGACCGAGCTTCCGGTCAGCGGCATGGCCGAGACGTCCTGTGCCGGTTCGTCGTTGCAGGCGGTCAGCATCAACAGCGCCAGGGCGGCGAATGCGGTTCTCATGGTTCGACCTTCCGGAAGGCCAGCGCGGCCAGCGCCAGTGAAACAAGCGGCCAGAGGGCGATGGATACCAGGGATTGCCATTGCGGGATCGCATTTGCCGCACCACCGATGCCGGACGCGGCAGATGTGGCCTGGGCGGCCGTCAGATTGAACAGCCGGAAGGCATCGGCCGGGTTGGCCAGCAGGGCGGCGGGGAAGACCTGTGTGGTGAAAAACCCGCCATCGTCGGCCACCACGGCCGCCAGAAGCCCCAGGTCATACAGCACGACCAGCCCCAGCCACAGCCCGATTGCCAGTCCGGCCGCACCGGACACCCGCCGCGCCAGCGACGACAGGGCATAGCCGATGCCGAGAAACGCCATGCCCAGCAGGACCGACGTCCAGGTCAGCCGCCACAGCGCCGCCAGACCGGCCAGGGCCGCGGGGTCGGTGATGATGGCCACCGCCGCCGCCGCGCCATAGCCGGCGGCGATGGCGACAACCAGGATCGCGGTGTGGGCGACCAGCTTGCCGGCCAGGATTTCCCAGCGCGCCACCGGATAGGTCAGCAGCAAAGGCAGCGTGCCACGCTCGACCTCGCCGGCCACCGCGTCGAACGACATCAGCAGTGCGACCAGCGGCACAAGATAGACCGAGAGCGAGGTCAACGAGGCGACGACAACCGACAGCCGGTCGGCGCCCAACGCCCCTGTCGGCGCCGATCCCGCCGCCGACAGGACAAGCGAGAAGACCACCATCAGCAACACCGCGATCAGAACCCAGCGGTTGCGCCGTGCGATGTGGATCTCAGTGGCCGCCGTGGCCAGGATGCGGGCGATCATTGGCCGTCCCTCCGGCTGAAATGACTGTAGATATCCTCGAGACTAGGCGGAATCACGTCGAGGTCGGAGATCTTTTCGGACATGGCCGAAATCCGCGACAGCATCGCGAGCTTTTCATCCTGGGCGCAGGTCAGATGCACGAAACCGTTGGCCCGGATCGCGCCGGGCAGGGCCGCGACGACATCGCTTTCGTAACCGTTGAGTGCACTCAGATGCATGGCCACGGGCAGCGCCGCCTCGCGCCTGAGATCGGGCAGGGTCCCTTCGGCCACCATGCGCCCGCCCGACAGGATCAACAGCCGGTCGGTGCGGGCCTCGACCTCGGTCAGGGCATGGCTGGACAGCAGGATCGCCGCACCGTCGGCCGCCAGACCGTCCAGCAGTTCGTAGAAATCGCGCCGCGATACCGGATCAAGGCCGCTGGTGGGTTCGTCCAGCACCAGAAGGCGGGGTTGCCCGATCAGAGCCTGGGCCAGGCCGACGCGCTGGCGCATCCCCTTCGAATAGGTGCCGATCCGCCGTTTCGCCGCATGGGCCAGGCCGACACGCTCAAGCAGCTCCATCGCGCCGGACGGGTCGAGATTGCGCAGGCGCATGTATTGGGTGATCTGTTCCAACCCGCTCAGTGCCGGATGGAAGGCGGCGTTTTCGGGCAGATAGGCCACCTGGGCGCGGGCGCGCGCGCTGCCCGGTGCCGCGCCACAGACCGAGATGTCGCCACCGTCGGGCGTGATCAGCCCGAGGATGATTTTCATCAGCGTCGATTTGCCGGCACCGTTGTGGCCCAGCAAGGCCACACGCTCGCCCGGGGCGACGGTAAGCGAGACTTCGGTCAGGGCGTTCAGCCCCCCGAATGTCTTAGTGAGACGAGAGATCGTTAATGTCGAAGTCATCAAGCACACTTTCATCCCGCCGGCCGACCGCTTCGGCCTCCATGGCGGTATATTCGGAAGGGACGGTCATCGCAGGTGCCACCATGAGGGGCGCGCTGTCGACGACACCGCCCGGCAATGTCGCGGGAAAGCTGGATTGGGCCCAGCGCACAAGTTGCACGGCAGGCGCACCCGTCAGAAGGGCGGCCGCGGGTTGCGACCACAGGATATGATCCATCAGGTCGTTGGGGCGGAACGGGCTGTCGGCGATCCCGTCACCGCCCAGATCGAAACCGGGATGGTCGGACCAATAATTGCCGCGCCCCTCGAAGCTCCATTCGATATCGCGGGTGCCGACGTATTTCACCTGGGTGCGGTTGCCGATGAAGGCATTGCCGGTCAGCACGTTGCGTTCGGATCCGGCGGTGAAGTGGATGCCGATGTTGCAGCCTTCGAACCGGTTGTCATAGATCAGGTTCTTGTGGGCGTTATAGATGAAGGTGCAACGGTCGGTTCCGCCGCGCACCAAATTGCCCGACACGTCGGCATTGTTGGCATAGTTCAGCATCACGCCATGACTGATGTCCGACAGGCTGAGGTTGTCCTTCACCACCACCTTGTTCGAGAACATGATCGCATAGCCCAGGTGGTTGCCGATCGACACGTTGCCCGACACCTCGGAGTCGTTGGTGTACATGTAATGCACGGCAAAGCGCAGATCGCGGAACAGGTTGTTGCGATAGGTGCCCGTACGCGAAGCGTTGGAAAAGATGCCGTCGCGGCCCCAGCGGACCGAATTCCCCTCGACCAGCGTACCGGGAGAGTTCCAGACATAGATCCCGTTTCCGCGGTCGTTCAGGCGGAACTGGCGGGTGCCTTCGATAGTATTGTCGCGTACTTCGGCGTCGCGGCCACCGTGAACATCGACGCCGTGCAGGTTGCCCAGCACGCGGTTGTTCTCGACGATGGCGCGATCGGCCTGTTTCAGAATCTTGATGCCGGCGTCCAGGTCCTGACTGCTCAGGCCCGATCCGGTGACGGTCACGCCGCGCAGGGTGACGTCTTCGGCGTCTATCGTGACCACCGTGCCCTGGCCCATGCCGTCGATCACGGCGTCGTGGGTGCCGGTCACGGTCAGCGGGCGGTCGATGACCACCGCGCCCTCGTGACGGCCGGGCAGCAGGGTCAGCACATCGCCGGGGTTGGCCCCGGCGATGGCTTTGGCAAGGCTCCCCGATCCGGGCACGACGTCGGTCCCGGCAGCCCAGAGGGGCAGCGCGACAGACATCGACAATGCAAGGATCAGGGAACGCATCATGGCTCAGCTCGCCTTCGGTTCGACAAACATCCGGCCGCGCATCTCCATGTGGAGCGCGTGGCAGAACCACTGGCAGTAGTACCAGAAGACACCGGGCTGTGCCGCCACGAAGGTGACCGACGCGGTTGCCTGCGGCCCCACTTCCATTGCGACACCGTGGTTGCCCATGGTGAAGCCGTGGGTCAGGTCGTCGATGTCATCGAGGTTGGTCACGATGATCGTCACCTCGTCGCCCTGCTGCACCGTGAACTTCTCGATCGAGAAGCTGGGCGCGTTTGCCGACATGTAGACCCGCACCTTGTTGCCGTCGCGGATGATCTCTTCCTGCCAGTCGTCCAGATCGACGCCATCGGCCTCGGCCTGCTTGCGGGTGTCGGCCCACATCGGATCGTTGCGATCCCAGACCGATTTCGGGTTCACCTTGCTGGGGTCCACGATGATCGAGTCGTGGGGTTCGGCGAAGGTCGGGCCGTCGTGGATCAGGGTCATCTTGTCGCCGTCGATCGCGAACAGCTGTTCGTTCTCGGGCTTCAGCGGTCCGACGTTCAGGAACCGGTCCTTGGAGAACTTGTTCATCGTCAGATAGTACTTGCCGCTGGCTTCAAGCGTTTCGCCCATCACGGTCGAGTTGTGGCCCGGCTGATAATGCACGTCCTGCTTGGTGATGATCGGATCGACGTCTTCGCCGTTGTAGAGCTGGATCGCCTTTTCGATGTCCCACATCACCACCTGGCTGTCGAGGAACAGTGTCGTGAAGGCACGGCCCTTCCCGTCGAAACAGGTGTGAAGCGGCCCGAGGCCCAGTTCCGGCTCGGCCACCACGACGCTGCGCGGCTCGGCCTCGTCGTTGAACACCGCGTCCAGCTTGCGCACGTCGATCACCGACACGGTGGGCGACAGCTTGCCCGCGATGCACAGGTGGATCTTGTCGGGCGCCATGTTGCAGCCGTGGGGGTTGTTGGGGATCGGGATATAGCGGGTGTACTTCTTGTTCTGACCCTTGCGGCCGTCGATCACCTTGACGCCGTTCAGCTCGATATAGTCGCCGGCTTCGATGCCCTTCTCGATTTCCTTGATGTTGAAGACAACGACGTGGTCCATGTCGGCCTCGGTCATCTCGGCCAGGTTCATGCCCATTTCCGAGTTGTAGGAGGTCGAGAAGGCGTATTTGCCGTCATAGTCGCAATCGGTGTTGTCGAGGTTGCCGGTGACCATCACCTGCCATGCGACGGTCATTTCGTCGGCATTCACGGCGGTATAGAAGTTCACGTACTTTTCCGGCTCGTCCAGGATCTTGCCGTCGTTGACCATCGGCACTTCGTCTTCGCCGTTGCAGAAGACATAGTTGGTGCGCGGCCACTTTTGCGGACGCAGACCGTGGATCGCCTTGGCGTTCGGGATCTCGATGATCTTGTCGCACTTCATCACGTCGCAACGCACACGGGCGACGCGGGTGTTGGCCTTGTCGTTCATGAACAGGAAGCGGCCGTCATAGGTGCCTTCGGTGAACGACATGTGCGGGTGGTGCAGGTCGCCGTTTGGCGGGAATTCGTGACCGTTGGCGGCAAGATATTCCTTGGTCTTGGGCAGCAGGCCCTCGGTCAGGATCTTCTTGGATTCGTTGCTGATGCCCCAGCCGGTGGCCGAGCAGGTGTTGAACACCGGGATCCGCATCAGTTCGCGCATCGAAGGCACACCGAGGACGCGCATTTCGCCGGCTTGGCCCGAGGACCAGAAGCCATAGTATTCATCCAGCTGGCCGGGGCCGACTTCGGCGCCGGCGGCTGCACGTGCGCTGGTGGTGCCGGCCACGGTGGCCGCTCCGACGACGGCGCCGCCGGTCAGCATCGCGCGGGTGCCCAGGGCCCCGGCAAGGGCAGCGCCCCCGGCGGTCGCGCCCAGCAGGTTCCGACGTGAAATCGGCAGTTTCTTTCCCTCAGACATCATGTGTTCCTTCACACTGTAGTTGGTTTGTTGACGAGGTTCGGGTGCCCGGAAATACCGCGAGAGAGATCAGGTGCGCCGGTCTTGGCGCGTCTGTTCATCTTCTTGATAACGACCGGGCAGGTCGTGGTGGACTGGTACAGCACCTGGCAATGCAGGCAGTTGATGCATTCGTTCGGGTTGATCTCGCCCGTCGGATGGATCGCCTGCACCGGGCACTGGTGGGCGCAGGTCTGGCACGGATTGCCGCATTCCTTGTAGCGCTTGAGCCAGTCGAACATCCGCAAGCGTGCGGGAATCGCCAGCGCGGCGCCCAAGGGGCAGAGGTAGCGGCAGAAGAACCGTTCCACGAACAGGCCGGCGATCAACAACCCGACGGCATAGACCACGAAGGGCCAGGCGCGCACGAAGTTCAGGATGATGGCGGTCTTGAACGGTTCGACCTCGGCCAGACGCTCGGCCTGTTCGATGCTGGCCAGCGAGACGCCGAACAATCCGAGGAAGATCATGTACTTCAGCGGCCACAGGCGTTCGTGCAATCCCCAGGGCAGGGTCCATTGCGGAATGCGCAACGCCTTGGCGACGCGGTTCAGCAATTCCTGCAGCGCACCGAACGGGCAAAGCCAGCCGCAATAGGCGCCACGCCCCCAGAACAGCAGGGCTGCCGCCACCGCGAACCACAGGATGAAGGTCATCGGATCCAGCAGGAACGCCTGCCAGCTGAAGCCGCTGACCAGCGATCCGAACAGCGCCATCAGGTTGACGACCGACAGCTGCGCGTTCGCATACCAGCCCAGATAGACCAGCGTGACCGTCAGAAACCCGATGCGGAACCAGAAGAACGCCCGTTCGTTGCGCGTGGCCAGGGATTGGAAGAAGAACACGCCGGTCAGCAGGGTCAGCATGATCCCCAGCACGATGATCTCGGTGGTCTTCCCGGCCCAGATGCGTTTCCACAACGCCTGGTGGGCGTCCGCTTCGGTCTGGGTCGTCACCTCGGCCACACCGACCGGCACTTCGGCGGGCGGCGGAGCGGCGATGGTGCGGGTATATTTCGAAGGCAGCTCATAGCCCAGATCGAAGGTGGTAAAGACCTTTTCGATCGCCGCCACGTCGCGCTGCACCAGAAGCTGGATACGGAACGGCTGGGTCGGATCGAAGCCGGCATCGGCGGGGATCTTGAACATGTCGGATTCGTTGAACACCGGCGCGCCATCGGCGGCGATGGTGTTGATCCGCTTGTGCATCCGGTCGCGGAACCGCACCGAGATGTCATCCTGGATCAGCACGATCCGGTCGAAGATGCCGCCCCGGACATAGCCCGATCCCTTGAACGAATACAGCCCGCGGCCGAAGATGGCGACAGCGTGTTCGCCTTCCTCCAGCCAGTTTTCCAGGTTCGCGGCCTCGGCCTCGCCCAACAGGGATTGCGCGATGGCGGGGTGCGAAACCAGAGCGGCCTGCATTTCGATAAAGGTCGTCTCGGGGGCTTCGGTCAACGCGCGGCGTGCGGCGCGCGGATCGTCCATGGCGGCGAAGGCGGCGTTCACCTGGCCCACGTCCAGCGACAGGCGGCGCAGGGTGCCGTCGCCCTCAAGCGTCATCCAGTCGTCGGCGGCCTCTGCGTCGGGATCGATCTCGTATTGCGGGCCGGTGTCGGGGGCCGCGACCGCCAGGCCACCAAGGCCCAGTTGGCGTGCCACCTTCAGGCCGGCGCGGATGATCGAATCGTCGATCACCATGATCGTCACCGTCGCCCCGGAAATAATGTCGAGATCATGGGCCGTGCCGCCGGATTCAGCCTCGGCGACCAGATCGAGCCCGCGGTAATTGGCCACCAGCGCCTTGATCTTCGAATCGGGGATGCCGATCAGCACGATCGGTTCGGAATGCTTGACCAGTTCGACGCCGATCACCTGGGCGGCATCGTCCACGGCGACCATGGTGTGGATCGGTTTGCCCGAATACCCCGTGGTGGACACGAAATCCGAGGTGACGAACGCCCAGCCGATGTGCTGTCCGGCCTTCAGAACCTCGACCGCCGGGAGGTCGGGGTGGGTGGCGCCGAAGGCATCCGCGCCCTCGACCAGCTGTCCGACCTCGACATCGGGAAGCATCTTGGAAAGCACGGATTGCGCCGCCGCCGGCAGGCCGAAGCCCAGCATCAGGATGGCAACGGTCAGATATTTTACGAGAATTTGAAGGGTCTTCATGCGACGGCGTCCTTTTCCAAGGGTCGCCGATCACTGTGCGCCAGACATCGGGCGACCGCCTGAGCGGTAGCAACTGGGTTCGAGGGGGTCAACATCGCCTGCCGCGTCAGCGCGCCATCCTGTCGCAGCGATGGCCGAACGGGGCACGGTCCGGCGGCGGCCAGGGCGGCAAGCGGCGCGCAACCGCGCACCCCCCTTTCGGAATCGAGAGGCCGGGCAGGACCGGAAAACTGAAGGAAGGCGTATGTCATGGGCGTGGTCTAACGACCGGCGCGCGGCGCGACCTTGTTCCATCTCAAATTGGCACCCGTTTATCCGACAATTTCCATTTTGTTTTGACGCCCGGGGTCCGGCCCCAGCGGCGCCAACAAAAAAGGCAGGCAACCCGCGGTCGGATTGCCTGCCTGGCGTCTTCGAACATACCCGCCGGTCCCGCGGACAACGTGTCCTGCGGGTGGCCGGGGTGGCTCAGTTGAGCCCGTTTTCTTCCACGATGGTCTTCATGGTCTTCTTGGCCTTGCCGGGAAGCTTGGCGTCCAGGAACCCGTCGGGCATCGGCGCGTCGCCAACTTGGATGGCCATGACCATGCCCATGCCCTGGTGCGGCTTGCACTTCACGCCGATCACGCCTTCGGCGGTCAGCTCGACCTCGACTTCCTCGTTGATCTTGCCGACGAATTCCTCCTGCCCCTCGGGCACCATACCCTTGATGGTTTCGGCGTTGTGACCCCGGTCGGTGGCGCGGAACACCACGGTGTCACCCACCTGTGCCGACACGAAGTTGGGTTCGAACACCATCGTTCCGGTTTCACCCTTGTTCAGCATCTGAACTTCGATGGTTTCGGCAGAGACCAGCGCAGGAGCCAGCGCAACAAGCGATGCGGCGAGAATCGTAGTCAGTTTCATGTTTTATCCTTGTGTGTCATCGGGTCCGCCAATCGTTCTTTGGCGGTGTTGGCAGGGCCGGACCATGTCCGGCGCTTATCCCGTCTGCAACGGGTTTTACCTAGGAGGTTCGTCGGGCTATTTGAAGAGCCGGACCCGAAAAAAGAGCGGTCGGGACGCCAGGGTCCGGACCGGCTACGGTGTGCGCGAAAAAGGGACGGCCTGTCCAGAGCACAAGGTGTCGCAACCGGATCAGGCCGGACGGATGAACATCCGTTGGGTTTCGTCGTCTTCCACGGCCCTGTCGCCGCGCACTGCGCGATAGGCGTGCCAGGTGGCATGGCCCAGAACCGGAAAGGCCACGATCAGGCCCAGTCCCAAGGTCAGGATCGAGGCCGCGAACAGCACCAGCACGATCGCCCCCCAGGCCAGCATGACGGGAAGGTTGGCCCAGACCATTGCCATGCTGATTCCCAGCGCCGACAGCGCATCGATGCGTTCGCTCAGCAGCATCGGCACGGCAAACACGCTGATGGCAAAGGCAAACGCCGCAAACAGGCCGCCCACGACGCTGCCCGCCACCAGCAATCCCCATCCGGTGGGGGTGAGAAACAGCATCGGGACGATCTCGGCGGTGCCCGGAAAGGCCACCATGCCGAAGAACAGCGCATAGATCAGCACAGCCGCCCGCATCCACAACAGGAAAAGCCCCAGAAGCATCACACCCATGAACAGACCTGCCCTGCCGGCCCGCGGCTTGACGAACACCATCTGAAGGATGCCGGTATGGGCGCCGTCCTCCAGCCGCCGGCTTTTTTCGTACAGCCCGCTGGCAATCAGCGGCCCGACCACCATGAAGCCCGCCAAGGCCGGAAACAGCGCGTAATCGTATTCCAGCCGGAACAGGAACCAGACCACAACCACCGAAACCAGAAAGACCGCGACACCGTACAGAAGGCTGGGCAACGGGTTGGTCCACAGGTCCGACCATCCGGCGCGCAGCCAGGAAAACGCCGTCCGCCAGGGCAGATCGCGGGCGTGGGTGTTTTCGCGCGGCAGCGGTGGAACGACCTTGGGGATCATTCCCCCGGAATGGGGATTGTCGGGGGGCGGGGGGGCGTCACGATCGCTCAGCATGAGGGTTTCGCCGCGCGATGGGACGCGACGCCTTCCTTTGGAGTCAGAATGCACGCCGGTTGTGATGACACGGCGACGGACACGAGATGGATATTGGCGGCGACAAAGACCGCCGCCACCATGAAGGCGGCCCCGAGGGCCAAAAGGCGCGTGCGATCAATCGGCATTGTCCGCCTCCTTTGCCAGGTCCTGGACATACAGCGTCAGCATCATCCGGTCGGCCACGGTCAGGCGATCTTCCCAGGCCGGCATCCACCCCTGTCGGCCGGCGTTGATCGTCTCGAACATCGACGCATCGTCGCCGCCATAGATCCAGTGCGCGTCGGTCAGGTCCGGCGCGCCGAGATCCTGGTTGCCCATGGCGTTCTCGCCATGGCAACTGGCACAGTTTTCCTCGAACAGGGTCGCGCCCCGGGCCAGGCGGTCCGCGTCGGCCTCGGTTTCAAGGCCGGACAGCGATTGCACGTAATCGACGACAGTGCGGATCTCGGGGCGTGTCAGGATGCCGGACTGGCCAAAGGCCATCATCTGCGCATACCGGCTGTCGGGATGGGGTGAGTTGATGCCGACCCGCAGGGTTTCCATGATGGTTTCGGCGTCGCCGCCCCAAAGCCACGCGTCATCCACGAGGCTGGGAAAGCCGGGGCCGCCCGCCGCGTCCGTGCCATGGCAGGCGGCGCAATTGTCGCCGAACAGCGCCGGCGCCGTGCGTTGCACATGGGCCATCAGCGCGGGGTCGTCGCGGATCGCGGCCGCGTCCAGCGTGGCCAGCGGGGTGGTCCAGTCGGCGCGCGCCGCATTGGCCGCGCCGACCTGGCGCTCGACACGCTCCTGCTGATCGACGCCCAGAAGACCGCGGGTATAGCTGTTGACCAGGGGCCAGGCGGGCATCAGCACCCAATAGACCAGCGCCCAGATATGGGTGACGATGATGAAGAACCACACCGCGCGCGGCACACGGGTGTTCAGTTCGGTGATGCCGTTCCATTCGTGGCCGGTGGTCTGGTGCCCGGTCAGCGGGTCGCGTTCCTTTACCGACATGGGCCGTCCTCGTCATCGAGAATGCTTTTCGCGGCCTTGTCGAACCGTTTGCCCAGCGAAGGCCAGAACGCATAGACAGTCACGCCGATCGACAGCGCGATCAGGTAGAACAGCCCGAAGGATTTCGCGATTGCCGACGTAAAGGCATGGGTCAGTTCCATCGGTCATTCTCCTCTTGCGGGTTGCGTCCGGGCTGGCAGGTCGGTCAGATCGCCGAGGATCTGCAGATAGGCCACAAGCGCGTCCATTTCGGTCAGCAGGTCGCGGCGCCCGTCAAAGGCGCGCACGTTGGTGTCGTCGCCATACCGCTCGAACGTGCCGTCGGCACGCTCGCCGTCGGGCTGGGCCTGGCCGATGGTGTCGCTGACCGCGTTCTCGATCTGCGCGTCGGTATAGGGCACGCCGACCGCGCGCAGCGCCGCCAGACGGCCCGGCAGGCTGGCCGTCTCCAACGTGGTGTCCAGCAGGAAGGCATATTGCGGCATCACCGATTCGGGCACCAGCGCCCGGGGGTCGACCAGGTGGCGCACCTGCCAGTCGTCCGAGTATTTCCCGCCGACGCGGGCCAGATCGGGGCCGGTCCGCTTGGACCCCCAGAGCATCGGATGGTCGTATTGCGATTCGACGGCCAGAGAATAGGGGCCATACCGATCCACCTCGTCCTGCAGCGTGCGGATCATCTGGCTGTGACAGGCATAGCACCCCTCGCGCACATAGATGTCGCGCCCGGCCTGTTCCAGCGGGGTATAGACGCGCATGTCGGGATCCGCCTCGACTGTTTCATCGATGGTGAACAGCGGCGCGATTTCGACGAAACCGCCAACCGCGGCGGCCAGGATGATGCCGATGGTCAGCGCCATGGAATGGCGTTCCGCCCGGTAATGAGTCCGGGCCTGGAATTCGAACATGCGGGCGAACGGAGAGAGAAGTTTGCGCCACATGGTCTATTCTCCTGCCGGCACGGCCGGCTCGCCCGCTTCGGACGATGTCGGATGGTCGTATTCCGGCACCCGGTCAGGCACCCTGCGGATCGTCATCAGAACGTTGAACGCGCACAGGACGGCCCCCGCCACGAACAGGCCGCCGCCGACGGCGCGAGCGACATAATAGGGGTGCATCGCCACCAGCGAATCGGTGAACGAATAGGCCAGGGTGCCGCTGTCGGTATAGGTGCGCCACATCAGCCCCTGGATGATGCCGCTGTTCCACATCGCGAAGACGTAGATCACGGTGCCCGCCAGCGCGAGCCAGAAGTGCCATTCCACCAGCTTCCAGGAATACATCGATTCCTTGCGCCAGAGCAGCGGCACCACGGCATAGATCGACCCGAAGGTGATCATCGCGACCCAGCCCATGGCGCCGGAATGGACATGCCCGACGGTCCAGTCGGTATAATGCGAAAGCGAGTTGACGGCACGCACCGCCATGAACGATCCCTCGAACGTGGATAGGCCGTAAAACACCGCCGCCACCATCATGAAGCGCAGCGTGGCGTCATCGCGCACCTTGTGCCACGCCCCGTTCAGCGTCATCAGCGCGTTGCCCGCGCTGGCCCAGCTGGGGATCAGCAGCATGATCGAGAACGTCATGCCCAGGGTCTGAACCCATTGGGGCAGGGCGGTATAATGCAAATGGTGCGAGCCGACCCAGATATAGAAAAACACGATCCCCCAGAACGACAGGATCGACAGGCGATAGGAATAGATCGGTCGTTCGGCGCGCTTGGGCAGGAAGTAATAGAGCATCCCCAGAAAACCCGCCGTCAGGAAGAACGCCACCGCGTTGTGCCCATACCACCACTGGATCATCGCATCCTGCACGCCCGAGAACGCGGAATAGCTTTTCGCCCCCGCGAACGACGCCGGAATCGCCAGGTTGTTGACGATATGCAGGATCGCCATCACCAGGATGAAGGCCATGTAATACCAGTTGGCGACATAGATGTGCGGCTCGTTCCGGCGGGCCAGGGTGCGGATATAGAGCGTGAAATAAGTGACCCAGACGATCACCAGCCAGATATCGGCATACCATTCCGGCTCGGCGTATTCCTTGGACTGGGTGATTCCCATGAGATAACCCGACGCCGCGACGATGCAGAACAGGTTGAACCCGAACAGGACGAACCACGGCGACACCTGCCCGGCCAGCCGGGCCCGGCTGGTGCGTTGCATCACATGGAACGACGTCGCGATCAGCGCATTGCCGCCGAAGCCGAAGATCACGCCCGAGGTATGGGCCGGACGGATCCGCCCGAAGCTGGACCATGCGCCGTCGAAGCGCAGATCGGGCCACGCCAGTTGCGACGCAACCCAGACCCCTGTCGACATGGCCACGACCGCCCAGGCCAGCGAGATCAGGATGCCGACCCGCGTCGGATCATCGTAGTAAGCGGTCGCGCGGTCCTCGACCGGCTCGGGACCGTCCAGACCGCGCAGCAGGAAGATGACGACCAGACCGGCGCACAGCGCCACGATCCATCCCTGCGCGCCCATGGGGTCGCCGCGTCCGACGGCGGCCATGACAAGCCCGGCGAAGGCAACAAGCCCCGACAGGATCAGCGCCAGCTGGCGCTCTGCGGTCCTCAGTTGTGCGATCACGGGGATGTTTCCTTCTTGCGTCTGGAGAATTCGGACGCCCGTGGCGCGATCGGACGATCGTCGGCCAGAAGGATCCGCTCGGCGTCACCTTCAAGATCCTGGTATTGCTCGGTGCGCAGGCTCCACAAGAAGACGGCAAGGCCGATGGCGCCCATGGCCAGCGAAACGGGAACAAGAACGATCAGCGCGCCCATGCGGTGCCCCCATCCGTTGCGACCGCCCGAAGGTCCGGACCCGCTGCTGGCCACGGATCGGGCAACGCGACGCGTCCGCCATTGCATGACGACGACGCGAAACGTGACATTGCTGGAAGAATCTCATGAAACACAGCGCACCTTTCGAAAGCTCGGATCCGGGCGTGTATTCCGCAACATAGCGCCGATCCGCGGAAAACTCAAATCACCTGATGTTGCAGATCACGCCCGCGTGACATGCGGTCGGATGCCGATCAGTGAAGGCCGGTGCCGCGGCGTGGCCTGAAGGGAGTTCCCTGCCGGTTGTGTGCCTTCGCCGAAGCCGCGGGGGCACGCGGGTCGCACGCCCCGGACCGATGTGATCCGGCGGCATGCCGCGATCATTCCGCGCCGCGCAACACGCGCGCCGGGCGCGCCGCGAGGGGGCGCCAGGCAAAGGCCAACCCGGCCAGCAAGGTGACGACGACGCCGCCGATCACGATCAACAGGGCCGATGTCGGCTCGAACCAGAAATCCGTCTCCATCACGAAGCGGCTGACGCCCCACCCCGCGGCCGCACCGGCCACGATGGCGACCACTGCGGCCGCCGCGCCCAGCATGGCCGAACGCATGGCGAAGCTGGCAAGGATGGTGGCGCGCGAGGCACCCAGGGTCTTCAGCACGGCCGCCTCGTAGGTGCGCGCGCGCTCGCCCGCTGCGGCCGCACCGATCAGGACGACCGCGCCGGTGATCAGCGTCGCCAGCGCGCCATAGGTGATTGCGGCGGCGATCCCGCCCAGAACCACCGTCACCCGGTCGATCGCATCGCGCACCCGGATCGCGGTGATGTTGGGATAGGCGTCGGCCAGGTCGCGCAGGATCGAAGCCTCGGAGGCTTCATCGGCATAGATCGTGGCGATGAAGGTGTGCGGCGCACCCTGCAACGCCGCGGGGTTCATCGTCATCACGAAACCGATCCCGGCGGTGGAAAAGTCGACCTCGCGAAAGCTGGTGATCTCGGCGGTGATGTCGCGGCCCAGCACGTTGATGGTGATGTCGTCGCCCAGCTTCAGGCCGATCTCGGCCGCCTCTTCGGCGGCAAAGCTGACCTGGGGCGGGCCGTCGTATCCTTCGGGCCACCAGGTGCCGGCGGTGATCGTCGTATCCTCGGGCTTGGCGGCGGCATAGGTGATGCCGCGATCGCCGCGCACGACCCAGTGATCGCCCGCCACTTCGGTTGCATCGCGGCCGTTGATCTCGGTGACGATGGCGCGCAGCATCGGCGCGGTCTGCACCTTGCTGACGCCGGGATCCTCGGCCAGTCGCGCGCGGAATCCGTCGATCTGCCCCGGCTGGATGTCGACCATGAAATACGACGGGGCGATGTCGGGCAGGTCGCGGGCGATGGCACCGCGCAGGTTGGCATCGATCTGGCCCACCGCGGCAAGGACGGTCAGGCCCAGGCCCAGCGACAGGACCACCGATGTCGCCTCACCGCCCGGTCCGCCGACGGACCCCAGCGCAAGGCGCAGGGCGCTGTGCCCCTGCACCAGCTTCGATCCGGCCGTCGCGCGGGCCAGTACGCGCACCAGCCACGCCGCGCCCATCAGCGCGAGAAAGGCCGCGATCAGCCCCAGCGCGGCCCAGAGCGTGAGGAACGCCAGCCCCGACAGCCACGCCGCCAGCCCGATCAGCGTGCACAGCAGACCCACGAGAACGACGATGAACACCGGGCGCGGCAGGCCACTGACATTCAGGTCGCGGTAGAGCGCGGCGGCGCGGATCCGTTCGGTGCGCGCCAGCGGCCAGAGGGTGAACAGCAACGCCGTCAGCAGGCCATAGACAGCGGCTTCGATCAGCGGACCAGGATAGAGACCGAAGGCGGCCGGCACCGGGAGGTTCGCTTCGATGACCGACGACAGGGCAAGGGGCACGACAGCACCCAGCGTGACCCCCAGGACGATCCCGACGGCGCTGAGCACGCCGATCTGGATCAGGTAGACCTGAAAAATGGTCGTTCCGGTCGCACCAAGGGTCTTGAGCGTCGCGATCGTGCCGGTCTTGCCGTCCAGATGCGCGCGCACAGCCGCCGCGACGCCGACGCCGCCCACGGCCAGACCGGCCAGCCCGACCAGCACAAGGAACGCCGACAGACGATCCACGAAGCGCGCGATTCCCGGCGCGCCGTTCCGCCGGTCGCGCCAGCGGTATCCGGTATCGTCGAAATGCGCGGCGACGGCGACCTTCGTGGCGTCCAGATCGGCCTCGGGCGGCAAACGCAGGCGGTTCCCGGTTTCGTAAAGCGTGCCGGGCGCCAGCAGGCCGGATCCGTCCAGCGCCGTGGTGGCGACGATGGTGCGCGGCCCGAGGGTAAAGCCGCCGGTGCCGCTGTCGGGTTCGCGGGTCAATTCGGCCATGACGGCGAAATCCTGGGTGCCGAGGCGGAAGGTGTCGCCCGCCGACAACTCCAGGCGGTCCATCAGGATCCGGTCCATCACCGCGCCGGGAAGGCCGCCTTGACCCTCCAGCGCCGTTGCCAGTGTCATCTCGGGCGTCAACGCGACGCTGCCGTAAAGCGGATAGGCGCCATCCACGCCCTTGACCTGGGTCAGGGCACGATCGGACGTGTCGCCCTGACCCACCACCGCCATCGAGCGGAAATCGACGATTTCGGAGACCGTGCCCAGCGTGTCGAGGAACGCGCGGTCGTCGGCGTTCAGGAAGCGATAGGTCAGTTCGATTTCGGCATCGCCGCCGAGGATCGATGCGCCCTCGCGCTGAAGGCCGCGATCGATGCTTTCGCGCACCGTGCCGACGGCGGCGATGGCCGCGATGCCCAGCGTCAGGCAGGCAAGGAACACCCGGAACCCCCGCACGCCGCCCCGAAGTTCACGCCGTGCGATGCGTGCGGCAATGGCGAGGCTCATTCCGGGCTCCGGCGCGTTTTGTGGGGGCCGGAGCCTCCGGCGGGAGTATTTCGGTCAGTAAGAAGCGGGGCGGAGGCGATCATTCGGCGGCCTCGCTCTGGGCATCGGCGCGGTCTTCGGGGGCGATGCGCCCGTCTTCGAGGCGGATCACCCGGTCGCACCGGGCGGCAAGGTCGGGCGCGTGGGTGACAAGGATCAGGGTCGCGCCGTGGCGGTCACGCAGGCCGAACAGCAGGTCCATGATCGCCTGCCCCGTCGTGCCGTCGAGGTTGCCCGTCGGCTCGTCCGCCAGAAGGATCGCCGGGCGGGGTGCCGCGGCGCGGGCCAGTGCGACGCGTTGCTGTTCGCCGCCCGACATCTGGGCCGGGTAATGGTCGGCACGCGATGCGAGACCGACGGCGGCGAGTTCGGCGCGCGCCCGCTCGAACGCATCGGCGGCCCCGGCCAGTTCCAGCGGCGTGGCGACGTTTTCCAGCGCCGTCATCGTCGGGATGAGGTGGAAGGATTGGAACACCACCCCCATATGATCCCTGCGGAAGCGGGCCAGCGCGTCTTCGTCCAGATCGGTGATGTCGCATCCCAGAACCCGCACCCGGCCCCCCGTGGCGCGGTCCAGTCCGCCCATCAGCATGAGGAGAGACGATTTGCCAGATCCCGACGGCCCCACCAGGCCCAGTGTTTCCCCCGCAGCGACGTCGAGGGTGATGCCCTTGAGGATATCCACCCGCCCGGCATTGCCGTCGAGGCTGAGGTCGATGTCGCTCAGCGACAGGATCGGATCGGGCGTGTCGGTCATCGGGCGCACCTTTTGTCGTCTCTCGGTTCGATATGGGGCACCGGGCGGATTGCGCAAGCTGTGGATGGGTGCGGCGCTGGCGCTCGGGGTGCTGGGCGCGCCGGCCTGGGCGCAGGACGTGACCATCGCGGCGCTGGGCGATTCGCTGACCCAGGGGTATGGTTTGCCGCGCACCGAGGGCTTCGTGCCGCAGCTTCAGGCGTGGCTGGGCGACCGCGACGCCGGTGCTACGCTGATCAACGCCGGTGTGTCGGGGGATACGACGGCAGGCGGGTTGAGCCGCGTCGACTGGACCCTGACGCCCGATGTGGACGGGATGATCGTGGCGCTGGGCGGCAATGATCTGTTGCGCGGGCTGGATCCGGCCGAAAGCCGCGCCAACCTGGACGGCATCCTGGCGGCGGCCGGTGAAAGGGATGTGCCGGTTTTGCTGGTCGGGATGCGTGCGCCGGGGAACTTCGGCGCCGACTACAAGGCGGCGTTCGATGCGATCTATCCCGAGCTTGCGGCGGAACACGGAACGCTGCTGGCCGACAACTTCCTTGGCGCGCTGGAAGCGATGCCCGACCGGCAGGCGGCGATGTCGCGCTATATCCAGGGGGACGGCGTGCATCCCAATGCCGATGGCGTGGCGTTGATCGTCGCGGATCTGGGGCCGAAGGTTCTGGACCTGATCGCCCGGGTGCGCGGCGAATAGGGCTGGCACGCGGCCGCGGCTTTTGGGATGCTGCGCGCGACTGGCACGGAGGATCCCATGGACATCATCGAACGGCTGCGCGCGGAACTGGGCGAGGCGAATGTACTGACCGGCAGCGATTGCGCCCCCTGGGCCGAGGACTGGACCGGCAAGTTCCGCGGACAGCCCCTGGCGGTGGTGCGTCCCGCGTCGACGGCCGAGGTCGCGGCGGTGATGAAGCTGGCATCCGAGACCGGCACGCCGGTGGTGCCGTCGTCGGGGCATACCGGGTTGGTGGGGGGCACCCATGCGCCCGACCAGCTGGTGCTGTCGGTCGACCGGATGCGCAAGATCCGCGAGATCCGCGCCGACGCGCGGCTGGCGGTGGTCGAGGCGGGTGTGATCCTGTCGAAGCTGCACGATGCGGTCGGCGAACACGACCTGGTGTTCCCGGTCACCTTCGGCGCGCGGGGATCGGCGATGATCGGCGGCATCCTGTCGACCAATGCGGGTGGATCCAACGTGCTGCGCTATGGCAACACCCGCGAACAGGTGATGGGGATCGAGGTCGTTCTGCCCTCGGGCGAGGTGCTGGATCTGATGAGCGAGCTGCGCAAGGACAACTCGGGTTTCGATCTGCGCGACCTGTTTATCGGCGCGGAAGGCACATTGGGCATCGTCACCGGCGCGGTGCTGAAGCTGATGCCGAAGCCCAAGGCCTATGCAACGGCGATGGTCGCGCTGCCTGCGCTGTCCGACGCGCTGGATCTGCTGAACCGGTTGCAGGCGGCGACGGGGGGTGCCGTCGAGGCGTTCGAATACATGCCGCGCCTGTATATGGAGCGTCATCTGGCGGTGATCGACGGCGCGCGGCCCGCGTTCGATCAGATCTATGACGTGAACATCATGCTGGAGGTCGGCGCCACCGCCCCGCGCGATGCCGCCGTGGCCGATGACGGGTCGGTCGCCATCGTGACCGCCCTGGAGGAAATGCTGGGCGAGATGATCGAGAGCGGCCAGGTGCTGGACGCCGTCGTGGCCCGCACCGAGGCGCAGCGGGCCGAGATGTGGAAACGGCGCGAGGATGCCGCCGAGGTGTCGGCGACGAAACGGCCGCTGGTGATCATGGATGTCGCGGTGCCGCTGGACCGCGTGGCCGAGTTTCTGGACCGCGCGCAGATCGCGGTGGACCGGCACGATCCCGGTGCCGAGCAGTTCATCGTCGCGCATCTGGGCGACGGCAACATCCATCTGAACATCTGGATGACCGAAGGCGGGGCCGACAACAGCGAGACGATCCTCGAGGCGGTCGAGGATGTCGTCGCCGACATGCGCGGCAGCTTTTCCGCCGAACACGGCATCGGGCTGAGCAAGCAGGGCACCATGCAGCGGCGCAAGGATCGCGTCGCGCTGGAGGTGATGACGCGGATCAAGGCCGCGCTGGACCCCGATGGCATCATGAACCCCGGCAAGATCCTGCCTTGATCCGCGTCGCGCAGGTTTCAGGTTGAGCGCGTTTCTCACGATCCTGCGCGATCCGGCCCTGCGCCTGATCGCGCTGGCGTTCCTGTCGGTGTCGACTTTCGTGGCGTCCATCGGCCCTTACCAGTCGCTGATCGCCGTTCAGGTCTTCGGGTTCGGCGATGGTGAATATGCGCTGATCTACATGGCGGGGTCGGTCCTGTCGCTGGTGGCGGCGGTGACGGTCGGTATCGTCAACGACCGCACGGCAAAGCGGCGCAACACCGCGCGTCTGGCGGCGGCGGCCGGTCTGGTCGGGGCCTTCGGCGTCGGTCTCTGGCAGACGCCGGCGGCTTTCGTCATTGCCCATGTGTTGCTGTTTCCCG
The DNA here is from genome assembly GCF_002751875.1 of Oceaniglobus indicus. Classification (GTDB taxonomy): domain Bacteria; phylum Pseudomonadota; class Alphaproteobacteria; order Rhodobacterales; family Rhodobacteraceae; genus Oceaniglobus; species Oceaniglobus indicus. The sequence goes on along the minus strand of NZ_NMZM01000002.1, from coordinate 121,664 downwards.
CTTCGGCCACGCTGTTCGGTCAGTTGTTCGCCATGGCGCGGCTGGCCGGAACGGTGCACCCCGAAACCCAGCGGGTGGCGATCCAGACTGCGTTTCGCGCGATCTTCTGCCTGCCGTGGCTGACCGTTCTGCCGATCTGGGCGCTTGCATTCCAGAACGGTGCCGGGTTGCTGACCGTCTATCTGGCCTGCGGGATCACGGCGTCGGTGACGCTGGCGATCTTCCTGTTCGCATGGCCCAAGGACGGGCGGACACGGTGGAAGGATCAACGCTCGGGCCTCAGCCTGCGGGCGGCGCTGGCCGAGCTGACCCATGGCCCGGTGCTGCTGCGCGCGGCGCTGCTGGGGCTGCTGATGGGGGGCATATCGCTGTATATGATCCTGATCGGCCTGGTGCTGAGCGCGGCACCGGGGCGCGATGCATCGGATGTGTCGCTGTTCGTGGCGATCGTCGCGGGGCTTGAGGTGCCGGTGATGCTGATGCTGCCGCGCCTGGTGGCGCGATACGGGATCACGGCGGTGATTTCGGGCGGTGGCCTCGTCTATGCCGCGTTCCTGATCCTGCTGCCGGTGCTGGGGCATTCCGGCGCGGTCTGGCTGTTGCTGGTGCCCGCCGGTCTGGGGGCGGGGGTTCTGGTGTCGCAACCGTTGCTGTATCTGCAGGACTTGCTGGGGAAACGACCGGGCATGGGCGGGTCGCTGATTTCGCTGGTTCAGCTTGGCGCACAGGTGTCGAGCGCGGCCATGTTCGCACTGGGCGCGTGGATCGGCGGCTATCAGGGCGCGGCGGTGATGGGCGGAATGGCCGTGGCGGCCGGCGCCGCCTGCCTGTGGATCGTCGACCGGCGCGGCGTGCCCGTTCAGGCCTGAGGCGTCACCCAGTCGAGGAAATCGGCGCCGGCCCGGTCACGCAGTTCGACCGCCAGGTCGCGCCCCATGGCGGCCGCGTCGGCGATATCGCCGCGGCGTTCCCCGGCCAGGCATTCCGACCCGTCCACCCGGAGGATCTCCCCCCTGAGGTGCAGGGTGCCGCCGTGCAGTTCGGCCAGCGCGGCGATGGGCGTTTCGCAGGATCCGTCCAGCGCCGCCAGAAATGCGCGTTCGCCTGCCAGCCGCTGACCGGTCGGGGTGTCGTGGATCGCGGCCAGCATGTCGGCCACCCGGGTGTCGTCGCCGCGCCGTTCGATGCCGATGGCGCCCTGGGCCACGGCGGGCAGGATATCGGTGTCGGGGATCGGCTGACGCGGCACTTCGCTTGCGCCCAGACGGTTCAACCCGGCCATGGCCAGGAACGTCGCCGCCGCCACGCCGTTGTGCAGCTTCTGCACCCGTGTCTGCACGTTGCCGCGAAATTCGACGATCCTGAGGTCGGGCCGCCGGTTCAACAGTTGTGCCCGCCGTCGCAGGGACGAGGTTCCGACGATGCTGCCTTCGGTCAGATCCTGAAGCAACCCGCCGCTCAGCGACACGAACGCGTCGCGCGGATCCTCGCGGGGCAGATAGGTGTCCAGCGTCAGCCCCTCGGGCTGCAACACCGGCATGTCCTTCATCGAATGAACCGCGATGTCGATGACGCCGGTCAGCAGCGCATCCTCGATCTCGCGGGTGAACAGGCCCTTGCCGCCGATGTCCTTCAACGGACGGTCCTGGATCCGGTCGCCGGTGGTCTTGATCGGCACGACAACGAAGGCATCCTCGGGCAGATCGAAGGCGCGGGCCAGCCGGTCACGCGTTTCATGGGCCTGCGCCATCGCCAGGAGCGAGCCGCGCGTGCCGATTTTCAACGGATCGGTGGGAGAAGGCAAAGTCAGGGTCATGGGGCGGGCTTACAAGGTCCGGTCATGGCTGACAATATCGAAGCGGGCGGCATCCTGTCGGCTTGACAAAGGGGCGGGCGACCCCGACCACAGCCCCAAGCGGAAGGGGGCACCATGGCCGAGATGAAAAAACTGATGCGCGCGCTGGCGGGCGAGACGATGGAGACACCGCCGGCGTGGATGATGCGGCAGGCCGGGCGGTATCTGCCCGAATACAAGGCGACCCGGGCCGAGGCGGGGGATTTCCTGTCGCTGTGCTACAACCCCGATCTGGCGGCCGAAGTCACGTTGCAGCCGATCCGCCGGTTCGGCTTTGACGCGGCGATCCTGTTCGCGGATATCCTGCTGGTGCCACAGGCGCTGGGCGCGGACCTGTGGTTCGTCACCGGCGAGGGGCCACGCCTGTCGACGATCACCGACCGCGCCGGGTTCGACGCGCTGAAACCGGCGGATGCGGTGCACGAGACGTTGTCGCCGATCTATGAGACGGTGAAGATCCTGTCGCGTGAATTGCCGTCGGATGTCGCGCTGATCGGCTTTGCCGGCGCGCCCTGGACCGTCGCCACATACATGACCGCCGGGCGCGGCACGCCGGACCAGGCGCCGGCCCATGCGCTGAAGGACGGCAACCGCCCGGTGTTCGATGCGCTGATGGACCGGATCACCGAGGCGACCATTGAATACCTGTCGGCCCAGATCGACGCGGGGGCCGAAGTGGTCAAACTGTTCGATTCCTGGGCCGGATCGCTGAAGGGTGACGATTTCACCACCTACGCACTGGAGCCGACCCGCAAGATCATCGCGGCGCTGAAGGCGCGGCACCCGAACACGCCGGTCATCGCCTTCCCGCGCGAGGCGGGCGAGGCCTATGTCGGCTTCGCCAAGGCGACCGGCGCGGATTGCGTCGCGCTGGATCAATCGGTCGATGCGGGTTGGGCCGCGAAGAACGTGCAGGTCGATGGCTGCGTCCAGGGCAACCTGGCACCCGGCCACATGGTCACCGGCGGTCAGCCGCTGATCGACGAGGTGCGGCGGATCAAGGCGGCGTTTTCCGGCGGGCCCCATGTGTTCAACCTGGGCCATGGCATCACGCCCGATGCCGACCCTGACAACGTCGCGCTGATGCTGGAAACCCTGCGCGCCTAGTCCGGATCGGGGCGCGGCAGGAACCACACCAGAACCGCCAGCGCCCCGAACGACACCGCCGAATAGCTGACCCCAAGAAGGTAGGCATGGGAATAGGTGGCATGGGCGGCCGGGGAACCGTCGGCGGCGACCCCGCCGAGTTGGGCAAAGAAGATCTGGCCGACAATGGCCACGCCCATGGCCAGCCCGACCTGCTGAAACGCCTGCAACGCGCCGGATGCCGAACCGGAATCGCCTTCGGTGACACTGGCCAGGACCGTGTTGAACAGCGGTGAAATCGCGGTGCCCATTCCGAACCCGGCGATCAGCAGCGACGGGATGAAATCGTTGCGCACCAGGGTTTCGCCGGTGTTGGCCACCACATACCAGAGTGACGCCATGGCCACCGAGATCAGCGTGGCACCCACCGTGATCCGCAGGCGCAGCACCCGGTTGCCCAGCCGCCCGGCCACGAACGAAGCGATCAGCACGCCGATGGAAAACGGCAGCGTCGTCAGCCCCGATTCAAGCGCGCTCAGACCATAGCCGTTCTGCAGGAAAAGCGCGGTGATCAGGAAGAATCCCGGCACGCCCGAAAACAGCAAGGCGACAAGAAAGATGCCGACCAGATAATTGCGGTTGTGCAGCAGATAGGCGGGCAGCAGTTGCGCACGATTGCGGCGGGCCTGACGGTTCTGCCAGGCCGCGAACAGGAACGCGGTGGGCACGACCGCCACGATCATCGCAAAGCTCCACCAGGGCCAGCCGAACTGTCGCCCCTCGATCAGCGGAAAAACCACCAGCAAAAGCGCGGCCCCGGCCAGAAGCATGCCGACGAAATCGTTCTTCAGTTCGGGGCGCGGTTCGACCCGCGGCACGAACCGCATCGCCAGCAGGATCGCGGCGATCCCCACCGGAATGTTCACCAGGAAGATCGGCCGCCAGTCCAGCCCCCACAGGTCGGCGCCGATCAGCACACCGCCCAGCAACGGCCCGCTGACCGATGCCAGGCCGGCCGACAGCCCGAACAGCGCAAAGGCCGCACCGCGTTCCCTGGGCGGGAACAGGGCCGGCACCAACGCCAGCGTCTGCGGAATCATCATCGCCCCGCCCACCGCCTGAACCGCCCGCGCGCCGATCAGCGTTTCGATGTTGGGCGCCAGCCCGCACAGGGCCGATCCGACGGTGAACACCACCACCCCGGCCACGAACACGCGCCGTTGTCCCAACATGTCGCCGTAACGGCCCGAGGGCAGCAACAGCACCGCGAACACCAGGATATAGATCGCGACGATCCATTCGATCTGGCTGGGCGTGGCGGCGAACGCCGTCTCCATGGTGGGCAGGGCGACGTTGACGATGGTCACGTCGATCAGGTTCATGAAACTGGCGACCAGCAGGACCGCCATCGCGATCCAGCGTTCGCGCGGGGCGGGCACCGCTCCGGTGGTCGGGGCGTCGGCTTGGGTCGTGCTCATGTCGTTGGCCTTCGGAGGGTTCGGCGCAGGGCGCGCGCGTTCGCATGGCAACATGCGACGGCCGGGCGAACTTGCAAGGTCAATCGGCGGGATCCGGCCTCATCTTCGCCATGTCCCGGTCGCGGCCAGGCCCGTTTCGACGGGTATCGGGGTGACACGCCAGCCTGAAAGGGGCGCCCTCATGCCGTTTCTCATCCGCTTTCCGTTTGCCGTCCTGCGGGCGGTCATCGTGGCCGTCGCCATCACGTTCTCGGGCTGGGTTCAGGCGGTGCCGCCAGATGCGGGCGAACGACAGGCGCTGGGGCTGCCCACCGGGGCGTTGTCGGACGGCGACCGTCAGGCCCTGCGCACCCTGCGACTGGCGCGGGTGGCGGTGGACGTGGCGCCGGGCCTTGCCGTCGATCTGATCGCGCACCAGGGACAGGGCGCGGTGGCCCGCGACGAGATCGAAACCGCGTTGCGGGCGATGGCCGACGGATCCGCCAAGGCGCAGGATCCTGTCGCCACCTTGCCCCTGCGCCGGATCACGGGGGCGAAATTCGTCCGGGTCGATCCGCCCGAAGGTTAAACCCACTTGGCCATGGGCGGCAGGCTCATCAACACCGCGTTGGCGTCGTGGCCGGTTTCCAGCCCGAACTTGGTGCCGCGATCATAGACCAGGTTGTATTCCGCATAGAGACCGCGATGGATCAGTTGCGTGTCCTTGTCGGCATCGCTCCAGCCTGTGTTGCGGCGCCGTTCGACCAGCGGCAGGTAGGCTTCCAGAAACGCGCGACCGACGTCCTGGGTGAAGGCGAAATCGGCCTCCCAATCACCTGAATTGTGATCGTCATAGAAGATCCCGCCGACGCCGCGGGCGCGCTTGCGGTGGGGGATGAAGAAATATTCGTCGGCCCATGCCTTGTAGCGGTCGTATAGATCGGCGCCATGGGGTGCACAGCGCGCCTTCTGTGCGGCGTGGAAATCGGCGGTGTCCGCGGCGTATTCGATGCAGGGGTTCAGGTCGGATCCCCCCCCGAACCACCAGGCATGCGGAGTCCAGAACATGCGCGTGTTCATGTGCACCGCGGGCACATGAGGGTTCTGCATGTGCGCGACCAGCGAAATCCCCGAGGCCCAGAAGCGCGGATCGTCGGCCATGCCGGGAATGCCCTTGCGCGCGGCCATGGCGGCCTGGGCGCGATCCCCCAGGGTGCCGAACACGGTCGAGACGTTGACACCGACCTTTTCGAACACGCGCCCCCCGCGCATCACGCTCATCAATCCGCCGCCGGCGTCCGATCCGTCCTCGGACGTGCGGTGCGTTTCGCTGACGTCGAACCGGCCGGCGGGCAGGGCGGCCGTGGGGCCTGTGGTCTGGCGGTCTTCGACCCCTTCGAACGCGGCGACGATGCTGTCGCGCAGGCTGCGGAACCACGCGGCTGCGCGGTCTTTCTCGTTCGGCATCGTGTCGTTCATGTCGGGGCTCCGCGTTCGGTTGCGGGGCGCGTTGTCGGCCAAAGGCGGCCGGCTGGCAAGGGTGGCCTAGTGCATCGCGCTGTCGCACCCGTCGATCAGGGTGCGGCCGCCGTCGATGGTCAGGATCTGGCCGGTCATGAAGGCCGCGCCGTCCGACGCCAGGAACTGCACGGTTTCGGCCACCTCGGTCGGGCTGGCGATGCGCGACAGCGGGGTGTTTTCGATGATGTCGGCGCGCATGTCGGAATTGCCCTTGATCGCGCCCTTCAACGACGCGCTCATCACGCTGCCGAAGGCGACGGCATTGACCCGGATCCTGTTGGGGGCCAGCGCGACGGCCAAAGACCGCGTCGCCTGGTCCAGCGCGGCCGAGCTGACGGAGTAGCCCAGAAGGTTGGCATGGGTGCGGCGCGCGGCGATGGACGACAGGTTGACGATGGATCCGGCCATCCGGGTATCGTCCTCGGATTCCTCCGACTGCTTTATCATCCGTCGGGCGAACAGTTGCGACAGGCGCAGGCTGGTCATCAGGTTCTGTTGCAGCAGCGTCGACACGGAATCGTCGTCGAGGTCCAGCGGATCGGTCGTCAGCATCTGGCGCGAGGCGTTGACCAAGATATCGACCCGGTCGTAGGCATCGATGGTCGCGGACAAAAGGTTGGCCACCGCCAGTTTTTCGCGGAAATCGCCGGCGAACCAGCGGGCGTTGCCATCGCCATCGCGATTGTCGCCCAGTTCGGATTCCAGCCGTTCCTCGTCCATGTCGGCGAACATGACGTTGGCGCCGCGTTCGACGAAATGCCGTGCAATGGCCAGGCCGATACCGTTTGCCGCGCCGGTCACGACGGCGGTCTTGCCTTGGATTGAAAGAGACATGGGATAACTCCGTAAGGGAGAGGGCCTAGGCGCGCCGGGTTTTCCCGCGGCGCGGGCGTTCGGCATGGATCACCTTGAACGCCGGATCGTCCGACAGGTCCGTCGTCTTGACGAAGTGTTCGTCAAGCACCGCTTCATAGGGCAGATGACGGTTGGCGACCATCCACAGATGGCCGGCGGGTTTCAACAGCGCCGCCGCGGCGGTGATGAAGGCGCGGCCCAGATCGGGATCGGCGGCGCGCGCGACGTGAAATGGCGGGTTCATCACGACGTGATCGACCGGCTCGGCAGAGAAAGTGCGGGCATCGGCCCAGTGGAAGCTGGCGCGCGGATCGGTGATGGCGTGGCGCGCACACTCGAGCGCGGTGTGATCGGCCTCGACCAGATGCAGGGCGGTGACGCCGTCACGGTGCAGGATGTGGTGCGACAGATACCCCCATCCCGCGCCCAGATCGACAACGCTGCCTTTCATCACCTCGGGCAGCAGCCCGGCCAACAGGACCGAACCCCGGTCCGGTCCGTCGGCTGAAAACACGCCGGGCCGGGTGATGAAGCCACCTTCCAGAGACGTCGTCTCTGCGTGCCAGCCGGGCAGGGTGGCGCCGGTCAGGCAAAACAGCTTGCCGTGCGCCTTGGAGATCACCGGGCCGATGGTGCCCAGCGGTTTCAGCGCGCGAATCATGCTTTCGACGCCGTCGGTCTTCTGGCCGTCGATCCACACCGGCCCATCGCCCACCAGATCGACCGCCTGCGCAATGCGGTCGCGGGCCAGGTCGCGCGCCCGGGGAAGCACCACCAGCGCGGCGTCGAAGGTTCCGTCGGGGGCAACGACCACATCATGACCAAGGGCGCCGAGTGCGTCGTGATCGGGCTTCATTCCCTGCACCACCTGGACCTGATCGCCCAGCAGCGACAGGTCGTCATCGCCGCGCGCACCGAACACGCAGACGCGCCCGCCTTCGGGCAGCTCGAACAGGCCCTCTTCGCGGGCAAAGGAAAGACGGGCAGACAACATCGCCTGCCTCTATTCCTTTTCCATGGTGCATTGCAACGGATGCTGATGGCGGCGGGCGAAATCCATCACCTGCGCCACCTTGGTTTCGGCCACCTCGAAGGAAAAGACACCGACCACGGCCAGCCCTTTCTTGTGCACGACCAGCATCAGTTCGAACGACTGGGCGTGGTTCATGCCGAAGAAACGCTCGAGAACGTGCACCACGAATTCCATCGGGGTGAAGTCGTCGTTCAGCAACATCACCTTGTAAAGCGGTGGGCGTTGCGTTTTCTTCTTCGTCTCAAGGATTACGCCCGAGTCATCATCTGGCTGGTCGTTCCTGTCCGACATGGTGACTGGAGGGGTGAGCAAGCCGGAACTCCGATGGAAAGGATTGGCATTGATCGCTGTATATAAGACGTGGAACCGCGGTGAAAAGGGGGCGCAGCCCGCTGGTGGGCGAAACGTGCCGCGTTCGCGGCTCTGATGGCGCGCGCGCTGACCACGGTGGCCTTCGATGCCGACGATACGCTTTGGCACAACGAACGCTTTTTCCGGCTGACCCAACAGCGATTTGCCGAGCTTCTGGCGGATTACGCCGAGGCCGACCACCTGCACGAGCGTCTGCTGGCGGCCGAGCGGCGCAACCTCGGGCGGTATGGCTTCGGCGTCAAGGCGTTCGTCCTGTCGATGATCGAAACCGCGCTTGAGGTGACGGACCGTGCGGTGCCGGGTTCGGTGATTGGCGAACTGATCGCGGCGGGTCAGGAGATGCTGGAACACCCCATCGATCTTTTGCCCGATGTGCAGGACACCATCGCCGCGCTGTCGGGTGATTTTCGCCTGCTGGTCATCACCAAGGGCGATCTCCTGGATCAGGAGCGCAAGCTGGCGCAATCGGGGCTGGGAGACCTGTTCGACGGAATCGAGATCGTGTCGGACAAGACGCCCGCCGTCTATGCGTCGATCTTTGCGCGCCATGGTGGGTGTGCCGCCACGGGCCTGATGGTGGGCGATTCGATGAGGTCCGACGTGGTGCCGATGATCCAGGCCGGCGGTTGGGGTGTTCACGTGCCCCATGGCGCGCCTTGGGCGTTGGAACACGCACCGGCCCCACGGGAATCGACGCGCTTCGTCGAGCTGGACCGACTGGGGCGCATCGTCGCGGTTTGCCGGTCGATCAGCCAGACCGGGATGTGGCAGAAATAAGGCGCCCTAGCGTCGTGGTGGATATATGGGGGAGTCGCCGGTATCGCGGCGCCAGATATAGGAGAGCTTGACGAGTCATCCTTTAAGTCTTGGGGAATAAAGGTATTTCCCGAAGCCAGAGGTTGTGCTAGCATTCTTGCTATAATGACGGACCAGGCGACAGATCTGGCCGCGTGAGGCAGTAAAAGGCAGAAATACCGTGCAAGCACGACGGACCCCGCGTGTCCTGATCGGACTCACTCTTCTTTTGATCGGCCTGACGTCATTCGCGTCGGCCCCCGCCCGCGCCGCCCCCTATGCGGCGATGGTGATGGATGCCCGCACTGGCGAGGTGCTTCATGCAACCAACGCCGACACCCGGTTGCATCCCGCATCGCTGACCAAGATGATGACGCTTTACATCACGTTCGATGCGGTGCGTCGGGGCGAAATCTCGCTGGATACCGAGGTGCGGATCTCTCCCCATGCCGCGTCGGAACCGCCGTCCAAGCTGGGCCTGCGCGCCGGCCAGCGGATCGCGCTGAAGTATCTGATCCGCGCCGCCGCGGTGAAATCCGCCAACGACGCTGCCACCGCCCTGGGCGAGGCGCTGTCGGGCTCGGAAGACGCCTTTGCCAAGCGCATGACCCGCACCGCACAGGCGCTGGGCATGACCCGGACGACCTTCAAGAACGCCCATGGCCTGACCGAGGCCGGACACCAGTCGACTGCGCGTGACATGACCTTGCTGGGGCGGCGTCTGCTGTTCGATTTCCCCGAGTATTACAACCTGTTCTCGCGCCGTTCGACCGATGCGGGCGTGCGCACCGTCAACAACACCAATCGCCGCCTGCTGGCCGCCTATGAAGGCGCCGACGGGATCAAGACCGGTTATACCAGCGCGGCAGGCTTCAACCTTGTCGCTTCGGCCAAGCGGGGCAACGAACGGGTGATCGCCACCGTGTTCGGCGGCCGCTCCAGCGCGTCGCGCAATGCCAAGGTGGCCGAACTGCTTGACCTCGGGTTCCGTCGTGCGCCCAGCAATGCGCCGACGACCAAGCCGGACGCGCCGATGCTGGCCGGGTTGGCCGATCCGTCCCTGCAGGGCAAAACAATCCGCCTGGTCACCGCGGTGACGAAATCGCCCCGGCCCACGCCGCGCCCCGGACGGAGCGCGCCGGAACCCGCCGTCGAAACGGTCGTCGTGGCGCGCGCCGAGGTTGAAACCCTTGTTGTCGCCGCCGCGCCGGTGCCCCCGCCCCGCCCGGAAGACCTCGGCACGGCGACAGCCTCGGCCGAACCTTTGCAGCTTGAGGTGGTGACACGGCTCTCGACATCTGGCGGGCGGCATTACGGCATCAATGTCGGGCGCTACGGCTCGAAATACGAGGCCGAGCGGATGCTGCTCAAGACCGCGCTGGTCGAGATCGGCACCCTGGACGAGGCGCTGCGCAAGGTCGTCACCCGTGGCGGCGGTTACGAGGCGAACTTCGTCGGCCTGACCGAAGACCGCGCGACACTGGCCTGTCGCCGCCTGGAAGCGCGCAACATGTCCTGTTCGACCTTCGGGCCCGGCTGAAGTTACCGATACAGACGATTGTCGAAGGCCGCTCTGCCCGGGGCGGCCTTTCGCGTCGGGCGGTCAGCCCAGATAGATCTGTCCGGCGGGATAGCGCACGCGCGGTATGCTGCGGGTGGCAAGGAAAAATCCGACGGTCAGCGGCCCGACGCGGCCCAGAAACATGATGGCCATGATCAGGGCGCGCCCGAACCCGTCAAGTTCACCGGTCACCCCCATGGACAACCCGACCGTGCCGAAAGCCGACGCGACCTCGAACGCCATGGGCAGAAATTCGCCGTCGTGGGTGATCGTCATCAGGAAAACACCCATCAGGACCAGGATGATGCTGACGGTGGTCAGGGCCATCACCTTCATCACCTCGTCGATGCCCAGCGAACGCCCGAAAACGTGCAGCGAGGTCGAGCGGCGGAAAAATGCGACCGTGGCCAGCAAAAGCACGATCAGCGTCGTGACCTTGATGCCGCTGGCGGTCGATGCGCTGCCGCCGCCGACCAGCATCAGCGATATCGTCATCAACGCCGTCGCATCGTGCATCGCGCCGGTGTCCAGCGTGTTGAACCCGGCGGTGCGGGGCGTCACTGCCTGAAACCAGCTTGCCCACAGCTTGGCCCCCCAGCCGTCGAGACCGCCAAGCGTTCCGGGGTTCCACCATTCCAGCACTGCGAACGTGACCCACCCCCACGCGATCAGGCAACCCGTTCCGACCAGCATCAGCTTGGAATGCAGGCTGAGCCGGTGGAACCCGCGTTTCTGGTTGATGTCGGCCAGCACCACGAATCCTAGGCCGCCAACGATGAACAGCAGCGGGATCACCAGATTGACGATCGGATCGCCAACCCACCGCGACAGGCTGTCGGGAAATAGCGCGAAACCCGCGTTGTTGAAGGCCGATATGGAGTGGAACACCGCATGCCAGAGCCCGGGCCAAAGCCCGAATTCCGGCACGAAGACGATGGCCAGAAGCGCCGCGCCGATCGTCTCGCACAGCAGGGCGACGGTGAAGATCACCCGCACCAGCGTCGGCAGATTGCTGAGCGATGTCTGTTTCAGATCCTCGCGCAGGATCAGGCGCTGCGGCAGACCAATGGAAATCCCCAATGCCAGAAGCAGCAGGCCGGCAAACGTCATCAGGCCAAGGCCGCCCATCTGGATCAGGAACGCGATCACCATCTGCCCGAACAGCGTAAATCCCGACCCGGTGTCGACCACCGCCAATCCGGTCACCGTCACCGCCGAGGTTGAGGTGAAGACGGCATCGCTCCACGAGATCGGCTGGGTGGTCGCGAAGGGCAGTTTGAGCAGGACACCGCCCAGCATCACAAGCGAGAGGTAGAGCAGAGCCAGCATTGCCGGTGGTGGCAGACGCCGGACCCTGAACGCCCGGAGCCGCGTGCGGAAGGTGAGGGCCATCAGAGGGTCGCCGCGAAGGCCCTGAGATCGCCGCGTTGCCCCAGCAAAAGCAACCGGTCATCGCCCTGAAGCACGCAGCTGTCACCGTCACGCCCGACGAATTCGGTGCCACGCATGATTCCGACGCACCGCAGGTTGTGATTCTTGGTGTGCGGCAGGTCCGACAGCTTCTTGCCCTCCAGGCTTTCGGGAACCATGAAGTTCACAACATGAAACCCGTTGCCCAGCGAGACATAGTCGCGCACCAGCGGATTGTGCAGCACCTGCGCCACATGCTGGCCCATCTCGACCTCGGGGTGAACGATGCGGTCGACGCCCAGTTTCGACAGGATGCGGTGGTGCGTCTTGGTCTTGGCCTTGGCCCAGACCTTGGGCACGCCCAGCATCTTGAGATTGATCGACGCGACGATGTTGGATTCAAGGTCGCTGCCCATGGCCACCAGGGCCGCGTCACAATCGGCAATCCCCGCTTCGCGCAGGGCGACATCGTCGCGGGCGTCGGCGATCATGCATTGCGTCAACGTTTCGGCGTGGGCCGATACCAGCTGTTCCTTCAGATCGATTCCGATGACGTGATTGCCGAAGCGGACAAGTTCGTTGGCCACCGTGCTGCCGAAGTTGCCCAATCCGATGACGCCGAATGTTCTGCCGTTTCTGGCCACTTGGACGCTCCTGAGATGTGTTCGTGACGATCTAGCGCGGGCGCCATTCACGGTCAAAGACGACAGTCCCGGTCAGCGGTGCCCCGGATGTTCCATTTTCAGGCCGAACGCCGCCGCCATCAGTGTGCGGGTATATTCGGTGCGTGGCGCGTCGAAGATTTCGGCGGCCGGGCCCTGTTCGACGACATCGCCCCGCTTCATCACCATGACCTTGTGCGACACCGCGCGCACCACCCGCAGGTCGTGCGAGATGAACAGATAGGCCAGCGCGTATTTCTTCTGCAGATCGCGCAGCAGCTGGACGATCTGCACCTGCACCGTCATGTCCAGCGCCGAGGTGGGTTCGTCCAGCACCACCAGCGTCGGTCGCAGGATCATCGCGCGGGCGATGGCGATGCGCTGTCGCTGACCGCCGGAAAACTCGTGGGGATACCGGTGCATGGTGGCCGGATCCAGACCGACCTCGGCCATCATCGCCGCCACCATCTGCCGCTTGTCCTGACCGTCGCGGGTGCCGTGGATCGTCAGCCCCTCGGCGATGATCTCCTCGACCGTCATGCGCGGTGACAGCGATCCGTAGGGATCCTGGAACACGATCTGCATCGCGCCGCGGATCGGGCGCAGGGCGCGCGATTTCAGCCCCTGGATATCATTGCCAAGGAACACCACCGGCCCTTCGGATGAAATCAGCCGCATGATCGCCAAGGCCAGCGTGGTCTTGCCGGACCCCGATTCGCCGACGATGCCGATGGTTTCACCGGCACGGACCGACAGCGATGCGGCATTCACCGCCTTCACATGGCCCACCGTCCGTTTCATCAGGCCCTTCTGGATCGGGAACCAGATGCGCAGATCCTTGGTGCGCACCACTTCGGGTGCGTCGTCGGGCACCGGGTTCGGCTGGCCCGTGCTTTCGGCGCTCAGCAGCATCCGGGTATAGGGGTGTTGCGGATTGCCGAAGATTTCCGCAGTCGGACCGGTCTCGACGATTTCGCCCGACTTCATCACGCAGACCCGGTCGGCGATCTTGCGCACGATCCCCAGGTCGTGGGTGATGAACAGCATCGACATGCCCATCCGGTCCTTCAGATCGGCCAGAAGATCCAGGATCTGTGCCTGGATGGTCACGTCAAGCGCGGTGGTCGGTTCATCCGCGATCAGCAGATCGGGACCGTTGGCCAGAGCCATGGCGATCATCACCCGCTGTCTTTGGCCGCCGGACAACTGATGCGGATAGGCGCCCAGCCGGGTTTCGGGATCGTTGATGCCGACCTGAACCAGCAGTTCGATGATCCGCTTGCGCGCGGCATCGCCGGTCAGGCCCTGATGCAGTTCCAGGGATTCGGCCAACTGGCGTTCCAGCGTATGCAGCGGGTTCAGCGAGGTCATCGGCTCCTGAAAGATGAAGCTGATGTCGTTGCCACGCACCCGGCGCAGGTCTTTCTCCGGGGCGCCGACCATCTGGGTGCCTTCGTAAACGATGGACCCGGTGGTTTCCGCGGAATCCCCCAGAAGCGACACGGTGGACAAGGCGGTGACGGATTTGCCGGACCCGGATTCCCCCACCAGCGCGACGGTTTCGCCCTTGTCGACATGGAACGAAACACCGCGCACGGCAACGGTGCACGCGCCGTCCTGGCGGAAGGTCACGGTCAGGTCGCGCACGTCCAGCACGGTGTTTGAAGGGGGCGATGCGGTCACAGGACAATCTCGAACAGGGTGGCGGGAACAAAGATGCAGGCGGCGACGATCACGAACACACGCAGGCCCCGCCCCGGCGGGCGGTTCAGCCGCGCCCGACGCCAGGCAAGACCGACGATGCCGATGCCGCCGCCGATCAACGCGAAGCTGGCCCAGAACAACAGCGGATCCTTCAGCACCGGAAACGGTGCGCCCTCGATGATCGACATCAGCAGATGGGTGATCAGCACGATCAGGCAGGTGGCGATGACCGCCAGCGAAATCGCATACAGCGGATAGGTCTGCGCCGTGCGTTCGGCGCGACGGGCGGCGACGGGGGTGGGGACGTGGCGTTCGCCCTTCATGCTCCGGCTCCGCCCTGGGCGTTCGCCATGCCGAACACCGTCAGCCCGACCAGCACCGCGGCCCAGCCGGTGGTCAGCACGCGATGCCCCACCGATGGCCGCCGATCGCGGCGCCACAGCAGGAACCACGACAACAGCGCGATGATCGACGGCAACGCCCCCAGCAACGCCGGCAGCAGGATCAGCGGAAAGGCAAGCAGGTCCGAGCGCCATGCGTTGGCCGTGCCGGCAACGAACACCGCCGAGGTTGCGCCGGCACCGATCACGAAAACCACGAACAGGCCGTGGATCACCAGGGCGATGCCATAGGCCGGTCCGATGAGGGCGCGCAGATCGACCGCCATCACTGAAACGTCTTTCTGGGATCGAAGGCGTCGCGGATACCCTCGAAGATGAACACCAGCAGCGACAACATGATCGCGAAGGTGAAGAACGCGGTGAACCCCAGCCACGGCGCCTGAAGGTTCTGTTTCGCCTGCAACGTCAGTTCGCCCAGCGACGGGGCGGACGATGGCAACCCGAACCCGAGAAAATCGAGCGACGCGAGGGTCGAGATCGTGCCGGTAATGATGAACGGCAGCATCGTGACCGTGGCGACCATGGCATTGGGCAGCATGTGGCGGAACATGATCGTCCAGTTGCCGACGCCCAGCGCGCGGGCGGCGCGGACGTATTCGAAGTTGCGCGCCCGCAGGAACTCGGCCCGCACCACGCCCACCAAAGCGGGCCAGCCGAACAGCACGGTGACGAAGACCAGCAGCCAGAAACTGCGCCCCAGGATCGCGAACAGGATGATGATGACGTAAAGCGATGGCGTCGACGTCCAGATTTCAAGGAAACGCTGGAAGATCAGGTCGGTCCAGCCGCCGAAGAAGCCCTGCACGGCCCCCGCGAGGATGCCCAGAAGCGATGTCAGCGCCGTGACGATCAGCGTGAACAGGATCGACAGGCGGAAGCCATAGATCACCCGCGCAGCAACGTCGCGCGCGGTGTCGTCGGTGCCAAGGATATGGGTGCCGTCCGGCGGCGAGGGCGCGGCACGGCCCAGATCGTTGATCGTGTCATAGGAATAGGGGATCGGCGGCCAGATCATCCAGCCCGATTCAAAATCGCCCGCCGGGGTTTCACCCGCATCCACCGCCGCGATCAGACGTTCGGGATCGTCAAAACATTCCTCAAGCCCGCCGGTGCGGATCAGGCATTTGACCTCGATATCGCCATAGACGGCTTCGGTGCGGAAGTCGCCGCCGAATTCCTCTTCCGAATGGAAGTTGAAGATCGGCGCATACCAGTCGCCGCGATACTGAACCAGGATCGGCTTGTCGTTGGCGATGAATTCGGCAAACAGCGACAAGGTAAAGATCACCGCGAAGATCCACAGCGACCACAGCGCGCGGCGGTTCTTCTTGAAGTTGCGCCAGCGTCGCTGGTTCAGGGGCGACAGGACCATGCGCTTGCGCGCCGGCACCACGGGGGGCGGCGCATCCATCCCCGGCGCGGGCTGCGCGGGGGGTGTGACGACATCGGGCTGGGTGGGGGACGTGTTCACCATGGCTCAGGTCTCGCGGCTGTCGAAGTCGATGCGCGGGTCGATGAAGACATACATCATGTCCGACAGGATGCCGACGACCAGCCCGATCAGGCCAAAGAAGAACAGCGTGCCGAAGATCACCGGATAATCCCGCGCCACGGCCGCCTCGAATCCCAGCCGTCCCAGCCCGTCGAGCGAGAAGATGGTTTCGATGATCAGCGAGCCGCCGAAGAACACGCCGATGAACACCGCCGGAAAACCGGCGATGACGATAAGCATCGCGTTGCGGAAGATGTGGCCATACAACACCTTGTGTTCCGAAAGGCCCTTGGCCTTGGCGGTGACCACATATTGTTTCTTGATCTCGTCCAGAAAGCTGTTCTTGGTCAGCAGCGTCAACGTGGCAAAGGCCGAGATGGTGGATGCAATCACCGGCAGCGCGATGTGCCACAGGTAATCCAGCGCCTTTTGCAGCGGATTCAACTGATCGAAATTGTCCGAGGTCAGCCCGCGCAGCGGGAAGATCTGGAAATACGACCCGCCCGCGAACAGCACCAGCAGCAGGATCGCGAACAGGAAGCCGGGAATGGCATAGGCGATGATGATCAAGCCGCTGGTCCAGGTGTCAAACGCCGATCCGTCCTTCACCGCCTTGCGGATGCCCAGCGGGATCGACACCAGATAGGCGATGACGGTCGACCACAGGCCCAGCGTGATCGACACCGGCATCTTCTCCAGAACCAGATCCATCACCGAAATCGAACGGAAATAGCTTTCGCCGAAATCGAACCGGATATAATTCCACATCATCGACAGGAACCGTTCCAGCGGCGGTTTGTCGAAGCCGAATTCCTTTTCCAGCTTGGCGATGAATTCCGGCGGCAAGCCGCGCGAGCCGACGTAATTCTCGGTCTCGAACGTCTGGTTGCCCGCGTCACCGGCGCCGCCGGAAATGCCCGCGAAGGTATCGGCCTGACCTTCAAGCTGGGCGATCACCTGTTCGATGGGGCCACCCGGCACGAATTGCGTCAGCGCAAAGTTCAGCACCATGATCCCAAGCAACGTGGGAACGATCAGCAGCAGACGGCGAAGGATATAGGCGCCCATGGCGGGTTACAGCGCCCCCGCCGCGCGCAGTTGCGCGGCCTTGTCGGCGTCATACCACCAGAAATCCAAGGCCCCCAACGCATAGGGTGGCAAGGTATCGGGATAGGCGAACTGGTCGTAATACGCGACCCAATAGGTGGGATTGTACCACACCGGCACCACGAAATAGGCGTGGCGCATGATCCGGTCGATGGCGCGCACGGCGGCCTGCATGTCTTCCAGACTTTCGGCCTTCACCACCTCGTCGATCAGCTTGTCCACCGCCGGATCGCAATAGGAAGCGGGGTTGAAGACGCTGTTCTTTGCATCCGCACAGCCGAAGCGTTGACCGATGCCCAGCCCTTCCTCAAGGCCATTGGTATAGCCGTCATAGATCATGTCGAAATCGCCGTCGCGTTCGCGCAGGGTGTATTGCGCGTCGTCGATCCGGTTGTATTTCGCATCGACGCCCAGACGTTTCAGGTTGTCGATATAGGGCAGGATGATCCGGTCGAAACTGGGGTTGTTCTGCAAGAATTCGAGACTGAGGACACGACCGTCCTTGCGGCGCATCCCGTCGTCCCCGGCGATCCAGCCGGCCTGTTCCAGAAGGTCGGCCGCCGCGCGCAGGTTGCCGCGATCAAGCTGGCGCTTGCCGCCCGCATCGGGCACCGGAACCGGATCGGACAGCACGGCCGGGTCCAGCATGTCGGCGACGCCCTGCAACAACTCCAGCTCGCGGCCTTCGGGCATCCCCCTGGCCTCAAGCTCGGAATTTTCCCAGAACGAGGCGCGTTGCGCGAACAGACCGTATTGCAGGGTGTCGTTCGTCCAGGTGAAATTGAACATCAGACCCAGCGCCCGGCGCACCAGCGGATCCTGGAACTTTTCCTTGCGCAGGTTGAAAATGAACCCCGTCGCCTGCGGCAGGCTGCCGTCGGGCAATTCCTCCTTGACGATGTGACCCTTCTCGATCGCCGGAAAATCGTATTGCGTCGCCCAGGTGAGAGAGCTGCTTTCCTGGCGGAAGGTATAAGCGCCCGCCTTGAACCCCTCGAGCGCGGCATTGGTATCGGCAAAGAACTCGACCCGCATGGTATCGAAGTTCCACCGCCCGCGGTTGATCGGCAGGTCGGCGCCCCAATAGTCGGGGTTGCGCTTGACCGAAATGCGGCGGTTCACCTCGACCTCGTCGATCATATAGGGGCCCGAGCCGGGCGATTGGGTCAGGCGGCTTTCGTCCAGCCGCGCGCCCGTCTCCTCGAACCACTTCTTCTGAAAGACGATGGTCGCCCCGGCCTGGCCGATCAGACCCTTGCGCGGTACGTCGGGGGCGAAATGGAACTTGACGCGGTGCGGTCCCAGAACCTCGACCTCGGGGATCAGCGCCTTGACCGCCGATGAAAACGACGGCAGTCCCTGTTCCAGGAACAGCCGGAACGTGAAGGCCACGTCTTCCGCCGTCAGCGGCGTGCCGTCGGAAAACGTCGCCTCGGGGCGCAGGTTGAAGATCACCCAGTCCTGCGATTCGGGATATTCCAGCGTTTCGCACAACAGGCAGTACGAGCCATAGGCGTCGTCGTCGGTGTTGGTCATGATCCGCTCATAGGGCAGGACCGAAAAGCCGTGCGCGCGCCCCTTGCGGGTATAGGGGTTCATCGAATCGAACGTGCCCCGCGCCCAGGTCGACATCTCGCCGCCCTTGGGCGCGTCGGGGTTCACGTAGGCCAGATGTTCGAAGTCCGGCCCATAGACCAGCGCACCGAGATCCGAGAACCCGTGCGCCGTGATGATCTTCGCGTCACCGCCCGCACCCTGCGCCGCCGCGCCCTGGGCCGTCAGCGCAACCGCGATGGCCGCGATCCAGGTCCGGCGGGCCTTCAGCGCCAGAGGCACGCGGGGCAGGGCGATTGTCGATGATCTGGACATGAAGCGGACCTTTGCGGAAATCACGGTCGGGTATGGGCGATCAGGTTAAAGGTCGGCGTGGCGGGATCAAGTTGATACTTTGTGATCGCCCCGACATCTTGGTGCAACCTTCGGCCCTTGGCGACCATCGGCAGAAATGAAAATGCCGACCCGAAGGCCGGCATCGTCACGTCGTCGTCCGCAAGACAGTCTCAGTTCGCGGCCGACTCGAGGTATGCAATCACGTTGGCGCGGTCCTGCGGCTTGGGCAGTCCTGCAAAGCTCATCTTGGTGCCCGGCGCCCAGCCCTTGGGATCTTCGAGGAAGTGATACAGGTTCTCGTAGCTCCAGACATCAGCCACCTGCTCGAGCGCGCCGGAATAGTTGAAGCCCTCGATCGAATCCACCGGGCGGTCGATGATGTTGTGCAGCGTCGGGCCCGTGCCGTTTTCGCCGGCGCCCAGCTTGTGACAGGCCTTGCACTTGTTGAACGTCCGTTCGCCCGAACCGATGTCGGCCGAAGCCAGCAGTTCCTCGACCGGCGGTTCATCGGCCGCTTCGGCTTCGGCTTCGTCTGCGCCTTCGTCTTCCCCGGTGTCGATCACATAGGCCTGGTTTTCATCGCCATGACCGCCGACGTGATACAGGCTTTCGGCGACCCAACCCCCCAGAAGGAAGATGAGGAACATCCCGCAGAGTGCGCCCACGGCTTTTGTCAGTGTCATTGTGTCGAACATGTCGCGATCCGTGTTACCTGTGCGTTGGTTTGCTACCTATCCTCTTCCGCCCCCTCGTTTCAAGCGATATGAGGCGCGACGAAACGCCATGTGACGCTTTTTGCGTCAAGACCGAAACCAAGGGGTGCGACAATGGCCGGAAAGATCGCGTTTCAGGGCGAATTGGGCGCCTACAGCCATCAGGCCTGTGTCCAGTCGCGGCCCGACCACGTGCCCTATCCCTGCACCACGTTTCACGATGCCATCGCGGCGGTGCGCGACGGCGACGCCGATCTGGGCATGATCGCGGTTGAAAACTCGACCTACGGGCGGGTGGCGGATGTGCATTCCCTGTTGCCCGAAAGCGGGCTGAAGATCGTCGACGAGGCGTTCGTGCGCGTCCACATCGCCCTGCTGGGGGTGCCCGGAACGACGCTGGAGCAGGTGAAGACCGCCACCAGCCATACCGTTCTGCTGGGCCAGTGCCGCCGGTTCCTGAGCGACCACAACATCGCCTCGATCACCGGCGTCGACACCGCCGGATCGGCGAAACTGGTGGCCGAGGCGGGCGATCCGTCAAGCGCGGCCCTGGCGTCGGAACTGGCCGGACAGATTTACGGCCTGGACGTGCTGGCCGCGAACATCGAGGATTTCGACAACAACACCACCCGGTTCATCGTCATGGCGCGCGAGGCCGACCTGTCGCGGCGCGGCGACGGGCCGATGGTCACGTCGTTCGTGTTCCGCGTGCGCAACATTCCCGCCGCGCTCTACAAGGCGATGGGCGGATTCGCGACCAACGGCATCAACATGACGAAACTGGAAAGCTACATGGTGAACGGCGATTTCACCGCGACCCAGTTCTATGCCGACGTCGAAGGCCACCCCGAAGACGAGAACATGATTCGCGCCTTCGAGGAGCTGGACCATTTCACGGACGAGATCGTGATGCTCGGGACATTCCCGCGCCGCCTGTAAGGAACCGCCATGCCGCGCCACCGCCTTCTGACCGAATTCGGCATCGGCACCTCGCTGCGGCGGCAGGATTACACCGCGGCGGCCGAAAAGGCGCTGAAGGACGCGCTCTGGCGCAATTCGATCAACCTGGCCGAATTGTTCGACTTCGATCGCGCGGCCATGATCATCGACGCCGAGATCGGCGTGCAGGATCCCGATTCGGTGGACGTGGACGCCCTGGCGCGGGTGTTTCCCTATGGCCAGGTCCAGATCACGGTCCGCAAGGGCGGCCTGGACGTGCCACGGCCCGATGGCAACCCCACCGTCATCGCCAACGCCGCGATTTCGGTATCCTTCGACATGGAGCGGACATGAGACGGTTCATCCTCGAAACGGGCATGGGCAACGATCTGCATGGGCGCGACTATACCAAGGCCGCCGGGCGCGCGGTCGAGGCCGCGCTGCGCCGCTCGACCCTGCCGATCTTTGCCACCCTCGACATCGCGCATGATGACATGGATGTGCGGGTGACGATCGGCGCGCAACACCCCGACCGGGTGGATACCGCCGCCATCGCGCGCCTTTTGCCGCGCGGTCGCGCCAGCGTCACCGCGGGTCACGGCGGGCTGGACATCACCAACCCCGAAAGCGGCGAGGTGACCGTGATCGTCACCGCCGCGATCGAGGCGTTCCTGCCGGAACAGGCCGGCTGGCGGCTTACGTCCCGCGGGGCGGACGACAACGCCTGATCCTGTCCCGGCGCCATGATTGGGGTGGGGCGGGGTCGCCCGCAGGGGTCGATTTTTGACCGTCTGCCCCCATGTTGACAGGGATCGGCGCCGCGCCGCAGAATGCCGCCAAAGGCGGCGCCCGCCGGTGCGCGCGCGCCCAAGGCCGACCACAAGGAGCCTGAATGTCCGACGATCCCTATGCCGCCCTCGGTCTGAGCAAGGACGCGACTGCGGCAGACATCAAGAAAGCCTATCGCCGGCTGGTGCGCACCAGTCACCCCGATCTGCACCCCGACGATGCGGGTGCCGAAGCCCGGTTCAAGGCGATTTCGGCCGCCTATGACCTGCTGAAGGATCCCGAAACCCGCGCACGTTTCGATGCCGGCGAAATCGACGCCTCGGGCACCGAACGGCCCCAGCGGCAATATTACCGCGATTTCGCAGGCGGGCCGAACCATGGCTATCAGCAGGGCCACGGCTTTGGACAGGACGCCGACCCGGCCGACATCTTCGCCGAGATCCTGCGTAACCGGGGCCGCACCGCCGGGGGTGGCGGTTTTGGCGGCGGCGGCTTTTCAGCTGCCGGGCCCGATGCGCGCTATTCCCTCGAGGTGCCGTTCCTGGACGCCGTGCGCGGGTCGGAAACGCGCATCACCCTGCCCGATGGCAATGCCCTTGCCGTGAAGATTCCGCAGGGCACCGAAGACGGCCAGACCTTGCGGCTGCGCGGCAAGGGGGGCGCCGGTTTCGGCGGCGGCCCGGCCGGCGATGCCCTGATCACCGTCATGGTGCGCCCGCACCCCGTGTTCAGCCGCGAGGGCGACGATATCCTCGTGACCCTGCCCATCACCATCGACGAAGCCGTCCTGGGCGGCAAGGTGACAGCCCCCACCATCGACGGGCCGGTCGGCCTGACCATTCCGGCGGGCGCAAGCTCGGGGCGGATCCTGCGGTTGCGCGGGCGCGGGGTGGCGCGCAAGGGGCAGAAGGCCAAGGGCGATCAGATGGTCGAACTGAAGATTGTCGCACCGCCCGAACCCGACGCGGCGCTGCGTGATTTCCTGACGGAATGGCGCAAGACCCACGGGGTCGATCCCCGGGCCGATCTGATGAAAGGGGCCATGACATGAGCGAGCTGTTGTCTGAAGACGAAGTCATTGCCACTGTCACGCGTCTGACCCGAAGCCGCCTGGTCCGGTTCGTCGAGGGCGAGTTCGTGAAGCCCGAGCGCGCAGCCCACGGATACGTCTTTCGCCGCGTCGACATCGCGCGCCTCGAGTTGCTGTGCGATCTGTCGCTGGATCTCGAGTTCGACGAGACAGCCCTTGGCACGGTGCTGTCCCTGCTCGATCAGTTGCACGCGGCGCGGCAAGACCTGGCCGCGATGGCCCATGCCATCGACACCCTGCCCGAAAGTCTGCGCACCGAAATTCTCACGGCGCTGAAGAAGGCCTGAACCGGCCGCGGTGCCGCCCGGATCACGCTGTGACGGGCACCGCCACCACGGCGACGCAATCGCCCATTCCGACAAGGCCGGGAAAATGGCGCGCGGTCAGAATACCCGACAGGCCCGCCGCAAGCTGGCGTGGTGCGGCGCCGCTGCGGTCGGCCGGCCACAGCCGCGCAATCGGTTGCCCGGCCTCGACCGACGCGCCCAGATCGACCAGCGGTTCCAGCAATCCGGCATGTTCGCTGAACACGAAACAGCGCCCGTCGGGCATGTCGAGCGTGACCGACGGCGCGGTTTCGCAGGTGCCGTTCAGGATGCCGGCGTGGATCAGCAGGTTGCGCGCGCCCTTGCGCGCCACTGCGACGCTGGCCGCCGTGGACGTGCCGCCGCCGCCCAGTTCGGTGGTGACGAACACCTTGCCCTGGCTTTCGACTTCGGTGTCGAACATCCCGACGTTGTCGATCTCGAGCATCTTCATGGAATAGGGCGCGTTGAAGGCCGTCATTGCCGCCATGCACGCCGCCTCCTGACGCTTGTCGGGCAGGATATGAGCGGCGGCGAACGGCAGGAAATCCAGCGTGCGCCCGCCCGAATGATAATCCAGCACGATATCGGACAGCGGCACCAGTTCGGTGGCGATGTAATGCGCGATCTTCTGGGTCACGGTGCCGTCGGGACGGCCCGGAAAGCTGCGGTTCATGTTGCCGCCGTCGATGGGCGAACAGCGCCGTCCGGCACTGAACGCGGGCAGGTTCATCATCGGCAGGATGATGATCCGGCCATTGACGGTTGCAGGGTCCAGCGTCGCCGCCAGTTCCTGCAACGCGATGGGGCCTTCGTATTCGTCACCGTGGTTGCCGGCGGTCAGCAACGCGGTCGGCCCGTCGCCGCCCGCGATCACGCTGATCGGCACCATCACCGCGCCCCAGGCGCTGTCGTCGCGGCTGTGGGGCAGGCGCAGGAAGCCGTGGAACGCGCCCTGCGCGTCCAGCGGAATGGTCGGGGTGATCGGGCTGGTGGTCATGATTTGACGAACAATTGGCGGGGCGTGTTGCAGAAGCATTCATGCCCGGTTTCGGTGATGCGGATCGGTTCGGTAATTTCCAGGCCACCGTCGTCCAGCCAGAGCGCAGGCATGAAATGGAATGTCATGCCCTCTTCCAGAACGGTCATGTCGCCGCGCCGGAAGGAAATCGTGCGTTCGCCCCAGTCGGGTGGATAGCTGATGCCGATGGCATAGCCACAGCGGCTGTCCTTTTCGAACCCCGCCTTGTTCAGCGTGGCGTTGAAGGCGTTGGCGATGTCCTCGGCGCGGTTGCCGGGGCGGGCCTGTTCCAGCCCGGCGTCGATCGCATCCAGCACGGCGGATTCCGCGTCACGGTATTTTTGCGGCACCTCGCCCAGGAACAGGGTGCGCGACTGTGGGCATTGATAGCGGCGATGGGCGCCGGCGATCTCAAAGAACGTCGACTCGCCGGTTTCCATCGGCCGGTCGTCCCATGTCAGATGGGGCGCCGTCGCATCCAGACCCGAGGGCGCCATGGGCACGATGGCCGGGTAATCGCCCCAGTATCCGTCGGCGCCGCGAATCCCCGCGGCATAGATCTCGGCCACCAGGTCGTTCTTGCGCATTCCCGGTTCCGCCGTGGCGACGATATGCTCGTGCATGACCTCGACGATCCGCGCGGCCCGTTGCATGTATTCGATCTCGCGTTCGGACTTGACCGCCCGCTGCCAGTTCACCAATGCGGTCGCGTCGGGAAAGCTGGCATCGGGCAGGCTGCGCACCAGGGTCGCATGGGCGGCGGCGGCGTAATAGTAATTGTCCATCTCGACGCCGATCCGCGCCTTTTCCAACCCCAGTTCGGCAAGCAGCCGTGCCAGGTCGGTCATCGGGTGCTTTTCGGGGTTCTGCACGAATGTGTCGTCATAGCCGCGGATGCAATCGTCATCCTCCATGAACACCGTGCGCCGTGCGCCCAGGGTATCCATGGCGCGCCCCCACCAGACCGGATCGCCGTCATGGGTCAGGATCACCGCCTGATAGACGTAGAACGACCAGCCATCATAGCCCGAAAGCCACGAGATGTTCGACGGGTCGCAGACCACGATCGCATCCAGCCCCCTGTCGGCCATCGCCTTGCGGGTCTTTGCGATACGACGCCGGTATTCGGACCGGGTGAAATTCGCCTCGAAGGTTGTCATGCCCTGCCTCCTGTCGCGGTTGATGTTGCATGTCGTCGGACAGGGCGATGATGCCGTCCGTTACGCTCCGATACCTTTGGCAAATGCCGCCGGCATCGCGCAATCCCAAAGTCGTCCGAACCCGCGGGGGCGCCCGTTCAGGCCGGCCATCCGGTCCAGCGCCCAGCACAACGCCTGGTTCGAGGTGACCACGGGTTTGTCCAGCCGCGTCTCGATCCGCTCGATCACATCGACGCCGCGCATGGCGGTGCACGACAGGAACACCGCCTCGACCTCGGGCGTGTCCAGGGCACAGGCGGTTTCGATCATGCTGTCGTCGTCGACGCGGGCCATGTCGCGATCGTCCTCAAGGGCGAAACACGCGTTTTCCACGATATCCAGCCCGCAGTCCGACAGGTATTCGGCCATCGGTTCGGTGGTTTCCGGCAGATAGGGGGTCAGCATCGCGACCCGCCGCGCGCCAAGCGCCGCAAGCCCGGCCAGCGCGGCAAAGGACGGCGTGATGACGGGAACGCCGGGCAGCCCTTGGTGAACCGCATCGGCGACGGGGCCGTTGCCGATGCTGACCGACGCCGACGTGCAGGCAAAGGCCACCGCCGACAAGGTGGCACCCGGCACCAGCAGGCCCGCCGTGCGCGCCAGGTCGGGGGCCATGGCGCGCAGCCTTTCGGGCGTGGTGGGATTTTCGAACGCGATCCGCGCGACGTGCAGGACGGCCCGGTCGCGGTCGATCAGGCGCGCGGCATCGCCTTCGAACACCTGATCGGTGGACAACAGGATGGCGCCGATCCGCGCCGGGCCTTCGGCGTGCGACCGCAGGCGGCTGTCAAAGACCCGGGGCTTGGGCGGGGTGGCCATGCCGGGCCTGCTAGACGACAAGGACGGGGCATTTGGACAGGCCCGTCACCTTGTGCGACACGCTGCCCAGCAGATAACCGTCGCCCGACGCGCCAAGACCGCGGCTGCCCAGGATGATCAGGTCGACCCCGTGCTTTATGGCGAACTGGTTGATTTCGCGGGCCGGCCGGCCCGAGCGGACGAACCCGCGCACGTTTGCCACGCCGGCGTCGATCAACAATTGCTTGCCATGGGCGACGATCCCCGAGGCATGTTCGCGCATGGCGTCGTCGATGCGCCCGGGATCGTTGACCCGCACCATCGAAAGCGAGGCTTCCAGCATGGAATGGTGCCGGAACACGGTCAGCAGGCTGATGCTGGCATCGGTCAGCTTCGCAAGCTGCGCCGCTTTTTCCAGCGCGCGATCCGCGTTTTTCGATCCGTCATAGGGCGCAAGGATATGGGTGAACATGCCAGACTCTCTTTGCGGTTATTTGGCGAACGCGAGGTCGCGCAGGAACAGGGCGATCTGCGGGAAGAAGATCAGCGACACGGAAACGCCCAGCAGCATCACGATGAACGGCGGCGTGCCGCGGATGACCTCGATATAGGGCCGTTTGAACACCGCGATGGCCGTGAAGATATCGCAGCCGAACGGCGGCGTCGCCGACCCGATGGCAACCTGAAGCGTGATGACCGTGCCGACCAGAACTGGATCAAGCCCGACGGAATTGACCACCGGTGTGAAGATCGGCACCAGCACGAGGATCACGACGATGGGATCGACGAACATGCAGCCGATGAAGAAGGCGATGGAAATGACGAACAGCACCCCGATCTGACCCATCTGGTCGATGCCGATCCCGCTGAGGATCGCCTGCGGAATCTGCGCGAACGAGATCACCCACGAGAACGCGGCGCCGGCCGCGACAAGGATGAACACGACCGCGGTGATCAGCCCCGTGGACTTGGCCGTTTCATACAACCCCCGCAGATCGAGCGAGCGGAAGACGATCAGTTCCAGGAAGATGGCATAAAGCACACAGGCTGCCGCGGCTTCGGTGGGAGAAAAGATGCCCCCATAGATGCCGCCGATGATGATCGCCGGAAATCCCAGCGGCCACAGGGCCTGTTGCACGGCCTTTATGCGCGCGCCCCAGGTGGTCTTTTCCTCGGTCGGCACATCGTGGCGGATGGCATAGATCACCGAATAGACCGAGAACAGAAACAGGATCAGAAGGCCGGGCCCGATGCCGGCGATGAACAGTTCGGCGATCGACGTGTTGGACACGACGCCATAGATGATCATTCCGATCGAGGGCGGAATCAGGAACGCGATGTCGGATGAATTGACGATCAGCGCCAGAACGAAACTGTCCTTGTAGCCGGCCTTCAGCATCCGTGGCCGCAGGGGCGATCCGATCGCCACCACCGTGGCCTGGGTCGACCCCGACACCGCGCCGAACATGGTGCAGGCCGTCGCGGTCGACACCGCCAGCCCGCCCTTTAGGTGGCCGACAAACGCCATCACCATGTCGATCAACCGCCCGGCCGATTGGCCGCGGGTCATGATGTCGGCGGCAAAGATGAACATCGGCACGGCGATCAGCGACGCGGGCCGGATGCCCGCCATCATCTGCTGCACCATGGTTTCAAGCTGACCAAAGCCGCCGAACAGGGAATAGAAGCCGACGAAGGCGCCGACAATCAGCGGGATCATCATCGGAAAGCCCAGAAGCAGAAGGACGATCATGATGGAGAAAATCGTGATTG
Organism: Oceaniglobus indicus; assembly: GCF_002751875.1. Lineage (GTDB taxonomy): Bacteria > Pseudomonadota > Alphaproteobacteria > Rhodobacterales > Rhodobacteraceae > Oceaniglobus > Oceaniglobus indicus. Next base: position 93,836 of record NZ_NMZM01000002.1, on the reverse strand, counting down.
CCATGGTTCAGACCTCTGTCTCGTTGTCGTCATACCCTTCAAGAACATTGGTCGACAGGTAGATGTCCCTTTCGATCATGTTCTTGATGGCGGTCAGAAGATACTGAACCCCGGTCATGAAGAAGCCGACCGGCACCCAGACCAGCGTCAGCCAGACCGGTATTTGCAACGACGGAAGAACGCGGCCGCGCCCGGCCTGCGTCAGGATGTATTGCAGCGAATACCACGCCAGCCCCAGCATGAAGATGGCCGTCACCAGCGAGATCACGATCATCAGCACCTTGCGCATACGACTGGGCAAGGCGTCGAAGATGGCCGACATTCGGATATGCCGCCCATGGCGCGCGGCATAGGAAATCCCGGCAAAGGTGATGAGGATGATGAGAACCCGGTTCAACTCTTCCGAGAAGAACAGCGAACTCTGGAAGACGAACCGGCCGATGACATTGGCACTGGTGTTGGCCGCCATCAGCAGAACGCCCAGGGCCAGCATGGCGGATTCGACCTTGCTGATCCAGGTGTCCAGCGTGCCGAGAAAGCCCGGCAGGCTGGATTCATAGGCTTCGAGAGGCGCGTCGTCCGTGCCGGTGGTGTCGGTCTGCGATTGCAGTTGCGAGCCGTGGTTGTCGTTCGTCACCGGCGTCCTCCCGAGATGGTTTCAACGACAAGCCCCCCGGATGGCGGGGGGCTTGCGTCAGGGCGTCACTTCTTGACGGCGTCCAGATCGGCCTTGAACTGCTCCAGCAGTTTCTCGCCGCTTTCGCCGGTCATCTCGATGAACGCGGCCTCGACCTGCGCGGCGGCATCCTTGAACGGCTGGCGCTCTTCCTCGGACAGCGTGGTGACGGTATAGCCGGGCTTGGCTTCCTTGATGCCCTTGATCGCCTCTTCCGTCTGGCCCCGCTGGTAATCGAGGATGTATTCGAACGCCACGTCGATGGCATCTTCGATCATCGCCTGGTCTTCCTCGGACAGGCCCGAATAGAAGTCCTGGTTGGCCATCACGGCGGTCGTGAAGTTGTTGTGGCCGATGTAGGTCATGTAGTCGCTGACCTCATACAGCTTGTTCGACAGGATATAGAACGTCGGATTTTCCTGTCCCTGGATGATGCCGGTCTGCAGGGCACCGTAAACCTCACCCCAGGGCAGCGGCGTCGGTGTGGCGCCGAACGCCTTGTAGCTTTCGACCAGCAGCGGGTTGGTCATCACCCGGACCTTCACCTCGTTGAAATCCTCGGGCGATTTCAGCGGCTCGCGCGTCGTGATCGCCACGTCGCCCTCGGGGAACATCGTCAGCAGTTCCAACCCCTGTTCGGCATAAAGCTCGGGGAACATCTCGGTGATCGCCTTCGAGGTGCGGAAGAACTCGAACAGCTCCTCGTCGTCCTGCGGCAGCAGGTAGGGCACGAAGAACACCTGCGCCTCGGGGATCAGCGCGCCGGTGAAGCCGGGCGACTGGTCGACGAACTGCAGGATGCCGGCCTGGGCCTGTTCCATGATGTCGGCGGATTCGCCCAGGGTGCCATAGGGGAACAGCTGGATCTCGTGGTCCGAGTTGGCCTCGACCTCTTCCTTGAACTTCTGTGCGAACTTGCCCTGGACCTCGTCCATGGCTTCTTCGAAGGCATACCGCCACGTGTCGGCCTGAACGGCGCTTACACCTGCGACGGTCGTGACAGCGGCAAGTGCGCTCGCTGCCAGTGCGGTTTTATAAGTGGCCATTATTTACCCTTTCTCTGTTGGATTTATCCAATGCACACGGTCAGGAGGCCATGGCGTGTGGATTGTCCTGATTGTGTGAGCATTTGGAGGTTCGACAATCATGTCAATGCGAATATTGAACCATTACAATTTCACCCTTCCTTTTCACGGGCTTCGTCTTTGATCCCCGAAGGGCAGGGCGCGGATCCTGCGGATCTCGCGGTCGACAATCCGCAACCCCCGGGCGAAATCGGGGAATGACAGACCACCTACGGCGACGCCGATCCCGGTATGAAGCGCATGGGGGCCGATGGAAAAGCTGGCCGCCGGTGCGACGGCGACGCCTTCGTGGCGCACGGCATCGACCACCGCCCGTTCCTCGCGGGCATCGTGACACCCGATCCAGATATGCAGGCCGTTCGAACTGGTGCGAATGTCGATTCCATCCAGAACCTGCACCGCGTGGCCGGTCCGGTCCGCCAGCGCCAGGCGCTGACGGTGCAGCAGGCGTTCCGCGGTGCCGTTGTCGAACCAGCGTTCGGCAATTTCCGACATCAGCGGATTGGCGATCCAGTCGGTGACAAGGTGCCGGTTCGCGGCGGCCGAGCCCAGGTGATCGGGCACCACCAGGTATCCCATTCGCAACCCCGGCATCAGGCATTTCGACAGCCCGGTAAAGGCCAGCGTCCGCTCGGGGGCGAGGGCGGCGATCGGCGGGGGCGCCGCGTCCTGCAGGGGGCCCCAGGCGTGGTTTTCGATGATGGCCAGGTCATGGCGGCGTGCCACGGCGACGATGGCGGCCCGCCGTTCGTCGGTCATGGTGAACGCCAGCGGGTTCAGCCCCGTGGGCATGAGGCACACCGCCTTGACGCCTTCCGCGCGGCACGCGGCTTCCAGGGCGTCGGGGCAGATGCCGCCGTCGTTCACCGTCACGCCCTGCAACCGCAGCCCCAGGAAACGGGCCAGCGCGCGCAGGGTATGATGGCCGATGTCCTCGCTCAGAACCAGATCGCCGGGCTGCGCCGCCGTCATCAGCGCCACCGTCATGGCGCTGGTGCTGCCATTGGTCGGGATCACCACGGTATCGTCCAGGTTCAGCCCGCACAGCGCCAGCCACCGGCGGAGCGGTTCCGACGTGGCATCGGTGCCGATGGCCGGCCGCCTGGCGTTCAGCACGGTGCGCGGCAAGGATCGCGCGATTGCCCGCAGAACTTCGGCAAGGGCGTTTTCCTGGCCGTGGTCCACCACGGGCTTCAGGATCGACATGTCCAGAAGGCCATGGGACACCTTGCGCGTGACAAAGGGGATCTGAACCTCGTTGCGGGGGCCGCGCACATAGGTGCCGCGCCCCACCTCGCCGCTGATCCGTCCCGCCTCGATCAGCTTGCTGTAGGCGCGGCTGACGGTCTGCACGCTGAGCCTGAGATCGAACGCCAGCTGGCGCTGCGTCGGAAGCCGGTCGCCCGGTTTCAGGGCTCCGGTCTGCATCGCCGTCTCGATGGCGTTCACCAGCGACCGATAGGCGGGTCGCTTCAACGTGCCGGGGTCCGGTGGCCAACTTGTCATGATTGCCATGATTGCCATAATCATGACAATTGACAAGTCCGGCGGCCCTGCGCATCACTTCGCCATGGCCATCGTCAAACTCGATCAACGCGATATCGCGATCCTGCGCGTGCTGTCCCGCGAGGGCCGGATTTCGAAAAGCGCGCTGGCCGAACGGGTCAACCTGGGCACCAGCGCCTGTGCCGACCGGCTTGCGCGGCTTGAAACCGCGGGGCTGATTCGCGGTTATCGCGCCGACATCGCGCTGCGCAGGTTGGCGCCGCACGTCACGGTGTTCGTCCTGGCCGAACTGGGCAGCCACGAGGCGGCGGCGTTCCAGCTGTTCGAGGCGGCGGTCGAGCGGTATGACGAGATCACCGGCTGCTGGGCGCTGGGCGGCGGCTATGACTACCTGCTTCAGGTCGTCACCCGTGACATCGACAGCTATCAGCGCCTGATCGACACGGTGCTGGCCGAACGGATCGGGCTGTCGCGCTATTTCACCCATGTCGTGACCAAGCCGATCAAATCCGCACCACCGCCGTTCGCCATCCTGCATCCCGAAACCGACGGCTGACCACGGGTTTCGCCGGCGGGCGGGGCGGATCGGCGCCGGATCCGGTGCTGTTTTCCGCGCATTCCGGCGATTTTCCGGCGCGCGCCCGGTATCCTGCGGTCGAATGCAACGACCGCCCGAGGAGACCCGAGATGACCAAACCGACACCGCCCCCCGCCAATGGTCTGCCCGTTCTGAGCCGCCCGGAACTGGCGCGCAGCTTTGCCTATGTCGGCGGTGCCTGGGTCGCGGGCGGCGCGAATGCGACGCTGGCGGTCACCGATCCCGCCACCGGCGCCAAGCTGGCGGACGTGGCCCGCCTGAACGCCGCCGACAGCCGCCGCGCCGTCGATGCCGCCCATGACGCATTTCCCGCCTGGGCCGGCCTTCTGCCACAGGACCGCTCGGCGATCCTGCGCCGCTGGTTCGAGTTGATGATCGAACACCGCGAGGATCTGGCCCGCATCATGACGACCGAACAGGGCAAGCCGATTTCCGAATCCCGTGGCGAAATCGACTATGCCGCGGCGTTCCTCGAGTTTTACGCCGAAGAGGCGCGGCGCCCGAACATCGAGGGCGTCACGTCGCACCTGCCCGACGCCGAGGTCGAGATCTGGCGCGAACCCGTGGGCGTCGCCGCCCTGGTCACGCCATGGAACTTCCCGTCGGCGATGCTGACGCGCAAGGCGGGGGCGGCCTTGGCGGCGGGATGCACCGTGGTGGCGCATCCGTCGGCCGAAACGCCATGCTCGGCGCTGGCGCTGGCCGAACTGGGCGAACGGGCCGGGCTGCCCGCCGGCGTGTTCAACGTGGTGACGGGGGACGCCCCCGAGGTGGTCGGCGCCTGGATGGACGACGCCCGCGTGCGGGCCGTGTCGTTCACCGGTTCGACCGAAATCGGCCGCCTGCTGTATCGCCAGGGCGCCGATACGATCAAGCGGCTGGTGCTGGAGCTGGGCGGTCACGCGCCGTTCCTGATATTCGAGGACGCCGACATGGAGCGCGCGGTGTCCGAAGCGATCAAGGCGAAATTCGCCACGTCGGGCCAGGATTGCCTGGGGGCCAACCGCTTCCTTGTGGCGCGCGGCGTGTACGACGCGTTCTGCACCCGCTTTGCCGAGGCGACGAAGGCGCTGAGCGTCGGCCCCGGCATGGACGACCCCGACATCGGCCCGCTGATGAACGAAGCGGCCGTCGCCAAGCAGGAAGAACAGGTCGCCGACGCCGTGGCACGCGGTGCGCGCCTTCTGTGTGGCGGCAAACGGCACGTCGCCGGGCCGCTGTTCTTTCAACCCACGGTCCTGGCCGACGTGCCGCCCGATGCCCGCATCATGCACGAGGAAACCTTCGGCCCCGTCGCCGCCATCGCCGCCTTCGACACCGAAGCCGAGGCCATCGCGCGGGCCAATGACACCGAATACGGCCTTGTCGCCTATCTGCACACGCAGGATCCGCGCCGCATCTATCGCGCCAGCCGCGCGTTGCAGTTCGGCATGGTCGCGGTTAACCGCACCAAGGTGACGGGCGCACCGATCCCCTTTGGCGGCATGAAACAATCGGGCATCGGGCGCGAAGGCTCGCGCCTGGGGATGGAAGCCTTCACCGACGTGAAATACGTCTGCCGCGACTGGGCCTGAGCGAAAACCGAAAAACCGGCGGGTCCGCCCGCAAGACGAAAGGTAAGACGATGCTGAAGAACGACCTGCTGGAGCAATGGGACCGCGAGAGTTTCTTTCACCCCTCGACCCACCTGGCGAACCACGCCCGCGGCGACAGCCCGACAAGGGTCATCAAGACCGCCAAGGGGTGCCATATCACCGATCGCGACGGCAACCGCTCGCTCGACGCCTTCGCCGGGCTTTATTGCGTGAACGTGGGCTATGGCCGCAGCGAAATCGCCGAGGCGATCGCCGAGCAGGCGCACGAGCTGGCCTATTACCATGCTTATGTCGGCCACGGCACCGAGGCGTCGATCACCCTGTCGAAGATGATCCTCGACCGCGCGCCGAAAGGCATGAGCAAGGTCTATTTCGGCCAGTCCGGGTCGGATGCGAATGAAACCAACGTCAAGCTGATCTGGTATTACAACAACATCCTGGGCCGTCCCGAGAAGAAGAAGATCATCAGCCGCTGGCGCGGGTATCACGGATCGGGCCTGATGACCGGGTCGCTGACGGGCCTCGATCTGTTCCATCAGAAGTTCGACCTGCCGCTGGCCCAGGTGGTGCACACCGACGCACCCTATTACTATCGCCGCACCGACGAGGACATGACGCCCGAGCAGTTCACCGATCACCTGGTGGCGCAACTCGAGGCGCTGATCGAACGCGAGGGCGCCGACACCATCGCCGCCTTCATCGGCGAACCCGTGCTGGGCACGGGGGGCATCGTGCCGCCGCCGCCGGGGTATTGGCCCGCGATCCAGAAGGTGCTGGACCGTCACGACATCCTGCTGGTCGCGGACGAGGTCGTGACCGGGTTCGGGCGTCTGGGGTCGATGTTCGGATCCGACCATTACGGGATGCGGCCTGACCTGATCACCATCGCCAAGGGGCTGACGTCGGCCTATGCGCCGCTGTCGGGGTCCATCGTGGGCGATCGGATGTGGAAGGTTCTGGAGCAGGGCACCGATGAAAACGGCCCCATTGGCCACGGCTGGACCTATTCGGCCCATCCCATCGGCGCCGCCGCCGGGGTCGCCAACCTGCTGCTGATCGACGATCTGAACCTGATCGACAACGCGCGCGAGGTGGGCGCCTATCTGAACCGCCAGATGCAGGGAGCGCTGGCCGATCACGCCCATGTCGGCGAGGTGCGCGGCGAGGGGATGCTGTGCGCGGTCGAGATGGTCGAGAACCGGCAGGGGCGGCAATTCTTCGATCCGTCGCGCAAGATCGGCGCCGCCATCTCGGCCGAAATGGCGAAACGCGGCGTCATTGCCCGCGCGATGCCGCAAGGCGACATCATCGGCTATGCGCCGCCGTTCTGCCTGACGCGCGACGAGGCCGACACCATCGTCGGCGCCACCGTCGATGCGATCAACGTCGTCCTGGGCGCCTGACGCGCGGCCATGCTTCGGCGTCGCGCCAAGACCCGCCGCGACCCGGCTCCGGCGCCCGCAATTCACGGGTGCCGGGGAGGGGCGGGCGCGAATCGCGACCTTTTGTCCGCGATGCCGGATTCGTCTTGATCGAAAATAACGAAAGACTTTCAAAGAAAGTCGGGGATATGCGGCTACGCTCTTGCGAATCCAAGGCGTTTTGCGCAGTTTGAAACCCGGTCCAACCAGGAGTTTCCGTGTCCCTCCTTATCATTGTCGCCCTGCCTTTTCTCGGCGCGCTGTTGCCGGGGCTGATGAACTCGGCCGGGCGCGCCGCCTGTGCCGGTGTCACGTTCACCGTTTCGCTGGCCGCCTTCATCGGCTTGCTGACCAATCTGCCCACGGTTCTGGCCGGCGATGTGGTGATGGCGCGGGTCGACTGGATGCCGGCGCTGGGGCTGAATTTCACACTGATGCTGGACAGCCTGGGGTTCTTCTTCGCCCTGCTGATCCTGGGGATCGGGCTTCTGATCATCGCCTACGCGCGCCACTACCTCAGCCGCGACGACAACATGGGCGAGTTCTTTACCTACCTGCTGCTGTTCCAGGGCGCCATGGTGGGGATCGTGCTCAGCGACAACATCCTTCTTTTGCTGGTATTCTGGGAGCTGACGTCGCTGTCGTCGTTCCTGTTGATCGGGTTCTGGAAACACCTGCCCGAGGGGCGGCAGGGCGCGCGGATGGCGCTTGTGACCACCGGCATGGGCGGGCTCTCGATGATTGCCGGGATGCTGATCCTGGGCCAGATCGTCGGCAGCTATGACCTGAGCGTGATCCTGCAGAACCGCGATCTGATCCAGGCCGACCCACTGTATCTGACGGCGCTGATCCTGATCCTGCTGGGGTGCTTTACGAAATCGGCGCAGTTCCCGTTCCATTTCTGGCTGCCCCACGCCATGGCGGCGCCGACGCCGGTGTCGGCCTATCTGCATTCGGCCACCATGGTGAAGGCGGGCATCTTCCTGATGGCGCGGATGTGGCCGGTTCTGTCGGGCACACCGGAATGGTTCGTCATCGTAACGACCGCCGGATTGGTGACCATGGTGCTGGGCGCGGTGATTGCCCTGTTCAAACATGACCTCAAGGCGCTTCTGGCGTTCTCGACGGTCAGCCACCTGGGCCTGATCACGATGCTGCTTGGCACCGGCACCGCGTTCGGCGCCATGGCGGCGGTGTTTCACATCCTCAATCACGCGACGTTCAAGGCCGCGTTGTTCATGTCGGCCGGGATCATCGATCACGAAACCCACACCCGCGACATCCGCCGGCTGGGCGGGTTGCGTCATTTGATGCCGGTGACCTTCGTGATCGCCACGCTGGCGGCGCTGTCGATGGCGGGGATCCCCTTGTTGAACGGGTTCCTGTCGAAGGAAATGATGCTGGAAGAGGCGAACCACACCGTTCTTTTCGATGTGCCATGGCTGGTTCCGGCGCTGGCCACGTTCGGCGCGCTGTTTTCCGCCGCCTATTGCTTCCGGCTGATCTGGCATGTGTTTCTTGGGCCGGTGCGAGACGATTATCCGGCAAAACCCCACGATCCGCCCGCAGGTCTGTGGATGCCGCCGGCAACGCTTGTGCTGCTGGTCGTGGTGATCGGTGTCGCGCCGTTCCTGGCCGAACCCTTCGTCAAGCTGATCACGGCCTCGGTGCTGGGGGATGCCGCCGAGATTCCCGCCGCGCATTTCAAGATCTGGCACGGGTTGGTGCCCGCCCTGTTCATGTCGATCATCGCCGTCGTGGGCGGCCTGGTCATGATGGCCGTGTTCAACCCGGCCCTGCGCCTGTGGGACGCGGCACCGCGCCCCGAGGCCAAGGCGATCTTCGATGCCATCACGGACGCCACCGCAAGCCTCGCCAGAAAGCTGATCCTGCCGATTCACGATGGTGCGTTCACACGCTATGCCGCGATCGGATCGGTGGCGATCTTCGCGGTCGGCTATCACGCGTGGAGCACGGGATCGATCGGCTTCCCGACCCGTACGCCCCAGCCCGCCTCGCCGGTCTTCATCGGCGGCTGGGCGATGCTGGTCGCCGCGACCGCCGGTCTGGTCCTGATGCATCGCAATCGGTTCCTGTCGCTGATCCTGATCGGGATCGTCGGCCTGATGGTTTCGATCGGGTTCGTCTTCCTCAGCGCGCCGGATCTGGCCATGACGCAGTTCACGGTCGAGGTGGTGACGATCATCCTGCTGCTGCTGGCGCTCAACTTCCTGCCGAACCACACCCCGATCGAAAGCACGGTTCTGCGCCGGGTGCGCGATGCGGGCATTGCCATCCTGGGCGGTCTGGCCACCTTTGCGCTGGCCCATCACTACCTGTTGCGCGAAGCCGTCAGCACGCCGATTTCCGAGTTTCACCTGGCCAATTCCTACAAGGGCGGCGGTGGAAACAATGTCGTCAACGTGATCCTTGTCGATTTCCGGGGCTTTGACACCTATGGCGAGATCATCGTCCTGGGGATTGCGGCACTGCTGATCTATGCGCTGACCGAAACCCTGCTGGACGGGCCGGTGCGCGCCCGGCTTCTGAACCGCAAGCCCGACCAGGCCCGGGCCGGCGACACCCATCCGATGATGATGGTGGTGCTGACGCGGGTTCTGCTGCCGTTGGTGCTGATGGTGGGTTTCTATATCTTCCTGCGCGGTCACAACGAACCGGGGGGCGGGTTCATCGCCGGGCTGATCGTGTCGATCGGGGTGGTGATGCAATACATGGCCAGCGGTTTTTCCTGGACATCCGCGCGCCTGAAATACCCCTATCACGGCGTCATCGGCGCCGGGGTTCTGACCGCCGGGCTGACCGGGATCGGGTCGTGGTTCGTGGGCAAGCCGTTCCTGACATCGGATTTCACCTATGTGCGCATTCCGCCGTTCGAGAAGTTCGAGCTGGCCACCGCCGCGATGTTCGATTTGGGCGTGTTCCTGGCCGTGGTCGGCGCGGTGATGCTGTCGTTGGAGAGTTTCTCGCGGCTGGCGCGGCGGGCGCACACGCCCGACAGCGAACATGCGATGGATATCGACCCCTCCCGGGTTCGACCAGCGCCGGATTCGGCCGTCTTCACCAGGGGGGACGTCTGACATGGAAATTCTCGTCGCATCCGCCATCGGCATCCTGACCGCCGGCGGACTATACCTCATGCTGCGGTTGCGGACGTTTCCGGTGATCCTGGGCATGTCGCTGCTGACCTATGCCGTGAACGTGTTCCTGTTCGCATCCGGGCGGCTGACCGTCGGGGCGCCGCCGATCCTGCGGGACGGGGTGACCGTCTATACCGATCCGTTGCCGCAGGCCCTGGTGCTGACCGCGATCGTGATCTCCTTCGGCATGACCGCGGTCGTGGTGATGATCGCGCTCGGCGCCTTCCTGGGGTCGGACGACGACCACGTGGATGACCGGCCCGACGGCGCCGACCGACAGCCGGGGGGCAGATCATGAGCCATTGGATCATCGCCCTCATCGTTCTTCCGGCGATGCTTGCGCCGTTCATCGTGCTGGCCGCCCGCTATCATATCCGGATCCAGCGGACCTTTTCGCTGGCCGGTGTGCTGGCGCTGATTGCGATCGCGGCAAGCCTGGCCTGGCAGGTCTCGGACGGGTCCATCGTGCTGTATCGGCTCAGCGATTGGGCCGCGCCCTTCGGCATCGTCCTGGTGGGCGACCGGTTGTCGACGATGATGGTCCTGCTGACCGTCGTTCTGGCGCTGTTCGTGCTGCTCTATGCCATCGGGTCGGGATGGGACAACCGCGGGCGGCATTTCCACGCGTTGTTCCAGTTTCAGCTGATGGGGCTGCTGGGCGCGTTTCTGACCGGCGACCTGTTCAACCTGTTCGTCTTTTTCGAGGTGTTGTTGATCGCGTCCTACGGCCTGATGATCCATGCCGGCGGCAACGTGCGGCTGAGGGCGGGCGTGCAATACGTGCTGTTCAACCTGATCGGCTCGACCTTGTTCCTGTTCGCGCTGGGGTCGATCTATGCGGAAACCGGCACCCTGAACATGGCCGACCTGGCCAACCGGGTGGCGATGATCGGGCCGGAGGACAGCGTGGGGATCCGGGTCGCGTCGGTCCTGTTGCTTTTGGTGTTCGCGATCAAGGCGGCGGTCGTGCCGCTGCATTTCTGGCTGCCGTCCAGCTATGCCGAGGCACCGGGACCGGTCGGCGCGCTGTTCGCGATCATGACCAAGGTCGGCGCCTATGCGATCATCCGCGTCTATACGCTGATCTTTCCGCCGGATCTGGAGGTCACGGCGGGCCTGCACGAGGTCTGGCTTCTGCCCGCCGCCCTGGTGTCGTTGACGCTCGGCATGGCGGGTGTGCTGGCCGCGCGCCGTCTGGATCGGCTGGTGGCGTTTTCCATCATCGGTTCGATGGGCATGGTGATGGTCGCGATCGCGCTGTTCACGCCGTCGGGCATCGCCGCCGCCCTGTATTACATCGTGCATTCGACGCTGGCCGGTGCCGTGCTGTTCCTGATCTCGGACCTGGTGCGCAGCGGGCGGGGCAACGTCGAACTGACGGCACAGCCGCCGATGGCGGGGATATCGCTGACAGCGGGCCTGTTCTTCGTCGGCGCCATCGCCATGGCCGGCCTGCCGCCCCTGTCGGGTTTCCTGGGCAAGCTGCTGGTGCTCGATTCGGCCTATGGCACCGACCTGGTCGTCTGGATCTGGGCGGTCGTCCTGATTTCCAGCCTGGTCAGCCTGCTGGGCTTCGCGCGTGCCGGCAGCATCCTGTTCTGGAAACCCCACAGCCTGTCGGACCCCGCCGATACGGAGCAAATGCTGCGGCCCGCCACGCTGTCCTATGTCGCGACGGGCGGGCTGGTGGCGCTTCTGGTCGCGCACACGGTGTTCGCCGGACAGGTGCACGGTTACACGACCCGGGTGGCCGCGCAGCTGTTCGCGCCCGGCCCCTATATCGCGACCGTGCTGGACACCCCGGGCAAACTGAGCACCCCGAAGGAGGACCACTGACATGGCCCGCGCGTTTTACTGGCTGGTGCCGCACCCCTTCATGACCCTTCTGCTGACCCTGGTCTGGACGATCCTGCAAAACCAGGTGTCGGCCGGCATGATCGTGTTCGGTCTGATCCTGGGGATCGTCATTCCCTGGACGACCTCGATCTGGTGGCCGGACACGCCCCGGGGGTTCCGGCTGGGCAAGATGACAACCTATTCCGTCATGGTGCTGTGGGACATCCTGGTGGCCAATATCGAGGTCGCGTGGATCGTTCTGACCGTGTCGAACGCCAAGCTGAAACCGGCGTGGATCGTCGTTCCGCTGGAATTGCGCCAACCCGAGGCGATCACGGTCCTTGCCGGAACGATCACCCTGACCCCGGGCACGGTGTCGGCGGATCTGTCCGACGAAGGTCACAGCCTGCTGGTGCATGTGCTGCACACCGACGACCCCGATGCCGTGCGCGACGACATCAAGACCCGCTATGAACGCCGTCTTCAGGAGATTTTCTCATGACCACAGCTTACGGAGTTATGGATGCAGCCCTGGGCATCGCCTTTATCGCGCTTGTATTGGGTCAGGTGCTGTCGATGGTGCGGCTGGTGCTGGGGCCGACACCGGGCGATCGCATCCTGGCGCTGGATACCATGGTGATCAACGCGCTGGGCCTGGTGGTTCTGCTGGGCATTCACCAGGGCGTGCAGATCTATTTCGAGATTGCCCTGCTGATCGCCATGCTGGGCTTTGTGTCGACCGTGGCACTGGCACGGTTCCTTCTGAGAGGGGACATCATCGAATGACCATGGAAATCATCGCCACCTACGCCGCCGCGCTGTGCCTGCTGATCGGATCGTTCTTCGTCATCGTCGGTGTCATCGGACTGCTGAAGTTCAACGACCCGATGACCCGGCTGCACGCCCCGACGAAAGTCGGCACCGTCGGCATCGGCATGCTGTTGCTGGCGTCGATGATCCATTCGTTCGTCGTGGGCGACGCATCGCTGCATGAATTGCTGATCATGGCCTTCCTGTTCGTGACGGCGCCGATTTCGGCGCATTTCATCGCCAAGGTCGCCATTCACCGCCGCGCCTGCGACATGCCGCCGCCGCCGCCGCGTGACGACATGTGGGCCACGCTGAACTCGCCCGAGGACTGAGGGACGGGTGGGCCATGGCCCGGCCCCGGGCCGACCTGCAACGCCGCCGATGCCCGCGATCGCCCGGTTAACCCTTGAGGGTTGGCGCGTAATCGTGTCTATGCGGCAGCATTCGCGCAAGGACCCGGTGGGAACGCCGGGTGGCTCTTCCGGCCGCCGATCCGCCGGACAACCAAAAGACCATCCCATGTCGTTCTGCCGAAATGCCTTGCGAAGGGCCGTTCGACACCGAGAATTGGACCGCACATGATTTCACTCTCCGAATACCGGCAGCAATGGTTCGGCAACATCCGCGGCGATCTGCTTGCCGGTCTGGTGGTCGCGCTGGCGCTGATCCCCGAAGCCATCGCCTTTTCGATCATCGCGGGGGTGGATCCCAAGGTCGGCCTCTATGCGTCGTTCTCGATCGCGGTGCTGATCTCCTTCACCGGCGGGCGGCCCGGCATGATTTCGGCGGCCACGGCGGCCACCGCGGTTCTGATGATCACCCTGGTCAAAAGCCATGGCCTTGAATACCTCCTGGCCGCCACCGTCCTGGCCGGATTGCTTCAGATCGGCGCGGGCTTGCTGAAACTGGGGCGCTTCATGCGCTATGTGTCGAAATCGGTGATGACCGGCTTCGTCAACGCGCTGGCGATCCTGATCTTCATGGCCCAGCTTCCCGAATTGAACCTGGCCAATCCCGGTGTCACATGGCTGACCTATGCGCTGGTCGCCGTGTCGCTGGCGATCATCTATCTGTTTCCGCGCCTCACCAAGGCGGTGCCGTCACCGCTGGTGACGATCCTCGTGCTGACCGGGCTGGTCTTCGTGACCGGCTGGGAGGTGCGCACCGTCGGCGACATGGGCGCGCTGCCCGACACGCTGCCGGTGTTCATGGTTCCGCAGATCCCGTTGACCTTCGAGACGCTGGTGATCATCTTCCCCTATTCGGTCGCGGTTGCGGTGGTCGGCCTGCTGGAAAGCCTGATGACCCAGAACATCGTCGATGACCTGACCGACACGAAATCCAACCGCAATCAGGAGTGCATCGGCCAGGGCATCGCCAACACGGCAACCGGGTTCATCGGCGGCATGGCGGGCTGTGCGATGATCGGCCAGTCGATGATCAACGTCAAATCCGGCGGGCGCGGGCGGCTTTCGGCCTTCACGGCCGGGGTCGTGCTGTTGATCCTTGTCGTCGGCCTTGGCGATCTGGTGGGGCAGATTCCGATGCCGGCGCTGGTCGCCATCATGATCATGGTGTCCGTCGGCACCTTCTCGTGGTCGTCGATCAAGGCGTTGACGGTCCATCCGCGGTCGTCGTCGATCGTGATGCTTTCGACGGTGGCCACCGTGGTCTATACCCACAACCTGGCCATCGGGGTGCTGGTCGGCGTGTTGTTGTCGGGCATCTTCTTTGCCGGCAAGATCGCCCAGCTTTTCGGCATCACGTCGACCCTTTCGGCAGACGGGCGCGAACGGACCTATGTTCTGGAGGGTCAGCTGTTCTATGGTTCGACCGAGGATTTCGTTGAGGCGTTCGATTTCCGCGAAGCGCTGGACCGTGTCGTGATCGACGTCAGCCAGGCCCACATCTGGGACATCAGCTCGGTCCAGGCGCTGGACATGGCGATCCTGAAATGGCGCCGCGAGGGCGCGGAGGTTCAGGTGATCGGTCTGAACGAAGCGTCCGAGACGATCGTCGACGAGTTGGCGATTCACGACAAGCCGGGCGCCATGGACAAGTTGATGGGGCACTGAGGGAGGAACGACATGGACAAGATACTGACCTTGCTGGATGGTTCGGCCTATTCCGAAAGCGTCTGTCACCACACAGCCTGGATTGCCCGGAAACTGAACGCCAGTGTCGAGGCGATGCATGTGATCGGGCGGCGTGCCGGGTCTGAATCGCCCGACCTGTCCGGCGCCCTGCGTCTGGGGGCCCGGTCGGCCATCCTGCAGGAGCTTTCGTCGCTGGATGAACAATGGGCCAAGGTGGCCCATGCCAAGGGGCACGCGATCCTCGAGGATGCCAAGGCGATCCTGGACCAGGACGGCGTGCCGGTGGTGAACCTGCGGCTGCGCAAGGGCGATCTTCTGGATGCCGTGCGCGAGATCGAGGACGACATCCGCGCCATCATCATCGGCAAGCGCGGCGAGGGCGCGGATTTCGCCACCGGGCATCTCGGCTCGAATCTGGAACGGATCGTGCGCACGTCGAAGGTGCCGGTGTTCGTGGCATCGCGCGAATTCACCCCGATCGCCAAGGTTCTTGTCGCCTATGACGGCAGTTCCAGCGCCAAGGTCGCCATCGAGCGTATGGCGACCAGTCCGGTGTTCGAGGGGCTTGAGATCTGTGTGCTGTGCGTCGGCAAGGACGAAAGCCGGGCGCAGGCCACGGCCGACGAGGCTGTGGCCAAGCTTCGGGCGGCGAACCTGACGGCGTCACCGCGCGTCGCCACGGGCGAACCCGAGGAAGTGCTGGCCAAGCTGGTGGCGGACGAAGGCTTCAACCTGTTGGTCATGGGCGCCTATGGCCACAGCCGGATCCGGCGGCTGATCATCGGCTCGACCACGACGGCGATGATCCAGCGGGTCAAGATTCCCGTGCTTCTCTATCGCTGACACCCGGCAGGGTTGGCGCCGCGCCAATCGAATGTGCGCCTTGGTCGGTGCGCCGCCGACCTTTCGGCCGGTTCCGGCCCGACAACGGGGGATGGCTTGCAAGGGCGGCCCCGATGGCTATCCTGAGGGTTGGCCTGGCGCGATCCGGCACCACGACCCTTTCCGTCGGACATGCGCCCGCGCCGTAAGGAATGCGATATGCGGCTGCACATCCACAGCTTGGACGCGCCTTCGCTCTGCCTGGCCTGCGACGCACGCCAACAGGGGATCTGCGGGGCGCTGGACGCGCCCGACCTGCGACATCTGGGGCGTCAGTCGGGGTGTCGCGAGGTCGACGCGGGGACCGAGCTGATCGCCGCCGGGGTCCGCGCCGAAGGCTATGCGAACATACTCAGCGGCGTGGTGAAGCTGATCAAGCTGTTGCCCGACGGGCGCCAGCAGATCGTCGGGTTGCAGTTCGCCCCCGACTTCCTGGGCCGCCCCTTTGCCGATTGCAGCGCGGTCAGCGCCGAAGCGGCCAGCCCGGTGCGATTGTGCGCCTTTCCGCGCGCGGTGCTCGAAGAGATGACGCGCCGCTCACCCAGGCTGGAACAACGCTTGCACGCCCAGGCCCTGCGCGAGCTGGACGAGGCGCGGGACTGGATGATGATCCTCGGACAGAAGTCGGCGTCGGAAAAGGTCGCATCGTTCCTGTTGCACCTGAGCAAACGGATCGATCCCTATAATCCGGGGTATGCGGCGTGTTTCGACATTCCGCTTCGGCGGGCCGACATCGCCGATTTCCTTGGCCTGACGATCGAAACGGTCAGCCGTCAATTGTCGCATCTGCGCAAGGCGGGAATCATTTCGATCTCGCGCAACCGCAGCGTCAGCGTTCTTGACTTCACGGCTCTCGAAACCGCAGCGATTCTGGATTGAACCGCGACGTCGGGCCTTTCCGATAGAGGGGAAGGATATATTCACGGTCATGGGCCAGATGCCGGCGCAGCGACACGAACAGGCAGCGCACCATGTATCCCACCGCCTCGGCTTCGCCCCGGTTGCCCAGGGCGAAGGCACCGACAGCGTCCTGCACATCGCGGGTCTGGTCCTGATCTTCCAGATGTTCCTCGCGCAGGCGATCCAGCATGCCGTGAATTTCGGGGTGACAGGTCGACAAGGCCGGAAAGATGATCGTTTCTTCCAAGTGATGGGACATCTGCATCGTCGAGCGGAGCCGTTCGGCCAGGAGGGTCGCGGCCAGCGTGTCGAACCGGAAGGGAAGCGCATCGACCAGCGTTTCCAGCCGGCGACACAATTCAAGCTGGTTGCCCAGGCAAATGTCGATGGCGGTTGCCCGTTCCTCGATCGGGTTGGGCGGTTTGGATGACACAGGCAAGGCCGGGGTCCCTTCGGAGCAGGGTGGACGGTAAGCGTTTCCGACTCTAGGGCCGGGATCGGGCGAAAACCTTGATATGTGTCAAGCCGGCGATTTCCGGCACCACGGGGGGATGCTTCACGCGTGCATCGCGCGCCACGTCAGGCCGCGTTCATACCGCCACGCCAATCGTCCGTCGTCATCCATCGCGATCAGATGCATCCACGCGTTGTCGAACAGCGCCCGCACCTGGGGGTGACGGTGCAGGATGTCGGTCAGGGCGTCGCGGGGCGCCTCGATCACCACGGCAAGGCGCAGGGGGTCGTGTTGCAGACGCTCGCCGTCATGCACCGATTGCCACGGCAGACCCGGACGCGGCGCGCCGCCGTTGCCTTCCAGCACGCCGATGCCGCCCACGACATTGTGCAACAGCTTGTTGCCTGCGCCGAACAGCTGCGGCGCAACACTCGAGCCATAGTATTGCAGGCTGATCCAGCTTGCGACGACCACCGGCGCGGTCACGATCAGGTCCAGAACGCCGAACCCCTGGTCCGTCCGCCAGTCGTAATCGTGCAGGAACACCTGTCCCGCCAGGGCCACCCCTTGTGTGCGCGCGCGCGGCGCGGCGATGAAGGCGCGGCATCCGGCCAGCCCCCATTCCGGGCGGGTTTCCGACCAGTCGGCGGCGCGCCGGAACACGTCGGCGTCCGCCGCCGCGCGCGGAAGGCGGGCGATCCGTTCGCTGCGCGCCAGCCCCCCGGCCGCTTTCAGCCACGCCCGAAGTCTGTCGATCTCGCCCGCCATCGTCGCCACAGGATGATCGGCATCGAACAGCGTGACGGCATCGGTGGTGGTATCGTGCAGCGCCGCCAGGAACAGCGTGTCGCGCGGGATGTCGATGCCGTCGCACCGCAGGGCATCGCGGACGGCGGTATCGTTCAGCAGCCCGGCCAGAAGGCGGGCGTTCACATCCCCCGCGTGACCGCCACAGGCGCCGCAATGCAGACCGCTTTCATGGGGATTGTTGGTGACGGTGGCGCCGTGACCCGCCAGCACGACGATACGGGCAAAGTTCCCGGTCAGCGACATCGCCCGCAGAACCTTTGCCGCGATGGCCGCGCGCGCTGCGACATCCAGCGCGCGATCGGGCGTGGGGCATGGCTCTGCCAAGCCGGTGGCGGGGCGCACAGACAGCGCATCGTGCAACAGCTTGCCGACATAGATCGGGCCGGCCGCCTCGACAAAGGCGAAGGACGACACCGCCGCCAGCTTGAACCGCCCCCACGCCCGCCGGGCGCGCGCGCCATAGCGGCGGCGCTGGTCGGCCGTGACAGGTTCGACCGCCCGCGACGACATGCCGGGCGCCAACAGCGCCGGACCGCGCGCCTCGGTCACGTCGGAACCGGCCGGTGCATGGCGGGTGGCAAGGCCGAAGAATCCGGCAAAGCCCAAGGTTTGGATACCCGCGTCCTGGCTTTCGAGCGCGCGGCGAAACACCTCCGACCGCACATCGATGCAGAAGGCGGCCTGCACCGCAGGGCGGCCCGTGCCGGCGCTCTGGGCCGTGGTTGCGGCCAGCTTTTCCGCCAGCGCCCGCTGTGCGGCCCGTTCGGCGGCCGCCTGCAACACCGCATCGATCACCTGATCTCGGGTCGGTGTGACCGGCGTCGCGTGAACCTTTACCACGGTGGCCCACGCCCCCGCGATCCGGTCGCGATACATCGTGAACAGCGCCTCTTCAAAGACAAGGCGGATCGTCAGAAGTTGCACGGCGGTCGTATCGTTGTCGCCGGCCAGTTCGGCCTGCCACAGCAGGTAACGCGCATATTGCGCCCAGCCGCCCAGGGTGACCAGCAGCCGGTGAAACGCCGTGTCGGCGGCATCGGTGGTGAGGCCCAGCGTTTCCGACGCGCGCCCCATCGCGCGCCACGGCGAGCGGGGCAACGCCGCGACGAAGGCGCCGAACCCGGTCAACCCGTGGATTTCCGGCGTCAGATCGCGCGCGGCGAACGCCTGCCAGGCGGCAAAGGCCCCGCCGGCGCGCGATGGCTGCCACAAGGCCTGGCCATCATCGAAATGGCTGGCGGCCCAGACACCGATGCGTTCGTCGACAAGGCCGGGCCAATCGATGCCCGAGACCTCGGCGGCCAGTTCGGCCACCGTGG
Organism: Oceaniglobus indicus; assembly: GCF_002751875.1. GTDB lineage: Bacteria > Pseudomonadota > Alphaproteobacteria > Rhodobacterales > Rhodobacteraceae > Oceaniglobus > Oceaniglobus indicus. The sequence goes on along the minus strand of NZ_NMZM01000002.1, from coordinate 74,690 downwards.
GCTGGGCGGCGGGTGTGGGCGACGGCGCTTTCAGCGCCGCTCTCACCTCATCCAGGGTGGCGGGAGACGACGCGTCCGGCTGCGCAGCCAGCGCGGCGCAGAGATCGGACGTGCGGATTTCCCCGCTGTCGATCCGGCTGGCCCAGGCCGCGCGTTCGGGCATGATGCGGCTGCCCGACACCCGCGCCAGCCGGGCCGCCGTGGCGGCCAGTGACGATCCGGACTGGCCCAGGAACGGATTGACCGCAACGCTGGCGGCCAGCGGGAACAGCGGTGGCACCGCCCGCACGGCGCCATTGGCAACGGTGACCAGCTCCAGCAGGGCGGGGGGGTAATTCTCGTGTTTCATCAGCATCGGTGGTGTCCCTGATCAGGTTTTCGAAGGCTTCGACCAGCCGCCGATCAGCCGGTCGAAGATCGCGTTCGCATACAAGCCGTTCGCCAGATGCACCCGCAGCCCACCCGCCGCCGGATGTGTCGCCCACAGCGGAAACGCCGCCTGGGCCAAGGCCACGACGCCGAACGACACCAGCGCCAGCACGATCAGCGCCCATTCCAGCGGTCCGGGCGGCGGCACCGGTGGCAAGGTCTCGGCGCCCAGATGGGCCGCGATTTTCTGCAGCGCGAAATAGCTGAACGACGTGACCGCGGCATAGAGCGCGGTGCGCCGGGTCAGCGCGGCCGGTGCGGCATCGGCGAACCCCTGCGCCAGAAGATAGGCGACCCCGAAGATCAGGATGACCCCCAGCGCGACGGCCTGCACCGACTTGCCGTCGAACCCCAGCACCAGGCCGACACAGACGTAGATCGCGATGGCCACTGTGAACGCCAGGATGACCTTTCGCGCGCTGGGAACGGCGACCGGGCCGGGGCGGCGGATGGCGGCGACGTTCCTGACCGCCTCGCCGGCGCCGAGGAAGGCGTGCGCCTTGTAGAGCGAATGGGCCGCGATATGTAGCAGCGCCAGTCCGAACAGCGCCAGCCCGCATTGCAGCACCATGAACCCCATCTGCGCGATGGTCGACCACGCCAGCGAAGTCTTGATCGCGGGCTGCGTCAGCATCACCAGCCCCCCGAACAGGGCGGTGAACCCGCCCAGCATCACCAGAACCGCCATGACCCCCGGCGCTGTCAGCATCACGTCGGCAAAGCGGATCAGCAGGAAACCCCCGGCGTTGATGACCCCCGCGTGCAGCAACGCCGACACCGGCGTCGGCGCCTCCATCACCTCGGTCAGCCAGCCATGGGCGGGAAACTGTGCCGATGCCAGGACGGCGGCCACCGCGATCAGCAGGGCCGCGGCGATCGACATCGCGCCGGGCCGCGCGCCGGTCAGGATCTGTGCAATGTCGGTCGTGCCGTGATCCGCGATCAACAGGACGATGGCGCCCGCCAGCGCGACGGCGCTGATGCGGCTGACCACGGACTTCTTGCGCGCCGCCCGCTGTGCCACCGTCCGTTCTGGATAAAACAGCAGCAGCCGATGCAACCCCACGCCCATCGCCACCCAGGCCGCCAGCATTTGAACCAGGTTCCCCGCCATCACCAGAAGCAGCACGGCGGCAAGGGTGGCCGACATCAGGGCGATGAACCGGCCCTGTCGCGCCTCGCCGTCCATGTAGGTCGCCCCATAGCGCATGACGATCCAGCCGATGAAGCCGACCACGGTCAGCATGGTGGCGCTGACCACGTCCAGCCGCACGGAAAGCCCGACCCCCATGACGCCGATCAGCGGCGATGTGCCCGCCCCGTCCAGCGCCAGCACCGCGACCGTCAGAACGCAGACGCCGAAGGCCGCCAGGGCCGCCCGGTGCGACAACGCGATCAGGCGCGCGGGGCGCAGACCCGGATGGCGATGGGCGTAACCCGCAGTGAGGGCCATGATCAGCGGGGCCAACAGGGGCAGCAGCATGTAAGGCATCGTGTCTTCCCGTTCGGTTGCGCCGGGCATGGCCGGCCGGACGGGAATTACGGCATTCACATCGTTATTATAAATTCATTGTTTGACTGTAACCGTTTCAATAAACAGAACGTATGCCATTGAACTATCATCACCTGCGGTATTTCTGGGCCGTCGCCCATGATGGCAACCTGACCCGCACGGCCGAGCGGCTGAACATCTCGCAATCGGCGCTGTCGGTGCAGATCAAGCAGTTGGAACAGCGTCTGGGGCATCCGCTGTTCGATCGTCGCGGCCGCCAGCTGCACCTGACCGAAGCGGGCCGGATCGCGCTGGACCATGCGGATGCGATCTTTTCCACCGGTCAGGAACTGGTGGCGATCCTGCAGGACACCGATCGGTCCCGCCTTGCGGTGCGGGTGGGCGCGCTGGCAACCCTGTCGCGCAATTTCCAGATCGGCTTCCTGCGCCCGATCCTGGCACGCCCGGACGTCGAAGTGATGCTGCGGTCAGGCAGCCCGGCCGAACTTCTCGACGGTCTGGCAACGCTCAACTTCGATCTTGTGCTGATGAATCGCGAGCCGCCGGGGGACGGCGCCGCGCCGTTCGTGACCCACCGCCTTGCGCAACAGGCGGTCAGCCTGGTCGGATCGCCCGGCCGGCTGGATCCCCGCCGCCCACTGGGCGATCTTCTGCGCGATCAGCCGATCATCCTGCCGACCGCGGGCAGCAGCGTGCGCACGGCGTTCGATGCCCTGGTCAACCGACTGGAAATCCGTCCCCGCATCGTGGCCGAGGTCGACGACATGGCGATGATGCGCCTGATGGCGCGCGAGGATATCGGCCTGGCCCTGGTTGCGCCGGTCGTCGTGCAGGACGAACTGGCGTCGGGGCGGCTGGTCGAGGCCGACGAACATCCCCGGATCCACGAGGTGTTCTATGCGGTGACGCTGCGCCGCCGGTTCCCCAACCGCTTGGTTCAGGATCTGCTGAAGCTCAGCACCGATGAAGCAGGGCGCCGCTGAACCCGCGGTGTTCAGCCATGGCGCACCAACGAAAAACCCCGCCGGGTCGGGGCCCGGCGGGGTGGGATTGTCCAGTCGGCGAAGACGGGTCGCTTATTCGCGGCCGCCCATCAGGCTGAGCAGGAACATGAACAGGTTGATGAAGTTCAGATACAGGTTCAGCGCACCCATGATCGCGGACTTGCCCAGCCATTCGCTGTCCATCGCCTGCGCATGCTGGATATAGTCGGTCTTGATCCGCTGCGTGTCAAAGGCGGTCAGGCCGGCGAAGATCAGAACGCCGATCACCGAGATGCCGAACATCAACGCGGGCGAGCCGAGGAAGATGTTCACGATCGACGCCACGATCAGGCCGATCACGCCCATGATCAGGAACGATCCCCAGGCCGAGATGTCCTTCTTGGTGGTATAGCCCCAGAGGCTGAGACCGGCGAAGGAAATCGCCGTCACAAGGAACGTCTGGGCGATCGAAATCCCCGTGTAGGCCGCGAAGATATAGCTGATCGACAGGCCCATGAGGGCGGCGAAGGTGTAGAAGAACAATTGTGCCGCCGCGGCGGACAGCCGGTTGATCACCGCCCCGAAGGCAAAGACCATGATCAGCGGCGCGAACATAACGACCCATTTCAGCGGCGTGCCGAAGATGGCGGCCACCATCTGTTCGTTGGTGCCGACCGCCCATGCCACAAGCGCGGTCATCAGCAGACCAACGGACATCGTGCCGTAGACTTTTGACATGTGGGCGCGCAGACCCTCGTCGATTTGGGCGGACCGGGCACCGGTCCCTGCGCGGATCGTTTGATATTCAGCCATGGATCACCTCTTTGCGTGCATCGCGGAGCGGTCGACACGCCTTCGGGATGAAGACAGCCGCCCTTGGTTAGGAATATCGGCAGGCCGACCGATCATTTCAAGCGCGCAAGTGCCGCAGACGGCGGGTTTTTTCGGGCAATCGAATGGATCCGCGTCATTTTTGCCGGCGGGCCGGCACATCCCACAGCGGACGGCGCGATTCCTGTTCGGCCTCGGCCCGTGTCAGGCCGATATCGCACAGCCGGTCATCGTCGAGACCGGCCAGCGCGATGCGCTGACGTCGGGCCGCGAGGGCGTTGGCAAGCACGGCGATCAGGCCCGAACGCGTCGCGTGCAAGGTGCCGTGTTGGGCGGAACGGATCAGGGTGGACATGGCAGAAACTTTCGCTCGTGTGATTTCAGATGCCATAGGCATCATTTTTGTTGATGCTTATCCTTCACCATGTTCAATAAGCAAAGTGAATGTTTTTGACTTCGATTATCAAGGATCGTGATGTGATGCGAAATCTCGACATGACGGCCCTGCGCTCGTTCGTGGCCGTTGCGGAAACCGGCGGTGTGACCAAGGCCAGCGGCTTTCTGAACCTGACGCAATCGGCCGTGTCGATGCAGTTGAAGCGGCTTGAGGAAAGCATGGGCCTCAGCCTGATCGACCGCAGCGCGCGCACGGTCGCGCTGACTTCGTCGGGCGAACAGCTTTTGTCCTATGCCCGGCGGATGCTGGATCTGAACGACGAGGCGATGGCCCGCATGACCGCCACCGCCTATGAGGGCGAAATCGTCGTCGGATTGCCCCACGACATCGTGCATCCGGCCATGCCCAAGGTGCTGCAACGGTTCGCCGCCGAATTTCCCCGGGTCCGGGTGCAGTTGCGATCGGCGCACACGCGGTTCCTCAAGCGGATGTTCGCCAAGGGCGAATGCGATTTCATCCTGACCACCGAAGACGACGTCGGCCTGGGGGGCGAGACGCTGATTCAGGTGCCGCTGGTCTGGTATGGCGCGCACAAGGGGACGGCATGGCGACAGCGGCCCCTGCGGCTGGCCTTCTGCACCAACTGCATCTTCCGCGCCGGGGCGCAGCGCGCGCTGGACACCGCCGGCATCGATTGGGAGATGAGCGTCGAGAGCGATTCCGAGCCGGCGATCGAAGCGACCGTCAGTGCCGATCTGGCCATCACCGCCCAGCTGGAAGGCACCGCTTCGGGGCATATGGAACAGATCTCGCACGGCGGCGGCCTGCCCGAGCTGAAGACCCAGATGATCAACCTGTATTCCGGCGAACTGACCCAGGGCGAGGTGGCGCGCGGCATGGCAGGGCTGATCCGCCAGCATTACCGCCTGCTGCGCGGCTAGCCGAAATGGAAAGGGGCGCCGCAAGGGCGCCCCGGTTCGTTACTGTGCCGCCTTCAGCTCAAGGCGCCGCGCATGCAGTACCGGCTCGGTATAGCCCGACGGCTGTTGGCGTCCCTTGAACACCAGATCGCAGGCGGCGCGATAGGCGATGCTGTCGAAGTCGGGCGCCATGGGGCGATAGTTCGGATCGTCGGCGTTCTGCTTGTCGACCACGGCGGCCATCTTTTCCATGATGCCGCGCACGTCGTCTTCCGACACCACGTCGTGGTGCATCCAGTTGGCGATGTGCTGGGCCGAGATCCGGCAGGTGGCGCGGTCTTCCATCAGGCCGACATCGTTCAGATCCGGCACCTTGGAACAGCCGACGCCCTGGTCGATCCAGCGCACGACATAGCCAAGGATGCCCTGGGCGTTGTTCTCGACCTCGCGGATGATCTCCTCGCGGCTCCAGTTGCGGAAACTGGCCAGCGGGATGTCGAGAACGGTGTCGACATGGTTGCGCCGTCCGCCCTTCTTCAGCTTGTCCTGCACCGCGAAGACGTCGATCTTGTGGTAATGCAGCGCATGCAGCGTCGCGGCGGTGGGCGAGGGCACCCAGGCGGTGTTCGCGCCCGCCTTGGGGTGTTCGATCTTCTGCTCCAGCATCGCGGCCATCATGTCGGGCATGGCCCACATGCCCTTGCCGATCTGCGCCTTGCCCGACAGGCCGCATTCCAGCCCGATATCGACGTTGCGGTTTTCGTAGCCCGAAATCCACGCCTTCTTCTTGATGAAGTCCTTGCGCGAGAACGGCCCCGCCTCCATCGAGGTGTGGATCTCGTCGCCGGTGCGGTCCAGGAACCCGGTGTTGATGAAGGCAACGCGGGATTTCGCGGCGCGGATGCATTCCATCAGATTGACGGTCGTGCGCCGTTCCTCGTCCATGATGCCCAGCTTGACGGTGTTGGCGGGCAGGTCCAGCGCGGCTTCGACATGGGTGAAGATGCGGTCGGTGAACGCCACCTCGTCGGGGCCGTGCATCTTGGGCTTGACCACATAGACCGAGCCGCAGACCGAATTTCCACCCTCACGCTTCAGGTCGTGCTTCGCGATCAGCACGGTGATCATCGCGTCCATCAGGCCCTCGAACGCCTCGTTGCCGTCGCGGTCCAGGATGGCGGGGTTGGTCATCAGGTGGCCGACGTTGCGGATCAGCATCAGCGCGCGACCCTTCAATTTCACCTCGCCGCCATCGGCGCCGGTATAGACACGATCACCGGCCAGCTTGCGGGTGACGGTCTTGCCGCCCTTCTCGAAGCTTTCCTCAAGATCGCCCTTCATCAGGCCCAGCCAGTTGGAATAGGCCAGAACCTTGTCCTCGGCATCGACACAGGCGACCGAATCCTCGCAATCCATGATCGCGGAAACCGCGCTTTCCATGCGGACGTCGGCCAGGCCGGCGGGGTCTTCGGATCCGATGGGGTGGGTGCGGTCGAACACCAGTTCGACGTGCAGGCCGTTGTTCTTCAGCACGATGGCGTCGGGCCTGTCGGCGTCGCCACGGTGGCCAATGAACTTCTCGGGGTTCACCAGGGGCTTGCCATCCACCAGAAGCGCGCCGTCCGAGATGCGGTATTCGCCGGCGCCGGAATGGCTGGCGCCATCGATGGTGAACGCCTCGTCCAGGAACACCCGGGCGCGGGCAACGACGCGGGCACCGCGGCCCTTGTCGAAACCGCCTTGCGGCGGTGCGCTGCCCAGGGCGTCGGTGCCATACAGCCCGTCATACAGGCTGCCCCAGCGGGCATTGGCGGCGTTCAGCGCATAGCGTGCGTTGGTGATCGGCACGACAAGCTGGGGACCGGCGATCGACGCGAATTCGGGGTCGGTGTTTTCCGTCGTGATCTGGAAGGCGGGGCCTTCGGGCAGGAGATAGCCGATGTCCTCGAGGAACGCCTTGTAGGCGTCGTGATCGTGGGGCTGGTTGCGCCGGGCCTTGTGCCAGTCGTCGATCTGCGTCTGGATCTTTTCGCGGGTCTCGAGGAACGCGCGGTTCTCGGGGCCGAAGTCGTGGATCAGATCGGACAGACCCTTCCAGAAGGCATCGGGGGCAACGTCCGTTCCGGGCAGGGCGCGTTCCTCGAGGAAGGTCGCCAGTTCCGTATCGACCTGAAGGCCGTGTCTTTCAATCCGCTCGCCCATCTGAATGCTCCGTCGCTAGGTGTCGCGGCAACCTAGGCCCAAGGTGCGCGCGACACAAGTGAGGCCGGGACGGGCGGTCAGACGTTCTGGTTGGTGCGTTCGATATAATCGCGCAGTTCTTCGGCCTCGTGGCGGGCATCGCGCAGCCCTTCCATGGCGGCGCGCAATTCCGCCTCGGTCTGGGCCATCTGGTTGTTCATCTCGGCCTCGCGCTGCTGGACATAGGCGATCGCCTCGTCCCGTGTCTGTTCGGCCTCGTGCAACTGCTGCGCCAGGTTGTCCAGTTCGCTGATGTCGCTTTGCGAAACGCGTGACAGGCGATGCACCAGCCAGCTTGCGAACCATCCCAGCATGAAGGCGACGAACAGGATGCACGCGGTGACAATGATGAATTCAGTTCTGTTCATTCTCGCTTCCCGCGCCGCCCGTTATGATTTCGCCGTCGCCCGAACCCTGGTCGTCTTGGTCTGTGACGTCGGTGGGGCCGTCGGACGATTCAGCTTCGTCATCGGGCGTACCCGGTTCTTCGGGCACTATGAGGCGGAATTCAATACGTCGATTGGCTTCGCGGCCCTCTTCCGTTTCGTTGGTGGCGATCGGGCGCTCTTCGCCGAACCCGATGGCGGTCAGATTCGCGGTCTTGACCCGCTTGGCCGCCAGCGCGGTCAGCACGGCCTCGGCGCGGGACTGGCTGAGCTGCTGGTTCATCGTCTCGCGGCCCTGGCTGTCGGTATAGCCGCCGATTTCCATCTGCACGTCGTCACAGGTGCGCAGCAGTTCGGCGATCCGGTCAACGGTATCGCGGGCGTCGGCAGCGATTTCGGCCGATCCGGGGGCAAAGGTGATCTTGCGCACGTCCAGCACCTGGTTGATCTGGGAAACACATTCTTCCGGTGTCGGCAGGCCCAGGATCGGATCCAGCTTCTTGTCGTAACGCACGTTCAGCTTGAACTGCTCGGCCGTGCCCAGCTGTTCGCCCAGGATGCGGGCAATCTCGGCGCGGGCGTCGGGGTTGCCGGTGACGCCGCGGATGTCGACCACGTCGGGTTGCACCACCGCGGCACCGTTGTTCAACTCGGCCAGCGAGGCGAGCGCGGCGAGGATCCTGGGCGACCAGCCCTGGGGCAGATCCTTGTCGGTGCGCGCGCCGTCCTGCACGTTTTCGATACCGAAGCGGGCGCGCGCAAAGCTGGCGATCGCGGCGCGTTCGCGATCGCCAGGGATCCGCCCGCGCAGTTGCACCAGGCCCTCGGGGCTTTTGGTGGCGATGAATTCGGGCGGGCCGTCGCCTTCGCCGGTGCCGTCGATCACCACCTTTTCCGGCAGCACCGAAAACAGCGAAAACCCCTTGGGCAGCGATCCTTCCAGCCGGCCGACGGCGGTGTCGAAATCGGCCTTCGGCGTCGTATCGGTGCCGACCAGCGTGATATCGGAATCCGACAGCGTGACCGACCCGCCGCCCAGCGTTTTCAGCGCGCCGATGGCGGCGACGGCGGCATTGGGCCAGTCGGGGCTGGGCACGCCCAGGCCGATGGTGCAATCGGTCTTGCCCTCCAGCCCGGCCGCGGCGGCCGCCGTCAGGATCTGATCGCGTCCTTCGGGGGTGGCGGCGGAACAGGCGTCGAAATGGGCGCCGTCCTCTTCGATGATGAAACGCAGGGTAAAGGGGGTGATCACCGGGCGGGGTGCCGCGATGTCCAGCGCCACGCGCAGGCTGTCGGGTGCCAGCCGGGTCAGTTGCGTTTCCAGCATGCGCTTGTCCGCGCGGCTGTCGGAAATCGCGCTGATGCTGACCAGCGACGGGGTGATCGACACCTTCGAGCGGGGCATCCGGTCCAGCGCGCGCACGGCGAAGGTCACCGCCGACGACCAGCCTTCGGGAACGGGGAAATCGGCGGTTTCCAGGAAATCCGCCACCTCGCCCGCGCCGTCGATGGCGCGCACGTCGCGCAGCAATCCGTCGCGGTCGCTGTCTGCCGGAATCAACCCGATCAGCGATATGCCGTCGGCGTTGCGCAGGATCTCGATCGAGAAGTCGGGCGCGCGGATCTGTTCCGCCGCCGCCACCTCGAGCCCGTCGATCACCCGCGCCGAATCGACGATTTCGTTGGCGACGGTGATGGCGCGAAAGCGCGTCGCCTCGTCCGGGGCGGTGCCGGCCAGCCCCAGGTTCAGACCGTTGGCCGATACCGTGACCCAATCATACCCCTTGTCGCGCATGGCGGTCGTCACGTCGCGAACCGATGTGCGCTCGATCAGGGCCACCGCGAAGCTGGCCGAAAAGAAGCTGACGACGGCGGCCAGAACGAAAACAGCGAGGGCGGGCAGGTGGGATGCGACTTTCATCCGCGACTCCGGTTCGGTTTCGGTTGCATGGTCTTACTGGCCGGCGCCATGGGGGGCAATCAAACGAGTTGTGACAAGGCGAGAAACAGCGCAGCGATCAATCCGGCATCCCGATTGCTGCGGAACAGGGCCAGAAGGCGCGGCGAATCGTCGATATCCAGCCGGCGCAACTGCCATGCCATGTGCCACCCCATGGCCCAGGGTCCGCCCAGCGCGATGACCAGGACCAGGGGATTCGCCAGCGGCGCCAGTGCCACGATGATCGCCGCCGACATCAGCAGGACCGTGGCCACCAGGAACCCCCGCAACCAGCGTGGCGAGGTGTCGCCGAACAGCCGGGCGGTGGATTTCACCCCGATCAGCGCGTCGTCCTCGGCGTCCTGGTGGGCATAGATGGTGTCGTAGAACAGCGTCCAGGCGATGCCCGCGACATACAGCAGGACCGGCGCCAGCGTGAGACTGCCGGTCACGGCGCACCACGCCAGCAGCGCGCCCCAGTTGAATGCGAGCCCGAGGAAGATCTGCGGCCACCAGGTGAACCGCTTGGCAAACGGATAGATGCAGACCGGCACCAGCGCCGCGATGCCCAGCGCGATGGCGGCCCCGTTGAACGTCAGCAGGATGGCGAAGGACAACAGTGCCTGTGCCACCAGCCAGGCCAGCGCGCCCTTCACGCTGACCTGGCCCGACGGAATCGGGCGCGACCGGGTGCGCGCCACCGCGCCGTCGATGTCGCGGTCGGTGATGTCGTTCCAGGTGCAGCCCGCGCCGCGCATGAGGAACGCGCCGATGGCACAGCCGACGGCGATCCACACCTCGCGCAGCCCGAAGGTGCCGGTCGTGGCCGAGGCCAGCAACAGCCCCCACCAGCACGGAATCAGCAGCAGCCACGTGCCGATCGGCCGGTCGGCGCGCGACAGCCGCAGATAGGGCCGGGCGGCCACGGGGGCCAGGCGGTCGACCCAGTTGCCCTTGACCGCATCGGCGACCTGCCCATTTGTGATGTGCGAGCTGTCCGGCATGGAGCGTCCCTTGGCTGCGAAAATCAGACTTTATGTAGACCAGCCCCTTGGTCCGGGGCAATCCGTCGCCCTGACGCAGCCGCAGGCGCATTACCTGTTCGCGGTGATGCGCCTGAGCGAAGGCGCGACCGTCACTCTGTTCAATGGGCGCGAGGGCGCCTTTGCGGCCACCGTCACCCGGGCCGACAAGCGCAAGGGCACGCTGGCGGTGGGCGAACAGACTGCCCCCCTGCAACCGCCCCCCGACCTGTGGCTGATGTTCGCGCCGATCAAGAAGGCGCGCACGGATTTCATCGTCGAGAAGGCGGTCGAGATGGGCGCGGCGCGGATTGTCCCCGTCCACACCGACTTTACCAACGCCGAGCGTATCCGCCACGACCGTCTGCAGGCACACGCGATCGAGGCAGCCGAGCAATGCGGCGCCACGATGGTGCCCGAGGTGACACAGATCGCCAGGCTGGGCGCCCTGCTGGACGATTGGCCGGGCGACCGCCGGCTGATGTTCTGCGACGAAGCGCTGGCCGGAACCGCCGCGCCCTTGCCCGACACCGTGGGCGCGGCCGACCCCTGGGCGATCCTGATCGGCCCCGAAGGCGGATTTTCCGATTCCGAACGGGTGCGCCTGTCGCAGATGGCTGGATCGCATCCGGTCTCGCTCGGCCCCCGCATCCTGCGCGCCGATACGGCGGCGGTGGCGGCGCTGACCCTGTGGCAGTTGCGCATCGGCGACTGGCGGTGAGCCGGTTCCTGCGCCCCGAGGCCATTGCGCTGATGCTGCGCTGGCGCGACGTGCTGATCGCCGTCGTGCTTGTCGTCATCGGCGCGTTCTGGGTGCTGGGCGGCGGCGGGCTGTTGCGGGCGGCCGGGGTGGTCCTGATGCTGGGCGGTGCCGCGCTGGGCGCCCAGGGGATCCGGCGCGCGCGCTTTCCCGGTGCGGGGGGCGGGGCAGGGGTGGTCGACGTGGATGAACGCCAGATCACCTATTTCGGCCCCGGTGGCGGCGGGGCCGTGTCCATCGACGCGCTGGCCCGTGTCGAAATCGAACGCGACGCGGCCCGGGCCGCGCCCGCCGGTCTGACGTGGATCCTGCACGCCGACGGCATGGCGCCGCTGACCATCCCCGGCGATGCGGAAAACGCCGCCGCGCTGTTCGACGCGCTGGCCCCCTTGCCCGGCGTGGATTACGCCCGCGCCATCGACGCGGGCAGCGGCGGCGCCCCCGGCCTGTTCGTCATCTGGCAAAAGCATCGCCCCCGCCTGCATTGACAAGGCGCGCGAAACCTTCCACCCCTCGGTCTGATTGCGCGCAACCCATCGGAGATCACGTTCATGTCCATTCCCCAGTCCGGTGGCGGCCCGATCGAACGGCACGAACAGCTTGCCGAATACCTGGCAGACGGCTGCAAGCCCAAGGACGACTGGCGCATCGGCACCGAGCACGAGAAGTTCGGCTATTGCAAGGACACCCTGAAACCGCTGCCCTATGAGGGCGAGCGGTCGATCCACGCCGTCCTGTCGGGCCTGCGCGATCGCTTCGGCTGGGCGCCGGTGACCGAGAACGACAAGCTGCTGGGGCTGGAAAAGGACGGCGCGAACGTCTCGCTGGAACCGGGCGGACAACTGGAACTGTCGGGCGCGCCGGTCCGCACGATCCATGAAACCTGTGACGAGGTGAACGTGCACCTGCGCGAGGTGAAATCGGTGGCCGACGAGATCGGCGTCGGCTTCATCGGCCTTGGTGCCGCCCCCGAATGGACCCACGAACAGATGCCGCTGATGCCCAAGGGGCGTTACAAGCTGATGGACAGCTACATGGGCCGCGTAGGCACCCATGGCACCCAGATGATGCGCCGCACCTGCACGGTGCAGGTCAACCTGGACTTCGCGTCCGAGGCCGACATGGTGCAGAAACTGCGCGTCGCCATCGCCCTGCAACCGGTCGCCACCGCGCTGTTCGCCAATTCCCCCTTCTTCGAGGGGAAGAAGAACGGCCACAAATCCTGGCGCTCGCGGGTCTGGCGGGGGCTGGACGATGCGCGCACCGGCATGGTGCCGTTCGTCTTCGACGAAGGTTTCGGGTTTGAAGGCTGGGTGCAATACGCCTTGGATGTGCCGATGTATTTCGTCTATCGCGACGGGAAATACATCGACGCCCTGGGCCAGTCGTTCCGCGATTTCCTGAAGGGCGAACTGCCTGCGCTGCCCGGTGAAACCCCGACGCTGAGCGATTGGGCCGATCACCTGACCACCCTGTTTCCCGAGGCGCGGATCAAGAAATTCATCGAGATGCGCGGCGCCGACGGCGGCCCGTGGCGCCGTCTTTGTGCGCTGCCCGCTTACTGGGTCGGGCTGATGTATGACCAGAGCGCGCTGGACGCCGCATGGGACATGGTCAAGGATTGGGACACCGACACCCGCGAGGCGTTGCGCGTTGCAGCTTCCGAACAGGGATTGCAGGGCCGCGTCAATGGCCTGTCGCTGCACGATCTGGCGCGCGAGACGGTGATGATCGCCGATGCCGGCCTCAAGGCACGTGGGCGCAGCGGCGCCGGCGGCCTGATCCCGGACGAGACGCATTTCCTGAACGCCCTGAAGGAAAGCGTCGAGACGGGCAAGACGCCCGCCGATGACCTGCTGGACGAATACGATACCGTCTGGGACGGCGATCTGAAGCGGATCTATGCCGAGCATAGTTACTGAGGAAAGCGGCGGTCGATCCAGCGATACAGAAGCCCGGCGAAACCGCACCAGAGCGCCGAGAAAATCAGGCCCATCGGCAGCAGCCCGAAGAACAGAAGCCAGCGCATCTGCGGATCTATCGTTCTGCCATCCATCAGAAGCTGTGCGACGACGAGAAGCGGCGACAGCAGGCTGGCCGCCATCCCCGCCAGCGTGAAGACACGCACCCGCGCGCCCCATCGGCGGGTGGTCAGATACATCGCGGGCAATCCGAGCAACAGATAGCTGGGCGCGCCGATGACCCCGGCAAAGAACGGGATCACGAACCCCACGCCGACCACGTCGACCAAAGCCCGACTTGCGATCGTCAGAAGGAGTGGTGAAAGAACCGTCGCGATGACAAACGGTATCGGCCGCGGGCCGGTCATTCCTCGGGCGGTTTCTCTTCCAGCGATGCGGGAAACCGCACCGTCGAAAAGCCACCCTCGTAGAACGAAATTGCCTGCACGCAGGGCTGTGCGCCGTAGCCGTCGCAATTGCCGCCGTGCCGCCCGATCAGCAGCAGCGGCGTGCCGTCGAATTCGCTCAGCCGCCAGCGTCCGCCGGTCCAGCTGGCCGAGGTTTCGCCGTTGCGCACCACGTGGATGATGCTGCCGCCGGTGCCGTGCCACAGCGAATAGTTCAGCGAACACAGCACATGGTTGAAGTCGAGGATCACATCGTCCTTCGCCTCGTCGTCGGGGTCCAGCGTGACGAAGGTCAGTGCGCCGGGTTCCACCAGCAGTTCGGGCATCGGCGCGGTCGGGTCGTCGCCCCGCACATCGGCGACGCATTCCGCTTCGGCAGCGGTGAGGATCGCATCGACCCGGTCATTGATCGGTGCGACGTCGGCGGTGCCGACGGATGTCATACCGAAGACAGTTGCGAAACATACGATTGAAAACAGGCTGGCCTGGCGCATCATTTCCGCCCGATCCTGGGTTCCGTGCCGGCCCGCAGGCGCGCGATGTTGGTGCTGTGACGCAAAACGATCAGCCCCGCCAGCAGCGCCAGAAGCACCGCCATCTGGTCGTATCCGGCAATCATCGCCACCAGCGGCGACGTGACCGCCGCCACCAGCGCGGCCAGAGACGAATACCGGAACGCAGCCGCGGTCGCGGCCCAGATGCCACAGGCGATCAGCCCCAGGGGCCAGGCCAGCGCCAGCAGCGTGCCAAGGAACGTGGCCACGCCCTTGCCGCCCTTGAACCCCAGGTAAACCGGGTAACAATGCCCGAGGAACGCCGCGAACCCGGCAACCTGCGCGCCGTTGTCCCCGACCAGCCAGCGCGCCAGCAGAACCGCGATCCCGCCCTTGGCGGCGTCCAGCACCAGCGTCAGGAACGCCGCCGTCCGGTTGCCGGTGCGCAACACATTGGTCGCCCCGATGTTGCCCGACCCGATGGTGCGCAGATCGCCCAGCCCGAACAGCCGCGCCATGACGATGCCGAACGGGACGGCGCCCAGCAGATAGGCCGCGATGGCGGTCAGGATCAGGGTCATGGGAGCGTCCGCCAGGGTGTGGAAGCCGCGGGGGCGGATGCCTCCGGCGGGAGTATTTCGGTCAATGAGAAGCCGGGCGTGGTGCGGGCTGTCATCGCGTGAACACCCGTTCGCCCGCGACCCATGTGCCGGTCACCTGGCCTTCCATCCGCTGGCCGTCGAAGGGCGTGTTCTTGGACTTGGAGGCCAGCGTGAAGCGGTCGAGAAGGAACGGCGCGTCGGGATCGAACAGCACCAGATCGGCAGGCGCGCCGGGCGACAGCCGCCCCGCGGGCAGGCCCAGCCGGCGCGCCGGATTCAGCGACAGCGCGCGCCACAGTGTCGGCAGGTCGATGTCGCCGGAATGGACCAGCCGCATGGCGGCGGGCAGCAGGGTCTGCAGGCCCACCGCGCCGCTGGCCGCCTCCTCGAACGGGAGGCGCTTGGATTCCTCGTCCTGGGGGGTGTGCATGGAACACAGCACGTCGATCAGCCCCGAGGCCAGCGCCGCGACCATCGCCTTGCGGTCGTCTTCCGAGCGCAGGGGCGGCTTGATCTTGAAGAAGGTGCGGTAATCGCCGACGTCCAGTTCGTTCAGGGTCAGGTGGTGGATGCCGACCCCTGCCGTCACGTCCAGCCCGTTGCGCTTGGCCCGTTCCAGCGCGGGCAGGCTGCGCGCCGTCGTGATCTGATCGGCGTGATAGCGCGCGCCGGTCATTTCCACCAAGGCCATGTCGCGGTCCAGCGCCATGCGTTCGGCCATGGGCGTCACGGCGGGCAGGCCGCGCAGCGACGCGAACTTGCCCGACGTCGTGCAGGCGCCGCGCGACAGGCCCGGATCCTGGGGGTGCGCGATGACAAGCGCCCCCAGCGAACGCGCATAGGTCAGCGCGCGGGCGAACACCTTGGTGTCTTCGACCACCCGGTCGCAGTCGGTGAAGGCAACCGCCCCCGCATCGCGCAGGAACCCGATCTCGGTCATCTCGCGCCCGGCACGCCCCTTGGTCAGGGCGGCCATGTGCAGCACCCGCACCGGGCTGTCGGCGCGGGCGCGGCGGGTGACGAATTCCAGCACCTCGGGCGTGTCGATGGGCGGGTCGGTGTCGGGGCGGGTAACCATCGTGGTGATCCCGCCCGCCGCCGCCGCCCGCCCCGCCGAGCGGAACGATTCCTTGTGCCGCTCGCCCGGCTCGCTGACCTTGACGCCGATGTCGACGATGCCGGGCGCCAGGCACATACCGGCGCAGTTGATGACGGCGGCGGCTTTCCGATCGGTGCCGTCCGGCTGGATCACTCCCCCCGAGACCAGCAGATCGCCCTCGCGCAGTTCACCGCGTTCGGGATCGATCAGGCGTGCGTTGGTGAACAGCAGGCTCATTGTGTCTGCTCCCTCTGAATGTCTCGCAGCAGCCGATAGACGCGGCTGCCGTCAACGATATGTTCGAATCCCACCGGTGTCTCGATGGTGCGACCCTTCTGCCCACGCCGGGTCTTGACGTCGAACCACACCGTATCGCCGCGCCCCCCGGTGTCGAGTTGAATCCGGCTGTCCGGCCGGACCGGATAGCTTTCCAGCGTCCGCTTCCAATAGTCGGTGGCGATATAGGCCCGCTTGTTGCTGAGCGAATAATGGACATGGCGATGGGCGGTCAGGGCCTTGTACCAGCTGAACACCACCAGGTGCAGCCCCACACCGATGAACGGGACGCTGAACGGTATGGCGAACAGCGCGCTGACGATATCGGCGCTGCCGCCGAGCGAGAACAGGGCGAACACGCCAAAGCCGAAGACGGCCAGCCCGGCGCCCAGGAACGGCAGGCCGAAGATCGACAGGAACACCGTCTTGCCGGGCGACGTCAGGCCGGGACGGGGATTGCCCTGCCAGATCAGGTCTTCGTCGCTGTCCAGGATATCCTCCCAGCCGGGCGTGGCATCCCGCGTCTCCATCACCGCCCCAGGGCAAGCGCCAGAAGCAGCAGCGCAGCAATGGCGCAGATCACGGCAAGCAGTTTGGCGCGGCTCTTGCGCTTGGCGGGGGCGGCCGCGGCGCGATCGGCGGGGGTGATGGTGCCCTTGGCGCTGTCGCTGCGCAGCGGGTCCATCGGCGGCGGCGCCGGCGCATCCTCGTGCAGGGTCGCGATCAGGGTCAGCCGCGGATCGGGCGTCAGTTGCTGCGCCCGGGCCCCGACCGCGGACGACCGCAGCAGCAGAACATGTCCTTCCAGCGCGTCCAGCCGGGCGCGTTCGGCGCGCACCTCGTCGGCCCGTATCCCCACACCTTCGGTCAGATAGGACGACAGGCCGATGCCGCCGATGTCGTTCAGCGCGATCACCTCGGCGTGTTCCGGGTCGATGTGGCTGGCGCCCAACGCCGCACTCAGCGCCTTGCCGTCGCGCAGCGTTGCCGCCTCCTCGGGGGGCATCGACAGGGAAAACAGACGCAGCACGCCGTGTTCCCCGGCGGAAACCTGGATCTTGCGGCTGGCCACGCCGTTCGCCTCGCGCGGGGGGGTCATGCCATCACTCCGGCGGCATTGTCCGCAACCAGGTTTCGCGCCAGAAGATCCATGGCCGCCATGCGCACGGCGACGCCCATCTCGACCTGTTCCTGAATGACCGACCGGTTGATGTCATCGGCCAGCGTGCCGTCGATCTCGACGCCGCGGTTCATCGGACCGGGGTGCATCACGATCGCGTCCTCCCTTGCGTGGGCCAGTTTTTCGGCATCCAGACCGAACCGGTGATAGTATTCCCGTTCCGAGGGGATGAAACCGCCGTCCATCCGTTCCTTCTGAAGTCGCAGCATCATCACCACGTCGGCGCCCTCCAAACCTGCTTTCATGTCGTCAAAGACCTCGACCCCCCAGTCCTGCGCGCCGGCGGGAATCAGCGTCGGCGGACCGATCAGGCGGATCCGCGATTCCATCTTGCCCAGCAGCAGGATGTTCGAGCGCGCCACCCGCGAATGGGCGATGTCGCCGCAGATCGCGACGGTCAAACGGTGCAACCGTCCCTTGGCGCGGCGGATCGTCAGCGCGTCCAGCAACGCCTGTGTCGGATGCTCGTGCCGCCCGTCGCCGGCGTTCAGAACGGCGCAATTCACCTTTTCGGCCAGAAGGTTGACGGCGCCCGACTGCGGATGGCGCACCACCAGAAGATCGGGGTGCATGGCGTTCAGGGTCATCGCCGTGTCGATGAGCGTCTCGCCCTTCTTGATGCTGCTCGCCTGCATCGACATGTTCATCACGTCGGCACCCAACCGCTTGCCCGCCAGCTCGAAACTGGCCTGGGTGCGGGTGGAGTTTTCGAAAAACATGTTGATCTGCGTCAGCCCGGCCAGGGCATCGCCATGTTTGCGCGCCCCCCGGTTCAGGTCGACATAGCTGTCGGCCAGATCCAGGACGGTCGTGATTTCAACGGGGTGAAGATGCTCGATCCCCAGAAGGTGGCGGGCGCGAAAGGTCATGTGGCAAGCTCCTTGGCGTTTCGCGGTTATAGGAAGGCGCGCCGGGCCGGGCAAGGGCGCTGCGACGACGGGGGGTCTGCACATTGCGCCCAAAGCGGCCTAGACTGCGGCCCATGGATTCGCAGGCATCATCCCCCGACGACTGGTGGCACGCCGCCGCCCTGCTGGAATGGCAGGTCGAACTGGGCGCGACCGAAGCGATCGGCGAAGCCCCGGTGAACCGTTACGAGCTGCCGGCCGCACCGGCCAGGCCGGCCTCGCCGCAGGCGCAGCCGGATGCGCGCAAGCGCCCGACACCCCCGCCGCCGCCCATCGTGCTGGCCGATCCCGTGGCAGATGCGCAAGCCGCCGCCGCCGGGGCCACGACCCTGGCCGAATTGCGCGATGCTATGGCGGCCTTTGAAGGGTGCGAATTGCGCAAGGGCGCGCGCAACCTGGTGTTTTCCGACGGCGATCCGGGCGCTCGGGTCATGATCGTGGGTGAGGCGCCGGGCCGCGAGGAAGACGCCAGGGGCAAACCCTTCATCGGCAAGGCAGGTCAGTTTCTCGACCGGATGTTCGACGCCATCGGGTTGTCGCGCACGGCCTCCGGCGCCGACGGCCTTTACATCACCAACACATTGCCCTGGCATCCGCCCGGAAATCGCGATCCCGATGCGGCCGAAATCGCCATGATGCTGCCCTTCGTCCATCGCCACATCGAACTGGCGGCACCCGACATCCTGATCCTGATGGGCAACGTCAGCTGTCTGGCGCTGCTCGGGCGCAAGGGCATCACGCGCCTGCGCGGTGCCTGGACCGAAGCGCTTGGCCGGCCGACCCTGCCGATGTTCCATCCGGCGTATCTGCTGCGAAATCCGCCGGCAAAGCGCGAGGCATGGCATGACCTGCTGATGCTCCGGGCCCGCCTGCGCCAGTGATCGCACGGCCGCTTTCCGACCACCTGGCTTTTTCTTGCTCCAAATACTCGAATCCCACAGATCCCCCGCAACCCATCGCCCGACAGGGCATCCCGCCAGGAGTTACAATCATGTCGCGCATCGATGACACCCTCGATTTCATCCCCGTGCGGATCGCCGTGCTGACCGTCTCGGATACCCGCACCCCGGCCGAGGATCGTTCCGGCGACACCCTTGTCGCGCGGCTGGGTGCGGCGGGTCACTTGCTGGCGGCGCGCGCCATCGTCCAGGACGACCGCGCCGCCATCGCCGCGCAGTTGCGGGACTGGTGCGCCGATCCGGGCATCGATGTCGTCATATCGACCGGTGGCACCGGTCTGACCGGGCGCGATGTCACGGTCGAGGCGCACCGCGATGTCTATGAAAAGGAAATCGACGCCTTCGCCACGGTTTTCACGATCGTATCCATGAAGAAGATCGGCACCAGTGCGGTGCAAAGCCGCGCGTGCGGCGGTGTCGCCCATGGCACGTATCTGTTCGCCCTGCCGGGCAGTCCGGGCGCGTGCAAGGATGCGTGGGACGAGATCCTGTCGTTGCAGCTGGATTACCGCCACCGCCCCTGCAACTTTGTCGAGATCTTTCCGCGTCTTGACGAGCATCGCCAACGGAAATGACGGACCGTGCGCATGGCCGGCGGTGCCGCGTCACCACCGGGCGTCACGTCGTCAGGAACAGCCGCGTATATCCACGGCATTGCGCCCGGCCAGCACCGTGATGCGCACCTTGGATCGGTCCAGCATCAGGGTCTTGCCGGGCTCGGGCACGATCTCGACCGTGGCGGACAGGGTGTCGCCGCTGCGCGCGGTCTCGGCCTGTGACACCCAGACCGGTTGGCCGGGCAATTCGATCACGGCATGTTCATCCCGCCCGGCGCTGGGCATCGTCACGTCCGCGCGCAGCGCATATTGGCCGTCCTGCGCGGTCAGGTCACAGTGCACGGCGCTGACCTGTGCGGCGCGCGCCGATATCGGGCGGGCGGCAAGGTTGGCCACGATCCGCGCATCGCGCCGCCCGGCGTCGGCGGCCAGGTTGGCGCTGAAGCCCGATGAAAACGGCACGCAGATGTCGGCGCAGACGCCGATGTCGGCCTGTCCGCGCAAGCCGATCGGGCGCGCCGGGTCACGCGGCGTCAGCTCGATCGGCAGGATCAGCTGATCGTGATAGCCGATCGAGGTATATCCGTTCGATCCAAAGGTTTCGGGGATCGGCCAGTGCAGCGCGACGCTGGCAAGGTTCGATGATCCGGCCCACGAAAACTGCGGCGGAATTCCGGCATCGCCGGGCGTCCGCCAATAGGTCTTCCATCCCGGATCCAGCTGGATCCGGATCGCGGCGATCACCGTTCCGCGGTCGGTGCGCCAGCCGGGCAGCACGTCAAGGCGCGCCGGATCGCCCGCCGCCTGCAGGCTGAACGGGACGGCGGCGGCCAATGTGGCGGCAAGGGCGAGGGATGATCTGTTCATGCAGGCGACCCTAGCCATGGGGCCGGAGATTGGAAATCACAAACCAGCGACGGAATGTGACGTTCCTTGGCCCGGCAGACTTGTAACCCTCGACCGGAATCGCCACGCTTGGGACATGAGCATGAACCCAAGCACCGAAACCGTTTCCGAAGACCTGATCGGCAAGCTGCTGATCGCGATGCCCGGCATGGGCGATCCGCGATTCGAGCGGTCGGTGATCTATCTTTGCGAACATGACGCGACCAGCTCGATGGGGCTGATCGTCAACAAGCCGGTGAGCGAACTGGATTTCACCACCCTGCTGGAGCAGCTCCAGATCGAGGGCGGGCCACGGGCGGCGGATATCGGCGTGTATTTCGGCGGCCCGGTGGAAAAGGCGCGGGGGTTCGTTCTGCATTCCGACGATTACGACAGTGCCGAGGGCACGATACGGATCAACGCCGATTTCGCGCTGACCGCGACGACCGACATCCTCGGGGCGCTGGCCCAGGGCACGGGGCCCACGCGATCGCTGTTCGCCCTTGGCTATGCCGGCTGGGGTCCGGGACAGTTGATGGACGAGATCATGGGCAACGGCTGGCTGATCTGCGCCGCCGATCCCGAGATCGTGTTCGCACCCGACGCCGAGGGCAAGTGGGCGGCCGCGTTGGGTTCCATGGGGGTCGATCCGCGCACCCTGTCGGGGGCGGCCGGGCGCGCCTGAGGGGCCGGCCCGGACGTGACGCGCCGCTTGCCTGAGGCGCGCGCCCGTGCCAGTTTGCCCGTCTGAAAAGGGCGGATTCACGACATGGAACTGGGACTTGATGCCGTCGTCGCGCAGCTGGGCACCCTTTGGGCCCAGTTGCAGGCGCAGGTCGCCAACCTTCTGTTGCCGTCGCGGTTGTGGCAGTTCGCCCTGATCGCCGGATGCATGGCGGTCGCGTTCCTGCTGGCCCGCGTCAGCCGCGAACGGATGCGCGACTGGATGCGGACGCTGGAAGGCTGGCCGAAATGGCGGCTGCGTATCCTGCTGACGATCAACAAGCGCCTGGCGCTGATCTGGTTCGTGGCACTGATCTGGCTGGCCACCTGGATCATGCAGGCGATCCATATCTTTCCGTCCCGCACGTTCCTTCTGTATCTGGCGGCCAGCATCGCGACCGCCTGGCTGGTGGTGGATTTCCTGACGCGGCTGGTGCGCCATCCGCTGTTGCGCCTGCTGGTGCGCTGGGGGCTTTGGATCTGGGTGACGCTGTATTACCTCGGGCTGATCGACGAGGCATCGGCGTTCCTGGACCGGCTTGCCATCAACTTTGGTGCGTTCCGCCTGTCGGCCCTGGTGCTGATCCACGCGGCCGTGGTGGTGGCGGTGCTGTTCACCATCGCCCGCATCATCACCCAGACCAGTGCGGCGCAGATCCGCCGCAACGATCACATCAGCCCGTCGATGCAGGTGCTGTCGATCAAGGCGCTGCAACTGTCGTTCTATGGCGCGGCGTTCTTTCTGGGGCTGAAATCGGTCGGCGTGGACCTGACCGGCCTTGCCGTGCTGTCGGGGGCCATCGGCGTCGGCATCGGCTTCGGTCTGCAAAAGGTGATCTCGAACCTCGTGTCGGGGATCATCCTGCTGCTGGACAAGTCGATCAAGCCCGGCGACGTGATCTCGACCGGCGAAACCTTCGGCTGGATCAACGCGCTGGGCGCGCGCTATGTCTCGATCACGACGCGGGACGGCAAGGAATACCTGATCCCGAACGAGGATCTGATCACGGGCCAGGTCGTCAACTGGTCCCATTCCAACGATTTCGTGCGGCTCGACATCCATTTCGGTTGTGCCTATGGCGACGATCCCCATCTGGTGCGGCGGGTCGCGATCAAGGCGTCCATGGGGGTCGATCGGGTGCTGGCCTCGAAACCCGCTGTCTGCCACATCGTCGGCTTCGGCGACAGTTCGGTGGATTACATCCTGCGCTTCTGGATCCGGGATCCGGCGGCCGGGCTGACCAACATCCGCGGCAATGTCTATCTGGCGCTGTGGGATGCGTTCCGCGAAAACGGCATCTCGATCCCGTTCCCGCAACGCGAGGTGAAGATCCTCGACGATCCCGCTTCCGCCGCAGCGGCGCAGAAAACCGAAGACGGACCCGGCTGAGCCCCGATCGCCAAACCCCGCTTTTTTGACCAATCGGACGTCAATTGACATACAAACAGCGTAAAACCGCCGTTATCCGACGATAAAGTGAGCTGTCCACACTGGCCTAGCCATGGCACGCTCGTTAAACGTTGTGAAACAGGGGCGGGGCGGTCGTGTGTATGGACGGATTGGTGACACGGATTTCGGCGGGTTTTGTTGTCTGCGCGATGGCGGGGGTGGCCACCGCACCCGCAGCATCGGCGTTCGACGCGCTGGGTTTTTATGCACCGGGTGCGGACGAGGCGCTGCTTGAGGATCTGCGCGCCGCTTCGCTTCTGGTGGCGGCCAAGACCGCGGGCACCCATGATCCCCAGGAAGTCTTGGCCTCGGCCAATGCCGACTATGGCCGACTGGTCGGCGCGCTTTATTCCGAGGGCCGCTTCGGCGGTGTCATCAACATCCTGATCGACGGGCGCGAAGCCGCGGAAATTCCGCCGCTGAACCCGCCCAAGACGATTTCGACCATCAAGGTGACGATCGACGTGGGGCCGCAATACCGGTTTTCGCGTGCCCGGATCGAACCCCAGGCCCCGAACACCGAGGTCGATCCCGCATTTGCGGTCGGTGAGCCGGCGCGCACGCCGGTGATCCGCGACGCCGTGGCCACCGTCGTGGACGGCTGGCGCAATGTCGGCAATGCCAAGGCAAAGGTCGGCAGCCAGAAGGTGGTCGCGAACCATGACGACGACGCGGTCGGCGTCGATGTGGGCATCGCCCCCGGACCGGTCGTGCGGTTCGGCGATCTGATCCTGAAAGGTGGCGATTCGGTGCGCGAAGACCGGCTTCGCAAGATCGCCGGCCTGCCGGTCGGGACGGTCTATGATCCCACCGAACTGGAAAAGGTCGAAAAACGTCTGCGCCGGACGGGTGTGTTCCGGTCGGTCGCGGTGACCGAGGCCGAAACGCTCGGTGCGGGCGACACGATGGACATCACCGCCGTTCTCGATGAACAGAAACCCCGGCGGATTGGCGCGGGGGCGGTGTTCTCGTCGACCGAGGGCGCGAAAATCACGGCGTTCTGGATGCATCGCAACCTGTTGGGCGGCGCCGAACGGTTGCGCATCGAGGGTGAGGTGGCGAATATCGGCGGCAGCACGGGCGGCGGTCTGGATTACAGCCTGGGCGTGCGGATCGACCGACCCGCCACCCCCAAGGCCGACATCGACGCCTTCGCGCTGGCGCGGGTCGAACGGATCGACGAAGAGGAATACACCAGCGACCGCGCGACCATCGGCCTGGGGTTCACGCGTTATGCGACGGACGAATTGACCCTCGAAGGGGGTCTTTCGTACCAGTTTTCCAAGGACAAGGACGCGACCGGCACGCGCGAATACCATCAGCTTCTGTTGCCGCTCAAGGCGACCTATGACAGCCGCGACATGCCGCTGGACGCGAAGAAGGGGTATTTCGCCGATATCACCGCGACCCCCTTCGTGGGCGTGTCCGGCAGTGACAGCGGCCTGCGCGCGACCTTTGACACACGCGCCTATCTGGCATTCGGCAAACAGGAGAATATCGTGCTGGCCGGGCGCCTTCAGGGCGGTTCGATCATGGGGGCGTCGCTGACCGGCGTTCCGAACGACGATCGTTTCTATTCGGGCGGTGGCGGCACGGTGCGTGGCCAGGAATATCAGTCGCTGGGCATTCAGCTTACGCCGGATTTTCTGTCGGGGGGGCGATCCTTTGCCGTTTTTTCCGGTGAGGTGCGCGCGCAGGTCCGCGAAAAGATCGGGCTGGTCGCCTTTGCCGACTTCGGCATCGTGGGCGAGGACAGCTTTCCCGACTCGGATTCGGCAACCCACGCCGGCGCCGGGATCGGGTTGCGTTACCTGACGCCGATCGGCCCGATCCGTCTGGATCTGGCGGCACCGGTCGGGGGTCGCGGTTCGGGTTATCAGGTTTACGTTGGCATAGGGCAGTCATTCTGATGCGTATTGCGTGGGTTTCGGTTGTCGTCCTGTCAGCGGGTCTAGGTCTGGGCATGACCGCATGGGCGCAGAGCGCCGATGAGGACGACGGTGGCGGCTTTCTCGAGCGCCTGATCGAGGACAACCTCTCGGGCGCCGGGCGCAACGTCGACATCCGCGGCTTCCGGGGTGCGCTGAGTTCGAAGGCGTCGCTGGACCAGCTGACCATCTCCGATGAGGACGGCGTCTGGCTGACCCTGCGTGGCGCCACGCTGGACTGGAAGCGGTCGGCATTGTTGAGGGGCCGTCTGGAGGTCGAGGAGCTTTCGGCAGAAGAGATCCTGCTGCCGCGGCTGCCCAGGGGCCAGGCGCAGGCCGATGCCCCGGCGCCCGAAGCGACACCGTTCAGCCTGCCCGATCTGCCGGTTTCGGTGCAGATCCAGAAGATCCTGGCCGAGCGGGTCGAGTTGGGCGCAGCCCTGTTCGGCGCCGCGGCCGACGTGTCGCTGGACGGGTCCATGTCGCTGGCCGACGGCGAGGGTGCGGCGAACCTGTCGATTGAACGGATCGACGGCAAGACCGGTGCGCTGACGCTCGACGCGAGTTTCGAGAACGCGACATCGGTCCTTGCGCTGGACCTGGGGCTTCGCGAAGGCGCGGACGGGATCGCGGCCAACCTTCTGAACCTGCCGGGCCGGCCATCGGTCGAATTGTCGGTAGAGGGCGCGGGGCCGCTGTCGGAATTCGCCGCCGACATCAGGCTGGCCACCAACGGCGAGGACCGCCTGAGCGGTCGTGTCGCCCTGAGCGAAAGCGGCGAGGGCGAGACGGCGACGCGCGGGTTTACCGCGACGCTGGGCGGCGATCTGGCCCCGGTGTTCGCCCCCCAGTATCACGCATTCTTCGGCCCCGAAGTCCGGCTTGAGACGTCGGGGCGCACGCTTGTCGATGGCGGTTTCCGGCTGGACCGGCTTGATCTGAACGCGCAGGCCCTGACGCTGAGCGGCATGGTCGAGATCGGCGCCGGCGGGCTGCCCGAAAAGATCGACGTGACCGGCGAAATCGCGTCCGACGACGGATCCCCCGTCCTGTTGCCCGTTGCGGGCGGCGGAACCCGCGTCGGGCGGGCGGGCCTGTCGGTGCAGTTCGACGCCGCCGAAAGCGAGGACTGGACAGGCAACATCACAATTCGCGATCTGGACCTTGCGGATCTGGACATCGCCGAAGCCAGCCTGCGGGGAACCGGCCGGATCGCCGAAACCGACGCCGGCGGCAAGGCCGTATCGGCGGACCTTGAGTTCGCGGCGTCGGGCCTTGAGGCCCGCGATCCCGGCGTGCAGCAGGCCTTGGGCCGCGCGGCGGACGGCGCTGTCACCATCGAATGGGAAAGCGGCGAACCGGTGCGCATCGAAACGATCCGCGTCACGGGCGCAAGTTTCGCGTTGAACGGCGACGCCATCATCGACGCGACGGGAACAGACGGTCCAGTGGCGACGCTGAACGCGAAACTGCAGGCCGGTGATTTCAACGCATTCTCGGGCTTGGCCGGGCGCACGCTGGGCGGGTCCGGCGATCTGGACCTGACGGCCGATGTGTCGCTGTCCGATGCCGGTTTCGACATTGCGCTGGACGGAACCGTCGACGACGCGCGGATCGGGCAGGAGCAGGCCGATGCCCTGCTGGCGGGACGCACCCTGCTGACGCTGCGCGCCGATCGGGATGAAACCGGCACCCGGCTTTCGACGCTGACCGTCGAAAATCCTGCCGTCACGCTGAACGCTTCGGCCGATCTGAAAACCGGTGCCAGCACCCTGCGGGCCGATATCGCGATGGCGGACACGTCGATCCTGGATGGCGACCTGTCCGGCCCGGCGAAGGCCAAGATCGACGCCACCCAGCGCGACGACGCGTGGGATTACACCGCGACGGTCGTGGCGCCTGAAACGACGCTCGAATCGAAGGGCACGGTCGCGAACCTGAGCGAGCCGGTGCGCACGCTGACCAGCGACACGCGGCTGAATGCGCGCGATATCAGCGTGTTCGCGGCGCTGACCGGCCGCGATCTGAACGGGGCCGCCAACCTTTCGATCGACGGTGTGATCACCTCCGACCTGCAACAGGCGGCCATGACGGTCGAGGGCACCCTGCTGGATCTGCGGATCGGCGACGGGCGGATTGATCCGCTGTTGGCGGGGCGCACCGAACTGGAGACGCGCATTTTGCGCAACGAAGGGTCGGTCACGGTCGAGAACCTGACGCTGAACGGGCAGGGCATCGGCCTGCGGGTCGAGGGAAGCGGCAGCGCCGAGAACGTGCAGATCGCGGGGCAGACTCCGGCGATTACCGCTGACATGACGATCGCGGCCGATGACCTGGCACCCTTTTCCGGTCTGGCCGGGCGTGACCTGGGCGGGGCGCTGGACGCCGCCATCAACGGGCGGGCGACGATCGACGGCTCGGAGGTGGACGCAACCGTGAAGGCGACGGGCCGGTCCCTGAGGGCCGGAATGGCCGAGATCGATCCGATCATCGCCGGCCTTGTGGAACTGGACGCCGACATCGTGCGAACCGGCGACACCATCAGCGTCAACCGCCTGGACCTGAACGCAACCGGTCCCGGTCTGCGGCTGGCAGGATCTGGAACCGCGACCGGGCTGACTGGCGCCGCGCCGCTGATCCAGGCGGATGCCAAGGTGGCAGTGGACGATCTGTCGAAATTTTCCAATCTGGCCAAACGGGATCTGGCCGGCGCGCTGGATCTGGATGTCGACGGACAGGTCAGGACCGACCTGAGCGTTCTGGACGTGGTGGTGGACGGCACCGCGCGTTCGGTAAAGGTCGGCCAGGAAAATGCCGACCGCCTTTTGCGCGGGGTCACCGAGTTGGGCATCACCGCGAAACGGGACGGCGACACGATCGCATTGCCGCGTTTCAACCTCGTCAATCCGCAGATCCGGGCCGAGGCCGACGGACGCTATGCCAAGGGCGAAAGCGCGCTGCGTGCGGACGTGGTCATCGCGGATCTGCGCGATCTCGACGCCCGGATGCAGGGCAACGCCCGGATCAACCTGTTTGCCGAGGAAACCGGCGAGGTCTGGCAGGTGTCGCTGGATGGGGAAGGCGCCGGCGCCGTGATCGAGGCGATGGCCGAGGTGCGCGACCCCCTGTCGGGCAACCCGACCATCGACGGCTCGGCGCGCCTGAATGCGCCCGACCTGTCGCGGTTCGCGCCCCTGGTGAACCGGCCTCTGCGCGGGTCGGTGAATGCGACGGCCAACGGCAATCTGCGCGCCGACCTGGGCAAGTTCGACGTCACCGCCGATGTCGTTGCCAACAACCTGCGCACCGGGATTGCCGAGGCGGACAAGATCCTGGGCGGGCGCACCAATGCCCAGCTGCGCGCCAGCCGCACCGGACCCGATGCCCCGATCAACGTGCAACGTCTGGATGTGACGACGCCGATGCTGACCGTGAACGCCAATGGCGCAATCTTGGGCAGCGGCAGCAACCTGACCTTCGATGCGCGGCTCGCCGACGTCGGCGCGTTCGTCGAGGGGTTCAACGGCCCGGTGACGGCGCAGGGGCGCGTGTCGCAATCCGGCAGCAACCTGGGGCTGAACGTCACCGGCAGCGGTCCGGGGGGAATGACCCTGCGTGCCGACGGAACCATCGCGCAGGATTTCTCGCGCGCGAACATCGATGCGTCGGGCAGCGCCCCGCTGGGCCTGGCCGATCCGTTCATCTCGCCGCGCTCGATCGATGGCACCTTGAACTATGACGTCTCGGTCAACGGCCCGCTGGCCCTGTCATCGGTGCGCGGCACCCTGAGCAGCAGC
This sequence comes from Oceaniglobus indicus, assembly GCF_002751875.1. GTDB lineage: Bacteria > Pseudomonadota > Alphaproteobacteria > Rhodobacterales > Rhodobacteraceae > Oceaniglobus > Oceaniglobus indicus. Next base: position 46,043 of record NZ_NMZM01000002.1, on the reverse strand, counting down.
GACGCCCGGGTTGTCGTGCCAAGTCTTGCCATCGTGATCGAAGACATTTCGCTGCGGGCGGATATCGCCAATTCGACAGTCCGGCTGGATGTGCGTGGACGCAAACAGGCAGGGGGCGAGATCACGGCGTCGGGGCCGATCAGCCTGACCGGCGGGTTGAACGCCGATCTGGCGATCCGGCTGGCCGGTATCGTGGTCGAGGATCCGCGCCTCTATCGCACCACGGTGGACGGCGCCCTTAGCGTGACGGGTCCGCTTGCGGGCGGGGCGCGCATTGCCGGCCGGCTGGATCTGGACGAAACCGAAATCAGGATCCCCTCCACCGGACTTGGGGCCACCGGGCCGATTCCCGACGGTCTGGTTCATGTGGCCGAACCGGCGGATGTGCGCGCCACGCGTCGGCGGGCCGGTTTGATCGAAGAAGGGGGCGGCACCGGGGGTGGCGGTGGCACCGCGCGGCCGTATCCGATCGACGTGACCATCGTGGCCGAAAACCGCATCTTCATTCGCGGCCGGGGTCTGGACGCCGAATTGGGCGGCAGCCTGACCATCGGCGGCACCACGGCAAACATCATCCCGTCGGGCCAGTTCGAGCTGATCCGCGGTCGTCTTGACCTGCTGGGCAAGCGGTTGACCATGGACGAGGGGCAGGTGACGCTGCAGGGCGATTTCACGCCCTATATCCGCCTTGTGGCCCGAACGGATGCCGGCGACACCGTGGTTCTGATCGTGATCGAGGGGGACGCGCTGGCGCCCGACATCGACTTCCGCTCGGAACCGGAACTGCCCGAGGACGAAGTTCTGGCGCGCCTGCTTTTTGGCAAGTCGATCTCGTCGATATCGCCGCTTCAGGCGGCCCAGCTTGCATCGGCTGTGGCGACGTTGGCGGGCAAGGGGGGTGACGGTGTCGTCTCGAAGCTACGCGACAGTTTCGGGTTGGACGATCTGGACATCACGACCGACGAAGATGGCAATGCCGGCGTGCGTGCCGGCGCCTATCTGTCGGAAAACGTCTATACCGATGTCACCGTGGAAGCGGGCGGCGAGGCCGAGATCAACCTGAACCTGGACCTGACGGATTCCCTGACCGTGCGCGGCGGTGCCAGCAATTCGGGTGAAACGTCGTTGGGGATCTTCTTCGAGAAAGACTACTGAGCGGCGGCAATGGCCGCTCAGCCGTCCTGTTTTTCAAAGTCGGCGGGATCGAACACGACATTCGCGCGATAGACGCCATCTTTTTCGCCGATGTCGCCGTGACCGCCCAGTTGCATGATGAACGCGCCGATCAGTTGCGATCCGAGGCCGGACACCGCGCTTTCGTCGTGGGGCATCACGGGGGTGCCGGTCGAATTCGCCACCTCGAGCATGACCGCACCATCATCGTTCTTGGTCAGCGTCACCGACACCCATGGCGCGCCACTGTCGGGTCGGCCGAGGTATTTGAAGGCGTTGGTCACCGCCTCGGTCACCAGAAGCGACAGCGGAACGGCCTGATCGGGGTACAGCGTCACCGGATCGGTCTTCAGCGTGAACTGAACCTTGGTGCCCGGAATGATCGCGGAATTGGCAAGCTGACGCGCGATGTCCGCGATCAGCGTGTCGGCGCGGATTTCCGAGAAAACGCTGGCCTCGTACAGGCTGCGATGCACGGTCGCCAGGCCCATGACCCGGTCCTGAAGACGACGCAGCAGGAATCGCGCTTCGGGGTGCTGTGCCTTGCGGATCTGCATGTTGGTGATCGAGGCGATCAGTTGCAGGTTGTTCTTGACCCGGTGGTGAACCTCTTTCAGCAACACGTCCTTTTCGTGCAGCAGGTCTTCCTGCTCGGCCTCGTCGCGGATGATCCGGTCGGTCATGTGCACGAAGGCATCAATCACCTCGCGCAGCTCGGCGGTGATGTTGGACGTGTCCATGTCCATTCTGATCCGGCGCGATGCGCTGAACGTCCGGATATTGCGGCGCAGATTGCGGATGTGGCGGATCACCAGGCGATGCACGGCGATATAGGCGACGACGACGCTGGTCAGCCACATCAGGATGGGCAGGGCCACCGTCGACATTAGCCGCCCGGGCGTGATCAACGCCTCGGATGCGGGCCATGTGGCCAGGGCGAAGATCTGGTCGCTGACCAAAGGCACCACGGTGAAGATCCGGTTGCGTCCGGCCGCGTCCATGTCGCGAAACACCACCCCGCGCGAGACATTCAGCGTCGACAACGCGCGCGAGGCCGGCAGGCGGGACTGCACCGACTGAAGACCGGCCGTCGAGGTCAGGGATTTGCCTTCGGCATCGAAGGTCAGGATGTCGAAGGGGGAAATCTTCTGATCGGATACGTTTTCGATCGCGATGGCCATGTTGGGAACGGTCAGCGCGATATATCCGATCGGCTCGCCATTTACGATCACGGGATCGATGACCACGATCGCCGTCTGCTTGGTGATGGCCGTCTCGGCCGCGATGGTGACGATGGCGCGTGGCGACTTGCGCCAGTCCAGGAATGTCGCGCGATCCGAAAGGTCGCGTCCGACCCCTTCGGACGCACAGCGCAGAAGGCCATCCTTGGTGATGAAACCGGCGAACACGATGTTCGGATTGCCGTTGACGGCATCTTTCATCCGGGTGTTGCAGGCCTCGGGATCGTCAAGCAGGTCGGGAATGAACTTTGCCAACGTATCGCCGACGCCCATCGTATGGGTGACGATCCGACGTTCGGCCGCAGCGGCGTTCAGCGTTTCGCCCAACAATGCCGCTTCGACCCTTTCGTTCGCTTCGTCGATCACGCGATAGGTCTGGTAGATTGCAATCATCCCCAGCGGCAGCAGTGCAACACCCAACACGACGGCCAAGCGAAGTCCCAGCCGGTCCAGCGGACCGAATCCTTGAACGCCGGGAACCATCTCAGCCGTTCTGCGGCGATGCCGACAAGATCGACGCCGTGTTCGAGTCCGAAATCGTCGGATCTTCCCCTTCGGCCAGATGCATCAATTCCGCCAGGCGCTTGCGCCCCCGATTGGCCCGGCTCTTGATGGTGCCGATGGCAACACCGCACATTTCCGCGGCTTCCTCATAGGCAAAGCCGGATCCGCCAACAAGAATCAGCGCCTCACGCTGTTCGACCGGCAATTGTTCGAACGCCACGCGAAAATCGTTCAGCGCCAGACGTCCGTCATGGTCGGGCTTGACGGCCAGGGATGCCGCCATGATCCCGTCGACATCCGCAACCTCGCGCTTGACCTTGCGGCGGCTGGAATAGAATGCGTTCCGCTGGATGGTGAACAGCCAGGCGCGCAGGTTCGTGCCGGGCGTGAACGACTTGATGTTCTTCCATGCCTTTTCGATCGTGTCCTGAACCAGGTCGTCGGCCTGCGACGGATTCCGGGTCAGGGACATGGCGAAGGCACGCAGTGCAGGAAGATGGGTGACCAGCTCATCGCGCGGGTCCATGTTACTTGTCATTGGATTTTTCCTGCTCGCGAAGGCGATCAAGCAGCAATTTAAACCGATCGGGCACCTCGTCCTGCTCCACGTCGCGGTAGACCCGCCGCAGATTTTCGTCGATGTGCTTCATAACGCGGGAAGTTTCCTGATCACGGTCCATGCGGGGGCAGTCGCTTATGTTATTGCTACAAGTCGGGAACCAACGCGGCCCACGCGCGTTCGGTTCCAGACAACGTAAGTTATTTCGAGGATAGAACGACGCATGGCTCCGAGTGTGAACGAACAAGACCTGTCATCGCAGATTGCCGGAGATCTGCCTTATCTTCGGCGTTATGCACGCGCGCTCACCGGCAGCCAGGAGACCGGCGACCGGTATGCCGCCGCCACGCTTGAGGCCATTCTGGTGGACAGATCCATCTTCGATGCGACTTTCACGCCAAAGGTTGCGCTTTTCCGTGCGTTCCACATGATCTGGGCGACATCGGGGGCGCCGACGGCCGACACCGAAGATCCGGTCAGTCGGCTGGAATCCGCGGCGCTGGATCACATGTCGGGGCTGACCAACAACAGCCGCGAGGCGCTTTTGCTCTCGACCATCGAATCTTTCACATTCGACGAGATTGCCAAGGTGATGGACATCACGGCCGACGAGGCATCGGAACTGGTCGGCATCGCCATTTCCGAAATGGAGCGGTCGATGGCCGGTCGCGTCATGATCATCGAGGATGAAGCGATCATCGCGATGGACATCCATTCCATCGTCTCTGACATGGGGCATGAGGTCACCGGGATAGCCCGCACGCGAAGTGCTGCGGTCGAACTGGCAAGCAAGAAGCGGCCGGACCTCATCCTGACCGATATCCAGCTGGCCGATAATTCGTCGGGCATCGATGCAGTCAACGATATCCTCGCCCAGTTCGAGGATCTGCCGGTCATCTTCATCACGGCCTTCCCGGAACGGCTGTTGACCGGTGATCGCCCCGAACCGGCGTTCCTGATCTCCAAACCCTATACCGAAGACCAGGTGCGTTCGGCGGTCAGTCAGGCTATGTTCTTTTCAAGCACCGAGACGCTGAAGGCGCCCGTCTGACGCAACGGTGCAAGGCCAGTGCCGGATCGCGCGGAACATGTCGCGCGATCCGGCGTTGAGCCGTTAGGCGCCACTTTTTTTCAGGAGAGCCAAATGGCCACCAAGGATATCACCACCGAAGATCTCGCCAAGCAGGTCGACCAGTTGAAGACCGACATCGCCACGTTGACCCAGTCCATCGGCGACCTCGGTCGCGCCAAGGGCGAGGAAGTGTCGCGTTCGGTCCGCGAACAGGCCCGCGCCGCACGCGCAGCGGGGCAGGATCATTTGGCCGCCGTTCAACTTCAGGCGGAAGACAAGTATCGCGATGCCGAAAACTATGTCCGCACGAACCCCGCAGCGGCCATCGGGATCGCGGCCGGTTTCGGGTTTCTGGTCGGCTTCCTCGGCTCACGTCGCTGATCGATGATCGCCCCCCTCATCTACCCGCTGCGGCGGGCGATAGCGCTGGCTGTGCGGCGGGCCGTTTTCGGCTCTGCCGCCGGCCTTCTGATTCTGGTCGGAAGCGTGTTCCTGACCATTGCCGCATGGATTTTCCTCGCGCAGCAGCTCGGCTCGGGGCTGGCTGCGCTGATCCTGGGGCTGGTGTTCATCGGGATCGGGCTGATCGTTCTGGCGCTTGGGCTGCGAAACCCCGTGCGCCACGTCGCACCACCTCCACCACCACCCCCCGCCGCGGTCGATACCGTGGCACTTGTAAACGCCTTCCTCAGCGGCCTTGCGGCAGGGGGCAAGATCAAGCGGAAGTGACGTTGCCGTAGAGCGTGCGGACCGTTTCGACCGAGAAAGGCTTTTCCAGAACGTGAAGGTCTTCCTCGTCTGCGCAGCGACCAACGCGGTCGCCATGAAACACGAGGGTTGCGACCTTGGCCTTCAATAACGAGAACAGTTCGTTATTGGGGGCGTTTCGTATTTTCAGCGGCACGATGGCAAGGTGATACATCTGGCCGGTGCCCAGAGCCTCCCTCAGCTTGTCGAACGTGAAGACGGAAACAACGTCAACCAGCGGGTCGATTTCGCGCAGGCATTCCGCAAGATCCTGCGCGATGATGATGTCCTGCTCAAGCACGAGGATGGATTTTTGCCGCTCGGTCCATGGATTGAAGGGTTTCATGATACGGATGGCCTTTTTAGTGGTATTTCCACCTTATGGAACGAACACCGGAGCCGGCGCATTAAACTATGACACAGAACAGGGCCGAAATGGCGACCAATTGCACGAACTGCCCGTTGCGCGGTCTGGATTTGTTTGTTCCGCTGACGGAAGACGAAGTCGCGTTCATGAAGCGCTTCAAGACCGGCGAATTAACGGTTCAAAAGGGAACCCAGATCCTGATGGAAGGATCCAATTCGCCGCAGTTGTTCACGGTGCTCAGGGGAATGGGCCTGCGCTACAAGATGCTCGAGGAAGGGCGACGGCAGGTCGTGAATTTCGCGTTTCCCGGGGATTTCATCGGTTTGCAGGCCGGAATCATGGGCGAAATGAAGCATTCGTTCGAGGCGAGCACGAAGATGACGCTCTGTGTCTTCGCCCGCAGCGACATCTGGAACGTATTCAAGAACCAGCCGCAACGCGCCTTTGACATGACATGGTCCTCAGCCGCGGAAGAGCATTTTCTGGGCGACGCGCTGGCGTCGATCGGTCAGCGGACGGCGATCGAGCGTATCGCCTGGGCCATGGTGCGCATTTTCCGGCGTGCCGAAGCCCTCAATATGACCCAAGGCCAGTCGATGCCGATGCCGTATCGTCAGCAGGATCTTGCCGATGCCTTGGGCCTGTCCCTGGTTCACACGAACAAGACGCTGGCCAAATTGCGCGACCGACAGCTTGCCTCGTGGAGCGATGGGACATTGCGCCTGATGAATGTCGAGAAACTGGCGCAGCTCGCGCAGGTCGATCTGGAACAGGAAGAGCGTCGCCCGCTCATGTAGTCAGTTGCCCCGGGGCCTCCTGTTCCGAATCCGGCGATAAGGGATCGGGCAACGGCGTGGTTCTGGGCGGGACCTCGCCGGGTGTCGCGGCACGGCGCGCGCGCTCAAGCTCGGCGTTCAGGAAGCCTCCCAGAAGGATCACATAGGCGCTGATATAAAGCCACAACAGCAGGATCACGACCGCTCCCAAGGCGCCGTAAATCTCGTTGTATCGTCCGAAATTCGACAGGTAGATCGAAAACCCATAGGACGCCGCCACCCAGATCACGACAGCGACCAATGCACCGGGCGTCAGCCATTTGGGCCGGCTGCCACGCCGGTTCGGCCCGAAGCGATAGATGACCGCCAATCCCCCCATGACCACCGCGACGACGATGGCCCAGCGGGCGGCGGACAAGGCCAGTTGCGTCAACGGACCAAGTGGCAGAAACACCAGCAGGATCGGCACGACGATGACCGAGGCCAGCGCCACCAGCGCGACACCGATCAACGCCAGCGTGACGATCATGGCCACCATGGCCTGCCAGACGCTTGGACGGTTGGATATGCGATAGATGGCGTTCAGCCCGCGGATCAGCGCCGCGACCCCGGCCCGCGCGCTCCACAGGGCCGCACCGGTCGAAATCACGGTGGTCCAGCCCAGTGCGCTGCTGGTGGTCAGGATCAGCTGATTGACCTGAGTGTCGAGGATCTTGAACGCTTCGGCGGGCACGAAATTCCTGAGAAGTTGCAATTGCCCTTCGACGATCGCGGGGTCCGCAAACACGCCCCACATCGCGATCACCGCGGCCACCGCGGGAAAGATTGCCAGGATACCGTAAAACGCCACCCCGGCCGAAATCAGGCCAAGGTTCAGTTCGTGCATTCCGTTGAAGACAGCGACCGAAGCCCGCCACCAGATTTTCCAGGCCGGCGTCACACGCATGCTCCTTGACGGAAACGCCGGAAGTGCCGCTTTGCTAGACGGATTGGCCGCGCGGTCCGGCGAAGAACCAGATGATGAACCCGATGACGGGCAAGACCAGGACCAGGATGATCCACAGCGCCTTCTGACCTGTCGTCGCGTTTGAATTGAAGATCGAAATAAGCGCCCATATATCAAGCACAAGGACGATAAGTCCGCCCAGCCCGCCAAGTCCCGACATTGTATTCTCTCCGTTCAGGTTGCACTTTCGCAACGCTTTGCGCCGGTTGCGGGTTCCGGCCGCCGCCGATACGATGCAATCACGGCGATCCATTGAGAAAGCGGCTGGCGATTGCTATATCTCGGAAATGCCCGGCGCCGGGGCTTCACGGCGTGTTACGAAGGAGGACGATGTCCTGTCTCTGTCACAAGATGCGACCGGTTCCACGGTCGCGCGGGCGCCGGTCATGACCGATGCGCATTCCCCCCTGTCCAGCGATGAATTGCTGGCTCACATTCTTGCATCGCTGGATGAAGACAAGGCCGAGGACGTGGTCAAGATCAACCTGCGCGGCAAGTCCGAGATGGGCGATTACATGGTCATCTGTTCGGGCCGTTCATCCCGTCAGGTCATGTCGATTGCCCAGAACCTTGTCGATCGGCTGAAGCAGGATCACGGTCGCGCCTCGAAGGTCGAGGGCAAGGAAACCGGCGATTGGGTGCTGATCGACACCGGCGACGTGATCGTTCACGTGTTTCGTCCCGAAGTGCGTGAATTCTACCAGCTCGAAAAGATGTGGCTGCCTTCGGGTGATGACGCGTCGCAGGCCTGAACGGGCGGAGACGTATTGAATGCGTCTCCATATTGCCGCGGTGGGCCGGTTGCGGGCCGGCCCCGAAAAAGCACTCTGTGACGATTATCTCGCCCGGCTCGACAAATCCGGCCGCGCCCTGTCGCTGAGCTTTGGCACCCTGTCCGAGGTCGAGGACAAGAAGGGCGCCGGCAAGGCGGGCGAAGCCGCGCTGTTGCGTCGTGCGATCCCGGCCGGCGCACTGGTCTGTGCGATGGACGAACGTGGCCGCACCCTGTCGTCTCCGCAATTTGCCGATCACCTTGCATCGTGGCGCGACCAGGGGCGTCAGGACGTCGCTTTCGTGATCGGCGGCGCCGACGGTCTTGATGCGGATCTGCGGGACGCGGCCGATTTCAGGCTGTCGTTCGGTGCGATGGTGTGGCCGCACATGCTGGTCCGGGTGATGCTGAGCGAACAATTATACCGGGCCACCTCGATTCTTGCCGGTGCGCCCTATCACCGCGCATGACGCGGCCGTGGATATTTTGTCGGCCAATCGCCCGTGACGGCACATTCGGCGGTCGAAACGCTTTTCGATTCACGCTACATCGCGTCCCATAGCGAGAGGTGAGCCATCATGACCGTTCCCAGACCCGTCGTTCTCTGCATCCTGGATGGATGGGGCATCAACCCCGACACATCCGCCAACGCGCCCGTCCTGGCCGATACTCCGGCGTTCGACCGGATCATGGCCACCTGTCCCAACGCACGGCTGACGACCCATGGGCCCGATGTGGGCCTGCCGAAGGGGCAGATGGGCAATTCCGAGGTGGGTCATACGAACATCGGGGCGGGCCGCGTCGTGGCGATGGACCTGGGCCAGATTGATCTGGCGATCGAGGACGAAAGCTATTTCGACAAGCCGGCGCTGAACGATTTCATCGAGACGCTGAAGGCATCCGGCGGCACGGCGCACCTGATGGGGGTGGCGTCGGACGGTGGCGTCCACGGTCATGTCGCGCATCTGATCGTGACGGCCCGCGCGATTGCCGCGCGGGGTGTGCCCGTGGCCATCCACGCAATCACCGACGGGCGCGATGTGGCGCCCAATTCGGCGCCCGGTTTCGTCGATACGCTCCAGTCCGGGCTGCCCGACGGAGCGCGGATCGCCACGGTGATCGGGCGGTATTTCGCCATGGATCGCGACAACCGCTGGGACCGGGTGCAAACCGCATTCGATGCCATCGTCCACGCCCGCGGTGCCATGGCGGACGATCCACAGGCGGCGATCAAGGCCGCGGCCGACGCGGGCAAGACGGATGAGTTCATTCCCGCCACGGTGATCGGCGAATATCCCGGCGTGCGGAAAGGCGACGGGTTCTTCTGCCTCAACTTCCGGGCCGACCGCGCGCGCGAGCTTCTGGCCGCGATGGGCGATCCCGCGTTCGACGGCTTCGACGCGGACCAGCCGCAGTTCGCCGCCATGCTGGGCATGGTCGAGTATTCGGATCGCCACAATGACTATATGCAGGCGGTCTTTCCCAAGCGGAAGCTGGTGAACACCCTGGGCGAATGGGTGTCGAAACAGGGTCGGACACAGTTCCGTCTGGCCGAAACCGAGAAATACCCCCACGTGACGTTCTTCCTGAACGGCGGGCGCGAGCAGCCCTATGACGGCGAAGATCGGGCCATGCCGAAGTCGCCCAAGGTCGCGACCTATGATCTGCAACCGGAAATGTCGGCAGCCGAGGTGACGGATCGCTTCGTCGAGGCGATCGAAAAGCCCTATGACCTGATCGTGTGCAACTTTGCCAACCCCGACATGGTCGGCCATTCCGGCGACCTGGAAGCGGCGAAAGCGGCCTGCGCGGCGGTCGACAAGGGGCTGGCGCGGGTGCTCGATGCGCTGGAAAAGGCCGGCGGTGCCATGATCATCGCGGCCGATCACGGCAACTGCGAAACCATGGTCGATCCCGAAACCGGCGGCCCGCACACCAGCCACACCACAAACCTGGTGCCCGTGATCCTGGTCGGCGGACCCGAGGGCGCAACCCTGAAGGACGGGCGCCTGGCCGATCTGGCGCCGACCCTGCTGGCGTTGATGGGGCTGGAGCAGCCCGAGGAAATGACCGGCGAAAGCCTGATCGCGGGATGATCGGCGCGCGCGCCTTCCGACGGGCGCTTGGCGCGTGGCTGTGTGCGGCGATGCTGGGTGCAAGTGCGGACGGGGTTCAGGCCCAGGCCGATCCCGGTCAGATCGCCCGCCGCGCCGTTGCGCAACTGGAACAGGCAGGTGCCGCATTGGCCGCGGCCGAAGGGTCGCGCGACCGCATTGCCGCGCTGACAGATACGATCCGCGCCTATGAACGGGGGTTGTCCGCCCTGCGCGAAGGCGTGCGCCAGGCCAACCAGCGCGAGGCCGAGATCCGCGCCGTTTTCGAGACCGAAAACCGCCGACTGGCCGGCCTGATAGGGGCGTTGCAGACGATGCAGGGGTCTCCCGAGGCGCTGTTGCTTCTGCATCCCGATGGCGCGCTGGGGACCGCGCGTTCGGGGATGATCCTGTCGGATGTCACACCGGCGCTGTTGGGCCAGGTCGACAGCCTGCGCCGCGATCTTGCCGAAATCGCCAGCCTGCGCGCGCTGGAGGCACGGGCCGCCGAAACCCTGGGGGAAGCGCTGGCCGGGATCCAGAAGGCCCGCACCACGCTCAGCCTTGCGATTTCGGATCGCACCGATCTGCCGCAACGCCTGACCGACAACGCCGAACAGATGGCGCGCCTGGCCGAAAGCGCGCAATCGCTTGAAGGCTTCGCCGCCGAGCTTGAGGCGCTGCCAACGGACGATGGCCTGGTCGCGCCCGATTTCGCCTTTGCCAAGGGCGATCTGATGCTGCCGGTGCGCGGTACGGTCGTGGCGGGGTTCAAGGCCGCGGATGCGGCGGGGGTGGCGCGGCCGGGTCTGCTGTTGGCGACGGCGCCGGGGGCCCTGGTCACGACGCCCTGGCCCGCGACGATCCGGTATCGCGGACCTTTGGCCGACTACGAAAACGTGATGATCCTTGAACCCGCCGCAGGCTATCTGTTGGTTCTCGCGGGGCTTGCGACGGTTTACGGAGAAACCGGACAGGTCATCCCCGCCGACACGCCCGTTGGCCTGATGGGCGGGGGCGCGGACGGCCTGGAAGGGTTCATGACGCAAGGCGCGGGCGGGGATGGCCAAGATCCGCGCGAGACGCTTTATTTGGAACTGAGAGAAGGGCAAGGTCCGGTGGACCCCGCGCCGTGGTTCAGAATTGATGAGGAATGATCGAGACATGAGAAAATTCGCAGTTGCCGCCCTTGGCGGAACACTGGCGGGCGTCCTTCTGACCACCCAGGTGGCGGGGCCGCTCCTGGCGCAGGAAAGCGCGAAGAATTCGGGCGTCTATGAACAACTTGACCTGTTCGGTGACATTTTCGAACGGATCCGCGCGCAATACGTCGAAGAGGTCGAACCGAAGGATCTGATCGAAAGCGCCATCGACGGCATGCTGACATCGCTGGATCCGCATTCGTCCTATCTGTCGCCCGAGGACGCGGCCGCCATGCAGGTGCAGACCCGGGGCGAATTCGGCGGCCTGGGGATCGAGGTCACGCAGGAAGAAGGCTTCGTCAAGGTCGTGGCGCCGATGGATGGCACCCCGGCGGACGAGGCCGGCGTCGAGGCCGGCGATTTCATCACCCACGTCGATGGCGAATCTGTGCTGGGCCTGACGCTGGACAAGGCGGTTGACCTGATGCGCGGCCCGGTGGGCAGCGAGATCCTGATCACCGTGGTGCGCGAAGGCCGCGAGGAGCCTCTGGAAATCTCGATCATCCGCGACACGATCAAGCTGACGGCGGTGCGCCCGCGGCGCGAAGGCGATTCGGTCGTGCTTCGGATCACCACGTTCAACGATCAGACCTTCCCGAACCTCAAGGAAGGGCTGGCCGAGCAGGTCGAAGAGGCCGGCGGCATCGACAACGTCAACGGCTTCGTCATCGATCTGCGCAACAACCCCGGCGGTCTGCTGACCCAGGCGATCCGGGTGTCCGACGCGTTCCTGGAATCCGGCGAAATCGTATCGACCAGGGGCCGCGATCCGGCCGACAGCGACCGTTATAATGCGACCGCGGGCGATCTGGCCATGGGCAAGCCGCTGGTCGTGCTGATCAACGGCGGGTCGGCCTCGGCGTCGGAAATCGTTGCCGGTGCGTTGCAGGACCACCGCCGCGCCATCGTCATCGGCACGAAAAGCTTCGGCAAGGGATCGGTGCAGACGGTCATGCCGCTGAAGGGCGACGGCGCCATGCGGCTGACCACTGCGCGCTACTACACCCCGTCGGGCCGTTCCATCCAGAGCCTGGGCGTGTCGCCCGACATCGTGGTTGCCCAGCCTTCGCGCCGCCCCGAGGCGGAAGAAGAGGAATCGGTCCTGCGCCCGTCCCGCTCGGAAGCGGATCTGCGGGGCGCCATCACGAACGATTCGGTCTCCGAGGACGAGCGCAAGATCATCCTGGAAGAACAGGAAAAGGCACGACAGGCGGCCAAGCTGCGCGACGAGGACTACCAGTTGGCCTATGCCATCGACATCCTCAAGGGGTTGTCGGCGCTCGGCCCCAAGGAATAATCCATCCCGAACCGATCCGCGCGCCCGCCGCGCGGATCAACGATCACGATTGCAAAGGTGCCCCATGACGCGCGATGAGATCGAACATCTTCCCTATCGCGACTGTGTCGGCGTCATGCTCGTGAACGCCGAGGGGCAGGTTTTCGTCGGCGAACGCATCGATACCCCGGGAGCCTGGCAGATGCCCCAGGGCGGGATCGATCCCGGCGAAGATGCCCGCACCGCCGCGTTGCGCGAACTGCGCGAGGAAACCGGTCTTGATCCCCGATCGGTAAGCGTCGAAGCCGAAACCGATGGCTGGGTCTATTACGATCTGCCCCCCGACCTGGTGCCGAAGCTGTGGCATGGCCGCTATCGCGGCCAGCGGCAGCGTTGGTTCCGACTGCGGTTCACCGGCACCGACGGACAGATCGACATATCGGGCCCGCCGCCCGAATTCGCCCGCTGGCAGTGGTTGCCGCAGGCGGCAGTGCTGGACCATATCGTTCCGTTCAAGCGCGGCGTTTATAAAGCGGTGTTGTCTCAGCTTGGGCACCGGCCATGATCCGACGGCTCGTCGTGACCGGCCTGATGGTGCTGGCCATGGCCGGGCAGGCGGCGGCGCTCAGCTGTCGCGCGCCGGATGCCCAGCGCAGCTTTGATGCCGCGGCGAAATCCGATGGCAACTTCATCGTCGTCCACGGGCGGTTCGCCTTTGATGCGGGCGAATTGCCCCGGGGCGACAACCAGAGCCAACAGCCCCCGGTGGCCATTCCCGCCCGGTTCGAAGGCGCGGGGCTGACCGTTGAAGGGTTCACCACGCCGCTTGCGATGGGGGTCACGCTGAACGTGTCCTGTGCCGGCCCGTGGTGCGGCGGAATCGGCGCCGATATCGACTACCTCGCCTTTCTCGAACGGCGAATCGGCGGGTATGTCCTTGAGATCGGACCGTGTCCCCAATGGGCGTTCCAGACCCCATCGACGCAGATCCTCGACCAGATGCGCACCGCCATCCGGGGCGGCGACACACAGATCCGGTGAGGCCGCCGCGCGTTACGTCCCAGTCGAGCCGAAGCCTCCGGCGCCGCGCGCGGTTTCATGGGTGAAGTCGTCCACAACCTCGAACGTTGGCCGCACGATCGGGACGAACACCAGCTGGCCGATCCGATCGCCGGCCTCGATCCTGATCGGCGGTGTTCCGTCCGGGTTGCGGTTCCAGACACTGATCAGGATTTCGCCAGAATAATCCGGATCGATCAGGCCAACCGTGTTTCCCAGCACCAGACCCTTCTTGTGTCCCAGTCCCGATCTCGGCAGCACCAAGCCGGCAAGCGACAGATCCCCGAAGGAAACGGCCAGGCCCGATCTCACAAGGATCGCCGGCGCCTGGGCGTGGACCCATTCGGCATCGTCCACGCAGGCATGAAGATCGATCGCGGCGGATCCTTCGGTTTGATAGCGGGGAAGGCCCCAGTCGAACAGTCGCGCGTCCAAAACCTTGATCTGCATCCGCATCCTCCGATGTTGCCGCGCCACCATAAACGCCCGGCGTGCCATGTTCCACGCGACCGGAAAAGGGCGCAGGCCGCCGGATCAGCGATTTCGCAACGACCGGGGTGAATGGGGGAAGTGGGTGAGAGGCTGGACAACGACCCAAGCGAGGCTCGTTACGGCTGCTTCCTTCCGGACCTGACCGGGTTGGCGAGGTGCCTGCCCGCGCCAACCTCTCACGCTTCAGATACGCAAACCGACGGCAGAGTTCAAGGGGGCGCCGGGCGCGCGGTGCAGATCGCGCGTCAGTCGATCAGCCCGGCCCAGATCGCCCCGGCGATCAGGTCGTCGGCGACATGGTGGGGCACGTCGCCGGTGGGCGCCAGCAGGTCGGGCACCTGGATCACCGTCATGCCGGCCGCACGGGCGGCGGCGGCGCCCACGTCGCTATCTTCGAACGCCAGCGCGCGTTCGGGCGGACAGCCCAGCTTGCGGGCGGTTTCCAGATAGACGTCGGGGGCCGGTTTGCCGCGTGCCACGTCCTCATAGCTGGTCAGCGTGGTGATCCGCCCGACCAGCGCCGAGCGGTCCAGCTTGCTGTGGGCCGAGGCGCGGCGACTGTTGGTGGCAACCCCGAAGGGCAGGCGCAGCACCTGAAGCCGGTCCAGCAGTTGCAGCGCACCGGGCTTCACCGGCACGTCGTCGTGTTCTTCCATCGCGGCGTCCCAGGCGTGGTGCAGCGTCGCGGAATCCAGCGGCACGCCGATATGCCGGCTGAGGCGCACCAATCCCTCGTCGTGATCGAAGCCGATCAGCGACGTCAGGAAATCCGGGCCGACGGCGTGACCCATCTGCGCCAGCGCAAGGACGCCGGCGTCGATTGCAACCCGCTCGGTATCCAGCAGCAGGCCGTCCAGATCGAAGATCACTGCCGAAAATTGCATCGCTCGCCCCTTCTCAGCTGGGATTGCATACCCTGACATAGCCGTCAGGCGCCAAGGGGGCCAGCCCGCAGCCGCCCTAGAGGTGGAGGTGCAGCCGCAGGAAGCCGTCGGCAGTCTGCCCAAGGGGTTCGGGCGACAGGTGCGCGATCGCCTCGAGGTGCCTGATCGCACCCGGGCCGGTGTCGAACTGCACCGAGGTTTCGGGCATGGGAACGAATGACCACGTGGGCCGCCGCTGGGGCGTGATCACGCCATTCCGCGCCACATAAGCGTGCAGGGCATCGCGGCTTCGGGTGTGGGATCTGTAGATGACGCGGGCGCGCCCGGTGGCCGGGAAGGTGCCGCCCCCCGCCGCGCGATAGCTGTTGGTCGCCAGGACGAACATCTGGTCCGGCGCGACCGGGCGGCCATCGTGACACAGCGCGACGATCCGGTGCGCGTCAGGATCCGCCATGTTGCCGTCGAGATCGAAGCGCGACGGCTGTGACAGGTCGATCGCATAGGTCACACCGTCGATCACGTCGAAATTGTAGCTTGGAAAATCGGCGTTCAGCAGGGTCTGACCGCAGCCCCCCGGACGGATGCGGTGGAATTGCCCGGCGCTCCGCTCAAGCCATTCCAGCAGTTCGGCACCGCTGATCCGGATGGCGCGCACCAGGTTGGGGTTGAGATAGAGATCGGCGATGTTGCGCAACACCAGATCGCCGGCCGGCAGGTCGATGTATTGGTCGGGTCGTCCGCGACCGCCGACCTTGAACGGCGCCGCCGCCGACAACAGCGGCAGGTCGGCATCCGGCGTGCCGGCGATGGCGCGGGCGACGTGGTCGGATTGTGCCGCATTCACCAGTTGCAGGCTGGCGCAATCGGCGATCTGGGTGAAATAGCTGTTCAGCGGGGCGGTGGTGCGGCCCACCGGGCGCCGGATATAGGCCAATGTTTCGCGGTGCACGTCCTGAGTCGCGGTCAGGATCGCCGGGTCGCTGTCGATCAGGGGATATTGCACGCCATCGGCGGCCCGCGCGGCGATCGGATGGGCCGCGACGTCGAACGCCGCGATCCGCCAGGCACCGTCGCACCGATGCAGGGCAAGATCGATCATCCCCAGGTGACTGCCCCAGAAGCCGGGCATCACGGTGGGCACGCCGTTCAGCGTTCCGCGCCGCACGTCGATCCCCGCCTGGCCGTGATGGGCCGGGCCGGGAAACGTCTGATGCGTGTGACCGGCCAGGATCGCGTCGATGCCGGGCACCGTGGACAGGGCGCGCGTCGCATTTTCGTGGGTGGCGGATTCGAATTCGCCCTCGATCCCCGAATGGGACAAGGCCACGACGATATCCGCCCCCGCGGCTCGCAGGCGCGGGATGTGGGCGCGCGCACTTTCCACGATATCACGGGTGGTGATCCGGCCGCTCAGGTGCCGACGGTCCCAGATCACGATCTGGGGCGGCAGGAAACCGATCACGCCGATCCGGATCCGGTGGCGGCGCCCGTCGCCGTCGCGCATTTCGCGCTCGAGCAGCGCAAAGGGCGGCACCAGGGTCCGGTCCTTGTCCGGTGTCGCGCCCGCGTGCGTGATGGTGTTGGCGGATACCACCGGAAAGTCGGCGCCGTCGATCGCGGCTTTCAGATGGTCCAGCCCGAAGTTGAAATCGTGATTGCCCAGGGTTGCGGCATCCACCCCCAGCGCGTTCATCGCGACGATTGCGGGGTGCGGTCGGTCGGGCCCAACGCCGCGTTCATAGGCCACGTAATCACCCATCGGGCTGCCCTGAAGGCAATCTCCGATGTCCATCAGAAGCGCGTTCTGCGCCGTCTGGCGCAACTGGCGCACGTGCCCCGCCACCCGCGCCAATCCAATGCTGTCGTCGGGGCGGTCACCGTAATAATCATAGGGATGCAGATGCACATGCATGTCGGTCGTCGCCAGAAGGCGCAGATGCACCTGGTCGCCGGCCAGACGGCGCCCGAAACTGCGGGCATCGAAGGGAACGGCGTGATCGGTCATGGGCAAGGAATCCGTGCGAGCTGGCGGTCCGGCATGCGACGCGCGAGAAGCGTGAAAGGGGCAGAAATGCCCGAACGTCAGCGGTTCCCGGGCAGCCGAAGCCAATGTTCGAGGTATCCAGTGGACGGCCGCGCGTCAATTCACCCTCCGGTTGAGCGGTGTCTTTTTGCGAGGTGTTGCATTTACCTTACGCGACCTGCGTGGCAACGCTGGGGCGACGACAGCCAGCAACAGGGGGCACAACATGAAGCGGGCGGAAACGGTGACCTTCGGGGGCAGCGCCTTGGACCGGGCCGGTGATCTGCGGGCCGATGCGGCGACGCAGGAGGCGCTGTGGCATCAGCCGGGCGCGCGCGTCCTGCCGATCTGGCGTGGCAAGCCGCTCTGCCGGACGGGTGCGACGGGCGACGACCTGGTGTGGCTGCCGCCGGATCATCCGATCATGGCCGGTGCCGGCGTGCGCGTGCTTCTGGGGTTCGAAGGCGCGCAGACCGGCGATGGCGCCCGCGGCGCGGCCCGCTTTGCGATCGACCTGTCCGCGTGGGAGCCCGAGGCGATGCCCGATCACCTGGATGCCTTTCTCGACACGTCGCGCCAGAACCATCCCGATCTGCCCGCAACCCAGGCGTTTGCCGAATTGCGCGGCATCATGTGCGCGCTGACCCCGCGCGCGGCCGAACTGGCCGCCACCGCCAAGGCGGTTCTTGGCTGGCACGTCAGCCATCGGTTCTGTGCGCGCTGCGGTGTCGAAACGGTTCCGGCCATGGGCGGCTGGCAACGCAACTGTCCGGCCTGTCGGGCGCATCATTTTCCGCGCACCGATCCGGTGGTGATCATGCTGATCACGCGCGGCAATTCGGTTCTTCTGGGGCGGTCGCCCGGCTGGCCCGAACGGATGTTTTCCCTGCTGGCGGGTTTCATCGAACCCGGCGAAACGATGGAGGCGGCGGTGCGCCGCGAGGTCTTCGAGGAGGCCGGCATCCACGTCGGCGAGGTCGGTTACCTGGCCAGCCAGCCCTGGGCCTTTCCGGCGTCCCTGATGCTGGGATGTCGGGGCGTCGCGCTGGATGACGCGATCACCGTCGATCCGACCGAGATCGAAGAGGCGCTCTGGGTCAGCCGCGAGGACATGGTTCAGGTCTTTGCCGATGAAGACCCGCGCATCCGTCCGCCGCGCAAGGGGGCCATCGCCGGCTTTCTGCTGGAGCACTGGGTCGCCGATCGTCTGGACTAGCGCGGCGCAAAGCAGTATCGCGCGTCATGATCGGAACCACGGGAAAGATGCAGAAATCATGCAACTTGGCACGCAACACGATATCGCCGCGCCCATCGACGCCGTTTTCGCCGCCTGCACCGATTTTTCGGCGCTCGAGCGGCAGGCGCTGCGCCGTGGCATCGAGGTCGAGCGGACGCAAGGTGGCAACGATCCGGCCAAGGCGGCGTGGCGGCTAAAGTTCGCGGTCAAGGGCAAGCCGCGCACGCTGGATGCGCGTGTCGAACGGTTCGACAAGCCCAACGGCCTGACCGTCGCGGGACAGACCGAAGGGATGGACGTCGCGCTTGCCGTCGAACTCATCGCGCTGTCGCGGGTGCAGACGCGGATGGTCCTGTCGGTGGTCCTGAAACCGCGAAGCATGACGGCGCGGATGATGGTGCAGACGATGAAGCTGGCCAAGTGCAACCTCAACGGCCGGCTGTCCAGGCGTGTCGGCGATTTCGCCCGCGACATCGCCCGCCGCCACCAGGCCTGACGGTCGACGCCTGTCGGGGCGGTGTCAGTATTCGACGCCGATCTGCGCCTTGATCCCGGCGCGGAACGGATGCTTGAGAAGCTCCATCTCGGTCGCCAGGTCCGCCAGTTCGATCAGCTCGTCCTTGGCGTTGCGACCGGTCAGTACGACATGGGTCATCTCGGGCTTCCGGTCGCGCAGGAACGCCACCACTTCGTTCACGTCCAGATAATCATAGCGCAGGGCGATGTTGATCTCGTCCAGCAGAACCATGTGGTTGGCGGGATCCAGGATCAGCTCCTTGGCCTTTTCCCACGCCGCGGCGGCCATTTCCATGTCGCGTGACTTGTCCTGGGTTTCCCATGTGAACCCTTCGCCCATGGTGTGAAACGCGCAGGTGTCGGTGAAATGGCGCAGGATCAGGTCGCGTTCGCCGGTGGACATGCCGCCCTTGATGAACTGCACGACGGCGCATTGCATGTCGTGGGCGATGCACCGGAAGATCATCCCGAAGGCGGCCGAGGATTTGCCCTTGCCCTTGCCGGTGTGGACGATCACCAGACCTTTCTTGTCGGTCTTGGTCGCCATGATCTTGTCACGCGCGGCCTTCTTCTTGGCCATCTTGGCGGCGTGGCGTTCCAGATCTGCCTTCGAGGCGTCGGGGGACGGGGCGTCCGGCGTTTCGGTCATGGCGGTCTCCTTCTTGTCGGGGGCAGGGTGTCGCCCCCGGATGCGGGACGCAAGCGAATTTACTTCACGTTGACGGTTACCGGATAATACTTGAATTCGTCCTTTTCGGGATTGATCGAGGCCGCGTTGATGGCCCCGACGACCAGCGCCCCCAGAACGCCCGCGCCCACCGCGTTGTTGCTGCGTTGCGCGGCGGTAAAGTTGTAGGGGCTGACCGTGGTCGATCCGCTGCGCCCGTCGGGATGCATGCAGCGCACGAAGACGGCGGGCGAATTCGGCCCGTAATTGGGCACGATCACGTTGGCGGGGGTCTGAAACCGTGCGGTATAGATCCCGGAATCGAGGGTGCAGGCGAGGCCCGAGATTTCGGTGTTGCCGCCCTTTTCCCCCTTGCCGCGCGTGCGGATCGTCAGCGTTTCCTGGCCGCGGAAGCGCGGCACCGGATTGCCCTGCGCGCGGGGCCGGGCATAGACATCCAGACCGACGGCGTCGGCCTGCACCTTTGGCGTGATGTTGACCGGGGGCGTGGTGACTTCGGCCCCGACACAGGCGGCAAGGAACGCGGGAACACAGAGGGCGAGAGCTGAACGTGACATGGGTTGCTCCGAAGGTGTCAATCGTTTCGGATTAAGCGATGCCGCCCCGGCGAAACAGCGTTCACGACATCTGAAAATCATTTTGCGTCAGGATGTTGAAGGGATGCTCGCCGTTAATCCTTGGTTAACCAAACGTGCGCCAGACTGCCGGCATGAGATATCCTGATTTTCCCCGATCGATCCTTGCGGGCCTTGCTGCCCTGGCTGTCAACGCCGGATGCGACAGCCCCAGTCCGGCGTTTTCCGGCGTGCCCGCCACATCCGTCACGGTGGACGGTTCGACGTTCTCGGTGCGCGTGCGGGGTGACCGGGCCGAGGCGTTGCGCACCAGTCGCGAATTTCGCCCGGCCGAAAGCGTCGTCATGGCGCGCGCAGCCAAGGCCATCGAACAGGCGTCGGGATGCGCCATCACCAAGGCCGGGCTGAGCGGCGATCAGGCGATCCAGCGCGCCAGGCTGGACTGTGGCTAGGCTGGGCGTCACGCCCCCTTGAGCCGGTCAATCAGCGCGCGGGCCGAGTTTGATTTTGGCGTCCAAAGACCCCGTTCGATGGCCTCGTCCAGACGCTGCGCGATTTCGCGCAGGGCGGGGGCGTTGGCGTCCTCGATGAATTGCCGGGTGTCCTCGTCCTCGAGAAATGCGGCATGGACCAAGTCGAAATGGTGCGATTTCACCGCCCCGGTGGTGGCGGCGAAGGCGAACATGTAATCCACTGTCGCCGCGATTTCGAAGGCGCCCTTATAGCCGTGGCGTTTCACCCCCGCGATCCATTTCGGATTGACGACACGGGATCGCACGACGCGCCCGATCTCGTCGTCGAGGGTGCGGATCAGGGGGCGTTCGGGGCGGGAATGATCGTTGTGATAGATCGGCCGGTCGTGGCCTTGCAGGGTGGCAACGGCGGCGGCGGCCCCGCCTTCGAACTGGTAGTAATCGTCTGAATCCAGAAGATCGTGTTCGCGGTTGTCCTGGTTCTGAACGATGGCTTCGGCCTGACTCAGGCGTGTTTCAAGACCTCGCCGGTCCGGTTTGCCCTCGGCTCCGCCGCCATAGGCATAGCTGCCCCATGTCAGATAGGCGTCGGCCAGCGCGGCCTTGTCCGCCCAGAGCCGTTCGTCGATCATTGCTTGCAGACCCGCGCCATAGGCCCCCGGCTTGGAGCCGAAAACGCGGGTGGTGGTGTTTTCGCGCCGCGCGCGGGCGGCGGCGGGGTTGATGTCTTCGGGTTCGTCCAGCGCCATGACGGCGCGGGCGGCCGAATCGACAAGGTCGATCAACTGCGGGAAAGCGTCGCGGAAGAAGCCCGAGATGCGCAGCGTGACATCGACGCGGGGGCGGCCGAGGGCCGAGGCGGGCATGACTTCAAAGCCGGTAACACGGCGATTGGCCGCATCCCATGTCGGCTTGACCCCCATGAGCGCGAGGCATTGCGCGATGTCGTCACCGCCGGTGCGCATGTTGGCGGTGCCCCAGGCGGTCAGCAGCATCGCGCGCGGCCAGTCGCCCTGATCCTGACGATGGCGTTCGATCAGCAGGTTGGCGGATTTCCAGCCCAGCGTCCAGGCGGTGGGGGTGGGCACCGCGCGGCTGTCGACGGAGAAGAAGTTGCGCCCCGTCGGCAGCGTGTCGAGCCGCCCGCGTGTCGGCGCACCCGACGGGCCGGGGGCCAGGAACCGGCCGTCCAGCGCGCGCAGCAGGCCCGCCCCCTCGGCGGGGCCACAGGCGGTGACGGCGGGCGCGATGCGGGTGGTGATCTCGTGCAGCACCTGCTGTGTGGCGGGACCGACGCGTGACGCTCGTGGCTGCGCCACGTCGCCCCACCCGCCGTCCCGCACGAGCGTTCGCGCCAGTGTTTCGAGCCGTTCGACCGTGTCGCCATGGGTGCGCCAGATCTGGCCGTCGGCGAGGATTGTCGGTTTCGGGCCGCTCCATGGTGCGGCCATGTCGCAATCGAGCGGGTCGAAACCCAGACCGAGGTCCGCCGCCATCGCGCGCAGAAGCGAGGCATCCCCGCCCTTGCCGGCCCCGCGCGGGATCCGGGCCAGCGCGATCGTCAGGTTGCAATGCAGATCGCCCGTGGGGGATTGGCCGAAGATATGCAGACCGTCGCGGATCTGGGCTTCTTTCAACTCGCAGAGGTAGGCGTCGAGCTTGGCCAGATCCGTGTCGGCATCGCCGGTGAAGCCCGCATCGGCATCAAGGCCGCTGGTCTGGGTCAGGGACAGGATCTGCTCGCGCAGCAGCTTTATGCGGCGGGGATCGATGCCGGCCGCCTCATAATATTCGTCGACCAGGGATTCGAGATCACGCAGGGGGCCGTAGGTTTCCGCCCGTGTCAGGGGCGGCGTCAGGTGATCGACGATCACGGCCTGTGCGCGGCGCTTGGCCTGGGTGCCTTCGCCGGGGTCGTTTACGATGAAGGGATAGATGTGCGGCATCGGTCCGAAGACCGCTTCGGGAAAGCAGGCTTCGGACAGGGCCAGGGATTTGCCCGGCAGCCATTCGAGGTTGCCATGCTTGCCCATGTGCACCAGCGCATGGGCGCCCCAGTGTTCGCGCAACCAGATGTAGAAGGCGAGATAGTTGTGCGGCGGCACCAGGTCGGGTGCGTGGTAGGTATCGGTGGGGTCGATGTTGTAGCCGCGGGCCGGTTGCAGGGCGACGACGGCATGGCCGAAGCGGTGGATCGACAGCTTGAAGCCTGCGTGCGCGGCGGATGCGGGCCCCTCCGGGGGGAGTATTTCGGGCAAGAAAAAGGGATCGGATTCGGGCGCGCCCCAGCGCGTTTCCATGGCATCGCGGATGGCCAGGGGAAGCGTTTTGTAGTGTTCGAGGTAGGCGGCGAGGGGCAGGGTTTCTCCGCCGGTCCGCTCGGCCCGGTGGGTGAGCCAGTTGGTGGGACCGGCCATCAGGCGCTCCATCAGGGCGGCGCTGTCGTCGGGGGCGTTGTCGATCCGGTAGCCGGCGTCGTGCAAAAGGGTGAGGGCATGTGTCGTGGCGGCGGGGGTGTCGAGGCCGACACCGTTGGCGAGGCGGCCGTCCTTGTTGGGGTAATTCGCGAGGATCAGCGCGACCTTGCGGTGGTCCGGCGCGGTCCGGCGCAGGCGGCACCAGTTGGCGGTAAGGCGCGCGACGAAGGTCACGCGGTCGCCGCGGGCGCGGTAGGTCGCGATGGGGCACTGCGTTGCCTCGTCGAAGAAGGCGGTGTCCTTGAACGATATGGCGCGCGACAGGATGCGGCCGTCGACTTCGGGGAGGGCCACGTTCATGGCGATGTCGCGGGCCGAGAGTCCGGCGGCGCTGTCGGCCCATGCTTCTTCGGACGTGGCGGCGAGCACGATCTGGAACACGGGGGCCGCGTTGGCCGATGGCGCAGCGAGGGGGTTCGTGTCGTCGGGATCGTCCGCATGGGCCGAGCCGGTGGCAAAGGCGGTGGCGTTCAGGATCGCGTCGGGGTTCGTTTCGCGGAACAGGTGATCTAGCGTTGCCGCGGACACCGGATCCTTGAGCGATGCGACGAACACGGGAAGTGGATTCAACCCCTCGCGCAGCAGGGCCTTGACCAGCCGGTTGACGGGGTGAAGACCCGCCCCCTGCACCAGGGCGCGATAGAAAACGATGGGCACCGTGGGCGCGTCGGCGTGCCATTCGCGGCGCACGGCGTCCAGCGTCGTCTGGCCGGTGCCGGGCCAGTAGACGCCGGCGCGCAGCAGCGATGTGGCGGCGGGAATCGTGGCGCGGTCGTCGGGGGCGTCCAGCATGGCGCGGGCGTAGGACAGGAAGCCGGCGGCGTTCTGTGCCCCGCCCTCGACCAGATAGGACCACAGAGCGTCATAGTCTTCATCGCTGACGGTGGACAAGGCGCGCAGGTCGCCGTCGGGGCGGTCGTCGCCGGGGAGGGCGGCGAAGGGGATGCCGGCGGCGTGCAGGCGGGCGGCGTATTGTTCGAACCCATAGCGCCAGTATCCCGCGCCGCCGAGGATCCGCGCCACCACCAGGCGGGATTGCGTCGCGCAGGTGTCGAGGTGCAGATCGACCGCCATCGGATGCGCGAGGTGCGACAGGTTCGCCAGACGCAGGGTCGGCGGTGCGTCCATCGTCGCGCGCGCTTCGGACAGGGCGGCCAGTTCGGTGTCGGCGGCCGATATGACCACCAGGTCGGCGGGCGTTTGGCCCAGATCGACGGGCTCGTCGCCGGTTTCGATCTGACCGGGTGTGGCGGCGAGAAGATGCATGGCGTTATTCCAGTGGTGTTTCCGTGGTCGCGAAGCCTGTGTCCCATGGTCGCGGCGCGAACGACAGGGGCTGGCCACGTTGCCGCAGCGGTGCGCGGGTTTCATGCCGGGCCGGACGTGGCCCCGGACACACCGGGGCACCACGTCCGGCCGTCGGCATCAGGCCGACAGCGCGGCGGTGATGGCCGCGCGGTCCAGTCCGGCGTTGCCGATCACGACCAGCCGGGTCTCGCGCGCCTCGTGCGCGGCAATGGGACGGTCGAAATAGGTGTCGATCCGGGGGCCGACCGCCTGCAACGTCAGGCGCATCGGTTTGCCCTGGACGGCAGCGAAACCCTTGAGACGCAGGATGTCGTGGGCGCCGATGACCTTTACGACCTTGGCCGAGAACGCGGCTGGATCGGTCAGTTCGGGCAGGGTGACGACGAAGCTGTCGAATTCGTCATGGCCGTGTTCGTGGTGGTGGTCGTCTTCGTCGTCATGGTGGTGGTGGTGCACCTCGTGGCGGGCGTCCAGGTTCGTTTCGGCGGCGGCGTTCTGGCCCAGCAGCACCGACAGCGGCAGCGCGCCCATGGACGCCGCGACAACCTGCACGCCATCGCGGCTTTCGGCGCGCAGGCGGGTTGTCAGCGTGGTGGTTTCATCGGCCGTCATCAGGTCGGTCTTGTTGACCACGATCATGTCGGCGCAGGCGATCTGATCCTCGAACAGGTCCGACAGGGGCGTTTCGTGATCAAGGTTTTCGTCCTGGGCGCGCTGGGCGTCCACGGCGGCGACGTTGTGGGCAAAGCGGCCCTCGGTCACGGCCTTGCCGTCCACCACGGTCACCACGCCGTCCACCGTCACGCGGGTCGAAATGCCCGGCCAGGCGAAGGCCCGCACCAGGGGTTGCGGCAGCGCGAGGCCCGAGGTTTCGATGACGATGTGTTCGGGCGGATTGGGCCGGTCGAGCAGCTTTTCCAGGGTCGGGATGAAATCCTCGGCCACGGTGCAGCAGATGCAGCCGTTGGACAGTTCGACCACGTCTTCGTCGGCGCAGGCCTCGTCGCCGCAACCTTTCAGGATTTCGCCGTCGACGCCGAGATCGCCGAATTCGTTGATGATCAGGGCGATCCGCTTGCCGTCGGCCTGGGACAGGATGTTGCGGATCAGCGTCGTCTTGCCGGAGCCGAGAAAGCCGGTGATGACGGTGGCGGGGATCTTTGCGGGCATGGTGTGGTCCTCTGGTTGATCGGGGCGCGCCGTTGGGCTAGGCGCGGGGAATGGGAGACGAGATCGTCATATGCGAAACCTGCCGGTCGGGCGTGGATGCGGGCGCGGCATTGGCCGATGCGCTTGCGGCGTCCTGTCCGTCGGGGTTCACCCTGCGGCGGGTCGAATGCATGTCGATGTGCGCCAATCCGGTCAGCGTGGCATTTCGCGGTGACGGACGGGCGACCTATCTGTTTTCGGGTCTGAACGCCGGCGATCTGGCCGATATCGCCGCCTTCGGCGCCTTGTATCGGGCGGCGCCGAAGGGGTGGATCGAAGATGCCAGACCGGCGGGCCGGTTGCGTCACTGCCTTGTCGGCCGGGTGCCGGTCTGATCGATCAGGCGAACGCCGGTCGTGTCGCTTCGGCCGTCCGGGTCAGGAACCAGGCGCCGAGAAAGCCCAGAACGCTCCAGCCGACAAGGGCGCAACCCAGACTCTGGGTGACGAATTGGGCCGACAGTTCGGGGGGTGCGACGCCGAAATACGTGTCCAGATGCGGCGCGCCGATCAACTGCGGCGCGGCGATCAAAACGATCCCGAGCAGCGGAAGGAACCCGCGCGCGAACACGATCAGCCCCAAGCCGGCCGCGGTGGCGATGATCGTCGACACCCACCAGATCTGGCGCGGTTGCAGCTCAGCCGCCGGGGTGCCGGGCAATTCGGGCGGCAGGCCCATCGCGGGAGCCAGTTGCACGGCGATGAAGCCGCAGATGCCCCAGAGCAGCCCGGTGCGCGCCGTCAGCGCAAAGCCGCGCAGCGCCGCCAGGCCCATCAGCGCGACCAGGACAAAGCCATAGCCGGTATAGCTGACCAGGTTGAAGGCGACGGTCATGCCGTGACGGGCCCATTCGCCGCCAAGGCCGGGTGCCTCGGAAATGCTCTGGGTCGAGCTGTCGGTGGCGAAGTGGATCCGCGCACCGGTTTCATACAATTCACCTTCCAGCAGAAGCGGGATGACGAACACGAACTGGAGCGCGGCGGCAATCAGCCCCGCACCCAGGCCAGCGAACACGGCGCTGGTCAGCAGATTTCTGAACATGACAGGTCGCGGTTCAGTGGCAGGGAAATGCCATGGCGTGACGCTGATCGTGGGCCGCATCGTGCAGCACCGTCGCCTGGGCCATGCCCGACACGGTGAGAAGCGCCAGACCGGCCAGCAGCGCGAACGCGATGGCGGCGGGGTTGGCCAGGGACTGGACCGGAAGATCGTGGGTCGCGGTATTCATAATCGTTCTCCTTTGCCCCGTCACACCCGACGGGAGGGTTTCACACACGCATGGCTGGTCTCCTGGCTGGCGGGTCAACGCGTGGTGTCGCCTTCCCGGATCGCTCCAGTGGCCTGTGACACACGCTCGCCGCGGACAGTCGCGGGGGCGGCTGCGGTGGCGGGCCCCTGTGTGGGTCGCCCGTTCCGCATTCCCATTTGGCCCCCTCGTGCGTGGCACGGGTGACGGGGGCACCATGCCCGTCCATGTGGCGCGGAACGGTCGGTCGGGTCAAGGGTGGTCTGCCGGCGGGGCGGGCCCCTACACCGTGATTGGCGCCTGCGGTCCGGGATCGAGACGCCAGATATGATCCGCCACACCCTGGGGGAAAATCCGTGTCACCAGCGGATCGTGGCCGGGCACGATCAGGTCGGGACGGCTGGTCAGACGTTCCAGGGTGGCAAAGCCGTTCAGCATATCCTGGACATCGACGACAATCGGAAACGGTTTGCGGCGCATGAAGTTCTCGTAATAATGCGTGGCGTCCGACGCCAGCACCATCCATCCCTGCGCGGTGCGCACCCGCACGCATTGCAGGCCGCGCGAATGGCCGCCGATGCAATGCACCGTGACGCCATCGGCGATTTCACCGTCCCCGTCGTGGAAGATCACCTGCCCGGAATACAGCCGCTTGACCGCCTCGCAGACATGGTCCGCCGTGAATGGCATCCGCAGCGTGTCGTGGCACATGCAGGGTCCGGTGGCATAGGCCATTTCCGCCGCCTGCATGTGCAGACGTGCGTTCGGAAACAGATGCAGGCCCCCGGCATGGTCATAATGCAGGTGGGTCACGATGACCTGCGTGATGTCTTCGGGGCTCAGGCCCAGCGGCGCCAGCGCGGCCGCCGGCTCCATCGCGATGGGGCGGCCGCGCGTCGTGGCCTCGGCGCCGTCGTATCCGGTATCGACAAGGATCACATCGTCGTCGCGCTTCAGAACCCACATGAAATAATCCATCGGGTGGGGCGCGTCGTGGTTGTCATCGAAGACAAAGCTGTCGCCCCGTCGCCGCGCCGCACGCTCGGCGTATTTGACGGCGTGGATCTGCCAGACGCTCACGTCACCACCTGGCGGAATGTCCGCACCTGCTTGGTGTCGATCATGGTAAAGCCCGCTTCGTCGAAGGTCTTGAAATGCGCCGTCTCGAGGTGGGCGTGGAACGCCGCGAGATCGGTGTAGAGTTCGTAGAGGAACACGTCGCCGGGATGGTCAGGGTCTGTCAGCACGTCGAAACGGTGACAGCCCTGTTCGTTCCTCAGCGATGCGGCTGCGTTTTCGCGGACAAGCGGAATGAAATCGGCAATGCGATCCGGCTTGATATGAAAGTCGACCAGAACTGCGAACATTCGAAAATCCTTGTTTTGCGTTAGCGCATACATTAATGCATGCACAACAGGTCACATCAAGTCACACCGGAGTATAGAATGGAACGCGCATTTAAGATCGCAGTTTTCGATGGCGACGGGATCGGCCCCGAAATCATGGCCCCTGCCGTCGAGATCCTTACATTCCTTGCGCAATCCGGCAACTATGAGCTTGCCTTCGAACACGTCCCGGCCGGGGCGGCGCATTATGACCGAACGGGCGAGTCGCTGCCCGCGGCATCCATGGACGCCGCCCGCGCGGCGGATGCGATCCTGCTGTCGGCCATGGGGCTGCCGTCGGTCCGCTATCCCGACGGAACCGAAATTTCGCCGCAGATCGACCTGCGCAAGGCGCTGACCCTGTTCGCAGGCGTGCGGCCCGTGCGGATCTTCCCGGGCCAGCAGACGCCGCTGAACATGCCCGAGGGGCGCGAGGTGGATTTCGTCCTGATCCGCGAAAGCACCGAAGGGTTGTTCCACACCCAGGGTCGCGGCGAGGTGTCCGAGAAGGAAGCGCGCGAAACGTTGCTGATCACGCGCGAGATCTCGGAAAAGCTGTTTCGCTTCGCGTTCAACCTGGCACAGACCCGCAAGGATCAGGGGCGCGGCAAGGGCCGCGTGACCTGCGTGGACAAGGCCAACGTGTTCCGCGCCTTCGCCTTCTTCCGTGCGATTTTCGACGCCGAAGCCAAAAGGCACCCCGACCTGATTGCCGATCATGCCTATGTCGATGCCACCGCATTGTGGTTCGTGCTGAAGCCCTGGGATTTCGACGTGCTGGTGACCGAAAACATGTTCGGCGACATCCTGTCCGATCTGGGGGCGGGCCTGATGGGCGGGCTTGGCGTGGCGCCGTCCGCCGACATCGGCGAGCATCACGCCGTGTTCCAGCCGTGCCACGGATCGGCCCCCGACATCGCGGGGCAAGGCATCGCCAATCCGCTGGCGATGATCCTGTCGGGCGCGATGATGCTGGACTGGCTGGGAGTCAAGCACGATCACCCCGGCATGGTTGCCGATGGCACCCGCCTGCGTGAAGCGGTCGAGGCGGTGATCGCCGAGGGCACCACGCTGACCGGCGACCTCGGCGGCACCGCAACCACCGGACAGGCGGCGGCAGCCGTCATGGCGCGCCTCTGATGCCGACGGTCGCCTGCCTTGGTGCGGGATATTTCAGCCGCTTTCATTACGATGCATGGGCGCGAATCCCCGAGGTGCGGTTGATCGGCGCCGCGGATCGCGATCTTGCGGCCGCCGTGGCCACCGGCCTGCCGGCGTTCGACGGGCTGGATGCGATGCTGACGGCCGGACTACCCGATATCCTGGACATCATCCTGCCGCCCGCGGCCCATGCCGGGGCGATCCGCTCCGCCATCGCGGCGGGCGTCAGGACCGTGATCTGTCAGAAACCCTTCTGCCAGGATCTGGCCGAGGCCGAAGCCATCGCCCAAGAGGCCGCGCAAGCGGGCACGATCCTGATCGTGCATGAGAATTTCCGCTTCATGCCGTGGTATCGGGCGATCGCGCGGGCCCTGGAGCAGGGGCGGATCGGCACGCCGTTCCAGGCCACGTTCCGCCTGCGTCCGGGCGACGGGCAGGGGCCGCGCGCCTATCTGGACCGGCAGCCGTATTTCCAGACGATGCCGCGCCTGCTGATCCATGAAACCGGCGTCCACTGGATCGATACCTTCCGCTATCTCTTCGGCGCCCCCACCGCGGTCTATGCCGATCTGCGGCGGGTCAATCCGGCGATTGCGGGCGAAGATGCGGGATATGTGATCTTCGACCATCCGAACGGTCTGCGCGCCCTGTTCGACGGCAACCGGCATCTGGACCACGCCGCCGACAACCAGCGTCGCACCATGGGCGAGGCGCTGATCGAGGGCACCGCCGGCACCCTGACCCTGACCGGCGACGGTGCCGTGCATCTGCGCCGGTTCGGCGACACGCAGGCGGAACAGCTGTTGCCCCCCGACACCCACGACGGGTTCGGCGGCGATTGCGTCCATGCCCTGCAACGCCATGTGGTTCAGTGCGTGCTGTCGGGGGCGACGCCCGAGAATACCGCGACGGATTATCTGGATGTGATCCGGATCAAGGATGCGGTCTATGCGTCGGCCGACAGCGGGTGCAAGATCACGCTCTAGGCCGGGGCGGACGCGGGTTTTCGGCATCGCGGGGCGCTGTGCGTGCGGGCCCGCCTTGCCCCCGTGGCGCCCATCCGATAAGGCCTGCCGCGACCCGCATCAGCGAGATTGACCATGGCCAAGCCCAAGAAACAGCCCCGCCCCAAGGCCGCCGCGCCCAAGGGGTTCCGCGATTATTTCGGCGCCGAGGTGACGCGCCGGCGCGACATGCTGGAGACCATCGCGAAGGTGTATCATCTCTATGGTTTCGACGCGCTGGAAACGCCGGCGGTCGAAACGGTCGAGGCGCTGGGCAAGTTCCTGCCCGATGTAGACCGTCCCAACGAAGGCGTCTTCGCCTGGCAGGAGGACGACACCGGGTCGGGCGCCGATTGGCTGGCGCTGCGCTATGACATGACCGCGCCGTTGGCCCGCGTTGCGGCGCAATACCGAAACGACCTGCCGTCGCCCTATCGCCGCTATGCGATGGGCCCGGTATGGCGCAACGAAAAGCCGGGGCCGGGGCGGTTCCGCCAGTTCTATCAATGCGACGCCGACACCGTGGGCGCGCCGTCGGTCGCCGCCGACGCCGAGATCTGCGCGATGCTGTGTGATGTGCTGGAAGCCGTGGGAATTGCGCGCGGCGATTACGTGGTGCGCGTGAATAACCGCAAGGTGCTGGAAGGTGTGCTCGAAGCCGCGAACCTGCCGAAGGACAGCGGCGACGAGCGGACCGAATGGCAGCGTGGCGTCGTCTTGCGCACCATCGACAAGCATGATCGGCTTGGTGACGCTGGTGTTTTGGCGCTTTTGACCGAAGGCCGGACAGACGAAAGCGGCGATCACACGGAAGGTGCCCAGATCGGTGGTGATCAGGTTCAACTGATACTCGGTTTCGTCAACGGCCGACAGGCCAACGCCGAAGAAACGATCCAACGGTTGGGTCTACTGGTGGAAGGCTCGGCCACAGGCGCAAGCGGGGTCGAGGAATTGCGAACCATCAGCAACCTTCTGACCGCCCAAGGCTATGGCCCCGATCGTATCGTCATTGATCCCTCGGTGGTCCGTGGCCTCGGCTACTACACCGGTCCGGTTTACGAGGCGGAGCTGACCTTCGAGATCACCGACGAGAAGGGCCGTCCGCGCCAGTTCGGGTCGGTCGCAGGCGGAGGCCGGTATGACGACCTTGTAAAACGGTTCACCGGGCAGGAAGTGCCGGCCACCGGCGTTTCCATCGGGGTCGACCGGTTGCTGGCCGCGCTGGAGGCGAAGGGGGCAACCGAGGGCGACGAACGCGGCCCCGTGATCGTCACCGTCATGGACCGTGACCGGATGGCCGATTACCAGGCGATGGTGTCCGACCTGCGCCGCGCCGGCATTCGGGCCGAGGTCTATCTGGGCAACCCCAAGAATTTCGGCAACCAGTTGAAATATGCCGACAAGCGGAACTCTCCCATCGCCGTGATCCAGGGCGCGGACGAGGCGGAGCGCGGCGTGGTGCAGATCAAGGATCTGGACCTTGGCGCGAAACTGGCCGCCAGCGTCACCCATGAGGAATGGAAGGATCAGCCCGCGCAGTTCGAATGTGCGCGCGCCGACATGGTCGCCGAAATCGAAAAACGGCTGGCGCGCGATACATGAGCGCGACACAGGACAAGGCACGCGCGAAACTGGCCGAAGCAGCGCGTTTGCGCGCGCTGTTCGAGGCGGCGGGTGCGCGGGCGGTCGAGACGACCCTGCTGCAACCGGCGGACCTGTTGCTGGATCTCTATGGCGAGGACATCCGCGCCCGGGCCTTCACCACCCAGGATCCGCTGCGCGGTGAAATGATGCTGCGCCCCGACTTCACGGTGCCGGTGGTGCAGATGCACATGACCGACGGTGCGAACCGCGCGCGCTATTGCTATTCCGGACAGGTGTTTCGCCGCCAGGAGGATGATCCCGAGCGTGCGACCGAATACCTTCAGGCGGGCTACGAGGTGTTCGATTGCGGCAACCCGGCCCTGTCGGACGCCGAGGTTTTCGCCACCATCGCCGGCGCGCTGGCGCCGCTGGACCTGCGGGTGGCCATCGGCGATATCGGCATCCTCAGCGCCGCGATCCGCGGATTACGGACATCGGCGCCGCGCAAGGCGGCATTGCTGCGCCACCTGTGGCGGCCGCGGCGGTTCCGCGCGCTGCTGGACCGGTTCAGCGATGGCAGCGCGTCGAAGCCCCGCCGCAAGATTCTGGATCAGGCCGATCCGTTCGCCAAGGCGGGTCCGGTCATCGGCCTGCGTTCGCGCGCCGAGGTCGAGGCGCGTCTGGCCACCCTGCGCGCCGAGGCCGACGAGCCGCCGATTTCGGCGCTGGAGGTCGAACTGATCGACGACCTGCTGGCGTTGCAGGCCAAGGCCCCCGTCGCGCTGAGCCATCTGCAGGATCTTGCCGTCGACCTGCCGGCGATCCAGCCGGCGGTGCAGGGCATGGAACGGCGGCTGGATGCGCTGGGCGACCGGGGGATCGACGTCGAGACGCTGGATTTCGAGGCAAGCTATGGGCGCACGTCGATGGAATACTACGACGGTTTCGTCTTCGGCTTTTTCGCCGACGGCCGCCCCGATCTGCCGCCCGTCGCCACGGGTGGCCGCTATGACGCGCTGACGCGGGTGTTGGGGCAGGGGCGGGCGATCCCGGCGGTGGGCGGTGTCATCCGCCCGGATCTGACCCTGCGTCTGGGCACGGAGGGCGGGCGATGACCCTGAAACTGGGCGTGCCGTCCAAGGGGCGGCTGATGGAAAAGACGTTCGAATGGTTCGGCAACCATGGCGTGGGCATGGGACGCGCCGGATCCGAGCGCGAATACGCGGGCGCTGTCGACGGCGTGGACGATATCGATCTGGTGCTGTTGTCGGCGGGTGAAATTCCCCGCGAACTGGCGGCGGGACGCATCCACATGGGCGTCACCGGGTCCGATCTGGTCCGCGAAAAGCTGCCGATGTGGGATTCGGTGGTGACCGAGATGGCCGAGATGGGGTTCGGGCACGCCGACCTGGTGATTGCCGTGCCCGATCATTGGGTCGATGTCGAAACCCTGGACGACCTCGATGCCGTCGCCGCCGCGTTCCGTGCGCGACACGGCTTCCGACTGCGCATCGCAACCAAGTATCACCGGCTGATCCGCAATCATCTGCGCCTGCACGGCGTCGCCGACTATCAACTGGTCGACAGCCAAGGCGCAACCGAAGGCACGGTGCGCAACGAAACCGCCGAGGCGGTGGCCGACATCACCTCAACCGGTGAAACCCTGCGGGCCAACCATTTGCGCATCCTGTCCGGCGGACCGGTGCACAAATCGCAGGCCACGCTGTTCATGTCGCTGACCGCCCCCTGGGACGAAGCGGCGCTGGGCGCGAAGGAAGCGTTGAAGGCGAAGCTGGACCTGCTGGACTGATCCGCGTCAGCGCACGCCGATTTCCGACAGTGCGGCGGCCAGTTCGGCGGGAAGCGCCGGGTCCGACGCAGCGCCCTTGCGCAGATCGGCGGGGGCGTCCTCGGGCGCCAGGTATCGCCACCCCTGGAATGGCCGCTTGATCGCCGTATCGGTGCGGATCACGTCGCGGTCCAGGACGATGCCGCAGCGGCGAATCCCGTCGTTGCCGATCACCTCGCGAAAGCCGGTGATCTTCTGGCGGCACTGGATCAACCCGTTGATGACCCAGTATATGGATCCGCCGGCCAGTATTTCGGCGGTCCGTTTCGGCCACATGCGCGTGATGTGGTAATAGGCGCCATCGGCGAACTGGCCGCTGCGCGCACATTGCCAGTCGATCAGGGACTCGACCGACTCCGATCCGACGCTGAGTTTCAGCATGTTGACATGGTCCGCCATCGACTCACCCCCAGTGATCCGCCCATATGGTAGGGGGTGTGCCGAAAGCTGCAAGAGCTTGTGGTGCCGCATTGCCCGCGCTGACGGTTTGGCGTATTGTCGCGGCTCCGCCACAATGCCGTCAGGACACCGCCCATGACCGACTTTGCCGCCCCCATCGCCGCGCAGATCTGGGACATGAAATATCGCCTGAAAGAGGCCGACGGCACCCCGGTGGACCGCACCGTGCAGGACACGTGGCGGCGCATCGCGCGCGCCACGGCGGCCGTCGAAAGCGATCCGGCCCATTGGGAAGAGGTGTTCTTTGACGCGCTGTCGGACTTTCGCTATCTGCCGGCGGGCCGGATCACCGCGGGGGCGGGCACCGGACGGTCGGTAACCCTGTTCAACTGTTTCGTCATGGGCACGATCCCGGATTCCATGGGCGGCATATTCGACATGCTGAAAGAGGCCGCGCTGACGATGCAGCAGGGCGGCGGGATCGGTTATGATTTCTCGACGATCCGCCCCAAGGGGGCCGACGTCAAGGGCGTGGCGGCGGACGCCAGCGGCCCGCTGTCGTTCATGGATGTCTGGGACGCCATGTGCCGCACGATCATGTCCGCCGGATCGCGCCGGGGCGCGATGATGGCAACCCTGCGTTGCGACCACCCGGATATCGAGGATTTCATCGCCGCGAAATCCGACGCGGCGCGGCTGCGCAACTTCAACGTCTCGGTCCTGGTGACAGATCCGTTCATGGAGGCCGTCAAGGCGGATGGCCCCTGGGACCTGGTGTTCGATGGTCGCGTCTATCGCACCATCCGCGCACTGGATCTGTGGAACGCGATCATGCGCGCCACCTATGATTACGCGGAACCCGGCGTGATCTTCATCGACCGGATCAACGCTGCCAACAACCTTGCGTATTGCGAAACGATCGCCGCCACGAACCCCTGCGGCGAACAACCCCTGCCGCCCTATGGCGCCTGCCTGCTGGGGTCGGTCAACCTGGCGCGGCTGATTCCCGACCCTTTCGCCGACGATGCCGCGCTGGACGAGGACACGCTGGACGACCTGGTGCGCGTCGCCGTGCGGATGATGGACAACGTGGTCGATGCGTCGCGCTTTCCGCTGCCCCAACAGGCCGCCGAAGCCCAGGCCAAGCGCCGCATCGGTCTGGGTGTCACCGGATTGGCCGATGCGCTGTTGATGGTCGGGGTGCGCTATGGCTCGGACGAGGCAGCGCGTCTGACCGAACACTGGATGCACCGGATCGCCCGCGCCGCGTATCTGGCGTCGGTGGATCTGGCACGCGAGAAGGGCGCGTTTCCGCTGTTCGACGCCGAAAAATACCTTGCGTCCGGTGCGATGCAGCAGATGGATGCCGACGTGCGCGCGGCCATCGCCGAACACGGCATTCGCAACGCCCTGTTGACGTCGGTTGCGCCCACCGGGACCATCTCGCTTTACGCCGGCAACGTATCATCGGGGATCGAGCCGGTCTTCGCCTACGCTTACAAGCGCAAGGTGCTGCAAAAGAACGGATCGCGCACCGAGGAGGAGGTGGTCGACTATGCCGTCCAGATGTGGCGCGACCGGATGGGCGACGCAGACCTGCCGGCCCACTTCGTCAACGCCCAGACGCTTGCCCCGCTCGAACACGTCAAGATGCAGGCGGCGGCACAGAAATGGGTGGATTCATCGATCTCGAAGACGATCAACTGTCCCGAGGACATCAGCTTCGATGCGTTCAAGGACGTCTACATGGCGGCGTGGGACAGTGGCTGCAAAGGCTGCACCACCTATCGGCCGAATGCGGTGACCGGATCGGTTCTCAGCATTTCCAGCGAAACGGAAGCGCCGGCGCCCGGCCACACCCTGGCCGGAAAACTGAAACAGCTGATCGCCGACCGCGGCCTCACGATCGAAAGCCTGGCGCGGACCACGGGGCTGGAGCCGACCGTCATTCGGGACATCGCCGAAGGCAGAACCGCACAGCCGGAACAATCGGTTCTCCTGCCGATTGCCACGGCGCTCAACGTCCCTGTTTCCGAACTTCTCATCGACGTAAATACTCGGACACCTGACCCCGAAGTCCGCGCGACGACCGATGGCGAGCCGCAACAGCCCCATGGCGACGTGATCTACATGTCCGATCCGCTGGACCGGCCGCAGGCCCTTGAGGGCAACACGTACAAGGTGAAATGGCCCGACAGCGAACACGCGCTCTACATCACGGTGAATGACATCGTCATCAGCGGACACCGCCGCCCGTTCGAGGTTTTCATCAATTCCAAGAACATGGAGCACTTCGCCTGGACCGTCGCCTTGACCCGCATGATCAGCGCCGTCTTCCGACGCGGCGGCGACGTGTCCTTCGTGGTCGAGGAATTGAAGGCCGTCTTCGATCCCCGCGGCGGCGCCTGGGTGCAAGGCAAGTACATCCCGTCGATCCTGGCCGCGATCGGTGGCGTGATCGAACGCCACATGATCGCAATCGGCTTCATCGAAGGCGAGGGGATGGGCCTGAAAGCGGACCCCCGGGCCGACACCTCCCCGCTGGGCAGATCCGGCGGCGTAGCCTGCAGTTCGTGCGGCAGCTTCGACCTGCGCATGATCGAAGGCTGCAAAATCTGCGCAACATGCGGCTTCTCGAAGTGCACGGGGTGATGGTGACGGGACGGGCATAGTTATGCCAAAACCGGGGGTTTGGTTTGCCACGCGGCGGGGATAGTTTTGCCAAGTCTTTGAAGTTATTGTAAACGCTGGTATTTTTCCGAACCTGGTTTGGAGGGGAGGACTCCGGCCCACGCCGGGCTGACTTCTTCGAGTATGAGGCAGCAGGAGTTGGTCTTCCGAACACCTCCGGCGATGTTTCCGGCCCTTCTCTGCGAGAGCCGGAAACAACCCCGGCGTCATTCAGGGAGATCGAGATGGGTGGTGGAAGCCAGATAAACCGGTTTGCGGTAAAACGGGAGGTCCATGTTCGGAGCGGTGATCGCGACGTCATCTTCGCCGAAACGTCGGCCGAGGCGGAGGCCACGCCGGATCTGTTCGCCTTGGCCGAACAGGCAATGTCGACCTGGCCCGGGACCTGGGCGATTGCTGCGGTTCGCGCCACACCGGTCACGCCCCCGCGCTGGGGGAACGCGCCGCGATCGCCTGCGGAGTATCAGCGACGCGTTTGCGCGCTGTGCAACCTGGCCGAGGACGCCGGGATACTGGGCACGGAACATCTGCGTCATATCCCCGCCGGATGGCTGTCCGTTCTGGAATGCGCCATGGCGGGCCTTAGCGACGTCATGCGGCAGCCGGAACACCGACCGATTGCGATCCGGATCACGCAGATCAAGGAGAAGTTCGGCACGCTCCGCTTCTACGTCGAGACGACCGGGAGGCAGTACGCCCGCGCCCGCGTGGGCCAGATCAAGGCCTGGGCGGAACTGTGCAGTGCGGGCCGCTGCATGCTGACCGGCATGCCCGGCAGGCTGCGCAAGGGTAGTTGGATGTTGACGCTGTCCGACGAGGCCCTGCGGTTGCGCGATGCGGATCCCGAGGCGTTTGCGGCGCGCATCCATCCCGCGATCCCGTAACCCGGCCTCTGCCGGGCAAAGGCAAGGTTGCTTTCGATTTTACCCACGACCAGCGGACAATGCTGCTGCTACAGCCGGTCCGGTCACACAGGCCCAATGAGAGGAGATGCCGGGCGCTTGAAGCTGCCGCATGGGTGCAGCGAAACAGGAGGGAGAGTCCCCCAATGACCATTCATCGCAAGATCGAAACGGGCGCCGCAGTCGCGCCGGATGGCGACCTGCAACAGGTCCGCAGGTTCCTCGCCGATCACGGAACGGACCTGGCGCGCAAGGCCCATACCCTCGGTGGCGCCGCGGTCAGCGCAAGGGTCTTTCTGCTGATCGAGGCGGTTCGTGAGGCGCGGCGCCTGACCCGCGCACAGCGCCGTCAGTTGATCGCCTTGCACAGGCTGCTGACCCTGCAGGATGTGGGCGATCCCGACCGCATCGAGACGGCCCGCTTCGCCGAGATCGACCCGGACTCGCCCTTCGTGATCGCGTGCTGTCGGCTCTCCGATCGCCTCGCGGCCTTGCTGGCCGACATTGCCACTGATGATGCACCAGACGGCTGTGCATGCGGCACGCTGACGCTCGAGACCGCGGCATAGCGGACCCCGCAAATGCGAAACGGCCGGATCTCCCGAGGTCCGGCCGTCTTGAAGGCTCGCCGTCCCGGCGCGCCGATTTCGGGAGATCCGATCATGAACACCACCCAGCTTTCCTCCAATATCGACGATCTTGCCGCCACCGCGATCCGGCTCGGCCGCGAGGTTGCCGAGCAGGCCCGCGTGCTGCACCTCGGACGCACCGCCCGGGACGTGGCTTTCGTGGCGCGCTGCCTTGCATCGCTGCGTGACCGCGAACCGTTCTGCGCCTCTGTCGAAGGTGGCCTCGACGCGGTCCGCGACATTCTCGAACGCGATATCGAGGCCGAGAAAACCGGAACGGACCATCGGTTTGTCGAAACCCGGTTCGATGAGGCCGGGCAGCACGGTGAAGTTCGAGAGGTCCCGGTGTATACCCGGAGAGGCGCGGAGTTGCTCGATCTGCAAAACCTGTTCGACCGCTTCGTCGAAACCCGGCGCTCTGTTCTGGATCATATCGCGGCGCACAAGGTGTTGATGCGCAACATGACGGGGTGAACGGCAGCGATTTCCGGCAACCGGCGCGCATGAAAAAGGCCCTCACTGCGTCGAGCGGTGAGGGCCTTTGCTGTGCATGACAGTCGGCGTTGCGTTGGAAACAGTCCGGTATCAGTCGTTGCGCTTGGGCGG
Source organism: Oceaniglobus indicus (assembly GCF_002751875.1). Taxonomy (GTDB): domain Bacteria; phylum Pseudomonadota; class Alphaproteobacteria; order Rhodobacterales; family Rhodobacteraceae; genus Oceaniglobus; species Oceaniglobus indicus. Next base: position 6,858 of record NZ_NMZM01000002.1, on the reverse strand, counting down.
CAGCCCGAATTTGGCCCCACGCGCGGGGGATTTGCGAGCGGTGAGGTTGCTGTCTCCGGTGACCTCACCCGGGGTGGACTCCGGGAACGGCTTCACCGTGGCGCCCATCGGATCGGCCCTGGACCCCGCGGGGGCGATGTCGGCGTCCGGAGCGCGCGGCGCGATTACCCGGCCAAGGCCCCCGTCATCGGCTTGCAGACGAGGTGTGTCGTCGATTCGGAACGACGAGAAGAAGTCCTCCTCGATCCTTTTGAACTCCGTGTCGCCGATGGTCGTGTGGATGATCCCGAACGCCATCGAGCGGTCCTTGACCAGGTTCTCGATCTGATCGATCGCGTTGAACACGATTTCCTGGTTCCAGGCCTTGCGCGAGGCCGATTTCGCCCGCAGCGCGCGGCGAACCTTCATCCAGTCATGGAAGTGCATGCCGACGAAACGGTCATGCACGGCGGGGATTACCTGCCATTTGCCCTCGAGGTAAACACTGATGGCGCCAAGGTCTTCGGGATCCCAGCGAACGTCGACCAGCCTGCGCTCCGTTCCCATGAAGTACATGCCCAGCTCAGCGCTCTGATACTGCACCCCCATGACCACGATGCCCTCCTGCGCCACCTTGCGCGCAAGGCGCTTGCCGAAGGCAAGACGTTTCGTGTCGAGATCGGGCAACCCGCTCAAGGGGTAATTCCCGTCTTCCATATCGGCGTTCCACTGCTCGAGCGGAGTGAGCCCGCCGAGACCGCGATGCGCGGAATTGTGATAGATATCGACCACCCATCGGACCAGAATGAAGGCGACATCTTCCGCATCGAGACAGGCCCGGTGTTCCGATTTGTAATCCCCGCGTTCGATCGAGTTGGAGAAGGTGCGCCCCCTCAGCCGCGGCATCAGGTCGGTGCTGAGCGTGCCGAAGATACGCTCGCCCGTACCGCGCATTCCCGGAACACCGGCGTGGGTCCGCAGTGTCGCGACGCGCAGGTCCAGGCAACAATTGGTGAAGGCCTCCGACTTGAAAGCCGGGCCGTTGTCCGTGACCAGCACCTCGGGTTTCACGGCCATGGACCACGGCGTCGGTGCGCCCGAGGCGGCCGCCAGCCGGCCCTTGTCGCTCACGATCATGCGCAGGCATTCCTGCGCCGCGCTGGTGCAGGGGTTCCGGGTCAGCTTCATCCCCAGGATGACCTTGGTCCGACAATCGATCGCCAGGACAAGCCACCACCGGGCCGTATCACCGTCGAGGCCGATCAGGTCCAGAAGGTCATCGCCGAAGAATTCCCTGAGGTTGGCAGAGTGGATGATCGACTGCAGGTCGATGCACCATTCGTCCATCTCGACGCGCTCCCCCGGCCGCGAGACCTCCAGTCCCTTTCCGACCGGACGCAACTTCTTGATCGCATGCTCCCGGCCGTAACGCGCGATCATGACCCGCAGGGGATCCAGCTTGCCGATCGCGCTGCGGACAGCATCCCGTCCAGGGACGCGAAGAGGCAGACGGGGTTCGTTGTCGTGCGGCCCCTCGTGTTCCAGTTTTTCACGGCGTTTGTTCTCGTCACGGAACGCCCGCTGGACGTCGATGACGGTTGCTTTCAGGGTCTTCCGCTCGAGCGTCAGATAGCTGGTCCTGATGGTTTTCATCAGCAATGCCTGTTCTTCGGGCCGGCCGGAACCCGTCCGGTTGCCCGACCTCGACAGCGAGTCCGCCAGGGCGGAAAGCCCGTGTTTCCGGTAGTTCTGGTAGAGCTTGCGCAGATAGTCCGGCGTGTAGAGGGCGACACTCTCCCGGTTCGTGCCCCCACGGCTCTTACGCACCGTCTTCGCAACCGCAGCCGGCAACTCCCGATGCTTCAATGCATGATCCAGCAGGTCGCGCTCGGTGATCTCCTTCTTCAGATACACGGCCGCGCGATCTTCGATTTCCTTGGAAAAGGCTTTGATGTCGGTTTTGCGCGGCAGGATGATACCCTCCGAGATCATGTCCTCCAGCGCCATGATCTGCACGAAGCGATTGTAGAACCGCTTCTTTTGAGCCGGGTTCAGGTCCTCGGGCCGAAACTGGACGCCTTTTGCCTGCGGAGCGGTCTTCAGATCATCCGGCAGGTAATACCCCACCTCATGTTTGATTGCCCCGGATGCGCTGAGCCGCGAGAGTGTCCCCATGGTGAATTGCTCGGTCATCCCCTGACCACTCGACGGCTGCAGGAAGATCGTATCACCCGATCGTCCGGCCCAGTCGAAATGCCGCCCTTCAATCGTCAGGCGGTCGGATTCCTCGATCCGGAAGCCGGTTTTGACCGGCGCCGCGTGGACGAAGGCGCGGGTTTCGACAATTGCGTTCATGACTGAATGCCTTTCCATTCGATGAGGGTGTGCGGCGTTGTCCGTTCGTGGTGCACCGACCTGAGCTCGCGGTTCGAGATCAGTCGCAGGATCGCGCGATAGCCGCGTTCCTTCAGGCCGACCTCTTGTGTGAGGGTCCGAATGGTGACGGACCCGCGGAGATTGCGGGCGACCTCGCGCACGGCGATCTCGGCCTCGGGATCGCTGTCGTGTACCGCCGCGTTCAGGTTGGCGTTGTGCAGGACGATCGGGTCGATATCCGCTTCGGTCAGCAGTCGCACCGACGATGCAAATTCCTTCTTCTGCACCCACCAGGCGACCACCTGCATTTTCCCGAGGAAATCTTTCGAATTGAGGCGCGATGTCGGCTTGACGGTGTATGCGATCTGCTCACCGGCCGTCGTGGTGACCAGCATGTCGAAGACATGACGCGTCTCGTTTCGCCAGCCGAACTTGAACTCGACCTGTTCGACGACGTCGACGACATCGGGCTGCAAAAACTGAATGGCCTGATGGTCCATTTCCAGCTTGCTCTCCCCCTGCATGCGCCTGCCCGGTCCGGCGCCGCGCACGGCATGGGCGGTGCAATGCCATTTCGACACGTTCTGGATCTTGCGGTCTGCGCGCGAGTGTTCAGGCAACACGGTGCCCTCCGAAAAAATCGGCATTTCCTGTCCTTCCCACATAACGATACCGCCCGCCGGAAAACGCTCCGACGCTGCCCGCAGGCTGCGATATTGAATTTCAGTCTGTTCGAGATGCTGCCCGGTTTCGGGCGCATGGGATGCAGGTCTTGCAACCTGCGGTATCGGTGTCGGGGTGCAGCACGATCCTGGTTCTGATCGTCGTCTCGCGGTGGAGGGGGTCTTTCCCTCGCCCGCCGGGACCCGATATCGTCAATGGCAAGATTGGCCGGTTGTGCGTTTCACGAAGAAAATTCTGCGCCCCGGTGGGTGGTTTGCGTCGTTTGCCCTCGCTTGAGACCCAGAAACTACCCGTCAGATCGGGGCAGGCAATCGCGATTTTTGGCCGAAAATTAAATGAAGAAAAAATTTCCGGAGACCGCCGGATGATCCCATAGGGATCTGGTGAAATATAAAGTCGAGATAAAACAACGCGGTACGTGTCATCGACTCAGGCACCGCCTCGCGGCGCCCGGGACGTGACTTTTCGAAAGTGCCGAAAGCCGCGCCAACAGAGCGCTGAGGCTGTGTATTCGCGCAACACATTCGAACGGGGATGGCATTCGACGGCATTCGCGCGCGCCCGTCACACCGTCGCAGTGATTCGTCGCAACCTTGACGCCGTCATCGAACGACGCGGCCGCCGCGATGCGCGACGCCCCTGGCCGTGGCTTTCAGGAAATGGAGATGATGTGAATCCGTGCGGATCGATGCATCGCAAGCGCCATCGCCAGCCCCGGGAAGGGTCAAGCGATATGATGATGGTCCGCGCCGGCGCTGCACGGCGCAAGAAGAGGTCCGGAACGATCGCGAGGTAGAGCCACCCCTTTGCCGTCCGGCTGCAGGAGATGTCCGCACCTCCGGTCAACCCGCCGTGCAGTCCGGCGCCACGAGGTTCGGGGCGACAGGCCAGGCATGTTCGCTGTCCGTGGTGCGCGTGAACCGCCTTTTTCGCCGCGCGATCAACGGGGTCTCGCGCATCAGGCGTGCCGTGCGATGCCGGGAAAGTCCATCTCGCCTCCTTTCTGCTCGCAAGTGGATTTCCCGAAACGGCCGCCAAGTGCCGTGCGTTCACCCTGACCAACATATGAATATGATCGGTTCAGGACGGAGAAGGAGTTGTTCAAAATCGGTGCATCGTCATATCTTTAGAATCATGGCTGACGTGACTCGGGGACGCCTTTCGACTCTCGATTTTTTTTTGCTGATCGAGGCGGTTCATGAGGCGCGACGCTGCTCGATCTCGAAGTTCTGTTTGACCGTTTCTTGGAAAATCGGCGCTGTGTTCTGGATCACATCGCGGGGCACAGGGTGTTGATGCGCAACATAAACGGATGAACGGCAGCAATTTCCAGTGGCTGGCGAGCACGAAAAAAGCCCTCAATGCGTCGAACGGTGAGGGTCTTTGCTGTGCATGACAGCCGGCGTCGCGCCGGAAACAGTCCGGTATCAGTCGCTTCGCTTCGGCGACGGTCCGAATTTGGCCCCACGCGCGGGGGCATTTGCGAGGGGTAGCCAGCCTGCACTCCAACGGCATGTCAGAGACATTCGTGAAAACGCTCAAGCGCAACGACGTCCGCGTCAACCCGCGGCCAAACGCCGAAACTGCACTGTCATCGATACTCTAGCGAAAACCACCCCACAGCAGCCGGGAATGGCGCTCGCCCCGCGAGTTCATCAGGCCCAAAACCGAAACCGCTGGGGTGTCCGATGAAAAGGGGGGCATCACTGCGCGTGATGCGGCAGCAGGTAACTCTGCCCTGCGGCCGCTGGTGTGTTGACCCTCAGAGCGCAACCGTAGGCTTGCGAAAGCACTTCATCCTGCATGACGTCAGCAGGCGCACCTGCCTGCAACAGATTTCCGGCCGTGATGATGGTCATCCGGTCGGCGAACATGGCGGAGAGATTGAGATCGTGCATCACGGCCACCACGCCGCCGCCCCGTGCCGCGAAGTCCTTCACCAAGCGCATCACCAGAAGCTGGTGTCCAATGTCGAGGCTCGCGACCGGTTCGTCCAGCAACAGCCAGCGGGGGTTGCCCTCGACAACAGGGTGCCAGACCTGACACAGGACGCGCGCCAGTTGGGCGCGCTGCTGCTCGCCGCCCGAAAGCTCCTGATAGAATCTGGCGCCGTATCCTTCCAGTCCGACAGCGCAGAGCGCGCGGGCGGGTATGTCGCTGCGCTGGCCCGACATACCGCGCAGCAACCCCATGCGGACAGGCGGGGCGCATAGCGCGCTGTGTAACGCTCTGGGAACAAGCAGTCGCACCGGCACCGAGTTGTTAAGATGAGCCCGCTGGAAAAACTTGGCCCTGCCATTGGCCGGGTGTTCGATCTTGGCGGGCCGGTGGTGGCGGTGCTGATCGCGGTGTCCGTGGTAACAACCGGCGTCGTTTTCTACAAGATATGGCAATTCCGGCGGGCGGGCGTCGGGCGTCACGCGGCCTTGCAGCGGTCCGTGGCCGCCTGGGATCGAAATGAGCGCGTCCGGGCGATCAGCGTCCTGGACACCAGCACAAGCTATCTCGCGCCGACCTTTCGCATGGCTCTCGACCATCACACAGCGCCCGACATCCGCGCCCGTCTGGAGGCCGAGGCCGAGGCGCAATTCGCCATGCTTGAGCGCGGATTTCGATTGCTCGATTCCGTGGCTCAACTGGCACCGTTGTTGGGACTTTTCGGCACTGTTCTGGGCATGATCGAAGCGTTTCAATCCTTGCAGCGCGCCGGAAGCCAGATCGATCCGTCCATGCTTGCGGGGGGCATCTGGGTTGCCCGTTCTGCATACTCACGACAGGTTCGCTCTTGGCTAGAAAGGCCAGCACCATCTTTTGTTTGTTTCACGGATGAAACTCGGCAGTAGATCAAGCAGCGCTCTGCGATTCTATCACACAGTTCTTTCACAATTCGTCTCTTGTTTTCCCTTGCACCAGCAATATTTACGCGACGGCTTTGAAAATTCTGTCGGCCATCGCGAATAACTCTTGCCGGACTTCATCTGGACTGAGGACCTGTTGAGTTGGATGAACGCCAAATCCAAGCTCGACGAAGGTCATCATGATTTCTCAAAGTGCATCCATAAATTTGTCCGCTTCTTCATCGGACAGATGCGGCGCCATCAGACCAAATTCGAGTTCGCTAAAATCGATGTCGGCTCTCAGCGTCGGCTTGGGCGCGGCGTTAATGTTCGCTGCTTCCATAATCTTGTGCATGGGGCTTGTTGCATCGGTCATGTTCGAACCCTCCTTATGATTTTCCAAGAACTGCCGGATTGGAAGTCCTCATGCCACAAGATGAGCAGACTGCCGAAAGTCATGCAAGCTATTGTTTTGAGAGCATTTGTAGCGCACGGCGGAGTCAGATTTTGGAACATCCTGATTTCCAAAAGCCAACAATCACGGTGTTGAAAGCAGCATGTTCCACAAATCTTAGAAATTGGAACATGTGAAGTGATCGTATTATTTCGTCCTTGTGAGAGCTGCTTGCCGAATCGGATAGTGAAATCAGCTTTATCACTTGTGTGTTGTGGGATAGGGGGTAAGCTACCCCCCGAAATTCGGACACTGACATAAGCTACGATATGCAGTCTGCTGATCTTCAACACCAAGGAGATTACAGATGTCTAAACGCAAGCAGCATGCGCCGGAGTTCAAGGCGAAGGTCGCGCTGGAGGCCTTAGGGTCAGGACTCATAGCCAATAGATGACAAGTGCTGCGAGCGCGATGGTCGACAGAAAGACCTTCGGACAGCGGTCGTATCGGGTTGCCACCCGTCGCCAGTCCTTCAATCTGCCGAACATGATCTCGATCCGGTTGCGGCGTTTGTACCGACGCTTGTCA
>NZ_NMZM01000023.1 GCF_002751875.1 Oceaniglobus indicus | reverse complement strand
GGCTGGCGACATCATGCGAACTTCATCCGGTCCAACCCGCTTGAAACAGCCGAGACCGGTGAAAAATCGAGGTGCCCTAATGCTACTACCAGCCCTATTAAAACAGATTGTGGTAGCACTCTTCCGGCCTCAAATCACAAATTATTCAACTTCTTACTTGGTTTGCTTCGGCGCAAGGAACTAACGCCGCTCTAGCGTGGCGCGCGATTATCTCTGTGACGCGTTAGAGACATTGGTTGCATGAACGACAAATTTCGTCAATGTATGCTTCTTCATCCCAAGAGCATTCGACCTTGTGCCAGTTGGCGCATGATAGATTCGTCTACATAGCTGACCTTCGCTCATCCGATTTTTCTGCGCGACGTCACAAACGACTGGTTCGGAGACGCTGCATTACCGCGATATCCACGTGGCGAATGGCGGCTATGGGCCGGTTGTGACGAAGCTCGCCTCGCTGCATATGCAACCTTGACGTCGCGCACCGCGGGCGGTTTGGGCTCAGAGCCGACATCTGACAGTTTTGGTCATGCCACGGTTTAGTTGTATGGAAAGCACGCGCACCAAGGCGTCGCCCAAACCGAAAACTGGCCAATATCTCACCGGGAAACTGACCAATTTTCCACCGGGATTGCCAAGCCACCAGTAACGCGGTCGGACTGGACGGTTACGAAGCATGTCACGTCTCCTTTTTGAATACCTCCCTCAAGTCATCAACGTGATCGCCGAACTCGTCTGGATATCCCCAACCCATCTGCCCATCGATGCGTTCGAACTCCTTCTCCAGAAGAGGCAGGATATCATCCGCCAGTTTTTGGTCTTGCTCCTTCAACAGGCGGTCTTTGATCTGCCTGACCATCGAACACATGCTGTCATAGAACCGTTCGTCGATATCACCGAACTCTAGGGTGTGGTCGTTCCCACACTGGACGTAGTAGGTCATCAGCGCCAGCGTGTCTCGGGCATTGCCATTTGCCTTTCTGAACTCGCTGATCGCTTTACGACCCTCGGACAGACGCACGTCTTGCTTCCACGGGTCATTCGGACTGACGGCGGCACGAATACGCTTCTTGTAGGGCGTCAGCGTTTGCTTCGGTGCCGAATGTTGCAGCAGTCGAGCATTCAGGAATGCCACGTTCTCGGGACTCAGACGATACAGATCTTGAACGAGACCGACTAACTGTTTGTCCGACCATCCCGAGATGAGCGGTTTGATATCTTTCCAAGACGGTTCGTTGGTTGTCATTCACCCCTCCCGTGCTTGCCGCTGCGCCCGCGTGAAGAAGTGCCGCGACGCCTGTTCTCGCGCGTCCTTGTCAGTCATCACCACGTTCCGCATCGCCAGGCAGCCGGAACAGCGCCATAGCTGCGCACTCGTCCGCGTCCGGCCCGAGCGGACGCGCGCGCCGCACCCGCAGCGCGGGCACGATGCCGCCGGAGCGCCCTTCTCGGCGCAGGCATCGATCTCGAGGACCGCCTCGGCCCGTTCGCGCGCCTCGGCCACCAACCCTTCTGCTTGCCGCAACTCGTGAGGCGACGGACAGGCGAGCATGCGGCCGAACTCGGCCGGATCGAAGCGGGGCATGGCAGACCTCCTGAGATGCCGGGAGCTTCAGAGTAACCACGCCATTGGCACCGCCTGCCTGAGCTTCGCGCCCTGATCTAAGATACGTGTTTAACGACGTCGTTAACGA
>NZ_NMZM01000022.1 GCF_002751875.1 Oceaniglobus indicus | reverse complement strand
GCCCTGGAACTGGGTGCCGCGGCCCACCGAGACAGCCAGTCAAGCCGCATAGGCCGCGGTATCAATGGCGTGGTTACGCTTCAGACACTACCCCACTGGCAGAGAAGAACAAAAAACGGAACCAACACGGTTTGATGACACGGCCTGCAGTCTTGACATGATACCCTAAAAGGTCCGCGATTTGAGGTTAGATGTCACATCCCGCCCTTGGTCCGCCTGGCGAAACGATCGAGCCTTTTTTGACGCCAAACTTGACGTCATGCGGTGCGCTTTGTGATAAGTCCGAACGCGCATCTACTTGCTACGCGGCAACTGCGGCGTCGTTGACCGTTCTTACGATCTGGATGATTTGTGCTGCATGATCTTTATCGAAGACGCCTGCTATTCCCAGATCATCGATATCTGAGAATGGGCTCTCATAGAATGACTTGGGCTCAACGATCCCGCCTTCGGTGAGGTGATCGATGATCATATCGATAAATTCGGTTTGATCCGAGTTCAACTGGCTCTCTGACATAAAGCTACTGAATGCCGACTTGGCTGCAGCCCGGTCAAGGCCAACAAGGCGGCGGAGGAAACGGCCCAAAGGCTCTTCGGTCTGGAGCGCTCTCAGGGTTTCGCTGTCTGCTACGCCCTGTTCGATCAGCATGTGCTGTAACTCTTCCACGTCCATGCGTGTGATAGGCTCGGCGCGCCGGATTTTTTGAAGGGCAATGTGATCTATGTGAGTTTCAACGAACCGGCGAACTTTCATCTTGAAACGCGCTTTATCGATACCGACTCCTACGTCTGGAAGGTCGATGGTTTCACTATGTCCCAACTCATCTTCGAAATCCGTGATAACGATCTTCCGCTCTTGGGGTTGGATAAGGTCCGCCAAGGTGCGGAGACGACGCCGCACGTCTTCCAGAATTTCGACGGTGATGTCTGTCCAGAATGAATCGGTCTGCATTTCGAGAATCAGTTCCATCTGCTTTGCAACCGTTGGAACGTTGGACAACCCTTCGAGGGCAGACGCGAACTTTATCATCCGGATCTGCAAACGCGCAAAATTGGCATCACCACGCAACAAGAGTAGTTGAGCATTCAGGACAAGTAGATCAAACTGCTTGGCGGGAAGATGATCGTCCTGAAAGGCCGATGGCAGGCCCGCCACCTCATCATTTAGCGTGATCTGTGCATCGAGATCCAGTGTTTCCCAGTTACTCTTGTCCTTGAAATGTTCGACGGCGCGGCGTCTGTCGCGCACCATGAAGTTCTCGAGGTTCATGCCAACCACCTCGTCATGCAGTCGGTCTTTGAGTGAATTCGTCAGTTGAGAATGTTCCTCTTTTTCTTCCTGCAACTCACCAACCAATTCCACCCGCGTAATAAAAAGGCGTTCACCAATCGGACGGGGCGCACCCGCTGCCTTGGCATCCGGGTTCTCCCGGAAAAACTCGAGGTTTTGGCAGAAATCAAAGATGAGGAATTCTTCTTTGTCCTCACCCGGCCCAAACAGGTTCGGGCGCAACCGGGTGCCCCTCCCGACCATCTGCCAAAATTTAGTCTTGGACCGCACGATCTTGAAGAAGACGAGGTTCACAACCTCGGGCACATCAATGCCAGTGTCCAGCATATCAACCGACACGGCTATATGGGGGTGTTTTTCGGCCTCGGAGAAGTCGTCGATCAGCGACTGGGCGTATGTAACGCTGTAATCGATCAACCGTGCAAACTGACCGGCCAAATGGGGGTAATTCACATCAAACCGCTCGGCGATGAAGTGGGCGTGCCTGCCATTCTTGGCGAAAATGATTGTCTTGCCGAGCCGATCACCCCCGGCGACTTTGATGCCGTTGCGCATGACATGCTCGAGCACCTTGTCCACGGTGTGAGCTACTCCCCGATCATTGGACAGGATCTGGCATAAATTAAGCTACTCGTTGCACCTGGTGATCGGGTTGGGTTC
>NZ_NMZM01000021.1:0-2500 GCF_002751875.1 Oceaniglobus indicus | reverse complement strand
GAAACCGAGTGATCTAGGCATGCCCAGGATGAAGGTTAGGTAACACTAACTGGAGGTCCGAACCCACACCTGTTGAAAAAGGTCGGGATGAGGTGTGCCTAGGGGTGAAAGGCCAATCAAACTCGGAGATAGCTGGTTCTCCGCGAAATCTATTTAGGTAGAGCGTCATCCGAATACCCCGGGGGGTAGAGCACTGGATGGGTAATGGGGCCCCACAGGCTTACTGATCCTAACCAAACTCCGAATACCCGGGAGTAATAGATGGCAGACACACGGCGGGTGCTAACGTCCGTCGTGAAGAGGGAAACAACCCTGACCTACAGCTAAGGCCCCTAATTCATGGCTAAGTGGGAAAGCATGTGAGACGGCCAAAACAACCAGGAGGTTGGCTTAGAAGCAGCCATCCTTTAAAGATAGCGTAACAGCTCACTGGTCTAGACAAGCTGTCTTGCGGCGAAGATGTAACGGGGCTCAAGCCATGAGCCGAAGCTTAGGATGCACATAGTGCATGGTAGCGGAGCGTAGTGTGACATAACTCCATGTGTCTTTTGCGGTCGTCAGACCGTAGCGGACACAAGGGGTTTTCTGTGAAGCCGGCGCGTGAGCGATCCGGTGGAGAGATCACTAGCGAGAATGATGACATGAGTAGCGACAAACAGGGTGAGAGACCCTGTCGCCGAAAGTCCAAGGGTTCCTGCTTAAAGCTAATCTGAGCAGGGTAAGCCGACCCCTAAGGCGAGGCCGAAAGGCGTAGTCGATGGGAACCAGGTTAATATTCCTGGGCCAGATGGAAGTGACGGATCACAGAGGTAGTTCATCCTTATCGGATTGAATGGGCTGCTGAGTGGTCCCTGGAAATAGCTCCATCATTGGATCGTACCCTAAACCGACACAGGTGGACTGGTAGAGAATACCAAGGCGCTTGAGAGAACGATGTTGAAGGAACTCGGCAAAATACCTCCGTAAGTTCGCGAGAAGGAGGCCCCGTTCGTAGGCAACTATGGGCGGGGGGCACAAACCAGGGGGTGGCGACTGTTTACTAAAAACACAGGGCTCTGCGAAGTCGCAAGACGACGTATAGGGTCTGACGCCTGCCCGGTGCCTGAAGGTTAAAAGGAGAGGTGCAAGCCTTGAATTGAAGCCCAGGTAAACGGCGGCCGTAACTATAACGGTCCTAAGGTAGCGAAATTCCTTGTCGGGTAAGTTCCGACCTGCACGAATGGCGTAACGACTTCCCCGCTGTCTCCAACATCGACTCAGCGAAATTGAATTGCCTGTCAAGATGCAGGCTTCCCGCGGTTAGACGGAAAGACCCCGTGCACCTTTACTACAACTTCACACTGGCATCAGGTCAGGCATGTGCAGGATAGGTGGTAGGCTTTGAAGCAGTCACGCCAGTGGCTGTGGAGCCATCCTTGAGATACCACCCTTGCCTTGCTTGATGTCTAACCGCGGTCCGTCATCCGGATCCGGGACCCTGTGTGGTGGGTAGTTTGACTGGGGCGGTCGCCTCCCAAACAGTAACGGAGGCGCGCGAAGGTTGGCTCAGAGCGGTCGGAAATCGCTCGTTGAGTGCAATGGCAGAAGCCAGCCTGACTGCGAGACGTACATGTCGAGCAGAGTCGAAAGACGGCCATAGTGATCCGGTGGTCCCGAGTGGAAGGGCCATCGCTCAACGGATAAAAGGTACGCCGGGGATAACAGGCTGATGGTGCCCAAGAGTCCATATCGACGGCACCGTTTGGCACCTCGATGTCGGCTCATCTCATCCTGGGGCTGGAGCAGGTCCCAAGGGTACGGCTGTTCGCCGTTTAAAGAGGTACGTGAGCTGGGTTTAGAACGTCGTGAGACAGTTCGGTCCCTATCTGCCGTGGGTGTAGGATACTTGAGAGGAGTTGCCCCTAGTACGAGAGGACCGGGGTGAACGATCCACTGGTGGACCAGTTGTCATGCCAATGGCAGTGCTGGGTAGCTATGATCGGACAGGATAACCGCTGAAGGCATCTAAGCGGGAAGCCCCCCTCAAAACAAGGTATCCCTGAGAGCCGAGGTAGACCACCTCGTCGATAGGCCGGAGATGTAAGCGCAGCAATGTGCTCAGTTGACCGGTACTAATTGCTCGATAGGCTTGATTTGATCCAGTGGAAGCTGGACTTCACGGCGCGAAAGCACGTGAAAACAGATCGAAAGTACACCAGGTGCGAAAGACTTGGACGTCAAGACAATGACTGATGTGATGTTGGGGGCGAAAGCAGCACCCACCCGGAAACGGTGTGGGCACGCAAATTTGCAAGCAAAGCCGCTTTCGCCCACCAACACAAAACCTGCATCCGCAGGTTCTGTGTTTCTTTCTCGGTTTGGTGGTCATAGCACGAGCAAAACACCCGATCCCATCCCGAACTCGGCAGTTAAGTGCCGTCGCGCCGATGGTACTGCGTCTCAAGACGTGGGAGAGTAGGTCACCGCCAAACCTAGAAAGAAACACAAAATCTCTCGATAC
>NZ_NMZM01000020.1 GCF_002751875.1 Oceaniglobus indicus | reverse complement strand
CTGGATGCCGTGCGATGGGCTTTAAGGTATGTGGCGTCGATCATCACGGTCTTCTCTTCGCCGTGGTCAGCCGCCAACCCGATACGACCGCTGTCCGAAGGTCTTTCTGTCGACCATCGCTCTCGCAGCACTTGTCATCTATTGGCTATGAGTCCTGACCCTACAAGTACTCCTCTTATGCTGCCCATTCGGGCGAATGGTCGAAACGAGCATGCTCTGCCCCTTTCGCATAAGGTTTTCTTGATGGATCCATGCATAATATCGAAGGACGGTCTCCACCGTGTCACCGAGACGAACAGCGATCGTTTCGATTTGATCGGGAAAAAGGTAGTACAAAAGACTTGCTTGGCCGTGACGAAAATTGTGTGGATCTATAGTGATGCCAACAATGTCTACCAATATATTTTCGAACCATTTTCTGAACGTAGTATCCGCGAGGCCGACATTTGGGTCTTTGACGCTGGGACAAGCCAATCAGACTTGGTCGACAATTGCTTCGCCAACCGGAGGATATGCTCGGATCTACTGTCTGCACTGGAGGCCTGATCCCAGAAGAACAGTCATCTAATCTCGAGCAAGAACCATTCAACAGTTTCCAAATATCTTTCGTCGCTCGCACAAAGCGGCGCTTTAATTGACTTTCCGTTCTTTGTATTCGCTGCGGGGATGTGTAGAATGTATTCATTAGCTTTAATCTTTGTGAGCCATGGTTCAGCCCCGCCGATTGGAATATCCAAGAAATTTCCCACGCGGATTGGTGCGCACCCGCATTCGAGAGCGCAGAACAGTGCAACGGTGCCAAGCTGGCGAACTCGCGTTCGCTCCTTGCGTGTTAGATCGCGATTTCCACGCCGTGCGGCGCTAATTATCTTTTCTGCAGCCGCCCTTGGCGCCGTATGGGAAAGGAGAAAATCAGCTCTGTAACTAAGATCATCGATGAGGTGACGACAGATCATCTGCGTCTCCTCAGGCATCTCGCTACTGCTGATTTTCAGTCGGAACGCCGAAACCTTTCGAATTTCTGCGCGAAGATCGGGTGTCTCGATCCCATTGCGTTCGAGTATTGCGGGCAAATAAGTCATTATTGGTCGTAGCGGTGCTCGCCGCAAGCTCACCCCGCTTGATGCGAGCATAAATATGGTTGCAAGCGTCGATCATGCAGCCACGATCGCTCAGGGCAAATCTTGCGGTCTCGGCATCAGAACTGAGATGGCCAGTCGCGATAAGTGCATCGATAACCGTCCGGAGCGCGTACTTGTGCTGATCCCGCGTTTTATCTGCAAGCCCATCGTAGGACCGCGTAATCTCAATATAATCTTTCAGATGCGAAACCCGTGTGAATTTTTCAATTCCATCTTGGAGGTGTTTTGAGAGCTGATATGTCTTCCGTCGACCCGTCCGGATTGCTTCAATTGGGTTCGGAAAGAATTCTCTAGTGCCACAAGAGAACTCAGGGTCGCTCTGCAGGACATAGATTATTCTGGACGCATTGCGGAGGGATCGCTTCTGCTTTGGTGTTGCCCTTTTGTATAGGCAAAGCATGAGCGCCTGGCTCAGATCTTCTGTGCTTAGCTGTGCCTCACGGCAAAGCAGAGTTAGAGTCGAGGAAATGGGGGCGAGTGGAGCGGTCGAATCCTTGAATTGCGTAAGACCTGACAGCCACTCGGCGAGCTCGGTCCATCGGTCCTGTTGTCGGCGAAGCTTCTCTCTTTCCTCAGTCACGCCCAATGCGCGTGCGATCGCGGCACGGGCTCGCTTGCGATAGGAGAGGTAAACCTTGCGACTGATCCGGGACATCGTGACTCGGTTCCAACCGTTCAATGGGAACCAGTCATCGAAGAGGTCAAGCGAGAGCTCGGTAGTGTCCGGTCTCTTGCCTCTTATTCCCAAGAGGCTGCGCAGGGCCGTCTTTGCAAGTACTCTGGGGCTTGAGGCGGCACCAGCCTCCATTTCCTGATCGAGCATTCTCAAGACGCTGTCCATCATTGGAGATTCAGAGACCGGGGAGGTGTCTTCAGCGGCGTTGATCTTGGCGATTAGTTCATCAATTTCTGCGAGCATGAAGCCATCCCTGCCAGTTTCAATGCTCGGGACATTGGCCAAGTCTCTCTGAACAGAAGAATTTTTTTGAAGCGTCGCGATCAACAGGTCAGGATCAAGAGTGATACTTAGTCGCTCAAGGAGTTGCCCGTTGGCTCTCGATCTGCGGATCTTCCCTGCAGCAGAGCCATAGATCTCGGGTTGTCGGCGAGCCAGTATGTCAAGGTTGATCCAAAGCTTTTTCCTCGGCCCGACGCAGATTGGTAGAGGAAAGCCGGGGGGAAGGGTGTCGGTTCGACACCACCCATTCAAGGTCTCAACCGATTTTCCGACCATCAAAACCACGTCGGGTGGAAGAAGGAGCGGAAGTTTCAGTGCGTTCCAAAGGCTCTCATCCTGGTGAAGATCGAGCCCGATTGCGGACCAGACTTCGCTCCAAGCAATCGTCTGCCTGCCACTTAGCCCCCATGATCTCAGCAGTTCGCGACGCTTGTCCTCCTTTACCCGCAGGAAGGATTCGATCTCGGACATCGTGGCATGGCCGGACGTAGAAGTATGAAGTGGGTTCAACATGCCGAGAAACTCGGTTCGTTTTGCGGCAAGCAGAAATCCCTTGTGGTGCTTCCCGCGATGCGATCACTCGATCTCGACCGTCGCGCGGGCCGGGGGTGCACACGCCGCCGCGCTGCTCGCACGCTCTCAAGGCGCTTTTGCCGGAAGGGGAATTGCCCAAATGTTTCCCAAACCCGGTGCCTTTTGGTGCCTCTCAGTGCCATCTTGAGTGGTTTTGGGGCCTTGGGAGGTTTTTTCGGGAAAGGGCAGTTTTGCCTTGTAACCCCTATGTTTACTTGGCTATACGCGTCGGTGGAGACGTGGCCGAGTGGTCGAAGGCGCTCCCCTGCTAAGGGAGTAGACAGGAAACTGTCTCGAGGGTTCGAATCCCTTCGTCTCCGCCATTTTCCTCAAAACGCACCCCTCTACATTGCGCGAAAGCCAGTAAAGCAAGGCTTTTCAGCTACATCTTGTACCGCCCTTTTTCCTTCCCACAAATAAAAATGTGGGCTAAAATGTGGGCGCAGCCAGGAAGGAGTTTTGCGCGATGGGAAAGAAGCCAGGCCCCCATGTCGAGAAGCGACTCACGCCCGCCTTCATCAAGAAGGCCTCGCCCGGCCGCCACACGGACGGCGGCGGGTTGTATCTTTCCGTTTCCCCCACCGGGGCGAAGCGATGGGTTGCCCGCCTCACTATCAACGGCCACCGCCGAGACTATGGCCTTGGCCCGGCCCATACCATCAGCCTTGCCAAGGCCCGCGAGATAGCCGCCGAGTACAGAGAGGCCGCCTATCTTGGCCTGGACCCCCGCTTTACCATTGGCCGCAAGGACAAGGCCTTGACCTTCGAGGAAGCCGCAGAACAGACGCACGCCGACCTCATCAAGACGAAGGGCAAGAATGGCAAGCACAAGGACCAGTGGATAAACACCCTACGGACATATGCCTATCCTAGCATTGGAAAAATGAATGTGGCCCATATCGAGTCCGGGGATATCGTCCGACTTTTAAAGCCCATATGGGATACCAAGCACGAAACCGCCCGCCGCGTGAAACAACGCATAGGCGTGGTTTTCAATTGGGCGAAGGTTCATAACTACCGAACCGCTGAAAACCCTGTCCCGGCGATTGAGGCCATTTATAGAACCGACAAGAGGAAAGCCGGGCATTTCTCCGCCGTTCCGTGGCGAAAGGCCGATACCATTTTTCAGGAGATGCGCGCCAAGGCTGATAATAGGGAGACAGAACCGGTCGGCCTTTTGGCCCTTCAGTTTACTATTCTCACCGCGTCTAGGTCCGGCCCGGTACGGTTTGCCCGATGGGACCATCTGGATACGCAGGCCGAGGAAGAGTGGGCGACCTGTCCGCATTGGCATATTCCCGGCGAACTTATGAAAACCGGTCAGGACTTCACCATTCCCCTATCCAAGGCGGCACAGACCTTGCTTGCAGAATGGCGCAAGCAGGCTCCTAAATCCGACCTCATTTTCCCGTCCCCACAAAACCCCAGAAAGCCCCTATCCGACGCGACCATGCGGAAGGCCCTTCAAGAGTTTGCGCCGGGTATGACCGTCCATGGGTGGCGTTCCACCTTCCGCGATTGGCTAGCAGAGGGCGCACACGGGGTTGAACCCCATGTTGCCGACGCCGCGCTTGCGCATGGACGAACGAAAACGGACGCCGCTTATCACCGGGCGGCTTACTTCGAGCAGCGCATATTCTTGATGGAAGCATGGAGTCGCTACCTACTCGAAAGCCAGGACGACCTTACCACATTGGCCCAAATTCAAATGGCCGAGGAAGAGGCATTTCAACGCTACGCCGAACAGGAAGTCGAGAAAGAAGGAAACCGCAAGGCAGGCCTCATGTCTTCCTAACTGTCAGCCGCCGGTGCGGCGGCAAGGTTGCCAAGCCAGGATTATATAGGCTGGGCAGAATTTGAGCCAAAATCAGCCGCAGCTTTTCCGATGGGTCACAATGAACATTGTCCATCGCATATCCTCAAGCACCATACGTCCGCCCAGGTGGTCGGGATACTGAACGAAGTGCCTGTCATAACGGATACACCACATGCCCGCGTCGTTCTCGCGAGTTGCCGAGACATAGCCTTGGCAATCAGGCGTTCCGTACGGATCCGGTGCGATCCGAACCATTTTGCACGAAGACTGTGCCGCCACGGCAACTGGCAGCAGCAATATCAACCCTGCTAAAACCAGGTTTTTCATATCAACCTCCTTTGTCGAAAACCTCGAAAACCTTGACGCCGAGGGCGGCGACGAGCAGACACCCCGAGACCGTCGGGGCCAGCAATGAAAACAGCAAAAACGATTGGAGTAACCAGGCAAGAATGCCGCCGCCAATCATGACCACCAAACCAATCTGCGCGAATGTTTTTTCCATCAGCCTACCCCGTCGCAAGAATATGAAAACGAACCCGATATCGTGAAAGCGATAAGACCAGGCGTTGCGTAAAGCAGGAAAATCCCGACGCATATCATCGAGAAATCCAAGAACGCAAAACGCCCCACAGCGGACGCTTTGAACGACACCAGGGCAAACGAAGCGACCGAAGTACCGTAAGCGAGTTTCGTCAGCCACCCGGTGAGATACAGCACAAGAGCGCAGGCCCTGAACAAAGCATTTGGACCGCTTTCCAGCCCCTCACCGGACGATGAGCCAGCGGGCGGCACATAGCCACCCGCACCGGCTGTTGCGTCGTCGCAAGAGCCAAGGCACCAGGCATATTCAAGCATTTGGGTAAGGACCATAGCGTCGATGGCTTCGGCCAGCGTTGCCATTATCCGGCACCGGTACAAGAAGTTGTGTCACCTTGGTCGTTCGTGATGAAAGACAAGAGCGCGTCAGCCATTGCGACGATGAACAAACCGCCACCAAGGGCTATCAAGTGCGAGAACTTGAAGCGACCCAGGAACGCTGAAACCGCGATGATGACCAGCCCAATTGCGCCCATCACATACGCCGCGCCGAAAAGCCAAGTTTGAATTTGCGTCAGGTATCCGCAAGACGTTTCAAAAATTTCTAGGCGAGTGGAAGCGAAAGCCGCACCAGGCAAAAAAGAGAGGGCGAAAATCGCCGCTAATTTCGAGTGTTTGAACATAAAAAAACCTCCTGTTTCTTGATAAAAAACAGGTAGGTAATTTTGGGACGCGTCCCAAACTTTCCTATTTCTTATTCAGAACAAAAACAGGAGGTTTCAAAATGTTCATTTCAAAAATCAAAACACAAACAAAAGGCGCGGCATTCGGTGAATATGTAACCTTGGTTGGTCTGGTTGGCATTATTTCAATCACCGCAGTTGTCGGCCTATCTGGCGGCGTCGATGACGCTTTCGATGGCACTTCAAGCATACTCGATGCCCAAGGTCTCACAGTCGCAGAGAGCACGGCACCGGGAGCGCAGGCCCCAGGCGCAACAGCGGCACCAGAGGCACCGGCCGCACCAGCAGGGCCGACGCCCTTCGGAGACGGCATAACGGGCCTCAGCCACCCTATGTTGCTTCTTGGCAGCCCCGCTGACATCGACCCTTTTGAAGGCAACACAATGACGGAGAACGCCGGTTCAATCGTTGGCTCAACCTTCGGATCTGAAGGCTTCGAACTCTACGGCAACATCGTGCCACTGACAGCCAACGACGCGGACGGCGACGGGTTCATCCGAAGCAATGACAACAACTCGACAGCCGAGACATTCACGAACGGCGGCACGACATACAGCCTCGACTCCGCCCAAACCTATGGCGCAATCATCACTTACACAGATGGCACAACCGCCCCCGTCGCGTTGCTCATAATCCAGATGACGACAGGGGAAATGTTCATCGCACCGACAACAAGCCAGAACGCCGATTACCAGGCGATGGTGGCCGAACCGCTGCGCTCTGTATCAATCACAAATCTCAACTCCGCGGATGTCTCATACACAGCGCAACGCGTGGAAATGGAGTACCTGATTCCCGCTGCGCTCTAACCTCCTGTCAGGAGCGCGCGAGGATACCCCCTGGCCTTACGGTTAGGGGGTTTTCTTTTGAGCGGCTTGCGCCGCTGCTTGCCAGACTCTTGGCGGTCGTTGCGCAGGCGGGAAGCGGCCAGGACGGACCCATCCGCCTCACCGTGCGGCTTGGCGCGGCGGTCGGGCCTTCGCTTTTCCAGCCTTCTTGGCAGCGGCCGCCTTTGCGGCTTTGGCAATCGCCGCCCGTCGCCGTGCTTCCGCGTCCCGTGTTGATTTTAGCGCTTTCGCCTGGGCGATGGCTTGCGCCTTGGCTGCTTCTCGCTTCGAGGCTTCCGCCTGGGCCTTCTCAACTGCTGCCCGTGCGGCCTTATCCTCGACCGCAGCCGCACGAACACCACCAGCCAGGGCCAAGACCGCATCCGCTTCCTGCTCTCTTTCTGCGACCGATTTTTCTCGGATCGTAAGTTCTGCTGCTTTTTGCGCCCGCCACTGAGCCGGTGAAACATGCCGCCGCTTCGGCGGTGGTGCCTTGCCTTCATCGAGGGCCGTACGGCGAGCCTGGGCGCGCTTCTCACCTCTGACCAGGCCCAGGCCCTTGAACCATTTGCCTGCCCTGTCCTGGGCCTTCTCAAAGGCGCTGGCGGTGTGTTTTGACGCGGCCAGCATCCGTTGAATTGCGCCGGTCCTTGTCTTCACCTCCGCCCACGGCGCAGCGACGCCGTGAATGTGTGGCGCACCTTCATCAAAGTCTATGCGCAGATAGCGAAGAGAGGACCCCCACTCTTTTTCTGCGAAGGCCATAGCCTGTTTCACGAACGCCCCGGTTTTCTCTGCATCCCAAAACCCAGGTTCACGGTTGTCATCTTGGAACCAGGCCGCGTTGGCGCTTATGACGAACTCACGCAGCGGGCCACCCTTCTGGCTTCGGAAAGGGTCCTTGTCGCCT
This sequence comes from Oceaniglobus indicus, assembly GCF_002751875.1. GTDB lineage: Bacteria > Pseudomonadota > Alphaproteobacteria > Rhodobacterales > Rhodobacteraceae > Oceaniglobus > Oceaniglobus indicus. Next base: position 8,233 of record NZ_NMZM01000020.1, on the reverse strand, counting down.
TCCCTTGCCCGCCGCCGCGCAGCCTTGTGCTTGCCCCTGGCTTCCAGGTTCTCAACCTGGGCGGCGGTGTTCGCTTGTGCTGCTCGTTTCACTTCGTCGCGTATGGCCTCTACCCAATCCCGGCTTTTAGCCTGGGCGGCGGGTATGCGCTTGCCATTCTCGTCATACTGAAAAGCAACCGGGGCCGTGCGGCCCTCTTGTTGATACTGTTCCGGGGGCGTTACATGGCTCAAATCTCCGCCTGCGCGCTCACCATGAAACCGCACACCCGCGAGCGGGCGTCCTGCGCTTAAACCCGCTACTCTATATACAATCTTGAACGACATTCCGACCTCCTGTCTGCTTGTGAAACAGATGGGGAAAATCGTGAGGCGTCCCAAAAAGTGGAGCCGGTGCTATACTCACTATACAGAACGCACCCCCTACGGGGTTTCGTCCTGTCGTTCGCCTGCTGCGCAGGCCCTACGCCTTCGGCTTCGGGGCGGTCTTCGACCGCGCGGCCAAGGCCGCAGGGCGGGCGTTGCCCAGCCCTTCAGGTCTGCGACCTGGCACAAACAAACCGCCCTCCGAATGGTGGCGGTCCTTTCGTGTGCACACACTGTGCGGAACAGTCAGCGCGTCAAGTCATCGCCTGCTCTACCGATTAGCCGCATCAAGTCGCCTGTCCCCTTTACGGCCCCCTTTGCCGCTTTGACGGTTGCCCTCTTCTGTGCCTCCCGTCGCGCCTGTTCCTCCCGTTCCTCCTGTGTTTGCTTTCCCTTCGGACGGTTTTTTTTTGAATCGGCCACCAAACGACGGGCGTTAAAGAAGGCCTTCTCCGGTGTCGCTGTCGGTTTCAACTTTTGCTGGCTCATAGTCGTTCTCCTGGGTTGCGGCGCTGGCGGGTTGAAAGATTGAATATCTGTTGCTTGACCTCGCGCGCCGCCGCCTCCGCTACCCAGTCTGGCAGCGCGTCACGCCGCCCGAACTCTTCGCGCAGGTCGGCGCAGTCTTTGCCATCGAGCCAGTCGAAACGGTCGAACATCGCAGCGCGCACGGCCAGCAGTTTAGCCCGCTGGCGCTTCTCGTAGTTCGTCTTCGCTGGGGCAATAAATGTGTCGATCGGTTCTGGTTCGGGTTCGAGCAGTCGCCTGAGGTAACCCGTCGCGCACTCACGGACCCAGGCCGGACAATCCGCCAGGTCGCCCAAATCGGGAGCCTCTTCGGCGTTAGCCAGAAAGGCCACCGCTCGAAGCAACTCGTCTTCTGGCCATGTGGCGAGGTCCCGCATCATCGCGCGTCACCGAATGGCAATGGCATCTGGTCGGGATTGTCAGCCGCAGCTTGGGCAGGGGCCGGAAGAGATGCGGCGAAGGCGCGCACTTCGTCCGCGTGCTCTTTCGCAACGCGCACCCGCAATTCGCACCAGCCTGCCGCTTTCCAACGGCGGCGCTGTGCCCTCTTTTTCTCTGCTTGGGTAGCCTTTGACATCAAGCGGCCTCCCGTTCGTAGAGGCCACTGTTCTCTTTGATTTTCTGAATGTTCGTGATGTGTTCTTCTAGCAGAACAACAATCTCCCGCTTGCTCATATGCGATGAAAACCGACGGCCATCCTCAGCCGCCCAAAGGACTTTCCGCACCGTGCGCACAGCGGTACTATAGACAAGAATGAACTCGTCCATTCGTTCAGCTACAGAAAACTCGGAAGGATTCGAAAAGTCCATCCTTTCAATAAGGCGGCGCGTCTTCGAGTCTGCTTCGAGGGCAAGAAAATAAAGGGGCTGGCTTACTTCAAAATCATAAAATCGCATCTCTTTGTTCCCAATTTGTTCCTATAGGGAATATGGGTCTGGGGGACGCGTCCGCCAAATTCTTTAACAGATTTCTTTTGGTTCTATATGCGCAGCATCGCCCCCCAAGATCATCATTCGATAAGCGGCCTGGAGGGGCAATCATTGAACTGATTGCCGACTTTCATGTCTGCCCTTATCATCGTCTACAGCAATTGGAACGCCTCCGAAATCTAATTAACATATCGACCACTTTTCAAAATCTGTAGTTAGACATCGGAATCAGGCGCAACTTTTATCATCTCCTCAATATCCTCGTCGAGGTCAAAGTCTTCTTGTTTAACGACGCCTTCGTCCTTTCCGACAAGTGTAGCAAGACGTTTTTTCACAAATGGGTTTTCGCTTTTGGAAACGAGTGTTTTGGTTCTGAAAGCAGCATGAGCCTTCGCGTCACTGAATGATTTCCAAACCTCACCAGGATTCAAGCAATAAACGTTGGCGGTTCCCAATTTGAGAACGACAATCGCCCCCTCGGTTTCTAATGTTTTTATATGCCGTGATATTGTCTTTACCGAGTAATCGAGGGCTTCGGCCAAGGTCTTTCGGCTCGCACAAACTGTACCATCAGCACCAATATTTTCGGCCAGAAATACGTAAACACGAGCCGCTGTCGGGTTCTTCCTTAACAGACTTTGGATTCGGTACCAGCCTGCCGGATACACCTGTGTAAAATCCTTGTTCTGTCTTCTTTTGCGTTGCTCCTTTTCTTTATCTTTCTCCGTTTTCTGAAGATGTAAGAATTCGTCCGCGACCTCCTTACCAACAGCACTCTCAATTTTCTTTATTTGTTCCAGATCCAGTATCATTTTCTGCCTCCTGTCATCTATCGCTTCTCAAAGCAGCTAGGAAAACCTTTTTCGAGTTCCAAACGATGGGAAGAATATGTCTCGGCAAAGGACAAAAGGAGACATTGGCTATGTCCCCTATAGGGGACACTAATGAAGTCCCATTCCAAAATTATAAGCCGTTGTAATTTATAAAGAAATTTAAGGCCCTATATCTCATCTTCAAGGAGGAGGCGTTCGCGACTTTCCTGGCCTACTGGACTGGTCGTTCGTTGTTGGTCGACCAAACGGCGCAGTGGGAACAACGATGTTACGAAAAGCATGTGTTATCCTTGACAGCGGTACACTCATGCCGGAGCCTGCGGTTGAGACCGTTTCGGAAGATGCCAATGACTGATTTGTTAAGAAAAAACTGGGGTCGAGCCCTTGGAGAGGTCTCTGCGTCGATGATTGGGGCGCTTGGGGCGGTTTTCTTGGTGGCGCTTGCGCTATCCGGGCAGAATAATGGATTGAGAGTGGCGGAAACCTTTTCGGGATACTTCTCCGGAGGGCAGATTGGCTTGTCGATTCTTTCGGTGTCCGGTGTTGCATTTATAGCACTACTCAGGCACAAGCCGACGCACCAACTACTTGGCGTTGTTCTGTATATTTTTCTTGGGGGGCCGATGGTCATAACGGCTTTTCTTATTGGCCTGAATCCTGGCTTCAGCCCCAACGGACTTTCAGACACGGTTCTTCAATGGTTATGGTGGATCTTCTTTGGACTTCATGCCTTGTGGTTCTTTATTCTTGTTCTTGAGCCAACAATCCCAAATGCCCAGGAGGCGGGTGAAGCGCAAAACAAACGTGTTCGTGACATCAAAGCGGGGGCTGTAGGCCGTGAATAATAACAGCTTCACTCCAATTGTCCTGCCCGTGTCGAAAGTATCCCAACCGATTGGAGATTTCTATGTTGGTCGATTGGACGCGCGAACTCTTGTCAATATTTCCTACACAGAGATCCGCGCTTTCTTGGAGGGAACTCAAGAAAAAATTGCCGGCATTCAAAGAGAGCGCTCTCCGAAGCGCATCGAAGAAATCAAAAAATACGTAAACCTTGATTACGCTACTTTTCCTACATCAATTATCATTGCGGTGAGCCCTGAATGCGCGCGCCTGGTTGCCTATGACCCTGACATGACTTCGGAAGAGGCTGCTGATTTGTTTGAGCAAGCTGACGAACAGGGTTTAGCTGATGATTCAAAAGTCTTCAGTCTCTTATTGAATGCTTATGGTAATCCTGGAGATGATGATTTCATCCCATCTGAAAAGATAGCATTCATCATTGATGGACAGCACAGGGTTGCTGGACTCGAAGGATTGGACGATGGTCGAGAGTTCGATGTCAATATTTCTGTGTTTGTCGGTGCCTCAGACGCTGACAAGGCGGAGATTTTCGCACGCGTGAACCAGGCGCAAACGAAGGTTAACCAGTCGCTGGTTGTGGACCTTGCTTCTTACTATGAAGAGCGCGGCCCAGTGAAGTTCGCTCATGAAGTTGTCTTGGCGATGAATCAAGATGACGAAGGGCCGTTCCTGGATAAGATTAAGCGTCTTGGTAAAGCTGACCCTGGCAAGGGTCGAACACAAACGCTTGCGCAGGCCACAGTAGTAAAGCCAATTGTTGATTACATCACCTCTGACCCCGAAGCGGAGCGCAACAAGCGCTATAGAGGCATCTTCTCGTCCCGCCGGAAGCCTGACGAATGGAGGAAGTTCATATTTCAGCCATTCTATGACAACCAAGATGACAGCGGGATGTTTCTGTGTCTGACCAATTATTTTGGTGCTGTGAAAGCCCGGTGGCCGGATGTTTGGGACGAGGCCCCAGCGGGTACAATACTGAACCGAACAACAGGATATGCCGCGTTAATGCGCTTTCTGCGCCCGGTTTATCTTAATTATTGTTCAGGTCCTGGGCAGATTCTTACCAGGGCTGATTGTGATAAGGTGTTCGCCAAGATTGACATTGACGCGATGGATCTGAACCGCGACGAGTATCTGCCTGGAAGCTCTGGCATTGGTAAGCTTTACAGAAATATGATGGCGGAAATGGGCTGGAAAGCGTAGTCGTAGAATGTTCGACCGCTTGACAGACAAAGGCTTCGACATCGCAATCCGCAACCATGCGGGTGCGATACTTTCTGTCGATTTCCCGTCGATATCCGGTGAGCTTGAGGACGCCTTGTTAGAGGTTGAGATCCCGGCGGAAGAGTTGATTGGGTCGGGCGGCGGTGAGGCAGCCTCCACGCAGCGACTCAGGCGGCGTTTGTATGAAGCGTCTTGGCCGAAACACAACTTTGATTTCAAGCTCATAGTGGATGGGGTAGAGACGGTCTCTAACAGTCACGAGATTGACCATGTACGCTGGTCGGAGACGGGCAACATCGCGCTTGAAATTGAATGGAATAACAAGGACCCATTCTTTGATAGAGACCTCGAGAACTTCCAGAGGCTTCACGCGCAATCGGCTATCTCGGTTGGGGTGCTCATTACGCGGGGCGCAAGCCTTCAAGCTGGAATGTTGGGTATCGTTCAGCGGTGTATTGAGAAACATGGATTTGTAGACGAAAGCGAAATGGTCGAAGCGTTCGGGATGAAAGACCGAACGAGACGCCAACGCGATGCGGTTCAAAAACTCTTGGACCGCCAGACCCCGTTCGCTGAGGCGTTCTCAAAGCAGTTTGTGAACGATAAGTTTGGTCAAGCGACGACGCATTGGAGCAAATTGAAGGACCGGATTGACCGGGGAGTTGGCAATCCGTGCCCGCTTCTGCTTATCGGCTTACCAGCGGCGATTGTGCTGGAATAATTACTCTGCTGCCGTGACGACGCCGGAGTTATAAGGGTAGGTCTTCCAGGAAGGTTTGTAATCCGCATCGGCCTGATTGCCCCACACAGTCCATCCCTCGCGAACGCCACGCCCGAACAGTTCCAGGAACGGCCCCCATGAACACGCTTCGATGATATCGTATTGCTCGTCAGGCTTGCGGCTGTGCTCGCGCTTACGTGTTTTCAACAGGTCGCTATCCGGCTCCTCGGCCTCGATGAAGTTTACCTGGCTGCGGCCTGGCGGCAGCGTCCGTACGTCCTTCCCGCGCGTCCCGAATAGCAAGATTTCGGTGACATTGCGGAAGTAAAAGCCGACGCCGCGCCCGTCCGGGCCGCCATCCTTGCGAACCTTCTCCCATACGATGTTTGATTTATAATCGAATCCCCAAGCGTTCAGGACCTGGAGCCCTTCGGGTAGGAGTGCGTTGGGTACCCATAGATAGCAATGAGCACGCTCCTCAAGATGTTCAGCTACGGGCAGGGCGCAAATGTCGTCCAGCGTCATCGTGGGGTAGCGGGCCAAGCGCTTATGCTCCGGAGCAATCTTTCCGGTGCGGTTCTGGAAGCGCCAGGGTGGATCCGCCATAACGGTCGCAAACCGGTCGCCTTTCAAGAATGAGCGTAGGTCGTCGGCTGCTGTCATGATGGTGCTTCCTCGTCTGATTTTTGACCTTTGTAGAACAATACCTAGTACCGGGCAATCAATGATATCCAAGACCTGCTAACAACCGGTGAATGGTGCTGGTGGTCAGCAGCGAGGGGAAGGGCGACCTGTCATATCGCCGCATGGTGTGGGTGTATTTGTGGTATCCGCCATGCGAGAAGAGCTTGAGAGTGATTGTAAAACAGTAAGTTAGAGACATATGTGCGAATCCCATCGTCTCCGCCACCCATCTTTGTTTTCATTGAATTTTTCGGGGTTTCTGTAGCAGTACATCACATAGCGCCCTACATAGAAAAAACACTTGGAATCGCTGTTGCGGTCCATTCGTCACGCGCGCGCGGGGAAAAACTGTGTTAGCAGGTGGGCGAAGCATTCATCCCGGTTTTCTTCCCGAAAGGTGCGGAGTTCGGGATGCCCCCCCGACTTGCGTCAGTTTCTCCGAATTGTGAGAACGGGTAAAAGACAATTTGCTGCCACCTGACCTTGAACCCCTGCCATAAAACTTGGATCACAAGTGGCAAGGCCTGCCATCATCAGGATGTTCGCCAAGTCAGGCTCCGCTTGGGTGAACGTGATTTGCAGCACATCATCTTTCAATATGAGTGTCATCGGCGGGCCGTCCGCTCTAGCGGCCTGCTTTTCTGCCACTGCTTTGATGCGGTCCTGTTGCGCCTTGGTTAACGGCAACGGCGCAGTCTGTTTTTTGGTTTTAGCGTTCATCGTGGCGTTTCTCCTGCCCGCTGGATTTGTAGGTCTGAAATCGCGCGTCATAAGTAATACTAGACCCTTCCCCCTGACTTAGATGCCTCTGTGCCGCGCCGCGCACCGGGCAGGGATTGAACGTTGCACCCGTTGCCAATGCCGGAATGCGACCTGGTCAAGGTAAAGGTGTGTGGCCTTGAGCCTGCCTGACCAGCCGCAACAGTCCAGCACCTTCCAGCGGGCGACGTGCGGCGCGCAGGCCGGGTTTGGACAGGTTCAGCAGTCCAGCCGTCCGCATGGCGTCAAAGTCCAAGGGGAAGCGTTTGCCGGGAATGTGGCCGTGCTGATCTTCCAACAACACCAGCAACGCGATGGCATCCGACCCGTTGACTTGGCCGCGTAGGGCATCCAGCGCCAACCGTCGCACGGGAAAGCCGAAGCAATCTGGAGCGAGTTTCTGCGCTAGTTGACCCGCCGCGGTCTGCGGGGGGTAAAGCTGGTGATCTACGACGCCCACGAGGGCATCAAGGCCGCCGTCTCGAAGGTTCTCAGCGCCACCTGGCAGCGCTGCCGCGTGCATATCCAGCGCAATGCCCTGGCCCATGCCGGAAAGAGTGGACGGTGCGTCGTTTCAGCCTTCATCGCCACCGCTTTCGCCCGGGATACCACCGAGGCAGCAACCACCTAGTGGCGCACAGTCGCCGACCAGATCCGCCCCAAGGTGCCGAAGCGCGCCACGCTGATGGATGATGCCGAACACGATGTTCTCGTCTTCATGTCCTTCGCGAAAGAACACCGGGCCAAGCTGCATACAACCAACCCGATCGAGCGTCTGAACTGCGAGATCAAGCGGCGCACCGACGTCGTCGGCATCTTCCCCAACGACGACGCCATCGTTCGACTGGTCGGCGCGCTGCTGCTGGAACAGAACGACGAATGGACCGCCCAACGCGCCCGCTACATGACGCTGGAAACCATGGCCCCTTTGAGCGATGATCCCCTCATCAGCCGCCGCGGCCTCCTGATCAAGCAGGCCCGCGCCGGGGATATCACGGTGACGATCAGCGCCAGCTACACCACGTGATGGGATACCATATGAGGCCAGAAATCAACCGACGGATTCTCCCATAAGTCGGAAGGAAGTCGGGTCTCAGGTCAGTGGATCGGATCAATTTCATATGCACGAACCACCCCCGCCCACGGCTGGCAGATCGGCGTTCTGGTTGCGGCGGCATTGGTTTCCGGCAGGTTGCACGTGTTAGGGTGCTTCGTCGCAGGTTTTCGAGGGGGGGGTATTGTTTGCATGTATCGAGAGATTTTGTGTTTCTTTCTAGGTTTGGCGGTGACCTACTCTCCCACGTCTTGAGACGCAGTACCATCGG
>NZ_NMZM01000001.1 GCF_002751875.1 Oceaniglobus indicus | reverse complement strand
CGCCCTTTAAGGCCTCCAGCGCGACCTTCGCCTTGAACTCCGGCGCATGCTGCTTGCGTTTAGACATCTGTAATCTCCTTGGTGTTGAAGATTAGCAGACTGCATATCGTAGCTTATGTCAGTGTCCGAATTTCGGGGGGTAGCTTACCTTTCAATGCACTGCTGCCGAACCCCGCCAAAACCCAAACGTGCGTTCCGAACGACATCGATGGCAACATAGCCAGAACATGCGGTAGGCGCGTTGCTCGGGATGCTAGCGTAAATAGACGGATTTCTTGGGTTTGCATCCCATTCCCCCAACCGAAACCGCTGATGACAAATGATTTTCCCGCGTCTAGCCTGGCCGCATGTCGAACTGGCCTTGGACAGATGCAGAGAATGACCTGATCGTCGCGGATTACTTCGCGATGCTGTCAGCGGACTTTGCTGGCCAGTCCTATATCAAAGCCGCGCGCAATCGCGATCTCCAGACCCAGATCGACCGCAACCGCAGTTCGATTGAGTTCAAGCACCAGAACATTAGCGCGGTTCTCAGGGCCCTCCTCGCTCGATTTGCGGGTGTAGATCGCGCAGCGCAGGCGGCGGGGCGGTTGCGGCTGTGATTGGCGCGTCATTTGCTGATCCTCGGGCGCGGGGTGAAGCCGAAGAACTTCCAACCGTTCCAGTTTGCGCCGGTGATCGCCCGCGCTGCGCCGGAGAGCGATTTGTACCGGCGGCCCTGCCACTCAAAGCCTTTCGCCAATACAGTGACCGTGTGTTCCACGCCGTTCCATTCGCGGACCAGCTTGGTGAGGATGTCCAGCGAACTGTCTCCTTCGTCCGAAGAATTCTCATTTATTTTCTGTGGGTTGGTGCGATCCACCGCAGCAGCGAGTAGCTGGGCGAGTTCCGACAGCCGCTCATTGGTGGTGAGCGCTTCGGCGGGCGGTGCGAAATTGACGTCAGTGTCGGGCATAGCGGGCGAACCTCAGGAGCTGTTTTGTCCTGTGGTGGCCGCGATGTGGAAGGGATTTCAAGCTAAAACAATAGGTTGTCGTATGATGACGTAGAAGTGCGTAGTGGATCGCGCGCGGTACGCGGGGTCATGATGGTAGTGGTAGCGAGAATTTCCACGATCAGAAATCAGACCTGCTGGCGTGGCGCAATTCCAAGTCGTTGCGCGACTTGTGCATAAAGACCGACAACTCCAGGCATAGCCAGCGTTACCGCCAGACCAAATGGTACGCTTTCGTCAATTGGCCTGCCGGGATCTGGGTCGCGCTGAACGATCAAGTCCATTGTCATGTCTTGTCCAATGATGGGCGCGCGGTCGCCTTCCCAACATCTTGTGAAAATAGTGCCGCGATTGGTCTGGTTACCATCTGGCTGAAGACTTCGAGGCGAAACACTGAGCGCATTGGTCTCAGCCGGGTCCAGCACTTTGAGACGCACCGACCGATAACTTTTGCGACCCGGGGCAACGGGCGTGAACCATGCGAGCGTTGCCGAAAGGCTATGTGGCCGAGCTTGGCCGCCCATAACCGCTGGCACAGGAATCTTGATGGTCGCGACCCTTTCAGGTGCAAGCTGCCCCACGGGTCGGTGACGACCACCGAGCGCTATTACTTCCGCTACCTCACCCAGGAGCAGCAAGTGATCGCCAATGCCTACGGCAATATCGGTCTCTGACGCCGACTCGCCCCGGCTGACAAAAGCTCCGCCCGAAACGGCGAGGCTTTTGTCGTTCGAAGAAGGGCGCAAAGGGCCTCTGCCAAGCGAAATTTGGCAGCGTCACAGCATAGTCGGTGCATGCGGTGACGCCCCAACACGGCATAGTATGCCGACTTTTACTTTGTCCAAAGAGGTGGGGGCTTGGCCACGCCGGGCTACAAAGTCACACAATATCAGGGACTTAGTGGCGGAGAGACAGGGATTCGAACGCGACAATCTGCGCGCTGAAATTTCCTAATTTTTATAGTTATTCTGCCATTTTTGTGGTTCGGGGGTGAGCTGAATTGTGTAGCAAAATGTGTAGCAGCGACATCGAACGATGCCTGCGACACCGACCGCAGAATAGAGGTGGCACGAATGGCAGGACTGATCAAGCGCGGCAAGACCTGGCACCTGCGGATGCGCGTACCCAGACGGTATCTCGCCATCGCTGGCCGCAAGGAAATCCACCGCAGTCTGGAGACCGACAGCGAGCGACGTGCGCGCGAGCTGCTCCCTGATGTGAGGGCTAAACTGCTTGCCGAACTCGACCAGATGGCGGTCATCAATGCTCGCCCGGAAGAGGCCGACGCATACCGGGCGGCGCAGAAGATCGCACAGGCCAGGGGCTTCGCCTACCGTCCGCTCTCCGACTTGCTGGAAGCGCCTATCGACGAGATTCTGGAGCGTGTGGAGGTTGCGACCACCGACCGGGCGACAGAGACCGTCAAGGTGCTCTTGGGGGCTGTGGATGAGCCCGCTCTGCGGCTTTCTGGTTTGGTTGATGAGGTCGAGCGGATCGCGGCGCACGACAACCGCTACAAGAGCGAAAACCAGATGCGCCTCTGGCGCAATCCGCGCAAGCGAACCGCCGCCAACCTGCAAGCTGCGCTTGGTGGGACGGATGTGCTGGTGTCGGAGATCGACCACGCCGCCGCGCTCAAGCACAAAGCGTGGTGGCAGAAGAAGATCGCCGCCGAGAACCTCTCAATGGAGAGCGCCAACAAGGATTTCGCCAACATGGCCGGGATGCTGCGCCGCTACTACGAGAGCATCGCCCAGCCTGATCCGCCGGAGCCCTATCATCGGGTTTCCCTGAAGGACCGGCACAAGACCGAGAGCCGAAAACTCGAGATCCCGGTGGATTGGATTGTCGAGAAGTGGTTCGCGCCCGGTGCGTTTGACCGCACGAATGACGAGGCGCGGGACATTCTGCTCATTTCGATTGAAACGGGATGCCGGCAGTCCGAGATTCACGACTTGCCGCCCGGCGCGTTCGTGCTCGATCATCCATTCCCGCATTTCGAGATCAAGTTCGAGGAAGGGGACAACCGGCGCGAGATCAAGAACAGCGCATCCACGCGCCTCGTGCCCCTGGTCGGCGTCGCGTTGGCCGCAGCCAAGCGCCATCCCGATGGCTTTCCGCGTTATCGCGGCAAGAGCACCTACTCGGCGGCGATGAACAAGTATATGCGCAGCAATGGCCTGCTGCCGTCGCCAAATCACACCATCGGTGGCGTTCGGCATACTTGGGAGAGCCGTCTCCTGGCGGAGACCAAGCGGATGGACATCAGTGGAGAGATGATGGGCCACAGCATCAAGCAGATCCGAAAGCGCGCGGTCTATGGCGATGCGATGGCTTTGCCGGACCGGCATGCGCTTGCGAGCCGCGTTATGCTCCAAGTGCCGGAGCATCTGGCATAGTGATCGATTGTCCGGGTATCAGGATCGGTAGGCTGAAAGGCTGGCATTGCGAGCCTGAAGGCGCAGAGTTGCGGGAATGAATCCCGCAACCGATAGATGTTATTGCTCACCCGCGCGGAGAACTCCGGACTTCCCTGGATGTTGCGCTTTTGGCGTTTGCCGCCACACGAACTCTACATACACTGGAATCCGCCACTGATCAGCAAGGCGCTCGACTTCTTTCCAAGCGTCGGCTGCCGATTGCCCTTGAACTGAGATGTCGAGTTCGTGGTCGTATTTGTAGCCTTCTTCTTCATAGCAACCAGCCTTTGCTGGCACACCGAGCTGACGCACTAAGCTTTCGCGCTCGTACCCTTTCTGACTGACGGCCTTGATCACAGTGTGCAAGATGGAGGCCCAATTGGGATTGCTAATGGTGTCGCCGTTGACCTTTGCATTCATCGGCTTCGTAAATGTTAGGCTCGGAGTGGCTTCGTGCGCTGAGGTTACTTTGTCCTGACCACCAACTGCGCCTTCAAAACCGTCATCGCGTTCTATCCCAAGCCCATCCATCGCTTCGCGGACGATGCGGTCGATGGTCTCACTTGGCGACTTGGTTCCGAACCAAGTCTTGAGCACGCTTATGTCGGCAAAGGTGGCGTCATTTATACGGATTACGGGCATCATTGCTGTCTCCTCGCTCAGCTATAGCCAATATGTAACAAATGCGTTCGAGCATTGCAAGGATATATGTAACATATTCTATCGCAGAGCATTCGGCAGATCGCATTGGTCGTCATCCAAAACGTATCACGCCGCCCGGTGAGGGGCGGCGTGGTTGGCGATTTCGGCGGCTTGGAAGAGGAGGTCTTGGTCCTCTTCGAGGCTGGCAAGTTCGGCGTTGAACCGTTTCAGCAGGGGGAGCATCCACTCTTCGCCGTCGGTGATCTTTCGTGCGATCTGCGCTCTGGCGTTGCGGATCCTGTCGATCTTGCTTTGCTTTGATCCGGTCGGGGTCCGGTGGATTCGGGCGAGTTGGGGAGCCGCTGCCCGGGCGGCGTGTCTGGTCGACATGGCACTCCATACCCCACCACCGCAGGCGCGCGGCTGGTTTCGGGGGATTGGGGTTGGGTGCCTACATGTCGGATCTCCTGTGTTCGGACTGGTGATATAGCCAACGCGGTTTCGCTTGAGTAGCTGGCAATCTGGAAACAGTGTGTTCTCGGGTTCTGTTTGGCCCCGCGCGCGTTCTGCGCACGGGGCAATAGGTTCACGCATCGCCTTCGGCGGCCCCGGGCGTGGATTTTGCGGTCTCGGCCTCCGCAGCGGCCTTGGCAGCTTTTTCCTCGGCCTTCCAACGGTCGACTTGTTCCTGCGCACGCTCAGCGACTCCCTCGGGGGCCTTGGCGTGCTTGAACAGCCGGCGGCGGTTGGTGGCAGTGGCGAAGCAGCCGAGTTCGAAGAACGTCTCTTCGATCTGTTCCGGCGCGGTTTCCTCCAACCAGTCGAGCCAGGCGTCGAAGGTGTCGGCGATGGCCATGCGAGCCTCGCGCTGGACCTTGTCGTCCTTGCGGGCCGCCTTGTCGGCGAAAGAGCCGATCGAGACCATCGCCTTTTCCATGCGCTGTTGCATGGCCGGGGTCATTTGGAACTGTGCGGCGCGGGGCTTGCGAGCGGGTTTCTGGGGAAGGGACTTGCTCATTTTGGATACTCCAATGTTGCGTTTGCGGTTTCACCGGAGCCTTGGGTTTTCCGCCCGCCGCATCCGGCTTGCGCTTAATGTGGATGCGAAAGAATCGGCGACTTAATCGAGCTAAAACGAGATTTTGCGGATTGACGCCTATGTGCTTGAAACAATTGAACATGTTTTTTGGCGATCCGAGTTTTTTCTTTCAGGTGAAAGATTTCGAGGGGTTCAGCGAACTTTTTCACGGGTTGCCATCGCGCGGTTCGGCGCCTTTCGAGCGGCCTTTCGAGCGTGGGTCCAGGGCCATGATTTTCGCCGTAAGTTGACGCCGGACCTGCGCGATCTTTTGCCGCTGTGCGGTCGGGATGTGGCGGACAATGTCGAGGATCACGGCGTCAGCGGCCTTGATCTCGGCAATCTCGGCTGCAACTCGTTCCCGTGCTTGGCGCTCTGCCTTCGCGTCGGCGGTTGCGCGCAGTCGTTTTGCAGCGGCGCGGAAGGCCGCCCGTGCGGCGGCAAAGCCGCGGGAGGCGCTTGAAAGCGGCTTTTTTGATGGTGGCTTTGAGGCAGTATCATCCGTCTCGACTGCGCGCCCGTCCGCTTCGATCTCGCCCGCCGAAACGGCATCGGCGAATGCCATGAGCGTAGCGGCGTCCTCTTCCCGTTCGACGACATCACGCTCCCGCAGCTCAACCTCGGCAGCTTTCTCGGCGAGACGCTTTTCCTCTTTCGCGCGCCACTCTGCGGGTCGGACATGACGCGGGTTGATCGGTGGGGTCCGGCCATCGTTCAGGGCATCGCGGATCGCCTGCTTGCGGCGCTCACCGCGCACAAGGCCGATCTCGCTGAACCACTCGCCGACGCTGTCCTGCGCGGCTTCGTAGTCTTTGATGAGCGGATGGATCGAGGGCTGCAGAACCCGGCACTCGGTCCCGTATTTCTTGGCTGTCGCGCGCGGCATGATGACCGCGTGAATGTGATAGGCTTGCTCATCGGTATCGGCGCGGGCGTGGATAAGGTCGTCGCCGAAGTTTTCGAGCAGCCATTCCATTGCCCGCTCTTCGAAGCGGTCCTCCTGCGCGTTGCTGAACTCGACGTCGCTGCTTTCGGTCTGCTCGAACCATTCCTTGTTGGCGGTGAGGATCAACTCGCGCATCGGGCCGTGGCGAGAGGCGCGCCAAGGGTCGCGCGGCCCTTCGATGCGCCGTTTAGCCAGATCCTTGCGACGGTTCCGCCGGTCGAGGTCTTCGAGCTCGGCCGCGAAGGTCTCGACCTTCATCAGCTCGATCTCGGCCACCGCTTCCTGCGCCCAGGTGCTGTTGCCGTGCAGACGCCGCGGTGCGGGCTTGTTGCGGTCGATGTGGCCGAGGTCTCCGCCCTTGCGATAGCGATGCGCTTCATAGCCACCGATATCGCTGGGATTCATCCCCTCGAACCGCAGGACCACCGGGTATTTCTTGCTTGCCATTTCGACCTCCGAAGATTGAGGTCAGGAAATGGGATCATCTCTTTCCGGAACGCAGAAACCGGACAGACGCGTGCGCGAACGGATGTGCGGGGTCATTACTCACTAAACAGCCCGCACTCCGGCACCTGCGGTGCCTGCGTTCGGCCTGCCGTTCGTCCGGGCGCTGCCCCGGAACCCCGCCCGCCGGGGGCGCCTGTGCGGCGGGCACTCCTGCGCGGAGGGCGGCAAGGTCATCGTTCCGCACTCCCCTTGCAACCCCTGCTCCCGGGGGAGCGTCGTTCCGCACTCCTCCCCCGAACCCCCGCCTGCTCGCAGGGGCCGTTCGCCACGCCCCTGCACCCACTGGCGTCTCCCGACAGGCAGGGCGCATTGCGCGCCCCCCAGACCCACGGCGATCGGCACAAGGTGGCGCGGCGAAAATCCCTCCTCATCCATTCATTACGCGCTTCTTGCGACGCGTTGCGAATGGATGAGGAGGCGTAGCACCAAATTGGATTTCAAAATCGGCCCATAGCTACGGTTCGACATCTTGCCGCCATGCTGCGGCGGCATTCCGCAGTGCCGACATTCGCTGCAACTGCATCAACACAAGCCAGTGTGGATCAACCATTTAGTATTCGGTATAGGTTCTCGTTTTCGGTCAAAATTACATCTTGCCGGAAATGGATGAACTCTGCATTTGGTCCAGATGCTTGCTTAGTTTTGACAGTGACTAGATCCAGTTGGCGCAAAGCTTGGAATACCTCGGGCCACAAACGGTGAGTTACAATGCGCCGTCCTTGATGGTCCGTGTCATCTAGATTTGTCCGCAGCCAGAACGTTCGGTAACGTTCGATCCGCCCCAGAATCTCAAGGAGATCATCCGACCAATCGAGTTGGGTATCAGACCGTTGAGAGCCAGGATTGAGATAGCTTTGAATTTCAACAGGGTCGCTCGTCGTTTCGGTAGCATGCACCAACATTTGAGGTTGAGGTATTTGGTCTGGAAGTTGGGTTCGACGATCTACTTCAAGCGTGGATATATGAACCCCACTTTCAAAGACGACATTTCGAAGATCGGCACTGGCGGCATGCAGGATACTGATTGCCGTGTCTCGAATGGAAATCCCAATCGGCGCAGAGAAAGGGAAATACAACTCATTGATTCCGACATCTCGAATCTGAAGATCGGCATTTTCAACGGCCGTTCCACAAGCGGCTGCGACTCCAAGCACCGACAAGTTCGTGTTCGTCCTGTCGCGAGATGGTTGGGCAATGCCTGCACGGACCGAATTCAGAAATCGCTTTGACTCGTCGTGGCGGTCCCTTGCTACATGGGCGAACACCTCCAATGCGTCGCGCCCGAACAGGTTGCGCCGCACATATCGAGGTGTCTCGCCTTCACCCACCGACCGAAGCGCTTCGCGAGCAAGGAAGTGCTGCAAGAGTTGTTCATGGGCGAAACGGAAGTGACCTGGACGCAGGTCCTTGGCTAGAAATACTACTGATCCAGCACGCTGAACAACAGCTGCCACTTGATCGTCTGGGAGCAGCCCGTCGGCAGCAACGGTCGCGAGCAGGTCAAGGGCATCGTCAGCCAATGCCTCAGATTGGTTCTCAGCCAGATCGCGCGCGACCTCCTCCAAAAACCGCCCAACGTAGGTTTCATAGTCTTGAGTGATATTCGATCCACCGGGAGGGTCGAGCTGGTCGATGAATTTCTTTGCTTCCCTTCGAAGCATGATCTGCACAAGGTAACTCAGCAAATCTGAAGCAGGGGGCTCGTCGCTCGCGAGCGCAGCAGGTTCGTCCGAAATAACTTTAAGAAAGAATGGGCGAAGGGCATAGGAGCCGTGGTCAAAGATTGGCTCGACGAATTTTCGCTTCAATAGCGAGTGGTCCCAACCCGGCTGTTGAAGTAACCAATTCTTCGCTGCTTCTGGGTCAGGGTCTCCTAATGTCAGAGCCGAAAGCCTGTCATTTTCGGTATTGAAGGACGTTAGTTGCCTTTGCATTAGCTCGGTGGAAACGAATGTTTCCCGCCCTGCGAGTAGGAATGTCGCTGCACCGCGCGAATCTGCGATAAGGCTGTTCAGCCCGCTCCAAGCGGTCTCGAAACCGTTTGGATCGGACAATTCGTCAAAACCATCAATGGCAAGAATGATAAGTCCATGCCGCACGAGCGACATCAGTTGCCCAATCGTCAGATTCGATCGAACATCTTGCAGCGCAAAAGCAATTAGGTCTGCGATGTTTTGAAGAACTCGCCCACGACTCGCAATCTGCAGGATCAGTGGCGCCGATCCATCGTATTGCTCAGCACGCAAAAGAGCCGCTTCACGGACGACGGTGGTCTTCCCAACACCGGCTGGTCCGTCAATCAAGAGAATGTCCGTACCCCCTTGATTACTGGAACTATGCTGATTAGCGAGCCATCGATTGAGCGCCAACCAAGGCGTCTGACCTTGCTCAATGGCGAATGGTGAGCTATCGCCCATGACATTCTTCAGTTCACCGACAATCGGGACCGGATTGTCGCCCGTTTTTCCCGGTGACAGCAAAATCACTTGATTCTTCGCAATTCGCGGAAGGTCTGCAAATGCCGGATCGGCTAGAAGCGCCGCAGCATTCGGGAAGGTTTTTTCAACGCCATCCGAGGTTGTAACGGTATAGCCTAGTCCATTCTCAGCGACCGTGAACCTGTTCCCGTTTCGGGTTACTTTAAACTCGTTTCCCTCGGTAACGACCTGCGTGCCAAGATCGGCAAAGGCATTGATGTCTTTATTGGAAAGGCTTAGCGGCGGCATATCAAATCCGTCATAGTGGGGTTGCTGTTGCTGATACCACCGCGAGCTAGAAAGATTACGCGGCGATCTGTCCCTTGCAATAGTCCTTCGGCCGTTAGAATGCCTGGAACTAGGTCTGCGTCTTGTCCGACAACGATGAGCCAGCTGCCATCATCCTCCAACGCGAGGAATATAAGGTCGGAGACAAGTGCTGTATCGACCATTTTTTCTGCCAGGCTGCCAGCTCGATCTTGCTGCACGGTGCTCGGCAAATGATGGTCCTGCCTTTGACCGCAGAGCCGTACTTCCCGCGCGCCCAACAACCGGTCTCCAAACTCCAAACTTCTCACGACCTGTGAACGTCTGGGCGAGTATTCGCTTAGCCCACGGTCTTCGGGATCTAATGGATTGTACACGACGGCCGCTCCCAACGCACAGCGCCTAGTTGTTGGCTCAAATCCTCTGCGCCATCCATGGTACGCCCGCAAAGATAGAAAGAAAGCTTGGTCTCCGGCTTCATCATACAACAGCTTTCCGACGCGACGGCAGACCTGCTTGAGTGCCCTGCGAGCGACCTCTTCCCCGTCGCTCTCAATGTTGCCTGGCAACGACCGAAGCTCACTGTTCCAATCGATTAGAACGTGGGTGCGAATGGGTCGGATTGCCATTACTTTGTTAAAACCTATCTGAACATTACCGTTAAGGCACTGCCGACCAAAACTGCCCCACTGTCTTTGTTCGGACCACATGAAGTCAACACTCCCTGTATTTTTCACGACCAAGGATTGTGCAGGTCAAACACG
Organism: Oceaniglobus indicus; assembly: GCF_002751875.1. Classification (GTDB taxonomy): domain Bacteria; phylum Pseudomonadota; class Alphaproteobacteria; order Rhodobacterales; family Rhodobacteraceae; genus Oceaniglobus; species Oceaniglobus indicus. Next base: position 529,418 of record NZ_NMZM01000001.1, on the reverse strand, counting down.
TTTGTGTCGCTTCGAACAATGCCAGCTTAAGCCCTCAATGCACAGGACGTTCGCGGGCGCCGCGAACGTCCGCTTTCCGCCGATCGTGCTGAACAATCATCTATCCGATTTTTGACGAGAGGGACACCCTCTCGCCGCTCTCCCGACCGTGGCTTCCGTTTTGCCGCGCGCTTCTTGCGACGCGCAGCAAAACAGAAGCCTTCTTCAAAGGGTTTCCACCGCTGGTGTCGATTGTTCACACCAAGGAGACCCCAGATGTTTCACCAACCAAAACCCCTCGTTCCAGCCCCCGACTGGGCAGCCAACCCGCAGCGCGGCGATGTCGTGCTGTTCCGTTTTCCTGTCGCAGATAGCGCCGACCATAAGGAGCAGCCCAAGCGGCGCCCCAGCCTGGTTCTCGATGTCCGCAAGCGGGGTGCAGATTGCTTCGTCGAGTTGGCCTATGGCACCTCGTCCGATGGCCGCGCCAATCGCGGCTACGAGGTGAGCGTCAAACAGCCGAAATCGCGGGCGCGGGCGGGCCTGAACAAGCCGACGCGCTTCGTTTGCGCCCGGCGCATCATCGTGAATGTGAACAGCAGCGGCTTTCACTGCCCGGACGGCACCACCTCACCGCTGCTCGGGCGCCTCGACGAGGCATTGATGGAGCGGATGAACGCCATCCGCGCCCGGCTCCAGGCTGAGGCCGACATCGCCGCACATTACCGCGAAGAACGGCGCCAGGAGCAGGCGCGATGGGCGCGCGAAGATCGCGGTTTCCGATAGGGAACCGCGCCTTCGAGCATCCCCGCACCTCAAACAAAACAAGGAAAAGACCAATGGAAATGCCATTCACCTCCGCCGACGAAATCACCGCAATGGCAGCCGCCTGCTTCCCGCTCGCGCGCATTGCGGCCACCGGGATCGAGGAAGACGTTCTCGATCTCGTGCCTTGGGAACCCGCGCAGGAGGCCAAGGCGCTTGCAGCCCGTCTGCGTCGCGGTGAGATCTTCGAGAAGGGCGTCCTGGCGATGCTGCACGACCTCATTGGCGTGCTCGATGCCGAGATTGCCGAGGGCACCTATGTGGAGACCTATTACGACCACAGCCCCGAAAACGTCTCGAACGAAACGAACTGGCAGGAGGAGCGTCTCTCGCCCGAGGCCGACAGGCTCTCCAACGCGCTCGTCGTGTTGCTGGAACTCTATGCCACGCTGGCCGCGGTGTATGACATCCTGCAAGCCGAGAAGGCTCTCGAAGGGCTGCGCGCCGTCGCCTGACGGAACACGCGGGCCGGAACACCCGCGTCAGGGCGCGTCGGCGACACTTCTGCTGCTACAGATGTCGGCGCGCCCGCTTTCGGGTATCAAAAATGCCCTACCAATTTCCGAAATTGTGTAGCAAAATGTGTAGCAAGTAGCGGATGCAATAGGGGGTTATGTGGCTCAAAGCGCCTTATTTTATTGGCATTTCTCGCGGTCTCCTACGAGAAATCTGGCGGAGAGACAGGGATTCGAACCCTGGGAAGGCTTGCACCCTCAACGGTTTTCGAGACCGCCCCGTTCGACCACTCCGGCACCTCTCCGCGATCGATGTGCGCTCGTCTAGTCCGTGCGGGCACGGGGTGCAAGGGGTTCGATGGGGGGCGGGGAAACTTTTTGCGACGAAGGGGGGCGTGCGACGCGGCGGCGGCGCCAGGTCAAGCGATATTGACCGCGCTGCGCGGCATGGGCCCTTGGCGTTCGTGCGCGCAGGACATATCGTGCGCAGGCAACACGTGGTGGACGAAACACGCCATCGGAAAGGACGTCATGCGCCAGATCAGCCTTGCCATTGTTTTCTGCCTGTCGGGTGTGACGTCGCTTTGGGCGGCGGGGAATGAGAAGGTGGCGCGCCTCTACGACGCGCTTGGCATGCAGGATGTGATCGCGATCATGCAGCAGGAGGGTCTTGCCTATGGCGAAGACCTGCGGGCCGAGATGTTTCCGGGGCGCGGTGGTGCCGCCTGGAACACGATGGTGGCCCGTCTCTATGACGTCGAGGCGATGGATGAGCTGGTGTCATCGCGCTTTGCCGTGTTGATGGAAGGCACGGACACTGCCCCGTTGATCGAGTTCTTCGAATCCGAGCTGGGCGCGCGAATCATCCGGCTGGAAATCAGTGCACGGCGCGCCTTGGTCGATCCCGACGTCGAGGCGACGGCACAGGCGGCGCTGGACGACATGCGCCAGGCCGGTGATCCGCGGCTGGATATCCTGGACGATTTCGTCGATGCCAATGACCTGATCGAGGCCAATGTCGTCGGCGCGATGAATTCGAACTATGCCTTCTATTCGGGCCTTCTGGATGGTGATGCCTTCAATGGCGACATGACGGAGGCAGATGTGCTGGCGGATGTGTGGGGGCAGGAGCCGACGATCCGCGCCGACACGATCGAATGGGTCTATGGCTATCTGACGCTGGCGTATCAACCGCTGAGCGACGCCGACGTCGAAGCCTATACCGCGCTGGCGCGCACCACCGAAGGCCAGGCGATGAACCAGGCGATCTTCGGGGCGTTCGACGCCATGTATGTCACGATCTCGCGGGCGCTGGGGCAGGGCGCGGCACAATTCATATCGGGCGAGGATCTCTAGGATCGCCGATGCCGGCCCCGAAGCTCAGCGGGTGCTTTCGGTCAGGCGCCGGCGCACGTAGGTTTCGACGCCGCCGATCATCTCTTCCATGTGCGGATCCTCGAAGAAGTGACCTGCACCTTCGATTTCGGTATGGGTCACGGTGATGCCCTTCTGCTCGTGCAGCTTGTCCACCAAGGTCACGGTGTCGCGGGGCGGCGCCACGCGGTCGGCGCTGCCGTTGATGATCAGGCCCGAGGCGGGGCAGGGCGCAAGGAAGCTGAAGTCATACATGTTGGCGGGCGGGCTGACCGAGATGAAGCCTGTGATCTCGGGGCGGCGCATCAGCAACTGCATGCCGATCCAGGCCCCGAACGAGAACCCGGCGACCCAGCAATGCTTGGCGTTCTGGTTCATCGACTGCAGGTAATCCAGCGCCGAGGCGGCATCGGACAATTCGCCGACGCCCTGGTCGTATTCGCCCTGGGACCGTCCGACACCGCGGAAATTGAACCGCAGCACGGTGAAACCCATGGCATGGAAGGCATAGTGCAGGTTATAGACGACGCGGTTGTTCATCGTGCCGCCGAACTGGGGATGCGGATGCAGGATGATCGCGATCGGCGCGTCCGATTTTTTTTGGGGATGATAGCGGCCTTCCAGCCGCCCTTCGGGTCCGGGAAAGATAACCTCGGGCATATGTGTCCCTGACATGTTGGGTGGCGGCGGATCGTCAATCTTGACGGATCCCACGCTTGACCTTAGAACGTTTCTAATCTGTTGGGCGGGCGGTCCCGCGCCGTCCCGAGGTAATTGTCCTGCATCCCATCGTCAACTGTCCATTGTCGCCGCGCCAGGGAGGCCCACGATGAAACTCAGCACCAAGGGTCGTTACGCGATGGTCGCGATGTGCGATCTGGCCTTGCAGCCGGCGGATCAGTTGATTTCGCTGGCCGAACTGAGCAAGCGGCAGAGCATTTCGTTGCCGTATCTCGAGCAGTTGTTCGTCAAGCTGCGCCGGGCCGGGCTGGTGGATTCGGCCCGGGGGCCGGGCGGCGGCTATCGGCTGGCGCGGGCGCCGACCGAAATACGCGTCTCCGACATCATGCTGGCGGTGGGGGAAACCGTCAGTGCCATGCACACCGGTGCCGGGGCCAGCGGCGGCACGTCGGGCACCCGCGCGCAATCGTTGTCGAACCGGTTGTGGGAAGGGTTGAGCGCCCATGTCTATGTGTTCCTGCACCAGGCCAAGCTGTCGGACGTCGTCGCCAACGACCTGGCGCCCTGTCCCGCCGTGCCGAACCTGTTCACCGTGGTGGATGGTGCATGACGCGATCCCGGTTTGAAAGAACGGAGCGCCTGCGGCGCATTCGATCTGGTCCTGCGGACCGGACAGGGGCGTTCCGCCCCTTCGGCACATGCGTGCCTTACCCCGAGAGTATTTGCGGCAAGAAAAAACCGGGGCGGGCGTGATGGGGCGGACCTATCTGGACTGGAACGCCACGACCCCGCTGCGCCCCGAGGCGCGCAGTGCCATGGTTGCGGCCATGGATGTGGTCGGCAATCCGTCATCGGTACATGCCGAAGGGCGTGCGGCGCTGGGGTTGATCGAGCGCGCCCGTGGTCAGGTGGCGGCCGCATGCGGCGCCGAGGCGTCGGATATCGTGTTCGTGTCGTCGGCGACCGAGGGTGCGGCGCTGTGCCTGGCCGAACGGGGCGTTTCCTGTGCGCCGATCGAACACGAGGCCGTCCTGGCCTGGTGCGCCGCCGATCTGGCGGTCGAGCGGAGCGGAGCGGTGTTGGTCACCGACCCGGCGCGTGCCGCGGTGCAGGTGGCAAATTCGGAAACCGGTGTTCTTCAGGATCTGTGCGACGGGTTGTCTTTCGTCGATGCGACGCAGGCGATCGGCAAGGTGCCCTTTGCCTTCGAGTGGTGCGGGGCGCAGGCCGCCGTGATCTCGGCCCACAAGTTCGGCGGGCCGAAGGGTGTGGCGGCGGTGTTGCTGCGACGCGGTGTCGAGGTTGCTGCGCGGATCCGGGGTGGCGGCCAGGAAATGGGGCGCCGTTCGGGCACGCAGAACGTGATCGGCATCGCCGGAATGGGGGCTGCCATCGCGGCGGCGGCGCGCGATTTGACCGACGGAGTGCAGGAACGGGTTGCGGAACTTAGAAATATTCTAGAAACGGCTCTGGAGTATTCCGCAAAAGAGACTATTTTTGTCGGAAAGGATTCTGCGGCGGGTCGACTGCCCAACACCAGTTGCCTGCTGACGCCCGGCTGGAAGGGCGAAACGCAGGTCATGGCGATGGATCTGGCGGGGTTTGCCGTTTCCGCCGGGTCGGCCTGTTCCAGCGGCAAGGTGCGCGCGTCGCAGGTTCTGCGCGCCATGGGGTTCGATGAGGCGTCGGCGGCATGTGCGATCCGCGTTTCTCTTGGCCCCGACACGCGGCGCGACGATGTGATGCGGTTCGCCGAGGCGTGGACGGCTCAGGAAAAGAGGTTTCGGGCGCGCGCCGTCTGAAGCCGATGGATTGCGACGGGACCGATCCCGAAAGGAGAGCGACATGAACGTGATGGACACTGATGTGAAGGACGGCGTGGACCGCGAGACGGTCGAAGCGGTCAAGGGGCTGTCGGGCACCTACAAGCACGGCTGGAGCACCGATATCGAGATGGACTTTGCCCCCAAGGGGCTGAACGAGGACATCGTGCGCCTGATCTCGGAGAAGAACGAAGAGCCCGAGTGGATGCTGGAGTGGCGCCTGGATGCCTATCGCCGCTGGGTCAAGATGACCGAGCCGGACTGGTCGATGGTCAAGTATCCGCCCGTCGAATACAACGAGCAGTTCTATTATGCCCGTCCGAAGTCGATGGAAGTGAAGCCTAAGTCGCTGGATGAGGTCGACCCCAAGCTTCTGGAAACCTACAAGAAACTGGGCATCCCGCTGAAGGAGCAGTTGATCCTGGCCGGCGTCGAGGGCGCCGAGGATGTCGACGAGAACCGCAAGGTCGCCGTCGACGCGGTGTTCGATTCCGTCTCGGTGGGAACGACCTTTCAGGCCGAACTGAAGAAGGCCGGCGTGATCTTCTGTTCGATTTCCGATGCGATCCGTGACCATCCCGAGTTGGTGAAGAAATACCTGGGGTCGGTGGTGCCGGCATCGGACAACTTCTTTGCGACACTCAATTCTGCCGTCTTTTCCGATGGATCCTTCGTCTACATCCCGCCCGGGGTCCGTTGCCCCATGGAATTGTCCACCTATTTCCGGATCAACGCCGAGAATACCGGACAGTTCGAGCGCACGCTGATCATCGCCGACAAGGAATCCTATGTGTCGTATCTCGAGGGGTGCACGGCCCCCATGCGCGACACCGTTCAGCTTCACGCCGCGGTCGTCGAACTGGTTTTGCTGGACGACGCCGAGATCAAGTATTCGACGGTTCAGAACTGGTATCCGGGCGACGAAAACGGCAAGGGCGGCATCTATAACTTCGTGACCAAGCGCGCCGATTGCCGGGGCGACCGGTCCAAGGTGATGTGGACGCAGGTCGAAACCGGATCAGCCGTGACGTGGAAGTATCCGTCGTGCATCCTGCGCGGTGACGACAGCCAAGGCGAGTTCTATTCGATCGCCATCGCCAACAATTACCAGCAAGCCGATACCGGCACCAAGATGGTGCATCTGGGCAAGCGCACCAAGTCGCGCATCGTGTCCAAGGGGATTTCGGCGGGCAAGGCGCAGAACACCTATCGCGGTCTGGTGTCGATGCACCCCAAGGCGAAGAATTCGCGCAACTATACACAATGCGATTCGCTGTTGATCGGCTCGGAATGCGGCGCCCACACCGTGCCCTATATCGAGGTGCGCAACAATTCGTCGCGGGTCGAACACGAGGCGACGACATCGAAGGTGGACGACGACCAGATGTTCTATTGCCGCTCGCGCGGAATGGACGAGGAAGAGGCCGTCGCGCTGGTGGTCAACGGGTTCTGCAAGGAAGTGCTCCAGGCGCTGCCGATGGAATTCGCCATGGAAGCACAGCAGCTGGTGGCGATCAGCCTTGAAGGGTCGGTGGGGTGAGCGAACTCGACCCCATCCGGCCGCCCAAGAACCGGCGGTTCCTGGTTTCGCTGGTGGTTGGCGTCTGCATCCTGATCGGGATGATCGTGTCGATGTCCTGGTGGAATGGGGCCGAGGTGTGGAAGATGATGGTCGCGGCCATCGTCTCCACCCTGATCGGACTTGCCATCGCGCGGCGGATTCCGAAACCACGCAAGTGAAATGAATGACCGGGCCACGCGCCCGAACAGATTGAACGAAAGCGAGAGAAGATGTTGAAGATCAGCAACCTGCACGTCAAACTTGAAGAAGAGGACAAGCAGATCCTAAAGGGTGTCGACCTTGAGATCGGCGCCGGCGAAGTGCATGCGATCATGGGGCCGAACGGGTCGGGCAAATCGACGCTGTCCTATGTGCTGTCGGGCCGTGACGGATACGAGGTGACCGAGGGGTCGGCAGCGCTGGAAGGCGCCGACATCCTGGACATGGAGCCGGAAGAACGCGCCGCCGCAGGCCTGTTCCTGGCGTTCCAGTATCCGGTTGAAATTCCGGGTGTCGGCAACATGACGTTCCTGCGCACCGCGGTGAACGCACAGCGCAAGGCGCGCGGCGAGGCTGAGATGTCGTCGACCGAGTTTCTCAAGGAAATCCGCGCCCAGGCGAAAGAGTTGAAGATCGACGCCGACATGCTGAAGCGGCCGGTCAACGTCGGTTTCTCGGGTGGTGAAAAGAAGCGCAACGAGATCCTTCAGATGGCGATGCTGAAGCCGAAGATGTGCGTGCTGGACGAGACGGATTCGGGGTTGGATGTCGACGCGATGAAACTGGTGTCGGACGGGGTCAACGCCCTGCGCGCGGCCGACCGGTCGTTCCTGGTGATCACCCACTACCAGCGGCTTCTTGACCATATCAAACCCGACTTCGTGCACATCATGTCGGACGGGAAGATCATCAAGACGGGCGGTCCGGAACTGGCGCTGGAAGTTGAAAACCACGGCTACGCGGATCTGTTGACGGAGGGTGCATAAATGGCCTTGCCCCAAGCGAAACTTGACGCGACCGAGGCGCGGCTGGCCGGTCTGACCCTGCCCGAGGGCGGGAAGTGGGCCAGCGATGCGCGCACGCAAGCCCTGGCGCGGGTGCGTGCCATGGGCCTGCCGTCGCGGCGTGATGAATATTGGAAATACACGCGGCCCGATACGCTGACGGCGCCCGAGACGCCCGAGGCGGCCGTGTTCGAGACGGATGAAAGCCCGGTCTTCGATGGTATCGACAGCGTGAAGCTGTATTTCGTCGATGGCGTTTTCGATGCCGATGCGTCGGACGATCCGGCGCTGGCCGGTGTCGAGATCGAGCGGCTGAGTGTCGTGTCGGGCACCGACATCCACTGGGCCAAGGATATCTTCGGCGTGCTCGAGGCGAAGGGCCAGGATCCTGTCGCACGACCCCTGGCCGCGCTGAACACCGCGTTCGCCACCGACGGTCTGGTAATCCGCGCCACGGGCAAGGCCGAGCGGCCGGTCGCGTTGATCTATCGCCACGCCGACACCGCGTCGGACGCGATCCTGCATCACTGCATCCGGGTCGAGTCGGGGGCGTCGCTCACCGTATTGGAAACCGGGCCGGTGGCCGCACGCTTCAACGGTGTGACCGAGGTCGACATCGCGGACAAGGGCACGTTCAACCATGTGCGTGCGCAAGGGCGTGATCACGAATTGCGCACGGCAACGCACATGTTCGCCCGCCTCGGCGAGGAGTCGGCGTTCAAGTCGTTCACCCTGACGATGAACGGCGTGCTGACGCGCAATGAATGCGTGATCGAGCTGACCAGTGACAATGCCATCGCCCATGTCGCGGGTGCGGCCGTGGGGGATGGTGATTTCCACCATGACGACACCGTGTTCATCACCCACGATTCCCTGCATTGCGAAAGCCGGCAGGTGTTCAAGAAGGTGCTGCGCAACGGTGCCACCGGCGTGTTCCAAGGCAAGATCCTGGTCAAGGAAGGCGCCCAGAAGACCGACGGCTATCAGATCAGTCAGGCGCTGCTGCTGGATGATGACAGTCAGTTCCTGGCCAAGCCCGAGCTTGAGATCTATGCCGACGATGTGGCCTGTTCGCACGGTTCGACCACCGGGGCGATCGACGAGACGGCGCTGTTCTATCTGCGCTCGCGCGGGGTGCCGCGTGCCGACGCCGAAGACCTGCTTGTGCTGTCGTTCCTGGCCGAGGCGATCGCCGAGATCGACAGCGAGGCCATCGCCGACGATCTTCTGACCCGGCTTCAGGCCTGGCTGGCGCGGCGGCGCTGATCCTTGGCGCTGACCCGCGACATTGTCGCCAGTTACCGGCGGCCCGGCGCAGTCGTGCGGCGCCGGGCCGCCGGACGCCCGCGCGAGGATCGTGCGCTGGTCACGCTGATGCTGGCCTGCGGGCTGATCTTCGTGGCGCAATGGCCCCGCCTGTCGCGTGAGGCGTTCCTGAGCGGTCAGCCGATCGAGCCCCTTCTGGCGGGTGCGCTGATGGGTTGGCTTTTCATTGCGCCGCTTTTCCTTTACGGGCTGGCGGCAGTGACGCATCTGATGGCGCGCACGATGGGCGGGCAGGGCGATTGGTACGGCGCGCGTATCGCGTTGTTCTGGGCGTTGCTGGCAGCGTCGCCGCTGTGGCTGCTCTGGGGTCTTGTCGCGGGGTTCATCGGGCCCGGACCGGCGATGAGCGTCACCGGGATCGTTGCGTTCGGTGCGTTTCTCGCGATCTGGTTGCTGGGCCTTCTGGCCGTTGAAAAGGGCGAAGCCGACACATGATGAGCCTTTCTGTCCTGCTGCCCATGGCGGCACAGACGTTCAGAACGCCGGCCGACGTGGCGCGACGCCTGATGGATATGAACCTGTCGCGCGCCGTGTTGTGGCAGGCGCTGACGCTGGTGGTCGTGATCTCGATCCTGCTGGCCGAAGCGACGAATTTCATCATGCTCAGTGCCGTCGACGTGCCCGAGGGCGTGTTCGTGATACCGCCGCTGACCATGGGCCTGATCCAGTTGTCCCTGCTGATCGCCATGGTGTTCGCCATCTTCTGGGTCGGGCGGGCCATGGGCGGCACGGGCCGGTTTCAGGACGGGCTGGTTGCCGTGGTGTGGTTGCAGTTCATCATGGTCTGCCTGCAGGTGGTTCAGACGGTGTCGATGCTGATTCTGCCGGCGATCGCCTGGCTGGTGGGCATCTTCGGGCTGGTCGCCTTCCTGTGGCTGCTGACCCATTTCATTGCGACCGTCCATGGTTTCACGTCGCTGGGCAAGGTGTTCGCCATGATCATCGCCACCAGTTTCGGCGCCGCGTTCGGTCTTTCGCTTTTGCTGACGCTGGTGGGCGTGACGATTCCGGGAATGGTGTGATCCATGTATGACGTGATGAAAATCCGCGGCGACTTTCCGATCCTGTCGCGCAAGGTGAACGGCAAACCGCTGGTATATCTCGACAATGGCGCGTCGGCGCAAAAGCCGCAGGTGGTGATCGACGCGATCACCGGTGCCTATGCCGACGAATACGCCAACGTCCATCGCGGGCTGCACTACCTGTCGAACCTCGCCACCGACAAATACGAGGCCGTGCGCGGCAAGCTGGCGCGCTTCCTGAACGCCGCAAGCGAAGATGAAATCGTGATGAACACCGGCACGACCGAGGGCATCAACATGGTCGCCTATGGCTGGGCCATGCCCCGGATGCAGGCGGGCGACGAGATCATCCTGTCGGTGATGGAACATCACGCCAATATCGTGCCCTGGCATTTCCTGCGCGAACGCCAGGGCGTGGTGTTGAAATGGGTCGATGTGGAACCCGACGGTTCGCTGGACCCGCAGAAGGTTCTGGACGCGATCACCGAGCGCACGAAACTGATCGCAATCACCCATATGTCGAACGTTCTGGGCACGGTTGTCGACGTCAAGACGATCTGCGCCGGCGCGCGTGCCAGGGGGCTGGCGACGCTGATCGACGGCTCGCAGGCGGCGGTGCACATGCCGGTGGATGTTCAGGACATCGGCTGCGATTTCTATCCCGTCACCGGGCACAAGCTCTATGGACCGTCGGGATCGGGCGCGATCTATGTGCGGGCCGAACGGATGGCCGAAATGCGCCCCTTCATGGGCGGCGGCGACATGATCCGCGAAGTCCACAAGGAAGAAGTCACCTGGAACGACGCGCCGATGAAGTTCGAGGCGGGCACACCCGGCATCGTGCAACAGATCGGCCTTGGCGTGGCGCTGGATTACATGACCGGGCTGGGGATGGACAATATCGCCGCCCACGAAGCCGGCCTGCGCGATTACGCGCGCACGCGGCTTGCGGGCCTGAACTGGCTTCAGGTGCAGGGCGATGCGCCGGACAAGGGCGCGATCTTTTCGTTCACGCTGGATGGTGCGGCCCATGCCCACGATATTTCCACCGTGCTGGACAAGAAAGGCGTCGCGGTGCGGGCGGGGCAGCATTGCGTCGGACCGCTGATGGACCACCTGGGCCTGACCGCCACCTGTCGCGCCTCGTTCGGCCTTTACAACACCGAAGCCGAAGTCGACGCGCTGGTTGACGCGCTCGAGCTGTGCCACGACTTATTTGCCTGACGGCCCCCGTGGGCCAATTTCATCATTGCGACGCGACCCACCCCGCATTATAGAGACGTCGTTAAGTGATGTTCGGTTGCTTCTTGTGCAAGACACGGTGTGATCCGCACGAAGAGACGACCGCAACCTGTTGGAAGGCAAGATGAAACTCGGTGCGTGGGTGCAATGTCACCCGAAACGCCTGAACAGATGGTCCCATAGCTCAGCTGGATAGAGTGCTCGCCTCCGAAGCGAGAGGTCGCTGGTTCGAATCCAGCTGGGACCGCCATTTCATCGAAACTCCTCAGATCCACCCCCTAACGCCGGCGCATGCGCGACTCCGCGAAGGCCGATGATTTCGCCGTGGCGTTTTCGCGGCCCATCAAACCCATACGGCATTGATGGAACCGATCCGCAACCAGGGGCCGGTTCCGAAAAGATAGGGGCGCCGCAAAGGACGCCCCGTGGGATCTGCTGCAATCTGGTGCGGCCGAATGACCGGTCCCGTTCTGCCCTTGCCGCCTGCGTCGCGCACGACCCGGGGGCAGGGGCGAAACGTCGCCGTTCAGCTACAGCCGCTTGTGCCACCGCAGGTGTTGCACTTCATGCAGGTGCCGTTGCGCACCAGCGTATAGTTGCCGCATTCGCCGCAGGCCTCGCCCTCGTATCCCTGCATCTTGGCCTTGACGCGGGGGTCCATGGAGGTGGCGGACACCGGCGTGGTTCTGACCTCGGTTTCGCGGGTCTCGATCGTGGCCACGGCCTGGCCGCCCTGTTCCAGCGTGGCGATGCCGCCCTGAACCACCCGGAAATCCGACGGCGGACGATTGCGCAGGTATCCGGTCGAGGCGACCTGACGCAGCACCTCGAGCGGGGACGACGCGGCCGACCCTTCGACGGGCACGAAGTTGCGCACGCCTTCCTGTTCGCCGCGTCCGATATCGTCGAAGGTCGCGCCGGTGGGTTGGACATGGGCCAGGTCCGTGCGGTCCAGATACGACACGGCCAGCTCGCGGAACACGTAATCCAGGATCGACGTGGCGTTCTTGATCGTCTCGTTGCCCTGCACCATGCCGGCCGGTTCGAACTTGGTGAAGGTGAAGGCATCGACGAATTCATCCAGCGGCACGCCGTATTGCAGGCCCACCGACACCGCGATGGCGAAGTTGTTCATCATCGCGCGGAAACCGGCACCTTCCTTGTGCATGTCGATGAAGATCTCGCCCAGCTTGCCGTCCTGGTATTCGCCGGTGCGCAGATACACCTTGTGGCCGCCGACGATGGCCTTCTGGGTATAGCCGCGACGCCGCTGGGGCATCTTGTCACGACCCTTGGCGACCTCCTTGATGATCACCTTCTCGACCACCTTCTCGGCCAGAACGATGGCCTTTTCGCGGTCCGATCCGTTGGCCAGGATCTCTTCCGCCTCGTCGTCGTCCTCGACCAGGGCAGCGGCCAGCGGCTGGCTGAGTTTGGAGCCGTCACGATAGAGCGCATTGGCCTTCACGCCCAGCGACCACGACAGTTCATAGGCGCGCTGGCAATCCTCGATGGTGGCGTCGTTGGGCATGTTGATCGTCTTGGAGATCGCGCCCGAGATGAAGCTCTGCGCCGCCGCCATCATGTGGATGTGGCTGTCGACCGACAGGAAACGCTTGCCCTTCTTGCCGCAGGGATTGGCACAGTCGAAGATGTGATAGTGTTCTTCCTTCAGGTGCGGCGCGCCTTCCAGGGTCATCGTGCCGCAGACGTGATCGTTGGCCGCTTCGATGTCGCCCTTGGTGAACCCGAGCGAGCGGAGCAGATCGAACGCGGGATCGGCCAGCTTTTCGGCGGGGATGCCCAGCGTCTCGCGGCAGAATTCCTCGCCCAGGGTCCACTGGTTGAACACGAAGCGGATGTCGAAGGCCGACGGCAGCGCCGCCTCGACCTTGGCGATTTCCGCCTGGCCGAAGCCGTGGCCGATCAGCGCCGTGTGGTTGATTCCCGGCGCGTTCCCGATCGAGCCGTGCCCGACGGCATAGCTGATGATCTCCTCGATATGGGCCGAACCATAGCCGAGGTTTTCCAGCGCCGCGGGCACCGAGCGGTTGATGATCTTGAAATATCCGCCGCCGGCCAGCTTCTTGAACTTCACCAGCGCAAAGTCCGGCTCGATCCCCGTGGTGTCACAATCCATGACCAGGCCGATGGTGCCCGTCGGGGCCACGACGGACACCTGCGCGTTGCGGTATCCGTGCTTTTCGCCAAGACGCAGCGCCTCGTCCCAGGCGCCGGTGGCCAGTTCGACCAGCCGCCCGTCGGGACAATTGCCGTGGTCCAGCGCGACGGGTTTGGTCGCCAGCTTTTCATAGCCGTCGGTCCGGCCGTGGGCCGCGTTGCGGTGGTTGCGGATGACGCGCAGCATGTGCTCGGCGTTCTTGGCATAGCCGGGGAAGGCGCCCAATTCGGCCGCCATTTCGGCGCTGGTGGCATAGGACACACCGGTCAGGATCGCGGTCAGCGCACCGCACAGGGCGCGGCCCTCGTCGCTGTCGTATCCGTGACCCATGTTCATCAGCAGCCCGCCGATGTTGGCATAGCCAAGGCCGAGCGTGCGGAAGTCATACGACCGCTGCGCAATCTCTTTTGACGGGAACTGCGCCATGGTCACGCTGATTTCCAGGGTCACGGTCCACAGGCGCGTGGCGTGCATGTAATCCTCGGCCTGGAACGTGCCGTCCTTGAGGAACGTCAGCAGGTTCATCGACGCCAGGTTGCAGGCGGTGTCGTCCAGGAACATGTATTCGCTGCACGGGTTCGATCCGCGGATCGCACCGTCTTCGGGGCAGGTGTGCCAGTCGTTGACCGTGTCGTGATACTGGATGCCCGGATCGGCGCAGGCCCAAGCCGCATGGCCCACCTGTTCCCACAGATCGCGCGCCTTGATGGTGCGGGCGACCTTGCCGTCCTTGCGGTTGATCAGATCCCAGTCGCCATCGGTTTCCACGGCCTTCAGAAACGCGTCGGTGACGCGGATCGAGTTGTTCGAGTTCTGACCCGACACCGACGAATAGGCTTCGGAATCCCAATCGGTGTCATAGGTCGGAAATTCGATGCTGGTGTGGCCCTGGCGGGCATAATCCAGCACGCGCTTGACGTAGGTTTCGGGGATCGCGACCTTCTTGGCATCCTTGATCGCGGCCTTCAGGCTGTCGTTCTTCGCAGGATCATAGGCGTCGGCCTGAACGCCGTCCCAGGCCTTGATCGCGGCGAACAGGGCGTTCAGCTTCTGCTCGTGCATCTTCGATCCGGCGACGATCGACGCGACCTTCTGTTCCTCGATCACCTTCCAGTTGATGAAATCCTCGATATCCGGGTGATCCGCATCGACGATCACCATCTTCGCCGCGCGCCGCGTGGTGCCGCCCGACTTGATCGCGCCCGCCGCGCGGTCGCCGATCTTCAGGAAGCCCATCAGGCCCGACGATTTTCCGCCGCCCGACAGCTTTTCGCCCTCGCCGCGCAGGGACGAGAAGTTGGTGCCGGTGCCGGATCCGTATTTGAACAGCCGCGCCTCGCGCACCCACAGGTCCATGATGCCGCCGTCGTTCACCAGGTCATCGGCGACCGACTGGATGAAGCAGGCGTGGGGCTGGGGATGCTCATAGGACGACTTGGACTTGGTCAGCTTGCCGGTCTTGAAGTCGACATAGTAATGGCCCTGGGCCGGGCCGTCGATGCCATAGGCCCAGTGCAGGCCGGTGTTGAACCATTGCGGACTGTTCGGCGCGGCCTTCTGGGTGGCCAGCATGAAGCGCATTTCGTCGTAATAGGCCCGTGCGTCGGCCTCGGTCGTGAAGTATCCGCCCTTCCAGCCCCAATAGGCCCAGGCCCCGGCCAGGCGGTCGAACACTTGGCGCGACGAGGTTTCGCCGACAAATCGGGCTTTTTCGGGCAGCTTGGCCAGCGCGTCCTCGTCGGGGACCGACCGCCACAGGAATTCGGGCACGTCCTTTTCACGGACTTTCTTCAGCACCGCCGGCACGCCGGCCTTGCGGAAATACTTCTGTGCGATGACGTCGCTGGCCACCTGGCTCCAGGTTGTCGGCACTTCGACCGAATCGTTGCGGAACACGATCGTTCCGTCGGGATTGCGAATCTCCGACGTCACGGTGGTGAAGTCCAGCGCGCCATATGCGCCCGCGTCCGCGTCGTTGCCTGCCTTGGTGAACCTGCGCTCGATCTTCATCTGTGTCTGTCCCGTATGCCGTGTCGAAATTACCCGCCGGACGATCGTTGCCGTCCGACACTAATACTGGCCGATGCCCCGTGACGAACGGAACCAACCCGCGTCGCATACATCCCGATGCGACGTGATCTGGCGGTTCCGAATTGTCCCAAGGTCAGGCGATCCCACAACATGTTGTATCGCTGCTGTCGGCCTGCACAAACTGACGTATCTGGACCGAAATGGTCAATCCTTTTTTCCCCGTTTGGAGGGAATAATCCGGTTGACGATTTCCAAAGGCCACCCAGCCGTCAGCGCGCAAAATCGATCCCCGATTCATACCCGAACCATCCACAGATCGGGGATCGCAAAAAAGTGTCGCATCTCGGCGGGGTTAGTCCGATTGGCACACAGGTGCATCAGATCGGCGGGCCGGGCGGCGGTGGACGTTTCGGGCATCGGCGAAAAAAGCACTAGATCTGGTGGTGTGGCGGCCAGAGCAACAACAAGGGATGGCGTCGGGCGAATCCACTCCCTGGGCGCGAATCGGTGATATGCGATTCTCGCGACGCGGGTGCGGGCCGGGGTCCGCAGCGTCGCAATCCTTCATTCGGATCGGCCCGCTTGTGGCGCAGACGCCGGTGGCGACGCCAGCGGACGCCCGACGCCAGCGGGCCACAAGATGTGGTGCGGCGTCACCGGTCAGGCCTGGCGCATCGTCGTCTCGCCGCGGTGCAGCCGGGCGGGCAGGCATTGCGCCCGCTTGCCCCGGGCGCCGTTGATCCGGGCCAGCAGGCTGCGCGCGCCCAGCATCCCCAACTGCCGGCGCGGCGTGATCACCGTGGTCAGGGATTGTTCCAGCACCCGCGTCAGACCGAGACCGTTGAAGCCGACGATGCCGATATCGTTGAGAAAGAAGATCACATCCGGTCGCGTGCCGTTCAACAGGGCTTCGGCCCCGTCGAACCCGGCCTCGTTCAGCGATGCAGGGCGGGCGACGGGGATGCGCCCGGTATCGCCGAACACGGCGCGCAACCCGGCCAGCCGGCCCTCGGCCCGCATGTCTCGCCCGCGCGGCGCGCCGACGAACGCGGGACGCCGATAGCCCAGCGCCGCAACATGTTCCGCCGCCAGCGACCGCGCGTTCGAGTTCGGGACGTAATGCAGCCGCCGGGCAAGCTCGACGATCTCGGCACGGCGCGCGGCCGACACGCCTTCGACACCGCGCAGGGCGCGCGACACGGTCATCATCGACACGGCGAGCCGTTCGGCGATATCGCGCAGGACGATCGAGCGCTCACCGCTCTAACGAGTCGTATACATCAAGCTGCCGCTGATGCTGCCGGTGCTGATCGTCACCTGCCTGTTGCGCCTGATCGATGCCTTCAAGGTGCTGGAGGTCGTGCTGGTGCTGACCAACGGCGGGCCGGGTCCGTCGACGGAAATCCTGTCGCTGCGCATCTATCGCACCGCGTCGGAGTTCCGCGAGTTGGGCGAGGCGGCGGCGATGTCGAATTACCTGCTGATCCTGACCTTCGCGACGTTCCTCTACAACAAGGCGCAGGATCTGCGCGCCGCCCGCCTGCGCGCCGGCGCCGACAAAGGGGATGAAGCATGAGCGAACCGGTCGTCTATGAAAAACAGAACCTGACACCCCCTGCGCTGATTGTCGCGCTTGTGATGATGTCGGTGGGGCCCATCGTGCTGACGCTGATCACGTCGCTGCGGCTGAACGTCGACATCACCCCGGCCACGTCGTCGCTGTTCTTCATGCCGACGATCCGCAACTACGAAACCGCGCTCTGCGGCGAAACATATCGGACACTGCGACAAGACGTTCGGGCGCGCTCTGGTCAATTCGCTGATCATCTCGATCGTGTCCACCGCGCTGACGCTGGTGATCGGCTGCATGGCGGCCTATGCGCTGGTGCGGTTCCGCTTCATGGGTCGCGATACCGTGTCGCTGACCACGCTGATGATGCGCATGGTGCCACCCGCCGTCCTGCTGGTGCCGGTGTTCGGCATCTGGACGTTCCAGTCCGGCATCGACGGCACCCGCGCCGGGATCATCCTGGTCTATGTCGCGATGAACCTGCCCTTCGTGATCTGGATCCTGCAAAGCTATATCGTGCAGGTCCCGATCCAGCTGGAAGAGGCCGCGCGCATGGACGGGGCAGGGCCGTTCCAGGTGTTCTTCCTGGTCGTGCTGCCCCTGATCAAGCCGGGTCTGGCCGCCGCCGCCATCTTCACCTTCCGCATCGCGTGGAACGAATTCCTGCTGGCGAACGCGCTGGTCGACCGTGACACCCGCACCGTGCCGGTGACCATCGTCAACTCGATCACCGAATACGATATCGACTGGGGCGTCATCATGGCCACGGGCATGTTGCTGGCGATTCCGCCGATCCTGTTCACGTTTGTCGCCTCGCGCCAGATCATCACCGGGATGACCGCCGGCGCCGTCAAGGGCTGATCCCGTGATCGAGTGGCTGCTCGCTCCGCTCGACCCGACCATGGCGCATGACGTCGGCTTCCTGCTGTCGTGGCATGCCCGCCTGATGGTGCTGGCCTGGGCGGTGCTGGCTCCCGCGGGCGTGATCGTCGCGCGGTTCTTCAAGGTCTGGCCGGGGCAGGACTGGCCGCGCCAGTTGGATGACCAGCGCTGGTGGCGCGCCCATCGCATCTTTCAATACGGCACGGTGGTCCTGACCGTGTTCGCAGCACTGCAAAGCCGCGGCATGGTGATCGACACCTATCACGCGATCTGGGGCGACGATCCGGCGCATTGCGGAAACCCGGCCAAGCGCTGCGCGGCACGTCGTGCACGCCGTTGAGTGGCAGCGTTGACAGGGCCGAACGTCGCGGATTGAAACATCGCGGGCGCGGTCGGGCACGATCCCGACCTCCGGCTTCAATGGTCGGGGCGATAGGATTCGAACCTACGACCCTCTGTTCCCAAAACAGATGCGCTACCAGGCTGCGCTACGCCCCGACATGATCGCTGTAATGGAACGTGGGGCAGATGGAAAGTCTTCGTGTCCCCTCGTTACCGAAAAAACACCGTGCGCGGGCCGGGTCACGGGCGGCTAGGGGATCGCCGGGCGGGACGCGGACAGGTCGGTCAGGACGTCGCCGATGATCTGCACATGGTCGGGCTGCACGCCCGAGTGAAACGGCAAGCACAGCAAGGTGGTCTTGACCCGCTCGACCACGGGAACCGGCTGAAGGCTGGCGACGGGCGCACCGCGATAGCTGTCGTAATCGGTGCAGATCGGCCAGAAATAGCGCCGAGCATGAATGTCGCGCTGTTTCAGCCGATCATAGACATCATCGCGCGACGCGCCGAAAATCTCGGGGTCCACCCGCAACATGTAGTATTGCTCGGATCGCACGACATCCCCCTGCCGCGCCTGAGGGATCAGGCCGGGAAAGGTTGCGACGATGGCGTCATATCGCGCGCGCAGATCGCGGCGCAGGTCGCGTTCGTGTTCGAAGGCGTCGAGGTTCAAAAGCCCGATGGCGGCGTGCAGCTCGCTCATCTTGCCATTGATCCCGACCGATTTGACCTGCTCTTCCGACGCGATGCCGAAGTTGCGGGCCAATTGCAGCCGCTCGGACAGGGCCGGATCGCGGCTGGTGACCAGACCGCCTTCGATGGTGTTGAACAGCTTGGTGGCATGCATCGAGAACACGCTCAGATCGCCCATGGCGGCGGTGGAGACACCGGCCTTTTCGGCCGCGAAGGCGTGGGCCGCATCATAGAGAAGCCGCAGGCCGTGCTGCGAACACAGCGCCTGCAAGGCCGCATCGTTGCAGATCGTGCCATAGACGTGCACGCCGATGACCGCAGCCGTGCGCGGGGTGATCGCGCGCGCGACCGCCCGTGGATCAAGCGTCAGGGTATCGGGGTCAATATCCGCGAACACCGGCTTAAGCCCGCAGGCGCTGATGGCGTGGGCGGTGGCGGGAAAGGTCAGGGGCGTGGTGATGACCTCGGCCCCCGGAGGCAGGTCAAGCGCCAGCATCGCGCATTGCAGGGCCGAGGTGCCGGAACTGAACAACCGCGCGACGGGAACGCCCAGCCGGCGTGACAGGGCGGCTTCCAGCCGGTTGTGAAGCGGCCCTTCGTTCGTCACCCATCGGCTGGCCCAGATCTCGTCCAGCAGGATGTCCAGGTCGGCACGCGAAGGCAGCAGCGGACGCGCGACATACAACGGGGTCATTGGGATCCTCCTTGGGCGTTGCTGGATTTCTGGCTCTTCCTGTCGTGTCGTTCACTCGCTAAATGGAACCGGTTCGGGTCGTGTAACGTCGCGCCTGATCCGGGCGGTCAGGGCGTCAAAACCTCCGTATAGCGCGCGAATACGGCGGCGGGCGCATAGTCTTTGGCCCTTTCGGCGGCGCGCGCGCCATAGGTGGCGCGTGTTCCGGCGTCGTCCAGCAGGTCCATCGCGGCCGCCAGGGCGGCAGGCGCGTTCATCGGCACCAGCAGACCCCAGCGTGCCTGTTCCAGCGCGACGGTCGCCCCTTCGCGCCGATCCGCAAGGATTTCCGCCGGCCCCGAGGCGCAATCGGTCGACACGACCGGACGGCCCAGGGCCATCGCCTCGACCAGGGCATTGGGAAACCCCTCGCTGCGCGAGGCCGAGACATAGGCGGTCGCCCGTGCGACCACGGCATGGGGGTTGCGAACATAGCCCGGCATCAAGACCCGCGCCCCGATGCCCAGATCACGGGCAAGCGCGTCAAGCCGGGCGCGTTCCGGCCCGTCGCCCAGCATGACCAACGCACGGGACCGGTTCGATTGCCTGGCAAAGGCGCGCAGCAGCGTTTCGCCATCCTTGTTGGGCACAAGCCGCCCGACGCTGACAAGAAAATCCGCGGGCAGGGGGATCGGTGGCGCCTCGGCCCCGAGGGCATGCAAGCGGTCGGCATCGATCGGGTTCGCGATGGTGTGAAGCCGCGCGTCGTCGACGCCATAGGTGCGCTTCAATTCATCCGCGACGCCTTGCGAGACGGCGATCACCGCGTCTGCCCGCGGATAGAGATGCCGCACGACCCCGCGCAGCACGCGGGCGCGCAGACCGGTGCCCAGATGGCTGGTCGTGTGCACGCGTTCGCTGATGATGCAGCGGAACCGCCCGGCGCTTCGGCCCAGCACGGCGGCACAATTCGCGCGGGTCAGAAAGCTCAGCACGATATCGGGCTGCCAGTCGGTGATGGTTCGGCGGACCGCGCGGATGCTGCGCCAGAAACCGCCGCGTCCGTCCAGTTGCACCACCCGCACCGGTGATGCCGGCGGATGGGCGATGGCGCGATCGTCCAGCAGAGCAAGCCGAATATCGAGGTCCGACCGGGTCTGTGCCAGGTGATCCGCAAGGGCAGCCATCACTTTTTCGGCGCCGCCGCCTTCCAGCGAATTGATCAGCAGAAGCAGCCGGCGGGTCATGTCATGTGTCCCGGTCGGTGGCGCCGGCCGGTTCGTGGCCGGGGCGCACCAGCGATTTGCCGACCACGACCCTGTCCAGCCGTTCCAGCGTCAGCCGGGCGATGCGATTCCAGTCATAGACATCGAGATCGAAATCGCCGGGCACTGCGAAGGTGCGAAAATCCTGGCCCAGCTTGCGCGACAGCCCGTCGACCGAGCCGGTGGGAAAGTAATTGCGCTCGGGCAGGCCGAGGAACCTGTTTTCCTCGATATCGCTGAACAGGACCGGGGCGCCGACGCTGATCGCCTCGAGCGCCGCGATCGACAGGCCCTCGTGCGTCGACGGCAGCACGAAAAGCCCGGCCGCGTGGTTCAGCGACAGGATCACATCGCGCGGCTGGCGACCGGTCAGGATGATCGTCTCGTCGGTCGCGGCTTCGGCCTCGATCCGGCGCGCATAGGCGCTGTCATGGTCCGAAGCGCCGATGATCAGCAGCTTGCAGGCCGGACGGGCACGTCCGAGACCGGCCTGCCGGAATGCGGCGATCAGCAGATCCTGCGCCTTTTCCGGCACCAGACGGCCCACCGACACCACGTAACATCCGCGCACCAGGGTGAACCGGCGCAACAGACGGTCCGAGGCCGGGTTGGCCGAGGTCCGCGTCAGCCCGTTGGGAATGTGCACGATGCGCTGGGCGCGGTCGGCAAAGCGGCGACGCAGGCGCGTTTCGCTGGCCTTGGACACCGTGATGACCTGGTGGGCGAAACGCATCGCCAGAACCTCGCCCAGTTGCAGCGCCAACCGCGAGCCCCGGCCCCATTTCTGGCGGCGATAGTCTTCGCCGTGATGGGTGAACAGCAACCGGAAGCGCAGCAGCCGGGCCAGCGGTGCCAGAAGGCCCGGACCGATGGCGTGCAGATGCACGATGCTGGCGTGCAGCACGAAGCGGGCATAGAAAAGCGCGATGAAGGTGTGCACGATGGTCTCGAGCGCAGCGCGCCGCGGCGCCCAGAGCGGGATCTGGGAAACGCCGTCAAAGGTGGCACGCTCGGCCACGTATCCCTTGCGCGCCAGCACCGTGATTTCCAGCTCGCCGGTGGGCACCTGGGACAGCAGCCGTGGCAGCAACTGGCTGCAATGGGTTTCGATGCCGCCCATCACGTCGGGGATGCCGCGCAAACCGATGACCGCAACTCGATACACGACAGGGCCCTCCTTTCCGGTATCCTGCGAATGCCCGTAAGCGCCCGGGCAATCGACCGGGCCGAAAGGATCGCGGCGGCCCGGTTTAGCTCCCTGATCCTTCCAGCAACACCAAACACCCCGTATCTGGCAAGCCCGTTAACGATTTCGACCCATATTTCGATGCCAGACCGCGAGAAACGCGACAATGCGCCTTGAATTCGCG
Organism: Oceaniglobus indicus; assembly: GCF_002751875.1. Taxonomy (GTDB): domain Bacteria; phylum Pseudomonadota; class Alphaproteobacteria; order Rhodobacterales; family Rhodobacteraceae; genus Oceaniglobus; species Oceaniglobus indicus. Next base: position 507,118 of record NZ_NMZM01000001.1, on the reverse strand, counting down.
ATATTGGTGCGGACGGCGACACCCCAAGGCCCGCTTCGTTGACCGTCCGGCCGATTTCATTGTAACCGTGCAAGGATCAGGGGCCGGATCATCGCACGCCTCCGCTTCTGCGGCATGATCGACGGGTGGGCCGGGGGTTTCTGTGTCGCCCAATTCATCCACGGCAGGTTGTTTCCGATGCCATTGAATGTCCCCGAGCCGAAAATCAGCGTCGTGATACCGACCTGCAACCGCACCGGTTTCCTGGCCGAGGCGATCCGCAGCGCGCTGGATCAGACGGTCGATATTCTCGAGGTAATCGTGATCGACGACGCGTCGGACACCGATCCGTGCCCGGCGCTGGCGCACTTCGGCGACCGGGTGCGTTGCGCCCGGCTGGACAGCCGGGTCGGCGCCAGCCGCGCGCGCAACCGGGGGGTCGAACTGGCGCGGGGCAACATCGTGGCGTTTCTGGATGACGATGATCTGTGGCGCCCGGAAAAGACCGAATTGCAGCTTGCGGCCATGGGTGACTGGGCCGAAGCCTGCCTGTGTTCGGCGCAAGAGTTGGGGCGACCACCACACCGGCCGTGGCATGTGCCGATGACCGAAGACCGGCTGCGCGCGCACAGCCCATGTGGCACCAGCGGGTTGATCGCCACGCGGGCGGTCATGCTGGCTGAACCGTTCGACCCTGACATCCTGCGCGGCGAAGACTGGGACGTATACGTGCGCATCGCCCGGCGGGGCACCCTGGCCCATATCGAACGGCCGCTCTATTTCCGGCGCACCGGACATGCGCGCATCACGACCGAGGCGATCCGCCAGTCGCCCGAAGAGTTGCTGCAGGCGGCGGCGGTCGCGCACAAGCACCGCGCGTGGCTGGGCGAACGCGCCTTCCGGCGCCGCATCGCGAACACGTTGCTGATGTTCATCGCCCGCAGGCAAGGCCGCTTGCGCTATGTCATGGCATCGCTGCGCCATGCGGGCCTGCGCGCCACGGTGTCGGAGTTGGCCGGGAAGTTTCGACGTTAACCGGCGGCAGGTTGATGGATAGATGCAGCAGATGGGATGAACCAGGTGGCGACGAATACGGATTGCAGACACCGTCTGCATACGGCGCTGGGCCAGATCGACGCGTTGATGTCGCGCCCGGTTTACGACGCCCTGTTCGATGCCGTGGCGCGGGAAACGCCGGACCATATCCTGGAAATCGGCACCGCCCATGGTGCCGGCACGATCGCGATGGCGCTGGGGGCCGAATCGCGCGGGGCGGCCACCCGGATCCAGACTGTCGACACGCTGGAAGCCCTGGCCGATATCCCGTCGTCGCGGGCCGATTACGGCGACGCAAAGGCCAACGAGGATATCGTGCGCGGCAACTTCGATCGCGCCGGGGTGGCTTCGCGGATCTCGTTGTTCGTCGGGCGCAGTGACGTTTTCGCCGCGTCGCAATCGCCGGGCGATCCGATGATCGGGATGCTGGTGCTGGACGCCGATGGCCGGATCGACCGCGACCTGTTGCTGTTTCACGCCCGGATGACGCGCAACTGCCTGATCGTGGTGGATGACATCGACGGCGATGTCGGGGCGTCGTTCACGCGCGGGGGTCTGTCGCTGGACCTCAAGCATGTGATCTCGGAGAAGCTGACGTCCAGCCTGGTGGCCCATGGCTATCTGAAGCTGGAAAAACGGGTCTGGAATACATCGTTCTTCCGTGCGGTCGATCCGCAAGACTGGGACGAGGATGAGATTCGCGCCCTTGCTATCGCATGCTATCGCGAGCTGGTGTTCCTGAAAGCGGGAACGCGCGGGCTGTTCGTCAGCACCGCCGCATCGCTGCTGGGCTCGAACGCGGTGTTGCGACCGTTCTACGGCAGCGCGCGCGCGATCTATCGGCGGCTGTCGCGGCGTCCGCGCCGGTAAACGGGCCGCCCCGCCCGGTCAGTCGCCGGGGGCGGCGGGTAATGCCAGCGCCGACAGGATGGCCGCGCGTTCGGCCAGATGCGCGCGCCGTCGCTGGACGCTTCCGCCAGCGCGCGCCATCAGCCAGAGAGGATGGACCACGGCCCGTTTGAACCGCTGCACCGCGATCGGATCGTTCAGAAGGCTGTGTCGGCTCAGTCCGGTGAAGGGGCGCCATTTGCCGGGATAGGGATCGCGCCGCATCGCCGGATCCAGCGGCAGGCCGTCGAACGCGGCGTCGCCGATGCCGGCCAGAAAACACGCGCGTTCCACGGCCACGGGGGCCGCGCGGCGAAACGCGAATTCGAAATCGATGGCGCGCACTGCGCCACTTGTGCGTTCGATCAGGATGTTGTCGCGCGGTGTCAGATCCACCGGATCCCACCCCCGTGCCGTCACCAATCGGGCAAAATCGGCCAGTCGCCGGACATTCTCCAGCGACAGGAGGGATGGCAATGGGCGACGCGAAGCCCGGCTTTCGATGTATTCATAATACAGCGCGTTGTCGCTGCGCGCCAGAATGCGCGCCGGAACGCGGCTGAGCGGGGCAATATCGTCGTGAAACGCGATTTCGCGCCGCATCGCGGCCTGCGCGGTTGCGCGAAACGTCTTCTTGACCGCCTGTCCGCCGTTCCAGCGCACCAGTTCGACCTTGGCGCGATGCTTGTGACGGCTGAGGTCGGCAAGGATCGTTTCGCGTGTTTGCATCTCGGCGCGGCGCAGCGCGATCTGGCCATTCAGATCGTCGATCTCGGCGGGGTTCAGCGCGCGGCGGCAAATGGCATCGGCCTGTCGCGCGGTTTGCGCCACCCGCAGATCCGCCGCGCCCGCTCCAAGGACGGCACCAAGGTGATATACCGCGCTGTCGGTCGCACCATGGCCATAGCGCGCGCCGATCCCGGGCGAGGGGTCTGAAATCAGCGGGTTGAAAGCGATTAGAATGCGCGCGCCCGTCGCGTCAGGTTCGGCGGGCCAGCCAGTGACGGTGGCGTCGGGCAGGGCGCGGTCGCCAAAGACCTCGAACCCCCGGTTTTCAAGCGCCTGGGCGGCCGTGCGGCGCGATGCGGGCGACATCCGCCCCGAGATCACGACGACACACAGGCCGGGACGACATTCGCGCGCCCGGCTCATCCGCGAAAGCCCCGCCTGATCAACCCCGGTATCCGGCGCGGCCAGAAGATCGCGCGCAACTGCATCATCGCGATCGGCCGGATCGCCGGCACCAGTGGCGCAAGAAGCAGCGGCGCCAGCGTATAGGACAGAACCGTGGCGATGGCGGCGCCGATGGCCCCGTATGGCGGGATCAGCAGCAGGTTGAGCACCACGTTGGTGCCCGCGCCGGTCAGGTTGATGATCGCCGAACCCCAATAGCGTTCCTCGACCAAAAGGGATTTGTGGATCAGCTCGCGGGTGGCGAACACGATGCCGACCCAGACATAGATCTGCAAAAGCGGCACGGCGCCGATGTATTCGGCGCCGAACAGCAGGTCGATCAGGGGCCGGGCCCAGAAGATCGAGCTGACGGCCACCGCGGTGCCGAAGGCGGCGAACAGATCCATGGCGTCCTGCATCCGCTGTTCATACCGCGCGGGCGACTGGGTGCGCACCTGCAACATGCGCGGAAACGCCGCCATCGCCAGCGATGCGGGCAGCAGATACCACGCCTCGGACAGGCGCGCGGCCACGGCGTAAAGGCCCGTCGTCTCTGTGCCGACCATGGACGCAAGGAACAGGATGTCGATCTTGAGATAGATCACCGCCGAGATCGACCCCAGCATCAGCGGCAGCGCATGGCGCGCATAGGTGCGCATCAGGCGGAAATCGACCTGCAACCGCGGGGGTCGGCCGGAAAAGCGGGAATAGGCAACGCCGGCGAAGACACCCTGGGCCACGGTTTCACCGGCCTGGGCCAGGATGAAGGCGTCCACCGGCATGTCGGTCAGGATCAGCGCGATGCGCACCACGCTGAACACCAGCAGAACGCAGACGTTCACGATCACGAAGGGGCGCGGGTTCTGTTCGGCGATGAACTGTTCCTTGATCGTGTCGATGGTCTGAAACAGCAACGCGCCCGCCAGGATCAGACACAGCACGGCGATCCGGTCGTGATCGATGGGAAAAAGCGTGACCGTGCCATAGATCGCCGCGATGGCCACCAGCGTTCCCGCCAGCCGCATGGCGGTGATCGTGCCCAGGATGCGGGGCGTGTCGTCGGGCCGGCTGGCGTATTCGCGCAGTGACAGGTTGCGCAGTCCCAGCGTGGTCAGGGGCATCGCGATCACGACAAGCGAGACGGCATAGCTGAGCACGCCGAAATCGCCGGGGCCCAGATGGCGGGCGATCAGCACCCCCAGCACCAGCGAATTGACCATCATCACCAGCTGCCGTGCCAGAAGCCAACCGGCGGATTTCAGCAGCCGCGCGCGCACGTCCGACACCGATGGCACCCAACGCCTCATCGCGGCGCACCGGGCAGGGTCAGCGGGGGCAGGGCGGGGCGGACCGGACGGGGCATCTTCACACCACCGGCCGGCGCGACCGCAGGGCCGACGCCGCCTCCGGGGTCACGGCGCGCGGTTCCGCCAGATACCATGTGACGGAACACAGCATTGCCAGAAGGATCATCCCTTCCGGCCGGTTGAAGAACGAGGTGCCGAGACTGCCGATCAGGATCGCCCCATACCCCGACGCGACGACCAGCCCGACGGGGTGGGCGATGCGACCGAGGGCGATCGCGATATAGCGGATCAGCAGGCCCACCCAGAGCGCCAGCCCGACAAGGCCGAACTCGAACATCATGCGCAGGTATTCGTTGTGGGGATGCACGGCGATGTTGCGCGCCTGCGCGCCCGGGCCGAAGCCCACGATCTGTTGCACGGGGCTGCCGGCGATGAAGTCCTGCACATAGGAGGCGGCGATGAAACCGCGGGCCGACAGGATCCGCTGTTCGCTGAAGGTGTATTCCTGGGGCGGTTTGACCAAGCTGCCGAATTCGTTCAGCACGAGGCCGATCTCGTCAAAGCGCCCGCCCGGCAACAGCGGCGCCAGTGCCGCCAGCAGCAGCGCGCCCAGCGTCACCGGCACAACGGCCCGACGCAGTTGCCGTCCCGGCAGGAACTGGATCGCCAGCGCGAACAGCAACGGCAGAGCGGCCAGCATCATCGTGCGGTAATTCGACAGCGCCAGCGAAGCCAGCACCACCGCGAACGCCGACAGATGCACACCCCGGTGCCGCCAGGGATACAGCGTCACCAGCCAGAGCAGCGCAAGCGCGACCGTGGCGAAGACCGCTTCGTGCGCGTAATTGCCGACATAGCTGATCGTGCCATCCATACCGACCAGCGAACGGTTCGTGGCCACCGACATCGCCTGCATCGCCAGGGGCAGCGCGAATGCCGCAAGCAGGCAGCGCAGGACGGGGCGGGCGCCGTGGATCTGGAACGCACGGTGCAAAAGCAGCGCACAGACCAGGAACATCGCCCAAAGCACCACGGCATTGACCAGCGCGCCGATTCGGCCATTCAACACACCGCTGAGGACCGCAAGCGCGATGAAGCCGAAGAACGGCAGCGCGCGCCAGTCGCGGTAACGGTGCAGCGGCACGACAAGGATCGCGACCGCCGTCAGCCCCAGCGTTCCGATCGCCAGCAGGGATTGTCCGGCCGCCACCGGGCGCAGGGCCGGCTCACCCAGCGCGGTCAGGGCAAAGCGTGTCCAGATCAGGCCGATGACCAGGATCGACAACCGATCGCTGTCAAGCGCGCGCAACGTGCGCATCAGAACAAGGAAACTCGCCAGGATGGTTCCCAGTGAAATCAGCGTCCACATGCAGGTTTCCCCAGACCGCTCACGCCGACGCGATGCGACGTGGTGCCGCGCGCGCCACCCGGCGCAGGGGCGGCAGGGCCTTGGCCGGCATACGGTTCAGCGCGACCGCGCTGACCGCCACGCCGACCTCGCGCAGGCCCGACACGCATTGCTGCAAGGCCGTGCGACTGGTCTGGTTCCAGCTGCAGGCGACAATCACGTGATCCGCCATCTGGCCGATCTCGACCATGCGCGACGACATGGGCATCGCCTGGGCATCGACGATGATCACATCGGCGTTCAGGATGTTCTCCTTGCGGTCGTGCAGGCTGGATTCGACGGCGACGTGGCGTTCGACGATCCGCATGGCATCTTCGGAATAATCCAGAAACCCGAACTTCAGGCTTTCGTAATCCCGGGTCTGGCCCAGCCCGGCCAGACCGCCGCCGGTGGGGTCGGCATTGATCAGGACGGTGGAGTAATCATTCGCGGCAAAGGTGTCGGACAACAGCAGGCTGAGCGACGATTTGCCGTCGCCCTCTTCGACCGAGGTCACGACGATCAGCGTCGACCACTTGTGGGTCTTCGGCATCAGCCGAAGCTGGAACCACCGCATCACGCTGTCCAGGTTGGCGCCTTTCGGGCGGTGCATCAGGCGCAACATCTCCAGCGGCGTCGCGGCGCGGGGCATCAGCGGGATGGGTTGCACGTGGCCGACGCCGGTCAGGCGGTGGACCTCGTCGGCGCGGGTCACGGCGGTCGACGGGCGGCGAAAGAACGCCAGCAGCGCCAGAACCAGCGCGCCGCCCCCGACACCGCCCAGCACCGCGCCGCTGGCCTTTTGCGGCGACACCGGATCGGACGGGCGTTCCGCCGCCGAAACGATCCGCGCGCCCGGTGACTGGAACAGGCTGCGTTCGCGCACGTCCTTCAGCCGCAGCGCAAATCGGTCATAGACATCGCGCGACGCCTCGGCCTCGCGTTCCAGGGCCTGCAACGACAAGTCGTCGCCGCGACTGTCAAGCAGGCCGCCGCGCGTCTCGCGCAGTTGCACGTCAAGCGCGTCCAGCCGATCGTCCAGCACGTTGATCCGCACGTCGAGCCCCGACAGCACGCGACCGATTTCGTCCTGCAACTGCTGTTCCAGCTGGGCGCGTGTTGCCAGCACCTCGCGCGTCTTCGGGTGATCGCCGTATTGGGCGCGCAGTTCGATCACCTGCCGATCCAGTTGTGACAGCTGTTCGATCATCGCCGTCAGGCCGGGCAGGGCCGCCGCGGCCGCAAGCGTCACATAGTTTTCGCTGTCCGACAGCTGGGTCAGCTCGGTGCGCTGGGCCGCCAGTTCGTCGCGCTGCAGCGTGAGCTGCCCGATCTGCGCGGTGAGTTCCGAGATCTGCCGCTCGAGATCGGTGGAGACGGATTGGCCGACGTCGATCACCGCGCGCCGCGCCTCCGACACACGGGCCTCGGCGGCTTCCAGTTCGCGCCGCAATTCGTCGGTGCGGTCTTCCAGCCAGGCGGTGGCGCGGTCGGCGGCAATCGTCTTCAGCTCGATCTGCTTCAGGATGTATTGCTCGGCCACCTCGTTGGCGATTGCCGCCGACAGGGCCGCATTCTGGGATTGGGCCGAGATTTCGATGATCAGGGATTCGCCCAGCACCCGGGTCGCGACGGTTTCGCGCAGAACCCGCGCCGTTCGGCTGACCGGATCACGCGGGGCCGCGACATCGTCGTCTTCGGCCGGCAGCAGCGCGCGGATCGCGGCTTTCGCGCGATCCAAGGGGCCGGGCGTGCGCAAGGCGGGGTTGAACTCGGCCCGCGTGGTCAGGTCCAGTTCGGTGACCACCGCGCGCATGACATCGCTTGAGCGCATGACGATCAGCGCGCTCTGGAGTGTGGCGACATTGCCGACCTGGTCTGCCACCACGTTGGGAATGTCGATCACCGGCGCGGGCGCCACCTCGAGCATGACTTGCGTTTCGGCCTCGTAAAGCGGCGCCACCTGGGTCAGCGCACCGTAGGTCAGGATCGCGGCCATGACTGCGCCCGGCAGGATGCGCCACTTGGCGCCCATTGCGATCGACCACAAGGACACGCCGCCCGGATCGGACCCCGCCGGCCCCGGTGCCGGTTCAACTCTGTCCCAAGGGTCCATCGTCACGTGTGAATTCCTGATCAACTGCTTGCGGTCTGAAACGCGGACGTCGTCGGCAAAACGGAACTCTACCATAGAGACGGCGATCGCAAGGGTGTGCCGCGCTCTCCCGGTTGCATCATTGCGCGAGATGACGCTGCCAATAGGGCTATTTTATGACGATTTCGCCAGGATGTCAGCGGCGGCGTGACCGCCCGTTCAGTCGCCCGCGGCGCAAGCCCGGAACATCGGGTGCATGTCGCCCGTCGTCCGCGGATCGCGCGCCGGATACAGGATCGCCGGCGCGTTTCCCGTTGCACAGGATATCTGATCCGGGCGAAGGCGGGGCACGCCGTTGAAAAGACTGTCATATATGTGCAGCGATACCGTGCTGCAGTCGTCAAACCAGATCAGCGTGCCACCGCCCGGCTTGTCGATCCGCGCCCCGACCAGGTAATGCGGCCCCGGCGTCCAATAGCGCAGCGGCCGGTGGCCCGGGCCGGATATGGCAAGATCGACGATCTGCGACACGTCGGCCTTGTTGTCGATGGCAGAATCCGCGTTCCAGTCGGCGATGCGCAGCGATTGCGCATGAAAGGCCGCGGCACCGTCCAGCACGATCGCGTCATAATTGGTCGTCGCGTAGGATTCCCAGGCGGGCCAGCCGGGGCGGATGGTGACATCGGCCAGAAAAAGCCGAATGCCGCCATCCTTGCGGTTGGTCTTGATCCCGGCGCCATAGATGTCGCTCGAACGCAGATCCGAGATCGTCACGTTGCGGAAGGCCGCGCGGCGGTCCTGTGGATCGCCCCCGTGCCAGACCGAAAAGCCGACCCGCGGCCCCGAAAGCGTGGCGTCGTGAACAAGCACCGGAGTTTCAAGCGCGACCCGCTTGGTGAACTGGCCGGTCCGCCGGTCGGCACCCGCAAAGGCGCGTTCGATCCATGCCTTGGCCCAGGACGTGCCACAGTCCGCATCGTCCGTGGGGGTGTCGGCCTTTGGCGCGCCCGCCGCGACGCCGAATGCCAGCGCAAGACACAGCGCGCGGGCGATGTTCGCGGTGCATCTTGTGCCCCGGCGCATTCCGCCCGCGCGACTTCGGATCGGCCGACCAAGGGGCGGGCCGCGCCGGCTCATCCGGCGATCTCGGCTTCGATGCGCTTGCGGATGCGACCGGCGACAAGCGGCCAGTCATACCGCGCCTCGGCACGCGCACGCCCCGCCGCGCCGAAGGCCGCACAGCGCGCCGGATCGTCCAGCAGGGCGCAAAGCCGGTCGGCCAGGGCGGCGTCGTCCTCGGGGGTGACGAGAAATCCGTTCAGGCCGTCCTCGACAATATCGGGCAAGGCGCCCACGCGGGTCGCGACCACCGGCAGGTGTTGCCACATCGCCTCGACGAACACGTTGCCGAAGGGTTCCAGTCGCGTCGGCATGCAGAAGATCGACGCCGCGCCGTAGATAGCCGGCAGATCCTCAAGCGGAACACGCCCCCGCACATCGACACCGGGGATGTCGCCCAGGTCGGGCACGTCACCCACCAGAGTCAGGCGCGCGTCGGGATGGCGGTCGCGCAGGCGGCGGAACGCCTTGATCAGCACCGGACCGCCCTTGCGATCCCAATCGACACCGACGAACAGGATGTTCTTGCGCGCGTATCGGCCGGTGTCGTCCGGGGACGGCGGCGGGATGGCCGAATTGCTGCCGGTATAGACACATTCGACTCGGTTTTCCGGCATGTCGTAATCGACGTGCAGCGATCGGCTGACGTTGGAACTCCACGTAAAAACGGTGGTGGCATTGTGATAGATGCTGCGTTCGCAGTCGATCCATGCCCGACTATACAGATCGGCGGGGGTGAAGCCGTCGAACCGCAGGTTTTCCAGGTGCGTGTGGTCGGTATAGACGAAATTGGGAAGCCCCGGCACGCTGGCGTCGAACAGCGATTGCAGCTGGATCGAGAAGGCATAATCCCTGGCCGAAACGCATTGCGCCATCTCGCGCTTGATCCAGCGAAAGATCCACGGTGTCCGGAACGCCGCGTATTTCAACGCCTTGCGCCCGCGGATCAGGTCGGGGGCATAGGTCGCGGCGGCAACCGCGGCGGCCCTCGCCATGGCGGCGCGGTTTTTCCTGAGACGGTCCAGCACGTATATGATGTCGATCTGCGCGTCCGCGAAGGTCTGCTCGAACGCGGCCAAGGTGCTGCGCGTGGCAACGGGCGCCGGCGGCGAGGGCGTCAGTGAAAAGATCGCGATCTTGCGCATGCGTAGGGTGTCCCGAAAAGCAGGGCCGAGCGTGCCATCACTGCCCCGTCAGATCAATCACCTTGTCCGGCGGGTGGCCCGCGACGCCCGGCTTTGGAAAGAAACCTGCGCGAGATCGGCAAAGAAACCTTGCAACAGCCACATGCACAGCCATATACCATCCACATGGATGGCATAGGGATGTTCGATATGAGCAACGTCAGGCAAATTCGCGACCGGCAACCCGAGAGCGAGAAGATCACGATCAACCTCGGCTTCGTGGATCTGGGCCGGATCGACCTTCTGGTGCAGGAGGGATTCTATTCCAACCGCAGCGATTTCATCCGCACGGCGATCCGTAACCAGCTGTCCACCCACGGCGAGGCGGTCACCGCCTCGATCGAACGACACACCATGGAACTGGGACTTCGGGACTGGTCGCGCGCCGATCTGGAAGCCGTGCGCGACGCGGGCGAAATCCTGCACGTCAAGGTTGTGGGGCTGGCACGGATCGCGGCCGACGTGACGCCCGACCTGGCACGGGCGACCATCGGGTCGATCACCGTGCTGGGCGCATTGCAGGCGCCCGCGGACATCCGCGAAGCCCTGAAAGACAGAATTAAATAGGGCGCACACGCCCCTGAAAGGAACGAAATGATCAAGAAACTGAACGCCGACGCCATGCGTCGGGCGACCGATGGTGCACGGCCGGTCAACGGCGAGGCGGCGCGCGATCTGGTGCAGCGGACGCTGGCGCAACACGGGCTGGTGTCGCCGCTGGCGAACGAGGGCGGCTTTGGCGGCCTGCCCGATATGGGCGGTTTGCCGGGCATGGGCAAGCTGTCGGACATGGGCAGCCTGCCGGACATGAACGCATTGATGGGGGGCCTTGCGGGCCGGAACACAGCACCGGACGCACCGCTTGTGGAGGGCGCCGTGTTCCGGCGCAGCGATGCCACCGAGGGCGGGCGTGCCTTCCGCACCTATGTTCCGGCCACGGCCACCGACGGCGTGGCGGGGATTGTCGTGATGTTGCACGGCTGCACCCAGACGCCCGAGGACTTCGCCCGCGGCACCGGCATGAACGATCTGGCCGAAAAGCACCGTCTTGTGGTGATCTATCCACAGCAATCGCGCGGCGACAACGCGCAATCCTGCTGGAACTGGTTCAGCCGGGGCGATCAGCGACGCGAACGTGGCGAACCGGCCATCCTGGCCGCGATCACCCGCGACGCGATGGCGGAATTCGGCGTGAGCCGCGAACGAACGTTCGTCGCGGGCCTGTCGGCCGGTGCGGCGATGGCGGTGATCCTCGGGGCGACCTACCCGGACGTGTTTTCAGCCGTCGGGGCGCATTCGGGCCTGCCGCTCGGTGCGGCCAACGATGTGGCGTCAGCCTTCGCCGCCATGGCGGGCAACGGTGCCGTCGTCACGCCCAGCGGCGCGGCGCATCCGGGCGCCGGGACGGTGCGTACCATCGTCTTTCACGGCACCGCCGACGCGACGGTGCATCCCACCAACGGCGAGGCCATCGCGCGCCAGGCGCTGGATCGCGGCGCGCGCCAGACCATCGAGACCGAGGTGCGCGGCGATGTCGGTGGGCGCGCCTTTCACCGCCGGATCGCGGCATCGCCGGACGGCGCTGCCGACCTGGAACACTGGGTGATCGATGGGCTGGGCCATGCGTGGTCGGGCGGGAAACCCGCCGGCACCTACACCGACGCCAAGGGCCCCGACGCCAGCGCCGAAATGGTGCGCTTCTTTCTGAACGAAAAGGAACTTTGAGATGACCACGATGACACTGACCTTCGATGCCGTGGACGAGGCTACACCGGGCCCCAAATGGGCGGCGCGCTGGCAACGCTCATGGCCCGCCTACGAGGCATGGTTCATCGCCCGCGGCGGCGACAACGGACCATCGGCGGCGGACTGTCGCGCCGCGCTGCGCCGCCATATGCCGGAACTGGCGCCGGTGCATGAAAAGCTCACCGCGCTGGCGGGCGGGTCGGACCGGGCGGCGCGGTTCCTGTCCACATGGTGTCCGCCGACCTATCTGGGCGGCTGTTCGCTGGCGGCCATGGCCGAGGGCGACGACGTGCGTCTGGTGCGCAATTACGACCTGTCGCCCGAGTTGAACGAGGGGCTGATGCTGCGCACCGAATGGACCGGCCGCGCGGTCATGGGGATGGTCGAATTCCTGTGGGGTCTGTCGGACGGGATCAACGACGCGGGCCTGTCGGTCGCGCTGGCCTATGGCGGGCGGTCCGAAACCGGCAAGGGGTTCGGCGTGACCACGATCCTGCGCTATGTGCTCGAAACCTGCGACACGGTGGATCAGGCGCTGGCCGCGCTGCGCCGGGTGCCGTCGCACATGGCCTATAACCTGGTGCTGGCCGATGCCGGGGGCCGCACCGCCAGTGTCGAGCTGTCGCCGGGCGGCGGGATCACCGTGATGCCCCGGGCCGTCGCCACCAACCACCAGAGCGGACCGCGCCCCGCCGACCGCCCCGCCTTCACCCGCACGCACGAGCGGCACGCTCACCTGTCGCGGATGCGGGCCGGGCCACGCACGCTGAACCGGCGGTTCCTGAAGGCGCCGCTGCTTCAGGAGCGATACGGCGAAGGGTTCGGCACACTGTTCACGGCTGAATACGATCCGGTCGCGCGCACGCTGGGCCTGACGATCGCGGGCGAGCGGTGGGACCAGGCGTTGTCGGCCTTTGCCGAAGGGCAGAAGATCGCGGATTACGGACGGATCACGGCGTCGCAGACCGCGGGACTGGCCCCGGTTGCCGCCCGCGCGCCGCAACGCACGTCGCACGGCGATTGGGCCGCATGGGCCGCGGTGGATTGGGCGGCCGTCGGGCGTGATTATGCAGCGGGGCGGGGGCGGGCGATCACCGATTACCTGCCGCACGCCCCGGGATCGGGCGGTGGTGGGGGGTGTCACCGTCACGCCGCCACGTCGGCCTGACCGCAAATCGATGGCAATCCTCCGACATCGGCGCGCAACCGGATCGGCCGCGTCGGTGTTGGGGTTCGATACCGGTTCAAGATGGACACGCCATGCCCGATACCGACCTGTCACAAAATCCCGATTCCGACGAGTTGGCCGATACCCGCACCGCATGGGCCGAGGATCGCACCGTTCTGGCCAACGAGCGGACCTTTGCCGGGTGGATGCGCACGGGGATGGCCTGTGTCGCGCTGGCGCTGGGCCTGAAGGCGGTGTTCAAGGACACCTCCTATCCGCTGATCGCCAAGGGCGTGGCCGAGATCTTCATCATTGCGGCGCTGCTGATCTTCTGGTCGGCCGTGCGGAACTGTCGCCTGGCGCGCGAGCGCATGGATGATCATGACGTGAGCGGTCATTCGCCGCGCCACATGATCGTTCTGGCCAGTGTGCTGAGCGTCGGCGCCGTGGCCACCGGCATCATCCTCTGGCTGCTGTGATACGACGGCGCGCCGGCCGCGCGGCGGATTGCGGGCCGCGGCGCAGGGCATAACCATATCAGATAATTTATGATGTCGGTGTCGTGCCGATAAACCCCAAGCCGACTAGGGTTTCCAAGCGGTTGCATCGTTTTGCACCCGGTATCGCCCCGCCTGAACATCGTTGACAGGACGCAACGTCGTTCGCTTCACTCGGCACAGGGCACATGCCTGACGATACTGCGAGGGGAACCGGGATGAGATCGAATATCGCCACGAACCGTGCGTCGGGGTGCGCAGCATGAGCGGATCGGGAATTGTCGTTGCCGACACCGTGCTGCGCGGCGGCAAGGTGTGGTGTGGCCTGGGGCTGGAGGTTACCCAGGCGCTGGCCCTGTTCGGCGGCCGGGTTCTGGCCACGGGCACGGATGCGCAGATCGAACCGCTGATCGGCCCAGATACGACGGTGATCGACCTGAACGGACGGCTGGCCACACCGGGCCTGAACGATGCGCACATGCACCTGCTGCCCTATGGCACCACCATGGCCGAGGTTGATCTGCGCACCAAGGTCGCGCCGACGCTCGAGGCGCTGTTGCAGGCGGTGCGCGATGGCGCCGCCGGTCTTGCGCCCGGCGACTGGGTGATTGGCCGGGGTTACGACAACTCGAAACTGGACGTCGGGCGCCACCCCTACCGCGAGGAGCTGGACCAGGCGAGCCCGGACAACCCGGTTTATATCGTGCGCACCGACGGGCACCTTGCGGTCGCCAACTCGAAAGCGCTGGAACTGGCGGGGATCACCGAAGACACGCCGTCGCCGCAGGGTGGCATGATCGAAAAGCAGAACGGCAAGCTGACCGGCCTGCTGGCGGAAACCGCGCGCGAGCCGGTGATGAACGTGCTGCCCGACAATTCGGTCGACAAGCTGGTGGAAAGCATCGAACGCGGCGGGCGCGATCTGCTGTCGCGCGGCGTCACGTCCTGCATGGAGGCCGCGATCGGCATCCGTGACGGATGGACCGAAATGCTGGCCTATCAGAAGGCGCACCGCGACGGGCGGTTGCCGGTGCGGGTCTACGGCGTGCTGATGGGCGACAAGGGCCGCACCATCATGGCCGAGGCGCGCGCCGCCGGCATGGTATCGGGCGGCGGCGACGACATGTTGCGCATCGGCCCGGTCAAGATCTTCACTGACGGATCGGCAGGCGGGCGCACCGCGGCGATGAGCAAGCCCTACATGGGCGGTGACGAGAACGACACCGGCCTGTTGTGCCTGACCGATGACGAGCTGAACACGATGATCGCCGACGCGCACCGCGACGGCTATCGCTTCGCGATCCACGCCATCGGCGATGCGGCCATCGAACAGACGCTGAACGCGATGGAGGCGGCCCTGGCCGAGGTGCCGGACCCGAACCGTCGCCACCGGATCGAACATTGCGGCTGGCTGCGCCCGGATCAGATGGAGCGGATGAAGAAGCATCACATCCTGCCCGCGCCGCAGCCCGCGTTCCTGTATTACTTCGGCGACAACTATCTGAAACTGCTGGAGCGGGAGCGGGTCGAGGCGTCGCATCCCATGCGCACCTGGATCGATGCCGGCCTGCATCCTTCGGCATCGACGGATTGCCCGGTGGTCGAGGTCGACCCCTTCGCCAACCTCTATACGATGGTGACGCGCAAGACGGAAAACGGCACCCAGATCGGCACCGAGCATATCCTGACGATGGAAGAGGCCTTGAACGCCTATACCTTCGAATCGGCCTATGCCGCCCACGAGGAGACGATCAAGGGCCGCCTGGTGCCCGGGCAACTGGGCGACGTGGCGGTGTTCGACACCGACCTTCTGACCTGCACGCCGGAAGAGATCCTGACCACGCAGTGCGATCTGACGATCCTCGGCGGCAAGGTGGTCTATGAACGGAGCGATACCCGGCCATGATGACGCAGATCCTGAACCGGCTGCTGATTTCGATCCCGGTGCTGTTCGGGGTTCTGCTGCTGGGGTTCGGCCTTCTGATCCTTGTGCCGGGCGATCCGGCCATCGTTCTGGCCGGCCCCACCGCCACCCCCGACGTGGTGGCGGCGATCCGCGAGGAGATGGGCCTGGACGAACCCGTCCTGGTGCAGTTCTTCAAGTATCTCGGACGGGTGGTGCAGGGCGATCTGGGGCGGTCGCTGATTTCCAACAAGACGGTAATTTCGGAATTGCTGGCGGCGATCGGGCCGACGGCCGAACTGATGTTCGCCTGCCTGATCTGGTCGATCCCGCTGGGCATCGGCATGGGCACGCTGGCCGCCGTCTATCGCGGGTCGTTGATCGACCGGGCGATCATGGCGATCTCGGTGGCGGGGGTGTCGCTGCCGATCTTCTTCATCTGCCTGATGCTGATCCATTTCGTCGGTGTGCAATGGCGCCTGCTGCCCTTCATCGGGCGGGGCGGCCCGTTGTGGAGCGTGGACGGATTGCGCCACATCGCGCTGCCTGCCCTGTCGCTGGGGGCGATCTTCATCGGTCCGGTGGCGCGGATGACGCGGTCTTCGGTGCTGGAGGTGCTGAAGCTGGACCATGTTCGCACGGCGCGCGCCAAGGGATTGAGCGAATTGCGGGTGATCCTGCGCCATGGCCTGCGCAATGCCCTGATCCCGGTGGTGACGCTGATCGGCCTTCAGGCCGGGTATCTTCTGGGCGGCGCCGTGGTGACCGAGAGCATCTTTTCCTATCCCGGTGTCGGGCGCCTGGCGGTCGGTGCGATCCTGAGTTCCGACTTCCCGCTGGCCCAGGGCGCGATCCTGATCCTGGCGCTGGGGTTCATCCTGATCAACATGATCGTCGACATCCTTTATGCCCTGCTCGACCCGCGGGTGCAGCAATGAGCGGCGTTCTGTGTCCGAACGGTGCGACCGCGCGTTCCGCGACGCCCGCCCGCCCGGAAACCCACGCGGGGGCCAGGCCATGAGCGTTGCGCAGGAAGAAGCCATGGACGCCCCGGAACCGATCCGGCCCTGGTGGCAGCGGCTGATCCGCGATCCGGCGGCGTTGCTGGCGGCGGTTGTGCTGTTCGTGATCGTGGTCTGCGCCATCGCGGCACCCTGGATCGCACCGCACGATCCGTTCGCGTCGTCACGGGCGGTAATGAAGCCGCCGGTCTGGAACGCGCGTGGCGACTGGGCCTATATCCTCGGCACCGACGGGCAGGGGCGCGACATGCTGAGCCGGCTGTTCTATGGCACCCGGCTGACCCTGATCATCGGGCTTGTGTCGGTCGGGATCGGCGGCGTCCTGGGATCGTTCCTGGGGCTTCTGGCGGCGTTCCGGCCCGGCTTTGACCCGTTCGTGATGCGCTTTGTCGATATCATGCTGTCGTTCCCGGCCATCCTGCTGGGTCTGGCGCTGGTCGCCGTCCTTGGACCGGGGGCGGGGCCGGTGATCATCGCGCTGGCCATCGCGTCGGTGCCCGATTGCGCGCGGATCGCGCGTTCGATCGCGGTATCGGTGATGAAGCAGGAATACATCGAGGCGGGACGGGCCTTGGGGCTGTCGAACATGGCGCTGTTCACCCGCTACCTGCTGCGCAACAGCATCTCGTCGATCATGATCTTCATCTCGCTGCGCTTCGGGCAGATCATTCTGATCGGCGCCGCGCTGTCGTTCCTCGGGCTCGGCGCCCGTCCGCCGACCGCGGAATTGGGGATGATGGCGGCGCAGGGCCGCGATTTCCTGCTCTATGCTCCGCATATCGCGGTGATCCCGTCGGTCCTGATCTTCGTGATCGTGCTGGCGGCCAACGTGCTGGGCGATGCGCTGCGCGACGTTCTGGATCCGCGGTTGCGGTCCTGAAACACTGAAAACAACAGACGACAGGGAAAAGGAAAACAAAATGAAACGACTTCTGACAACCACCGCGATCCTGCTGACGGCGGGCATCGCGCAGGCGGCGGAAATCACCATCGTCCGCGAGGTGGACAGCAACAACTATGACCCGCACAAATCGACCGCGCGGGGCGCGTCCGAGGTGTTGTTCATGATGGGCGACACGCTGGTGTCCCTTGCGCCGGACATGCAGACCATCGAAGCGGGCATCGCCGAAAGCTGGGAGGTCAGCGAGGACGGCAAGACCTATACCTTCAAGATCCGCGATGACGTGACCTTCTGCGACGGAAAGAAGCTGACGGCCGAGGATGTCGCCTATTCCGTCAACCGCTGGATCGACCCCGAGACGAAGTCGCCGGTCGGCTGGCGCGCGGGCGAGGTCGAAAGCGTGACCGCGCTGGACGACACCACCGTGGAATACAAGCTGACGGCGCCGTTTTCGGAACTGCTGTATCAGTTGACGCAGAGCTTCGGCACGATCATCGACAAGGAGAACGTCGAGGCACTGGGTGCCGATTTCGGGGTGACCGGGTTCAACGGCACCGGCCCGTTCTGCTGGGGCGAATGGACGCCGCGCGACAAGATGATCCTGACCAAGCATGAGGCCTATACCTGGGGCGCGCCGTTCCATTCGAACACCGGCCCGGCGTCGATGGACAAGATCACGTGGCAGATCGTGCCCGAGGAAAACACCCGCACCGTCGCCGTCATCACCGGCCAGAGCGAGGTGACGCAATACGTCCCCTACATCGCGCTGGAACAGCTGAAGGCCACGCCCGGCGTCGAGGTGGTGCAATCCGACCTGGCGTTCTGGACCTATTTCATGGGCTTCAAGATCGACAAGGAAACGGTCAGCGATCCGGCAGTGCGCACCGCGATCAACCTGGCCGTGAACCAGGAAGCGATGGCCGAAGACCTGTTCTTCGGGGTGGTGCAGCCCGCCTATTCCTATGTCAGCCAGGAAGCGCTGGACTGGAACCGCGACCTGGACGACAAGCTGCTGAAGTATGATCCCGAAAAGGCCAACCAGATCCTGGACGATGCGGGCTGGGTGCGCGGCGATGACGGGGTGCGCTCGAAGGATGGCGTGCGCCTGGCGCCCACGGCCTATGTCTTTGCCGGCTCGACCTGGGGCAAGATCTCGGAAGCGGTGCAGGCCTATCTGCGCGAAATCGGCGTCGACATGCAGATCGAGGCCTATGACGCGACCGTTGCCTGGGGCAAGCTGGCCACGCAGGAATTCGACATGTTCGGCATGTCCTTCCCCTATGTATCGTCGGGGGACGCGCTGAACCTGTATTTCCGCAGCGAGAACATGCCGACGCCGAACCGCATGAACTGGAACGACCCCAAGACCGACGAACTGCTTCTGGCCGGTGCCACCGCGCTGACCGACGAAAAGCGGTCGTCCAGCTATGGCGAGGTTCTGGAAATCGTCCATGACGCCGCGGTCTGGCTGCCGCTGTATCACGAGCCGATGGTGATCGCGCAGAGCGACAAGCTCGAGACGATCGTGCCGCACAACATCTACGGCTCGGGTCTCTACAAGGGCCTGGACCTGAAGTTCAAGGAGTGAGCGGCGGCGCCGGAACGCCCTGCGCGGGCGTTTTGGCCGTCACATGAAGAAGCGTCGCCCCGTCTGACGGGGCGGCCACACTTGCAACCCAAAATCGCAAAGAGTTCACGCCATGTCCGTCACCGTCATCCGCAATGCCGCCTGGATCGTCGCCTTCGACGCCGAAAAAGGCACCCATACCTATCTGAAGGACGGCGATGTCGCCTTTGACGGCGACAAGATCGTCCACGTTGGCGGCACCTACGCGGGCCAGGCCGACACCGAGATCGACGGACGCAACCGGCTGGTGTCGCCGGGCCTGGTGAACATCCATTCGCACCCCAGTTCGGAAGCGATGAACAAGGGCTTTCTGGATGAACTCGGCTCGCCACGCCTGGGGATGTCGTCGCTCTATGAATACATGCCGCTGTTCCGTTGCGACGACGAAGGGCGCGAGGCCTGTGTTCAGGTCACCTATTCCGAACTGCTGAAATCGGGCGTCACAACCCTGGTCGACCTGTCGGTGAACTGGGACGGCTGGATCGAGACCTTCGCGGCCTCGGGCCTTCGCGGGGTTGTCAGCCCGATGTATCGCAGCGCCCGCTGGTACACCGACAACGGCCATGTCGTGAATTACGAATGGGACGAGGCCGCCGGCAAGGCCGCCATGGACGACGCGGTGAAGACGGTGGAAGCCGCCGCCGCCCATCCCTCAGGCCGGCTGTCGGGCATGATTTCGCCCAGCCAGATCGACACCTGCACGCCTGACCTGATCGCCGGCAGTTTCGCCCTGGCGCAGGAGAAGGGGTTGCCGTTCCAGATCCACGCAGCGCAGTCGGTGGTGGAATTCAACGAGATCACGCGCCGCCACGGCATCACGCCGCTGGAATGGCTCGACAGCCTTGGCGTGCTGAAGCCCGGAGCGATCATCGGCCACGGGATTTTCCTGAACGATTATGGCCATGTGTTCTGGCCCGAAGCCGACGACTTCAAGCTGTTGCAGGACAGCGGCGCCGCTGTGGCCCATTGCCCGACCGTGTTCCAGCGGCGCGGCATCACGATGAACACCGTCGGCCGTTACATCCGCGGCGGCATTCCCGTGGGCATCGGCACCGACACCTATCCGCACAACATGCTCGAGGAGCTGCGCAACGCGCTCTACAACTCAAGGATCGTGGCGAAGAACCCCTATGATCTGCGCACGTCCGACATTTTCGATGCGGCGACGTTGGGCGGCGCCAAGATCCTGAACCGCGACGATATCGGGCGTCTGGAAGTGGGGGCCAAGGCAGACCTGTTCCTGGCCGACATCAAGGATCCGCAGATGATGCCGGTGCGCGATCCGCTGCGCTCGCTCATCTATGTCGCTGCCGAACGGGCCGTGCGCGACGTGTTCGTCGACGGGCGGCACGTGGTGATCGACGGCGATGTGCCGGCCTTCGATCTGCCGGCCGCGCTGGAAAAGCTGGAGGCGGCGCAGCGGCGCGCGGAAACCGAGTTTGCCAAGCTCGATTTTGCCGGCCGCACCCACGAACAGGCGTCACCCTTCGTCTATCCGCAGGGTTGAGAGATGGAGCAGCGAGAGGCGCCATTGCTGGATGTCAGGGATCTGGCGGTCGAATTCCACGTCGGCGGCACGGTTCAGCGTGCGGTTCAGGGCGTGTCGCTGTCGCTGAACCGGGGGCGGACCCTGGGCGTCGTCGGTGAATCGGGCTGCGGCAAATCGGTCACGTCGCTGTCGATCATGCGGCTGGTGCCACAACCGCCGGGAAAATACGCGGGAGGGCAGATCCTGTTCGACGGCCAGGATCTGCTGACCCTGTCCGAATCCGAGATGCGCAAGCTGCGCGGCGGTCGGATCGGGATGATCTTTCAGGAACCCATGACCTCGCTCAACCCGGTTTATACCTGCGGTCACCAGATCGAGGAGAGCCTGTCGGTCCATTCCGGCCTGTCGAAAAAGGCGGCGCGGGAGCGGGCGATCGAGATGCTGGATCTTGTCGGTCTTCCCTCGCCGAAATCGCGGGTCGATGATTATCCGCACCAGTTGTCGGGCGGGCAACGCCAGCGGGTGATGATCGCGCTGGCGCTGGCCAACGATCCCGACCTGCTGATCGCGGATGAACCGACCACCGCGCTGGACGTGACGATCCAGGCGCAGATCCTTGATCTGATGGGCGAGTTGCGCTCGCGTACCGGCGCCGCCGTGATGCTGGTGACGCACGATCTGGGTGTCGTGGCGCAGACCTGCGACGATGTGGTGGTGATGTATGCGGGCCGCGTGGTCGAACGCGCGCCGACCGCCGATCTGTTCGCCGATCCGCAGCATCCCTATACCGTCGGGCTGATGGCCGCCGTTCCACGGATCGACACCGCCGTCGGGCGGCTGGCCACCATTCCGGGCACCGTTCCGCCGCCGTGGTCGAAGATCGCCGGCTGCCGGTTTGCTTCCCGCTGTCCACTGGCGTCCGAGCAATGCCGCACCCAGGATCCGCCCCTGCGCGATCTGTCGCCGGGTCACGGCGTCGCCTGCTGGCACGCCCCGATCGAGGTGGCGGCATGAGCGCGATGCTGGAAGTCCGCAACCTGACAAAGCATTTCCCGATCCGCCGCGGCGTTTTGCGCCGCGTGGTGGGGAATGTGCAGGCCGTCAATGATGTCAGCTTCGATGTGGGCGAGGGCGAAACCCTTGCCATCGTCGGTGAATCCGGCTGTGGCAAATCCACCATCGGGCGCACGCTGCTGCGGCTGCTGACACCCACGGGGGGGACCGTCGCGCTGGACGGCACGCCGGTGATGGACCTGTCCGACGATGACATGCGCCAGATGCGCCGCCAGATGCAGATCATATTCCAGGATCCGTTCGGGTCGCTGAACCCGCGCATGACGGTCGCCGAAACCCTGGCCGAACCGCTGCTGCTCCATGGCCTTGCGACCAGGGACGACGTGGCGCAGAAGGTGGCCGACCTGCTGGAGACCTGCGGGCTGCAACCCTGGCACGCCGGGCGGTTCCCGCACGAGTTTTCGGGCGGTCAGCGCCAGCGCGTCGGCATCGCCCGCGCCCTTGCCACGCGTCCCCGCGTGATCGTCTGCGACGAACCGGTGTCGGCCCTGGATGTGTCGGTGCAGGCGCAGATCGTCAACCTGCTGAAGGATCTGCAGGCGAAGTTCGGCATCGGCTATGTCTTCATCAGTCACGATCTGGCGGTGGTGCGGCACATGGCGTCGCGCGTCGCCGTCGTCTATCTGGGCCGCATCGTGGAAGAGGCCCCGGTCGAGGAACTGTATGCCACGCCGCGCCACCCCTATACCCGATCACTCATCGCCGCCGCGCCGCGCCCCGATCCGGCCATGCGCAACGTGCGCGCCCCGGTGCAGGGCGATCTGCCCTCGGCGATGAATCCGCCGTCGGGCTGTGCGTTCCATCCGCGCTGTCCGCTGGCCCAGGATCGCTGCCGCAGCGAACGGCCCGAATTGCGCCAGCTTGGCAAGGCGCGCGTCGCCTGCCACTTTGCTGAGGCCGAACCGGTGATCGAAACGGCAGGCGAACACAGACAATCGGACGCGCTGCGTCAAAGGCTGGCGGTGCTCGAAGCCGCCCGCGAGAAGGAAAAGACATGAAAGATCAAAAGACCATGAACGGTGCCGAAAGCGTCGTGCGCTCGCTGCACGGGGCGGGTGTCGATGTGTGTTTCGCCAATCCCGGCACCTCCGAGATGCAGTTCGTCGATGCGCTGGACCGCACCGGTCTGATGCGCTGTGTGCTGGCCCTGTTCGAAGGGGTCGCCACGGGGGCGGCCGATGGATACGCCCGCATGGCCAACCGGCCGGCGGTGACGTTGCTGCATCTTGCGCCCGGCCTCGCGAACGCCGGGGCGAACATGCACAACGCGCGCAAGGCGAAGGCGCCGATGGTCAACCTGGTGGGCGATCACGCCGTGCGTCATCGCGGCTATGACGCGCCGTTGTCGGCCGACGTCGAGGGGGCGGCGGCGCCGTTTTCCGATTGGGTCAAGACGGCGACATCGCCCGAAACCTTCGCCGCCGACGCGATGGAGGCCCTGGGCGCCGCCATGTCGCGGCCGAACAAGGTGGCAACCCTGATCGCGCCCGCCGACATTGGCTGGGACGCGGGCGGCGTCGTGGCGCCACCCCCCGCCGCGCCGGAGTACGCCGCGCTGGATGACGGCGCGCTGGACAAGGCGGCCGGGATGCTGGGCCCCGAAACCGTGCTGCTGGTCAGCGGCCGGGTGCTGGAGACGCCCGAGGCCGTGGCGCAGTTGCAGGGCATCGCGGCCCAGACCGGCGCCAAGGTTCTTGCGCCGACATCGAACCGCCGGTTCGAACGGGGGGCAGGGCGGGCCGCCATCTCGAAGGTGCCCTATCCGATCAACATGGCGCTGGAGACGTTGAAACCCTATAAACGGGCGATCCTGATCGAAACCGTGCCACCGGTCGCCTTCTTCGCCTATCCCGATCGGCCCAGCCTGCTGTTGCCCGAGGGCTGCGAGATCGTCACCCTGACCGGACGCGATGGCGATGGCCCTGCTGCGGTCGCCGCGCTGGCCGAACGTCTGGCGGCGAAACCCCTGATCGCCAGCGATCCGTTGCCCCCCGCGCCACAGATCGGTGCGATCACCGCGGCCACCATCGCCGCCGCCATCGCCAACGCCCTGCCGGAAAACGCCATCGTCGTCGACGAAAGCATCACCGGCGGCAAGGACGTGTGGCGGATGACCGAAGGGGCCGCACCGCATTCGTGGATCTCGCTGACCGGCGGCGCCATCGGTGACGGCATCCCCATGTCGGTGGGCGCCGCTGTCGCCTGTCCCGACCGCCCGGTGCTGACGCTTCAGGCTGACGGATCGGCGATGTATACCCTGCAAGGGTTGTGGAGCCAGGCGCGCGAGGGGCTGAACGTCACCACGCTGATCTTCGCCAACCGGACCTATGAAATCCTCAAGACCGAATTGTTCGCGGTGGGCGCGAACCCCGGACGTTCGGCGCTGGACATGCTGGATCTGGACCGTCCGAACCTGGATTTCGTGGCCCTGGCCAAGGGCATGGGCGTGCCGGGACGGCGTGTCGAGGATGTGGCCGAGCTGCAGCGCGCCATCGCCGCCGCCATGGAGGAACCCGGCCCCTACCTGATCGAGGCGATGATGTGACGGTCATGGCCACGTCAATGATCATATCGGAAAACTCATAGATCGGCGCGGTTTTTGCACTGCGGGAATCGCGGTTTTTCACGTTAGGCTGGTCGGACAAGACGAACCGACAAGAAAAAAATCAACGGGAGAACACCAATGAACCGCAAGGTCATGCTAGGAACCATTGCCGCCACCCTGTGCCTGTCCGGCGCGGCGATGGCACAGGACAAATACACCGTCGCGCTGGACGGCACCTTCGCGCCCCACGCCATGCCGTCGCTGTCGGGCGGCGTCGAGGGCTTCAACGTCGATCTGACCAACATCATCGCCGAACGTCTGGGCGCCGAGATCGAGATCATCGCGACGCAGTATTCCGGCATCCTGCCCGGTCTTGCCGCGGGCACCTATGATTTCGTCGTGGCCCCCACCACCCTGACCGAAGAACGCGCCGCCAACATCCTGTTTTCCGAAGGTTACCTGAACACCGACTTCCAGTTCGTCGTGAAGACCGGAACCGAAGAGATCGACAGCCTGGAAGGCTTCAGCGGCAAGGTGATCTCGGTCAACAAGGGGTCGGCCTATGACGTCTGGGCGCGCGAGAAGGCCGATGAGATCGGCTGGACCGTCGAATCCTATGGCACCAACTCGGACGCGGTTCAGGCCGTCGTGTCGGGGCGCGCATTCGCCAACGTCGCGGGCAACACGGTGTCGGCCTGGGTGGCCAAGCAGAACCCGCAGATCGAACTGTCGTATCTGTTTTCCACCGGCCTTGTCTGGGCGATGCCGTTCCGCAAGGGCGACGAGGAGTTGCGCGCCAAGGTCGAAAACGTGATCGAATGCCTCAAGATCGACGGCACGATGACCGAGCTTTCGGAAAAGTGGTTCGACGTGACCCCCGCCGAAGGATCGGCCGCGATCACGCCGCGTCCGGGATACGGCGAGCCGGGCTTTGAAGGCTACGTCGAAGATGATCACACCCCCGGTTGTTCCTGACATGACCACGCCCGCACCCGGCACCGCGACGCTTGAGGTTCGGGCGCTGCACAAGTCCTTCGGCGCCCTCAAGGTGCTGGAGGGCATCGATCTGAGCGTGCAGCGCAGCGAAATGGTGTTCGTCCTCGGCCCGTCGGGGTCGGGAAAATCCACGATGCTGCGCTGTTGCAACCGGCTGGAGGAACCCGATTCGGGCGACATCCTGATCGAGGGTGATCCGCTGACCGGGCCGGGCGTCGATCTGAACAAGATGCGCCAGAGGGTCGGGATGGTATTCCAGTCCTTCAACCTTTATCCGCACTTGTCGGCCATGGGCAACGTCACGCTGGCGCTGCGCCGGGTCCAGAAGAAATCCAAGGCCGAGGCCGAGGATCTTGCCATCGCCGCGTTGGCCGAGGTGGGGTTGTCCGACCGCGCCGGCCACCACCCCGCCCAACTGTCGGGCGGTCAGCAACAGCGCGTGGCGATCGCCCGCGCGCTGGCGCTGAAGCCCACCGTGATGCTGTTCGACGAACCCACGTCGGCCCTGGACCCCGAACTGGTCGGTGATGTTCTGGACGTGATGCGCACGGTCAAGGACCACGGCATGACCATGCTGGTGGTCAGTCACGAGATGAAATTCGCCCGTGACGCGGCCGACCGCGTGATCTTCATGGCCGACGGTGCCATCGTCGAACAGGGCCCGCCCGAACAGATCTTCGGTGCGCCCACCCACGATCGCACCCGCGCCTTCCTGTCGCGATTCCACGGATAGCGGGATGGAGCAGTTTCTCGACACCTTCCTGAACCCGGTGGTTCTGGCAAAATATACGCCCGCGATCCTGCAGGGCACGATGGTCACCGTGATCCTGTCGGTGCTGATCGTGCTGTGCGGCATCGGCCTGGGCGCGGGGCTGGCGTGCATCCGCGCCTACCGGGTCAGGTTGATCTCGTTTGTGATCGTGATCTTTGCCGACGTGCTGCGCGCGCTTCCACCACTGGTGGTGATCCTGCTGATGTTCTTCGGGTTGCCGAACGTCGGGATCCTGCTGTCGGCGTCGGTGGTGCTGTTCATCGTGCTGACGCTGGTCCTTGCCGCCTTCGCCGAAGAAATCGTCTGGGCCGGCATCACCGCCACCCCCAAGGGCCAGTGGGAGGCGGCACGTTCCACCGGCCTGACCTTTACCCAGACGCTGTTTCACGTCGTGCTGCCACAGGCCATGCGCATGGTGATCCCGCCGCTGACCAACCGCGCCATCGCGATTACCAAGATGACGGCACTTGGCATGGTGATCGGCGTGCCCGACATCCTGGGGCAGGCAACGACGGCGCAATCGTTTTCGGCCAATGCCTCGCCTCTGACCCTGGCCGCCATTGCCTATGTCGTGCTGTTCCTGCCGTTCGTCATCGCCTCGCGCTGGCTTGAATCGCGCTTTGCGTCGCCGGGGGCCTGATGGAACAGATCATCCAGCAGTTTTTCAACGTCGAGATCATGATCAAGGCCCTGCCGCTGGTGATCAAGGGGCTGGGCATCACGCTTCTGATCTGTGCCGTGGTCATCCCGATGGGCGCCATCGGCGGCCTGTTCGCCGCCATCGGGTCGCTGTCGCCAAATCGCGCGGTGCGCTGGCTGTCGATCGGGTTCGTCGATCTGTTCCGGGCGATCCCGCCGCTGGTGCTGCTGATCTTCATCTATGCCGGCCTGCCGTTCGCCGGTCTGTCGCTGTCGCCGTTCGTGGCCGTGACCATCGGGTTCTTCCTGAACAATTCGGCCTATTTCGCCGAGATTTTCCGCGCCGGCCTGTTGTCGGTCCCCAGGGGCCAGACCGAGGCGGCGCGTTCCACCGGACTGTCGCAGGCGCAGACGCTGACCTATGTCACGCTGCCCCAGGCGACGCGCAACGTGCTGCCTGATCTGCTGAGCAACGTGGTCGAGGTGGTCAAGCTGACCTCGCTCGCCTCGGTGGTCAGCCTGGGCGAAATGCTGCACGCCGCGGGCCTCGTGCGCTCGCTGACCTATAACGCCTCGCCGCTGATCCTTGCGGCCGGCATCTATTTGTTGCTGCTCTGGCCGCTGGTGCGCGTGATTGCCCGGTTCGAGCGGCGGATCGCAAGCTGAGAAGGAAAAAGCCATGCGGGAAATCGTGATCGGAGGCGCCCAGATGGGTGCCATTCAAAAGGCTGACAGCCGGGCCGACGTGGTGGCGCGGATGATTGCGCTGCTGGATCAGGCGGCCGAGGCGGGATGCGATCTGGTGGTCTATCCCGAGCTGACGCTGACCACGTTCTTTCCGCGCTGGTGGATGGACGATCCGGCCGAGATCGACCAGTGGTTCGAGACGGAAATGCCGGGGCCGGACACACAACCGCTGTTCGACGCGGCCCGAAAGCACGGCATCGCCATCACCTTCGGTTACGCGGAAAAGACCCCGGAAGGGCGGTATTTCAACACCTCGATCCTGACCGACAAGGAAGGCAACATCGTCGGCAAGTATCGCAAGACCCATCTGCCCGGACATTCGGAATACGACGAGGACCGGCTGTTCCAGCACCTGGAAAAGAAGTATTTCGAGCCGGGCGACACCGGGTTCCCGGTGTGGCGCAACCTGGATGCGTGGATGGGCATGTGCATTTGCAACGACCGCCGCTGGCCCGAGGTGTATCGTGAGATGGGCTTGCAGGGGGTCGAACTGATCACGCTGGGCTATAACACCCCCACGGTGAACAGCCAGCACGGCGACGAAGGGCTGGAAAAGCGGCTGTATCATTCGGACCTGTCGATGTCGGCGGGCGCCTATCAGAACGCCACCTGGGTTGTCGGCGTGGCCAAGGCCGGGGTCGAGGACGGCCATCCCCTTATGGGCGGGTCGATCATCGTCGATCCCAACGGCATGGTGGTGGCGCGCGCGAAAACCGAAGAGGACGAGCTGATCGTGCATGCCTGCGACATGGACATGTGCAATTTCGGCAAGGCGACGATCTTCGATTTCAAACGCCACCGCCGGATCGAGCACTACACCCGGATCACCGGCCAGACGGGCGTGATCACGCCGGATCAGGAAACCCGGTCTGCCGAATGACCCTGTCGCTCGACTTCGACGCGATGGATCCGGCGATCCGTTACAAGCTGCTGAGCGCGGTGGTGATTCCGCGCCCGGTGGCGTGGGTGACGACGCTGGGCGCGGCGGGGCAGGTGAACGCCGCGCCCTATTCGTTCTTCAACGTCTTCGGGCAGGATCCGGCCATCGTCGTGCTGGGGTTGCAGAACAAGCCGGACGGGTCGGCCAAGGACACCACCGCGAACATCCGGCGCACCGGCGAATTCGTCGTCAACATCGCCACGCCGGATCTGGTGGCAGGCATGGTGGACACCGCCGCGCCCTATCCGGCGGATATCTCAGAAGCGGCCGCGCTGGGTCTGGCAATCGAACCGTCGGCGCATGTCGCGCCACCCCGGCTGGCCGCCGCGCCCGTATCGCTGGAATGCGTGCGTCACACCGCGATCACCTTTTCGGCCGAGCGCGAGTTGATGATCGGCCGGGTGGTCGGCATGGCGGCGCGCGACGGGCTGATCGACACCGAAACATGGCGCGTGGACTGGAACGGGGACTATCCCGTCGCCCGTCTGTTCGCCGACAGATACGCAAGGCTGGAGGAGATCGAACCGCGTTCGATCCCCCCGGTTCCAAAGACCTGAGGGAGTGAGAGCATGAGTAATCTGATCGACAGGCAGTCCGAGGGGGTGTTCATCATCTCGGCCACGCCGTTCACGGACGATGGCGCGCTGGATCTGGACAGCACCGACCGGATGGTCGACTTCTATCTGGAAAAGGGTGTGTCGGGGATGACCATCCTCGGCATCATGGGCGAGGCGCCCAAGCTGGCCAGTGACGAGGCCGAAACCTTCGCGCGTCGCGTTCTGGACCGGGTGGCTGGCCGCGTGCCGGTGATCGTCGGTGTCTCGGCCGCCGGTCTGGACAACATGAAACGCCTGACCGACACCGCGATGGATGCGGGGGCCGGCGGCGTCATGGTCGCCCCGCAACCCGGCATGGTGACCGAGGTCAAGCTGAACAATTACATGGCGCAGGTCTGCAAGACGCTGGGCGATGACGTGCCGATCTGTTTCCAGGATTATCCGCAGACGACGGGCGTTCAGGTGTCGGTGGAAACCATCATCGGGCTGACCGTGAACCACCCCCAGATCGTCATGCTGAAGCACGAGGATTGGCCGGGCCTGACGAAACTGTCGCGGGTGCGGGCCGAAACCGGCACCGGCGACGTGCCGCGCCTGTCGATCCTGACCGGCAATTCGGCGCTGTTCCTGCCGCAGGAGATGCAGCGCGGCGCCGACGGGGCGATGACCGGATTTGCATACCCCGAAATGCTGGTGCAGGTTGTGAAGCGTCACAAGGCGGGCGACGTGGACGGCGCCGAAGACCTGTTCGACGCCTATCTGCCGCTGGTGCGCTATGAACAACAGCTCGGCCTTGGCCTCGCGATCCGCAAGGAGGTTCTGTCGCGCCGCGGTGTCATCGCATCGCCGCGGGTGCGCGCGCCGGGGCCGTCGATGACGGCCAGGGATCACGATGAACTGACACGTCTGGTGGCGCGTCTGGAAAAACGGCTTGAGGAGTTGAACTGATGGATCTGGGATTGAACGGAAAGCGCGCGCTGGTCATGTCGTCGTCGCGCGGCCTGGGGCTGGGCTGCGCACAGGCGCTGGCGGCGGAAGGCGTGCATGTGCTGTTGACGGGTCGTTCGGGCGACAAGCTGGCCGAGATGGCGAAGGCGATCACAGAAAAGGGGCCGGGCAAGGCGGATTACATCGTTGCCGACCTGACCGACACGGCGGCGGTCGACACCCTGGTCAAGGCGGCCGAGGACGTGCTGGGCGGGGTCGACATCCTGGTCAACAACACCGGCGGCCCGCCTCCGGGGCGGATGGTCGATTCCGATCCGGCCGTTCTGAAATCGCAGTTCGACACCATGGTGATGAACGTGGTCGAAATCACGGCCCGCATCCTGCCCGGTATGCGCGAACGCAAGTGGGGCCGCATCGTCACCATCGGATCGTCGGGCGTGATCCAGCCGATTCCGAACCTCGGGTTGTCCAACGCGATCCGCTCGGCGCTGGTCGGGTGGTCGAAATCGCTGTCCAACGATGTGGCGGCCGACGGTGTGACGGTGAACATGCTGTTGCCGGGGCGCATCCACACCGAACGGGTGGACGAACTGGACGGATCGGTTGCCGAAAAGACCGGCAAATCGCTGGAGGAGGCGCGCGAGGCGTCCAAGGCCACGATCCCGACGGGCCGCTATGGCACGGTCGAGGAATTCGGCGCCGTCTGCGCCTTCCTTGCCTCGCAACAGGCCAGCTATGTCACCGGCAGCAAGATCCGCTGTGACGGTGGCGCGATCAAGTCGGTGTAACGCCATGCACGATCTGGTCATCACGGGTGGCACCATCGTCACCGCCGCCGACACCTATCGCGGCGACATCGGCATCACCGACGGCAAGATCGCGGCGTTGGGTCTGGGGCTTGAGGGGCGCGACACCATCGACGCCACCGATCGCCTTGTCCTGCCCGGCGGGATCGAGGCGCATTGCCACATCGCCCAGGAATCGGCCACGGGCGGCATGACGTCCGACGATTACCGCAGCGGCAGCATTAGCGCGGCCTTCGGCGGCAATTCGTGCTTCGTGCCGTTTGCCGCCCAACATCGCGGCATGGGCGTGACCGAAACGCTGGATCTCTACGATTCGCGGGCGACGGGGGCATCCGTGATCGACTGGGGCTATCATCTGATCGTGGCCGACCCGACCGAAAAGGTGCTGACCGAGGAATTGCCACTGGCGTTCCAGCGCGGCGTCACATCGTTCAAGGTGTTCATGACCTATGATCTGATGAAGATCGACGACCGACAGTTCCTGGATATCCTGACGGTGGCGCGCGAACACGGGGCGCTGACGATGGTGCACGCCGAAAACAGCGGCATGATCGCGTGGATGACGAAGCGGCTGGTGGATGCGGGCCATGTGCAACCGCGATACCATGCCGTCAGCCACCCCGCGCTGGCGGAATCCGAGGCCGTGAACCGCGCAATATCGCTGGCGAAACTGGCGGATGCCGCGCTGCTGATCGTGCATGTGTCCACCCCCGAGGGCGCGAAACTGGTGTCCGACGCCCGCATGGAGGGCGCGAAGATCTTCGGCGAAACCTGTGCCCAATACCTGTTCCTGACGCGCGACGATCTGGACCGTCCGGGCATGGAGGGGGCCAAGTTCATGTGCTCGCCGCCGCTGCGCGACACCGCCACGCAGGATGCGCTGTGGCGGCATCTTCAGGCCGGCACCTTCAGCGTGTTCTCGTCCGATCACGCGCCATACCGCTATGACGAGACCGGCAAGCTGGCCAACGGCCCCGAGGCGCGGTTCAACCAGATCGCCAACGGGATGCCGGGGATCGGGCTGCGCCTGCCGCTGCTGTTTTCCGAAGGGGTCAACAAGGGGCGGATCACGTTACAGCAGTTCGCCGCGCTGTCGGCATCGAATGCGGCCAGGCTCTATGGCCTGACGGAAAAGGGCAGCATTGCCATCGGCATGGACGCCGATATCGCGCTGTGGGATCCGAACGAAACCCGCACCGTCACCGCCGAGGATCAGCACGACAACATGGACTACACCCCGTTCGAAGGGTGGAGCGTGACCGGCTGGCCCACCACCGTCCTGACCCGCGGCAAGCGGATCGTCGAAAACGGCGAATTGGTCGCGAAACCGGGGCAGGGGCGCTATGTCGCGCGCGCCAGGATCGACCTGACCGGCTATCCCGGCCACCGTGCGCCGGAACTGGATCCGGCGACGAACTTCGGCGCCAATATCGCACCCGGAGCGGCGAAATGACCGGCCCCATCGTCGTCATCAACCCGAACTCGAACCAAGCCGTGACCGATGGGCTGGACCGCGCGCTGGCGCCGTTCCGCCTGGATGGCGGGCCCGGCATTGATTGCGTGACATTGGCCGAAGGGCCGTTCGGCATCGAAAATCAGGTGAACTCGGATCAGGTCGTCCTGCCCATGGTCGAACTGGTCAAGCGGCGCGGCGATGCGTCGGCCTTCGTGATCGCCTGCTACTCCGATCCGGGCATCGACGCCTGCCGGTCGGTGTCGCCGGTTCCGGTGTTCGGCATCCAGGAAAGCGGTGTCCTGAGTGCCCTGTCACGCGCCGACAGGATCGGCATCGTCGGCATCTCGTCGGCGTCGGAACGCCGGCACCGGTTGTACATGCGACGCATGGGTGTGCTGGACCGGGTCGCGGGCGAACGCGCGCTGAACATGACGGTCGACGAATCGGCCCGCGGGTCCGGCACCTTCGCCAAGCTGACCGAGGTGGGCCATGCGTTGATCGATGACGGGGCCGAGGCGCTGGTTCTGGGCTGTGCGGGCATGGCGGTGCACCGCGTTCCGCTGGAACGCGAGCTGGGCATCCCGGTGATCGATCCGACCCAGGCGGCGGTTGCCATGGCGATGGGGGTCGTGCTGGCACAGCGGTTGTGAGTGCGCTATCACGGCGCCATGAAGGTAGTCCGTCGTAACGATTTGTCCCTGCGCCTGCTCGAGATTTTCGGCACGCTGATGCTGCACCAGACCACGGTGGCCGCTGCCGAAGAGCTCGGCATTTCGCAACCGTCCGTGTCCACCGCCATCAAGCAGTTGGAACAGCAGTTGGGCTTTGCCCTGTTCGCCCGCGAAAAGAAGCGCATGGTCCCCACCGACGAGGCGCGCAGCCTGTTGCAGGAGGTGCAGCCGCTGTTCGATCAGCTGCGCTCGGTCGAGTCGCGGGTGCGCGATCTGCGCGGCGGGGCGGTGGGCACCTTGCGCATCATGGCGACACCGCCGCTGGGCCATTCGGTGGTGCCGGGGGCGTTGTCGGCGTTCATGGACGCGCGCCCCGATGTTGTCGTGCAATATGACGTGCGCCGGATGGAAGCGGTGATCGACGCGGTCGCCATCGGCGCCGTCGATGTCGGGCTGTGCCTGGCGCTGGACAGCCATCCCGGCGTCACTGTCGACAAGATCCGCACCGACCGGATGGTCGCGCTGATGCGGCAGGACCATCCCTTGGCGCGCCTGTCGGTGGTGGGGCCCGCCGATATCGGCCAGCATCGCCTGATCGGACTGGTGCGTGCGTCGGGCATGGGATTGATGGTGCAGAACGCGTTCGAGTTGATGCGCGCACCCTATGAACCCCAGGTCGAGGTGCGGTATTGCCATACCGCCGCCGTCATCGCCAATTCATGTAACGGTGTCGCGGTGGTGGACAATTACACCGCGTCCTTCCTGCCCAACATGGATCTTGCCGTGCGCCCGTTCGATCCGCCCATCGCGGTTCCGGCCTGCATGCTGACGCGCATCGGTCGGCCGCAGTCGCGGCTGGTGGCCGAGTTTCAGAAGGCGTTCCTGGCCGAACTCAAACGCTGACGGGGATCACACCTGCCATGGCGGTGCCGTCGCGGGATCGACGCCGAGGTCGGCGATGGCCTTCTTCAGCACGGCGCGTTCCACCGCCCCGGTGCGCACCAATGCATACAGCGCGGCGATGACGATGTTCTCGCGGTCCACCTCGAAGAAACGGCGCAGCGCCACGCGACTGGCGGAACGTCCGAACCCGTCGGTGCCGAGGATCGTCATCCGCGCGTCGATGTAGGGCGCGATCTGGGCGGGCACGGCGCGCACGTAATCGCTGGCCGCGATGACCGGCGCGGATCCGGGCAACATCGTTTCGACATGGCTCTGGCGCGGGGTGTCGGCAAAGCGGTTGGCACGCTCGACCTCGGCCGCGTCGCGGGCCAGTTCGCTGAACGACGTGGCTGAAAACACCTGTGCCTGAATGCCGTAGTCCCTGAGCGTTTCGGCGGCCCCGATCACCTGTTGCAGGATCGTGCCCGCCCCGATCAGGCGGATATGCGCGTCGCTGGCGGGGCCGGACAATGGATAAAGCCCGCGCAGGATGCCGTCCTCCACGCCATCGGGCAGGGGCGGTTGTGCGTAGGTCTCGTTCATCACGGTGATATAGAAGAACTCGTCGCGCCGTTCGTCCAGCATCCGCACCATGCCGTGTTCCATGATCACGGCCAGTTCATAGGCAAAGCACGGATCGTACGCGCGGCAGTTGGGCACCGTCGCGGCAACGATGTGGGACGATCCGTCCTGATGCTGCAACCCTTCGCCCGACAGGGTGGTGCGCCCGGCAGTGGCGCCGAACAGAAACCCGCGCGCCCGTTGATCGGCGGCGGCCCAGATCAGATCGCCGACCCGCTGAAACCCGAACATCGAATAGTAGATATAAATCGGCAGCAGTTCGACATCATGGGCCGAATAGGCGGTGGCGGCGGCGGTCCAGGACGACATGGCGCCCGCTTCGGTGATGCCTTCCTCAAGCAACTGACCATTCCCCGCCTCGCGGTAGAACATCATCGAACCGGCGTCTTCGGGATCGTAAAGCTGCCCCTCGGGGGCATAGATGCCGATCTGGCGAAACAGCGTGTCCATGCCGAAGGTCCGCGCCTCGTCCGCGACGATGGGCACGATGCGCGCACCGAACGCCTTGTCGCGCAACAGACCGCTCAGCAGACGCACGGCGGCCATGGTGGTGGAATATTCGCGGCCCTCCGACTCGCGGGCGAACTTGCCATACACCTCGGGCGCGGGACGCTTGGGGATCGGCGCCGACGCATTGGCGCTGCGCGAGGGAAGATAGCCGCCCAGCGCGCGGCGCCGGTCCTGAAGATAGCGCATCTCGGGGCTGTCGTCGGCGGGGCGGTGGAACTCCAGCGCCTCGACCTGGGCATCGTTCAGCGGCAGATCGAACCGGTCGCGGAACGCCAGCAGGGCATCGATGTCCAGCTTTTTCGCCTGGTGGGCGATCATCCGGGATTCACCCGCGCCGCCCATGCCGAACCCCTTCTTGGTCTTGGCCAGGATCACGGTCGGCTGGCCCTTGTGCGCCTTGGCGGCGGCAAAGGCGGCGTGCAGTTTGTGAATATCGTGCCCGCCGCGTTTCAGGGCGTGGATCTGCGCGTCGGACATATCAGCCACCAAGGCGGCACTGGCCGGATCGACATCGAAGAATTTCGAGCGGTTGTAATCGCCGTCCTTGGACCCGAGGTTCTGATACTGCCCGTCCACGGTTTCCGCGAACCGGCGCAGCAGGACGTTGTCGTCGTCACGGGCAAATATCTGATCCCATTCCGATCCCCACAGCACCTTGATCACGTTCCAGCCCGCTCCGGTGAACAGCGATTCAAGCTCCTGGATGATCTGGCCGTTGCCGCGCACCGGCCCGTCCAGCCGTTGCAGGTTGCAGTTCACGATGAAGGTCAGGTTGTCCAACCCCTCGCGCGCCGCAAGGGTAAGCGCGCCGATGCTTTCGGGTTCGTCCATCTCGCCGTCGCCGAACACGCCCCAGACCCGGCGTTCGGACGTTTCGGCCAGGCCGCGCGCCGCCAGATAGCGCATGAACCGCGCCTGATAGATCGCCGACATCGGCCCGATCCCCATGGACCCGGTGGGCAGTTGCCAGAAATCCGGCATCAGCCAGGGATGGGGATAGGAACACAGGCCGGGGCCGGGAACCTCTTGGCGGTAGTTGGCGATGTCCGCCTCGCTCAGCCGACCCTCAAGGAAGGCGCGGGCATAGACGCCGGGGGCGGAGTGGGGTTGGAAATAGACCAGATCGCCGGCGAAATCATCGTTCCGTGCACGAAAGAAATGGTTGAACCCGACCTCGAAGATCTCGGCGGCCGAGGCATAGGAAGCGATATGCCCGCCCAACTCGCCGTAAGCACGGTTGGCCCGCACCACCATGGCCAGGGCGTTCCAGCGCACGATCGAGGTCAGGCGATTTTCCATCTCGGCGTCGCCCGGAAATTCGCCCTGCCGCGCCACGGGGATCGTGTTGCGATAGGCGGAATAGGGCAATCCCCCTGAGGTTACGCCAAGGGTCCGTGCCTCGTCCCACAGCCGGTTCAGCACGAACCGCGCCCGTTCGGCCCCCGACGCATCGGTCAGGGATTCTAGCGACTCGAGCCATTCGCCGGTTTCAACCGGATCGGGATCGTTCTGATGGGCGGTGGTGTAACGGGTCATGGCGGCCTCCTGCGTCATGGGAACCCTAGCGCGCCGGGGCGGGCCGGGGCAATGACGCCCGGCTCACAGCAGGCCCGCAACCTTGGGCAGCCACAGCGACAGAGCGGGGAAATAGGTGATCACCAGCAGCGCCGCAATCAGCACCGCGATGAACAGCCAGATTTCGCGGATCATGGCGTTCAGCGGTATGCCGTTGGTGGCCTTCAGGATGAACAGCAATATGCCATAGGGCGGCGTGATCAGCCCGATCATCAGGTTGACCACCACGACGATACCGAAATGGTTCAAATCGATCCCCAGCAACAGCGCGGTCGGGATGAACAGCGGCACCACCACCAGAAGGATCGTCGAGACGTCGATGAAGCAGCCCAGCACCAGGAACAGCAGGTTCACCATCAGAAGGAACATCCACGGTTCCATCTGATAGCTGTTGAACAGCGCCAGCATCGCCTCGGGCAGGCGTTCGACCGAGACGACATAGTTGAAGATATAGGCGCCGCACAGGATGATGGTGATGACGGCGGTGGTGCGGGCCGACTCCAGCACCACGCCATAGAACGCCCGCCACCCCAGGGCGCGATAGGCGATGACCGACAGCAGCAGCGCATAGGCGGCGGCGACGGCGGCGGCCTCGGTCGGGGTGAAGGCTCCGGAATAGATGCCGCCCAGCAGGATCACCGGCATCAGAAGCGGCGGAATGGCGCGCAGCACGATCAAGGGAAATGCGCGCAGGGCAATCGCCGGTTCCACCGGAAACCCCCGGCGACGCGACACGATCATCACCGTGATGCCCAGCGCCGCGACGATCAGCATCGCCGGGATCACCCCCGCCAGGAACAGCACACCGACCGAGGTGGACGACACCAGCGCATAGAACACTAAGGGGATCGATGGCGGAAAGATCGGCCCAACCACCGATGATGCGGCGGTGATCGCACCGGCGAACCCGGGGGGATAACGGCCCTTGTCGGTCATCATGTCGGTCAGCACCTTGCCGACCCCCGCCACATCGGACACCGCGCTGCCGCTCATCCCCGAAAAGATCAGGCTGGTCAGAACGTTGACCTGTGCCAGCCCGCCGGGAAACCGCCCCACCAGCGCCAGCGCGAATTTCAGCAACCGGTCCGAAATCTGGCCCGCGTTCATGATGTTGGCCGCGAAGATGAACAGCGGCACGGCAAGTGCGACGAAATTGCCGAAGATGCCGTTCAGCACGCTTTCGGCCGCCAGCCCCACGTCGCGCCCCGACATGGCCAGATAGAACACGCTGGACGCGATCATCGCCAGACCCATGGGCGTGCCGGTCACCGTAATGGTGAGAAGGATCGCCAGCATGATCGGAAAGGCATATTCAGCCAGCATTCACGATGTCCCCCGCGGCCGCAGGATCTGGCCGATGCGCCATGCCGCCTGCACGGCGACGGCGACGACGAACAGGATGTAGCAGCTGAACACCCAATGCATGGGCAGCCGCATGACCGGCGATTTCTTGCGTGTCAGAAAATCGAGGTAATCCCACGTATAGGGGATCAGCAGCACGAAGGCGCCCAGCAGCGCGGCCATCGACACCAAGTCGAAAACCCGCCGCGTGCGGGGCGACACCGCGTCATGGACCACGTCGAACGTCACATGGGCGCGCAGCGGCACCATGAAGGCGGTGGCCCAGAACACCGACCAAACGAACGCGATCAACACCGCCTCTTCGGTCCAGGGCAGGGGCGCGTTCAGCGCATAGCGCCAGAACACCTGAACCACGAATCCGGCAAAGGTGAACAGGAACAGCAGCGCGCCGATGGCGTCGGCTATTGCCTTGGTGATGGCGACGATTTTCATGAAGAATCCCCGAACATGACAGGGGCGGGTGCCGCGCGCGCCCGCCCCTGTCCGATCCGTGCCGGTTTACGGTGCCAGCGCATTGATCAGGTCGACCCAGCCTTCGGGCCAGTCCTTGGCGCGGTCGGAGGTCATGTAATAGTCCTGAACGTGGCTGCGGAACGCGTCGACGTCGGGCGTCGTCACCGTCAGCCCTTCGGATTCGAAGAATTCGACCAGCCGCGCCTCTTCCGAGATGCGCTTGTCGTTGTTCCAGTCGCAGGCGGCGACAGCGGCGTCCTGCATCGCCGTCTTCTCGTCGTCGCTCAACTGCTCCCAGGTCTGGTCGTTCACCATGATGTTCACGCCGTCCACCAGGTGCGATGTCAGGGTGATCTGCTTGGTCACCTCATAGAACTTGGCGGCCTCGACCGTGGGCAGGGGGTTGTCCTGGCCGTCGATGGTGCCGGTCTGCAGCGCCAGGTAAACCTCGGAGAAGGGCACCGGTGTCGGCTGTGCGCCCAGGGCCTTGCCAAGGAACAGCCAGGCGTCCGACCCCGGCATCCGCAGCTTGACCCCGTCCATGTCGGCGGGCGTGTTCACCTCGCGCACATCGCGCAGGTTCAACTGGCGCGTGCCGAGATAGCAGATGTCGAGGATGTGCAGACCCATGTCCTCGGCCACGCGCTTTTTCACCTCGGTGCCGATCTCGCTTTCCATGACGGCGCGCAGGTGCTGGGGGTTCTGGAACAGGTAACCGGCGGTGAACAGGCCGTATTCCGGGATCGCATCGGCGATCTGCTGGAACGAGACATAGGCCAGCTCGGCGTTGCCTCGTTGCAGCGCATCCAGATCGGCCCCCTGAGCGAACAACTTGCCCGAATCGTAAAGTTGCACATCGAAGCGGTCGGGCGCGGCGTCGTTCAGGGTGTCCTTGAACACCTGCATGGCCTGGGTGTGGATGTCACTGGGCACCGATGCGGTGGTGAACTTCAGCTCGATCGTGTCCTGCGCCAGCGCCAGCGTCGCGCCCAATGCGGTAATCGCGACCGACCCTGCCAGCCGTGCGGTGATCTTTCCCAATTTCGTCATGCCGTTCCTCCCTGAATGCACATCTGTCCGGTTCCGCCGCCCGATGGGCAAGTGTGGAACGCGGTGTCAAAGAACGTTGCAACAATCGCGCGGTTCTGTAAACATCAAAGGTGACAGACTGATCGTATCAGTCATGAACGCCATGGAGAGCCCCCTTGACCAAACCCCGCCTTGCCGGTGTCATCGCCGCGTCCGTCACCCCGGTCACCGCAGGGGGCGAGATCGACGTCGCCCGCCTGGCCCGCCACATCGGGCGGTTGCACGCCGACGGCTGCGACTATGTCTCGACCTTCGGCACGACGGGCGAGGGTGCGTCGCTGGGCAGCGCACAGAAAGCCGCCGCGCTGCATGAGCTGGCCGAGGCCGGCATCGACATGGCGCGCCAACTGCCGTCGGTCATGACGCCCACGGTGGCGGACGCCGCGCTGTCGCTGCGCACCGCCGGGCTGTTGGGGTGCCGCGCCGCGCTGGTGCTGCCGCCGTTCTATTATCCGTTCTGGACCGATGCCGGCATCGTCGATTTCTTCGCCGCCGCCACCGAGATCGCCGAACGCGATGCCCCGCCCGTGGATCTGGTCCTGTACAACATCCCGCAGTTTTCCGGCGTGCCGTATTCGCCTGACCTGGTGGCGATGATGATCGACCGGTTCGGCGACCGGGTGATCGGCATGAAGGATTCCACCGGCGATCTGGACAACGGGATCATGCTGGCCAAGACCTTTCCGGCGCTGTCGATCTTTACGGGTGACGACCGGGTGTTGCCGCATCTTCTGCGCGCTGGTGGGGCGGGGATCATCGGCGGCATGCCGAACCTGTTTGCCGCCGATCTGCGCCGGATCGTGGCCGATCCCGACAGTGCCGAGGCGGCGGAAGCGTCGGAAAAGTCAGCCCGCAGGATCGAGGTGCTGGACGGCAACGGCGGTCTGGCGGCGATCAAGGCGGCGCTGGCGATCTATGGCGACGATCCGGGCCTGAGCCAGGTGATGCCGCCGCTGCGCGCGCTTGACGACGCCACCGCGCGGCGGGTCGTGGCGATGGTGGATGAAACCGGGTTCGCCTATGCCCACGGCGAGTGACGGCGCATAGATGGCAACCACGCGATCCTCCGACGCGCCGCCGGTTCCCGGCAAGCTGGCCGCCTATGAACGGTTTCAGGCGGCGCTGTTGTCGGGGGCGTTGCAGCCGGGTCAGTTCGTGTCGCAACGCACGCTGATGCAGATGCTGGATCTGTCCATCGGGGCGCTGCGTGAATTGCTGCCCCGGCTGGAGACCGAGGGTCTGTTGCGCGTCATGCCGCAACGGGGAATCCAGATCACGGTGGTCGATCTGGCGATGATCCGCGATGCCTTCGGCTTGCGCATGGCGCTGGAACGCGAGGCGGTAATCGTCTGTGTCGATCGGCTGGCGGACGATATCCTGCACCACCAGCGCCGTCTGCATCTGGACCGGCTGGCGGTGCAGACCGCGACGGACGGGTTCCTGGACGAATGCCAGCAGATCGACACCGCGTTTCACCAGCTGCTGATCGATACCACGGGCAACGCCCTGTTGATCCGGGCCAATGCGGTCAACGCCATCCGGATACGGCTGATAAACCGCGACCGGATCCGGCTGTCGGCCGAGACGCTGGAGCAGGCCTTTCGCGATCATCTGGCGGTGATCGACGCGCTGTTGGCGCGTGACCGGGGGACGGCCGTGGCCGCGATGGAAACGCACATCCGCAGATCCCATTCCAACGCCATGCAGGGCTGAGTGCGCCGTCGGATTACGATTTGCGGCCGGATCGCTATTGATCGTGCCAGCCCGAGGCCGGAATGCCGCGCATCCGGTCCCAAACCGTGAGATCCCGATGGACCGCTCCCGCACCGATCCCGCCCACCCCCCGGACACGCCACCGCGCGATCAGGCCTATGACAGCTTCACCCAGAAGCTCCTGTCGCGTCAGTTGCGCCCCGGCCAGTTCCTGACCCAGCGCGAGATGGTGGATATCACCGGCCTGCCGCTGGGCGCGATCCGCGAGGTCGTGCCACGGCTCGAGGCCGAGGGCCTGCTGCGCACCATGCCAAGGCGCGGGATGCA
Source organism: Oceaniglobus indicus (assembly GCF_002751875.1). Lineage (GTDB taxonomy): Bacteria > Pseudomonadota > Alphaproteobacteria > Rhodobacterales > Rhodobacteraceae > Oceaniglobus > Oceaniglobus indicus. The sequence goes on along the minus strand of NZ_NMZM01000001.1, from coordinate 465,873 downwards.
GATCGCACCGATCGATCTGAACCTGATCCGCGAGGCGTTCCAGTTTCGCGCCATCATCGAACGCGAGGCGGTGGCGATCCTGTGTGCGCAGATCACCGACGCCGCGCTTGCCGACCTGCGCCGCAGCCACGAGGCCATGCGCGATGCGGCACTGGCCGGAACGCTTGGGGCCGAGGATAACGCCCGCGCCCAACGGATCGACTGGGGCCTGCACGACACCATCGTCGGGGCGACGGACAATTCGATCATCACCGCCGCCTATGCCGTCAACGCGGTCAAGATCCGCCTGATCCACAACGAACGGGTGCGCATCGAAGGCCGGGTGGCCGATGCCATGGGCGAACACCTGTGCATCATCGCCGCGCTCGAGGCCCGCGATGCGGCCGCCGCCGCCGATGCGGTGACCCGGCACATCGAAAGCGCGCGGCGGATCGCCCTGAACCCCTGATGTCCGGCCCAATCTGCTGACATCGCATCACATCCTCGTTCTTGTTGTTTCAGACAGGGGTGGACGCGGTTGCAGCATCGGTGTGGCGGTCTTAAATCTCAGAGTGGCTGTTCTATGGGCCGCACCCACTGGGGTTTGGCCGACGCGGCTGGAAGAAAGGAAAGAGTATGAGCAGTTCCATGACAAGACGTGGCGCGCTGATGTCCGGGTTCGCCGTGGCCGGTGGCCTTGCGATGCCCGCCGTCCTGCGCGCGCAGACCGTTGACCGGCGCAATGCTTCGGGGTTCGTCACCCAGCGTTGGCAGGATCACTTCGATGATCTGGGCGTGGCCACCATCGTCGCCGACACCGGATCGCGCGCGCTGCATTACTGGAGCGGCGACGGCTCTGATTACCGCGTCTATCCGACGTCCGTGCCGATCAGCGAGGAACTGACCAAGCGCGGCTATACCAGCATCGTGCGCAAGAAGGAGGGCCCGGACTGGACCCCGACCGCGTCGATGATGGAACGCTTTCCGCATTATCGCTATATGCCGCCGGGCCCGGACAACCCCCTCGGCACCCATGCGATGTATCTCAGCTGGCCCGCGTATATCATCCATGGCACCCATGATACCCGCAAGATCGGGCGGCGGTCATCCGATGGCTGCATCGGGCTCTACAATGCGAAGATTGCCGAGCTGTTCCAGATCTGCCCGGTGGGCACGCAGGTGCGTCTGATCTGATTTCGGCGCCGCGGGGCGGTTCACGCCAGTGACGGCAACCACAGCACGATCGCGGGGAAGGCGACCAGACCCGCGATCGTCAGCGCGTCGGCGACGAAGAACGGCGCGACCCCTTTGAACACGTCCTGCACCGTCAGATCGTCACGCACACCGGCGACGACGAAACAGTTCAGGCCGATGGGCGGCGTGATCAGGCAGAATTCTGCCATCTTGACCACCAGGATGCCGAACCAGATCGCGCACATCGGTCCCGACATGCCGAATGCCGACTCGGCCGCGGACACCCCCGCGCCGCCGTTCAGCGCCATCACCGCCGGATAGACCACCGGCAGCGTCAGCAGCAGCATCCCGATGGCGTCCATGAACATCCCCAGCACCGCATAGGCCAGCAGGATCAGCACCAGCGTCAGCATCGGCGATTGCTCAAGCCCCGTGATCCAGTCGGAAAACGCGCCGGGCAGATCGGCAAAGCCCAGGAACCGCACATAGATCAGCACGCCCCAGATGATCGAGAATATCATCACGGCCAGCTTGGCGGTTTCCAGCAGGGCCGATTTCAGCTCGGCCCAGCGCATCCCGTGCCACAGCGCCATCAGCAGCACGACAAAGGCGCCCAGCGCGCCACCCTCGGTCGGGGTGCCCCAGGCGTCGCCGCCGAAGGGGTTGTAGATGAAGAAGATGATGATCACGACGACAAAGACGATGGGCAGGGCCGGGGGCAGGGACGCGAACCGCTGGCGCCAGGTAAAGCCGCGCACCGGCGGGCCGAAGTTCGGCAGGATCAGCGCCATGCCGACGATCAGCCCGGTATAGACCAGCGCCGAGAAGACGCCGGGAATGAACCCGGCCAGCAACAGTTTGCCCACGTCCTGTTCGACAATGATCGCATAAATGACAAGGATCGCCGAGGGCGGGATCAGCGAGGCCAGCGTGCCCGCCGCCGCAACGACTCCGGCCGCGAATTTCTTGTCATATCCGATCTTCAGCATTTCGGGGATGGCGATGCGCGCGAAGACGGCGGATGTGGCGACCGATGCCCCAGACACGGCGGCAAACCCCGCAGTTGCGAACACCGTGGCGACACCCAGACCGCCGGGCAGCCAGCCGACCCAGCGGCGCGCGGCCTCGAACAAGGCCTGCGTAAGCCCCGCGTAATACGCCAGGTATCCGATCAGGATGAACGTCGGGATCAGCGACAGCGCCTGGGACGAGATCTTGGAATGGGGCACCTGGCCGGCGGTTTTCACGGCCACCGTCAGCGCCCAGAAGAACTCGTCGCCCGCGTATCCCTTCTTGGCCCAGAAGATCCAGACCAGCCCCACCACACCGGCCAATGCGGCGGCAAAGGCGACCCGCATCCCCACGATGACAAGCACAAGCATCCCGGCCGATACCGCGATGCCGATTTCGATGGAGGTCATGTCAGCGGTTTCCCTTGGGGCCGGCGGTCATCAACTCGGCCTCGGCGGCGGCGATTTCGGCCACGCTCTGGACCAATGGCACGGCGACGGGATTGTCCAGCCCGAGGATCAGCGCCCGGCCATAGCCCCAGACCTGCAACACCAGCCGCAGGCACAGCACCGAAAATGCAACCGGCACCAACAGCTTTGCGGGCCACAGCGGCAGGCCGATGTCGATCGAACTGTCGCGCGACCACAGGGGCGAGGCGAAATCGAAGCTGCGCTGGAAATGCGCCCAGGTGCCCCAGACCATCAGCACCATCAGGATCAGGATCGCCAGCGTCGTCACCAGTTCGGCCAGCCACAGCGCGCGGCCCTTCAGCGCGCCCACCACCATGTCCATGCGGATGTGGCCGCCGACCCGTTGGGTGAACGCGATGCCCATGAAGGCGATCAGCGGCATCGCCTGTTCGATCCAGTCGACATAGCCGCGCAAGGGGGCGCCGAAAACATTGCGCCCGCCGACGTTCCATACCGCCATCAGCATCAGCGAAAACACGGCCAGACCCGAGATCAGGCACAGCACGGTTTCAAGGCGGAACAAGCCGCGGTCAAGACGTGACAGAAGCGAGCCGTCTTCAAGGACGGATGCGGAACTGGCCATGGGATGTCCTTTGGCAACGGGGTGCGGCGACCCGAAGAACGCCGCACCCGAACCGGCGTGCGCGGATTACGATCCGTTCGCGACCATGCCGGTCACGAGGTCATAAAGCTCCTGCGCGGGCAGGCCGCGGCCGGCGTTTTCCTCGATCCATGCCTGGGCGGCGGGTTCCGCCGCCTTCGACTTGAACTCGGCCAGTTGCTCGGGCGTGAACTCGATCCGCTGAATCCCCTTTTCGTCCAGCAGGGGCCCCCACTTGGCCATCGTCTCGTTGTTGTAATAGTCGATGTAATGATCCATCGCGGCGTCGATCGACGACATCAGCGCCTCGCGTTCGTCATCGCTCAGCGCGTTCAGCGCATCGGTGTTGGCGACGACGGGACAGTTGACGGTGCCGGGGTTCAGGTTCGTCGTCCACCAATCGGCGTTTTCCGTGGTGCCGAACGACATGTGGGCGTGGGGCGCGAAGGACACCGCCTTGACGACACCGCTGTCCATCGCCTGGCGCACCTCGGTGGCGGACATCGAGGTGGGCACCGCGCCGACCGCTTCCATCGCCGCACCGATGCCGCCCGTGGCGCGCACCGACATGCCTTCGAAATCCGCCAGCTTTTCGGGGGCATCGCCCATGCCGATCAGGTTGTATTGGGGCAGGGGCGACGGCATCAGCAAGGTCGCGTTCCAGCGGGCCAGATCCTCGGCCACGGCCGGATGCTCATAGACGGCCATCGAGATCTCGGTTTCCTGCTCCAGCGTTTCGATGCCGAGAAACGGCAGTTCCATCACCGTGATCGACGGGTTCTTGTCGGCGTGATAGCCGGCACAGAACTGCGCCATCTCGAAGGCGCCGATGGAAATGCCGTCAAGGTTCTCGCGCTCGTTGCTGAGACCACCGTAGGAAATGTTCAGCGTGAACGCGCCGTCGGTCTTTTCGCTGACCAGCTCGGCCAGCTTTTCGACGTGTTCGGTGAATGCCCGCCGCTTGCCCCAGAGCGAGACATTCCATTCGGTCGCCATCGCCTCGGTGGCGAAGGCAGTGGCAAGGGCGGCAACGGCCACACGGCCCAACAGCTTGTTCATCGGGTGTCCTCCCAGACATTTTTTTTGCATTGGTCAGAACCATAGGCGCAAGGCGGCGATCCCGCCAACAGGGAATCTTGCGCCGATGCCGGGGCCGTTACGGAATTTGCGTCAAATCGTGCCGGGGCCGGCGGGCCGTGGCGTGCGGCCCGTTGACCTTCGCACGGGCCATGTATAGCTGCCAGCCATGGCACGCGCACCCCTTCTTCAGCTCTCTGGCATCTCCCTGACTTTCGGCGGCGATCCGGTGTTTTCCGATCTCGATCTGGTGATCCAGCCGGGCGACCGTGTCGCCCTGGTCGGGCGCAACGGGTCGGGCAAATCCACCCTCATGAAGGTGATGGCCGGTCTGGTCGAACCCGACAGGGGCGATGTCGTCATCTCGCCGGGCACCGGCGTCGGATACATGGAACAGGATCCCGACATGTCCGGTTTCGCGACGCTGGGCGATTACGCCGCCTCCGCGCTGGACGTGGGCGAGGAATACCGCGTCGCCATGGTGGCCGAGGGCCTGAAGTTCGACCCGGATCGCGACACGGCGGTCGCCAGCGGCGGTGAAAAGCGCCGCGCCGCGCTGGCGAAACTGCTGGCCGAGGCGCCGGGCCTGATGCTGTTGGACGAGCCGACGAACCATCTGGACATCGAGGCGATCGCCTGGCTGGAAGATGAGCTGTCGTCGACCCGCACCGCCTTCGTGCTGATCTCGCACGACCGTGCGTTCCTGCGCCGTCTGGCCAAGGCGACGCTGTGGATCGACCGCGGGCAGGTGCGCCGCCAGGACAAGGGGTTTGATTCCTTCGAGGAATGGCGCGATACCGTCTGGGAAGAAGAGGACATGCAGCGCCACAAGCTGGATCGCAAGATCAAGGCCGAAGCGCGTTGGGCGGTCGAAGGCATCTCGGCCCGGCGCAAGCGCAACCAGGGCCGCGTGCGCGCGTTGGGCGAATTGCGCGCCGAGCGTTCGGAACAGATCAGGCGGCAGGGCACCGCCGACATGGCGCTTGAGGCGGGGCCGAAAAGCGGCAAGCGCGTTGTCGAAGTTCAAGGCATTTCAAAGGCTTTCGGCGACAAGGTGATCCTTGCCCCGTTCGATCTGCGGATTCAGCGCGGCCAGCGCGTCGCCTTTGTCGGGCCCAACGGCGTGGGCAAGACGACGCTGCTGAAGATGCTGACCGGCGAAATCGAACCCGACACCGGCACGGTCCAGCTTGGCACCAACCTGGATATCGCGGTGTTCGACCAGAACCGCGCGCAACTGGACACCGACGCGACGCTTTGGGAAAACCTGACCGGCGATCCGGGTCTGGGCGTTTCGGGCGCGGCGGATCAGGTGATGGTGCGCGGCGCGCCGCGCCACGTCGTCGGATACCTCAAGGATTTCCTGTTTTCCGAGGCACAGGCCCGCGCGCCCGTCCGATCCCTGTCGGGCGGCGAAAAGGCGCGTCTGTTGCTGGCCAAACTGATGGCACGTCAAAGCAACGTGTTGATCCTGGACGAACCGACCAACGATCTGGATGTCGAAACGCTGGACCTGATGCAGGATCTGCTGGGCGATTACGACGGCACCGTTCTGCTGGTCTCGCACGACCGCGATTTCCTTGACCGGGTGGCGGACACCACCGTGGCGATGGAAGGCGACGGACGCGCCACCGTCTATGCCGGCGGGTGGAGCGATTACCGCGCCCAACGCGGTGCGCGAACCGAACCCGAAGCGGCCCCGACCGCCCCGACAAAGCCCAAAGAAGACAAGCCGGCAAAAGCGAAGCCCGCCAAGATGAGCTTTTCGGAAACCCACCGCCTTGAAACCTTGCCGGACGAAATCGCACGGCTGGAGGCCGAAATCGCCAAGCTGGAAACGCTTCTGGCCGATCCCGAGTTGTTCACCCGCGAACCCGTCAAGTTCAAGAAGGCGACCCAAGCCCTTGTTTCGCGTCAGGAAAAGCTGGCCGAGGCAGAAACCGAGTGGCTTGAGCTGGAAGAGAAGGCGTCCTAGCCGCGGAAGCCCGTGGCGACCACGAACTTCTCGGACGAATCCGACCGCGACGCCGGCGGCTTGACGTTTGCCACCTTGGTGAACTTCTGCTTCAGCAGCTGCTGCAACTCATGCTCGGCGCCGCCGGCCAGAACCTTGGCCACGAAGGTGCCGCCCGGCTCCAGCACGTCGAATGCGAAATGCGCCGCCGCCTCGCAGAGCGAGATGATGCGCAGGTGATCGGTCTGCTTGTGGCCGGAACTTGAGGCCGCCATATCCGACATCACCACATCGGCCGTGCCGCCCAGCCACGCCTTGACCTGCTCATCCGCGCCTTCGGCCAGGAAATCCAGCTGGTGAATCTCGCAGCCCGCGATCGGCTCGACCTCCTGAATGTCCAGCGCCAGAACACGGCCCTGCGCCTTGCCGGGACGGTCAGCCAGCGCATTCACCCGCCGCGCCGCAACCTGGCACCAACCGCCGGGTGCACAGCCCAGATCGACCACCCGCGCGCCCGGCACGAGGAACCGGTACTTGTCGTCCAGCTCGAGGATCTTGAACGCGGCACGGCCGCGATATCCCATGCTCTGGGCCTTCTTGACGTAGGGGTCGTTCAACTGGCGCTGCAACCACAGGGTTGACGACAGCCGACGACCGCGCGCCGACTTGACCTTGACGGTCAGGTCGCGTTGTCCGCGTCCGCTGCTTTTCCTGTCGCGGGGGGGTGTTGCCATGTCATTTTCCTTGCACTTGCCTGCAGCATACAGCACGCGCCGGTGCTGCGCCATGGGGCGCTTGCTGGGCGCCGCTCAGCCGTTCCAGCGCGCGGTATTGCTCTCGATGGCGGCGATGCGTTCGGCGGTTTTCGGATGACTCATCAGCCACGCGGGAGCCGCGCCGCTGTTCGCGCCGGTCAGGGCCTCAAGCTTGACGAACAGTGATTTCTGCGCCTCCACACCGATCCCGGCCTTGGTCAACAGGGCCGAGGCATAGGCGTCGGCCTCGTATTCGTCCTTGCGCGACAGGCGCGCCGCCAGAAGCGAGGTCAGGAACCCCGCGATCATCACGCCGATACCGGGCAGGAACCGCGACAGCACCATGGCCATGGCGGTGCGCAGCGCGTTCTGACCGGAAAAGTCGATCATTCGCCGCCGCGAATGACCCAGCGCGACATGCCCCAGCTCGTGCGCGATGACGCTGGCCATCTCCTCGGCGGTCACTTCGCCGGCGCGGTATTTCTCGTAAAAGCCCCGCGTGATGAAAATGCGCCCGTCGGGCGCGGCCAATCCGTTCACCGGCGCGATTTCATAGACGTAAACCTTGATCGCCTCCAGATCCAGGGCGGTTGCCAGCCGCTGTGTCAGCTTGCGCAGGGTGCCATCGGCCAGCTCGCTCGACTTCTGGTCCAGCTCGCGCGCCGTGCGCCACGCCGAAAAGTGATACATGGCAAAGCCATAGATGATGGCCAGAAGGATCGGTGTGAATTTCAACATGTCATCAAGATGGGCGCGCGTGGCCCCACTGGCAAGCCTATCGCACCCAGCCGGCATAGGGCGAATGGACGCGCGCCATATCCGCGTGCAACCAGACCATGCGATCCATCATCCACAGCCTGAACAGCACCGACAGGGCAACGCCAAGGCCCGTCACCCACGGATCCAGCACCCACAACCCCCACGCCACCGGAACCAACGCCAGCGCCCCCGCCCACGACAGCAACGCCGCCGCCCGGGCATGGTGGGCCGGCACCGGCACTTCGCCGCTGCTCAGCCAGACCCGTTCGCCAAAGGTCGCGCGCGAGAACCAGTTGTCGGTGCGCGCGGGTGGCGGAAACGCCCGGGGATTGAGCCAGGCCCAGACCAGCAAAAGGGCGACCGGCACCAGGCACCACCAGCCGATCCACACCCGGCCATGAACCGAAAGCGCCAGAAGCGGCAGCACCGGCAGCCGGGTGATCGCCGACCACGGGTTCGCATGGCGCTCCCACACCGGATCGCGCATCGAAAATCGGGCTGCAAGGCGGCTCATCGTGGCCATGGTGCGAACCTCCGGTTTGCGGGACGCGCCGGGTATGGAGGTTTTGCGGCGTCACGTCAAAGCCCATTGCCCAAGGCGTTCGCCCCGCTTCTTACTGATCCAAATACTCCCGCGCGGAGCGCTCCGGCGCCAACGTCACTCCATGGCCCGGAAGTTGAATTCGCCCCCCTGGCGGATCCCCGAGGGCCAGCGCGCGGTCACGGTCTTGGTGCGGGTATAGAACCGGAAGGCATCGGGCCCGTGCTGGTTCAGATCGCCGAAGCCGGATTTCTTCCAGCCGCCGAAGGTGTGATAGGCCAGCGGCACCGGGATCGGGACGTTGATGCCGACCATGCCGATGTTCACCCGGGCGGCGAAATCCCGCGCGGTGTCGCCGTCGCGGGTAAAGATCGCGGTGCCGTTGCCGTATTCGTGGTCCATGGCGTATCCCATCGCCTCTTCATACGTCTTGGCCCGTACCTGGCATAGAACCGGGCCGAAGATCTCCTTGCGATAGATATCCATGTCGGTCGTGACATGATCGAACAGGTGCGGGCCGACGAAGAAGCCGTCCTCGTATCCCTGCATGGTGAAACCGCGTCCGTCGACCACCAGCTTGGCGCCCTGGTCGATACCGGTTTCCACCAGTTCCAGGATGTTGCGTTTCGCCGCCGCCGTCACGACGGGCCCGTAATCGACATCGCTTCCAGCGGTATAGGGGGCGATCTTCAACCTCTCGATCCGCGGCACCAGCCTTTCGATCAGCGCATCGGCTGTCGCCTCGCCGACGGGCACCGCCACCGAAATCGCCATGCACCGTTCGCCCGCGGCACCGTATCCCGCGCCGATCAATGCATCCGCCGCCTGGTCCATGTCGGCGTCGGGCATGACGATCATGTGGTTCTTGGCGCCGCCGAAGCATTGCACCCGCTTGCCGTTCGCACAGCCGCGGGCATAGATATATTGCGCGATAGGGGTCGAGCCGACAAAACCCACGGCCTGCACGGTGTCGTTGTCCAGGATGGCGTCCACCGCCTCCTTGTCGCCGTTGACGACTTGCAGCACGCCGTCGGGCAGACCGGCCTCCTTCAGCAGTTCGGCCAGCATCAGCGGCACCGACGGGTCACGCTCCGACGGCTTCAGGATGAAGGCGTTGCCGCAGGACAGGGCCGGTCCCATCTTCCACATCGGGATCATCGCGGGAAAGTTGAACGGCGTGATTCCGGCAACAACGCCAAGGGGTTGGCGCAGGGAATACATGTCGATTCCCGGGCCGGCGCCATCTGTGAACTCGCCCTTCAGCAGATGTGGTGCGCCGATGCAGAATTCGATCACCTCCAATCCGCGCTGCACGTCGCCTCTCGCATCCGGCAGGGTCTTGCCGTGTTCGCGCGACAGGGCCTCGGCCAGCTTGTCCATGTCGCGGTTCAGCAGGCGCACGAATTCCATCATCACCCGCGCGCGGCGCTGGGGATTGGTGGCACCCCAGGCCGGCTGGGCGGCGGCGGCGCGGGCGATCGCGTCGTCGACCTCGGATTTCGTGGCCAGCGGCACCTGGGCCTGGACCTCGCCCGTGGCGGGGTTGAACACGTCGGCGGTGCGTCCCGATCCCGTGACATGGGCGCCGTCGATCCAGTGGGTCAGCGTTTGCATCGTATCCTCCAGCAAGTTTGACGCCACCCTAGGCGCATCGCCCATGGGCGGAAAGCCGCGTTCGCGCCGCTTGACACATGCACCATGCGTGGGCGACGCTAAAGACATGTCAACCGTCACGAAAGGCGTCCTGTCATGTTGGTACAGCAGATCCTCAACGGTAAACCGGATTCAAGCGTGTTCACCCTTGCGCCGGGCACATCGGTGGCCGAGGCCGCGAAACTTTTGTCGGACAAGAGGATCGGCGCGATCATCATCTCGCAGGACGGCACCGTCCCGGCCGGGATCCTGTCGGAACGCGATATCGTGCGCGAACTGGGCAAACGCGGCCCCGATTGCATGTCCGACAAGGTCGATGACCTGATGACCACCAAGCTGATCGCCTGTGCCCCCGACGAGGCAGCAGTGGTCGTTCTGACCAAGATGACCGAAGGGCGGTTCCGCCACATGCCAGTGATGAAGGACGGCGTGATGATCGGGCTGATTTCGATCGGCGACGTGGTCAAGGCGCGGCTGTCCGAACTGGCGATGGAGCGTGACGCCCTGGAAAGCATGGTGATGGGGCACTGACACTGTCGCCGGGACGCGCGGCCTCTGGTTCCGCTTGCAATCGTGAACGCAATAATGTTGCGTGCAGGCCAATGCGATCAGGAGAGGACGCCCATGCGTATCGGACTTTATCCCGGCACTTTCGATCCCGTAACGCTGGGACATGCCGACATCATCCGCAGGGCGTGCCGCCTGGTCGACCGCTTGGTGATCGGGGTCGCGATCAACCGCGACAAGGGGCCGTTGTTCACGCTGGAAGAACGCGTGGCAATGATCGAGGAAGCGTTCGGCACCGAACACGCTGAAACCGGCACCGAGATCGTCGTTCATCCCTTCGACAACCTCCTGATCGATTGTGCCAACGACGTGAAGGCATCGCTGATCATCCGCGGGCTGCGGGCGGTTTCCGATTTCGAATACGAATATCAGATGGTCGGAATGAACCGCGTCATGGATGACAGCGTCGAGACGGTGTTCCTGATGGCCGAGGCCCGCCACCAGGCGATCGCCAGCAAGCTGGTCAAGGAAATCGCCCGTCTGGGGGGCGATGCGTCGCATTTCGTCAGCCCGGTGGTCGGTGCGGCGTTGAACGCCAAGCTGCAACGCTAGGCGTCGTCCGCCAGCCGCGTCACGACCGTGGCGCCTTTTTCCAGCGTGCGATGCACCGGACAGCGTCCGGCGATTTCCAACAGGCGTTCACGTTGGGCGGGATCCAGATCGCCCTCGATACGCACCGTGCGGGTGAAGGTGTCGGCGTGCTTGTTCTTTTTCGCGGCGTCCTCGGCGTGGACACGGTCATGGGTGACATCCACACTGACGTGGCGAAGCGGCCATTCCTTGCGCCGCGCATACATGCGCAGCGTCATCGACGTGCAAGCCCCGAGCCCGGCCGCCAACAGGCCATAGGGCGTCAGGCCGCGGCCCGTGCCGCCGAAATCCACCGGCTCATCGGCCAGGACATGGGCGCCGGTGCTGGCGGTGATGTCCTGAAGAAACCCCTCGGGGTCGGCTTCCGAGACGCGCACCACGCCTTCGGGCGGGTCGTCGGGGGCCGCCTGGGGCGCCAGGTCGAGATAACGCTCGGACCATGCGGCAATGACACCGGCCGCGTATTCGGCATCTTCGGGTCGGGTGATCAGGTGATCAGCGGCGTCCAGCGTCACAAAGCTCTTGGGATGGCGCGCGGCGACGAAGATGCGCGTGGCATTGTCGATTCCCACGACCGCGTCACGGGGGGCGTGCATCACCAGCAATGCGCGTTTCAAATCGCGGATTGCCGGCGTCAGGTTTTCGCCGCGCACGTTGTCGACGAAATCGCGCCCGATCCGAAACGGCCGCCCACCCAAATCAACGGTCGCTTCGCCCTCGGCGTCGATGGTTTCAAGCGCGCCGTCGAAGTTATGGGTGACATGCTCGGGATCGAAGGGCGCGCCCAGGGTCACGACCGCCCGCGCCGACGGGATCTGTCCGGCGGCCTTCAGCACCGCCGCCCCGCCCAGCGAATGACCGATCAGCAGACCCGGCGCCATGCCGAGTTCGGCCAGGTGGGCGGCCGCCAATTCAAGGTCGGTCACGTTCGAGGTGAAGGTGGTGTTGTGAAATTCGCCCTCGGAATGGCCCAATCCGGTGAAGTCGAATCGCAGCACCGCCAATCCCATGGAAGCCAGCCGCCCCGCGATGCGGCGGGCGGCGTGGATATCCTTGGAACAGGTGAAGCAATGGGCGAACAGGGCCGCGCCGCGTTGTGGGCCGTCGGGCAGATCCAGCCGTGCCGCCAGTGTGTGACCGTCGTGCCCCTTGAACGTGACCTTCTTCGTCGCCATCGCGTGTTCCTTCCGTGGTTATGACCAAGGTGGAGACGATTCGAACAGGGTGCAAGGCCATGACCGGTTATTGAGAAGACGACACCGGGCGCCGATCGGATCGATACCGATCGCCGGGCGCTGCGAAACGGCGGCGGGATCGGAGCAGGGGCGGCGCAGTCATCCGCGCCTTTGGCCGGGCGTGACACCCCACCCATGGCCAAACCGCCGATGGCTGATCATCCGGCCCGCGCCAACCATTGCCGCGGCGCGATCTGGCGCAGGTGTCGTGGCATCGCCTCGCGCGGATGATGCGATGCGGACGTGGTGTGTCAGGAATTCAGGGTGGCGCCCGAACCGGGGGCACCCGCGCTCAGCCGTTCCAGGCGTTCACGCAGCTTCTGGCGGGCCGAGGCGAACAGGTCTTCGATGCCGATGATCGGTTCGGAAAAGACGGTCATCGACGGGTGCGCCGCCAGGGCCGGCTCTTGGAAGACGACATCGCAGGCGTCGTCGAGATGCCGGATCTTGGCCGCGCGGGCCGGCACCTGCTTGGAGATGTGACGCAGGGCGCGTTTCATCAGCGCCAGCCGTCTGGCGGCCAGGAATTCCTGTTCTTCCGCCTTGATCGGGGTTTCGACGCTGATCTGAAGCCGGCAGGGGCGCTTGGGGTCGCGGTGCATCGTCAGCAGCGTGCCGTCGCCGATGAAATGGATGTCCTCATGGTCGGCGACACCCAGGGTCTTGAACTCGAACCCTTCAGCGGCCAGCGCGGCCTGCAAATGGATCGCAAGATCGATGAGTCCGACGGCTTCGCCGCGGCGATGAACAATCACACCCAAGGTTTCTTCAAAACGTATGGTCACGACTTTACTCCACTCGATGTTATTACAATCATGAGTTGCATTCGAATGTGGAAAAATTGCGGCGCGACGTTCGCAATCCGACATGAAACCGGATTTTTAACCTTGATTGTTCAAAGATACGCGGTAGTTTATTGCGGGCGCAACAAAAAACGACGCTTTTTCGTAAAAAAGTTGGATTGTTGTTGCTGCAACGAGATGCGGTAAACGAAAAAGGACGCCTTAAGGCGTCCTTTCCCGGTATTTCCGGCTGCCCGATCAGCAGCTGTAATACATCTTGAACTCGATCGGGTGCGGGCTCTGTTCATAGGCCAGAACCTCTTCCCATTTCAGATCGGTATAGCCCTGGATCTGGTCCATCGTGAACACGTCACCGGCGGTCAGGAAGTCGTGATCCTTCTCCAGCTCCAGCAGGGCTTCGCGCAGGGTGCCGCACACCGTCGGGATCCCGGCCAGTTCTTCGGCCGGCAGGTCATACAGATCCTTGTCCATGGCTTCGCCGGGATGAATCTTGTTCTTGATGCCGTCGATCCCGGCCATCAGCAGTGCCGAAAAGCACAGATAGGGGTTGGCCGAGGGATCGGGAAAGCGTGCCTCGACCCGCTTCGCCTTGGGCGATTCAGCCCACGGAATACGGATGCATCCCGACCGGTTCGATGCGGAATAGGCGCGCAGCACCGGCGCTTCGAAACCGGGGATCAGCCGCTTGTAGCTGTTGGTCGACGGATTGGTGAAGGCGTTCAGCGCCTTGGCATGCTTCAGGATGCCGCCGATATAATACAGCGCGGTATCCGACAGGTCGGCATACTTGTCGCCCGCAAACGTCGGCTTGCCATCCTTCCAGATCGACATGTTGACATGCATCCCGGTGCCGTTGTCGCCCGTGATGGGTTTCGGCATGAACGTGGCCGACTTGCCATAGGCATGAGCGACGTTGTGGATGATGTACTTGTATTTCTGCAGGTTGTCCGCCTGCCGGGTCAGCGTGTCGAAGATCAGGCCGAGTTCGTGCTGGCACGACGCGACCTCGTGGTGGTGCTTGTCCACCTTCATGCCGATCCGCTTCATCGTCGACATCATTTCCGAGCGCATGTCCTGGGCATCGTCCACCGGGTTGACCGGGAAATAACCGCCCTTCAGGCCCGGACGGTGCCCGGTATTGCCCATCTCGTATTCGGTGTCGGTGTTCCACGAACCATCCACCGCGTCCACCTCATAGGAGACCTTGTTGATGGCCACTTGGTAGCGGACGTTGTCGAAGATGAAGAACTCGGCCTCGGGCCCCATATAGGCGGTGTCGCCGATGCCGGTCGATTTCAGGTATTCCTCGGCGTTGCGGGCGGTGCCGCGAGGGTCGCGTTCGTACCGCTCCATGGTGTCGGGTTCATAGACCGTGCAATGCACCGCCAGCGTCTTTTCGGCATAGAACGGGTCCATGTAGGTGCTGTCGGTGTCCAGCATCAGTTTCATGTCCGACTTTTCGATCGACTTCCAGCCGCCGATGGACGAGCCGTCGAACATCAGGCCGTCTTCCAGGAACCCTTCGTCGACCTGGTCGGCCACCATGGTGATGTGCTGCAATGTGCCGCGCGGGTCGGTAAAGCGGACATCGACGTATTCGACGCCTTCGTCCTTGATCGTCTTCAGCATGTCGGCTGCGCTCATGGTGGCCGTCCTCTTTTGATTTTCCCAAGTTTACAGACCGCTGTGGCGCGGCCATTCCGATCCAACGCCCGCACGGGCGCCGGGTGCGATATCAGAGCGCGTCGCTGCCGGATTCACCGGTGCGGATGCGGATCGCCTGTTCGACGTTCGACACGAAGATCTTGCCGTCACCGATCTTGTCGGTCTGTGCCGCGGCGATGATCGCGGACACCGCGGCATCCACCTGTTCGTCGTCCATCACGACTTCGATCTTCACCTTCGGCAGGAAGTCCACGACGTATTCGGCCCCGCGATACAATTCGGTGTGCCCCTTCTGACGGCCAAAGCCCTTGACCTCGAGAACACTCAACCCCTGCACCCCGATCTCCTGAAGCGCTTCCTTCACCTCATCCAGCTTGAAGGGCTTGATGATCGCTTCGATCTTTTTCATGCGTCGACTCCCGGCGGCTTGCTGATCCCGGTCAAACCATTTCCAACCGGGCACCACAATTCTACAGTAATACGCAGGGGGGGATGCAACGGCGGAAATCGTGACCGATGGTCAATTTACGGGCGACAGGGTGAAAAAATGGGCACAACGCAAAAATCGAGGCGCTCGATATGAGCATGCTACTGACGGCGGCCCAGATGCGAGCGGTCGAAAAGGCCGCCATCGACAGCGGCGCGGTCACGGGTCTGGAACTGATGGAGCGCGCGGGGCAGGGCGCCATCGCCGCGATGCTGGCCGAATGGCCCGATCTCGCGACCGGACAGCGCCGCGCCGTGGTTCTGTGCGGCCCCGGCAACAACGGCGGCGATGGCTTTGTGGTGGCGCGGCTGTTGCGCGATCTGGGCTGGACGGTTGCCGTGTTCCTCCATGGCGATCTGGCGAAGCTGCCGCCGGATGCGCGCACGAACGCCCGGCGCTGGGGTGAGATCTGGCCGCTGACGACCGGCGAAGCGGCAAGGCGCGCCCCGGCGTTCGATCTGAAGGTGGACGCGCTGTTCGGAACGGGGTTGTCGCGGCCTCTGCCTGCGGAGCTGATATCTGTCATGACACACGCCGCGTTCCAAACCACCGATGAACAGAAAACCCTGGCCCTCGACGTGCCGTCCGGCCTGTCGGCGGATACCGGCCAAGTCGTGGCGCCGGACTCTGGTCCGGCCGGTGCCGGTTGCATTGCGGCGGATCTGACGGTGACGTTTCACACCATGAAGCCGGGACATCACCTTGCCGACGGGCCAGCGATGTGCGGCCGTCTGGCAGTGGTCGATATCGGTTTGCGTGACGGGCCGGGTTCTGATGGCTCGGACCCGCGCCCGGCTGGCTGTGGCCTTTTCGATGGTGAACGGTTGAAGCGGGGGCGTTCGTCCCCTCTCAGCAAGGCGGGCGGCCACAAGTTCGATCATGGCCACGCGCTGATCCTGTCCGGCGGCGTCGGGCAGGGCGGAGCCGCGCGGATGGCAACCCGCGGTGCACTGCGGATCGGCGCCGGATTGGTGACGATCGCCTGCCCGCCCGCCGCCCTGATCGAGAACGCGGCACAGTTGAATGCGATCATGCTGCGCGCGCTGAAAGACGCCGACGCGCTGGCCAAAGCGCTGGAGGATGACCGGATCAACGCCCTGTGCGCCGGACCGGGTCTGGGCATCACTCCGCGCACCGCCGATCTGGTGCGCCAGGTGCTGGACGCGCGGCGAAACACCGTGCTGGATGGTGATGCGTTGACCCTTGTCGCGCGCGACCCAGATTTGTTCGCGCGCCTGCACGACCGCTGCGTGCTCACCCCCCATGGCGGCGAATTCGCGCGCCTGTTCCCCGACATCGCGCATAGCATGAGCGCTCCGGTCACCGAACAGCATGTCTTCTCGAAGGTCGACGCCACGTGCGCCGCCGCGGCGCGCGCCGGGTGCACCGTGCTTTTCAAGGGGCCGGACACGGTGATCGCCACCCCGCAAGGGGACGCGTCGATCCATTCGGCCCAATACGACCGCGCCGTGCCCTGGCTGGCCACGGCGGGTGCGGGCGACGTGCTGGCCGGGTTCGTCGCCGGATTGCTGGCCCGCGGCTTTGCGCCAATGGCGGCTGCCGAAACGGCTGCCTGGCTGCACGTCGAATGCGCCCGGCGGTTCGGTCCCGGCCTCATCGCCGAGGATCTGCCCGACCGCCTGCCATCAGTGCTGCGCGATCTGCTGATGTCGGAGCCTCCGGCGGGAGTATTTTGAGCAAGAAAAAAACCGGGCTCCAGGCTTCTTGCCGATCCAAATACTCCCGCCGGAGGCTCCGGCAGCCGCGTCAGGTGTGCCCGCCGGTCAGGCGCGCAAGGGCTTCGATCTTTTCTTTCGCCGCGCCGGAATCGATGCTGTGGCGTGCCATTTCCACACCGTCGGTCAGGCTGGTGACGCGATCCGCCACGACGAGTGCCGCCGCGGCGTTCAGCAGGACCGCATCGCGATAGGCCGACGCGTCGCCGGCCAACAGCGCGCGGAAGGCGCGCGCGTTGTCTTCCGGCGCGCCGCCCATGATCTGTTCGAACGGGTGGCGCGGCAGCCCGGCATCTTCGGGCGCGATCTCGGTCTCGGTGACCTGTCCGTTGTCCAAGATCGCGACCTTGGTGGGAAAACTGATCGATATCTCGTCGGTGCCATCGCCGCCGTGCACGATCCACGCGCGTTCCGACCCCAGCGCGGCAAGCGTTTCGGCCATGGGGCGGATGACCTCGGCGGAAAAGGCGCCGGTCAACTGGCGTTTTACCCCGGCCGGGTTGGTCAGCGGGCCGAGGATGTTGAAGATCGTCCGGGTGCCGAGCTCGGCGCGAGCCGGCATCACATGGGCCGTTGCGGGATGGTGCATCGGTGCCATCATGAAGCCGATGCCGACCTCGCTCAGCGCGCGCTCGACCACGCTTGCCCCGACCATAACATCGATCCCCATCTGGGTCAGCGCATCCGCCGCGCCCGATTTGCTGGACAGGTTGCGGTTGCCGTGCTTGGCGACCACGACGCCCGCGCCCGCCACCACGAAGGCCGTCGCGGTCGAGATGTTCAGCGTGCCCTTGCCGTCGCCGCCGGTCCCGACGATGTCCATTGCGCCGTCGGGGGCTTTCACCGGCCGGCACTTGGCGCGCATCACGGCGGCGGCGGCGGCGTATTCGTCCACCGATTCGCCGCGGGTGCGCAGGGTCATCAGGAACCCGCCGATCTGGGCCGGGGTTGCCGCGCCCTCGAACAGGATGCGGAACGCCGTCTCGGCCTCGGGGCGGGTCAGGGGGCGGTCGACGGCGGTGGCGATCAACACCTTCAGATCGCCGCTCATGCCGGAACCCGTGCCAGGTCAAGGAAGTTTTGCAGCATGGCGTGGCCATGTTCGGAGCGGATCGATTCGGGATGGAATTGCACCCCGTGGATCGGCAGGGTCCGGTGCGACAGCCCCATGATCGTGCCATCCGCCAGCGACGCCGTCACCTCCAGCGTATCGGGAAGCGTCGCCGGGTCGACCACCAGCGAATGATAGCGCGTGGCGTTCAGCGGTGCCGGCAGACCGGCGAAGACGCCCCGCCCCTGATGGTGGATCACGCCGGCCTTGCCGTGCACGATCTCATGGCAGCGCACGACGCGGCCCCCGAAGGCCTGGCCGATGCTCTGGTGGCCGAGACACACACCCAGCAAGGGCACCTTTTGATCGGCGGCGGCGCTGACCAGATCGAGGCAGATCCCGGCGTCATCGGGGGTGCGCGGGCCGGGGGACAGCACGATCAACGAGGGTTTCAGATCCATCGCCTGCGTCACGCTGAGCGCGTCGTTGCGCGCGACCTTCACATCGGCGCCGAGTTCGCCCAGGTAGTGGACGAGATTGTAGGTAAAGCTGTCGTAGTTATCGATGAGCAACAACACTTCGGGCGTCCTTCGTGCAAGGCGGGCGTGCGGGGCGGCGGGGCGATGCGGTTGGGGGGTGAACACCGCCCGCAGCCGGGCTATACATGCCCGCAGGCGCGACCGGGGGTCAAGCGTTCCGGACGCATCGAACCGGGGCGATCCGGTTTCGCAACAGGCAGACGGAGAATCGCCCGTGGCAGGCAAGACCATCACCGGGATATTGGGCGGCGCATTCTGGGGCGCGGCCTTTGGCGCGCTTCTTCTGGCGCTTGCCGCGCAGCAGGTGACACGCCGATCGCTGGAGCCATCCCAGGGGGACGCGGACAGCCCGGCCGTGTCCGAGGGCGTCGAATCGCCGGCGGCCATCGTGACACCGGAGGCGGAAAAACCGGCCGCGAAAATCCTGGACGAGGGGGCGGATCCCCGGCCGGTCGAACGCGATCAGACCGGAACCGTGCCGAAGGCGCCTTCCGTGCCTGACCTGGTGGACGCTCCCGCACCCGGCGTGGATGATCCCGAGGCGCCGGATGTCGATGCCGATACGCCGGGCGCGCCCTTGTCGGGCGAGGCGGACGGCACCGGTGCCGCGGCGCCCGCGCCCGACAGCCCCCCCGATGCGGATGGCGAACCGCCCGCGATGCCGAATGCGCCCGGGCCTGCCGCAACCCGGATGCAAAGCCCCGCTGACCCTGCCGGTGTGGCGGCCGTGGTGCAGGATGCAACCGCCCCCGCGTCACCGCCACTGGAGGCCGGACAGATGCCGGCCGATCCGTCCGCGCCGGACACCGCATCACCGGCGCGGACGGTGCCCGATGCCGTGTCAGCGCCGTCTGCGGAACCGACGCCTGACGCGGCCGCCATGGACACGCGCCCCCCCGCACCGCCGGTGGCACCCGCTCCGGCGGTTGTGTCGGACGCCCCAGATGCGGGCGCCGCTCCGACGCTGGACACGGATCCGGGCGGCGCGCCGGTTGCGGATGCGGCGCCAAGGCGCGCCGGCGATCCGCCCGGTGTTACCGTGGTTGTCGCCGCAGACGACGTACCGTCACCGCAGGTTGCACATGCCACGCCCGAGGTGGGCCGCACGCCGGACCGAATGGCGCCGCAACGGGCCGACGACGACGCGGGTCGGCCCCCGTCGCGGACCGCGGCCCTTGCACGCGCGCCGTCGCCCGATGCGCCGGTCGCGCCCGGCCCCGCCGACGGGCCGCCGATGACCATCGGCGATGCGCCGGCACCGACCGGCCCCGACCCGGCCGAGGCACCTGCGGTCATCACCGATCGTTTGCCGCGCATCGGTGACGCGCCGGCCGCTGATGGCGATGCGGTCGAACCGGTGGCAGAGATCGAAACCGTGCAAACCGACGCGCTGAGCCGGAATGGCGAGCCGTTCGAGACCGAGACCGGCAAGCCGCTGGTGGCGGTGATCCTGCTCGACACGGGAGGGCCGCCCGTGTCCCTGTCGTTGCCGGTCTCGATCGCGCTGGACCCGGCCCTGGAGAACGCGGCGGCGCGCGCGGCCGCCTATCGCGCGGCCGGCCACGAGGTGCTGATGGTTCAGACGCTGCCCGGGGGCGCCACCGCGACGGATGCGGCGGTAGCGCTGGAGGCCAACCTGAAGGCGTTCGACATGGCCGTGGCGGTCATGGACACCGAGGACAGTGCCCTGCAGTCCAACCGTGACGGCATCGCCGAGATCGCGGCGCGCCTGACCGAGACGGGTCATGGGTTCGTGAGCTTTCCCAAGGGTCTGAACACGGGTCTTCAAGCCGTCGCGCGGTCGGATGTGCCGGCCGGATTGGTGTTTCGCCAGATCGATGATGCAGGTCAGGACAGACGGGCCGTGAAACGTTTCCTGGATCAGGCGGCATTCCGCGCCCGTCAGGAACAGGCGGTCATTCTGGTGGGGCGAAACCGGCCTGAAACGACCGAAGCACTTGTCGAATGGGCGTCGGGCAACCGCGCGGCCAGCGTCGCATTGGCGCCGGTGTCGGCGGCGCTGAAGGCGATGGAGTCAACGGAACGCTGAGGTGTCAGGGCGTCAGGGCCGGCCACCATCCGACTTTTCCAAGGTCCGCACCGCGACGGGGGATGTTCCGAATTCCAGCCCTTCGATATAGACAACATGGTTTTCCCCGAGGTCGGGCAGGAACATCTCGAGCGTGCGGGCGGTCGCGGTGCGGCGGATGAAGGTGCCGTCGGCAATGCGCTTCACCGCGACCATGGCGGTGCGATGTCCGAACAGCACATGCGCGCGCCAGTCACGCAGCAGAATCGGTTGATCCGCACCCAGGATGATGGCGCGTGCCGGCCGCATGTTGCCCAATGCGCAGGTTCCGATCCGACATGGGCGCACCCCGTGCCGCAGTCGACGGTGCAGCGCCTTCAACGGCCGCGCCCCGGCATCGCGCGTGACGATGCGGTCGCCCGGGCGCAGTTTGTCGATGGCGATCTCGCCGCGCAATGTCAGGATCCTGGTGCCTGATGAAAACCCGGTTTCATTTCCCGGAGAAGACGTGGAATCGAACGGAAATGCCTGCATGTAAGTCTCGCTTGCCATGTGCTCTGCCTTCGTTTTTGACCCACGCTATGGCAACAAATCGTTAAGAGCGAGCGGCGGAAGTGCGAATTTCCGCCAGCGTGGCACCGGCGCACGGGTCCGATGCCCACCGGCCCAGGATCAGCGCCCGCCGCGAAACCGTGACGAGGCGTCGAAAAGACGGACGGTCCGGGCCACGGGCAATAGGCGGGTTGGAAACGGCGAGAGCGTCAGGCAGCGAACCGATGATTTCCACTCGCCTTGGCGTGCGCCCTTTGCTAAGGGTCGCGCGACCCGGTGCGCTTTGCGGCACTCGGGCGTGCGGGTGTGGCGGAACTGGTAGACGCACCAGATTTAGGTTCTGGCGCCGCAAGGCGTGGGGGTTCAAGTCCCTTCACCCGCACCATAATGAAAACACTGTACTTTCTAATATTTTGCCTGCCTTTAGCTTCTGTGTAATGCTGCGGGTTTCGCACTCGTTTTCGCAGATTCATGTTCTGATCTTGTTCTGATCCTGTTGGTCGCGCTTCTGTTGCGCGCCCATGGATGCCGCCTTTTGCTCGCGTCGAGCGCGGAATTTGCGCACCATTTCCATCGTTTTGTGGCCTGTGACGGCTTGGATCTTCGCATCCTCACACCCCGCATCGGACAACTGCACCGCTGCGGTGTAGCGCCATCGTAAGCCATTGCGATTGCGGCCCGGGGGCACGCGAAATTCCACAGGGCGCCCGTGGCCCATGGTTTCAGCTTGCAACGACCCCGACCGGACCATAGAAGGGCCTTCGATTTTATGCCGCCCATGCATGGGTCGGCGCCGTTGAAACGCGAGGATATGATGCAGGTCACCGAAACCCTGAACGAAGGCCTGAAGCGCGCCTATCAGATCACTGTTCCAGCGTCTGAACTGGACGCGAAGGTGAACGAGAAGCTGGCCGAGGCGCAGCCCGAAGTCGAAATGAAGGGCTTTCGCAAGGGCAAGGTCCCGATGTCGCTGCTGAAAAAGCAGTTCGGCCCCCGCCTGTTGGGCGAGGCGATGCAGGAAACCGTCGACGGTGCGATGAGCAAGCACTTCGAGGACAGCGGCGATCGCCCGGCCATGCAGCCCGAGGTCAAGATGACCAAGGACGACTGGAAGGAAGGCGACGACATCGAGGTTTCGATGTCCTACGAGGCGCTGCCCGAGATCCCCGACCTCGATTCGTCGGACATCACGCTGGAGAAGCTGGTCGTCACCCCCGATGAGGAAGCGGTGGACGAAGCGCTGAAAAGCCTGGCCGACAGCCGCAAGTCCTATGAGCAGAAGAAGGACGGAGCGAAGGCCGAGAACGACGATCAGGTCGTGATCGACTTCAAGGGATCGATCGACGGCGAATTGTTCGATGGCGGTTCCGCCGAGGATTACCCGCTGGTCCTGGGGTCGAATTCGTTCATCCCCGGTTTCGAGGAACAGCTTGTCGGCGCCAAGGCGGGCGACGAGGTCGAGGTGAAGGTTTCCTTCCCCGACGATTACCAGGCGGAAAACCTCAAGGGCAAGGACGCGGTCTTTGCCTGCACCGTGAAAGAGGTCAAGGCCCCCGGCGAGACCAAGATCGACGACGACCTGGCCAAAGGTTTCGGCGCCGAGGATCTGGACGCGCTCAAGACGCAGATCCGCGAACGCCTGGTTGCGGAATATTCCGGAGCGTCGCGCGCCGTGATGAAGCGCAAGCTGTTGGATCAGCTGGACGACAAGGTCAGCTTTGATCTGCCGCCGTCGCTGGTCGATGCCGAGGCCAACCAGATCGCGCATCAGCTGTGGCACGAGGAGAACCCCGAGGTTCAGGGCCACGACCACCCCGAGATCACGCCCGATGACGAACATCGCAAGCTGGCCGAACGTCGCGTTCGCCTGGGGCTTCTTCTGGCCGAACTGGGTCGCAAGAACGAGATCCAGGTGACCGATGCCGAGATGACGCAGGCGGTGTTGACACAAGCCCGTCAATATCCGGGGCAAGAGCGCCAGTATTTCGAATTTGTCCAGCAAAACCCGCAGATGCGCCAGCAACTTCAGGCGCCGATCTTCGAGGATAAGGTTGTGGATTATATCTTCGAACAGGCCACAGTGACCGAGAAGGAAGTGACCAAGGCCGAGTTGGAAGCCGCCGTCGAGGCGCTGGAATCCGACGAGGGCTGAAGCCGCCGACAATCATGATCAAGGGCCGGAACGCGCGTCGTTCCGGCCCTTTTTCGTGCGCGATCGTCACTTCGGCGATGCGGGCGGGGGCAGGGCGGGTGGCCCGGTAGCGACAGCGCGCCCTTCACGCACAAAAAAACCTGCCGGGATGTGTCCCGGCAGGTCTGTTTTCTGCGTCCCGGTATGCGTCGACAAGACGGAACCGGCAGCAACGCGTCACGCGGTCAGGCGTGCGGTCACTTGTCTTCGTCGTCGCCTGCATCCGCTGCGGGCTGTTCGGTCCGGTCGCCGTCGAAGTCTTCGGAAGCGGCGCCACCGATGTCGTCGAACAGTTCCTGGATCTCGAACTCGGCTGCGGCTTCTTCTTCCGCGGCCAGTTCCTGGATCGACTTGCCGGCGGCCTGAAGCTCGGCCTCTTCGGACGAGCGGGCGACGTTCAGTTCGATCTTCGCCTCGACTTCGGGGTGCAGCGTCACGAGGACGGTATGAATCCCGAGGTACTTGATCGGCGCGGTCAGCGCGACCTGCTTGCGATCGATGGTGAAGCCTTCGGCCGTGGCCGCATCGGCGGCGTCACGGGTGGTGACCGAGCCGTAGAGCGCACCGGCGTCCGACGCCGAGCGAATCACGACGAACTGCTGTCCGTCGAGCTTGGCCGACATCGCCTCGGCCTCTTTCCTGGTCTCGAGGTTCTGCGCCTCGAGCTGGGCTTTCTGACCCTCGAAGGCCTTGACGTTGGCGGGCGACGCCCAGAGGGCTTTCTTCTGCGGCAACAGATAGTTGCGCGCATAGCCTTCCTTGACGTTCACGACTTCGCCCATCTGGCCCAGCTTGGCCACACGTTCCAGAAGAATGACTTGCATTGCTTTCGTCCTTCTCAGTTCACGGCGTAGGGCAGCAACGCCAGGAAGCGGGCACGCTTGATGGCACGGGCCAGTTCACGTTGCTTCTTGGCCGAAACGGCGGTGATGCGCGAGGGCACGATCTTGCCACGCTCGGAAATGTAGCGTTGCAGAAGGCGCGTGTCCTTGTAGTCGATCTTCGGCGCGTTGTCGCCGGAGAACGGGCAGACCTTGCGACGGCGGAAAAACGGTTTCGTAGCCATAATTTATCGTCCTTTCCTGTTACCGGCGCTCACGACGGCCTTCACGCTCGTCGCGCTTTTGCATCTGGACCGAAGGGCCTTCGGCGTGTTCGTCCATCTTGATCGTCAGAACGCGCATGACGTCGTCATGCAGGCGCATCAGACGCTCCATCTCCTGGATCGCCGCCGCGGGGGCGTCGGTGCGGAGATAGGCGTAATGCCCCTTGCGGTTCTTGTTGATCTTGTAGGCCATCGTCTTGACGCCCCAATACTCGTTATCGACGACCTTGCCGCCGTTATCCGAGAGGACGGTGCTGAAATGTTCGATCAATCCCTCGGCCTGGGTGTTGCTCAGGTCCTGGCGGGAGATGAAGACATGCTCGTAAAGCGGCATGCGTGCTCCTGTTCTGTTCAAGCGCGCTTCAAAGACCGGCATTCACTGTCCTTCCGCCGGTCACGAGGGGCGTCGCGGTGGTCGCGTGCGAAGGAATGGCGGCTTTTACGCAGGCGGCGCGGGCGATGCAACCCCTTCCCGGCGCGGCAGCCGGGATTGATGACCACAACTTTTACGGGTTTTGCCCAAATCCGGCCATGATCCGCGGTTAGCGATGGATCATCTCAATGTGCCGAACGCCAGGTGCCGGTAGCCAAACCAATCGGGGTTGAACCATGACAGACCAGCGCAATGCAAATGCCGTATCGAAATCCGCGCTGTCCCTGTTCGAGGTGTGCAACGGGTATGTCCTGACCCAGGGGCGCGATGCGCTGGAGAATATCGTGCTGTGGGAGCGGCTGATGCGGTTCGTGGCGGTCATGGTCGGACTTTGCGTCGCGGGCCTGTGGCTGACGACGCAGGCCGAACATTCGCGCGAAGTGCTCATGATGAAATCCATCCTGAGTGTCGTGCTGCTGGCGATCTGTGTGCGTCTTTTCTGGCGCTCGCGCAGCCGGAAACAGCACGAAGTGCGCATCGACCTGATCCGCCGCCAGCTGAGCCAGGTGATGCGCGGCGACGACGGTTCCGAACAAAAGCTGCTGTGTGTCGGCTTCTCGGACATCGAAAGCCTGTTCATCCGCCGCAATCGGGATGCCGTTGTCGGCTCGGCGTTGTTCATGCGTCTGGCCGGCGTGGGTGAACCCGTTCTGCTGGCCACCGGCAACGACCGTGCGCTGGAGGCGGTTCATCAGCGAATGACGGGCGATCTGACCAAGGCACGCGGCATGGTCGACCTGCCCGAACCGGTCAGCGCGCCGGCACCGCGCCCGCGTCTGTTCCAGACCGCCTGATTCGCCGCGCGGCAGGGGTGCTGCGCGCCGATGCACAACACATGTTGAACGATGCGGCGTTGCCGTGGGTCGGGCTGTGCGCCATCTGGGTCGGCATGAATGAATGCAACCAGCGGAGACACCCGAAATGAACAAGACACTTGCCGCCGCCCTTCTTGCGACCTCGACCCTGACATTCGGCGCGGCTTCGGCCCAGGCCGAAGCGGTGAAATTCGCCCTGGACCCCAGCCACAGCCAGATCGTGTTCACCTGGAACCACCTTGGGTATTCCACCACGACCGGCATGTATTCCGGGTTCGAAGGCGACATCATGTTCGACGCCGAAGACCCGGCCGCGTCTTCGGTCAGCGTGACCTTTCCCGCCGAGGGCATGATCACCGGCTGGGACGCGCGCACGCAGCACTTCCTGCAATCGGGTGATTTCTTCAAGCTCGACGAGGCCCCCGAAGTGACGTTCGAATCGACCGGGATCGAGGTGACGGGCGACGCCACCGCGAAGATCACAGGCGATCTGACGATCAACGGTGTCACGAAGTCGGTGGTTCTGGATACCGTGCTGAACAAGCAGGCGGAATATCCGTTCGGCCCGACCCAAGGCCAGATGGCGTTGGGCTTTGACGCCACCACCACCGTCGTGCGCAGCGAGTTCAACCTGGGCGCCTTTGCCCCGGCCATCGGTGACGAGGTGAAGGTGCAACTGTCGATCGAGGCTGTCGCCGAGTAATCCGCCCGATCTGAACCGCAACCACGACTATTGCGAACGCCGCCGGATTTGGTCCGGCGGCGTTTTGCGTCTGGGTGCCGTTATTGGCGCACGGCCGTCAGATCGACAGCAAGCGAAACGGCAAAGCCCAGCGTGCCTTCGTCGGTCTGGCCTGCGCCGATGGCATAGTCGCGTCGGTCCAGCGTGGTGGCGCCGCTCATCGTCGCGGTATCGCCGTCGATATCCAGCGTGAAGGGCAGGGTGACGGGCACCTCCGCGCCTTTCAGGGTCAGCGTGCCGTCGGCAACATACCCGGTGTCGGCGGTGCGAATCACCGCCGTATAGTTGGCGGTGGGATGGGTTTCGGCGTCGAAATAGTCCGGGCCCATCGCCTCGGACGTGACCGACCCCAGGGTGAGCGAGGGGATCGAGACGTCGACGCTGACGCTGCCATGGCTGCCGTCGGTCGGGGTTTCGGCAAAATCGATCGAAGCGCTCCAATCGGCGAAACTGCCGGTCACGTCGCTGCCGAATTGCGACACGGTGATGGCAAGCGTGCCATCCTGGACCGCCCAGCCGCCTTGAGAGTCGGCCAGAACCGGGGCCGAAGGCCGTTGCGCCGCATCGGAGGGATCGGTCAGGATCAGGGCGATGGCGGCCCCCACGGCATAGACGCCGGCGGCCAGCGCGGCGGGCAGGGCATGACCGCCCCCGCCGCCTGTGGGTGGCGCGGATTTCGCGCGGCCGGGCAGCATCCGCGACAGCGTCGCGTCACGGTCGATCAGCGCATGTTTCAGCGCGCCCGCAATATGCAGCACGATCGCGCCGATCAGGATCTTGGTGAACACCCCGTGAATTGCGCCGAACACCGCCATCACCGTTTCGTCCTTGGGCACCAGCGGCAGCGATTGCCCGAACGGCCAGAGGATCGGGGCAAAGCCTTCGGACGCGGCGTGGTGAATCCAGCCGGATGCGGGCACCATGACCAGTGCACCATACAGTGCCCAATGGACGACCTCGGCCAGCAGGGTTTCGGCCTTGCGCTCGGGGTGGAGCGGTTTCGGGCGGGTTTCGCTCAGCGCCCACAGGATCCGCGCCAGGGCCACGAAGAACACCGTCACGCCCACCGTCTTGTGCAGGCTGAACAGCTGCGCCTTGCGGGCCAGTTCGGCCGACGTCTCATAGCCCATGTCGTTGGCGATGATTCCCAGGGGCAGCGCCGTGAAGATCAGCAGCGCCGTCAGCCAGTGAAAGGTCTTGCTTATGGTGCCATAGGTGGCGGCAGTGTTGGACAGTGACATGATCGGCCTTTTCATGAAGGTATCGACGCGATTCTAGGGCAACGGACAGGCCGCGCCAATCGTCGTGCCCGCACCTGTGGTGTGCGACATTGCGCAGAAAGCGCGGAAGCGTTACCACCCGATACACCCGAAGAAGGACCGCAGACATGAGCCGAGCATTCGTTTTCCCGGGGCAGGGCGCCCAGACCATCGGAATGGGCCGCAACCTGGCCGAGACCTATCCCGCCGCCCGGGCCGTGTTCGACGAGGTTGACGAGGCGCTTGGCGAGAATCTGTCGGGTCTGATCTGGGACGGCGCGGCCGAGGATCTGACCCTGACGGCCAACGCGCAACCGGCGCTGATGGCGACATCGCTGGCCGCCATGCGCGCACTGGAGGCCGAGGGCTTTGCCGTGACGGATGCGGCCTTTGTCGCCGGTCATTCGCTGGGCGAATATTCCGCCCTTGCAGCGGCCGGCGCGCTGAGCGTCGCCGACGCCGCGCGTCTGCTGCGCGCCCGCGGTGCCGCCATGCAGGCCGCAGTCCCGGTCGGTGTGGGCGCGATGGCGGCGATCCTGGGGCTGGATCTTGCGGCCGTGCGCGCCGTGGCGGCCGAGGCGGCAGGCGATCAGGTCTGCACCGCCGCCAACGACAACGATCCCGCACAGGTGGTGATTTCCGGCCACGTCGAGGCGGTGGCCCGCGCCGTCGATATCGCCAAGGCGAAGGGGGCAAAGCGGGCGGTCATGCTGCCGGTGTCGGCCCCGTTCCACTGTCCGCTGATGGCGCCCGCCGCCGACGCCATGGCCGAGCGTCTGGGAGCGGTCGATCTGGTGGCGCCGAAGGTGCCGCTGATGGCGAACGTCACGGCCGCCCCGGTCAGCGATCCCGACGAGATCCGCCGCCTGCTGATCGCGCAGATCACCGGCGCGGTGCGGTGGCGTGAAAGCGTCGAGGCGATGGTGGCCGCCGGTGTCGACGAGATATGGGAGATCGGCGCGGGCAAGGCGTTGACGGGAATGGTCCGCCGCATTGCGCGCGACGTGACCCTGGCGAATGTCGCCACCCCGGCCGATGTGGCCGCCCGCCTCTAGCGGGCCGGGCAACGGCGACGCACCGGGACGGCGCGAATCGTCCGACAGGAATTGAAACGGAACAAGGGGGTCGCATGTTCGATCTGACTGGAAAATGCGCGTTGGTGACGGGGGCTTCTGGCGGGCTTGGCAGCGCGATCGCACGCGCGCTGCATGGCGCCGGCGCCACGGTGGGCCTGTCTGGCACGCGGGTCGAGCCGCTGAAGGCGCTGGCCGAAGACCTGGGCGAGCGGGCCCATGTCCTGCCCTGCGATCTGTCGGATCGCGCCGCGCTGGAAGCCTTGCCGAAACAGGCGATCGAGGCGATGGGATCGCTGGACATCCTGGTCAACAACGCCGGAATCACCCGTGACGGGCTGATGATGCGGATGGGCGATGATCAATGGGATCAGGTGCTTGAGGTCAATCTGGGTGCGGCGATGCGACTGTCGCGCGGTGCGCTGCGGGGCATGATGAAGGCGCGCTGGGGGCGGATCGTCAACATCTCGTCCATCGTCGGGGCCACCGGCAATCCCGGACAGGCGAACTATGCCGCCGCCAAGGCCGGACTGGTCGGATTTTCCAAATCGCTGGCGGCCGAGGTGGCAAGCCGCGGCATTACCGTGAACGCGGTTGCGCCGGGGTTCATCACCACCGCGATGACCGATGTGCTGAAGGACGATCAGAAAACCGCGTTGCTGGCCAACGTGCCCGCCGGACGCATGGGCGAACCCGATGAAATCGCCGCGGCGGTTCTGTATCTGGCCAGTCCCGAAGCGGGATATGTCACCGGTGCGACCTTGCATGTGAATGGCGGAATGGCCATGCTGTAGGCGCGTTTGCCCGCTCTGGCGTTTCCATTTGCCTTCGCAAAACGATATGCTATGAGCGGCGCACGAATTTGGGGGGTGCCGCTTGGCGAACCCACGGGAACCTGCCATATGGTAGGGGATAAGAGGCCTTGAAGGTCGAAACGACAACGGGGCCACCCCCGAGGAACAAGAGGAAATGACATGAGCGACACCGCTGATCGCGTAAGAAAGATCGTCGTCGAGCATTTGGGCGTCGAAGAGGACAAGGTGACCGAGAACGCTTCGTTCATCGATGATCTGGGCGCAGACAGCCTCGACACGGTCGAACTGGTCATGGCGTTCGAGGAAGAGTTCGGGATCGAGATCCCCGACGATGCCGCGGAAACGATCCAGACCTTCGGCGACGCCGTGAAATTCATTTCCGAAGCCCAGTAAGCTTGGGAGAGCGCCGGTCTTTCGCACCGGCCCAGACGATTGCGGCACCTTCCCACGAAGGTGCCGTTTTGTGTTTCAGGACGGATTTCAGCGGAAAACGCGCGGAAATCGGCGCCCCGGACGATGCGCTGCTTTACCTTGGCCCCGCCCGGCGTTACATCCTCGCAACCCCCGGTGGTCCCAAGGGGCGGGCGCGGATTGGACCGGCCCGGCCCGAAAATCACCGACGAACAGGCACGAGGACGAACGTATGCGGCGAGTAGTTGTCACCGGATTGGGCATGGTCACCCCCCTGGCAAGCGGGGTCGAGGAAACGTGGAGCCGGCTTCTGGCCGGCCAATCGGGTGCGGGCACGATCAAGCGGTTCGATGCCAGCGGTCTTGGCACGAACTATGCCTGTGAAGTGCCGTTGGGCGATGGCAGCGACGGCACCTTCGACGCCGACCGCTGGATGGAACCCAAGGAACAGCGCAAGGTCGACGACTTCATCCTTTACGGCATGGCCGCGGCGGTTCAGGCGGTCGAGGATTCCGGCTGGAAGCCCGAGTCCGCGCAGGATTTCGAGCGCACCGGCGTGATGATCGGATCGGGCATCGGCGGATTGCAGTCGATTGCCGAAACCGCCGTGCTGATCAAGGAACGCGGCCCGCGCCGGGTGTCGCCATTCTTCATTCCGGGTGCGTTGATCAACCTGGTCAGCGGCCAGGTTTCGATCCGGTACGGCTTCAAGGGGCCGAACCACGCGGTTGTCACAGCCTGTTCGACAGGCGCGCACGCCATCGGCGATGCGGCCCGCCTGATCCAGTGGGGCGACGCCGACGTGATGGTTGCGGGCGGTGCGGAATCGCCGATTTCGGAAATCGGGATCGCCGGGTTCAACGCCTGCAAGGCGCTCAGCACCAAGCGCGGTGACGATCCGCAGGCCGCGTCGCGCCCATGGGACAAGGACCGCGACGGTTTTGTCATGGGTGAAGGCGCGGGTGTCGTCGTTCTGGAGGAATACGAACACGCTGTGGCGCGGGGAGCCAAGATCTATGCCGAGGTGATCGGTTACGGTCTGTCGGGCGATGCGCACCACATCACCGCGCCGCCCCCTGACCACGAAGGGGCCGAGCGCGCCATGCGCGCCGCCGTCGCGCGGGCCGGGGTGGACGTGGCCGAGATCGGATATATCAACGCCCACGGCACCAGCACCATGGCCGACACCATCGAGTTGGGCGCGGTCGAGCGCCTGCTGGGCAAGGCGGCGGGGGGCGCGACGATGTCATCGACCAAGTCCGCCACCGGGCACCTGTTGGGCGCGGCTGGCGCGATCGAGGCGATCTTCAGCATCCTCGCGATCCGCGACAACGTGGCGCCGCCGACCCTGAACCTTGACGATCTCGACGCTGACACCGTCATGGATCTGGCGCCGCACAAGAAGGTCGAGCGCGACATCGACGTGGTTCTGTCGAACTCGTTCGGATTTGGCGGCACCAATGCCGCCCTCATCATGCGGCGGGTCACCGGCTGATGTGGCGCCACATCGCCTCGAATGCTCTGTCGTTGATGATCGTCGGCCTGATCGCGATCGGCGGTTTCGTGGCATGGGCGCAATCGCAGTATTCTTCGCCCGGCCCGTTGGCCCAGGCGATCTGTCTGCGGGTCGAGCCGGGATCGAACATGGCGCGGGTGTCACGGACGCTGGCCGATGAGGGCGCGATTTCCAGCCCGCAGATCTTTCGCGTCGGTGCGGATTACACCGACAAGGCGCAGGAGTTGAAGGCCGGCAGCTTCCTGGTGCCGGAAGGCGCATCAATGGCCGAGATCGTCGATATCGTGACGCGCGGCGGTGCCTCGACCTGCGGCACGGCGGTGGTTCTGAACATCGGCGTGACCTCGGTGATGATGCGGGTGCGCGAGTTGGACCCGGCGACCAACCGTTTCGACATCAAGGCCGAGTTCGATCCGGTGGCCGATATGGCTGAGCCCGAGGAATACGTGGCCGTGCGCGACCGTCCCGACACGCGGTTTTCCATCGCGATGGCCGAAGGCGTGACCAGCTGGCAGGTGGTCGAGGGTTTGAAGGCCGCCGATTTCCTGACCGGCGAGGTGGCCGAGGTGCCCGCCGAGGGAACGCTGGCGCCCGACAGCTATGAGGTGACGCCGGGAGCCGACC
Source organism: Oceaniglobus indicus (assembly GCF_002751875.1). GTDB lineage: Bacteria > Pseudomonadota > Alphaproteobacteria > Rhodobacterales > Rhodobacteraceae > Oceaniglobus > Oceaniglobus indicus. The sequence goes on along the minus strand of NZ_NMZM01000001.1, from coordinate 433,640 downwards.
GAGCCGAGTTGATCGCCAAGATGGAGGCGGCACAAGCGGCGCGCCTGGCCGAAGCCTGGCGCAACCGCGCCAACGATCTGCCGGTGTCCACGCCCGAGGAGGCGTTGATCCTTGCGTCGCTGATCGAGAAGGAGACCGGCGTTCCGGAGGAGCGCGGCGAGGTGGCGGCAGTGTTCACCAATCGTCTGCGGCAGGGGATGCGGTTGCAGACCGATCCGACCGTCATCTATGGCATCACGCGCGGACAGGGTGTGCTGGGACGCGGTTTGCGGCGCAGCGAGCTGGATCGTGAAACGCCCTATAACACCTATCGCATCGACGGCTTGCCGCCGACGCCCATCGCCAATCCGGGCCTTGCCAGCATTCAGGCCGCGTTGAATCCGGTCGACAGCGAATACCTGTTCTTCGTGGCCGACGGCACCGGCGGGCATGCGTTTGCGCGCACCCTGCAGGAGCATAACGAGAACGTGGCGCGGTGGCGCCGGATCGAGGCCGAGCGCGCCAACCAATAGCCAGCGCATTGGTCCGGTTGAGGAAATCTTAACCGGACCGGGCGGTGGGTGTTGCACGTCAGGGTTGAAATCCTTGACTTTGCCTCTGCCTTTCGGTAAACATCTCCCTACAGCCAGACGACATTGCGAGAGCGACCATGGGCCCCTGACCGGGGAACGCGGTCGCTTTTTTTGTGTCTCACCGGACGGGGGATCCTTGAGAGACGGAAAACAAGTGCATGGCAATAGACCAGACGGACGGTGCGGCGCCGACATCCCATTCGCTGTTGCGGGAGGCTCAGGCCCATTACGCCGCGGCGTTGGAGGACATGGTGACGCTGCGGCAATACCTGAAGGATGCGGACATCCTGCCGGAAGTGGAAATGAAGCGGGTGATCGGAAATTACGCCCGCGCCACCCAGACGCTTTTTGACGAAAGGAAAAAGCTTGAAGAGCTCGACAAGCGCAACAAGGGCATCGTCCATGAGCACGCCATCGACTTCGACGCCCTGCGCGTTGAGATCGGGAGCCGCCTGGATCGGCTCCGCGCCGTTGCAGGTCCAGTCGGCGTTTCTGCAGAGCCTGACAGATGAGATGATCCTGGGGCTGCCCTATCTGTTCGACTTCTGGGCAATGGAACATCAGCTGCCGCCCGCGGGCGATTGGCGCACCTGGGTCGTGATGGGCGGGCGCGGCGCGGGCAAGACGCGGGCGGGCGCCGAATGGGTGCGCGCCCAGGTCGAAGGCGCGCGGCCGCTGGATCCGGGGCGGTGCAAACGCATCGCTTTGGTCGGCGAGACGCAGGACCAGGTGCGCGAGGTGATGATTTTCGGTGAATCAGGCATCCTGGCCTGTTCACCACCGGATCGACGCCCGGCGTGGGAAGCGGGGCGCAAGCGGCTGGTCTGGCCCAACGGGGCGACGGCGCAGGTGTTTTCGGCCCATGAGCCCGAGGCATTGCGCGGGCCGCAGTTCGACGGCGCCTGGGTGGACGAGTTGGCCAAGTGGAAACGCGGCGAGGAGGCCTGGGACATGCTGCAATTCGCGCTGCGTCTGGGCGACGATCCGCGGCAATGCGTGACGACGACACCCAAGAACGTGGCGGTGCTGAAGTCGATCCTTGGCAATCCGTCGACGGTTCTGACCCATGCGCCGACCCAGGCGAACCGGGCCAATCTGGCGCGATCGTTCCTGGACGAGGTGATGGCGCGCTATGCCGACACACGGCTGGGCCGTCAGGAGTTGGACGGACTGTTGCTGGAGGACGCCGAGGGCGCGTTGTGGACGCCCGAGATGCTACGCGGCTGCAAGGTAAACGAGACACCGGCCGTTTCGCGCATCGTCGTGGCGGTCGATCCGCCGGTGACGGGACACAAGGGAAGCGACGCCTGCGGCATCGTCGTGGTTGGCGCGATCATGGAGGGCGAGCCGAAGGATTGGCGGGCCGTGGTTCTGGAGGACGCCAGCGTTTCGGCGGCGTCGCCCGATACATGGGCCCGGGCCGCGGTTGCGGCGGCGCACAGATGGCGGGCCGAACGTCTGGTGGCCGAGGTCAACCAGGGCGGCGATCTGGTCGAGGCGGTCGTGCGGCAGGTGGATCCGTTGATGTCGTATCGCGGGGTCCATGCGTCGAAAGGCAAGGTCGCGCGGGCTGAACCGGTTGCGGCGCTGTATGAACAGGGGCGCGTGGCGCATGTGTCGGGTCTGGGCGCGCTGGAGGACCAGATGTGCCTGATGACGCAGGCCGGATTCCAGGGCAGGGGCAGCCCCGACCGGGTCGATGCCCTGGTGTGGGCGCTGCACGATCTGATCCTTGATCCCGGCGCGGCGCGGTTGCATCCGAAGGTGCGCAGCCTGAGATAACGGATTGGGGCGTGCGGGTCTGTGGCTGACCCCGCCCCGATTGGGCCCCCCTTTCCGTCCGGGCAAGGGGGGCCGGGACTTCCGACGGTGTTGAAATGACGAGAAGCGGTTTGGCCTGTCGGGCTGTGCCGTCTGTCTGCATGGGCGATTTGGGCTGAGGAGCGCGATATGGTGTTTGATTTTCTGAAACGATCCGCCGGCCCGGAGGCGGTCAAGGCGTCGGCCAGCGGCCCGGTGATCGCTTACGGGGCGGCGGGGCGGCCGGTGTGGTCGGCGCGCGATTCCGTGTCGTTGGTCAAGTCGGGGTTCACGGGCAATCCGGTGGGATTTCGCTGTGTGCGGTTGATTTCCGAAGCGGCGGCGGCGTTGCCGCTGGTCTTGCAGGACGCCGAGCGGCGATATGACGTGCATCCGCTGTTGTCGCTGATTTCGCGGCCCAACGCGGGGCAGGGACGGGCCGAGTTGTTCGAGGCGTTGTTCGGGCAGATCCTGTTGTCGGGCAACGGGTATGTCGAGGCGGTGGGCGAGGGCGGTCTGCCGGTGGAATTGCATGTGCTGCGGTCGGACCGCATGAAGCTGGTGCCCGGTGCCGATGGCTGGCCCGTGGCCTATGAGTATTCGGTCGGCGGCAAGGGGCACCGGTTCGTGATTGCCGACGGCGTTTCGCCGGTCTGCCACATCAAGAGCTTCCATCCCCAGGACGACCATTACGGGCTGTCGCCCATGCAGGCTGCGGCGCAGGCGCTGGACGTTCACACGGCGGCGTCGCGGTGGAGCAAGGCGTTGCTGGACAATGCCGCGCGGCCGTCAGGGGCCATCGTCTATCGCGGGCTGGACGGGCAGGGCACTTTGTCGGCGGACCAGTATGACCGGCTTTTGTCCGAGATGGAAAGCCACCATCAGGGCGCGCGCAACGCGGGCCGCCCGATGCTGCTGGAAGGTGGTCTGGACTGGAAACCCATGGGATTTTCGCCCTCGGACATGGAGTTCCAGAAGACCAAGGAGGCGGCGGCGCGCGAGATCGCGCTGGCCTTCGGGGTGCCGCCGATGCTGTTGGGGATACCGGGCGACGCGACCTATGCCAATTACGCCGAGGCGCACCGCGCGTTCTTCCGCCTGACGGTTCTGCCTTTGGCGGAACGGGTTTGCGGGGCGCTGTCGCATTGGCTGACCGGATTTTCGGGCGAGGCGGTCGAGCTGCGCTGTGATCTGGACCGGGTGCCGGCCCTGGCGGGCGAGCGGGATCAGCAATGGGCGCGGGTGGCGGGCGCCGATTTCCTGACGGACGCGGAAAAACGCGCGCTTCTGGGGTTGCCGAAGCGGGAGGAAGAGGAGTGAGCGGATTGGATCTTGAAACGAAGTTCTGCGGTCTGGGCGGCGAGGTCACGGTGGTCGATGGGTCGGTGATCGAAGGCTATGCCTCGTTGTTCGGGGCCTGCGATCAGGGCGGCGACGTGGTTGCGGCGGGGGCTTACGGCGCATCGCTGGCGGCGCTGGCGACGCGCAACGCCAAGGTCAAGATGCTGTGGCAGCATGACCCGGCCCAGCCCATCGGTGTCTGGGACGAGGTGCGCGAGGACGCGCGCGGCCTTTACGTCAAGGGGCGCATCCTGGCCGACGTGGAGAAGGGCCGCGAGGCGATTTCGCTGATCGGGGCGGGCGCCATCGACGGGCTGTCGATCGGATACCGCACGAAGAAGGCGACGAAGGACGGCAAGGGCCAGCGGCACTTGCACGAGTTGGAGCTTTGGGAGGTGTCGTTGGTGACGTTCCCGATGCTTCCCGAGGCGCGGGTGGGGGCCAAGGGGGACGACCCCGCCGCGCATCCCCTGCGGGGGCTGGCCGCAGCCGTCAACAAGGCGCGGGCCGACCTGACGCGGGGCTGATCCCGCACCACACCACCAAGACAGGACCAGTGATGGAAAAGACCCAGACAAAGTCGGGGATCGGGGAAGATCTGCCCGAAACCGAAGTGGCCCGCGCGCTGAGCGGGCTGGTCGCCGACCTGAAGCAGTTTCAGGCCGGTATCGAGACGAAACTGAAACGCAACGAGGAGCGCGTGAATATGCTGGATCGCAAGACATTGATGGCGGGTCGTCCCGCCTTGGCCCGCACGGCCGATACCGAAGCCCCGCATCAGAAGGCGTTCGAGGCTTACGTTCGTTCGGGGGACGATGATGCCCTGCGCGGTCTGGAGATCGAGGGCAAGTCGCTGAACACCGCCGTGGCGGGTGACGGCGGCTATCTGGTCGATCCGCAGACCAGCGACATGGTGCAATCTGTCCTGCGGTCCACCGCGTCGATCCGGGCCATCGCCAACGTCGTGAACGTCGAGGCGACGTCCTATGACGTCCTGATCGACACCACCGACATCGGTGCCGGCTGGTCGTCGGAAACAGGCGGCCAGGCCGAAACCGGCACACCGACCATCGACCGCATCGTGATCCCGCTTCACGAGCTGTCGGCGCTGCCGAAGGCGTCGCAGCGCCTGCTGGACGATGCGGCGTTCGACATCGAGGGCTGGCTGGCCGGGCGGATCGCCGACAAGTTCGCACGCTCGGAAGCGGCCGCGTTCGTCAACGGCAACGGTGTGGACAAGCCGCGCGGCTTTCTGAACCATGCCAAGGTCGACGACGCATCCTGGGTGTGGGACACGCTGGGCTATGTCGCGACGGGGGCGGACGGTGGCTTTGCCGATGCCGATGCGCTGGTCGATCTGGTCTATGCGCTGGGGGCACAGTATCGCGCCAACGCCCGGTTCGTGATGAACAGCAAGACGGCCGGCGTCGTTCGCAAGCTGAAGGATGCCGATGGCCGCTTCCTGTGGTCCGATGGCCTGGCCGCCGGTGAGCCCGCGCGCCTGCTGGGCCACGGCGTCGTCATCGCCGAAGACATGCCCGACATTGCGGCCGGTGCATTCGCGATCGCATTCGGTGATTTTGGCGCCGGCTATACCATTGCCGAACGTCCCGACCTGCGGATCCTGCGCGACCCGTTCAGCGCCAAGCCCCATGTCCTGTTCTATGCGACCAAGCGCGTCGGTGGCGACGTCAGCGATTTCGCGGCGATCAAGCTGCTGAAATTCGCCACGTCGTAAACTGATTGGATCCGGTCCGACGCTGCGCCTGTCGGACCGGTGATTTGGGCGCGCATCACGCGAATTGTGCTGTCTGGCTGATCCCCTCCGTTCGGGTGGTGCAGTGGCGCGCGTCCATCTTCGGCCCTTCGTTCGGGTCCGGCGTGGGGGTCGATTTTCGGAGAAACGCGATGAATCTGGTCGAAAAGACTGCAATACCGACTGAAATGCTGCCGATCGCTGGATTTCGCGATCATCTGCGCCTTGGAACGGGGTTTGGCGACGACGGCTTGCAGGATCCGGTCCTGGAAAGCTGTCTGCGGGCCGCCCTGGCCAGTTGCGAGGCGTATTGCGCCAAGGCGATCCTGGCGCGCGAGTTCCTGCTGACGATTGCCGAATGGCGCGATCTGTCACGGCTGGTTTTGCCGCTGGCGCCGGTCGTCGCCGTGACCCGGCTGGCGATCTTCGATCGGGCGGGTCATGAGGCTGTGGTTCCCGCCGAGGGCTATCGCTTGATCCGCGACGACCACCGGCCGCTGCTGATCTCTGCTGGCTATTCCTTGCCTCGGATCCCGCTGGCGGGGCGTGCCGAAGTCGGCTTCAGCGCGGGATATGCCGCCTTTTCGCAGGTGCCGGCGGACATGGCAAAAGCGGTCTTGATGCTGACTGCTTCTTTTTACGAGGCGCGCGACGGCGGCGAAGCGGGGATGCCCGACGCGGTTGTGATGCTGTTGTCACGGCATCGCCCCATGCGTCTTGGGGGACGGTCGTGATGGGCGGCGTTGTTCTGAACCGGCGGATGACGCTGGAGACCCTCCAACGCGTGCCGGACGGCGCGGGCGGGCATCAGGGCATATGGACTCCGCTTGGCCAGATCTGGGCCAGCGTTCGGCCCGGCACCGGTCGCGAGACGAGCGGCCAGGATGTGGCGTTGTCGCGTCTTGGTGTGCGGATCACGGTGCGCGGTGCGGTTCAGGGGGCGCCTTCGCGCCCGCGCGCGGGGCAGCGATTTCGCGAAGGCGGGCGCCTGTTCGTCATCGATGCGGTCAGTGAAACGCAAGACGGCAGATTCCTGACCTGCAACGCCCACGAGGAGCTTGCGATATGAGCTATGCGACATCGAACGCCGTTCAGATTGCCCTGTTTCAAAGGCTGTCCGGCGATCCCGGCTTGTCGGATCTCGTCGGGTCGGAAGTTTATGACGCGGTGCCGCCCGGCGTGCCGCCCGCCGTCTATGTGACCCTGGGCGAAGAAGACGTGCGCGACCGGTCCGACGGTGACAGCGGCGGTGCGCTGCATGATGTGACGATCAGCGTCGTTTCCGATGCCCCCGGCTTTTCCCGTGCGAAATCCGCCGCCGTGGCGATCAGCGACGCGATCCTGGCGCCCGGCCTGACCCTGGAGCGGGGGCGCGTCGTCGGACTTTGGTTTCTCAAGGCGCGTGCGCGGCGGATCCGGGGTGGCGATCAGCGGCGGATCGACCTGCGGTTTCGCATCCAGACCCAAGACATCTGAACAATTCAACGAACGGAGTGAGCGACATGGCTGCACAGAACGGCAAGGATCTTCTTCTTAAGCTGGACCTTACGGGGGACGGGCAATTCGAAACCGTCGCGGGCCTGCGTGCGACACGGGTTTCATTCAACGCGGAAAGCGTCGATGTGACATCGCTGGAATCCGGCGGCGGATGGCGTGAGTTGCTGTCGGGGGCGGGCGTCAAATCGGCCTCGATCTCGGGGTCGGGCATCTTCAAGGACAGCGACACCGACCTGCGGGCGCGGCAGGTGTTCTTTGACGGGCTGACACCCGATTTCCAGGTCATCATTCCGGATTTCGGCACGGTTACCGGCCCGTTCCAGATCACATCGCTGGAATACGCCGGATCGCACAACGGCGAAGCCACCTATGAGATCGCCTTGGCCTCGGCCGGCGTGATGGACTTTGTTGCACTGTGAGCGCCGGTAACCCCTGGGCGGGCGAAGCCGCACTGGTCATCGATGGCAAGCGACAGATTGCCAAGCTGACACTGGGCGCGCTGGCCGAACTGGAGGCGTCGTTGGCAGCCGGCACGCTGGTCGAGCTTATCGAACGGTTCGAGCGAGGGCAGTTTTCGACGCGCGACGTGCTGACGCTGATCGTCGCGGGCCTGCGCGGCGGCGGCTGGCGTGGCACCACCGCCGATCTGCTGAGTGCGGACATCGGCGGTGGCCCGGTCGAGGCGGCGCGTGTGGCTGGTGTTCTGTTGGCTCGCGCGTTCGCCGTTCCGGGGGACCGCGATGGCGGGCTTTGACTGGCCCGGCCTGATGCGGGCCGGGATCCGCGGGCGGGGCCTGTCGCCGGACGCGTTCTGGGCCCTGACCCCGGCGGAACTGATGATGATGCTGGGCCGCGACGGGCCGGCACCGATGGGCCGTGCGGGACTTGACGCCCTGGCGGCGCGATTTCCGGACGCGGACCCGATGAGCAACGGAGTGGACGAACATGGACACGGACGAGATAGGTGATCTGGAAGATCAGATCCTGACGTTGGAGACGACGTTGGGCGGCGCAAGCGTGATCGCCGCCGCATTCGATACCGAAATGCGACGGATGCAATCCACGGTGGCCGATACCGGCCGCGAAGTCGCCGTGCTGAGCGGCGGCATCTCGCGTGGGTTGAAGCGGGCCTTCGACGGTTTGATCTTCGATGGGCTGAAGTTGTCTGACGCGCTGAAGGATGTGGCGACGTCGATGGTCGATGCCGCCTATGGCGCCGCCGTGCGACCCGTGGCGGGGCATTTCGGCGGGCTGTTGGCCGAAGGCGTCGAAAGCTTGGTCAACGGTCTGCTGCCCTTCAAGGATGGCGCGTCCTTCACCCAGGGTCGTGTGATGCCCTTCGCCAAGGGCGGCGTCGTATCCTCGCCGGTCACCTTCCCGATGCGCGGCGGCACGGGCCTGATGGGCGAAGCCGGGCCCGAGGCCATCATGCCGCTGTCGCGTGGCGCCGACGGGCGGCTGGGCGTTCGCGCGGCCGGAAATGCGGCGCCGATCAACGTGGTGATGAACATCACGACACCAGACGTACAGGGATTTCAACGCAGCCAGAGCCAGATCGCGGCACGCATGGGTCGCGCATTGGGCCAGGGACAACGCAACCGCTGAGGAGCACACGATGGAATTTCACGACATACGCTTTCCGGCAAACCTCAGCTTTGGGTCTGTCGGCGGTCCGGAACGGCGCACCGAGATCGTGACGCTGGCCAACGGCTTTGAAGAACGCAACACCCCTTGGGCCCATTCGCGCCGCCGCTATGACGCGGGGCTGGGCATGCGGTCGCTGGACGATATCGGCGCGCTGATCGCGTTCTTCGAGGCACGCCGCGCAAGGATGTTCGGGTTCCGCTGGAAGGACTGGGCAGATTTTAAGTCATGTCGGGCCAGTCATGAGCCCGATTACGGGGACCAGGTGATCGGCCATGGTGACGGGGTCACGACCACTTTCACCCTGCGCAAGACCTATGAAGCCGGTGACCATCCCTATGTGCGCCCCATCGCCAAGCCGGTCGCGGGCAGCGTCACCCTGGGACTTGAGGGGGATCTGTTGCGCCAGGGCGTGCATTTCGACTTGGATACGACCAGCGGACTGGTGACGCTTTATGAGGTGCCGCCGGACGGCGCCGAGATCACGGCGGGTTTCGAATTCGACGTGCCGGTGCGTTTCGATACCGACGAGATCCAGACATCGGTGGCCAGTTTCAAGGCAGGAACGGTGCCCAGCGTGCCAGTGGTCGAGGTGCGGATCTGATGGCGCTTTCCGCAGAGTTTCAGACCCACTTGGCAAGCGGGATCACGACGGTCTGTCGGTGCTGGCATGTGGCCCGGCCGGACGGCGAAAGCTATGGCTTCACGGATCACGACGGAAACCTGACCTTCGAGGGGATCGACTTTCTGGCCAATGGCGGGTTGTCGGCGCGCGCGCTCGAACAGACGACCGGACTTGCCGTGGACAACACCGAGGCGATCGGTGTTCTGTCGGACATGTCCGTCAGCGAGGCCGACATACTGGCCGGGCGGTTCGACGGTGCCGTGGTGCGCGCCTGGCTTGTGAATTGGCAGGACACCGGCCAGCGGGTCATGCAGTTCCGCGGGACGTTGGGCGAAATCACCCGCGCGGGCGGGGCGTTCCGGGCCGAGCTGCGCGGCCTGACCGAGGCGCTGAACCAGCCGCAGGGACGGATCTATCAGGCGCCCTGTGCTGCGGTTCTGGGCGATCGGCAGTGTCGTGTGGATCTGGATGCGCCCGGCTATTCGACGACGCTGGCGGTTGTCGAGGTCGACGGGCGCAAGACGTTCCGGTTTGCCGCGCTGGACGGCTTTGCGGATCGATGGTTCGAAAAGGGCCGGCTGATCGTGAAGACGGGCGCGGCAGCCGGGATCGTGTCGATCGTCAAGAATGACCGGCTGACGGGCACCGGGCGCGAGATCGAGATCTGGGAAGCGATCCGTGCCGACATTCGTCCGGGCGACATGATCCGGATCGAGGCGGGGTGTGACAAGCGGTTCGAGACGTGCCGCCTGAAGTTCAACAACCGCCTGAATTTCCGGGGTTTCCCCGATATCCCGGGAGAGGACTGGATGCTGGCCTATCCGAAACGCTCGGGCGACAATTCCGGCGGGAGCCTGAAGCGATGAGCGGCGCATTGGCGGTTGCGGCGGCGCGTGCCTGGATCGGCACCCCCTATTTGCACCAGGCGTCCTGCCAAGGGGCGGGCGCCGATTGTCTGGGTCTGATCCGCGGTGTCTGGCGCACGCTTCACGGCGCCGAACCCGAAGCGGTTCCGGCCTATACCCCGGATTGGTCCGAATCCGTCCAGGAAGAGCGTCTCTGGGCCAAGGCACGGGCGCATCTGATTGCACGCCCGATCGACGGCTTGGATTCCGGCGACGTGATCCTGTTCCGCATGCGCGCGGCCGGTGTCGCCAAGCACCTGGGCATTGTCGCGGACACCGGTGACGCCGCGACCTTCATCCATGCCTACAGCGGACATGGCGTGGTCGAGAGCCCGCTGAGCGCGCCCTGGCGCCGCCGCATCGTGGCGCGGTTCGCCTTTCCCTGAGGCGCGCCGTTCGTTCCGCATCATCGTCGTGCGCCTTCATCCGGCGCGCGATCACCACTGCGCGGGCAGCAGTCCCGTATTCCCATCACGGAGGCACTCATGGCCACTCTTGTTCTTTCCGCAATCGGCGCGGCGGCCGGGGCGTCCCTTGGGGGCGGTGTTCTGGGCCTGTCTTCTGTCGTCATCGGCCGGGCCGTCGGCGCCACCTTGGGCCGGGTCATCGACCAGAGCATCCTGGGCGCCGGCAGCCACGCGGTCGAGACCGGCAAGGTCGAGCGGTTTCGCCTGACCGGTGCCGGTGTCGGATCGCCCGTGGCGCAGGTTCACGGACGCACCCGGATCGGCGGACAGATCATCTGGGCCACGCAGTTTTCGGAGACGGCCACGACCACCGGTGGCGGCAAGGGCGCGCCCAGCACACCCAGCGTCACCAGCTATGCCTATTCGGTGTCCCTGGCCATTGCACTGTGCGAGGGCGAGATTTCCGGCATCGGCCGGGTCTGGATCGACGGCGCCGAAGCCACGCTGGAGGGGCTGACGCTGCGCGTGTATCCGGGCAGCGAGGATCAACTGTCGGACCCCAAGATCGAGGCCGTCGAAGGCCCCTACATGGCGCCGGGATACCGCGGCATCGCCTATGTGGTGATCGAAGACCTTGATCTGACGCCCTATGGCAACCGCGTGCCGCAGTTCAGCTTCGAGGTCATGCGCCCAGAACCCAAACCGGCCGACCATCCGCCCGAAGACCTGACGCACATGATCCGGGCGGTTTCGGTCATCCCGGGCACGGGGGAATACGCGCTGGCAACCACCCCTGTCTATTTCGAGCAGGAGCCCGGTGTCAGCAAGGCGATCAACGTCAATTCGCCCCTCGGGACCACCGACTTCGCCGTGTCCGTGGATGCGTTGCAGCGCGAGCTGCCGGCGTGCGACGCGGCCTCGCTGGTGGTGTCGTGGTTCGGTAACGATTTGCGGTGTTCGTTCTGCAGCGTGCGCCCGATGGTCGAGCAGGCAGAGTTCGATGTTCCGATGATGCCCTGGACCGTCAGCGGCGTCACGCGGGCGACGGCGGATTGTCTTCCGCAACAGGACGGCCGCCTCGTTTATGGCGGCACCCCCACCGATCAGTCGGTCGTCGAGGGGATCCGCGCGCTGACGGCCGCGGGCAAGGCTGTCACGTTCTATCCTTTCATCCTGATGACACAACTGGCGAACAACGGTCTGCCGGATCCCTACTCCGACGCTGGCGGTCAGCCGGTCCTGCCGTGGCGGGGACGCATCACGCTGAGCCACGCGCCGGGCCGGGTGGGCACGGTCGACCGGACGTTCGGTGCCGAGGTCGAGGTTCAGGCGTTCTTCGGTGCGGCGCAGGTATCGGATTTCACGGTGTCCAACGGGGTGGTGGTCTATTCGGGGCCTGCCGAGTTCAGCTATCGCCGGTTCATCCTGCATTATGCGCATCTGTGCGCCTTGGCGGGCGGTGTTTCGGCGTTTCTGATCGGGTCGGAATTGCGGGGTCTGACCCAGGTTCGCGGCGCCGATGACAGCTTTCCGGCGGTCGCGGCATTGCGCCGCTTGGCCGCGGACGTGCGCGCGATCCTGGGGCCGCAGGTGAAGATCAGCTATGCGGCGGATTGGACCGAGTATTTCGGGTACCATCCCCAGGATGGCACCGACAATGTCCATTTCCATCTTGATCCGCTGTGGGCCGATGCGAACGTCGACTTCATCGGTATCGACAACTACATGCCGCTGTCGGATTGGCGCGATGGCGACGACCATGCGGATGCGGCGTTCGGATCGATCTATGACCTGGATTACCTGAAGGCCAACGTGGCCGGAGGTGAAGGGTTTGATTGGTATTACCACGCCCCCGAGGCCGCCGCGGTCCAGCGCCGCACACCGATTACCGACGGCGCCCACGCGGAGCCTTGGGTTTTTCGCTACAAGGATCTGAGAAACTGGTGGTCGCGCGACCATCACGAACGCATCGACGGCGTGCGCAACGATACTCCAACGTCCTGGGTGCCGCAGAGCAAGCCGATCTGGTTCACCGAATACGGCTGTGCGGCGATCGACAAGGGGACGAACGAACCGAACAAGTTTCTCGATCCGAAATCCAGTGAATCCTCCCTGCCGAAACACTCGAACGGGCGGCGGGACGATTTCATGCAGATGCAATACCTGAGGGCGATCAACGAGTTCTACGGCGATGCGGCGAACAACCCTGTCTCCGACACCTATGGCGGCCCAATGGTCGACATGTCGCGCGCCCATGCGTGGGCCTGGGATGCGCGGCCCTATCCGTTTTTTCCCGGGAATACGGATCTCTGGAGCGACGGCGACAATTACGCCCGTGGTCATTGGTTGAACGGGCGGGTGACGGCGCGGGCGTTGTCGTCCGTGGTGCGCGAGATTTGTGCCACGTCGGGTGTGACGGATGTCGATGTCGACGCCCTGTGGGGTGTGGTGCGTGGGTACAACCTGGCCGAAAGCTCGGGCGCGCGGGCAAAGCTGCAGCCCCTGATGCTGGCCTATGGTTTTGACGCGATCGAACGTGACGGGCGGCTGGTGTTTCGAAGCCGGGACGGCAACATCGACAGCGTGATTGCAGAGGATCGTGTCGTCGCCAGCGATGACATGGAAGGCGATATCGAGTCGGTCCGATCCCCCGAAGCGGAAACGGTTGGTCGCTTGCGTCTCAACTATATCGCGGCGGACGGCGGGTTCGATGTGCAGGGCGCCGAGGCGATCTTTCCGGATGAACGCAGTGTCGCCGTGTCGCAATCCGAGTTTCCGCTGGTCCTGACCCGGACCGAAGCCGCGGCAATGGTGGAGCGCTGGCTGGCCGAGGCACGGGTGGCGCGGGATCGTCTTCGGTTTGCCTTGCCGCCGTCGCAGTTGAAGACCGGCGCCGGCGATGTCGTGGCGATCAGGGGCGGGCGATACCGCGTCGATCATGTCGAGCAATCGGGCAAGCAGTTGATCGAAGCGGTCCGGATCGAGCCCGAGCTGTATCTGCCCAGCGATGCCGTCGAAAGCACGGTGCGCTTGTCACCCTTCGTCGCACCGGTGCCGGTGCTACCGGTGTTCATGGATCTTCCGATCCTGCCCGGTAATGGTGTGGTCACGTCACCCTATCTGGCGGTCACGGCGCGCCCCTGGCCGGGCGTCGTTGCGGTTTACGATTCGCCGCTGGAGGAAGGCTATGCCCTCAACCGCCTGATCGGCGCGGCTGCCACGATCGGTGTCACCCAGACGCCGATGTTCCGCGCGCCCAGTGGGCTGATCGACCGAGGCGAGGATTTACAGGTGCGGTTGTTGGGAGGTGCGTTGCAGTCGGTGACCATGGCCCGATTGCTTGAGGGCGCCAATGCGATGGCAATCGGATCGGGCACCGATGACACCTGGGAAGTATTCCAGTTTGCCGAAGCGAACTTGGTCGATACCCGCACCTATCGCCTGTCGCAACGGTTGCGCGGTCAGGCGGGCACCGATGGGGTGATGCCCGATGAATGGCCGGTCGGAAGCCGGGTGGTGCTGCTGGATCCGGCCGTGGTGCAGATTGCGCTGGAACGCTCTGCGCTGGGCCTGGCGCGATACTATCGCGTGGGCACCGCCGCGCGGGCGGTGGATGATCCGGTCTATGTGCAAAGCCGTCGCGCATTCGATGGTGTGGGGCTGCGACCCTATGCGCCTGTTCATCTGAAGGTGCGGCGCGCGGCGGGGAATTTTCACATCGACTGGATCCGTCGCACCCGCATCGACGGCGACAGCTGGAACGCCCTCGAGGTGCCCTTGGGCGAGGACACGGAGTTGTATTCGGTGCGGATCACGCGCAACGGCGCGGTGTTGCGGGAAGAAACGGTGACGGCCCCCACATGGGTCTATAGCAACGCGCAGCGGCTTGCGGACGGTGCCGGAGACAATTTTGCGGTCGAGGTTGCGCAAGTCTCTCAGGCGTTTGGCAGTGGCCCGAGGGCGCGCACCGTTGTTTCCGTTTGAAACACCGTGGCTGGGGGATGCGGCGGCGATTGCCCGCGTGCTTTGCGCTGTCGGGCCGGCCCGGCGGGCGTGGGTTCTGGAACGGATGCTGCGCGAAGCGGGTCGCGCCGCCCATCACCGAAGGCGTCACCGGCGTGCGCATCCCCTGTGGGGCGACGGCAGCCTGATGGCCGCCGCGCTGCGCCGCCGGCCCGGCCCGGAACCGTCATTGGCCGATCCGGTCTTTTCCGCCGCGCTGGGCCTGGTTCTTGCGCGCCTGCACGCCGGGCCGGCGCCCTGACGTGTTTTTGGGTTGGGCATTTGCGCCACGAGCCTATATCAGGGTCAGTGTTTCAGCGGAAAGGGCACGCACATGGCCAAAGCGCACGAACAGGTCGCGGCCGTCGATCCGGTCTGGTCGCGGATCCGGACCGAGGCCGAGAAAAGCGTGGCACAGGAACCGCTGCTGGGCGGGCTGGTCCACACCAGTATCCTGCACCATTCCAACTTCGAGCACGCGCTTTGTTTTCGCATCTCGCTGAAGCTGGCCTCGGACGAGATGTCGGAACAGATCATGCGCGAAATCGCCGACGAGGCGTTCACGTCCGAACCCGGGTTGGGGCGGGCGGCACGCGCTGACCTGGTCGCGACGCTGGATCGTGATCCGGCCTGTCACCGACTGATGCAGCCGTTGCTGTTCTACAAGGGGTTCCAGGCGGTTCAGGCCTATCGGCTGGGACACTGGCTGTGGGATCAGGGGCGTTTCGATCTGGCCTATTACATCCAGGCCCGCACCAGCGAGGTGTTCGGCGTCGACATCCATCCCGCGGCGCGGATCGGGCAGGGGATCATGATCGACCACGCCCATTCCATCGTGATCGGTGAGACGGCCGTCGTTGGCGACAATGTCTCGATGCTGCATTCCGTGACGCTGGGCGGCACCGGCAAGGAAGATCACGACCGTCACCCCAAGATCGGCGACGGTGTTCTGATCGGCGCGGGTGCCAAGGTTCTGGGAAACATCCGGGTCGGTCACTGCTCGCGCATTGCGGCCGGGTCGGTCGTGCTTGAGGAGGTGCCGCCGATGAAAACGGTGGCGGGCGTGCCCGCACGCATCGTGGGCGAAGCGGGATGTTCGCAGCCTTCGATGATGATGAACCACCTGATCGGCGCCGCGGACTAGCCGCTGTCAGCGCAGAACGACCTCGTTCGCGCGCACCATGCCCAGGATATCGCGGGCCTGTTCATCCAGAAGGTCGAGATCGAGATAGGCGTCGGACAGCCGGCGCGTCTTGTTCTGCAATGCCGCCAGTTCCCGGTCGAGTTCGGCAAGATCGGCTTTCAGCACTTTTGCTTCGGCGTCGATCTGGACGCGGCGGAACAGGCCGAAATCGCCCTGAACACTGGCAAATGTGAAATAAACCCCCAACACGAATGCCAGGGCAAAATAGATTACGACGCCAATTTCCGGCCGTCCGCGCGATTGTGTCATGCCATGCCTCACTGCGCCTCTGCGGGCGGTTTCGACCAAGTCTGGCATATTTCAATGCGCGAGGGAATCACTTTCGAATCGGTGCCGTGCAGAAATCTGCATGTGATCGGGATCGGCGCACGCGGCCGATCCCGATCAAGGGTGGTTTATTCGGTGCCCTTGTAGATGTTCACCAGCTTGTCCAGCATCTTCAGTGCATCGTCGCGATCGCGCTGGAAGCTGTTGCGACCGATGATCGAGCCGTTGCCGCCGCCGTCGCGGATTGCGCGGGCGTCGTCGTACACCGAATCCTCGCCCTTCTTGGCACCGCCCGAGAAGACGATCAGGCGGCGTCCGTTGAATGACGACTGCACGCAATGGCGCACCCGTGCGGCCTGTGTCGCCACGTCGATCTGCTGTTCCTCATAGACCTTCTTGGCCTCGGGCAGCATGAGGTGGTCTGTGCCCAGCTTGATCTTGATGATATGCGCGCCAAGCAGGGCCGCCATGTGGGCGGCATAGGCGGCGACGTCGATCGCCGTCTCGCCTTCCTTGGAGATGCCTTCGCCGCGCGGATAGGACCAGATCACGGTCGCGATGCCCTTGGAGGCGGCTTCTTTCCGCATCGCCACGATTTCTTCCATCATGTCGATGCCGTTGTCGGACCCGGGATAGATCGTGAAGCCGATGGCGGCACAGCCAAGGCGCAGCGCGTCGTCGACCGAGGCAGTGACGGCCTGGTTCTTGCCGGCCGTGTTCGACATCAGCGAGTTGGCCGAGTTGACCTTGAGGATCGTCGGGATCTGCCCCGCGAAGGTGTCTGCTCCGGCTTCCAGCGGACCCAGTGGCGCGGCATAGGCGGACAGGCCCGCGTCGATGGCAAGCTGGTAATGATAGTGTGGATCATAGGCCGGCTCGTTCGGGGCAAAGCTGCGGGCGGGGCCGTGTTCGAACCCCTGGTCGACGGGCAGGATGATCATCTTGCCGGTGCCGCGCAGGCGCCCGTGCATCAGCATCTGGCAGAGCTTCCCCTTAACGCCGGGCGTCTCGCCCTCATAATTGGCGAGGATCTGTTTGACGATACGCGAGGTTTTCATGAAGGCTCCTTGAAGATGGCTGCGGTTGACCCCGTGCTAAGGTCTTGCACGAGGGGTGTCCATGTTGATGGCGCTAACAGTCGGAACACCCGGCGCGACGCGCCCGGATCGGCGCGATTTTGCCGCGTTTGTCAGGGCTTGTCAGGGTTTGGCGCCAAACCGCGCCGGCAGGTCCTGACCGATCCACGCCTCCATCGCCAAGGCCGCTGCTTCCTGTTCGGCCTCCGCCCACAGGGCCTTTCCCTCCGTGTCAGCCATGCGCACGCGTTCGTCGATCTGATCCAGGATGTCGGCGCTTTCGCCGTCGCCGGCGGCCGAGGCGAGAATGGCCCAGAGTGCGGCCACCGGATACGACCGGATGCGACCGATGCCCGACAGCCGCATCGCGGCCTCCTCGCGCATCAGCGCCACGCGTTGCAGGGCTTCGATGGGGTGCTGGACGTCGCCCACCACGTCCTTTTGCAGCCCGAGGATCCGTGCGAAGGGAAGCCGCGATTCAAGGCGGTCCAGCTGTACCGCCGCGCCGGTCTGGGATGCGGCGCCGGCGATCAGGGCATATCGATACGATGCTTCGGGATCGCGACTGTCCAAAGCGCGCGCGAGGGTCAGGGCCACGGCACCGTCGCCCGCCATTGCCAGCGGTTCGAGCAGCGCAAGACCGCGGTCGATGCTGCGCGGTGCGCCGACCCCGGTAACCAGGGCGGTGCCGACCGCAGCGCGCGCGCTGTCGTCCAGATCGCCCGCTCCGTCACCCAGTGCTTGCGCCAGCAGGCTGGCGGGCAGGGCCGCGCGGGCGCGCGCCGATGACAGCGACACCACCGGCTGAAGATCGGCGAAGACAAGGTGCGGATCGTCGGGATAGGCGTCGAAGTCGAGGAATACGGTGTCCAGCGGCGAAAAGCCGGTTTCGATGACGATCTTGCGCGGCTGGTTCAGGAAGGACGGGATCGCGGCGGTCAGGCTGTCGAGGAACGCCTGCTGGCTGGCACTCAGGGCGCTGGTGTCGCCTTCGGCTTCGGGATCGGCGGCGCGGCGATTGGCGCCGGCGATGGCGCCGCCCACCATGCCGCCGACAATCTGTGCGGCACTGGCGGGATCGGTGAACGGCGGCGGGATCTGGCCTTGCAACGCCTCCCAGCCGCCGAGATTCTCAAGCGTCAGCGCGGCCGAGCGGAGATAGACGACGGGTTTCGGATTTTCGACGTCCTCGCGCCCGTCCAGCGACAGGTAATCCAGATCGCCGGTCAGATCGATCGCGGCGAATCCGTCGATCCTGGCATAGACATGCACATCGGCGGACGCGCCGGCGATGTCGTATTCCAGATCGAATGTCAGGCGGGGCAGGTGGATCGCGTCCAGCCCGGTCAGCGCGAACATCTCTTGCGGTTCGGGCGGCAGGCAATCGACGGTGGCGGCAACGCCCATCGCCTGAACCTTGATCCGGATCAGATCGGGACGGTCCAGCGGCGCGGCGCGCACTTCAAGGCGGTCGGCCGTGATCTCGCAGGCGCCTTCGGTGTCATGGTCCAGCAGGGGCCAGGCGACGATATCACTGACGCTGGCCTGACCGATGCCGAGGTTGACCCCCATGGCGCCATATTTCAGGTCGATTTGCGTGCGCAGCGCCATGATCCCGGCCTGAAGGCCGCGCTGTACCAGGTATTCCGGCTTTAGCAGATCCCATAACGACGGTGCCGTCTGGGCGAACGAGATGTTGGGAAGGGAAAGGCACAGGGCCGTGGTGGCGAATATGACGCGCGTGGACATCGGGAAATTCCTTGATCGAATGCAACGCCTGCGATCAGACGCAATCCCCGACGCGAAATCAAGATCCGTGTGCGTCGCCGACCGTCTGCTATCTTTCGGGGTCCAGCGCCGCGACACCCGGCAACGTCTTGCCTTCCATCCATTCGAGGAACGCGCCCCCGGCGGAAGACACATAGGTGAAATCGCCGGCCGCATCGGCGCGGTTCAATGCCGCCACCGTGTCGCCGCCACCCGCCACGGCGATCAGGGCGTCGGCGCGTGCCAGTTCGGCGGCCTTCGCCGCGGCGGCATTGGTCGCCGCATCGAACGGTTCGATCTCGAACGCACCCAGCGGGCCGTTCCAGATCAGGGTCTTGGAGGAGTCAAAAATCCCGCAGATCCGTTCGACCGTTTCCGGCCCCGCGTCCAGGATCATCGCGTCGGGCGGGCAGGCGTCGGCGGCCACCGTTTCACTCTCGGCCCCCGCCTTGAATTCGCGCGCCACGACGACATCGGTGGGCAGAACGATCTGGCACGCTGCCTCTTCGGCCTTTTTCAGGATGTCGAGCGCGGTGTCCGTCATCTCGTGTTCGGCCAGCGACTTGCCAACGTCGATGCCCTGCGCCGCAAGGAAGGTGTTGGCCATGCCGCCACCGATCACAAGATGGTCGACCTTGCGCACGAGGTTGGCCAGCAGGTCCAGCTTGGTCGAAACCTTGGCGCCGCCGACCACCGCGACCACCGGGCGCTTTGGCTGGCCCAACGCCGCCTCGAGCGCCTTCAACTCGGCCGCCATCAGCCGGCCGGCACAGGATTTCAACAGCCGGGCGATCCCCTCGGTCGAGGCATGGGCGCGGTGGGCGGCGGAAAACGCGTCGTTGCAATAAACCTCGCCCAAGGCGGCCAGGGACGCCGCGAACTGCTTGTCGTTGGCTTCCTCGCCCGCGTGGAACCGGGTATTTTCCAGCAACAGAACCTCGCCGGCGGGCAGGGCGGCCACCGCGCGTTTCGCCGCGCCGCCGATGCAGTCGGACGCGAAATGCACCGGCACGCCGAACGCCTCGGCCAGCGCGGGCACCAGCGGTTCCAGCGACATTTCAGGCACCACCTTGCCCTTGGGACGCCCGAAATGCGCCATCAGCACCGGCTTGCCGCCTTTTGCCAGAATGTCGGCGATGGTCGGGGCGATGCGTTCGATGCGCGTGGCGTCGGTCACCCGCCCGTCTTCCATGGGCACGTTGATGTCCACGCGGGTCAGCACGATCTTGCCGTTCAGATCCATGTCGTCGAGGGATTTCCAGGCCATGTCGGGTGCTCCATGTTGTGTTTCCTCTCTTTGAGACCCCAAGTCCACGAGATCGTCAACCGTTCCTCGCGCCTTTGCCCTTTTCCCCGCAGCCCGGCACGATTAGATTGCGCAGAACAGAATTTGAGGAATCCCAATGGCCGATATCAAAGATCCCGAAAACACCATCCTGATCGAACTGAAGGACGGCACGGTCACGATCGAACTTCTGCCCGATGTGGCCCCCAAGCATGTCGAGCGGATGAAGGAACTGGCCCGCGCCGGCGCCTATGACAACGTGGTGTTCCACCGCGTGATCGACGGCTTCATGGCCCAGACCGGCGATGTGTCCAACGGCAACGCCGAAAAGGATTTCAACATCCGCATGGCGGGCACGGGCGGATCCGACAAGCCGGATCTGCCGGCCGAGTTTTCCAAGCTGCCCCATGATCGCGGCACCATCGGCGCCGCCCGGTCGTCGAACCCGAATTCCGCCAACTCGCAGTTTTTCATCAACTTCTCCGACAACAACTTCCTGAACGGGCAATACACGGTGTATGGCCGAGTGATTTCAGGGATGGAACACGTCGACGCCATCGCCCGGGGCGAACCGCCCGCGAACCCCGACCGCATGATCAGCATGAAAGTGGCCGCAGATGCGTAAGCTCCTTCTCTCCGCCGCCCTGTCCACGCTTGCGGCACTGCCCGCCGCCGCCACCGGTCTGAAGATCGACGTGACCGGCGAGGCCAACGGCACCGTCACCATCGACCTGTTCGAGGACGCGGCCCCCCTGCACGTGGCCCGGATCACCGATCTGGCCCGCTCGGGCGCCTATGACAACGTGGTGTTCCACCGCGTGATCCAGGGCTTCATGGCTCAGACCGGCGATGTGGAATTCGGCAAGATGGGCAGCGACCTGCGCAAGGCCGGAACCGGCGGGTCGGACCAGCCCGACCTGAAAGCCGAGTTTTCGGACCGTCCGTTCGAGCGCGGCACCGTCGGCATGGCCCGCGCCGCAAGCCCGGATTCCGCCAATTCGCAGTTCTTCATCATGTTCGCCCCCGCGCCGCACCTTGACGGTCAATATACCGTCGTGGGCAAGGTCACGTCCGGCATGGACGTGGTCGACAACATCAAGCGCGGCGGCGGCAACACCGGCGCGGTCGCCGGTCAGCCCGACGTGATGACGAAGGTCACCGTCACCGACTGATCGCTGAATGGGCAACGGCCGGGCGGCTTGACTTCCCGCCCGGCCGGGCCAATGACGCGGCATGGAACGCAAACGCAACATCGACACCTTCGGGGTGGTCGCCCTTATCGCCTTTTCCCTGACGCTGGGCTTCAATCAGGTCGTGATCAAGGTCGGCAACGACGGGTTTCAGCCCGTGTTCGGTGCCGGTTTGCGGTCGTTCGGCGCCGTGATCTGCCTGCTGGCCTGGATGTGGCTGCGCGGCATCCCGGTGCGCATCCGCCCCGGCACCGCGCGCTATGGCCTGTTGCTGGGTGCGTTCTTTTCCGTCGAATTCCTGCTGCTGTTCACGGCGTTGGACCTGACGACGGTCAGCCGCACCAGCATCATCTTCTATACCATGCCGGTCTGGACCACCCTTGCCGCGCACTTCCTGCTGGACGGGGAACGGCTGTCGCGGATGAAGGCGGTGGGTCTGGCCATGGCGTTCATCGGCGTCGTCGTCGCGATCGGGGCGCGCGGTGGCGGCGGTCAGGAATCCTTGGCCGGTGACCTGTGCGCCCTGGGCGCGGCCCTGTGCTGGACCGGCATCGCACTGACGGCACGCGCCCCCGCGATGGAGGGGGTCGGCGCGTCGATGGCTCTTTTGTGGCAGATCGCCATTTCGGCCATGGTGCTGATCCCCGTGTCGTTCCTGTTCGGCCCGCCGATCCGCGATCTGGCACCCATCCACGTCTGGGCGATGGCGTTTCAGATCGTGATCGTCGCCTTCATGGGGTTCCTGATCTGGTTCTGGCTGCTGGGGCGTTATCCGGCGGGGCAGGTGGCGGCCTTCGGCTTCCTTTCGCCGGTGATCGGTGCCTTTCTGGGATGGGCGCTGCTGGGCGAACAGGTGGGACCATCGCTGGTGCTGGCCGCCGCGTTGGTGGCGGGGGGGCTGTTGCTGATCAACCGTCCGCCCGGGGGCTTCAGGTTCCGCAGAAGGTCTGCGTGACCTCCTGATCGGCCCGCGGCCCATCCGCGTAATCGGCGTGCTCGGCAAAGGGAGTCTGCAACGCCTCGCTCAATGCGTGGAACGGTGCAAGATCGCCGGCCAGACCGGCCCGGATCGCCGCCTCGACGTGGTGGTTGCGCGGGATGATCGCGGGGTTGCTGCGCGCCATCAGGGCGGCGCTTTCATCGGCGTCCAACGGATCGCGGGCGCGCCGGGCATTCCAGAGTGTCGCCCAGGTGTCAAACGCCGCCGGATCGTCGAAACCGTCACGCGCATCGCTGTCCAGACGCCTGAAGGTATTGGTGAAATCGGCACGGCCATGGGCCATCCGGTCCAGCAATCCGTGGATCAGATCGGCGTCTTCCTCCTCTTCTCCGGCCAGACCCAGCTTGGCACAGAACCGCGCCAGCCAGGCATCGGTGAACAGTGCCGGAAAGCGGTGGCAGGCGTCGGTCGCCTGTTGCACCGCGCGGTCGCGGTCGTCGCCCATCAGCGGCAACAGGCAGGTGGCGAACTGGGCCAGGTTCCAGATCGCGATATCGGGCTGCGCGCTGTAGGCATAGCGGCCGTTCCGGTCGATCGAGGAAAACACCTTGTCGGGGTGATAGGTGTCCATGAAGGCGCAGGGGCCATAATCGATGGTTTCGCCGGCCACCGACATGTTGTCGGTGTTCATCACGCCGTGGATGAACCCGACCGACATCCAGCCGGCGATCAGATCTGCCTGCGCCGCGATCACCGCGTTCAGCAGGTCCAGCCGTGTTTCGGCGTCGGGATAATGGCGGGCGATGACGTGATCGGTCAGCAGTTGCAGCGCCTCGGTGTCGCCACGGGCCGCGAAATACTGGAACGTGCCGACGCGGATGTGGCTGCGCGCGATCCGGGTCAGCACGGCGCCGGGATAGCGGCGTTCGCGGAACACGTCTTCGCCCGTGGTGACGGCGGCCAATGCGCGGGTCGTGCGGATGCCCAGGGCGTGCATCGCCTCGGACACGATGTATTCGCGCATCACCGGCCCGAGCCACGCGCGCCCATCGCCCATGCGGCTATAGGGCGTCGGGCCGGAGCCTTTCAATTGCAGGTCGTAACGCCCTGACGGCGTTTGGATTTCCCCGATCAGCAACGCGCGCCCGTCGCCCAGTTGCGGCGACCAGCCGCCGAACTGGTGCCCGGCATATACCTGCGCCAGCGGCGTGGCGCCGTCGGGCACGGCGTTGCCCGACAGGATCGCCACGCCTTCGGGCGAGGCCAGCGCAGCCGGGTCAAGCCCCAGATCCCGCGCCAACCGTTCGTTCACCCGGATCAGGCCGGGCTGCGCCACGGGTGTCGGCGGTTGGGCGGTGAAAAACCGCGTGGGAAGCCGGGCATAGCTGTTGTCGAAGGTGAAATGTGGGGTCATGGCAGGATCCTTTGACTGTCACCTAGGGCGTGCAGGCCCGTCTTGCCACCCGTGGCGTCACAGCTTGCGCGTCATGACCCGCGAGCCGTCGACGCCACGCATTCCGGCCCGTCGCCCAAGTGCCGCCGCACCCGGCGTGTCGATGTCGAATTCGATGCCGATGGCGCGCACGCCGTGGGGTGCCAGGGCGCCGGCCAGCGCGGTGATCGCGTCGCTGCCCATGCCGCGCTTGCGCACGCCGCTGCGGATGAAGATGTCGGTCACCCGCGCCTCGATCCCGCCGCGCTGCACCGCGTATCCGAAGGCCAGGATCAGGTATCCCACTGGCGCGCGGGGCGGGCCGATCAGATAGGCGGCGCCATGGGGCGTGCCCTCAACCAGGGGGGCCACCGCCTTGCGCAAGGCGTCGGGCTTGGTGATCTCGGGGTGGGCCACGGTGACAAGCGCCAGCAGCCGGTCAAGATCGTTCGCGCCCGCCAAGGTGAGGGTGACGCTCATCCCGTGGTCGCTGACGGGTCGGTATAACGTGACAGGCGTTCGGTCAGCAGATCGAAGAACCCCTGGGCATCCAAGTCGCCGATGAACGTGGCGTTGGGCGCGCGGTCGGTCACGCCCCACCAGTCGGCCACGGTCATGCCCATGGTCAGCTCCGAAACCGTCTCGATCTCGACGTTGATGAAACGCCCGGTGAACAGGTCGGGCGCCAGCAGATAGGCGATCACGCAGGGGTCGTGCAGCGGCGCGCCGCTGCTGCCGTACTTCTCCTTGTCGAAGCGTTCGAAGAAATCCGTCATCTCGGCCACCGCGCGGCCCACCTTGGTACCCAGATCGCGGAACGCCTGGTTGCGCTCGGCCGTCACCAATGCCTTGTGCGTCACGTCCAGCGGAAGAACGACGATATCGATGCCGGATCTGAACACGATATCCGCAGCTTGGGGATCGACGTAGATGTTGAACTCGGCCGTGGGCGTGATGTTGCCCACGTCGAAATATGCGCCCCCCATGAGGACGATTTTTTCAACACGTTCAATGATATCCGGGGCGGTCTTGAAAGCCTGCGCGAGGTTCGTCAACGGCCCCAACGCACAGAGCGTCACGGTCCCCGCATCCTCGCGCCGCAGGATGTCGATGATGGCATCCACCGCATGCCCTTCGGCCAGGGGCAGCACGGGTTCTGGCCATACCGGACCGTCCAGGCCGGTCTTGCCATGAACGTGTTCCGCCGTGACCAACGGACGCACCAGGGGGGTGTCGCATCCCGCATAAACTGGAACGTTCGGTTTGCCCGCCAACTCCCTGATGATGCGGGCGTTCTTCTCGGTCAAGGCCAGTGGAACATTGCCCGCGACGGCGGTGATCGCCAGCACGTCCAATTCATCCGGGCTGGCCAGGGCCAGCAGGATCGCGATGGCGTCGTCCTGGCCCGGATCGGTGTCGATGATGATCTTCTGTGCCATGATCTAACCCCGGCTCAGCGCATCGAGAACCCGCGCCCAGGCGCGCGTGCCCTTGTGGAAGCTTTCCATGTGGTATTTCTCGTTCGGCGAATGGATCTGGTCGTCGTCGCGGCCAAATCCGATCAGCATCGAATCCATGTCCAGGATCGACTTGAAGTGTCCCGCGATGGGAATCGATCCGCCGCCCCCGATATACGCGGCCTCGTTCGGCCATTCCGGCGACAGCGCGCGCCGGGCCAGTTCAAAGGCCGGATCGTCGATCGACATCCGCGCCGCCGGGTTGGCGCCGTGGCCCTTGAAGGTGACGGTGCAATCGGACGGCAGGCGGTCTTTCACGAAAGTGCGGAATGTCTCGCGGATCGCATGCGGATCCTGATCGCCGACAAGACGAAAGCTGATCTTGGCATGAGCTTGCGCCGGCAGCACAGTCTTGAACCCCGCGCCGGTATAGCCGCCCCAGATGCCGTTCACCTCGCAGGTCGGGCGCGCCCAGATCTGTTCCAGGGGCGTGCGGTCGGTTTCGCCGGCCGGTTCGCTCAGGCCCACGGCGCCAAGGAAAGCGGCCGCGTCGAACCCCAGGCCGTCCCATTGGGCGCGCAGTTCGTCCGAAATCTCGGGCACGGCGTCATAGAAGCCGGGCAGGGTGATGCGCCCGTCCTTGTCGTGCAGATCGCTGATGATGCTGGACAAGACGTGGATCGGGTTGCGCGCCGGCCCGCCGTAATAGCCCGAGTGCAGATCCTTGTCGGCGCCGGTGATCGTCAGCTCTTCGGTCAGGTTGCCGCGCAGCATGGTGACGATGGAGGGCGTGTCGGGATCGAACATCGCGGTATCGCAGATCAGCGCGATATCGGCGCGCAGCTCATCCGCGTTCTGCTCCATGAACGGCGTCAGCGAGGGCGAGCCGGATTCCTCTTCGCCCTCCAGCAGGAACGTCAGCTTGCAGGGCAGGCTTCCGTGGACGGCGACCCAGGCGCGGCAAGCCTCGACAAAGGTCATCAACTGGCCCTTGTCGTCGGCCGTCCCGCGGCCCCGGATCACCGGGCCGGTCGGTGTCTCCTCGACCTTGGGATCGAACGGATCGTTGTCCCACAACTCAAGCGGATCAACGGGTTGCACGTCATAGTGTCCATAGAACAACAGGTGCCGCCCACCGTCTCCGCCATGTCCCACGACCATCGGATGGCCCGGCGTCGCCCGGCTGTCGGCATCGATCCCCAGGCTTTGCAGGTCCGCGACCAGCCAATCGGCGGCGGCGCGGCAATCATCGGCAAAGGCGGGATCGGTCGAAATCGACGGAATGCGCAGAAGATCCATCAGGCGTTCGGTGGCCTGGGGCAGTTCCGCGTCGATGCGGGCCAAGACGGCGTCGAGACTCATCGGGGGCTCCTGATATATGGCGGTGGTTCGGGCGGACCCTAGCAGGCCGGGCCCCGCTGTCCAGACATCACGCGGGGCTTTGCCGACGGGCGACGAAGCACTGGCCAGCCCCCGCGCGGAACGCTAGGTCTTGGGCCAAAGACCATATGAGGATTTTGCGATGCGACTCCACATTTCAGCAACAGCCGCGCTGGCCGTCGGCGTGCTGGCGTCCGGCGGCGCAACCGCCCAGGGCATTTCCACCGAAGCCGAAGCGCGCGCCGCCCTGTTCCCGGCGAAGGGCGTGCGCGTCGTCGTGTTCAACCTGCCCGGCCTTTCGGACACGGTGAAGGCGGCGATCGGCGAACAGTTCCGCGGCCAGAAATACTATGGTGCCTTCGCGGTATCGTTGACCGGCTCGAAAATTGCCGGTGCCCAGGCGTCCGCGAACCACCACAGCATCGGCGCGGCCGAGCAGGCGGCGCTGGCGGCGTGCAACGCCTCGCGCACGGCGGGCGCGGCGGAATGCCGGATCGCGGCCCATATCCTGCCGCCGGGCTATGAAGCGCGGGCCCTGACATTGTCGGCCGACGCAACGGCGGGTTTCAACAACAGCTATGTCGGCGCCGGAAGCCCCAAGGCGCTGGCGATTTCGCCGTCAACCGGCGAATGGTCGATCGCCAAGGGGCAAGGTGCCGGTGCCGCCGCGACGACGTCGTGCAGCGGCGCGGCCCGCAGCCAGGGCGCATCGGATTGCCGCGTTGTCGTCGGCGACTGAAGCCTTGGGCGTATCGCATTGATCGGCAAGGGTTCTTTCGGTGCGATTGGCAGGGGTGTGGCCGTTCTTGCGGGGTCGCAGGGCGCAGTTGTGTGGCGCGGCGTGATCCTGCTGCGCCGCATCCCTGACGCCGCCGGGTTCCAGACGTCCGGCGCCGCCCGTCATCGCCGCAAACTTGGCGGTGCGCCTCTTGCGCTTATTCCCGCCGAACTTGAAAACACTACATTTTCTGCATGTGCAATGCGCCGCACCCTATGGTAACTTAATGCAAATCAGGCCGGCGCACGAATCGGCCGACAGGGGTGTTTGGCAGTGGCAAGTGGATGGGCGACATGATCCGACGGTTTCGGGCGGCGCAGGTGATCGAGGATGAAACTCCCCGAGGCTTTGATGATTTCGACCTTAGACTCGGCGATGTCATGCGCGGTGAACGCGCGACCCTCGGAAAATCTCTTCTCGATGTTCAGCGTGAATTGAAGATCAAGGCGACGTATATCGCCGCCATCGAGAATGCCGATCCCCAGGCGTTCGAGACACCGGGCTTCATCGCCGGATACGTCCGCTCGTATGCGCGTTATCTGGGTCTGGACCCCGAGTGGGCCTACAAGGCCTTCTGTGCCGAAGGCAATTTCGAGACGGCCCACGGCATGTCATCCGCCGCGTCGTCCAAACGGTCTGAACCGCGTCAGGGCGATCTGCGGCACCGCGACCCTTTCGCCGACAACTCGGCCTTGTTCGCGCCCGTGGCGCCCAGCCTGCTGTCGCGGATCGAACCCGGTGCCATCGGATCGACCCTGGTGCTTCTGGCGCTGATCGGTGGGCTGGGATACGGCGGATACGCCGTGCTGAACGAAGTGCAGAAGGTTCAGTTCGTGCCGGTCGACCAGACCCCCGGCGTGGTGTCCGAGCTGGACCCCTTGGCGGCGGCAACCGCGAAACTGCCGGTGGGCGACGATGCGGTCGCGGGCGTCACGCCGCGCGAACCCGACAGCTTTGACCGGCTTTATCGCCCCCAGGCCTTGGATGTTCCGGTGATGATCGCGCGCGATGGCCCCATCGCCACGCTGAAGCCCGCTGGCCTGTCGACGGCGGCCATGGCGCAGGCCGGCGCCCGGTCCGACACGGCCACCGCAACGGCGCCCATCATGCCGGGCATGCCCGAAAACATCGGCGCCGCTTCCGGTGACGAAGACGCGATCCAGGTGGTGGCCGAGAATGTTCCCGAAGTCGTGATGTTCGCGGTGCGCGAGTCTTGGGTGCGGGTCAAGGCGGCCGACGGGTCGGTGATCTATGAACGGATCATGAGCAAGGGCGACCGGTTCGTCCTGCCGAAAACCGAAGAGGCCGCGACCCTGCTGACCGGCGAATCCGGGGCGATCTATTTCGCGGTGAACGGCGATCCCTATGGCCCGGCGGGTCGCAGCGGCCAGGTGACCAAGAACCTGGACCTGACCGCCGAGAACCTGCGCCAGCAGTATCAGGTGGCCGACCTGAGCGATGACGGAGATCTGGCCACCGTGGTTGCTGACGCCTCGCTGCTTGCACCGCGCGACCCCGTGACGCCCTAGCGCGGGGTTCGTTCGCCGGAACCGTTGCGCCGCACCCCCGGCTGACCTATCTCACCGGGTGCACGCCGAACAGAGTCAAGGTCTTCCAGATGTCGCACAATCCGATCCGTCCGTGGCGCAATATCCAACGGCGCAAAAGCCGCCAGATCATGGTCGGCAAGGTTCCGGTCGGCGGCGACGCGCCGATTTCCGTCCAGACGATGACGAACACCGACAGCGGCGACGTCAAGGCGACGCTGGCCCAGGTGATTGCCGCGGCCGACGCGGGCGCCGACATCGTGCGCATTTCGGCACCGGACCAGGCGGCGACGCGGGCGCTGAAGGAGATCGTGCGCGAGAGCCCGGTGCCGATCGTCGCGGACATCCACTTTCACTACAAACGCGCGATCGAGGCAGCCGAGGCGGGCGTGGGCTGCCTGCGGATCAACCCCGGCAACATCGGCGACGAGAGCCGCGTGAAAGAGGTGATCAGGGCCGCCCGCGACAACGCCTGTTCCATCCGCATCGGCGTGAATGCCGGATCGCTCGAGCGTCACCTGCTGGAAAAATACGGTGAACCCTGTCCGGATGCGATGGTCGAATCCGGGCTCGAGCATATCCGCATCCTGCAGGACAACGACTTTCACGAATTCAAGATCTCGTGCAAGGCGTCGGACGTGTTCATGGCCGCCGCCGCCTACCAGGCGCTGGCCGACGCCACCGACGCACCGATCCACCTGGGCATCACCGAAGCGGGCGGGCTGACCAGCGGCACCATCAAATCGGCCATCGGCCTTGGCAACCTGCTGTGGATGGGGGTCGGCGACACCATCCGCGTCTCGCTCTCGGCCGACCCGGTCGAAGAGGTGAAGGTCGGGTTCGAAATCCTGAAATCCCTGGGCCTGCGCCACCGCGGCGTGAACATCATTTCCTGCCCGTCCTGCGCGCGCCAGGGGTTCGACGTCATCAAGACGGTCGAGGCTCTGGAAAAGCGGCTGGAACACATCAAGACCCCGATGAGCCTCAGCATCATCGGCTGTGTCGTGAACGGACCGGGCGAGGCGCTGATGACCGACGTCGGCTTCACCGGCGGCGGTGCCGGGTCGGGTATGGTTTACCTCGCCGGCAAGCAGAGTCACAAGCTGAGCAACGCGCAGATGATCGATCACATCGTCGAACAGGTGGAAAAGCGCGCAGAGGCGATCGAAGCCGAAACAGCCGCGGCTGACCGCGCGGCAGAATGATCAGGCCGGAGCGCCTGTCGTGACGACGGGCGCCTCCGGCGGGAGTATTTCGGTCGGTAAGAAAACCGGCGTTGCTTTTTCTTGCTCCAAATACTCAAAACCCGAACCCGGCGGTAAACGCGCCGCCGGAAGGGGCGCGCCTCACTCGTCGCGTTGCGCGGCCACCAGTTGTTCCATGGTGTCGAGCGGCACATAGCCACGCACCATCTGGTCGCCGAAGACGAAGCTGGGCGTGCCGTTGATGCGCAGTGTCTGGCCCAGGGCGCGGTTTGCGGCGATGATGCGGTCGATCTCGGGGTCGTCCATGCCGGCCATGATGGCGTCGCCGTCCAGATCGCTGTCTTCGGCCAGGGCGCGCAGCGAGGCTTCGGTGACATCGGCGCGCAGGTTCATCAGCGCGTCATAGATGGTGCCGTAGGCGGCATCGCCCGCGACCTTCTTGACCGACAGGGCGAACCGCGACGCCAGCACCGATTCGTCGCCGAGGATGGGAAATTCCTTTACGATCAGTCGGATATTGCCATCGCGCGCCAGAAGTTCGGCGACTTCGGGATGCGCCTTGCGGCAGTATCCGCAGCGGTAGTCGATGAATTCGACCATGGTCACATCGCCCTCGGGGTTGCCCGCGACATAGGAGTGGCCGTCGTTGAACAGGGCGTCGGCGTTGTCTTCCAGAAGCTGGGCGTCGCCGACGGCCTGTTCGTTCGCCTGGCGTTGTTCCAGCACGGCGATGGCTTCCATCAGGACCTGGGGATTCTCCAGCAGATAGGCGCGCACCTCGGTGCCGAAGGCGGCGCGTTCGGCCGGAGTCATGTCGGTCAATCCCTCGGACAGGACCGGTGTTGCAAGGCCGAGGGCAAGGGCGAAGGCGGACAGGGAAAGACGGCTCATCAGGGGCTCCGGCAAGGGGGGCGGGACACAGGCCCGGGTCGGCGCGCACAATGGCAGAGCCGCGTCCGAGTGCAAGTGCGGCGGGCGCATTCTCACGCGGGATTGTTTGTGGGTGCTGTTTCGCCGGGCATTTGCACTTGTGTCCCGGGCGGTGGGCCGCTCTATGGGTGCCATCGGCCGCGAGTGCCGCCTGATCGACAACCACGGGAGAGGATACCATGATCCATTTCAGACACGCCGCCCTGACGCTTTGCGCATTGGCGTTGGCCGCGCCGGCCATGGCACAGACACGCGTCACGTATAAATCGGCCAAGACCGGATCGTCGTATTACCAGATGGGCGTCGAATTCGCCGAGGCGATCAAGTCGGGCACCGGTGGCGACATTTCCGTGACGGTCGAGGAAAGCCAGGGGTCGGTCCAGAACGTCATGGAGGTGCGCGCGCGCGGCGGCGATTACGTCTTCACCACGCCACCCGCCCTGGTCGGTGCTGCCCAGAAGGCGGCCGGCCCGTTCGAGGGCAAGGGCGATACGTCGTTCGACGGCATCCGTGCGCTGTTTCCGATTCCCAGCCTGACGATGCATTTCGTGATGTCCGCCGACAGTGGCGTGACGGATCTGGCCGGTCTTGCCGGCACCACGATCCTTCTGGGCTCCGGCTCGTTCGGGGCGACCGAAGGTGCGAAGTATCTCGAGATGTTCGGGCTGACGGACAAGGTGACGATCGCGGATTCCGAATTGTCCAACGCCGTGGCGGCGCTGAAGAACGGCCAGATCGACGGCTTCGTGACGGCCGGTTCCTATCCCGCCCCCAATGTGATCGAGGCGGCGGCCTCCACCCCCGTCACCATCCTGTCGATGACCGACGACCAGGTCGCGGCCAGCAAGCGCACCAAGCTGGTGATCCCCGCGGGCACCTATGCCGGGCAGGAGGGGGATGTCACCACCACGTCGTTGCCGGTCGTGGCCTATACCACCGACAAGATGGATGACGAAACCGCCTATACCCTGACGAAAACGTTCTGGGAGGAGCGCGAGCGCCTGGCCAACAACGCGCCGTGGTGGGCCGCCGTCAAGACCGACATGCTGGAAAACGTGACGACCCGGATCCATGCCGGTGCGGTGCGTTACTATGAAGAAGCCGGGATCGAGCTGAGCGACGCCCAGAAGTAAGCGATCCGCCGCCGCGCCTGCATCGGTGCGGCGGCGTTGTCGGAGGACCGCCCATGCCTGCCTTGTCCCGCGCCTTCTGGGTGGCGTTCGGTGCGCTGAGTTGCGCATTTCATATCGGGTTGATCTTTTCCGGCCTTGTCCCGAACCTCGTCGCGCGCCCGCTGCACATGGCGCTGGTGTTGCCCTTCGTGTTCCTGTTCGCGCCGCGCGGTCGCTGGGGGCTGATCTCGGGCGCGGTCCTGACCGTGGCCGGGGTGGGCGCCTGTCTTTGGGTGGCCCTGAATGTCGACATGCTGCGCAACCAGTACGGATTTCTCGAAAGCCCCGGGCAGGTGGCGTTGGCGTTCCTGTTGCTGGCCGTCACGCTTGAAGCGGCGCGCCGGGCGATCGGCTGGCCATTGCCGCTGGTGGCGCTGGCGGCGCTGCTCTACGGGCTGTTCGGCCAGCATATTCCGGGCCAGTTCGGCCATGCCGGGACACCGCTGCGCAGTTTTCTGGGCACATTGACCATCGCCGAAGGCGGCATCTGGGGATCGCTGACCGGCGTTTCCGTCGGCGTCGTGTCGGTGTTCGTGATCTTCGGCGCGGTCCTGAACGCCGGCGAGGCCGGGCAGGGGTTCATGAACGTCGCCTCGGCCGCGGCCGGTCGTCTGACCGGCGGCGCGGCGAAGGTCGCGGTTCTGTCGTCGGCCCTGTTCGGGTCGATATCGGGGTCGGCATCCGCCAACGTGGCGTCGACGGGGGCGATCACCTTGCCGGCCATGACGAAACTGGGATACCCGAGAAAGCTGGCCGGCGCGGTCGAGGCGGTGGCGTCGTCGGGCGGCCAGATCATGCCGCCGCTGATGGGTGCGGGCGCCTTCGTGATGGTCGAGCTGACGGGGGTGCCCTATGTCGAGATCATGGGCGCCGCGCTGTTGCCCGCGATCCTGTATTTCCTGGCGGTG
Organism: Oceaniglobus indicus; assembly: GCF_002751875.1. Taxonomy (GTDB): domain Bacteria; phylum Pseudomonadota; class Alphaproteobacteria; order Rhodobacterales; family Rhodobacteraceae; genus Oceaniglobus; species Oceaniglobus indicus. The sequence continues at coordinate 400,553 of NZ_NMZM01000001.1, read as the reverse complement.
TGGGTCGGGATTGACGCCTATTCCCAGCGATACGAGCTGAAGGGCGTGCCGGTCGATCAACGCCCCGACCGGCGGGCGGTTCTGGTCACCTCGGGGTTTTTCCTGATCCCCTTTACCTTGCTGATGTGGGGCATGTTCGCCGCCGCCTTCACGCCACAATACGCAGCGGCGCTGGCGGTGCTGGCGGGCGCGGTCCTGTTGTTCTTCGATGCGGCGCCGTCGTTCAATCTGCGTCAGGGCGGCCATCGATTGGCCCGTGCCGTGGTCGAGGCCGGCCGTCAGGTCGCGATGATCGGCGCCATCATCCTGTGCGCGTCGATCGTGATCGGGGTGCTGGGGATCACCGGTCTGGGGGTCAAGCTGACCTCGGGCATCGTCGGGCTGTCGGGGGGCATGCTGTGGCCGTCGCTGTTGCTGACGGCGCTGGCCTGTCTGTTGCTGGGCATGGAAGTGCCGACCACGGCTGCCTATGTCATCTGCGTTTCCGTGGCGGGTCCGGCGCTGATCGAATTGGGGATCGCCCCGCTTCAGGCGCATCTGTTCGTGTTCTGGTTCGCGCTGCTGTCCACCATCACGCCGCCGGTTTGCGGCGCCGTGTTCATTGCCGCGGGGATGGTGAATGAGAACTGGCTGAAGGTGGCGGGCTGCGCGATGTCGCTGGGGATCGGGCTGTACCTGATCCCGCTGGGCATGATCGCCAACCCCAAGCTGATCGCGCTGTTCACCGATCCGCTGTGGGCGCTGTGGGCGTTTGCGCGGCTGGCTGTCGGGCTCGGCCTGATCTCGTTCGCGTTGATCGGGCGCGGCCGGCTGTGGGTGCGCGGGGCGTTTCTGATCGGCGGGCTGTTCAGCCTGTTCGCGCGCGCCATCGTCTGAGGCGTGCCGTAAATAGCGCGTGAGACGGGACACAGGGCGCGCGAAAACACCCGGAACGCTATTGTCAGGGAACAGGACGCGTCGCACATTCATTATACACGCGATTCGATGCGCTTGTCGTGCTGCCGACGGCGCCGGAATGACAGAAAGGCTTGAGTAATGATGAACCGCAGGACAATGCTGCAAACGGGTGCTGCCCTGGGGCTTCTGGGTGCCACGCCACTGGCCGCCGCGCCGCGCATTCCCACCTATGACGTCCCCGAGAAGTTCAAACCGCGTTACGTGACCCTTCGGGTCGATCTTGCGCCAAATGAAATCCACGTGCTGCCCGATGAATTCGCGCTTTACTGGACGCTGCCCGACCGGCAGGCGATCCGTTATACGGTCGGCATCGGCCGGCCCGGGCTGTACGAGCCCGGCGAATTCTATGTCGGCGCGAAAAAGGAGTTTCCAAGCTGGACGCCGACCCCCGACATGATCAAGCGCGATCCGGGTTCCTATGCGAAATACAAGGACGGGCTTGCCGGTGGTCTGACCAACCCGCTGGGCGCACGGGCGCTGTATCTGTTCAAGCCGGGCATCGGCGACACCTTCCTGCGGATCCACGGCACGCATCTGCCGAACACGATCGGGCGGGCCGTGTCCAACGGCTGTGCGCGGTTGGTCAACGACCAGGCCGCTGATCTTTATGCACGGGTGCCGATGAATTCGCGCGTCAAGCTGTATCACAAGATCGGAACCTGATCCGCCGGAATGCCTGAAGCACCCTCGTTCCAGCGAAAGACCGGATCATGAGCGATGCGCCCCGCGCCGCCGATATCGTTGCCCGCCGCCTGCACGCGGCGGGTTGTCGCCATGCCTTTGGCGTGGCGGGCGGCGCGGTTGCGGCCCTGATCGACGCGCTGGACCAGGCGGGCATCGCATTTCATCGCTGCACCCATGAAAACGCCGCCGGCTTCATGGCCGAGGGGGTGCATCAGGTTGACGGTGCCCCGGCCGTTCTGGTGACAACCGCCGGTCCGGGTGCGATGGCGGCTGTCAACGTCGTGGCCCAGGCACACAAGGACAGGGTGCCGCTGATCGTGTTGACAGGTTGTGTCGATGGCATCGAGGCGCAGACCCACACCCACCAAGTGCTGGAACACAGCGCGGTTTTCGCACCGATCACCAAGGCGGCCTTCACGCTCGACGCTGCCGCCGCCGGGGTGATCGCCGACAAGGCCGTGGCCATCACCACCGAAGGACGGGCGGGGCCGGTGCATATCGACGTGCCGCCCGCGGTGGCGGGCGCGCAGGGTGTGGCGATGGCGGGCAGGCGGGCCGTGCCCGCGCCGGTGATCCCGGCCAATCTGAGCAAGGCCAACCGCTGGATTTCCGAAGCCGACCGCCCGATCATGATCGTCGGGCTTGACGTGCTGAAGGACGGCGGCGCCGACACGGTGCGCGCCTTTGCAACCGCCAACTCGATCCCCGTTATCACCACCTGCAAGGCCAAGGGCTTGCTGTCCGAGGATCACCCCCTCTCGCTGGGCGTTGCCGGGCTTTCGTCGCAGGCGGATAATATCCTGTTGCCGCTGTTGGATCAGGCCGATCTGATCCTGTGCGTGGGCTATGACCCCGTCGAAATGCGCACCGGGTGGCGCGATGCGTGGAACCCTGATGAAACGCGCGTGATCGACATCCACGGTGCGCCCAATCATCACTACATGCACCACGCGTCGCTGTCCTTCGTGGCCGATACCGGCGCGACCCTTGCGGCGTTGGGGCCGTTGCCGGTGCGCCCTTTGTGGACCGACGGCCAGATCGCGGCCGCGCGGGATGCCCTGGCCGCCGCCTTTGATGACGGTGAGGCCTGGGGCCCGGCGGCGGTGATTGCGCTTTGCCGTGATGTCTTGCCGGACGATACGATCGCAACGGTCGACGGTGGGGCACACCGTATCTTGATCAGCCAGATGTGGCGTTGTCGGACGCCACGGACACTGCTGCAATCGTCGGGGCTGGGTGCCATGGGATGCGCCTTGCCGCTGGCCCTGGGGGTGAAACTGGCCGCGCCGGATCGCCCCGTCGTGGCGTTTTCGGGGGCGGCCGGTTTCTTGCGGGTGGCGGGTGAACTGGCCACGGCGGCCGCGATGGGTCTTCCCGCGGCGGTCGTGGTGTTCGTCGACGCATCGCCCGCTCCGGCGCAGGATGTGGCCGCCATCGGCCGCGCCTTCGGGGGCGACGGTGTCATAGTTCATGATCGCGACGGGTTGCGCGCGGCACTGGACTCCGCGCTGGCGTCCGATAGGGTCACGGTGATCGGCGCCGCGATCGACGCGCGCGCCCACGACGACCGGAACTGAGGGGGGGGCGGAATGGCGGGCGCACTGGATGGATTGAAGATCGTCGATCTGACACGGATCCTGGCCGGGCCCACCTGCACCCAACTGCTGGGCGATCTGGGGGCCGAGGTTGTGAAGATCGAGAATCCCTCGACCCAAGGCGACGACACGCGATCCTGGGGGCCGCCCTTCGCGCGGGATGCCGACGGCGGGAACACCGACCTTTCGGCCTATTTCATGTGCGCCAACCGCAACAAGCTGTCGGTCGCGCTGGACATTGCCACGCCGGAAGGACAGGCGGCCGTGCGCGCGATGGTCGCCGAGGCGGATGTTCTGGTCGAGAATTTCAAGCCGGGGGGCCTGACAAAATACGGTCTGGACGCGGACACGATGCTGAAGCTGAACCCGCGGCTGGTCTATTGTTCGATCTCGGGCTACGGGCACACCGGGCCGAACGCCTCGAAGCCCGGGTATGACCTGATGGCGCAGGGGTATGGGGGCATCATGTCGCTGACGGGTGCGGCGGATGGCGAGCCGATGAAGGTCGGCGTGGGCATCGCCGACGTGATGTGCGGCATGTATGCCTGTGTCGGCATCCTGGCCGCCCTGCGCCACCGCGATGCGACCGGCGAGGGGCAGCATATCGACATCGCGTTAGTCGACAGCCAGATCGCGTGGATGATCAACGAAGGCGTCAATTACCTGACCTCGGGCGATCTGCCCAAGCGGCGCGGCAACGCGCACCCGAATATCGTGCCCTATCAGGTGTTCGCTACCTCTGACGGGCATGTCATCGTCGCCGTGGGCAACGACACGCAGTTCATCCGCTTCTGCGATTTCCTGAACCTGCCCGATCTGGCGACCGACCTGCGCTTTGCCACCAACCCCGCGCGGCTGGCGAACCGCGATGCGCTGATCCCGCTGCTTGAGCCCGCGTTGGCCGCGCGCAGTATGGCCGAGGTGATCGAGGGGCTCGAGGCGCGGCGCGTGCCGGTTGGGCCGGTCCAGACCATGGACCAGGTGTTCGCCTCGGATCAGGTGGCGGCGCGCGGCATGGTGGCCGAAGTTCCGACCCCCGGGGTCGAAGGCGAGAGCGTGCGCCTGATCGGCAACCCGCTGAAACTGTCGCTCACACCTGTCACCTATCGCCGTCCGCCGCCCCGTTTCGGTGCGGATACCGACGCGGTGCTGGGGCAGCTGTTGTCCGAAAGCTGACAGCGCATCGCCTGGCGTGTCAAAAGGCGACGGCTGAGCCCACCGTGCAACCCCCGTTGCGGCCCGGCGCGGAAAAGTTCCCTCGGAACCCCTGTTAAATAACACCTCCGGGCGGGAAGGCGCCTATGGCGGGGCGCGTTGTTGGCTGATTTTCGGCAGGCCATATCAAGGAACTTGCAAACCCCGAGATCTGGTTGAATAAGCTGGAAAATCCAAGGGGTTGCCGTGTGATGAGTCTGTCCAACGTCGTCGATGTGGGTTTTCATGGGCGCCCTGCAAACAGGGCGGCGCCCGATCTGTCGCCGGGCAGGCCGTCGCGCGATCCGCGGCTGGATTTCTATCGCGGCTGCGCGATGATCATCATCCTGATTTCGCACACGCCCGGCAATTTCTGGTCCAACTACATCCCTGCGCGATTTGGCTTTTCCGACGCGACCGAGATCTTCGTGTTCTGCTCCGGCATGGCGTCGGCCATCGCATTCGGCGGCACCTTCGTGCGGCGTGGCTGGTGGCTGGGCACGGCGCGGGTCGCGTTCCGTCTGTGGCAGATCTATTGGGCGCATATCGCGATGTTCGTCGCCCTGGCCGCGATGCTGGCGACGATCGACGCCGTGGGCGGGTTCGACAAGACCTATATCGGGTCGCTGAACCTGTGGAAGTTCTTTGCCGATCCCGCGCCACAGTTGATCGGGTTGATGACGCTGACCTATGTGCCGAATTATTTTGACATCCTGCCGATGTACATGGTCGTGCTGGCGATGATGCCGGTGGTGGTGCTGCTGTCGCAGGGGGGCATCTGGCTGGTTGCTCTGGCGTCGGGCGCGGTCTGGCTGCTGGCGCAGGAGGCGCTCTGGACATGGCTGGGGATGGCCGATGTCGCACTGGCCTTCCCGGCCGAGCCATGGTCGGAGCGGCGGTGGTTCTTCAACCCGTTCGGCTGGCAGCTGGTGTTCTTCACCGGTTTTGCCTTCATGCGCGGCTGGATCCCGGCGCCGCCGGTCAACGCTGCGCTGATCGTGATGGCGGCCGTGATCGTGCTGGCCATCGTGCCGCTGTCGAGTTTCGGATCGGGCCGCCTTGGACTGGAGTTCGCCCGTGAGTTTCGCACCACCCAGGCCGGATGGATCGACAAATCGGATTTCGCGATCCTGCGCTATGTTCATTTCCTTGCGCTGGCCTATCTGGCGTGGGTGGTCGCGGGCCGTCACGGCGACCGGTTGCGCCCCGAAGGACAGGGGGCCGGCGCGCGGGTCTGGCGGCGCGTCGTCGCCGTGATCATGCGAATCGGTCAACAGAGCCTTGCCGTGTTCCTGTTCTCGATGGTCTTCGCCCGCTTCAGCGGGTTCGTGGTCGATCAGGTCGGGCGCAACGGCTGGAGCGTTTCGATCGCCAATATCATCGGCATCGCCCTGCTTGTGGCGGTTGCCTACAGCGTCGGCTGGTTCAAGGGCCAGCCATGGAAAACCTCGGGGACCGGATGACTTTGAACCGCCGCACCTTCATTGCCGCCTGTGCCGCCTTTGCGGCCGCGACCCGTCCGGGTCAGGCCTATAACGAACTTGTCTCGCACGAAGCACCGTTCTCGGTCGACTGGCTGAGGGCCGAGGCCGAACGCCTGTCGCAATCGCGATTCCAGCCCGCGCCGATGGTGCCCGAGGCTTGGCGCAATCTCAGCTATGACGAGGCGCGGTTGATCTGGTTCAGATCCGACCGGGCCATCTGGCACGACGAACCGCGCCCCCTGCAACTCGACCTGTTCGCGGCAGGCCACCTGAACGAACGCCCGGTCGAGGTGAACCTGGTGGTCGACGGCACCGCCAAGACCCTGGCCTTTGATCGCGCATTGTTCGATGCGACCGACAAGTTTCCCGACCCCCCCATCGACGCCACGATGGGATATTCCGGCATCCGTCTGCGCACGCCCTTGGACAAGCCGGAAATCTTCCGGGAATTCATGGTTTTTCAGGGGGCGAGCTATTTTCGCGCGATCGGCAACGGCCAGATTTACGGGCTGTCCGCACGCGGACTTGCGCTGCGCACGGGCGACGAGGGCGGCGAGGAGTTTCCGACCTTCTCGCGGTTCTACGTCGAGGCGGCCGATCCGGGTGACACGACCTTTGTCGTCCATGCCCTGCTGGACGGGCCGTCCGTCACCGGGGCCTATTCGTTCGAGATCACGCCCGGCCTGCCGACGCGCGTCGGGGTCACGGCCACCCTGTTTCCGCGCGTCGATCTGGATCATGTCGGGCTGGCGCCGCTGACCAGCATGTTCCTGTTCGACGAAACCAACCGGCATCGCTTCGATGATTTCCGTCCGGCGGTGCACGACAGCGACGGCCTGCTGATGCTGAACGGCAACGGCGAACGTCTGTGGCGCCCGCTGGCCAACCCCAGAACGCTGGAGTTTTCCAGTTTCGTCGACAGTGATCCCAAGGGCTTCGGCCTGATGCAGCGCACCCGCGATCCCGAAGCCTTCGCCGATCTCGAGGCGAAATACGAGGCGCGCCCGTCGCTGTGGATCACGCCGCGCGGCGACTGGGGCGAAGGGGCGGTGCGGCTGGTCGAGATTCCGGCGGACAAGGAGATCTATGACAACACCGTCGCCTATTGGCGGCCGCGCGATGTGCTGGCTGCGGGCCAGCGGTTCGATTTCGCCTATGACATGGCCTGGGGCGACGACCCTGCCGGCGTGCCCGATGTGGCGCGGGTCATCAACACGCGGATCGGCAAGGGATTCGACCAGGTGCGCGTCGTCTGCGCCATCGATTTCGAGGACCACCCCGCGCTGGCGGGGGATCCGGACACGATCACCCTCTATGTCAATGACGGGCGCGGCCTGCTGTCGCCCGGCATACTTCAGCGCAACCCGGGAACCGGGGGCCTGCGGGCATCGTTCAGCTTCGACCCCGAAGGGGCAGGCGAGATCGAAATGCGCGTGCAACTGCTGCGCGATGGCCTGCCGCTCAGCGAAGTTTGGCTTTACCGATGGACGACATGATGCTTAGTTTCCCCAACGATGCGATGCCCCGCCGCGCGCCCCTGCCGCAGCCGGTGCAGCATCTTAACCGCCATTACCGTGATACCGCGGCGCCGTTGCGCCGTGCGTCGCGCATCGCCGGCCTGTGGCGTGTGATGACGTTCGTGCCGGCGCTGGTCACGACCGCCGGTGTGATCGCCGCCTTCACCAACTGGTTCGCCACCGACAATGGGGTGTCGGTGTTCGAATTCTGTGTCATCGCGTTGATCGCGTTCACCTTTTTCTGGATTGCGCTGTCGGTCAGCACGGCCACCCTGGGGATCGGTTCGCTGATCCTGACCCGGCGCCGCCCGGCCAACCTGGGCGCCGCCGATGGCGGCCCGGTCGAGCCTTTGAACGTGGCGCTTCTTGTTCCGGTCTATAATGAATCGCCGGCCGATGTCTTTGGCAATGCCGCGGCGATGTTGAACGCACTGCGGCGCGCGGACCATCCCCATCACTTCGATCTGTTCGTGCTGTCCGACACCCGCGACGCCGCCATCGCCACCCAGGAAGAGCGCGCGTTCCACGCGCTGCGTGCCCGCGCGCATCCGGGTTGCGGCGTCTATTACCGGCGGCGCGCGGACAACATCGACCGCAAGGTCGGCAACCTCAAGGATTGGGTGCAATCCTGGGGCGGCGGCTATGACGCCATGCTGGTGCTGGATGCCGACAGCCTGATGAGCGGGCGCGCCATCACCGATCTGACCGACGCGTTGTCACGCGATCCGTCGGCGGGATTGATCCAGTCGTTCCCGATGCTGTTCGGCGCGCAATCGGTCTTTGGCCGGGTCCAGCAGTTCGCCAACCGCATCTATGGCTTCGCGCTGGCCGAAGGTCTGGCCAAGTGGACCGACCGGGAAGGCAACTATTGGGGGCACAACGCGATCATCCGCTGTGGTGCGTTTGCCGCATCGGCCGGTTTGCCGCGGGTGCGCGACTTTCGTGGCAACGAACAGCTGATCCTCAGCCATGATTTCGTCGAGGCGGGGTTGCTGCGCCGTGCCGGCTGGGGCGTGCGGTTCCTGCCGCGCATCACCGGCAGTTACGAGGAGGTTCCGGCCACCCTGATCGATTATGTCCTGCGCGACCGTCGCTGGTGCCAAGGCAACCTGCAACACCTGCGCCTGCTGGCGTCGCGCGGGTTTCATACCGTGTCGCGGTTTCACCTTATCAGCGGCGCCATGGGATACCTCGTTTCACCCGCCTGGCTGGCGCTGTTGGTGGTCTGGGCGCTGATCGGCAACGGGCAGGAGCAGAACGTGATCCTGTATTTCAGCGGGCTGAACCCCCAGGTCGACTGGCCCCTGACCGACAGTCGTTCGAACCTGTGGATCCTGCTGTTCATGTATTCCATGCTGCTGGCGCCCAAGTTGATGAGCGCGGGCGCCATCCACCGCGCCGGGATCCCGATGCGCGACGTCGGCGGCCTGGGCCAGTTCGTGGCGTCGGTTCTGGCAGAGATCGCCCTGTCCATCGCCTATGCACCGATCCTGATGGTGCAGCAATCCATCGCGGTCATCCGCACGGTTCTGGGCCAGCGCGAAACCTGGACACCCCAGAGCCGGGGCGGACGGGTGAATTATCCGCTGGCCACGCTGGTCAAGTTCCATGCTCTGGAGACGGTTCTGGGCGTGCTGCTTTTGATCGGCATGGCCATGGGGATCGTCACGCTGTGGTTGCTGCCGATCGCGATCAGCTTGGCGTTCGCGGTGCCGTTGTCGGCGCTGTCCGGCGTGGACATGGGCGCGCGGCGCTGGCTGTCGCGCCACCTCGGCACGCCCGAGGTTCTGAACTCGCCCGCGATCATCCGCAGTGCGATGATCGAGCGACGGCATTTCGCAAGGCTCCTCGCGCAGCCATCGCTGACGGAAGTGATGGCCGCGGAATAGCGATTTCGCCGCGGGGCTGAGGGTAAGCGGCTTTTGCCCGCAGCACTGGTCGCTTGCCTCGGCGGCCGGTTTTGCGGCGCAAGCCGGGGATGCCTCCGGCGGGAGTATTTCGATCGGTAAGAAGTATGGGGGTTCTGCGTGACCGTGCCGCGGATCAGGTGGTGTCGCGGCAGAAGGGTTGAGCCGTCTTGAACGATCCCTGGCGCCGCTGGCTGCTTGCGTCCTTGGCAAAAGACCCGCTGGCATGGAACTGTTTCGCGGCGGCCAGCAGGCGAGGCGCGCGATGGCGCGGCACTTTGTTTCTCGCCTTCGGACGTGCCTTCCTGAACATCTGACTTCATCCGGTCGCCTGGCCGCTACGGCGTGATCGGATCCACCCTGCGGCCGATGTCAGATGGGATCGGGCGTGACCGGAGGTGGCTGACAGCGTCCAAAAGAGGTGATCGCCGGCCGGATTATTTTTCGCGCGATCTTGCAAGAACGGCCCCGCGCGAGGATATACCGATGGTCGTCGGCTTGCGCACCGGCGATCCATCGCAGTGCGCCCGGATCCCTTTTCATGTCCATCCTTCTGATCGTCATCGGCTTCGCCGGCCTTGTGCTTGGCGGAGACCTTCTTGTGCGTGGCGCCGTTGCCTTTGCCCAGCGTGTCGGCGTTTCGCCCCTGGTGATCGGTTTGACGCTGGTGGGATTCGGCACCTCGGTGCCCGAACTTCTGACATCGGTGCAGGCGGCGTTGGCCGGGGCGCCGGGCATCGCTCTGGGCAACGTCGTGGGCAGCAACATCTGCAACATCCTGCTGATTTTGGGCGTGTCGGCCGCGATGAGCCCGATCCTGATCGAGCGCGGCGCATTCGCGCGGGATGGCAGCGCGCTGGCACTGGTGACGGTGCTGGCGGTGGGTGTGACCTTGTGGGGTGAGATCGGCCGGATGACCGGCGCGATCTTCATCGGCCTGCTGGCGGCCTATGTCGTGCTGGCCCTGCGCGCGCCGGGCCCTGATGTGCCCGACGTCGATGGCGACGCACTGTCGATGCGGCGGGCGTTGATCCATGCGGTGGGGGGGCTGGTCCTGACCCTGATCGGAGCGAAACTTCTGGTCGATGGGGCGATCGATCTTGCGGATGCGCTTGGGGTTTCGGAAGCGGTGATCGGTCTGACGGTCGTGGCGGTTGGCACGTCGTTGCCCGAGCTTGTCACCTCGGTCGCGGCCGCGCGGCGGGGGCGCAATGATCTGGCGTTCGGCAACATCATCGGCAGCAACATCTTCAACGTTGTCGGTATACTCGGGGTCACGGCGGTGGTCACGCCATTGCCGGTCGCGCCGCAGATCGCCCTGTTCGATATCTGGATCATGCTGGGCGCGACCGCGATTCTGATCGCGCTCGCGTGTTGGCGCGGTCGGATCGCGCGCGGTGCCGGGGTGGGGTTCCTGATGCTTTACGGTGGATACATCGGTGCGCTGGCGATCATGGCCTGACACCCCTTTACGACGGACGCGGGCGGCGTCAGGGTGCGCACAGACGACAGGAAGGAATGCACGATGCCCGTCAGAAACCGTTTTGCGGAACTTTTGCCCGAAATCACCGAATGGCGCCGCGATCTGCATCGCCATCCCGAACTGCAATTCGAAACCCACCGCACCAGCGGCGTGGTGGCGGAAAAGTTGCGCGCCTTCGGGTGTGACGAGGTGGTGACCGGCATCGGGCGCACCGGTGTGGTCGGCATCATCAAGGGGCGCAAGACCGGGTCGGGCCGCGTGGTCGGGTTGCGCGCCGACATGGACGCCTTGCCGATCGTCGAGGCGACCGGCCTTGACTATGCGTCCGAGACGCACGGCGCGATGCATGCCTGCGGCCACGATGGTCACACGGCGATGTTGCTGGGCGCCGCGCGCTATCTGGCGGAAACGCGCAATTTCGACGGCACGGTCGCCGTCATCTTCCAGCCCGCCGAAGAGGGCGGCGGCGGCGGCCGCGAGATGGTGAACGACGGCGTGATGGAGCGGTTTGCCATCGACGAGGTCTATGGCATGCACAACTGGCCCGGCATGCCGCTGGGCAGTTTCGCCATTCGCCCCGGTGCGTTCTTCGCCGCCGCCGACCTGATCGAGATCGAGATCACCGGCAAGGGCGGGCATGCCGCCAAACCACAGGAAACGGCGGATCCCATCGTCGCCGCTTCCCATGTGGTGGTCGCCCTGCAATCCATCGCGTCGCGCAATCTGGACCCGGTCGAACAACTGGTGGTGTCGATCACCTCGATCCATTCGGACGGGAACGCGTTCAACGTGATCCCGACCAAGGTCACCCTGCGCGGCACCGTCCGCACCCTGTCTCTGGCGGTTCAGGACATGGCCGAACGCCGCCTGACCGAGATTTCGGAATCCGTCTCCATTGCAATGGGTTGCACCGCCAAGGTCACCTATAACCGCAACTATCCGGCGATGGTGAACACGGAAACCGAAACCGAATACGCCGCCAAGGCCGCCGCAGCCGTTGCCGGCAAATGCGACGCCGCGCCCTATATCATGGGCGGCGAGGATTTCGCCTTCATGCTGAACGCGCGCCCCGGCGCCTATATCCTTGTCGGCAATGGTGATTCCGCCGGTGTCCACCATCCCGAATACAACTTCGACGACGATGCTATTCCGGCGGGATGTTCATGGTGGGTCGAACTGGCCGAACAGCGGTTGCCGCTGGGCTGAGCGGGCGCGCAATCCCGTGATGCGGCACATGTCAGCCTGTGCCGCGTCCATCCTCCCCGGCGTGCGGATCGGTCGCGCGGCGACCGCGCTAGCCGCCGGTATGGCTCATGTGACGGGTCATCTGGCCATCGGCGCGCTGGCGGGAATAGTCGAAATCGTGCCCCTTCGGCTTCATGGCGATGGCGGCGCGGATTGCATCCTGTAACGGCGCATTATCGGTGGACGCGCGCAGGGGGCCCCGCAGGTCGGCCATGTCTTCCTGCCCGAGGCACATGTACAATTCGCCGGTGCAGGTCAGACGCACCCGGTTGCAGCTTTCGCAGAAGTTATGGGTCAGCGGCGTGATGAAACCGATCTTCTGGCCGGTCTCTTCCAGCCGCACGTATCGTGCAGGACCGCCCGTGCGTTCGGCCAGGTCGGTGAGGGTATAGCGTTCGGCCAGCCGGGCGCGCAGATCCTGCAATGACCAGTATTGATCCAGCCGGTCCTCGTTGCCCAGATCGCCCATGGGCATCACCTCGATCCAGGTCAGGTCCATGTCGCGGGCGGCGCACCATTCGGTCAGGTCGAACAGCTCGGAATCGTTGAAGTTCTTCAAGGCAACGGCGTTCAGCTTGACGCGAAGGCCCGCCGCCTGTGCCGCGTCGATCCCGCGCAGCACCTGCGCCAGGCGGCCCCAGCGGGTGACCTGGGCGAACTTCGTCGCGTCCAGCGTGTCGAGCGACACGTTCACCCGGCGCACCCCGGCGGCGTAAAGATCGGCAGCGAACCGTTCCAGTTGCGAGCCGTTGGTCGTCAGCGTCAGCTCTCTCAGCGCACCGGTCTCAAGGTGGCGCGACATCGATTGAAAGAATGTCATGATATCGCGCCGCACCAAGGGCTCGCCGCCCGTGATCCGAAGCTTTTCGACCCCCATGCCGATGAAGGTCGAACACATGCGGTCCAGCTCCTCGAGGGTCAGCAATTCCTTCTTGGGCAGGAACGTCATGTTCTCGGACATGCAATAGACGCAGCGAAAATCACAGCGGTCCGTGACGGACACCCGAAGATAGGAAATGGCGCGCTGGAAAGGGTCGATCAGGGGGTTGGTCATGGAAGGAACCTAGGCCCCGCCCACTTGCATCGCAAGGGGCATTGGGCGTTGTGCGACACGCCGCCACCGCTTATCCTGAAGCCATGATCAGACATCGCACGCTTCTGGCCGCTTTGGGCCTTTTCACCGTCACGGCTTGTGGACAGATTAACACGCCGGGATTCCTGAAATCCGGCGACGGTTCGACGGCGCCTTCGGATCGCCCGTTGGATGCGACCGCCCAGCCGGGATCGGGGGCTCTCAGCGATGCGGTGCGCGACGTGGTGACGGCGCCGCCGCCTTCGGCCGCCGCCCGCACGGCCGAGGATTTCGATACCACGACCGACGATCAGCGCGCGGCGGCAACGGCCAGCGCGCCGACAGCGGCGGGCGAAACGCGGCTGGGCGAAACCGTCGCGTCGCTGGGCGATCCGACGCAACCGGGGTTCTGGATCAAGTCGCCGCTGGTCAAGACCGCCGGGCCGGGGCGGCTCGAGAATCCGTCCAACGGCAAGACGGCGCTGGTCGAGTTGATCCCGTTGCCGGGCGAGGCGGGTGGCGGAAGCCAGGTCTCGCTGGCGGCCCTGCGTGTGCTGGACGCGCCGATCACCGATCTGCCGACACTGGTGGTCTACACCGAATAGGCCGGGTCTGGTTGCGCGCCGACCCCTGGCTTCTCAGCGATCCAAATACTCATTCCACCGTCACCGATTTCGCCAGGTTGCGGGGCTGGTCGACGTCGGTGCCCTTGGCGATTGCAGTGTGATAGGCCAGAAGTTGCGCCGGCACGGCATAGACGATGGGCGCGAAAACCTCGGGGACGGTGGGCATCTCTACCGTCTCCCACGTGCCCTCTGCCGCCTGCGCAAGACTCTCGGCATCCGAAATCAGCAACACCTTGCCCGAGCGCGCCATCACCTCCTGCATGTTGCTGACCGTCTTGTCGAACAACCGGTCGCTCGGCGCCAGAACGATCACGGGCACCTGTTCATCGACCAGGGCGATGGGGCCGTGCTTCAGTTCACCCGATGCATAACCTTCGGCGTGGATATAGCTGATTTCCTTTAGTTTCAGCGCACCTTCCAGGGCCATCGGAAACATCACGCCGCGCCCCAGGAACAGGATGTCGCGCGCTTCGGCCAGGCGGCGGGCCACCCGTGCGATATCGGTGTCCAGCGTCAGCGCCTGCGCCATCAGGCCGGGCAAAGTGCGCAGGTCGGCGATGTGGCGGTCGATGGCAACGTCGTCAAGCGACTGCCGCTGCTGCGCGGCCTTCAGCGCCAGAACGGCCAGCACGAACAACTGGCAGGTGAACGCCTTGGTCGAGGCAACGCCGATTTCCGTTCCCGCCAGGATCGGCAGCGCCACGTCGCTTTCGCGCGCGATCGAGCTTTCGGGCACGTTCACCACCGACAGGATCTGCGCCTTGCCGGTGCAATAGCGCAGCGCGGCCAGCGTATCGGCGGTTTCGCCCGATTGGCTGACGAAGATGGCCAGCGTGCCGGGTCCGATGGGCGGTTCGCGATAGCGGAACTCGGATGCGACATCGACCTCGACGGGGATGCGGGCCAATTGCTCGAACCAGTATTTCGCCGTCAGGCAGGCATACGAGGCGGTGCCGCAGGCCACCATCACGATCCGCTCGACCTTGGCAAAGTCGATGTCCGAGGCGGGCAGGGCGATGCCGCCGTTCGGCAGGTAATGGGCGATGGCATCTGCCAGAACCACCGGTTGTTCGGCGATCTCCTTTGCCATCCAGTGCTTGTGGCCGCCCTTTTCGACGCGGGCGCGGTTCAGGTCCAGCGTCTTCATTTCCCGCTCGACCCGCGCGCCGGTGTGATCGCGGATTTCCAGCGATGTGCGGGTCAGCACGGCCCAGTCGCCTTCGTCGAGATAGGTGATGCGGTTGGTCATCGACGCCAGCGCGATGGCGTCCGAGCCCACGAACATCTCGCCGTCGCCGTGGCCGATGGCCAGGGGCGATCCCTTGCGCGCGGCGATCATCAGGTCCTGTTCGCCCTCGAACAGGAAAGCCAGCGCAAAGGCGCCTTCCAGCCGCGCCAGCGTCTTTTGCGTCGCCTCGACGGGCCCCAACCCCTGCTCCATGTGCAGCGCGGTCAGGCGGGCGACGGTTTCGGTGTCGGTTTCGGATTCGAACGCACCGCCCAGTTCCTCGCGCAGGGCGCGGAAATTCTCGATGATACCGTTGTGCACCACCGCCACGGCGCCGGCGCGGTGGGGGTGGGCATTGCCGGTGGTCGGCGCGCCATGGGTGGCCCAGCGGGTGTGGCCGATGCCGGACTTCCCGGCCAGGGGTTCGTGCACCAGCAGGTCGGACAGGTTCACCAGTTTGCCCACCGCGCGGCGCCGGTCCAGCTGTCCGTCGTTGACGGTGGCGATGCCGGCGCTGTCATAGCCGCGATATTCCAGCCGTTTCAGGGCCTCGACGATGATCGGTGATACCTCGTGCTTGCCGAGGACGCCAACGATTCCGCACATCAGACGTCTTCCTTCTTGTTGGCTTTCAGGGCCCGCAGGCGGTCGATCATCCGCGCGGCCAGTCCCGGTTTGTTGACCTGTCGCGCGCGCCCCAGCGCCAGCGCGCCGTCCGGGACATCGGCCGTGATGACCGAACCGCTGGCCGTCATGGCGTCGGCGCCGACACGCACCGGCGCGACCAGCATGGTTGACGAGCCGATGAAGGCGCGCGCGCCGATGTCGGTGTGATGCTTGAACACGCCGTCATAGTTGCAGGTGACCGTGCCCGCGCCGAGGTTGGCGGCGGCACCGACGGTTGCATCGCCGACGTAACTCAGGTGGTTCACCTTGGCCCCATCGCCGATCTGTGCGTTCTTGATCTCGACGAAGTTGCCGATGCGGGTGTCGTTGGACAGTTCCGCCCCCCGCCGCAGGCGCGCATAGGGGCCCACCACGGCCCGCGCTCCGACGTGACAGCCTTCGAGATGCGAAAACGCGCGGATGGTCGCGCCGGATTCCACCGTCACGCCGGCGGCGAAGATCACGTTGGGTTCGATCACGGCGTCGCGCCCGACGTGGGTGTCGTGCGAAAAGAACACCGTGTCAGGCGCCGTCATGGTCACCCCGTTGTCCAGCGCATCCGCCCGGGCGCGGGCCTGGAAAATCGCTTCGGCCCGGGCCAGTTCGGCGCGGGTGTTGATGCCCAGTGTCTCGCTCTCGTCGAACTCCACCACCGTGGCGCTGTGACCGCGATCCCGGGCGACCTGTACGATATCGGTCAGATAGTATTCGCCCGCCGCGTTGTCGTTGCCGATGCCGTCGATCAGGTCGAAGATCAGCGCGGCATCAACGGCCATTATGCCCCCATTGCAGAGGGTTATGGCACGCTCGTCATCCGATGCATCCTTGTATTCGACGATCCGTTCCAGCGCGCCGTCCCGCATCACCAGCCGCCCATATCGGCCCGGATCGGCGGGGGTGAATCCCGACACGACGACAGCATGACCTTCGGCGCGGGCGGCGGCCATGCGTTCCAGCGTTTCGGGGCGCACGAACGGGGTGTCGCCATACAGCACGAATGCGGTGCCGGTCGCGTCCGCCAGTGCGGCGCGCGCGCAGCCGACGGCGTGCGCCGTTCCCAACTGTTCGACCTGCTGTGCGATCACGATGTCGGGGTCGATGTCGGCGGCCGCCGCGCGCACGGCGTCGCCGCCGTGGCCCACCACCAGCACGCGGGTCTGTGGCTCCAGCGCGGCGCCCGAGGCCAACGCATGGGCGAACAGCGGCGCGCCGCCCAACGGGTGCAACACCTTGGGCAGGTCGGATTGCATGCGCGATCCCTGGCCTGCCGCCAGAACGATAAGATGAGAGGCCATGGACTGCTCTTTCCTTTTGCCTGCCGCCGTTTTACCCCATGACGGTGGCGTCACAAGGGGCGGCGCGATCAAACTTGTTTACGCCGGATTTCAACGGCACGCCGGGAGGTGACGATGCGCACTGTTATTTTCGATCTGGACGGAACGCTGGCCGACACCGGCGCCGACCTGATCGCGGCGGCGAACGCCTGTTTCCGCGACCTCGGCCATGGTGATATCCTGAGCGTGGAGACCGACAAGGGCGCTGCGCTGAAGGGCGGGCGGTCGATGCTGACGCTGGGCTTCGGGCGGCTGGGGCTGGATCCGGCGGGGATCGATGCGCAATATCCCTTGCTTCTGGAGCATTACGGGCGCGACATCAACCGCCATACGGTGTTCTATCCCGGCGTCGAAAAGGCCGTTCGCGCCCTCAGCGATGCGGGATACCGTGTCGGCATCTGCACCAACAAGCCCGAAGGTCTGGCCGTGACGCTGATGACGCGGATGGGCGCACGCGACTGGTTCGGATCGCTGATCGGGGCCGACACGTTGCCGGTGCGCAAGCCCGATCCGGCGCCATACCGCCTGGCGGTGGAACGGGCCGGGGGGCGGGTGGAAAACAGCCTGCTGATCGGCGATACGGTGACCGACCGCGACACCGCGCGCAATGCGGGCGTGCCGTCGGTCATGGTCACCTTCGGCCCCGGCGGCGACGATGTGCGTGCGCTGGAGCCTGACGGATACCTGGACCACTATGACAACCTGGGGCCGGTGGTGGCCGAACTGATCGGCTGAACCATGGAGGTCTTCACCGGCAGTTTCACCCAGCAGGAGCCGGTTCCCGAGGCCGGAATCGCGGCCGCCGTGGCGGTCATGCGCCATGGCCGGCTGCACCGCTATAACGTGGCGGACGGCGAAGCGGACGAAACGGCGCTGCTGGAACAGGAGTTCGCGAACCTGACCGGCGCGCGCTACTGCCTTGCCGTCGCATCGGGTGGATACGCCATGGCGACGGCCCTGCGCGCGCTTGGCGTGGGGCAGGGCGACCGGGTGCTGTCGAACGCCTTTACCCTGGCGCCGGTGCCCGGCGCGATCGTTTCGGTCGGGGCCGTGCCGGTGTTTGTTGGCGTTACCCCCGATCTGACCATCGACCTGGGCGATCTGGCCGACAGGATCGAACGCTCGGGCGCGCGTGTCCTGCTGCTCAGCCACATGCGGGGTCATATCTGCGACATGGATGCGCTGATGGCGATCTGCGACCGGGCCGGCGTGCGGGTGGTCGAGGATTGCGCGCACACCATGGGCGCCGATTGGAACGGCACGCCGTCCGGGCGCCATGGCGTGATCGGGTGCTACTCCACGCAGACCTACAAGCACATCAACAGCGGCGAGGGCGGTTTATTGGTGTCGGACGATGCCGAAGCCATGGCGCGCGCGGTCCTGCTGTCGGGGAGCTATATGCTCTATGCCCGCCACCGGGCGGCGCCGCCGCCCGAAACCTATGCCGACCTGCGCGACATGACACCCAACATCTCGGGGCGGATGGACAACCTGCGGGCCGCGATCCTGCGTGCGCAACTGCCGTTGCTGGGCGAACGGCGCGCGGCGTGGACCGCCCGGTACCGGCGGATCGAACAGGGGTTGGCGCACACCCCCGGCCTGACACTGATCAGGCGCGACGCACGAGAGGGGTTCGTCGGCTCAAGCTTCCAGATGCGGCTGGACGGGTGGGCGCCCGACCGGATTGAGCAGACCTTGCGCCGCTGTGCCGCGCGTGGCGTCGATCTGAAATGGTTCGGGGCGGCCGCCCCTGTCGGCTATACCTCGCGCTATTCCGATTGGGCCTATGCGCCCACCGCGCCTATGCCGGCCACCGATGCGGTGTTGGGCGGCCTGCTGGACATGCGCCTGCCGCTGACGTTCAGTCTGGCCGACTGCGAGTTGATCGCGCGCATCCTGCGCCACGAGATCGCGGCGGTGTGGCAGGGCGGCTGAGCAGGGGCGCATTTGCAAAATCCGGTGGACGCAATATGTAGACCCGGTAACAAATGACAGGTCGATTGATGATTACGCTGCACCATTGCCACCAGACACGTTCGATGCGGGTTCTGTGGTTGCTGAACGAATTGGGCGTGGATTTTTCATTGCGGGTGCATCCGTTCGACCGGTCGCTGCGGTCCGATGAATTCCTGACCCGAAGCCCGGCGGGCCGCGTGCCCGCATTGGAAATCGACGGCGAGATCCTGTGGGAAAGCGGCGCGATTGTCGAATGGCTGTGTGAACGCTTCCCCGAGGCGGGCCTGGGCCGGGTGCCCGGTGAAATCGACCGGCCCGATTACCTTGTCTGGCTGCATTTCGCCGAGACGATCTCGCAACATGCGGCGGCGCTGACGCAACAGCATATCATGCTGTTCGACGACGACATGCGTTCGCCCGTGATCACCAAGATCGAGGCGGCGCGCATCGCCAAGTGTTACGCCGCAATCGAGGGGCGGCTGTCGACCCCGGTCGAAAACCGCGACTACCTGTTGACCAGCGGGTTCTCGGCGGCGGATATCTGCTGTGGCCAGGCGGTTTACATGGCGCGGCATTTTACCGCGCTGGACGGATTCCCGGCCCTGGCCGAATGGTATCAGCGGATCACCGAACGCCCCGCATTCCGTGCCGCCCTGCCGCCCGAGGGGGCCGAACTGTTGTATGAGCGTGAGTTCTATCCGGTGCTGACGAAACAAACCGAGGATGCCTGAGCGGGCGCGCGGTTGACCCTGACCGGGGCCGCCCGTAAACAGTTTCAAAGCAAACGTTCCGCCACCCCGACGGTGGCCACAGGAGAGCCGAGCCATGGATGGCATGTTGCGAGAATATCTTCCAATCCTGATCTTTCTGGGGCTCGCCATCGCCATCGGCCTGATCCTGATTCTCGCCGCTGTCGTCGTGGCGGTCCGCAATCCCGACCCCGAAAAGGTGTCGGCCTATGAATGCGGGTTCAACGCCTTCGATGACGCCCGGATGAAGTTTGACGTTCGGTTCTACCTGGTGTCGATCCTGTTCATCATCTTCGACCTCGAAATCGCGTTCCTGTTCCCCTGGGCCGTGTCCCTTCAGAACGTCACCGATGTCGGATTCTGGTCGATGATGGTGTTCCTGTTCGTGCTGACGGTCGGTTTTGCATACGAGTGGAAGAAAGGGGCCCTGGAATGGCAATGACCGGAACCAACACCGCCGGGATCGACCGCGAGGTTACGGTCCAGGATCTCAATCGCGATCTGTCGGACAAGGGGTTCCTGCTGACCTCGGCCGAGGATATCGTGAACTGGGCGCGCACCGGTTCGCTGCACTGGATGACTTTCGGTCTGGCCTGCTGCGCGGTCGAGATGATGCACACCTCGATGCCCCGCTATGACGCCGAACGCTTTGGCGTCGCGCCGCGGGCGTCGCCGCGCCAGTCGGACGTGATGATCGTGGCCGGCACGCTGACCAACAAGATGGCGCCGGCCCTGCGCAAGGTCTATGACCAGATGCCCGAACCGCGGTACGTGATCTCGATGGGTTCCTGCGCCAACGGCGGTGGCTATTACCACTACAGCTATTCCGTCGTGCGCGGGTGCGACCGCATCGTTCCGGTCGACATCTACGTGCCGGGATGTCCCCCGACCGCCGAGGCGCTGCTGTATGGCATCCTTCAGTTGCAGCGCAAGATCCGCCGCACCGGGACCATCACGCGGTGATCACGGTGAGGGATGATTTTCTGGCCCTCGTCGCCGAGAACGCGGCCCTGCTGGACCAGTTCCGCGATCAGGGCGCCGATCTGTCGCGCCCGGTCGATTTCACGTTCAACTGCGACATGCCCGACGAGGACATGGTCGAGGTCTGCATCGAGGCGCTGAAAGCGCGCTTTGAACACGACCCCCTGCCGCACGGCGCCGAACAGGCCGATTTCGCGATCTGCACCGACGATGAGGAAAGCTATTGGTCGCTTTGCTTCTCGCTTGTCATGGTGCCGGACGCCGCCGCGATCTCGCAGGTCGAACGGGCGATCCGGCAGGAATCGCAGAAATTCGGCGGTGACGAAGTTTCGTGGGAATTTGCCGACCCCAGCACCAAACAGATGGATCGACTGCAATGAGCGATGCCCTGAAAGAACTCGGCGCGCATATCGAATCGCGGCGCACCGATTGCGTGATCTCCTATTCCGTCGCCCATGGCGATCTGACGATGGAGGTGGCGCAGTCCTCGCTCGTGTCGTTCGTGGATTTCCTCAAGACCGATCGGACCTGCCGGTTTTCGACGCTGATCGACATCACGGCGGTCGATTACCCGGCCCGCGATGCCCGCTTCGACATCGTGTATCACTTCCTGTCGATGTATCAGAATCAACGCATTCGCCTGAAGGTGGCCTGCCGCGAAGACGACATGATCCCCTCGATCATCAGCGTCCACCCCTCGGCCAACTGGTTCGAGCGCGAGGTGTTCGACATGTTCGGCGTGCTGTTCAGCGGCCATCCCGATCTTCGGCGGATCCTCACCGATTACGGCTTCCGCGGCCATCCGCTCCGTAAGGATTTTCCGACGACCGGCTATACCGAAGTGCGCTATGACGAGGCCGAAAAGCGCGTGGTTTACGAACCCGTGTCGCTGGTGCAGGAATATCGCCAGTTCGATTTCATGTCGCCGTGGGAAGGGGCCGAATACGTGCTGCCCGGCGACGACAAGGCGAAAGAGGGGGCGTGATGCGCCCCGCGGCCTTTGTCGCGCCGACGGCGGCCTTCCGCCGGGACGCCTGAGCGGATGGCCGCCCCCGTCCTGTGCCTTGCGGTTGGCGCCACCAAGTCGGGCACGTCATGGTTGCATGAAACCCTGGCCGACCACCCAGCCTGTCACCTCAGGTCGATCAAGGAATTGCACTATTTCGATGCGCTCGACAACGATCGCATCGACGCCGAGATCCGCCAGATCACTGCCCGCCGCGATGAACTGGCCGATCGTCTGCAGACCGCGCCGATCGCCAAGGCGGGCGGGTTGGCCCAACGGATCGCCGACCGCGACGAATGGCTGTCGGTCCTGCGGCTGGGCCGCGAGGATACCGGGGCCTACCTCGACTATCTTCACCGGGGTGGCGATGGCTGCGCGGTCGTGGGGGATGTGACGCCGGCCTATGCCCTCTTGTCGCAAGAGCGGTTGCGCACGATGGCCGGCCTGACGCCCGACGTGCGGTTCGTCTATCTGATGCGCGATCCGGTTGCACGGCTCTGGTCGCACGTGCGCATGATGGCCGCACGGCGCGGCGATGACGGCACGGTTGACCCGCGGCGCGCAAGGAATATCCTGAAGCGGACGTTGCGCGGCGAAGAGCACGAGATCGAAGTGCGCGGCGATTATCGCGCCGCACTGACCAAGTTGCGCGCTGCCGTGCCGCAGGACAAATTGCTGTGCCTGTTCTATGAAGAGATCTTCGGCGGTGACGGAATGGCACGGTTGTGCGCCTTCCTCGGCATCGATCCGATGGCCGGCGATACCGAAAGGCGCGTTCACGAGGGCACGGCGCTGGACATGGCGGCGGGCCTGCGCGAAAAGGCAACGACGTGGCTGGCGCCACAATATGAATTCGTGGCCCGCACCATGGGCCGCAACCTGCCCCAGGAGTGGCTGGCGAATATGGCGAGGGTCTGAGACATGGACGGACAATTCGACGACGCCCTGACCGGCGAACAGAAGATCCGCAATTTCAACATCAACTTCGGCCCCCAGCATCCGGCGGCCCACGGCGTGCTGCGCCTGGTGTTGGAACTGAACGGCGAAATCGTGGAACGCTGTGATCCGCACATCGGCTTGCTGCACCGTGGCACCGAAAAGCTGATGGAATCGCGGACCTATCTGCAGAACCTGCCGTATTTCGACCGGTTGGATTACGTGGCGCCGATGAACCAGGAACACGCCTGGTGCCTGGCCATCGAACGGCTGACCGGCACCGAGGTGCCACGCCGTGGCCAGTTGATTCGCGTCCTCTATTCCGAAATCGGCCGCATCCTGTCGCATCTTCTGAACGTCACGACCCAGGCAATGGACGTCGGCGCGCTGACGCCGCCGCTCTGGGGGTTCGAGGAACGCGAGAAGCTGATGATCTTCTACGAGCGGGCCTGCGGCGCGCGCCTGCACGCGGCCTATTTCCGGCCGGGCGGCGTCCACCAGGATCTGCCGCCGCAATTGATCGAGGACATCGACACCTGGGCCGACAGCTTCGGCGCCGTGCTCGACGACATCGACGGGCTGCTGACCGAAAACCGCATCTTCAAGCAGCGCAACGCCGACATCGGGGTGGTCACCGAGGAAGAGGCGCTGGATTGGGGCTTTTCCGGCGTCATGGTGCGCGGATCCGGCATGGCGTGGGACTTGCGGCGCGCGCAACCCTATGAATGCTATGACGAATTCGAATTCGGCATTCCCGTGGGCAAGAACGGCGATTGTTTCGACCGTTACCTGGTACGGATGCAGGAGATGCGCGAGTCGGCCAAGATCATCAAGCAGGCCTGCGAGAAACTGCGCAACGAGCCCGGGCCGGTCATGGCGCGCGGCAAGATCGCGCCCCCCAGCCGCGGTGACATGAAGACCTCGATGGAGGCGCTGATTCACCACTTCAAGCTCTACACCGAAGGGTTCCACGTGCCAGAAGGCGAAATCTATGCCGCGGTCGAGGCGCCCAAGGGTGAATTCGGCGTCTATCTCGTGGCCGACGGCACCAACCGGCCTTACCGTGCCAAGATCCGCGCGCCGGGATATCTGCACCTTCAGGCCATGGATCACGTCGCCTCGGGTCACCAGCTGGCTGATGTCGCCGCGATCATCGGCACCATGGACGTGGTGTTCGGCGAAATCGACCGCTGATCTCCCGGCTTCTTACCGAGACAAATACTCCCGCCGGAGGCGTCAACGCCCCCCAAGCGCACAGAAAGACGATGTCATGCTCCGCCGACTGCACCCAGACCAACCTTCTTCCTTCGCCTTCACGGATGCCAACCTGGCGTGGGCGAAGGGCCAGATCTCGAAATATCCCGAGGGCCGCCAGGCCAGCGCGGTGATCGCCCTTCTGTGGCGGGCCCACGAACAGGAAGGCTGGCTGACGCGTCCCGCCATCGAGGAAATCGGCCGGATGCTGGACCTGGCCTATATCCGGGTGCTCGAGGTGGCGACGTTCTATTTCATGTTCAAGCTGCAGCCGGTCGGCAGCGTCGCCCACATCCAGATCTGCGGCACGACGTCCTGCATGATCTGCGGCGCCGAAGATCTGGTCGCGGTCTGCAAGGCAAAGATCGCGCAATCGCCCTTTGCGTTGTCGGCTGACGGGAAGTTCTCGTGGGAAGAGGTCGAATGCCTCGGCGCCTGTGCGAACGCCCCCATGGCGCAGATCGGCAAGGATTATTACGAAGACCTGACGGCCGAGAGCCTCGGGCGGATCCTGGATGAATTGGCCGCCGGCAAGGTTCCGTTGCCCGGACCGCAGAACGGCCGTTATGCGTCCGAGCCGCTGGCGGGACTGACCAGCCTGAAAGACCACCATGACGGTCGCGCGAAATACAACGCCAGTGTCGGCATCGCGACCGATATCGGCGACACCATCAAGCGGATCGATGGCACCGAAGTGCCGCTGATCACGCCGTGGCGCGACGCCGCCGACACACCGACGCCCGCCGAAGCCGAAAGCATCCGCAAGGAAAGCGACACCCCGAAAGGCCCCGAACCTTCGGCCAACGCCAGCGTCGATGACACCGGCGTGACCAAGCAGGAAGCCCAGGCCAAGAAGCGCGGCCACCCCGAACAGGACGACGTCGCGCCGGAAGGTGAAACGGACGCGACGAAGGAGGACGCGCCGGCGCCAAGATCCGCCGCAACCCTCGCGGCCGAAGGCATTGCCGACGAAGACACCCGCCAGCCCCAGGCGCTTGATGCGGCCCGTGACGGGACCGGGGATGATCTGAAGTTGATCAAGGGCGTGGGGCCGAAGCTCGAAGAGCTGCTGCACGATCTCGGGGTCTGGCATTTCGACCAGATCGCCCAGTGGTCGGCGGCCGAGATCGCCTGGGTCGACCGCAATCTCGACGGGTTCAAGGGCCGGGTGATTCGCGATGATTGGGTGTCGCAGGCCGCGCGCCTGGCGAAGGGCGAAGAGACCGATTTTTCCAGGCGCGCCAAGTACTGAGCGCTTGTGAGGCCGCTTGGCGGCGGACACGACGGGGATGGACATGAAGCCGAAACCGGATCCCGACCTGTCACTGGCGCGCCAGCAGCGGACCGCGGGTCTGACCATTGCCGCCGCGATGCTGATCTGGCTGGGGGCGCAGGCGGCGGGACAGCAGGGGATACTGCCGGTGCGATGGCTGTTCCTGTTCGACTTTGCCACGCTTGCCGCTATGGTCTGGGCGATGGTGGTGACTTACAGGGTCTGGCGTGCCCGGCGCGACAGATGACCTTTCCGGCAGGGTGCCGGACGACATGCAAGGACCGGCCCGCGCGCCGGACGGAAGAAGGTAGGCGACATGCTGAAAGACGAAGACCGCATCTTCACCAATCTCTATGGCATGCACGAGCGCACGCTGAAGGGCGCCGAAGCTCGGGGTCATTGGGATGGAACCGCCGGCATCATCGGCAAGGGCCGCGACTGGATCGTCGACCAGATGAAGGCCAGCGGCTTGCGTGGCCGGGGCGGTGCGGGCTTTCCCACCGGTCTGAAATGGTCGTTCATGCCCAAGGAATCCGACGGCCGCCCGTCCTACCTTGTCGTCAATGCCGACGAATCCGAGCCGGGCACCTGCAAGGACCGCGAGATCATGCGCCATGATCCGCACACCCTGATCGAAGGATGCCTGATCGCGTCGTTCGCGATGCAGGCCCATGCCTGTTACATCTATATCCGCGGCGAATACATCCGCGAGCGCGAGGCGCTTCAGACCGCCATCGACGAAGCCTATGACGCCGGTTACATCGGGCGCGACGCCTGTGGTTCGGGTTGGGATTTCGACCTGTATCTCGTGCATGGTGCCGGCGCCTATATCTGCGGCGAGGAAACCGCGCTTCTCGAATCGCTCGAGGGCAAGAAGGGGATGCCGCGCATGAAGCCGCCGTTCCCGGCGGGTGCCGGCCTCTATGGCTGTCCGACAACGGTGAACAACGTCGAATCGATTGCAGTCGTGCCGACGATCCTGCGCCGCGGACCCGAGTGGTTTTCCAGCTTCGGGCGACCCAACAACGCGGGCACCAAGCTTTTCGCCATCTCGGGGCACGTGAACAATCCCTGCGTCGTCGAGGAGGCGATGTCGATTTCCTTCGAGGAGTTGATCGACAAGCACTGTGGCGGCATCCGGGGCGGGTGGGACAACCTCAAGGCGGTGATTCCCGGCGGCTCGTCGGTGCCGCTGTTGCCGGGCAAGATCATGCGCGAAGAAGCGATCATGGACTTCGACTGGCTGCGCGACCAGAAATCCGGCCTTGGCACCGCCGCCGTGATCGTGATGGACCAGAGCACCGACGTGATCAAGGCGATCTGGCGGTTGTCCGCGTTCTACAAGCACGAAAGCTGCGGCCAGTGCACGCCCTGCCGCGAAGGCACCGGATGGATGATGCGTGTCATGGACCGTCTGGTGCGCGGCGACGCTCAACCGGAAGAGATCGACATGTTGCTGGACGTGACGAAACAGGTCGAGGGGCACACGATCTGTGCCTTGGGCGATGCTGCGGCATGGCCGATCCAGGGCTTGATCCGCCATTTCCGTGACGAGATCGAGGATCGCATCAAGCACAAGCGGTCGGGCCGGGTCAGCGCGGTGGCGGCGGAATGACACGGCTTGGCAATCTGCTGTTGCTGGGGCTTGCCCTGGCGGCGACGGGGTGCGGTGTGCGCCAATCGCTCGGCTTCGGTCCGGCGCAGCCCGCCGACGTCCTGCCCTTCGAGGCCAAGCTGAGCGAGAGCGACGACGACATTCGCGCCTTTACCGTTCAGGTTCAGGCCGGGGGTGCGGGATTGGATGTCACGCGCGAAAGTGTGCGCTTTCCGGCGACAGCACATTGTCTGCAAAGCTTCGGCGATACCGAGATCGACTGGCAGCTCGATGCCTCCGGCGATTGGGCGGGGATGCCGCTGGAAGGCGGTGACATGGTTTACGCCGGCCGCTGCGCGGGGCGCTGAGCGTCGCCGCGATTGAACCGGGTGCGGTCACGGGCGTTGGAGAATGCGAGCGGGGCAGATTATGCTGATCCCCGAAAGCAGATGGAAAGGCGCGAAATGACTTCCTTGATCAGAACCGCGACCGTCGCGATCTTCCTGGCGTCGGCCGGCAGTGCTCAGGCGCTGGTTCCCCTCGAGCAGAACAGGGGTATCGTCGCCGGCTTCTATGCCATTGGTCTGGCCGACGAGATTCGCAAGAATTGTCCCAGCATCTCGCCACGCTGGGTCCGGGCGTATAACTATCTAAAGTCCTTGGAAAATTACGCGCGAAACGCCGGATATTCGGATGCCGAGATCGAATCCTTGACGAAGAACAAGGCCGCCAAGGAGCGGTTGCGTGCCGAAATTCGTGCCGACCTTGCCAAACGGGGCGCGACGCCGGGCAATCCCGAGGGATATTGTATTGCCGGGCGGGAAGAAATCGCCAAGGATTCGACGGCTGGCCGTCTCATCACGGAGTGAAGACATGAAAATCATGACGTTGGCGGTGATTCTGTCCCTGGCCGCGCCTGCTTTTGCAGCGGCCGAAACACGCCATACCTATCATCCGTCGCCCCAGGATCTGTTCCAGCGGCACGCCCGCATCCTGCAATCCGATCAGCCGGGCGATTTCCGCGTTCTGGTCTCGCCCAATCTGGTGCCCAAGCCGCCCGCGCTTGTCACGGCGGTTGCGGCTGGCAAGGCGCATTGCGCGCGCCTCGGCCGCCATGATCTGCGGCTGACCAATGTCGAACGCCACGCGGTTCAGGACATTTCGTCCTGGGCCATGGATTTCATCTGTCGCTGAGCGTTGCGGGCGAGGCGCGCTGACGCATCGCCCGCCTTCACCGTTGCAGTCGGGCGGGAAGTGACGCAAGACAGGACAAACGATGCCCGGCGCGAACCGTCGTGTTGATCGAACCAAACAGCGGACGGCCCGCGGTCGTCCGGCGCGCGAAAGGACTTAGGCCATGGCCGACTTGCGGAAGATTGTCATCGATGGCGCCGAGATCGAAGTCGATCCGGCGATGACCCTGATCCAGGCCTGCGAAGAGGCCGGGATCGAGATCCCGCGATTCTGCTATCACGAGCGTTTGTCGATCGCCGGCAACTGCCGCATGTGCCTGGTCGAAATCGTCGGCGGGCCGCCCAAGCCGGCGGCGTCCTGCGCCATGCAGGTGCGCGATCTGCGCCCCGGCAAGGACGGAGAGCCCCCCGTCGTGCGGACCAATTCGCCCATGGTGAAGAAGGCCCGCGAGGGCGTGATGGAGTTTCTGCTGATCAACCACCCGCTGGATTGCCCGATTTGCGATCAGGGCGGCGAGTGCGATCTTCAGGACCAGGCCATGGCCTATGGTGTCGATTTCTCGCGCTATCGCGAACCCAAGCGCGCCAATGCCAACATGGATCTGGGCCCGCTGGTCGGCACCCACATGACGCGCTGCATTTCCTGCACCCGCTGCGTGCGCTTCATCACCGAGGTCGCGGGTATGCCGGAGCTGGGCCAGACCGGGCGCGGCGAGGATGCGGAAATCACCGCCTATCTGGACCAGACCCTCGAATCGGAACTGCAGGGCAACATCATCGACCTGTGCCCGGTGGGCGCGCTGACCAGCAAACCCTATGCGTTCACCGCCCGCCCGTGGGAGTTGACCAAGACCGAAACGATCGACGTGATGGACGCCCTCGGCTCGAACATCCGGGTCGATTGCAAGGGGCGCGAGGTGATGCGGATCCTGCCGCGTAACCACGATGGCATCAACGAGGAATGGCTGTCGGACAAGTCGCGCTTTGTCTGGGACGGGCTGCGCCGCCAGCGGCTGGATCGCCCCTATATCCGCAAGAACGGCAAGCTGACCCCGGCCACCTGGCCCGAGGCGTTGTCGGCTGCGGCCGAGGCGATGAAGGGCAAGACGGTTGCGGGCCTGATCGGCGACCTGGCGCCGGTGGAAGCGGTGTTCGCGCTGAAGGAACTGGTCGAAGGGCAGGGGGGCCGCGTCGAATGTCGCACGGATGGCGCCAAGCTGCCGGCCGGAAACCGCGCC
The DNA here is from genome assembly GCF_002751875.1 of Oceaniglobus indicus. Classification (GTDB taxonomy): domain Bacteria; phylum Pseudomonadota; class Alphaproteobacteria; order Rhodobacterales; family Rhodobacteraceae; genus Oceaniglobus; species Oceaniglobus indicus. The sequence goes on along the minus strand of NZ_NMZM01000001.1, from coordinate 371,381 downwards.
GGCTATGCCGGAACCGCCACGATCGAAGATATCGATTCGGCCCGCCACATCCACCTGATCGGCACCAACCCGCGCGCCGAGGCGCCGGTGCTGAACGCCCGTATCCGCAAGGCATGGCTGCGCGGTGCGACCGTCGGCCTGGTCGGCGAAGCGGTCGATCTGACCTATGATTATACCCATGCCGGCACTGGTCCGGGTGCCCTGACCGAACTGCTGGACCAGGATTTCGACAAGGTGAAGGACGAGCCGTCGATCGTGATCGTCGGTCAGGCCGCCCTGTGTCGCGAGGATGGCGCAAAGGTTCTGTCCATGGCGATGGCCCTGGCCGAGCGCAGCGATTCGCGCTTGCTGATCCTTCACACCGCCGCGTCGCGTGTCGGCGCGATGGACGTGGGCGCGGTGACCGAAGGCGGTCTGAGCGCCGCGCTGGATGGTGCCGGTGTCGTCTACAACCTGGGCGCCGACGAAGGCGACGTGCCCGACGGGCCGTTCGTCATCTATCAGGGCAGCCACGGCGATCGGGGCGCGCACCGTGCCGACATCATCCTTCCCGGCGCCGCCTGGACCGAGGAACAGGGATTGTTCGTCAATACGGAAGGGCGGCCGCAACTGGCCCTGCGCACCGGATTCGCGCCGGGCGAGGCCAAGGAGAACTGGGCGATCCTGAGGGCGCTGTCAGCCGAACTGGGCGCGACGCTGCCCTATGATTCCCTTGCGGCCTTGCGCCGCGCCCTGGTGAAGGCGGTGCCGCACCTCGGCGTGGTCGATGACATCCCCGAGAACGACTGGAATGCGCCGGCGCTGGAAACCGCGGATGGCCCCGATTTCGGCGTGGCCGTGCGGGATCATTACCTGACCAACCCGATCGCGCGGGCCAGCCAGCTGATGGCCGAGCTGAGCGCGAACGCGAAGGCCCGGCGCGAGGCTCCGCTGGCCGCGGAGTGAAGGCGATTCGAAAGATGTTTCCAGCATGTGCTGCCCTGGCGCTTGTCGGCTGCCAGGGGGCAAATCCCACGGTCGATCAACTGGGCCTCGTTCCGGAATACCGAAGCGTGCAGACACGCCTGCTTGACGGGGATCTGGTGAATTTTCTGGTCGAGGCGCGCGGTGCGCTGACGACACAGGATGTGACGCGGTATGCGGAATGTGCCGCGGCGCAGTATGCGCTGATTCGCGGCTATGGATTTGCGCGACATGTGCGCACGAATGTGAATGAAGAGGGTGGCGTTTGGCGCGGCGATGCTGTTTACACGATCTCGCCAGCGCTACCCGGCGGGTTGAAAACCATCGATGCCGAGGTCGTTGTGGCCCGGTGTCGTGAACGCGGCATCCCGACTGTTTGAGACGATGGGACCGAAGGGCGAGACATGATCGAGTTTTTCACTGAAACAAGCCTTGGCATCGTGCTTCTGGTGCTGGCGCAGTGCCTGTTGATCCTTGTTCCACTGTTGGTGGCGCTTGCGTTCCTGATGTATGCCGACCGCAAGATCTGGGCCGCCGTGCAGATGCGCCGTGGCCCCAACGTGGTCGGCGTTTTCGGCCTGCTGCAATCCTTCGCCGACTTCCTGAAATACATCGTCAAGGAAATCGTCGTGCCGGCCGGGGCCGACCGCGCCGTGTTCTTCATCGCGCCGATGCTGGCCTTCGTGCTGCCGGTCATCGCCTGGGCGGTGATTCCGTTCAACGAAGGCTGGATCCTGGCCGACATCAACGTCGCCATCCTGTATATCTTCGCCGTCTCGTCGCTCGAGGTGTACGGCGTGATCATGGGCGGCTGGGCCAGCAACTCGAAATACCCGTTCCTCGGCTCGCTGCGGTCGGCGGCCCAGATGATCTCCTATGAGGTCAGCCTTGGCCTGATCATCATCGGCGTGATCATTTCCACAGGCTCGCTCAGCCTGGTCGATATCGTCCACGCCCAGGATGGCGGTTGGGGATTGTTCAGCTGGTATTGGCTGCCGCACCTGCCGATGGTCTTCCTGTTCTTCATCTCTGCCCTGGCGGAAACCAACCGCCCGCCGTTCGACCTTCCGGAAGCGGAATCCGAACTGGTGGCCGGGTACCAGGTGGAGTATTCCAGCACGCCCTTCCTGCTGTTCATGATCGGTGAACTGCTGGCCGTCGTGATGATGTGCGCGCTGGTGTCGCTGTTGTTCCTCGGTGGCTGGTTGTCGCCGGTGCCGTTCCTGCCCGATGGGGTGCTGTGGATGGTGGCCAAGATGATCATGGTGTTCATCATGTTCTCCATGGTGAAGGCGATCGTTCCGCGCTACCGCTACGACCAGTTGATGCGCCTCGGGTGGAAGGTGTTCCTGCCGTTCTCGCTCTTCTGGGTGGTGTTGGTGTCGTTCCTTGCCCACTTCGAACTTTTTGGCGGTGCCTATGCCCGCTGGACCATAGGAGGCTGATCCGATGGCAAATATCGATTACGTCCGCGCCGGGAAATACTTCCTGTTGTTCGACATCTTCAAAGGGTTCGGGCTGGGGTTCAAATACTTCTTCTCGCCGAAGGCGACGCTGAACTATCCCCACGAAAAGGGGCCTCTGTCGCCGCGCTTTCGGGGCGAACACGCGCTGCGCCGCTATCCCAATGGTGAAGAGCGGTGCATCGCCTGCAAGCTGTGCGAGGCGATCTGCCCCGCCCAGGCCATTACCATCGACGCCGAACCGCGCAGCGACGGCTCGCGCCGCACGACGCGCTATGACATCGACATGACGAAATGCATCTATTGCGGCTTCTGTCAGGAGGCTTGCCCCGTGGATGCGATCGTCGAAGGCCCGAATTTCGAGTTCTCGACCGAAACCCGCGAAGAACTGTTCTACGACAAGGCCAAGCTTCTTGAGAACGGCGACCGCTGGGAAGTCGAAATCGCGCGCAACCTCGAAATCGACGCGCCTTACAGATAAGACGGGGGCGGGCCCATGGGGGCCGTCACAGACGTAAGACCGGAAAAGACAAGGGACGAGAACAGATGGGCGCCGCGGATTTCGCATTCTACCTTTTCGCCATCACGGTGGTCGTGGCCGGCCTGTTCGTGGTCGTGGCACGCAACCCGGTGCATTCGGTTCTGTGGCTGATCCTGGCGTTCCTGTCGTCGGCCGGCCTGTTCGTCCTGCTGGGGGCCGAATTCGTGGCGATGTTGCTGATCATCGTCTATGTCGGCGCCGTCGCGGTCCTGTTCCTGTTCGTCGTGATGATGCTGGACGTCGATTTCGCCGAGCTGAAAGGGCAGATGTCGAAGTACATGCCGCTGGCGCTGCTGATCGGGGTCGTGATCCTGATGCAGCTTGGCATGGCCTTCGGCGTGTGGGAACAGTCGCAACAGGCCGAGTCGCTGCGCGCCGCCGTCGCCGCCGATTACGCCACGCCCTACAACACGTCGATCCTGGGTCTGCTGATCTATGACCGCTTCCTGTTGTTGTTCCAGCTGGCCGGTCTGATCCTGCTGGTGGCGATGATCGGTGCCATCGTGCTGACGCTGCGCCATCGCACCGACATCAAGCGCCAGAACGTGGTCGCGCAGATGATGCGCGATCCGGCGGTGGCGATGGAAATCAAGGATGTAAAACCGGGGCAGGGCCTGTAAGGGTTGCCCGACACGGGAGAGTGAAGCGATGTCGAGAAACACAATTGTCGTTCTGGTGGTGGTCCTGATCATCGTGATCGGCGGATACAACTTCATCGGCTGAACCGGCCGGCCCGGACAACGATACGAAAGAGAGCCAAGGGGCAGAACATGATCGGAATCGAACACTATCTGACGGTTGCGGCGGCGCTGTTCGTGATCGGCATTTTCGGGATTTTCCTGAACCGCAAGAACGTCATCATCATCCTGATGAGTGTCGAACTCATGCTGTTGGCCGTGAACATCAACTTCGTGGCATTCTCCAGCTTTCTGGGCGATCTGGTCGGACAGGTCTTCACGCTTTTCGTGCTGACCGTGGCCGCGGCCGAGGCCGCGATCGGCCTCGCGATCCTTGTCTGTTTCTTCCGCAACCGCGGAACGATCGACGTGGAAGACGTGAACGTCATGAAGGGCTGAGCGGCGCGCCGCGACATCGCAAACGTCCGCCGGACCGGCGGATGACGAAGCAACACAGGATCTGGTTCACGTTCCCAATCGAACGCCGGACCATGACGCACGGGACGGACTGAAGGAACTCTGATGGAAACGATCATCCTCTTCGCGCCACTGGTGGGCGCCCTGATCTGCGGGTTCGGCTGGAAGTTCATGGGCGAAAAGCCCGCCCAGTGGACGGCGACCGGGCTTCTGTTCCTGTCGGCATTCCTGTCCTGGATCGTGTTCCTGACCTTTGATGGCCAGACCGAGCAGATCCACATCCTGCGCTGGATCGAATCCGGATCGTTGTCGACCGATTGGGCCATTCGCATGGACCGGCTGACGGCGATCATGCTGATCGTCATCACGACGGTGTCCAGCCTGGTGCACCTGTATTCCTTCGGCTACATGGCGCACGATGCGAATTTCGCCGACGATGAACCCTATCGTCCGCGTTTCTTCGCCTACCTGTCGTTCTTCACCTTCGCGATGCTGATGCTGGTGACGGCCGACAACCTGGTCCAGATGTTCTTTGGCTGGGAAGGCGTCGGTCTTGCGTCCTATCTGCTGATCGGCTTCTACTTCCGCAAGCCGTCGGCCAATGCTGCCGCGATCAAGGCGTTTGTCGTGAACCGTGTCGGCGATTTCGGCTTCGTGCTGGGGATCGTCGCGATTTTCCTGATGGTCGATTCCATCAACCTCAGCGACATCTTCGCCGCAGCGCCCGATCTTGCCCAAAGCGAGATGCGGTTCCTGTGGACCGAGTGGAACGCGGTCGAGGTGATCTGCTTCCTGCTGTTCATCGGTGCCATGGGCAAGTCGGCGCAGCTGTTCCTGCACACCTGGCTGCCCGACGCCATGGAAGGCCCGACCCCGGTGTCGGCGCTGATCCACGCCGCGACGATGGTTACTGCCGGTGTCTTCCTGGTCTGCCGGATGTCGCCGTTGATGGAGTTTGCACCCAACACCACCACCTTCATCGTTGTGATCGGCGCCACCACGGCCTTCTTTGCCGCCACGGTCGGACTTGTGCAGAACGACATCAAGCGCGTGATCGCCTATTCGACCTGTTCACAGCTCGGCTACATGTTCGTGGCTGCTGGTGTCGGCGTCTATTCGGTGGCGATGTTCCACCTGCTGACCCACGCCTTCTTCAAGGCGATGCTGTTCCTTGGCGCCGGTTCGGTCATTCACGGCATGCACCACGAACAGGACATGCGGAACTATGGCGCCCTGAAAGACAAGATGCCCTATACTTTCTGGGCGATGATGATCGGCACCCTGGCGATCACCGGCGTCGGCATTCCCCTGACCCACATCGGGTTTGCCGGGTTCCTGTCGAAGGATGCCGTCATCGAGAGCGCCTGGGGCGCGATGAGCGGGGCGGGCGACTATGCCTTCTGGCTGCTGGTCATCGCGGCAATGTTCACCAGCTTTTATTCCTGGCGGCTGATGTTCCTGACCTTCTTCGGCACGCGGCGCGGCGACAAGCACACCCACGATCACGCCCATGAGTCGCCCATCACCATGCTGATCCCGCTGGGGGTTCTGGCCCTGGGCGCTGTGTTCTCGGGCATGGTGTGGTACAATTCGTTCTTCGGTGACCACAATTCGGTCAACCGCTTCTTCGGCATCCCCACCCATGCCGAGGCTTCGGCCGATGTGGACGCCGAAGCTCCGGCGGACGGTGATGCCGTTGCGGCCGCCGCGGCCGAAGGTGCCGCGCGGCCGGGCGAAGGCGCGATCTATATCGCGCCGGACAACCACGTCATGGACGAAGCGCACCATGCGCCGGTCTGGGTGCGGATCAGCCCGTTCATCGCCATGCTGATCGGTCTGGGCACGGCTTTCGTCTTCTACATCCTGCGGCCCGAATGGCCCCGCAACCTGGCCGAAAACCAGCCCGCGCTGTATCGGTTCCTGTTGAACAAATGGTATTTCGACGAAATCTACGATGTGGTTTTCGTGCGTCCGACCAAGGCCTTGGGCCGGTTGCTGTGGACACGGGGTGACGGGAATGTCATCGACGGCACGATCAACGGAATCGCCATGGGCATCATTCCGTTCCTGACGCGGCTGGCCGGTCGCGCACAGTCGGGATACCTGTTTCACTATGCCTTCGCGATGGTCCTCGGGATTGCCGTGCTGATCACGTGGATGACGATCGGCGGAGGAGCCGAATAATGGACAACCTTCTTTCCATCATCACGTTCATCCCCGCGCTGGGGGCGTTGATCCTTGCCCTGTTCCTGCGCGGCGATGATGCCGCGGCGCAGAAGAACGCCAAGTATCTCGCACTGATCGCGACCACCGCCTCGTTCGTGCTGTCGCTGTTCGTGCTGTTCGGGTTCGAGCCGTCCAACACCGGCTTTCAGTTCGTCGAAGAACGCGAATGGCTGATGGGCCTGAAATACAAGATGGGCGTCGACGGCATCTCGGTGCTGTTCGTGCTGTTGACCACGTTCCTGATGCCGATCACGATCCTGGCCTGTTGGGACGTGAAGGTGCGCGTCAAGGAATACATGATCGCGTTCCTGCTGCTGGAAACCCTGATGCTGGGCGTGTTCTGTGCGCTGGACCTGGTGCTGTTCTACCTCTTCTTCGAGGCCGGGCTGATCCCGATGTTCCTGATCATCGGCATCTGGGGCGGGGCCAACCGGATTTACGCGTCGTTCAAGTTCTTCCTCTACACCTTCCTGGGATCGGTCCTGATGCTGGTGGCGATGGTCGCCATGATCACCGACGCCGGCACCACGGACATCGCGCAGTTGCTGCAGCACAACTTCTCGGCCGGCGGCTTTGACGTGCTGGGCGTTCATATCGTCGGCGGCATGCAGACCCTTCTGTGGCTGGCGTTCTTCGCGTCCTTCGCGGTGAAGATGCCGATGTGGCCGGTGCACACCTGGTTGCCCGATGCCCACGTTCAGGCGCCGACCGCGGGGTCGGTCGTTCTGGCCGCGATCCTGTTGAAGATGGGCGGCTACGGGTTCCTGCGGTTTTCGCTGCCGATGTTCCCGGTGGCCTCGGACCTGTTCGCGCCCTTCATCCTGTGGCTGTCGGCCATCGCCATCGTCTATACCTCGCTGGTGGCTCTGGCCCAGTCCGACATGAAGAAGCTGATCGCCTATTCATCGGTCGCCCACATGGGGTACGTCACGGCGGGTATCTTCGCCGCCAACCAGCAGGGGATCGACGGCGCGATTTTCCAGATGATCAGCCACGGCTTCATCTCGGGCGCGTTGTTCCTGTGCGTCGGCGTGATCTATGACCGGATGCACACGCGCGAGATCGACGCCTATGGCGGGCTGGTGAACCGGATGCCGGCCTATGCGCTGATCTTCCTTTTCTTCACCATGGCCAACGTGGGTCTGCCCGGCACCTCGGGGTTCATCGGTGAATTCCTGACGTTGATGGGGGTCTTCCAGGCCAACACCTGGGTCGCATTCGTCGCCGCCACCGGCGTGATCCTGTCGGCGGCCTATGGCCTGTGGCTGTATCGCCGGGTCGTCATGGGTGACCTGATCAAGGAATCGCTGAAGTCGATCACCGACCTGAACCGGCGCGAACGGGCGATCTTTGCGCCACTCGTCGTCATGACCCTGCTGCTGGGGGTCTATCCCAGCCTCGTCACCGACATCATCGGCCCCTCGGTCGAGGCCATGGTGTCGTCCTATCAGACCGCCGTCGTGAACAGCGCGGATGCGACCAGCGTCGCCGCTGCATCCGCCACCGGCCACTGAGACATTGAGAGAGCACCGATGACAGCTGCCGATTTCCAAACCGTCCTGCCCGAGTTTCTGCTGGCGACCTATGCGCTGGCGATCCTCATGATCGCAGTTTACGGAAGCAAGGACCGGATGGGCCCGTTTCTGACCTGGGCGACGGCCGTGGTCCTGGCCGTGTGCGGCGCGTGGATCGCGCTGCGCGGCGGCACCAACGTCGGCTTCAGCGGCATGTTCCTGGATGACGGATACTCGCGCTTTGCCAAGGCGATGATCCTGTTCTCGTCTGCCGCCGTCCTGCTGATGAGCGAGGGTTACATGACCCGGCGCAACCTGTTGTGCTTCGAATATCCGGTGCTGGTTGTGCTGGCCGTGGTCGGCATGATGGTGATGGTCAGTGCCGGCGACCTGATGGTGCTCTACATGGGGTTGGAGCTTCAGTCGCTCTCGCTCTACGTCGTGGCATCGCTGCGTCGGGATTCGATCAAGTCGACCGAGGCGGGCCTGAAGTATTTTGTCCTTGGCGCGCTGTCGTCGGGTCTGCTTCTGTATGGCTGTTCGCTGGTGTATGGATTTGCGGGAACCACCGGCTTCGCCGGTGTCATCCTCGCGGTCGGCGAAGACCAAGCGCCGCTTGGCCTGTTGTTCGGCCTTGTCTTCATCATCTCGGGCCTTGCGTTCAAGATTTCGGCGGCGCCGTTCCACATGTGGACGCCCGATGTCTATGAAGGCGCGCCCACCCCCGTGACCGCGTTCTTCGCGACGGCGCCCAAGGTCGCGGCCATCGGCCTGTTCGCCCGGGTGCTGCACGATGCGTTCGGCGGTGTCGTCGGCGACTGGCAGCAGATCGTGTCGCTGTTGTCGGTGGCGTCGATGTTCCTGGGTGCGGTGGCCGCCATCGGCCAGAACAACATCAAGCGCCTGATGGCTTATTCCTCGATCTCGCACATGGGCTATGCCCTGATCGGTTTGGCCTCGGGAACGGCACTCGGCGTTCAGGCGATGCTGATCTACATGGCGATCTACGTGACGATGAACATCGGCACCTTCGCCTTTATCCTGTCGATGGAAAAGGACGGACAGCCGGTGACCGAGATTTCGGCGCTGAACATGTATGCCAAACGCGAGCCGGTGCGCGCGCTGGCGCTTCTGGTGCTGATGTTCTCGCTGGCTGGCGTGCCGCCGATGCTGGGCTTCTTTGCCAAGCTGGGGGTGTGGCAGGCCGGTGTGGGGGCCGATCTGGTTTGGCTGGTGATCCTGTCGGCGGTGGCCTCGGCGATCGGTGCCTATTATTACCTGCGCATCGTGTTCCTGATGTATTTCGGCAAGGACGACGAAGGTCTCGATGCCGGCGGTTCGCGCGTCTTGTGGGGCATGTTGATGGTGTCGGCGGCGGCCATGGTTGTCGGTGTGGTCAGCCTGTTCGGGATCGAAGGGGCAGCGGCCGCGGCGGCGGCGACCCTTGTCAACTGAGACGGGCGCCTCTGCGGTTTGGCCCGAAGGCTATGAGCTGCTGATCCTCGACGAGATCGACAGCACCAACGCCCATGCGGCGCGCATCGCGCACGAACTGGACCGTCCGACCTGGATCATGGCGCACCGCCAAACGGCGGGCCGCGGCCGGCGCCGGCGTGACTGGAACGGTGGTGCTGGCAACCTTGCGGCGACGTTGGTGATGCGACCGGGGGGCGTGGCCGGTTGGGCCGCACTGCGCACCTTTCTTGCCGCGAACGCCTTGTTTGAGGCCTTGGCGATGTCGGTTGACCGCACCAGGCTGGCCAAGAAATGGCCCAACGACGTGTTGCTGGACAACGGCAAGGTGGCTGGCATCCTTCTGGAAAGCGCCAGCAGCGGCGGTCAGATCGATTGGCTGGCCATCGGCTTTGGCGTCAATCTTTCGCAGGCGCCGGATTTCCCGGATGCCGATTTCCCCCCAGTCAGTCTCGCGGGACAAGGCGGGCAATCCATCGACCCCGCGTCGTTTCTGACCCGGCTGGCCGGCTTCTATGCCACCGAGGAGATGCTTCTCGAACAGATGGGTTTCGATCACCTCCGCGAGAAATGGCTGCGTCACGCCGCGCGCCTGGGCGAAGTCATCACGGCTCGCATCGGCGCGCACGAGGTTTCCGGGCGTTTCGTGACCGTCGACGACGCCGGACACCTGGTGCTGGACACCGATGAAGGCCGCACCACGATTTCCGCCGCCGACGTCTTTTTCTGAGGGGCAGACGGCATGCTTCTGGCCATCGATTGCGGCAACACCAACACCGTCTTTTCCATCTGGGACGGCGCTGAATCCGTCGCCACCTGGCGCACCTCGACCGAATGGCAGCGGACCGCCGATCAATATTACGTCTGGCTGATGTCGCTCATGGCGTTTCGCCGCATCGAGGTCGAGATCACGGCCGTCATCATCTCGTCCACCGTGCCGCGCGTGGTGTTCAACCTGCGTGTCCTGGCCGACCGCTATTTCGCCTGCCGCCCGCTGGTCGTGGGCAAGCCCGATTGCCTGTTGCCGATCGATGTGCGTGTCGATCAGGGCACCGCCGTGGGACCGGACCGACTTGTAAACACGGTCGCGGGACACGATCTGTTCGGGGGTGACCTGATCGTCGTCGATTTCGGAACGGCCACGACCTTTGACGTGGTGGACAGCGACGGCGCCTATATCGGGGGCGTGATCGCGCCGGGCGTGAACCTGTCACTGGAAGCGTTGCACCATGCGGCGGCAGCGTTGCCCAACATCGACATTTCCAAGCCCCAGAAGGTCGTCGGCACCAATACGGTGGCCTGCATGCAAAGCGGCGTTTTCTGGGGTTACATCGGTCTGGTCCGCGAGATCTGCAACCGCATCAAGGCAGAGCGGGACCGGCCGATGAAAATCGTATCAACAGGCGGGCTGGCGCCTCTGTTCCAGCAATCCGAGGCGTTGTTCGACGCCTATGAAGACCAACTCACGATACACGGCCTGACCGTGATTCATCGCTATAACAAGGAAAACCAAAGCGTATGAGCACCAAGCATCTGATTTACATGCCCCTCGGCGGCGCCGGGGAAATCGGCATGAACTGTTACGTCTACGGCTACGGGCCGAAGGGCAGGGAACGCTATATCCTGGTCGATGTCGGCGTGACCTTCCCCGACATGGACGGCTCGCCCGGCGTCGATCTGATCTTTCCCGACGTTCAGTGGATTTCCGACCGGGCCGACCGCCTGGACGCGATCTTCATCACGCACGCCCACGAAGATCACGTCGGCGCCATCGGCCACCTGTGGCACCGTTTGCGTGCGCCGGTCTATTGCCGGGCCTTCACCGCGCTGCACGCAAAACGCAAGATGGAAGAACAGGGGCAGAACCCCGAGAACATCAACGTCGTCGGCGCCTGGCCCGAAACCACCAAGGCGGGCGATTTCAAGGTCGGTTTCGTTCCGATCTCGCATTCGATTCCCGAAAGCTCGGCCCTAGTCATCGACACGCCCGAAGGCCGGATCGTCCATACCGGCGATTTCAAGCTGGATCATTCGCCGGTGGTGGGCGAAGCGTTCGATCCGAAACTCTATGCCGACATCGCCAAGGACGGCGTGCTGGCCCTGGTCTGCGATTCGACCAACGTGTTCTCGGGCCACGCGGGCCGTTCAGAGGCGACGGTGGGCCCCGAGATCACCAAGCTGATTTCGTCGCAAAAAGGCATGGTCGTCGCCACCACCTTTGCGTCCAACGTGGCGCGGGTGAAAACGCTGGCCGAGGCGGGGATCGCTGCGGGCCGTTCGGTCTGTCTTCTGGGCCGGGCGATGCAGCGCATGGTGGCCGCGTCGATGGAATCGGGTGTGTTGAGCGAATTTCCCCACACCGTCAGCGTCGAGGAAGCACGCGACATCCCGCGCCAATCGCTGATGCTGATCGTCACCGGATCGCAGGGCGAACGCCGGGCGGCATCTGCGCAACTGGCGCGGGGCAAATACCTGGGCCTGTCCATGGATGACGGCGACACGTTCCTGTTCTCGTCCAAGGTCATCCCCGGCAACGAACGCGGCGTGATCCGCATCATCAACGCCTATTCGGAAATGGGCGTGGACGTGGTGGATGACAACGACGGGATGTACCACGTCTCGGGTCATGCCAACCGCCCCGATCTGCTGGAGATGCAGAACATCGTGAACCCGCAGATCGTCGTGCCGATGCACGGCGAACACCGCCATCTGCGCGAACATACGAAACTGGCCGCGCAGGCCGGGCGTGGGTCGGTTCTGGCGCCCAACGGCACCTGTATTTCGCTGTCGGGCAATGAACCGAAGGTAGTGGAATACGTCGAAACCGGACGCACCTATCTTGACGGCTCGGTCCTGATCGGCGCGCTGGACGGGGTGGTGCGTGACCGGATCCGCATGGCGTTGAACGGCCATGTGATCGTGACGCTGATCATGGATGAGAACGACGATCCGCTGGGTGATCCGTGGGTCGAGATCATGGGCCTGCCCGAGATCGGCCGGTCGGGCAGCCCGGTTGTCGACGTGATCGAGGCAGATCTGGCCCAGGCGGTGAACCGCGCGGCGAACAAGGTATTGCTGGACGATGCCAAGCTTGACGACATGCTGAGCAAGACCGCCCGCCAATCCGCCAACAACGAGATAGGCAGGAAGCCCGAGGTCACAGTGGTCGTCAGCCGTCTGAGCTGATGCTGAACCACTATGGCGACATTCTGGACCGGATCGTCGAACCGCCCCTGTGGTTCGACGAACACGGCGTGCCGCGCTGGTGCGCCTTCGCGCCGGACGGACGGCGAACATCTATGCCCAGGAATGCGCGCTGGCGGAAATCGCCTGTCAGGGATGCGGCCGGCTGTTCCGGGTTGCCGTGTCGGAGTTGAACCTGCGCGACGCGCTTTTTCCCGATGGCAAGCCGCGCACCTATCTCTCGGTTCTGATCCATCGGCGAACCCTGAATTACGGCGATCCGCCCAATGTGCAATGCTGCGCCGCAGGGGCCAGCATAAGCAGCGTGCCGATCCGCGTCATTGAATATTGGTTCAGACCGGTCGTCCGGGACGAAGGCATTACGTTCGACACACGGCTCGGTCGCAAGACGGTCACCGGGCCGGGCGCCATGGACTGGACCCGCGATCCAAAGTTCGAGGTTTCGCTTGTTGCCGAAAAACGGAACAATACGCGCGCGCAACGCTTTCATTCCATGACACAGTTCGATGTCATGCCGAACACAAAGAAGGAGACCGAGATGATCAAGAAACATGGTTCCGCGAAATGGTCTGGCGGTCTGAAGGACGGCAAGGGCCAGGTATCCACCGAATCCGGTGTGTTGTCTGACCAACCCTATGGTTTCAACACGCGCTTCGAGGGCAAGGCAGGCACCAATCCCGAAGAGCTGATCGGTGCGGCCCATGCGGCCTGCTTTTCCATGGCGCTCAGCATGATCCTGGGTCAGCACGATCTGAAGGCTGACGACATCTCGACCAAGGCGACCGTTTCCCTGGTTGAAGAAGATGGCGGCTTCGCGATCGACAAGATCCATCTGGACGTGACGGCCAAGATTCCCGGCGCGACGGAAGAGCAGTTCGAGGAGGCAACCAATGCCGCAAAGGCCGGTTGCCCGGTGTCCAAGCTGGTGACGGCAGACGTCACCATGGATGCGAAACTGGGCTGATGAAGATCGGATTGGCGGTGGGAACAGAGCTTGCGCCGCCAGTCCATTCCAGTTCAACGTTAACGAAAATCGCCGGACGCAGTTATGCGTCCGGCGATTTTTTCTTGGATCAACAGTGCCGCTGAGGGCGCGCGCCGATCAACCGGCGCGCCGCTCTTCAAAGCTTTTGGCGATGAAGTCGGGCAGGTGATCGCCCATGCCCACAACACGTTCATCCCGACCACGGCTCTGGCCTTCACCGCCCTGCTGGTCGCGATGCCCGCCCCGCCGTCCGCCACGGCTGCGCGACTTGTCGTCTTTCGGTTTTGCCGTATCGCTCGTGTCGGGTGCGGCCACCGCGGCCGGAGTTGCCGCTTCGATCTTCGGCTTTTCCTCGACCGCCTCGGCAGCTTTCGGGGTAACCGGTTCGCTGGGCGTGGTTTCGGGCGCCTTACGGGTGCGGCTGCGGGTGCGACGCTCGGGCTTGGGCGACTGCTTGGTCTCCGGCTCGGCCTCGGCCGTCGGGCTTTCCGGCTGGCCCAGCGGGTTGTCGAGACGCGGAACCTCGCGCGCGATCAGGGTTTCGATGTCGGCAAGGTTCTTTTCATCCGAGGGAACGCAGATCATCATGGCCTTGCCATCGCGACCCGCCCGGCCGGTGCGGCCGATCCTGTGAACGTAATCCTCGGCGTGCGAGGGCACGTCGAAGTTGAAGACGTGGCTGACGGCGGGAACATCCAGACCACGGGCCGCCACGTCGGAGGCGACAAGGAACCGCAGATCGCCGGCGCGAAAGCCGTCCAGCGTGCGGGTGCGTTGCGACTGGTCCAGATCGCCATGGATCGGCGCCGCGTCATAGCCGTGCTTGACCAGCGACTTGGCCACGGTGTCCACGTCCATCTTGCGGTTGCAGAAGATGATCGCGTTGGTGCATTTCGCGCCCTCGGCGTCGATCAACGCGCGCAGAACGTTGCGTTTCTCGGCGGCCTGGCGATCTTTGCGGGACGCGCGGAACATCACGACGCCCTGTTCGATGTTCTCGGACGCGGTGGCCTGCCGTGCCACTTCGATCTTTTCGGGCGACGACAGGAACGTGTTGGTGATACGTTCGATTTCCGGCGCCATGGTCGCCGAGAAGAACAGCGTCTGACGGGTGAAGGGCGTCAGTGCGAAGATCCGTTCGATATCGGGGATGAACCCCATGTCCAGCATCCGGTCGGCTTCGTCCACGACCATGATCTTGACGTCGTTCAGGATCAGCTTGCCGCGTTCCTGGTGATCCAGCAGACGGCCGGGCGTCGCGATCAGCACATCGACGCCCTTGTCGATCAGAACATCCTGTTCCTTGAACGAGACGCCACCGATCAGCAGAGCCTTCGTCAGCTTCACATATTTTGAGTAGGTGTCGAAGTTTTCGGCCACCTGCGCGGCCAGTTCGCGCGTCGGGCACAACACCAGCGATCGGGGCATGCGCGCCTTGGCGCGGCCGCGGGCAAGGGCGTGGATCATCGGCAACACGAATCCCGCCGTCTTGCCGGTGCCGGTCTGGGCGATGCCCAATACGTCGCGCCCCGCAAGGGCGGCGGGAATCGCGCCCGCCTGAATTGGTGTGGGAGTTTCGTATCCCGCTTCAAGAACAGCCTTGAGGATCTTGGGATCGAGGTTCAGATCGGAAAATTTTGTCATTCGGTTCCGTAGGTTAACGGACCGATTTGTGGGCCCGTGCGTCTGGTTTGCGCGGCCCGGATGGCCCATTGAATCCACGATCGTAGAACGCTGCGCCCGTGGCTACTGCATCGGCGGCGGCGGGTCAACTTTGGTTGCGCGAAATGGGGGAAAACAGCGCAATTTGCGGGTTATTTTCCAATACCTTCGCCAATCATGGCCGGATCAGACCATCATTTCCTTGGTCGCGGTCAGGGTCACGTCGGGAAAGTCGCGTTCGATGCGGTCGATGTCCCATTGCAGCCGCGTCAGATAGACGATGTCGCCGTTGTTGTCTTCGGCGATGTGGCTCTTGTTGACGTTGACGAATTTTTCGACCGCGGCGCGGCTGCCCGACACCCACCGGGCGGAGGTGAACTGTGACGGCTCGAAGCGCACCGGCAGGCCGTATTCCAACTCGATCCGGCTGGCGAGCACCTCGAACTGCAAGGCGCCGACGACGCCGACGATGAAGCCTGAACCGAGCATCGGCTTGAACACCTTCGCGGCGCCTTCTTCGGCGAACTGGTGCAGCGCCTTGTCGAGATGCTTGGATTTCAACGGATCGCCGGCGCGGCAATTCTGCAGCAACTCGGGCGCGAACGACGGGATCCCGGCAACGCGGATCTCCTCGCCCTCGGTCAGCGTGTCGCCGATGCGAAGCTGGCCGTGGTTGGGAATGCCGATGATGTCGCCGGCCCAGGCCTCTTCCGCCAATTCCCGGTCCGAGGCCAGGAACAACACCGGGTTGCTGATGGCCATCTGCTTCTTGGTGCGCACATGGGTCAGCTTCATGCCGCGCGTGAAATGGCCCGACGCCATCCGCACGAATGCCACGCGGTCGCGGTGCTTGGGATCCATGTTCGCCTGCACCTTGAAGACAAAGCCGCAAACCTTTGTTTCGTCGGGCGAAACCTGGCGCGGCACAGCGTTCTGGGGTTGCGGACGGGGGCCGAATTCGCCGATGCCGTCCATCAGCTCCCGGACGCCGAAGGAATTGATGGCCGAGCCGAACCAGATGGGCGTCATCGTGCCATCCAGAAACGCCTGCCGGTCGAATTCGGGCAACAGGGCGCGCGCCATCTCGACCTCTTCGCGCAACGTCTCCAACAGGTGTGGCGGCACGTGCTGCGCCAGTTTGGGGTCGTCCAATCCTTCGATGCGGATCGATTCGGCAACCTTGTTTCGGTCGGCCCGGTCCATCAGGTCCAGGCGGTTGTGCAGCATGTCATAACAGCCCAGAAAATCGCGACCCACACCGATGGGCCAGCTTGCCGGTGTCACGTCGATGGCAAGGTTTTCCTGGATTTCGTCGATGATCTCGAACGTATCACGGCTCTCGCGGTCCATCTTGTTACAGAAGGTCAGGATCGGCAGGTCGCGCAGGCGGCACACCTCGAACAGCTTGCGGGTCTGGCTTTCGACCCCCTTGGCACCGTCGATCACCATCACCGCCGCGTCCACCGCCGTCAGCGTGCGATAGGTGTCTTCGGAAAAGTCGCTGTGGCCCGGTGTATCCACCAGGTTGAAGCGAAATTCGCCGAAATCGAACGACATCGCCGAGGCGGAAACCGAGATGCCGCGGTCCTTCTCCATCTGCATGAAGTCGGACCTTGTCCGCCGCGCCTCGCCCTTGGCGCGCACCTGTCCGGCCATCTGGATCGCGCCGCCGAACAACAGGAACTTTTCGGTCAGCGTCGTCTTGCCCGCATCGGGATGCGAGATGATGGCAAAGGTCCTGCGGCGCGCGATTTCGGGCGGCAGGTCGGATGAGTTTGAGGTGCGGTCCAGCATTGCGCGGCTATAGAACAGTGGCGAGAGTGTTGCAATGGAGCGATTTTTTCACACCGATCCGAAATCTGATGGCGCGGTGCCACGCTTGCGCATCATAAGGCGGAATGCCGCGATTCTGGCCCGGCATTTCACCTCTTGGAGACGATCATGCGTTACAGTATCCCCGCCGCCCTCTGCGGATTTTTGGCCCTGACCGCCTGCGGCGGAAGCAGTGTCGATAACGACAGCTATGCCAGCCGGTTCGCGGAGGGCGAAGCCCTCGTGCGCCTTCTGAACGAGCAAACCGGCCAAAATTATTCGGATCCGGCCAACCTGCCCACCAGTGGTGGCGCGGAATACGACGGTGTCGTTGCTGCGGAACTGCCCGGCGTGGGCAGTGAAACGACGACCGTCGTCGGCGATCTGGAACTGCGGGCGAACTTCGCCAACAGCACGGTCGGCGGAACCATGGACGATTTCGTCGAGGAAGACGGCACGCGATATACTGGTGCACTGATCGTCGCCGACGGTCCGATCCGGCGGAATATCAATCCCGACGTCGACTATACCTTCTCAAGCGCTGTCAACGGACGGCTGGCCGGCAACAACCAGACCTATGATGTCAACGGTCAGCTGGAAGGTGATTTCTATGGCGCCAACCAGGGTTTCGTCGGGGGTGAAGTGATCGGCAACGTCACGTCGAACGGCCAACGCGCGCCATTCCTCGGCGAATTCGTCGGAAGACGATAACACCCATGCGATCATGCCATGGCCGGGCGTCACGCTTGACCATGGCAGCGGCCACACGAGATAGAGGACCAGTGAGGGGTGGAATGGACCTGAAAACGATCGCGGAAACTCTTGTCGCCGCGTGCCGCGCCCATCGCGAGTCAGACCTTCTCGATACGATCTATGCCGCCGACGCCGTGTCGGTGGAAGCGGTGGCGCCACCGGGTGGCGATGCCGTGACCGTGGGTCTTGACGGGATCCGGGCCAAACACGCGTGGTGGAACGAAAACGTGGACGTGCACAGCAGCAGTGTCGAAGGACCGTTTACCCATGGCGACGACCGGTTTGCGGTGATCTTTGAAGTGGACTCGACGATGAAAGACAGCGGCACGCGCAGCACGTTCAGGGAAGTTGCCGTCTATACCGTCAAAGACGGCAAGATTGTGCGCGAGCAGTTCTTCTATTCCGTCTGACGTGCCCGCCGCCCGTCTATCGGCGTGTTGCGTTTTGCAGCAGGTTCAGCATCTGCCCGGCGGTTCCGGCACGGGGCAGGGTATAGCCCAACGCATCGGTCCGGTTGTCGTGCACGGCAAGCTGCGCTTGAAGCTCGGAGGGCAGGGCGGGCCGCGTGCGGGTGTCCACCATCAGGCTTTCGGCGGCAATGCCTTCGGCATAGATGATTTCGTGCCGATCAAAGAGCAGTTGGAAATAATCCACGAACCCGCCGTCGGTGCGCGTCACAGTGTCGTCGTTCAGAAGGTATTTGGCCTTGATCAGAACCTCGGCACGCCCCGCCTTCAGGGTGTCCCGCCGCTGATAGACGAACAGACGGTGGTTCGGGCTGACGATCAGGTCTTCCTCGTTGCGCAGGGTGCCGGCCTTGATCCGGATCGGCGCAAAGGCCCCGTGGGCGCGCACCGTTTGTTGACCGATCCAGCGGATCTTCTGCGGCCCGTGATCGCGCGTCAGCACGGATTGGCCCGCCGCAAGCGTTTCGATCGGCGCCATCCGGCCAGACGCCAGCGTGATCCGCGTGCCGCGGGTGAACGACACACAGGCCGCTTCCGCGAAACGGGCCCGTGCCGCCGCGCGATCCAGCGCGACCAAGGCATATCCCAGACGCGGTTTCAGCTTGGCCAGCGGGAACAGGCGGACGTCGGCGATGGCGGTTTGCGTGTCGTCGAGTTCGACCAGCACCAATGCCTCGACCGTCGTGCCGTCCGGGCTCATCAACGTGGCGCAGCAATCCAGGTGGACCATGG
This sequence comes from Oceaniglobus indicus, assembly GCF_002751875.1. Lineage (GTDB taxonomy): Bacteria > Pseudomonadota > Alphaproteobacteria > Rhodobacterales > Rhodobacteraceae > Oceaniglobus > Oceaniglobus indicus. The sequence goes on along the minus strand of NZ_NMZM01000001.1, from coordinate 352,492 downwards.
CGCCAGGGCTGCCACATTCGGTGCCCGGCGCGATCGTCAGGGCCCCGGATGCGCCGCTGGCGGTGACGGCCAGGCGCGTGCGCCGCGCGCCGGGCGTCAGCATGTAGATATCGCCCAGCATTAGGTCGCCGGCATGGCCCATCGGATCGCCGAGGTTCGCACCATCGACGACGCGAAACAGGTCGGCATGGAACACCGGCAAACTCTGCGCCGGCTCTTCCGAAAACGTCCCGATATGATCCATTGACAGCGACATGCCTTGCGTCCTTTCCGGCGAACAGATTTTCACCGGCCCCCAAACTCTTGCACCCCCGTGTTGAAATTACATTAAGGGCGACCCCGCCTGCGGTCAATTTATGGGGCCTGACCCGGCCCCCGCGCTGCGGATTGTCCCGATGCAAGCAACAGCGCCTGATCCACGGCCGCGTTGTTCACCGATTTGCGGCCTGGCGAATCGTCGGCGGCGTGATCCGGTGCGTTGTGGGCGAGGGTGCGACAACGGTTCGGCACGTCCGGACACCACGGATCGCGCCACAGGGTTGATGCAGGGCGCGGACGCTGTTACCTGCCGCTTGTCCGACGCAAACGCTCGGATTTTGCGAAAGGTCGCGACGGTGAAAGACATCACCCCCCGTCTTAAAGTCGAGAACATCACCCGAAGCTATGATGGCAGACGGGTCGTGGACGACGTGTCGCTGTCGGTGATGCCGGGGCAGGTGACCTGCCTGCTGGGCCCCTCGGGATGTGGCAAGTCGACGACGCTGCGGATCATCGCGGGTGTCGATCAACAGGATTCGGGGCGGATCTGGGTCGACGGTCGCCTGGTCTGCGACACCCAGACCCGGGTGCCGCCCGAGGACCGGTCCATCGGCTTGATGTTCCAGGACTTCGCACTGTTTCCGCACCTGACCGTGGCCGCCAACGTGGCCTTCGGCCTGAGCGGCCCCAAGGCCGTGCGGCGCGCCCGTGTCGAGGAGTTGCTGGAACGGGTGTCGCTGAGCCGGTTCATGGATGCCTGGCCGCACGAGTTGTCAGGGGGCGAGCAGCAGCGCGTCGCCCTCGCGCGCGCCATCGCGCCGCGCCCCAAGGTGATGTTGATGGACGAACCCTTTTCCGGCCTCGACAACCGTCTGCGCGACGGCATCCGCGACGAAACCCTGTCGATCCTGAAAGAGGAAGGCACCGCGGTCTTGCTGGTCACCCACGAGCCCGAAGAGGCGATGCGCATGGCGGATGAAATCGCCCTGATGCGCGCCGGCCGGGTGGTGCAGGTGGGCGCACCCTATAACATCTACAACGCCCCGGCCGACCGCGCCGCCGCCGCGTTCTTCAGCGACATCAACGTGATCGAAGGAACGGTCGAGGGTGCGCTGACCAACACCGCCTTCGGCCAGTTCCTCGCCCCCGGCGTGCCCGATGGCACGCCCGTCGACATCGTCATTCGCCCACAGCACGTGCGGATCGATTTCGACCGCGCCGGCAAGGGGCCGCTTCCGACCGCCGCCGACGGCACCGCCGCCCGCGCTGTCGTCGAACGCGCGCGTTTCATCGGCAAGGAAAGCCTGGTCGAATTCAGGCTGGACTTCGACGGCTCGCTGATCAGCGCGACGGTCCCGTCGGTCTTCCTGCCAAAGCGCGGCACGCCGCTTTGGCTGATGATCCGGCGCGAGCGTTGCTTTGTCTTCCCGCGCAAGATCGGCAGCGCCCGGGCCATGGCCTGAGGGCAGGACGCCACCCGCGGGGGCGTATTTCGATCAATTAGAAATCAAATGCGGGATGAAAGCAGAATGCTGAATGGCAAGCGCCGCCCGGCTTTTTCTTGCTAAAATACTCCCGCCGGAGGCGCCTTTGCTCTCTACCCGCGGCGTCAGTCGAGTGCGACCCCGCGACGGCCGGCAAGATCGGTGAAATACTGCCACGCCACCCGTCCCGAGCGCCCGCCGCGTGTGGCTTGCCATTCGATCGCTTCGGCACGCAGGGTTTCGGCATCGATGTCGATCCCGTGGGCGTCGCAGTAGCCGGCGATCATGCCCAGATATTCTTCCTGGGTGCAGGGATGGAAGCCCAGCCACAGGCCGAACCGATCCGACAGCGATACCTTCTCCTCGACCGCCTCCGACGGGTTTATCGCACTTTGGCGCTCGTTTTCGATCATGTCGCGCGGCATGAGGTGGCGGCGGTTCGATGTCGCGTAGAACACCACGTTGTCGGGCCGCCCCTCGATCCCGCCATCCAGCACCGCCTTGAGCGACTTGTAGTGCTGGTCATCATGGGAAAACGACAGATCGTCGCAAAACAGCACAAAGCGGAACGGCGCAGGGCGCAGCAGGCTCAGCAATCGTCCGATCGAGGGCAGGTCTTCGCGCTGAACCTCGACCACCTTCAGCGGGTGGCCCCGGTGCACCGCTTCGGCATGGATCGCCTTGACCAGGCTCGATTTCCCCATTCCGCGCGCGCCCCACAGCAGCGCGTTGTTCGCCGGCAGGCCCCGCGCGAAGCGAAGCGTGTTTTCCAGCAACGTGTCGCGGGACCGATCGATGCCGACCAGCAGCGCCAGATCGACGCGGTTGACCTTCTCGACCGGGCTCAGACGATCCGGCGCCACATGCCAGACAAAGGCATCCGCAGCGTCGAAATCCGGCGCTTCAAGGGGCGGGGGCGACATGCGTTCAAGGGCGTCGGCGATGCGGATCAGGGCGTCCTGGTTCATTTGGTGGTATCGTCCTCGTCTTCTTCGGCTTCGGCTTCGATATCGTCCCAAAGCTCTTCGTCTTCGTCCAGGATGCCGGCCTTGCGCAACTCGTCCGTGCGTTTGCGTTCGACACGTTTGACGAGTTGGATCGAGATTTCGTAAAGCCCGTAGACCACGCTGAACAGGATCAACTGGGTCACCACGTCGGGCGGTGTCACCAGCGCGGCCAGCAACAGGATCGCGACCACAGCGTATTTGCGCACGTCAGCCAGCCCGCGCGACGACACCAACCCGGCCTTGCCCATCAGCGTCAGCAACACGGGCAGCTGGAAGCAAAGCCCGAAGGCGATGATGAACTTGAGCGTGATATCAAGGCTTTCGTTCACCTTGCCGAAAAAGGTGATCCGGACGCCTTCACTGGTTTCGGGCAGGGCCTCGCGGGCCACGACGGCGGCGTTGTCGGGCAGGGTGCCGACCGCGGTTCGCATCAGCCCGGCAAAGATCGACGAAATGTCGGCAAAGCCCAGAAAGAACTTCATCGCCAACGGGGTCACCACGAACTGGGCGAACGAGGCGCCCAGCAGGAACATCACCGGCGATGCGATCAGGAACGGCAGGAACGCCGATTTCTCGGTGCGATACAATCCGGGCGCCACGAACCGCCACATCTGGTGGGCGATCACCGGAAAGGCCAGGCCGAAGCCGAACACCATGGAGATGCGGAACAGCGTGAACAGGTATTCTTGAGGCGAGGTATATTGCAGCGTCGGTGCAGGGTCGCCGAGGTCGCGCAACGTCGCTTCGATGGGGCGGACCAGGAATTGCAGGATCGGCTCGGCCACAACGAAGGCGACAACGATGCCGACGATGAAGGCCGCGACCGACCGGATCAGCCGGGTGCGCAGTTCGGCCAGATGCTCGATCAGCGGCGCGCCGGAATCCTCAAGCTCGTCCTGATCGCTCATGCGTCACCCTTTGAAGCGTCGGTCGCGGGGGCGTTGGGGTCGGGCACCGGCCCCTGTTCCGCGGCCGGTTTTGCGACGCCCGCGGTCTCGGACGCACCGGCCCGCCGCGCATCGCCCTGCGCCGCGCGATCGGCGGCCAGCGTTTCGGTCGCCGGACCATAGGATTTCGCCTTCGGCGCATCGCCGGTCCGGTCACCGGTCTTCGGCGCCACACCGGGTTGCCACTTCTCGAACTTGTCGGCGGCGGCGTTCAGCTTGTCCAACCCCATGGACTTGGGCGAGGTCGCCTTGCGCAGATCCTTCGCCACGTCCTTGACCCCGGCCTCGTCCGCCGCATCGTCCATGGCGCGCTGGAATTCACGCGCCATGCCCCGCATCTTGCCGGTGAAACGTCCAAGGGTCCGGAACATTCCGGGCAGATCCTTGGGACCGACGACGATCAGCGCGACAACGCCGATCACCAGCAGTTCGGTCATGCCGATATCGAACATTGGGGCGGCTCCTGCCGATCAGACTTGGGTCTTGTCCTTGGATTCGGAAGACGACGTCTGCACTGCGGGCGCGGCCAGATCGTCGTTGGTCTTGCTGTCGCGGCGTTCGACGGTGTCGCTGCTGTCTTCGATTTCCTTGGTGCTGTCGCTCACGCCGCGCTTGAAGGCGGTGATGCCCTTTCCGACTTCGCCCATCAGGGATGAAATCTTGCCGCGTCCGAACAGGACCAGCACGACGACGGCGATCAGCAGAAGGCCGGGCAGGCCGATATTGTTCAACATAGGGTCGCTCCGTTGATGGCTAAGGCGCAATCGCGCCGAAGGACGCCACCTTGGTAAGGCACAGCGCAGCGACAGGAAAGCGGGAAAGCACGTGATCGTGGCGTCGCAACGGCGTTGTGAAGCGGTTGTCGGACATAAAGCGGTCAACTGACAGGTATTTGGCAGTTGTGCGGGCGGTCGATGCCGCCCGTCGCGCGAATCACGTGGCCGGATCGACACCCTTGACCCGGGCGCGCCTGACGCCGACCTATGGGTCATGCGCCGCACCGACCGCCTTTTCGAACTGATCCAGATCCTGCGCGACGGGCGTTTGCACCGCGCCCAGAAGATGGCCGACCGGCTGGGCGTTTCGCTGCGCACGATCTATCGTGACATGGAAACGCTGATGGCGTCGGGGGTTCCTGTGCAGGGCGAACGCGGTATCGGATACCGGGTGACCGCCCCGGTGACCCTGCCACCGCTGAACCTGACAATGACCGAACTCGAAGCGTTGCACCTGGGCCTTGCCGCTGTCGGTGCGGCAGCAGATGACGAGTTGCGCGATGCCGCGGCCACCCTGTCGGCCAAGATCGACGCGGTGCTGCCCGAAGACCGCAGTGCGCCCGCCAAGGGCTGGGGGTTCGCGATCTACCCCTTCACCGACGCGGCCAACGGTTTTGCATACATGCCGAACCTGCGCGCGGCCATCCGTGCGCGTCAGAAGGTCGGTGTCGATTACACCGATGCCGACGGCACCCTGACACATCGCACGTTGCGCCCGCTTGAACTGGAATACTGGGGGCGCTTCTGGACCGTGACGGCCTGGTGCGAGGAAACCGGCGACTTCGGCGTGTTCCGCGTCGATCGCATCACCGCGCTGCGGGCCCGCCCCGAGCTTTTCGTCGAAGAGCAGGGCAAGACCCTGATCGATTTTCGTGCGCGGCGCGCCGGAACCTGACCGCCCCCCCCGGCTTCTCATTGACCGAAATACTCCCGCCGGAGGCTCCGGCGCTGGGGCATGGCGGATCAGTTCACATAGGGCTCGGGGTCGACGCTTTCGAATCCCTCGCGCACCTCGAAGTGCAGGACCGCGGGGTTGGCGGCGCGCACGGCGGCGATCTGCTGGCCGCGCTTCACCGTGTCCCCCTTGTTGACGGTGATCCGGTCGACCCCGGCATAGACGGTCAAGATGTTGCCGGGGTGGCGCAGCACCAGGATCGGGATCTGGTCGGTGTCGCGGGTGATCGCCGCGACCACGCCGGCCTCGGCGGCGACGACGGCGGTTCCGGCGCTGGCCGAGATGTCGATGCCGTCGTTCTTGCCCTTGCGATAGGCACGGATGATCGGGCCGCTGACGGGCAGCGCCAGCCGGGTCGCCTTGGTGGCTTTCGTCTTGTCGTCGGCCATGGCGGGGGACGGCGGGGTTTCCTTGGGCCGCGCGGTCGTCGCGTCTTCGTCGGGCAGGGGCGTTGCGGCCGAGGGCGGCACCGGCGCGACCGAGCCGCTGCCGGGCGCGGTGGTGGTGTTCTGCGCCTTCGGCGAATCCACCGCCACCGGAATCAGCAGGTATTGCCCTTCGCGCAGCGCCAGGTCGCCGGTCAGGCCGTTCCAGTCGGCCAGCGCCTTGACCGGGATGCCATAGGTGCGGGCGATGGAATAGGCGGTTTCGCCGCGCTTGACCTTGTGGCGCACGGGTTCGGTGCCCGATTGCGCCAGTGATGGTTTCTCGGTGCGCCGCACGGGCCGTGCCGTGGGCGTCGCGGGGTCGTCCAGCGGGGCGACGGCGATGTCTTCGCTTTCGGGCAGGGCGGTCGCGGCCGGCGTCTGGGTCGGGCGGATCGGGCCCGACGCGGCGGCCCCCGTGGCGGGCGACGGTTCGGCCACCCGGCGGGGCAGGGCGATCACCTGGCCCCGGCGCAGGGGCAGATCCGGCGGCATGGCGTTGAAGTTCGACAACTCATCCACCGACAACCCGACCCGTCCCGCCACCGTGCGCAGCGTGTCGCCGTTGCGCGCCACGGCCACCTGATAGGTGGGATACGAGATGATGCCGCGATTGTCGGGCTGCGGGCGGACCTCGGTGCGCACGTTCATCACGGCGCTGCTGGTGTCGAACGCATTGCCCAGGTTGTCACGAAGATCGAAGTCGAAGCCGCCGTTCTGGGTGCAGGCCACGCTTGCCAGAAGCGGCAGGACCAGCGTCATCTTGGCTGTTCGGCGGGCCGTCCGGCCTTGGGGGATTGCGCGCATGGGGCGTCCTCGATTGTTTTTCGGTGTCCTCGCGGGCGCACCTGTGCCTGTCTCACCCGCCCCTCTTGCCGGGGGCGCGCAGCTTCAGTCCTGGCCCAACCCTTCGAGCAGCGGCACGAAGCGCACCGGGCGCAGTTCCTCGTAATCGAACCCGTCCTCGCGGCGCGTGACCTTGATCAGCGTCTGCACGGCGTTCGACTGCCCCACGGGCAATACCATGATACCGCCGACACGCAATTCCGCCAAGAGCGGACCGGGCGGATCCTCGGCCGCCGCCGTCACCAGGATGCGGTCGAACGGCGCCTGTTCGGGCAAACCGTGCGATCCGTCGGCGGCAAAGGCGGTGACATTGGCCAGCGCCAGCTGGTCGAACACCTCGCGCGCCGCGCGCACCAGCCGCTTGTGCCGGTCCACGGTATAGACCCGGCGCGCCAGTTGCGACAGGATCGCCGCCTGATACCCCGAGCCGGTGCCGATCTCGAGAACCTTGTCACGCGGCTGCACATCCAGCGCCTGGGTCATCAGCCCGACCACCGACGGCTGGCTGATGGTCTGGCCGCAGGCGATGGGCAGGGGCATGTCGTCATAGGCGCGTTCGGCGAACAGGCCTTTGACAAAAGCGCCGCGGTCGATCTTTTCCATGGCGTTCAGCACGCGCATGTCGGTGACGCCCTTCGAGCGGAGGGCATAGAGGAATTGCATCTTGCGCTCCGCCTCCGGACTCATCCCAAGGCGTCTTTCAACGCATCCAACTTGTCGTGGGCCGTGAAATCGGCCCGCATCGGCGTGATCGCGATATAGCCATCCAGGTTGTCGGCCACGTCGGTGCCGGGCAGGGTGGTGACGGTCTGATCGCCGCCTCGGATCCACAGGAACCGCCGGCCTGTCGGCGAAATCTGTGCCTCGACCCCGAAGGACGTGCCGCGCCGGAACCCCTGGGCGCTGGCCCGTGTGCCCTTGACCAGATGGCCCGCGACGGGTGGAAAGTTGACGTTGTAGAACAGGCGGTAGTCTTCGCCATCCCAGGGAGCGCGCTCCAGCAACCGGCGCACGGTCGCGGCACCGTGGGCAGCGGCGGCATCGAACGGCGAGGCCAGCCTGCGGGTGCCGTCGCCCATGTATTGCGACATGGCAATGGCTGGAAGCCCCTGAAGCGCGGCTTCCAGCGCGCCGCCGATGGTGCCGGAATACAGGGTGTTCTCGGCCGCGTTGTTGCCCCGGTTGACGCCCGACAGCACCAGATCGGGACGTTCGGGCATCACGTCGTGCAGCGCCGCCAGGACGCAGTCGGCGGGCGCACCTTCGACCGCGATGCGCCGCGGTTCCAGTTCGGCCATCATCATCGGGTGGGTGTAGCTGACACAGTGGGCGACGCCCGATTGCTCGAACGCCGGCGCGACGATCCAGACTTCGCCGTCCGGACCCGCGATTTCCGTTGCGATCCGTTCCAGGACGTTCAGTCCGGGTGCGTTGATGCCGTCGTCGTTGGTAATAAGTATGCGCACGCTGCGTCCCCCGTTTTCCCGTGTGTAGGGGCTGGTTTCGGGCCAGACAAGGCGTGCGGTGCGCTTTGATCCGGTCTTTTGGCGTCAGAGCGACAGTTCGGCCATTAAACGGGTCGCGGCATCGGCGCAGGGGGTCAGGGCCGCGCGGTCTTCGCCGGGAAAGAACCGCGCCCGGGTTGCGGTGGGCATCGGCGGCGGCGTGACGATATCGATGCGCGGGCCGGTGCGGCGGGTTTCCGCGGCCCAGCTGCGCGCCAGCGCGATCTGCGCGGCCTTGCTGGCGCCGTAGGCGCCGAAGAACGGCTGGCCGGCACGCGGATCGTCGAAGAACACCGCCCGCCCCGCTGGCGCGGCATTCAGCAGGGGTTCGAGCATGGGAATCAGCGTCGCGGTGGCGGTGGCATTCAGCGCGACGGATTTCGCCCAGTCCTTGGCGTCGATATGCCCGGTCGGGGCCAGGGGCGCGGCATGGATCGCCGTGTGCGCCCAGAGATCGACATGGCCCCAGCGGTCATAGGTCGAGCGGCACAGATGCGCCATGGCGGCCGGATCGCCCGCGTCCATCGGCGCAAGGGTCGCCTGGCCACCCGCCGCCTTGACCCGGTCGTCGAGATCTTCCAGCGCGCCGACCGTGCGTGCGACGGCGATGATGTGGTGCGTCGGGGCGAGCGCGACCGCCAGGGCGGCACCAAGGCCGCGCGACGCGCCGGTGATGAGGGCAATCTTGGTCATGGGTCGTTCCGGTTCGAGGAATGGGGCAGGCGGCGGTGCGCCGTGTCGGACGTGGTGACGGTGGACGGGGCAGGAGCGCGCCGCGCGGGAGTATTTGGGTCAGTAAGAAGCCGGGTTGGCGATCATTCGGCGGCCTTGAGCAGGAACCCCTTGTCGATCATGTCGGAGGGTTCGACCGGGTATTCGCCGGAAAAACAGGCATCGCAGTATTGCGGCGAGGCGGCATCGCGCCCCTGCGCCTCGCCCACGGCGCGGTAGAGACCGTCGAGCGAGATGAAGCGCAGGCTGTCGACGTTCAGGTAATCGCGCATCTCCTCTTCGGACATGCGCGAGGCGAGCAGCTTGTCGCGTTCGGGGGTGTCGACGCCATAGAAACAGGGCCACGAGGTGGGCGGCGATGCGATGCGGAAGTGGACTTCGGCGGCACCGGCATCGAGGATCATCTCGCGGATCTTGATCGAGGTCGTGCCGCGCACAACGGAGTCGTCCACCAGGATGACCCGTTTGCCCCGGATCAGCGCGCGGTTGACGTTCAGCTTGAGCCGGACGCCCATGTTGCGGATCTGTTCCGTCGGCTCGATGAAGGTGCGGCCCATGTACTGGTTGCGGATGATCCCCATGCCATAGGGGATGCCGGATTCGGCGGCGTATCCGATGGCCGCCGGCGTCCCGCTGTCGGGAACGGGACACACCAGATCGGCGTCCTGCGGGGCCTCGCGCGCCAGTTCGACGCCGATCTGGCGGCGCGTCTCATAGACCGAGCGGCCGCCGAGAATGGAATCGGGGCGCGAGAAATAGACGTGTTCGAAGATGCAGAACCGGGATTTCCGGGGCGCGAAAGGCCGATGGCTGGCCACCTCGCCGCCTTCGATGACCACCATCTCGCCCGGCTCGATCTCGCGCACGAGGGTGGCGCCGATGATGTCCAGCGCGCAGGTTTCCGATGACAGCACCCAGCCGTCGCCGAGCTGTCCCAGGACCAGCGGCCGCACCCCCAGGGGGTCGCGCACGCCGATCAGCTTGGTCCGGGTCATCGCGACGATCGAGAAGGCCCCTTCCACCCGGCGCAGCGCGTCCTGGATGCGCTCGGGGATCCGGCGTTGCAGCGAGCGCGCCATCAGGTGGATGATGCATTCGCTGTCGGAGGCCGATTGAAAGATCGATCCGGCACCGATCAATTCGCGGCGCAGGGCGTCGGCATTGGTGATGTTGCCGTTGTGCGCGATCGCGGCGCCCCCCATCGAGAATTCACCGAAGAACGGCTGGACATCGCGGATGTGGGCGTGTCCCTTGTGGCCGGCCGTGGAATAGCGCACGTGACCGATGGCCAGCGGTCCGGGCAGCGTGTCCATCAAGGATTGCTTGGTGAAATTGTCGCGGACGTATCCGAACCGGTGGGCCGAGTTGAAACCGTGTTCGGCATCATGGGCGACGATTCCGCCTGCCTCCTGGCCGCGGTGTTGCAGCGCGTGCAGGCCGAGGGCGACGAAATTGGCAGCGTCGGTCACACCGATAACGCCAAAGACGCCGCATTCTTCCTTCAGCTTGTCCGATTCGAAATCGAAGGGATGTGCGGGGGGCAGCTTGTGCATGGGCTCGGTGCTCCGAATCCTGTGGGCGGTGCGCCCCACATAGGCCGTCCGGCGGCCGGTGTCACCAAGGGATCGAAAACTGTCTGACGGCGATCAGCGGCGCCGAAAGAGTCGGCACAGCCGCAATGGCGCCCGTGACCCCGGCACTGTGGCGTTGGCGGGGGTGTCGCCGGCGACGGGGGGCGGTTTTTCGGTGCCGATTATGTGATCGGCCTTTCCCCTGCCGGACCCCATGGTTTTCCGAAGCCGCCGGTCATTCCCATTCGATGGTGCCCGGAGGTTTCGATGTTATGTCATAGGTGACGCGATTGATGCCCTTCACCTCGTTGATGATCCGCGTCGCGGTTTCACCGAGGAAATCATGGGTAAAGGGGTAATAATCCGCCGTCATGCCATCCACGGATGTGACGGCCCGCAGGGCGCAGGCGAAATCATAGGTGCGCCCGTCACCCATCACACCGACCGTGCGCACCGGCAGGATCGCGACGAAGGCCTGCCAGATTTCGTCATAGAGGCCATGCTTGCGGATCTGGTCGATATAGACGGCATCGGCTTTGCGCAGGATGTCGAGCTTTTCGCGCGTGATCTCGCCCGGGCAGCGGATGGCGAGGCCGGGACCGGGGAAGGGATGGCGGCCGATGAAGCTGTCGGGCAGGCCCAATTCGCGCCCCAGGGCGCGGACCTCGTCCTTGAACAGCTCGCGCAGCGGCTCGACCAGTTTCATGCCCATCTTTTCCGGCAGACCGCCGACGTTATGATGGCTCTTGATCGTCACCGACGGGCCGCCCGAGAAGGACACGGATTCGATCACGTCGGGATAGAGCGTGCCCTGCGCCAGGAACTCGGCGCCGCCCAGGGCATCGGCGTGCTTCTGGAACACGTCGATGAACAGGCCGCCGATGATCTTGCGTTTGGTTTCGGGGTCGGACACGCCGTCGAGCTTGCCCAGAAACAGTTCGGATTCGTCGGCGTGGATCAGGGGCAGGTTGTAATGTTCGCGGAACATCGACACGACCTGTTCGCTTTCCCCCTGCCGCATCAGCCCGTGATCGACATAGACGCAGGTCAGCTGATCACCGATCGCCTCGTGGATCAGGACCGCCGCGACCGATGAATCGACACCGCCCGACAGCGCACAGATCACGCGGGCATCGCCGACCTGTTCGCGGATCTTCGCCACGGCCTGTTCGCGGTAGGCGTCCATCGTCCAGTCACCGGTGAAACCCGCGATCCGGATGAAGTTTTCGAACAGGGTGCGCCCGTTCGGGGTGTGATGCACCTCGGGGTGGAACTGGACCGCGTAAAAGCGCCGTTCGGTGTCCGCGATGACCGCGAAGGGCGCATTCGGCGATGTGCCGGCCACTTCAAAGCCGGGGGCGATGCGGGCGACGTGATCGCCGTGCGACATCCAGACCTGTTCGCGGGTTTCCAGGAACCAGCCGGTCAACAGATCCGTGGCGGTATCAGTTTTCGTGACCCAGGCGCGGCCGAATTCGGCGGTGCCATCGCCGCGCAGGACCTCGCCGCCCAGCATCTGCATCATCACCTGCTGGCCATAGCATATCCCCAGAACCGGAACGCCGAGGCTGAAGACCTCGGCCGGGGGGCGGGGCGACGCATCGTCGATGACCGATGCCGGACCGCCCGAAAGGATCACCGCCTTGGGGGCGAAGTCCGTCAGGAAATCGGTGGTCACGTTCTGGAACGGATGGATTTCGCAATAGACGTTCAGCTCGCGCAGGCGGCGGGCGATCAGTTGCGTGACCTGGCTGCCGAAGTCGACGATCAGCAGGCGGTCATGGTCGGTTTTCACGTCGATCTCTGTCATGCAGGGGGGATAGGGCAGGGCGCGCGCCTGCGCAAGACGGTGTTGCGATGCCAGCGGCGGATTCGAGTATTTGGATCAGTAAGAAGCCCGGAGGGCGCCGGGTGTCGTTTCCGGCCTTGAGGCGACGCAAACCGGCGCGGGCGTGTCGGCCGGGGCGGATAGGAGGGATCAAACAGCAGGGAGTTGCGACATGGGTGAGACCGAAGCGCCAAGGCGCGCACGCGGTGGCGGTGGCGCGGCACGACGGGCCGAACGCACGGCCGTCCGGATCGAGGCCGCACGCTTCATCGAGCGCAATATTCCCGACCTCGAGATCCTGAACGCCGAGGCCATCGAGATCATCGAGCGCAATGCCGAGACCGTCCTTGCCGAGATCGGCGTGAATTTCCCCGAGAATCCCGGCGCGCTGCAACGCTGGCGCGAGGCCGGCGCCGATGTGCAGGGCGAGCGGGTGCGGATCCCGCGCGGTCTGGCACGCAAGTTGTGCGCCACGGCGCCGTCGTCGTTCACCCAGCACGCGCGCAATCCCGACCGCAACGTCGAGATCGGCGGGCGCAACCTGGTGCTGGCGCCGGTCTATGGCCCACCGTTCGTGCGCGATGCGGCGGGGGGGCGGCGCTATGCCACCATCGCCGATTTCCAGAACTTCGTGCGCCTGGCGTATATGTCGAAGTGGGTGCATCATTCGGGCGGCACGGTGTGCGAGCCGACCGATGTGGCGGTGAACAAGCGTCATCTGGACATGCTGCTGGCGCATATGACGCTGTCGGACAAACCCTATATGGGATCGGTCACGGAACCCGTGCGCGCACAGGATTCGGTGGATATGTCAAAGCTGCTGTTCGGCGCCGATTTCGTGGACCGCAACACCGTGATGACATCGCTGATCAACATCAATTCGCCGCTGACCTTCGATGCGACGATGATGGGCGCGCTGGAAATCTATGCGGCGAACAACCAAGCCTCGATCATTTCTCCGTTCATCGTCGGCGGTGCCATGGCGCCGGTGTCGGTTGCCGGGACGCTGACCCAGGTGCTGGCCGAGATCCTGGCCGGGGTCGCCTATTCGCAACTGGTGCGCAAGGGCGCGCCCGTCGTGGCCGGCGCGTTCGTCACGTCGATCGACATGAACAGCGGTGCGCCGACCTTCGGCACACCGGAAGCGGCGCAGATCACCTATGGCACCGGCCAGCTGGTGCGCCGTCTTGGTCTGCCGTATCGCAGTGCCGGATCGTTCTGCGGGTCGAAGTTGCCCGATGCGCAGGCGGCATACGAATCGGCCAACAGCCTGAACATGGGATTGCTGGCGGGGGTCAACTTCATGCTGCACGCCTGTGGTTGGCTGGAAGGCGGGCTGGTGGCATCGTTCGAGAAATTCGTGATGGATGCCGATCAGCTGGGCGCGGTGCACGGGCTGGCGCGCGGGGTCGACATCGACGCCAACGGCCAGGCCATGGACGCCATCGCCGAGGTGGGCCCGGGGGGGCATTACCTGGGCTGTGCGCACACCCAGAACAACTTCAAGTCGGCGTTCTGGCGCTCGGACCTGTTCGATTACAAGCCGTTTGAAACCTGGGAGGAGGAGGGCGCGCGCGACACCCAGGCGCTGGCATCGATGCGGGTCGAGAAGTTGCTGCGCGATTATCGGCAGCCGGCCCTCGATCCGGCGATTCACGAGGCTTTGAGTGATTTCGTGCGCCAGAAGAAAGACGCCGAAGCCGACGCCTTCGGCTAGTCTGTCTTTTTCGCACCCGAAGCGGAACAAAGGGCGCGGGACGGCGTTTGTGGGATGTCCTGACGAAAAAGGGGGCGCAAGGCCCCCTCATCTCATCCCCGAAGTGCGTTTGGACAGGCTGACTTGATTCAGCGGCCCCAGGTGCGGACCGTGCCGCAATCCATGTGCACGAAATCCGAGCGGGAATAGCGCCCGACGCCACCGGCGCTGCATGCTGCGGCGGCCTTGGCCATCTGGTTGACCGAGCGTGAGTTCAGACGCAAATCGGCGGCTTGCCCGCGCAAATGAAGCGAGTTCTTCGCAACACCGCTTGAACGGCTGCGCAACATCGCGTTCGTTTCCGGCGACCGGTACCCCGACAGCAACATATAGGGTTCTTCCACGTCCATCAGGTTGTGGGCTGCGGCCATGATGTCGACGGTGCGCGCATCGATCCCGATCGTCTTGTTGTTGCGCCAGTCGCGCATGAAGACGTTGATTTCGTTCAGCGCGTCCTTGATGTAGTTGCCTTCGATCCAATAGATCATGTCGATGCTTTCGCCCGTCCGGCCCGAATACATCCGGATTCGGCGCACATCGCCGGCGCCGCGCAGGAAGCCAAAAGCGTTCGAGTAGGTGGGCGTGGCGGCAACGGCCGTGGCTGCGAAGGCGCCAAGAAGCCCGCGCCGTGTAAGGCCCGTGATACGTGCTTTTTCCATGAAAATCCGTGTCCCAACTTTACCTGTTTGCCACTTTGCGCGGCTTGTTCACCTCATCCCCAGGCGATGGGGCGTGTATGACATGAAGCCGTCTTCCGACCAAGGGTGAACCCGCGTGCTGTGACCCTTATGCGTCAGATCGGCAAATTTTTGCTTAACGAACCGGGGGCCGGGTGGTAGAGCCCCCAGAAGCTTGAATTAAAACGGCAACGTCGTGTCGCAAACGTGACTGGACACGCTGAACCACCCTGCCAGAGTGAGATCACGCTGCGGTGATCCGCTGTGCCATGCCGAATGACACTGGAGTTCCGACCCTTGATGCTGCTGCCTTCCCACCCCGATTCCCCGACCTCCGCCACCGCTCTCAGGGCCGTTCTGGGGGGTGCCTTGATGTCTTTGACGGCGGTCTTCGCGACGGGGGCCGTCGCCCAGGTCACCGCCTACAAGCAGGCCATCGCCGAAGGGGCGGCCGCCGACGCGGCGCTGTCGACCTTTTACCGCGAGAACGGATACCAGCCGATCTGGACCGGCGGCGATGACGACGATCGCGCCCGGCGCGCGGCGTTCCTTCAGGTTGTCGAGACGGTGGCCGCCCACGGACTCCCGGCCGAGCGTTACAGTGCGGCCAAGATCCGTGCATTGCTGGGCGAGGCGCAGAGCAGCCGCGACCGGGGCCGCGTCGAGGTCGAGATGTCGCGCATGTTCCTGACCTATGCCAAGGACATCGAGACGGGGATCCTGGTGCCGAAGAAGGTCGATCCCGATATCGTGCGCGAGGTGCCGACGCGCGATCCGCTGACCACCCTGCGCGAGTTCGAGCGCAGCCTGCCGTTGGCCTATCTGCGTGGGCTGAAGCCCAAGTCGCGGGAATACACGCGCCTGGTGCGCGAAAAGATGAAGCTGGACGCGGTTCTGGAACGCGGCGGATGGGGGCCGCGCATCGACGCCGGGCGCATCGAACCCGGAGAGAGCGGCGCGCGGGTGGTGGCGTTGCGCGACCGGCTGACCGCCGAAGGATACCTGCGCCGCAGCGCGACGCAGGTTTATGACGCCGAGATGAAACAGGCCGTCGCGCAGTTCCAGGCGGACAACGGGCTTGCGACCGACGGCGTCGCCGGCGAGACGACGATCCAGGCGCTGAATGTCGCGCCCGAGGTGCGGATCGGTCAGATCCTGGTGTCGCTGGAGCGCGAACGCTGGATGAACATCGACCGTGGCAAGCGGCACATCTGGGTCAACCTGACGGATTTTCACGCCAAGATCATCGACGACGACGAAATCACGTTCGAGACCCGCTCGGTCATCGGCAAGAACACCAACGGGCGTCGCACACCGGAATTTTCCGACGAGATGACCCATATGGTCATCAATCCCAGCTGGTACGTGCCGCGCTCGATCGTCGTGAACGAATACCTGCCGGTGCTGCGCAGCAATCCCTATGCGCTGGGTTACATGGAAATCACCGACAGCCGCGGCCGGGTGGTCAACCGGGGTCGCGGCTTCAGCCAGTATTCGGCCCGCAGCTTTCCGTTTTCCATGCGCCAACCCCCCAGCGAGCGGAACGCGCTGGGTCTGGTCAAGTTCATGTTCCCGAACAAATACAACATCTATCTGCACGACACGCCGGCCAAGAACCTGTTTTCGCGTGACAGCCGGGCGTTTTCGCACGGGTGCATCCGGCTGAACGATCCGTTCGACTTTGCCTATGCGCTTCTGGCGCCGCAGTCCGACAATCCCGAGGACGAGTTTCATCGCCACCTGCGCTCGGGCCGCGAATCGCGGGTGAACCTCGAGACGCCGGTGCCGGTGCACCTGGTCTATCGCACGGCCTATACCAAGCCGGGCGGCGGAATGGAGTATCGCCGTGACGTCTATGGCCGCGACGCCGAGATTCTGAGCGCGTTGCGCAGCGCCGGGGTGGCCACTCCGGGGTTCGGCAGCTAATCGTCTTTCGCAACGCAACGCGGGAGACGATCGTGGCTTTTACCATTGCAGATGTGGCCCGGGCGATGAACGCCCAGGTCTTCGGTGACGCGGATCTGGTCATCACCGGCGCGGCGGAACCCGCCATGGCGGGGCCTCACGACCTGGCGCTGGCGATGCAGCCGAAATATGCCGAGGGCCTGAAACACGGTCGCGCCCGGGCCGCCGTCCTGTGGGAAGGGGCCGACTGGCGCGGCTTCGGCCTGGCGGCGGCGCTGGTGGTGCCGCGTCCGCGTTATGCCATGGCTTATCTGACGGCGCTTCTGGATCCGGGCCCGCAGATCGCGCCCGGCATCCACCCTTCGGCCCTGGTCGATCCGGCGGCCGAGATCGGGCCCGAGGCCGCCATCGGCCCCTTCGTGGTCATCGGCGCGGGCGCGCGGATCGGTGCCCGCGCCCGCATCGCGCCCCATTGCGACATCGCGCACGACGTGCGGATCGGGGACGACGCTCTGATCCTGTCGGGCGTGCGGATCGGCGCGCGGGTCACCATCGGCGACCGCGTGATCGTTCAGCCGGGCGCGGTGATCGGCGCCGACGGTCTGTCGTTCGTGACGCCCGAAACCTCGGGGGTCGAACGGGCGCGCAGCGCCATGGGCGACCAGGGCGATCTGAAAAAGCAGAGCTGGACACGGATCCATTCGTTGGGATCGGTGGCCATCGGCGATGACGTGGAAATCGGCGCCAACGCCTGTATCGACCGCGGCACGATCCGCGACACGGTGGTGGGCGACGGCTGCAAGATCGACAACCTGGTGCATCTGGCGCACAATGTCGTCGTCGGCCGCGATTGCCTGATGGCGGCGCAGACGGGCGTGGCGGGATCGACGGTGATCGGCGATCGATGCATCTTCGGCGGACAGGTCGGCGTCGCCGACAACATCACCATCGGCGACGACGTGATCCTGACCGGCAGCACCAAGGCCGTCTCGAACGTTCCGGCGGGCCGGGTGATGATGGGGTATCCCGCCGTCCGCATGGATCAGCACGTCGATATGTACAAGGCGCTGCGCCGGTTGCCGCGACTGTTGGCCCGGATTGCGGGAACGGCCGAGAAACCGGTTCCAAAAGACGGCCCGAGCGACTAGATCAGCGCCGAGCGAACCCGAGCGGGAAATCACCATGTCCGATACCGTCGAAGACACCGTCGTGCGCATCATCGCCGATCAGGCCATGCTGGAGCCGTCCGACATCCGCATGGAGCAGACCCTGGACGATCTGGGGATCGACAGCCTGGGCCTGGTCGAATCGATCTTCGCCATCGAGGAGACCTTCGATATCCAGGTGCCGTTCAATGCCAACGATCCGGCCGCCAGCGATTTCGACATCTCGTCCGTCGCCTCGATCGTCGCGGCGGTCCGGCAGTTGATCGCGGATCAGAAGGTCTGATGAAACGGGTCGTCATCACCGGCGCCGGCACGATCAACGCCCTGGGGCATTCGGTGCCGGCCACGCTCGAGGCGATGCGCGAAGGGCGGTGCGGGATCGGCCCGCTGGCGTTTCGCGATGTCGACCGCCTGTCGATCCGCATCGGCGGCCAGGTGCGCGATTATGATCCCGAAGCCGAGTTCAACCGCCAGCAGATTTCGCTCTACGACCGTTTCACGCAGTTCACCCTGTTGGCCGCGCGCGAAGCGATCGCGCAATCTGGCCTGTGCTTCCAGGACCAACTGGCGGCGCGGTCGGGGGTGATCCTGGGCACCGCGGGGGGCGGTGTGCAGACCTGGGATGAAAACTATCGGGCGGTCTATGAAGAGGGCAAGAACCGGGTTCATCCCTTCGTCGTGCCCAAGCTGATGAACAACGCGGCCTGTTCGCACGTGTCGATGGCCTATAACCTGCAAGGGCCCAGCTTTACCGTGGCGACGGCCTGTTCCTCGTCGAACCATGCCATGGGCCAGGCGTTCAACATGATCCGCTGCGGCATGGCGGATGTCATGGTGACGGGCGGATCGGAATCCATGCTGTGCTTTGGCGGCGTCAAGGCGTGGGAGGGGTTGCGCGTGATGTCCAAGGATGCGTGTCGTCCGTTTTCGCTGGGCCGCAACGGCATGGTGCAAGGCGAGGGCGCGGGTATCTTCGTGTTCGAGGACTACGACCACGCCCGCGCGCGCGGCGCCGAGATCCTGGCCGAAGTGGCGGGCTTCGCCATGACATCCGACGCGGCGGATATCGTCATGCCCAGCCAGCAGGGCGCGGCCCGGGCCATCGCCGGGGCGATCCGGGACGCGCGGGTCGATCCATCAGATGTGGGCTATATCAACGCCCACGGCACCGGAACGGCGGCCAACGACAAGACCGAATGTGCCGCCGTGGCCGAGGTGTTCGGCCCCCACGCCGACACCGTGATGATGTCGTCGACCAAATCAATGCACGGCCATCTGATCGGCGGCACGGGTGCGGTCGAATTGCTGGCCTGTATCATGGCGCTGCGCGACGGGGTGATCGCCCCGACCATCGGCTATCTCGAGGCCGATCCCGAATGTGCGCTGGACGTCGTGCCGAACGTCGCGCGCGAGGCGCATGTCGATGTGGTGCTGTCGAACGCGTTCGCCTTTGGCGGGCTGAACGCGGTGCTGGCGCTGAAACGGGTTCACTGAAAGCGCCGCGGTTGCCGCGTCCCACGGTGCAGGACGCGGCAGGTCGGGATCAGTTTTCCGAGACGGACTCATAGGCGGCGGTGAACCCGGCAAGCGAGATCACCAGTTCGACCTTCTGATCGGGTGCGCGCACCGGAACCAGGCTGAGCGTTGCCTTGGCGCCGGCCTTGAACGTCGCGATCTCGCCCGCGGTGAATCCGACCTGCGAGATACAGCCGATCTGGGTGCAGAAGGTATAAGGATAGGTTTTCGTCGCCCCCCCGTCCACGGCCAGGGTCAGCGGCACGGTCAGCAGCGTTTCCAGCGGCGTGATCAGGCTTGCACCAGCGGCCGCTTTCTGGCCGGCGGGCAGGGTGAAGATGCTGACTTCGGCCGTCGGGTTGCCATCGCTGTCTTCCAACAGCTGATACATCTCGCAACGGTCCTTGCCTTCCTGCGCCCGCACACAGCGCACCTGCCAATCGTTGAACTCTTCCTTGATATAGCTCGAGCCGACCCCTTCGGTGACATCGGTGCCCATGTTCAGGTTGTCCGGGACATCGGCGGTGTCCGTTTCGCCCTCCGCGGTGGTGGCCGGCTCGTCGGACGTTGCGGTGTCGGGGGTGGTCGTGTCAGGGGTGGTGGTGTCGGAGGTCGCGGGGTCGGTCTGTGCCGCGGCCATTCCGCCAGCGGCGATCAGGGCAACAATACTCAGGGTTTTCAATAGATCGGGCATGATGGCTCCAGTCTCGGCTCGGGTTCTGGTGCGCGGTCTAGCACGGCGCACAGATCATGTCAGGTGGGATTCGCATGGCTGGGAAGGGGGCGCGTCGTGCCGCGATGGCGGACAGAAAAAAGAGGCCTGCGATTGCAGACCCCTTTTGTCGAATTCTCCCTGCCGGACCGGCCGACTTCTTATTGCGGGAAAGCTATGAAATCATGTGTGAGCCGTCAACATAAATAATTTTGAAATTATTCTGGGGTGCCGGCACACGAAAAAGACCGCACCCGAAGGTGCGGCCAGTTCAACAGGGAGGATGCGGGCAGACCGCGAACGACACGCGTGCTGCCGACACATCCACTCTGGCACAGCCGGGTTAATTTTGTATCCTCGCCGCAGTTGATCGGGGGACCATGGGTGGACGACAGGATTTTCATCGGCGGCGGTGGCGCGGGTTACGGCGAACCCCAGGCGCTTTTGCTGAAACAGGCGAACCGGCACGGTTTGATCGCGGGGGCCACCGGCACCGGCAAGACGGTGACATTGCAGATCCTGGCCGAGGGGTTCTCGGCCGCCGGGGTGCCGGTGTTCCTGTCGGACGTGAAGGGCGATCTGTCAGGCCTTGCGCGCGCCGGTTCGCCCGATTTCAAACTGCACGGGGCATTCAGCGACCGCGCCGCAACCATCGGGCTTGACGATTACGCGTATCGCGCGTTTCCGGTGACGTTCTGGGATCTGTTCGCCACGACCGGCCATCCGGTGCGCACGACCGTCGCCGAGATGGGGCCGCTGCTGATTTCGCGGCTGCTGGATCTCAGCGAGGCGCAGGAAGGCGTGGTGAACATCTGCTTCCGGGTGGCGGACGAGCAGAACATGGCCCTGCTCGATCTGAAGGATCTACAGGCATTGCTGGTCTGGGCGGGGCAGAACGCCCACGATCTGTCGCTGCGCTATGGCAATGTCGCGCCTGCGTCCATCGGCGCGATCCAGCGCCGTCTGCTGGTGCTGGAAAACCAGGGCGGCGCCGATCTGTTCGGTGAACCGGCGCTGGCGTTGTCCGACCTGATGCTGCGCGACGACGCGGGGCAGGGGCGGATCAACATCCTGGATGCCGGCCGCCTGATGCAGTCGCCGCGCCTTTATGCGACGTTCCTGTTGTGGCTGCTGAGCGAACTGTTCGAGGAATTGCCCGAGGTGGGCGACCCCGACAAGCCCCGGCTGGTATTCTTCTTCGACGAGGCGCACCTGTTGTTCGACGACGCGCCCAAGGCCCTTGTCGACAAGGTGGAACAGGTGGCGCGATTGATCCGGTCAAAGGGGGTCGGCGTCTATTTCGTCACCCAGAACCCCGCGGATGTGCCCGACGACGTGCTGGGCCAGTTGGGCAACCGGGTGCAGCACGCCCTGCGCGCCTTTACCGCCCGCGACCAGTCCGACCTGCGCAAGGCGGCGCAGACCTATCGCGACAACCCGGATTTCTCGACCGAAGACGCGATCCGCGAGGTCGGCACCGGCGAGGCGGTGACCTCGATGCTCGATCGCAAGGGCGCGCCCGGTGTCGTGCAACGCACGTTGATCCGCCCGCCATCGTCGCAACTGGGCCCGATCGACGCGACGCAGCGGGCCGAAATCATGGCGGTCTCGCCCGTTGCGGGGAAATACGATGTCGCCCTGGACCGGGAAAGCGCGTTCGAGATCCTGAAGGCCCGCGCCGCCAAGGCGGCACAGGACGAAGCCGCGCACCCCCCCGAGCGCGAGTTCACGAACGCCCGCCGATACGACCCCGCAGGCGGCACCAATGACAGGTCCGCCCGTCGCACCGAACCGGGCTTCGGCGAGGCGATGACCCGCATGGTGGTCAAGGAGCTGTCGGGCACCACCGGCCGGCGGATCGTGCGGGGCATCTTCGGCACCCTGTTCAAGGGCCGCTAGGGCGCGACCCCTTTTCACGTCGGCGGCTTCCCTGGTTTCAACCCGCGCGCCGGTGGTCCATACAGGCGACGACATGCTGTTGAAGTGGAGGACGACGTGAAGATTGGATTTGTCGGGACCGGCGACATTGCCGAGGCGATCATCAAGGGCCTGATGCGCGCGGATTTCCCCGTCGACAAGATCGCGGTATCGGCCCGCAGCCGTGCGATATCGTCCGAACTGGCGGAAACCTATGAAAAGGTAACGGTTTACGAGGACAACCAGGACGTTGTGGATGCCGGCAGCGACCTTGTGTTCCTGGCGGTGCTGCCGCACCAGGCCGAAGAGGTGCTGCGCCCGCTTCGGTTCCACGACGGCCAGGAAGTGGCCAGCGTGATCGGCACCCTTCCCGTCGAGACGATCGCGGATCTGACGGGTGCGACCGGATCGATCACGCGGGCCGTGCCGCTTCCGCCCGTGGCTGACCTGCGCGCCGTCACGGTGCTGTCGGGCCCGTCCGAGCGTCTCGAGGCCATGTTCGAGAAGCTGGGCGGCGTGATCGTGACGCAGAGCTTCGACGAGCTGAACGCGCTTACCATACCGACAACGCTGATGGGCACCTTCTTCGGGCTTCAGGAAATCGTTGTCGACTGGATGGGACAGAAAGGTGTCGGTGAAGCGGACGCGCGCAAGTTCGTCTCGAACCTGTTCCTGTCCCTGGCCCGGACCGGGGTGGAAAGTGGTCAGACCTTTCCCGAACTGCGCAAGGCCCACAGCACTCCTGGCGGGCTGAACGCGCAGATTTTCGATGTCTTTGTCGAAAATGGCGGCGACAAGGCGTTGACCAAGGCCATGGACAGCGTCATGGGCCGGATCCTCGCGGCCAGCGACAAGGCCTGAGACGCGCTTGCCACCGTGGCGGGTGGCCTTGCCTCCGCCACGGACCATCGTTTGCAATGCACCGGTGCGCTGTCATCGCACAGGACGGCTTTGCAAGGTGTTGATGTAACGAAAAATGGTGGGCGACCCAATAATGCCCACCGTAAGCCATTGAAGACGATCTGTTTTCGAGTGCGGGCTAGCTAGGATCAGGACTCATGGCCGATAGGTCACGGTTGCCGGAAGGGCGATTGCTGAGACGAAGACCCTGGGACAACGGTCGTATCGGGTTGCAACGCGCCGCCAATCCTTGAGCCTGCCGAACATGATCTCGATCCGGTTGCGCCGCTAGTATTGGCGCTTGCCGTACCTTGGGGCCTTCTTCCGCTGCTTTCGATCAAGGATGCAGGCTTGTATTGCCTTGTCTTGCAACGCTTCTCTGAACCAGTCGGCATCATGGCCCCGGTCGCCGAGCAGCCAGTCGACATCTGGCAGGCTGCGCAACAAAGCCCGTGCGCCAATGTAATCGCCGACCTGTCCAGCGGTCACGAACAGGTTGAGTGGGCGGCCTTTGCTGTCGCAGATGGCATGCAGCGTGTTCATGCCGCCTTTGGTGCGTCCGATCAGGCGTCCCCGCCCTCCCTTTTCGCTGCCATGCTGGTCGCTGTTCGGTGGGCCTTGAGATGGGTGGCGTCGATCATGACGGTCTTCTGTTCGCCGTGCTCGGCAGCCAAACCCGCCATCATCCCGGCAAAGACGCCCTTATCACGCCACCGCGTCCAGCGATTGTAGAGCGTCTTGTGCGGGTCATAGGCTGCCGGCGCGTCACGCCAGCGCAACCCATTGCGATCGATGAAGATAATCCCGCTCAGCACACGCCGATCATCGACGCGCGGCTTGCCGTGGGATTTCGGGAAGAAGGGTTCAAGACGCGCCATCTGCGCATCTGTCAGCCGGAAAAGATCAGACACATTCACCGCTCGATTTTCGAACCGCGAATCATGCCCATACGCAATATCAATGGGTCCTGACCCTAGGCCTGAAGCCGGGAATACCAATTCCATTCGGCGCTTTTGATGCACATCGGGACGCAATCGGCAGCGGCGCGCGGATCGGGGACGTAGTCAACGTCATAGGCACTTCAACCTGCATCGTCGCCATCGGCGGCCCCGAGACGAAGCCGGTTCCCGGCATCTGCGGGGCAGTGCCCGGCAGTGCGGTTCCGGAAACTGTCGGGGTCGAGGCGGGACAATCGGCCACGGGCGACATCTTTGAAGCGATCGCCAGACGTGCCGGCACCGACGTCAGCAGCCTGAGCCGGTCGCTTACTGGTCACGCGTCGGGATCCACCGGCCCCATGTGTCTCGTCAGCGACAACGTCCTATGTCGGGAAAATCTGGCTGCTTGGGTCAGCAGATCATGGGGCATCACGTGCTCGGGATGCGCTGACACGGCTGCCCAGACGGGCTCTGCCGTCAAGAAATGATCCCTTCCAGAGCAAACACAGGGTACGCGCGCTGGCGGCCGTCACCGTCCTCGATGCGCGATCCCAAATCCGAAGCGGAAGGCCCGAACATTATCTGCGAGGTCAGCAATCTGTCCCCACGGCTCATCACAGAGAGGTCCTTCCGTCTGGGCTCACCCCTTCGAACAAGGGGCGACAGGGTTCGTCGTGATTGACCACGGCGTGTACGGTGCGCGCAATCTTGGCCGCGATCGCAGTGCAGGCCTTGCGGCGCAGATGGCCGTTGTGCCCATCCTTTGAGATGTCGCGTTCGAACTTGTCCCGGAAGCTGTTGGTCCGCTTGAGAACGGCGGTTTGGCCGGCCATCCGGAGCGTGCGCCGCAATCGGGCATTGCCAGACTTCGAGATGCGGCTCTGACCGCGGAACATGCCGGACTGGACTGTGGCAAGATGCATGCCGCAGAACTTCAGGAACTGGCGATGATGCCGGAACCGACGCAGGTCACCGGCCCCGGCCAGGATGGTCATGGCGTTGATCGGGCCGATGCCGGAAATGGTCGTCAACAGCGGATAGTCGGGCAGATCCGACAGCAACTCGACGGCCCGCGCCTCAATCACATCGCGCTGTCGGATCAGGCTGCGACCTTCGGCCAGTGCCCGGCGGAGCATGCCGATAGCATCGGGGTCGGAATGCACTGGCAGTCCGACTGACCTGACCGCAGTGGCGTAAATATCTGAAAGCAGACATTCTTTGGAGATCTTGCGGCCAACGACCTCCCAGGCATCAGCTATGAAGGCCTCCTGGCTCATGGCCGTGATCGTATGTGGCGATGAATACTTCCCGAGGAACGCCAGAAACCAATCGGTCCGCGAGCTTCGGTGAAATCGCTCGGCCTCGGGAAAGTACAGCGGCAGGTAATGCGTCAGGATGCGGTGCCACAACCCGGTCTTCGAGCGCGAAACGATCTCGTGGGTCGTGGAGAGCTCCTGGATGTCCGCGGTCCCGGTCACGAGCGGATCATGGAAGAACTGCACAGCCCGGATCTCCAGCATGTGCAGGATGACCTGAGCGTCCTTCGGATCGTTCTTGTCCCGGCTGTTGTGCAGCACCTCGCGCGTTCGGGCCAAGCCAACGGGAGAGACGAGCTTCAGATCGAAACCGGCCTGGCCGAGATGATGAGCCAAGGCACGGTGATAATTGCCGGTCGCCTCAAACCCGATCCGTACTGGCAGTTCATAACTGGCGAGAGCGGTGGCCAGGCGCCGAAAATCTTCCAGCGTGTTCGTAATCGTCATGCGGCGACGGCGCTTCTTGCCGGGAATGCCAACAAGCACTTCGTGCCGGTGTTTTTAAATGTCGATGGCGCCCAGCACGGTCGAAGCGGTAGAATGGGTGGCGGTCAGGGCCGGTCTCCTCAGCAGTGTGGTTGTGCAAGACCACTGTTGAGACCTGAGACCCGGTTATGGCCACCCGCTGCGCAATTTGGAGGCTGCGCGCGTGGCCATAACCTCTCGGCAGCCATTCTTCCCGACGTGCTATGGCACCGAGCTGACCAGTAACGCGATCCTGCGGTGGTGTTCCGCGCACCGGATCGAATGGCACGACATCGCGCCGGGCAAGCCGGTGCAGAACGCCTTCGTCGAAAGCCTCGACGGCAGCTTCAGAGACGAGCTCTTGAACGAAACTCTGTTCCCATCATTGGCCCATGCGCAGATCGTGATTGCCGAACGGAAGGACGACTACAACCGAAACAGACCCCATTCATCCCGCGGCAATCTCACGCCGTATGTACTTGCAATGAAATCGAGACTGGAAACCAAGGCCGCATGAGGCCAGAAATCAACCGACGGATTCTCCCAAAGGTCGGAGGGAAGTCGGGTCTCGGGTCAGCCGGGATAGGACACGATTGCATGGTCAGCGTCGCATCTTTGTGGCGCACCTGAACAAAGCGGTCCGTAGCTTACTGATCTGAAAGTAAATGGTGGGCGACCCAGGAATCGAACCTGGCGTGCGTCTCCGCGAGGGAGTTACAGTCCCCTGCCACACCTTGCGGCCTGTCGCCCACACGAGCCGGTGTCCCGCCTCGTCACGGAGGGCAATATCCGGCCCGTTTTTTGACGTCAACCCGGAAATGCCATGGCTGGCGTCGATCGGGTTTTCGCGCTACGAAACGCGGCGGACAGTTTGGGGACAAATGATGAAAAAGCCGAAATGGGTGGTCGAGAAAGAGCGCGACAAGCGCGCGGCGGCTGCCGAGACGGTGTGGCTGTTCGGGTTGCACGCGGTGCGCGATGCCCTGAGCAACCCGGATCGCGAGCGGTTGCGCCTGGTGGTGACGCGAAACGCTGCCGACAAGCTGGCCGATGCCATCGCGCAGTCGGGCATGACACCGGAGATTTCCGATCCGCGAAAGTTCGCCGCCCCGCTGGATCCGGGATCGGTGCATCAGGGTGCCGCACTTGAAGTGAAGCCGTTGCACTGGGGGTCGGTCGAACAGCGCTGCCTGGCGCCCGAAGACGGGCGCGCCATCGCGGTGCTGCTGGACCGGGTCAGCGATCCGCACAACGTGGGCGCCGTGTTGCGCAGCGCCGAGGTGTTCGGCGCCGTCGCCGTCATCGCGCCGGCCCGTCATTCCGCCCCCGAAACCGGCGCGCTGGCCAAGACGGCATCGGGCGCGCTTGAGCGGCAGCCCTATCTGCGGGTCACCAACCTGTCGGACGCGATGGAGCGTCTGCGCGCCATGGGTTACGTCCTGATCGGCCTGGATGGCACGGGTACGACGACCCTGGACGACGCGGTGGCCGACGCCGGCAGCCGAGCCATCGCGCTGGTGCTGGGGGCCGAGGGGCCCGGAATGCGCGAAAAGACCAAGGCGACCTGCGATGTCGTGGCGCGCATTCCCGCGGCGGGCGGATTCGGATCGCTGAACGTGTCGAACGCGGCCGCGGTGTCGCTTTATGCCTGCGCGCGGCGCTGACGGGTCTTCACGTCACGATCACGAAACGGCGATCCGATCTTTTTTGCGCCACCGTGGCCCCCATATCACACTCAGGACGCGGGGCCGGAACCCCCGCATCAAGTCCTTCACTGTCCCTCGTTCCGAACTTCGCCCGGTCCATTGTGCCGGGCGTTTTTTTGTCCGAAGGTGCGGCATGACATATTCCGATGATCTTCTGCGCCGCATTCTCAGAAACACCCGTCGCATCGCCTGTGTGGGCGTTTCGATGAACCCCGTGCGCCCCAGCTATTACGTCGCGCGCTATCTGTCGCTGAAGGGGTTCCATGTCGTGCCGGTCAATCCGGTGCACGCGGGTGAACGACTGTTCGGCCAGACGGTCGTGCCGGACCTGGCCAGCGTGGAAGGGGCGGTCGATATGGTCGACATCTTCCGGCGTCCCGAATTCGTTCCCGATATCGTGGATCAGGCGTTGGAGCATTTGCCCGGGCTTTCGGTGATCTGGATGCAGATCGGCGTGCAACATGCCGAAGCCGCCGCCAAGGCCGAGGCGCGCGGTGTGACCGTGATCCAGAACCGCTGTCCGAAAATCGAATATCAGCGGCTGTTCGGCGAACTGCGCATGGGTGGGTTCAACACCGGCGTGATCTCGTCGCGGCTCTGATCACCGCGACGAGGGGTGGCGGCGGTGTCAGCCGCTCATTTCGGACGTCACGATCTTTTCGATGTCGTCGATGGAATGGTTCGTCAGTGTCTTCGGGATCTCGAAAATCAGCCGATCACGCACTTCCTTGTGCATCTTGTCGCGCAATTCGCCCAGGACACCCGGACTGGCCGCGATGACCAATGCGTCGAATTTGCCCTTGTGAGCATCTTCATACAGCATTTCGGCCAGATCGTCGGCGAATCTGTCCTTGGCCAACTCGTGCCAGTCGGTGTCCTGAAACGCCGACCGCGGGCCTGACGCCTGGTTGCCGGGGCGGCCTTCCTGCATCCGCCCGGGTCGGTTGGCGGATTGTTCGTAATCCGAAGGGTTGTCCTGTTCTTCCTTGCGGCGCACCTGAAGGTTCGGATCTTCGCCGTCGGTGATGTTTTCCAGCACCAGGGCCTTTTCACCGTCGGCAATCAAAACCCAGGCTTTGTGGGGCAGGGTGGTCATGTGTCGTCCTCTCCTGTACCGTGATGACCGCCAAGATCGCCTTGGCCCTTCTCATCGCTTTTTCGCACGCGCGTCGTGCCTTCGCCCTGCTTGGCGCGCTGTTCCTCGGCGCGGGTGCCCACCTTGCGCTCCAGATCGCCCTGGGCGCGGCCTTGTTGTGACGGGGTCGGGGTTTTGTCGATGAACGCGTCGGTTTCACGGGTTCCGTCGCTGGATCTCTTGCGCTCGGCCATCGTATCCTCCTGAGTGTGTGCAGTATCGCAATGCCGACCCGGGGGCCGTGGTTCCCTCGGGTCTGAACCCCGGCCGGCGCTGTGGCGTTGCCGAACGAAGGAGCTGACCCATGCACGATCACGGCGACGACCACGCACACGGCCACAGTCACGTCCCGTCGAACGAGGGCAAGCTGGCGTTCGCGGCCATCCTGACGGGCGGGTTCATGGTGGCCGAGGTGGTCGGCGGTGTCGTGTCGGGATCGCTGGCGCTGATCGCGGATGCGGGCCACATGCTGACCGATTTCGCCTCGCTGACGCTGGCGTGGCTGGCGATGCGGCTGGCGCGCCGTCCGGCGTCGTGGACGTTTACCTATGGGTTCGACCGGTTCTCGGTTCTGGCGGCGCTGGTCAACGGCCTGTCGCTGTTCGCCATCGCCGTGTGGATCGTGATCGAGGCGCTGCGCCGCCTGATGGACCCGCCCGAGGTTATGGGGGGTGTCATGCTCTGGGTGGCGCTGGCCGGGCTGGTCGTCAACATCGTGGCCTTCGTGATCCTGACCCGCGGCGAGGGCGAGAACCTGAACGTGCGTGCCGCCGCGTTGCATGTGGCGGGCGATCTTCTGGGATCGGTCGCGGCGCTGGTTGCGGCGGTGGTGATCATCTTCACGGGCTTCACGCTGATCGATCCGATCCTGTCGGTTCTGGTGGTGCTGATCATCCTGCGCTCGGCCTGGGCCGTGGTGAAGGAAAGCGGCCACATCCTGCTGGAAGGCGCGCCGCGCGGGTTCGACCGCGCCGCCGTGGTGCAGGCGCTGTGCGACGACATCAAGGGCGTCGCGACTGTCGATCACGTTCACGCCTGGTCGGTGACCGAGGAACGCCCGATGCTGACGATGGATGTCGCCACCCATCCCGGGTTCGACCCCATCGCCGTCAAGGCCGAGGTCAAGCAGATGCTGAAAGACCGCTTCGGCATCGGCCACGCCACCGTGGACGTGGCCTGAGCCCGGTCACTGGGCGCCGCAGCTGCCCACAAGCTGTTCGTAGCGGGCGACGATCCAGCCCGGCGCGTCGGTCGGGATACGCTCGTCGATGCTGGCCTGCGAGCGGGCAAAGATTGCCGCGGTGCGGCTGTTGTCGACCACCGGGAAGCTGTCGGTCGTCGCCACGCGGTCATAGACCACCAGCGCCACCGCCACCAACAGCACGCCCCGCGCGACCCCGAACAGGAAGCCCAGCGCCTGATCGATGCCACCGATGGCCGAGCGTTGCACCGCCCCCGCGAACAGCGGCGTGAAGATCGACGCCAGCACCAGCGCCACGGCAAAGACCGCGGCGAAGGACGCGATGATCGCCAATTCGCAACTGTCGCCCAGGAAATCGCCCAGCACGGGGATCTCGCGCACCAGCGGCTCGGCCTGAGGCGCAAAAATGAACGCCAGCACCGCCGCCGCGATCCAGCCGACGATGGCCATCGCCTCGCGCACCAACCCGCGCGAATAGGCCAGGATCGCCGATATGACGATCACCGCCGCTACGATGCCGTCGATGACGGTAAAACCTTCCATGCCTCAGCCTTTCGCTCGCGCGCCAGCCGCGCGGATTGTCGTCGCGCGCCAGTCGCGCGCAGTGTCGTCGCGCGCCAGTCGCGCGGATTGTCTTCCCGCGCCAGTCGCGCGGTTTTGCGGAACGCGCAGGGCGCGCGCCGCGGTTGTCATCCCGCGCCGAACAGATCGCCGACCAGCTCGGTCAGATCCTTGTATTTCCGCACGGACAGGCCCGCGTCCCCCGACAGCTTGCTGCGCGCGGGTGCGATGGCTGCGGAGAAACCAAGTTTTTGCGCTTCTTTCAACCTGTTTTCCGTTTGTGACACGGGACGTAACGCGCCCGACAGGCTGATTTCCCCAAATACCACGGTTTGCGGCGGCACTGAAATGTCCTCGCGGGCGCTGAGCAGGGCCAGCGCGACCGCCAGGTCGGCCGCGGGCTCGCTGATCCGCAAGCCCCCGGCGACGTTCAGATAGACGTCGAGCCCGGCAAAGGGAATGGCACAGCGCGCCTCGAGAACCGCCAGGATCATCGCCAGCCGCCCACCGTCCCAACCGACGGTCGACCGGCGCGCCTGGGAATGGGGCGAGGGGGCGACCAGCGCCTGAAATTCGCACAGGACCGGGCGTGTGCCCTCGATGCCGGCGAAGACCACCGATCCCGGCGCCGGATCCTCGCGATCCGACAGGAACAGGGCCGACGGGTTGGCCACCTCGGCCAGGCCGCCGCCGGTCATTTCGAACACGCCGATTTCCTCGGCGGGGCCAAAGCGATTCTTGACCGCCCGCAGGATGCGGAACTGATGACCGCGCTCGCCTTCGAAATAAAGCACGGTATCGACCATGTGCTCGACCACGCGGGGACCGGCGATGGTGCCTTCCTTGGTGACGTGGCCGACCAGGATCACGGCGACACCGTGGCGCTTGGCGAAACTGGTCAGCTCATGGGCGGCGGCGCGCACCTGCGACACCGAACCGGGGGCAGATCCCACCTGATCGCTCCACATCGTCTGGATCGAATCGATGATCGCCAGCGCGGGTTTTTCCGCCTCCAGCATGGTCAGGATGTCACGCAGGTTGGTTTCGGCGGCCAGCTTGACCGGCGCATCGGTCAGGCCCAGACGCTGGGCGCGCATCCGCACCTGTGCGCTGGCTTCTTCGCCGCTGACATAGATCGCCTTCAGGCCCGCACGGGCGAAACTGGCGGCAGCCTGCAGCAACAGCGTGGATTTGCCGATGCCCGGATCGCCGCCCACCAGCACGGCCGAAGCCGGCACCAGCCCGCCGCCCAGCACCCGGTCGAGTTCGGCCATGCCCGAGGCGGTGCGCGGTGGCGGTGCCTCGTCGGTGGAGAGGTCCGACAGCTGGATCCGGGCGCCGCGTTTCGCGCCCAGTCCGGTTGCCGGCCCGGTCGAGATCGGCACGTCTTCGGTGATGGTGTTCCATTCGCCGCAGGCATCGCAGCGGCCCGACCACTTGGTGTGCAGCGCGCCACAGGCGGAACAGACGAAGGCAGGGGGTTTGGCCATGGCGTCTTTTGCATCGCCCAGCCGGCGGCGGCAAGCCCCGAGGCAACACCGTGGGCGCGGACCCGCGAAAGTCGGGTGCCGGATGAACGCGCGCGTTGCGACAACACGCGGGCCACGCGACGGGCGCCGGGCTATCGGTGTCGTCAGGCCCCGAAGGCCCGCTCAGGCCAGGGCGAACTTGTAGAAGTGGAATTCATGGGCCGGATGTATGTCGGCGCCGATCACCGTGCCGTCGTGGTGGTTATAAAGCGACCGCCAATAGGGCTGAATCACCACGCCTTCGTCGCGCAACATCGTCTCGATCCGTTCCATCACCACGCGCCGGCTGTCGGCGTCGGCGATTGAATTGGCGCGTGCCATCAAGGCGTCGAATTCGGGGTTGGCAAAGCCGGTTTCGTTCCACGCCTGCCCCGAGGTATAGGCGATGGTCAGGGCCTGCACTTCCAGCGGCCGGTGGCTCCATTGGGTCGCGCTGAACGGATACCTGGTCCAGTCGTTCCAGAAGACCGCCCCGGGCAGGACCGAGCGTTTGACGTTGAGGCCGGCGTCGCGCAGTTGCGCCGCGACGGCATCGCCGGTGTTGCGCTGCCAGTCGTCATCGACGGTGATCAGGTCATGTTCGAAATCCGCCATTCCCGCGTCGGCCATCATCTGCTTGGCCGCCGCGGGATCGTTCGGGGCCGGGCCGATGTCGGCATAGGCGGGATGGATCGGGCAGACATGGTGGTTTGCGGCCACTTCGCCGCGGTCGGCGTATCCCAGTTCAAGACAGACGGCGTTATCGACGGCCAGCGCCAGCGCGCGCCGCACTTCGACGTTTTCGTAGGGTCTGATGCCGTCGATCTCGGCCAGTTGGTTGGGACGTATCACGATGGTCGCGGCCGTTACGGTTTCGGTCCGGGTCCAGCCGAGGGCGTCCAACACCTCGATGAAATCGCCGACGGTTTCATACAGCAGGTTGACCTCACCGGCCTTGGCGGCGGTGACCCAGCTTGACGGGTCGGTGCCGTAGTCCAGCATCTCGATCCGGTCCAGATAGGGGCCACCGTAAATCTCGGTGCCCCACCAAGGCTGTTCGGCGCGTTCGATCACGCACGCCTGGCCCACCTCCAGCGATACGGGCCGGAACGGGCCGGTGCCGATGATATCGGCGAATTCGCCCTCGGGCGTGAACGACTTGTGCGTCACCGCCGCCGGATAGTCCGAGAAGTTGGCGATCACTGCGATGTCCGGACTGGACAGGGTCAGTCGGACGGTGAAATCGTCGATCTTCTCGATCGCGCCCTCGCGCAGGGTGTTCGTGGCCTCATCGCGCAACCCGGCCAGGCGCGAGGCCATCGAATTCGCCGCCAGCGTGTTGTCGGCCCAAAGCCCGATGACGCGCACCACGTCATCGGCGTCGAAGGGATCGCCGTTGTGCCAGGTGATGCCGCGCCGCACGTGAAGGGTGTATTGCGTGGCGTCGTCGTTCACCTCCCAACGGTCCAGCAGCATGCCCCGGAACGTGCCGTCGGCGTTGTATTCCACCAGGTATTCCAGGAATCCGCGGGTGGCGTTGCTCAGTTCGCTCCAGTCATAAAGCCGCGGGTCGGTCAGGGCCTTGACGTTCATCTGGATCCGCAAGGTGCCGCCCTGTCGCGGCACCGTCTGCGCCTGCGTCGGGGCCGCCAGGCCAAGCAGGCCATAGGCGGCGGTGGCGCTGACCCCAAGGGCGGTGGCGCGGGTCAGAAACTCGCGACGGTCCAGCTTTCCCTCGGCGACCTCGCGCGCATAAAGGGTGGCGGCGGGATGGATGGCGTTCGCCGTGGCGTGATCTTGCATCGTTTGGTCCCTCGCAAATGGCGTGCGATCGGCACGGCCCGGTTGGCCGCGCCTGCCGGTCAGCCCATTCGCCATGATTGGCGCGGCAATATCAACGCCCGGAATGCGCGGGAGCCGAAAGCTCACGCGATCGGGATCGGCGGTCGGCCGGTTCAGTGGGCGCGTCGGAAGGCCGATGGTGTCTGGCCGGTCTGATGATGGAACGCGCGGGTGAAATAGGCGGCCGAGCGAAAGCCCAAGGTCTGTGCCACGTCCTTGATCGGCATCTCGGTGTCGCGCAGCATCCTGCGCGCTTCGTAATGCAGCCGGTCCTGCAACAGCGCCGACGCCGGTCGCCCCGACGCCGCCTTGCACGAGCGTGAGAGGTGTGTGGCGGTGACGCCCAGCGCGGCGGCATAATCGGCCACGCCACGCCCCTTGCGGAAGTCGCGTTCAAGCAGGGCGGTATAGGCGGCCGACAACCGCTCGGCCGCGCGTCGGTCGGTTTGCTCGCCCGACAGCATGGCCGGATCGGCGTGACGTTCCAGCCAGACGCTCAGCAATCCGGCATGGTGGTGCAAGGCCCGATCCATGGTGTCGGCCCCCATGTCCAGTTCGCGCTGGATGTTCTCGATCTGAAACGACATCTCGGCCTGCTGCTGGGCGTCGCGCAGCCGCAGGTGAAGCGGATCGGCCGGCATGTCGGCGCCGCATGCGCGCGGAAAGAACAGCGCCGATCCGGCAACCTGGCCCATCACGTCGAACCCGTGCATGGTATCCGCCGGCAACAGGATCGCGTTGTGCGCCCCGTAACCCCGCGTCACTCCCGACACGGTGATGCGGCCCTGGCCACGGATGAACCAGTAAAGCACCGGCGCCCCATAGCTGCGCATCGCTTCCGTGTGCCAGCGCCCGCCCTGGGTCAGGCGTTGCAAAGGAACGATGCGAAAGGACGCGGGAGGGCGGACATCGCCGTGGGTTGGGGCGGTGGGTGGCAAATCGGTCATGGCAGATCAGACCTTCGGGCAGGGACGGATGCGGCTGGCAGGCCACCGCCAGAGGGTCGGGGGATTCACCTTTTAGGTCAATTGGAATCTTCGGGATGGTCGGATTCGTGCCCAATGACAGCGCAGGCGCCCCCGCTGTCGGCGTCAGTGCGACAATGCCAGCCGGGTCCAGCCGGCCATCCGCTTGCGAAACCAGGTCCGCTGACGTTTGGCATATTGGCGGGTGGCGACGATCACGCGGTCGCGGGCCGCGTCCAGCGTGATCTCGCCGTTCAGATGGGCGATCAGCTCGGGCGCGCCGATCGCCTTCGCGGACGGATGACGCGGCGACCAGGTGGCCAGATTGGCCCGTGCCTCGTCCAGAACGCCGCCGGCCAGCATGGCATCGAATCGCGCCTCGATCCGCGCCAACAGCGCATCGCGCCCGGGATCCACCAGAACGCACAGCGCGTCCGAGCGGGGCAGCAGGGGCGGTGGCGTGTCGTCCTGCCATGCGGCGAGGCCGCGACCGGTGGTTGTCTGCACCTCCCAGGCGCGCTGGACCCGGGCCGGGTTCAGCCGGTCGATGCGCCCGGCGGTCTGGGCGTCGAGCGCGGACAGCATCGCGCCGATGCCGTGGTCGCGCAATAAGGCATCGCCCCGAGCACGCACCACGGCCGGGGTCGGCGGAATCTCGGCCAGCCCCTCGGTCAGGGCCGAGAAATACAGGCCGGTGCCGCCGACCACGATGGGGCGCGCGTTCGACAGCAAGGGCGCGACATCGCGCAGCCAGTGACCGACCGAATAGGGTGCATCGCCCGCGACATGGCCATACAGCCGGTGGGGCGCGCGCGCCGCGTCCCCGGGCGTGGGGCGGGCCGTCAGGATGCGCCAGTTGGCAAACACCTGAAGCGCGTCGGCATTGATGATCGTGCCGCCTGCCGATTCCGCGATCCGCAGCGCCAGCGCCGACTTTCCCGAAGCCGTGGGGCCGGTGATCAGAACGGGGGTGTCGTGCCCGGCGGCGGCAAGGATCCGCGCGGTGTCCATCGTCTCGGCCATTGCCGATGTTCCCCTGCGTTTGGCGCATTGAATTCCCGCAGGTTTTGCGACACTTTGCGCGCCAGCACAATCACACTCAGACATCAGGAACGGACCCCTCACATGACCGAGCCACGCCCGACTGCGACCGGCACCACCTATCGGCGGGTGCTTCTGAAGATTTCCGGCGAGGCGCTGATGGGCGATACCAAGTTCGGGCTGCATCCGCCCACGGTCCAGCGGATCGCCCACGAGGTGCAGACCGTGCACGAGATGGGGGTCGAGATCTGCATGGTGATCGGCGGCGGCAACATCTTTCGCGGGCTTCAGGGGTCGGCCCAGGGCATGGAGCGCACCACCGCCGATTACATGGGAATGCTGGCCACGGTGATGAACGCGCTGGCCATGCAGAGCGCGCTCGAGGAGTTGGGCGTGCATACGCGGGTGATTTCGGCCATCCCGATGGACCAGGTGTGCGAACCCTACATCCGGCGGCGCGCCGTGCGCCACCTGGAGAAGAAGCGCGTCTGCATCTTTGCCGCCGGCACGGGCAACCCGTATTTCACCACCGACACCGCCGCCACCCTGCGCGCCAGCGAGATGACGTGCGAAGCCATCTTCATGGGCAAGAAGGGTGTCGACGGGGTGTATGACAGCGATCCGCTGACCAATCCCGATGCCAAGCGGTTCGACCGGATCACCTATGACGACGTTCTGATGAAGAACCTCAAGGTCATGGATGCCTCGGCCATCGCGCTGGCCCGCGACAACAAGCTGCCCATCGTCGTGTTCTCGCTGGACGAACCGGGCGGCTTTCGCGGCATCCTGGCCGGGCAGGGCACCTATACGGTGGTGCACGGCTAACCCGCGCCCGAGCCTATACAACGGCCGGCATCTGACGTTATAACCCGGTGAACGGTCTGGAAAGACCGGCGAGTACATGAGGAACGACATGGCAGACGACGATTTTGAACTCGACATCGACGATATTCAGCGCCGCATGGATGGCGCGATGGAGGCGTTGCGCCATGAATTCGCATCGCTGCGCACCGGGCGCGCGTCCAGCTCGATGGTCGAGCCGATCATGGTCGATGCCTATGGCCAGCCGACCCCGATCAACCAGGTCGGCACGATCAACGTGCCCGAACCGCGCATGGTCACCGTCACCGTCTGGGACAAGGCGCTGATGGGCAAGGTCGAAAAGGCGATCCGCGAAAGCGGTCTGGGCATCAATCCCGTGATCGACGGCATGACCATCCGCCTGCCGATCCCGGAACTGAACGAGGAACGCCGCGTTCAACTGACCAAGGTGGCAAGCCAGCGCACCGAAGATGCCCGCGTCGCCATCCGCAACGTGCGGCGCGACAGCATGGACCAGCTGAAGAAATTCAAGGCCGCCGGCATGTCCGAGGACGATCACAAGGTCTGGACCGCCGAGGTGCAGAACATGACCGATGCCGCCATCGCCCGCATCGACGCCGCGCTGAGCAGCAAACAGGAAGAAATCATGCAGGTCTGAGCCCTGCGCGCGATCCGGCGATCGGTCGGGGCGCGCCGTCGCCAGGACAGGAGAGGCAACGTGAGCACCGACAAGACTGAAACGCCGACGCAGGGCCCACGCCACGTCGCCGTCATCATGGACGGCAACGGCCGATGGGCCCAATCGCGCGGCCAGCCCCGCCTGTTCGGCCACCATGCCGGGGTCAAGCGGGTCAAGGAAATCGTCCGCGCCTGCCCGGATTACGGCGTGAAATACATGACCGTTTTCGCCTTCTCGACGGAGAACTGGCGCCGCACCCAGGCCGAGGTTTCCGGCCTGATGAAGCTGTTTCGCCGCTATATCCAGTCGGAGGCCCGCGATCTTCTGGCCGAACGGGTGCGCGTGCGGTTCATCGGTGACCGGGTCAAGCTGGACCCGAAACTGTGCCGCGTGATGGACGAAATCGAACTGCTGACCAGCCGGAACGACCGCGTTCACCTGACGGTCGCGCTGAACTATGGCGGGCGCGACGAGGTGGCCCGCGCCACCAAGCGGCTGGCAAAAGAGGTCGCGGCCGGTCGGCTGGACCCCGAAACCGTGGACGAGACGACGCTGGCGCGGTTCCTCGACACCTGTTTCCTGCCCGATCCCGATCTGGTGATCCGCACCAGCGGCGAGGCGCGGATCTCCAACTTCCTGCTGTGGCAGTCGGCCTATGCGGAATACGATTTCGTGGATACGCTGTGGCCGGATTTCACGGTCGCCGAGTTTGCCAAGGTCCTGGGCGCGTTTTCGGCCCGTGACCGCCGGTTCGGTGCCGTCCCGGCATGAGTGTACCGGGAAGCGGGCGTTGGGACGATCTTGTGGTGCGCGTGGCATCGGGGGCCGGTGTCGCGGTCGTCGGGCTCATCTGTGCATGGCTGGGCGGTCTGTTCTTCCTGGCGCTGATCGTCGGCGTGGTCGCCGTCATCGTCTGGGAGCTGACCCGGATGCTGGACCCCAAGGCGCCCGCGCTGGTCATCGCCGGATTTGCCGGGGTTGCCATCCTTGCGGCCGAGCTTCTGCCGCCCGGTTTCGCATTGCCGCTGCTTCTGGCGCCGGCGTTTCTGGGGTTCGGTCAGTTGTCGCACCGCCGGGCGACCTTTGCCATCTTCACCACGATGATCCTGTTGGCCGGGTTCGGGTTGTTGATCCAGCGCAGCGACTTCGGCTTCACGTGGTTGTTGTGGCTGGTGCTGGTCGTGGCGACCACCGACATCGCCGGGTATTTCGCGGGCCGCTTCATCGGCGGGCCGAAATTCTGGCCCCGCGTCAGCCCCAAGAAAACCTGGTCGGGCACCGCTGCGGGATGGATCGGCGCCGGGATCGTCGGCGCCCTGTTCGCGGTGATCGCTGACGCCGGCTGGCAGTTGATCGGCATCTCGGTCGCGATCTCCATGGCCAGCCAGTTGGGCGATATCGCGGAATCCGCCGTCAAGCGCCGCGTCGGCGTCAAGGACAGCAGCAGCCTGTTGCCGGGCCACGGCGGTTTGTTCGACCGGTTCGACGGCATGCTGGGGGCGGCGGTTTTCCTGTTGCTGGTCGAACAGCTTGTCGATTTCCCACCGGGCGCGATGTGACCGTGACGCCGCGCCGGATTTCGGTGTTCGGCGCGACCGGGTCCATCGGTTGCAATACCCTGGATCTGATTGCGCGCGCGCCCGACGAATATCGCGTCGTCGCCCTGACCGGCGGGCGCAACACCGCCTTGCTGGCCGAACAGGCGCGCCGCCACCGGGCGGAAATCGCCGTCACCGCCCACGCCGATTGCCTGGCGGACCTGCGCGACCGGCTGGCCGGAACGGGCATCGAGACCGCGGCGGGCGCGCCGGCGATCCGCGAGGCTGCCATGCGCCCGGCGGATTGGGTGATGTCGGCCATCGTCGGCGCGGCCGGCCTGCCGCCGGGGATCGCGGCACTGGAGCAGGGGGCGACCCTGGCCCTTGCCAACAAGGAAAGCCTGGTTACGGCCGGGCCGCTGATGCTGGCCACGGCCCGGGCCTATGGCGCCCGGATCCTGCCGGTCGACAGCGAACATTCGGCGGTCTTCCAGGCTCTTGGCGGCGAGGATATCGCCACGGTGGAACGGGTGATCATCACCGCATCGGGCGGCGCGTTCCGCGACTGGCCACTGGACCGGCTGGCCGGCGCCACCCCCGAACAGGCCGCGTCGCATCCGAACTGGGACATGGGGCAACGGATCACCATCGATTCCGCCAGCATGTTCAACAAGGCGCTGGAACTGATCGAAACCAAGGAGTTTTTCGGCATATCGCCCGACCGGATCGAGGCGCTGGTCCATCCCGAATCGATGATTCACGCCATGGTCGGCTTCAACGACGGCGGGTTGATGGCCCATGTGGGACCGGCCGACATGCGCCACGCCATCGGGTATGCGTTGCACTGGCCGGACCGGCGCGCGCTGCCGGTCGAGCGGCTGGATTTCGCCGCGATCGGGCAATTCACCTTCCGTCCGCCCGACGACGCTCGCTATCCGGCGCTGCGCCTCGCGCGATACGTCATGGCCGCCGGCGGGCACGCGGGGGCGGTGTTCAACGGCGCCAAGGAACGCGCGCTGGATGCCTTCATCGCGCGCCGCATCGGTTTCACCGACATGGCACGCGTGGTCGAGGCGGCGATGACGAAACTGTCAGCGGACAGCCTGATGAACGCCGCGATTTCCCTTGATACCGTCGCCCATGCAGACCATCTGGCACGGGTGGCGGTGGACGAGGCAATCGGCGCATAGCCCCGGCGCGCGGCATCGGGGCACAAACAGAACAAGAACAGGCAGCGGCATTTCATGGATTTCATCGGACTGATCCCGTCCTTCGGCAATTTCTTCTATTCCGTCGTCGCGTTCATCGTGGCGCTGTCGGTGATCGTCGCGGTCCATGAATACGGCCATTACATCGTGGGCCGCTGGTCGGGGATTCACGCCGATGTCTTCTCGCTGGGATTCGGGCCGGTGATCTATTCGCGGATCGACAAGCGTGGCACCCGCTGGCAGGTCGCGGCGTTGCCCTTTGGCGGTTATGTCAAGTTTGCCGGTGACGCGGATGCCGCCAGTGTCGAGGCGGCGGATGTCTCGACACTCAGCGCGGCCGAGAAACGCCGCACCATGACAGGCGCGCCGCTCTGGGCGCGGGCCGCCACGGTGGCGGCGGGGCCGGGGTTCAACTTCGTCTTCTCGATCCTGATCTTCACCGCCGTGATGTTGGGGCGTGGCGTCGCCACCGACCCGTTGACGGCCGAGACGGTGATGCCGCTGCCCTATGCGGTGCAACAGGTCGAGGCGGGCGATACCCTGCTGGCGATCGACGGTCGCCCGACGCCGCCGCTGGCCCAGCTCGATTCCTATATCGCCGATCTGCCGTTGCAGCCGGAAATGGAATATACCGTGTCGCGCGACGGGGCCGAACGGGTCGTGCGCGGCCCGCATCCCTATCCGCCGCTGGTGAACGGCGTGACGCTGCAATCGGCCGCGATGGACGCGGGATTGCAGACCGGCGACGTGATCCTGTCGGTGGACGGCGATCCGATCTTCGCCTTCGATCAGCTTCCCGCCCGGGTGGCCGCGGCCGAAGGCGGCACGCTGTCGATGGAAATCTGGCGCATGGAGGACGGCACCGGCACCACGCGCACGGTCGAGATGTCGCCGCGCCGGGTCGATCTGCCCCGGGCCGAAGGTGGTTTCGAAACCCGTTGGCTGATCGGAATCTCGGGCGGCCTGTTCTTTACGCCCCAGACCGAGACGCCCGGCCTGTTCGACGCGGTCGGATCGGCGGCGGGACAGACATGGTATATCGCGAAGTCCAGTGTGTCGGGCCTGTATCACATGGCCGTCGGCGCGATCAGCAGCTGCGGCTTGCAAGGCCCCATCGGCATCGCCCAGACCAGCGGCGCGGCGGCGTCCCAGGGCGGGCTGACCTTCATCTGGTTCATCGCCGTGCTGTCCACGGCGGTCGGCCTGCTGAACCTGTTCCCGATCCCGGTTCTGGACGGCGGACACCTTGTCTTTTATGCCTACGAGGCGATTGCCGGAAAGCCGCCCAGCGAAGGCGCGCTGCGGATCTTCATGATCATCGGTCTTTCGCTTCTGGGAACGCTGATGCTGTTCGCGCTGACGAACGATCTGTTCTGCCCCTGATATATCTGCGCCCTGCCGTAATTGGGCCTTATTTGTTGATTATTCCTTTCCGCGATCCAATCGCACTCGGACGGAGGGGAGCATCATGCGTTATATCGAGAACGGGGCCAAAGGTCTGTCTCTTCTGATCGACCTGAACAGCGATCGCCTGATCTATCTCGGCGCCCTTGCGGCCGCGCTGATGATGGGTGCCTACATCGGGTCGTTCTGACGCCGGGATTGTCCACAGCATATTGGGCCGGATTGGTCGGATTTATACCGTTTTCCGGTGTCGTGCGTTTTGACAAGCCCCCGCAATCCGGCTAACCAACTGACAACAGGTTGCTGGATTGGAACGGGGCAGATGGGCAAATTGGGCAAAGGCGTTTTGCGTCACGGACGGTCCGCGCTGTTGGGGGGATCGGTTTCATTCGTTGTTCTGGTGGCGGCGGGGGCTGTCGGACCGTTGGCGGTCAGCCCGGCCGGTGCCCAGACCTACAGCTTTTCCAATGTCACCATCGAAGGCAACCAGCGGATCGAACCGCGCACGATCCTGTCCTATGCCGGGCTCGGGCAGGGTGGGGCGGTCAGCGCCGGTGAACTGAACGACGCCTATCAGCGGCTGGCCGGATCGGGCCTGTTCGAAACCGTCGAACTGGTCCCGCAGGGCGGCACGCTGGTCATCAAGGTCCGCGAATGGCCGACCGTCAGCCGCATCAACATCGAAGGCAACCGGCGCCTGAAGGACGATGAACTGATGGCCGCCGTCCAATCGCAGGCGCGCCGCGTCTACAACCCCACCCAGGCCGAGGCCGACGCCGCCGCCATCGTCGAGATCTACGAGGCTCGGGGGCGTCTGGCCGCGACGGTGACGCCCAAGATCATTCGCCGGTCGGACAACCGCGTCGATCTGGTGTTCGAGATTGCCGAAGGCAAGGTGGTCGAAACCGAACGCGTGTCGTTCGTCGGCAACCGCGCCTATTCCGACCGTCGCCTGCGGCGTGTTCTCGCGTCCAAGCAGACGGGTTTCCTGCGCGCCATCGTTCAGTCGGACAACTTCGTCGCCGAGCGGCTGGATCTGGACAAGCAGCTTCTGCGCGACTTCTATACCTCGCGCGGCTATGCCGACTTCCGCATTCAGAACGTCAGCAGCGAATTCTCGCGCGAGCGCAACGCGTTCTTTGTGACGTTCAACGTGCAGGAAGGCCAGCGGTTCAAGTTCGGCGAAGTCTCGGCCACGTCCGAGATCGAAGGGATCGATGCCAACGATTTCCTGGCCGTTGCCAAGGTGAAACCGGGGCAAACCTATTCGCCGGTCGCCCTGGAAAACGACATCACCCGGATGGAGCGTCTGGCCCTGAAACGCGGGCTGAACTTCGTGCGGGTCGATCCGCAGGTCAGCCGCGACGCGCGAAACCAGATCCTGAACATCGATTACGTGCTGTCGCGTGGTCCGCGGATCTTCGTCGAACGGATCGACATCGAGGGCAACCAGACCACGCTGGACCGGGTGATCCGCCGACAGTTCAAGATCGTCGAGGGCGACCCGTTCAACCCGCGCGAGATCCGCCAGAGCGCCGAGCGTATCCGCGCGCTGGGATATTTTGCAGACGCCGGGGTCGAATCGCGCCAAGGGTCGGCCGAGGACCAGGTCATCATCGACGTCGACGTCGACGAACAGCCCACGGGCAGCCTGACGTTCGGCGCAAGCTATAGCCAGGACAGCGGACCGGGCGCGACGATCGGTTTTTCCGAACGCAACTTCCTTGGTCGGGGCCAGACGTTGAACCTGGACGTGGCCACGGGCACGGATTCGGCCAGCTCGCAGATCGAGTTCATCGAGCCGGCGTTCCTGGGCCGTGATCTTCAGTTCCGCTTCCGCGCGTTCTATTCGCAGACGGAACAGGACAATTCCTATTACGACACCCGCATCGCCGGGTTCGAGACCGGCTTCAGGTTCCCGGTCTCGGAAAACGGTCAGCTGGGCGTGAATTATCGCCTGTCCGAGGACAAGATCTTCAACGTCTCAACCGACAGCTCGCCGATCCTTCAGGCCGAAGCCGGAGCACTTTATACCAGTTCACTGGGATATTCATACAGCTTCGACACCCGTCGCACCGGGCTGAACCCGAACGCCGGGATCCTGTTGCGCTTTGGTCAGGACTTTGCAGGGATCGGCGGTGACACGCAGTATGTCCGCACGACCGCCCTTGCCACGGCCCAGACCACGGTGATGAACGAAGAGGTGACGCTGAGCGCCACCATCGAAGGCGGTGCAGTGCACAGCCTGGGCAGCAACAACGGGTCGCGCCTGACCGACCGGTTCTTCCTTGGCACGAACCAGTTGCGCGGTTTCGCGGTCAAGGGGGTCGGGCCCCGTGACATCAACGCCAAGAACCAAGACGCCCTGGGCGGCAACATGTTCGCCGTTGCAAGGCTCGAGGCCGAGTTCCCGCTGGGGATCCCCGAGGAATACGGGATCAGCGGCGGTGTGTTCTTCGATGCCGGCACGGTTTGGGGTCTGGACGACACCATCGGCGCCGGCGGCGTCGCGGTCGACGACAGCGCGCATCTGCGGTCATCCATCGGGGTTTCGGTGTTCTGGGACACGCCCATCGGCCCGCTGCGCTTCAACTTCGCCAAGGCGCTGGTCAAGGAAGACTATGACGACGAGCAGAACTTCAACCTGACGATCTCGACCCGGTTCTGACATGATCCGGCTGTTGGTTCTGGCGGTTGTTGTCGGGTTGGGCCTGACCGCGGCCCAGGCCCAGCAGCGGCCGGCCGCGCCCGACACCGCGATGCCATTGTTGATCGTCGATCAGGAGGAGCTTTTCCTGCGCTCGGCTTTTGGCAAGCGGATCCGCGCCGACATTGCCGGGCGGTTCGAGGCGCTGGCCGCCGAAAACCGCCGCATCGAAGCCGAACTGGTGGCCGAGGAACAGGCCCTGACGGTGCGGCGTGCCACCATGGACAACGATGAATTCGCGCCGCTTGCCAATGAATTCGACGCCCGCGTCCGGGCGACGCGCGAGGCGCAGGATGCGAAGTCGGCGGCGATCGAACAGGCCAGCGATGATGCGCAACAGGCATTCTTTGCGCGGGTCGCCCGGATCCTGGGCCAGATCATGCGCGACCGCGGCGCCGTCGCCATCGTCGACGGCCGCGCGGTTCTGTTGTCGGTGGATGCGATGGACATCACGCAAGAGGCTATTGCGCGGATCGATGCCGAGATCGGCGACGGGCAGGGCGAGGAAAACGTGATCCCCGCGCTTCCCCCCGCGGACACCGGGCCGGCATCGCAATCCCCCTGAGGGCGCGCCTTGCTTGCGGTGTCCTGTCGCGCTT
The DNA here is from genome assembly GCF_002751875.1 of Oceaniglobus indicus. Lineage (GTDB taxonomy): Bacteria > Pseudomonadota > Alphaproteobacteria > Rhodobacterales > Rhodobacteraceae > Oceaniglobus > Oceaniglobus indicus. Next base: position 307,975 of record NZ_NMZM01000001.1, on the reverse strand, counting down.
GCTACGCAGGATCAACACGCAAGGATGAGACATGAGCGATACCAATCCGAACTCCGACAAGACCACCGCCGACCTGGACCTGATCCAGCGGATCATTCCGCACCGTTACCCGTTCCTTCTGGTGGATCGGGTGCGCGACATCTCGGGATCCGAAAGCGCCGTCGGCATCAAGAATGTCACCTTCAACGAACCGCACTTCCAGGGGCATTTTCCTGCCGCCCCGATCATGCCCGGCGTCCTGATCGTCGAGGCGATGGCGCAAACCGCGGCGGTGATGGTGGGTGTCGCGCTCGAGCTTGAGGGCAAGGGCGCGCTGGTCTATTTCATGTCGGTCGAGAAGGCCAAGTTCCGCCGCAAGGTCGTGCCGGGCGATGTTCTCGAAATGCATGTCACGACCCTGCGTGGTGGCGGCAAGGTCTGGAAATTCAACGGCCGCGCGACGGTTGACGGCCAGTTGGCCTGCGAGGCGGAATTCACCGCCATGATCGACGTTCCGAAGTAATGGCCATCGAACCTTCCGCCCGCATCCATCCCTCGGCCGTGATCGAAGACGGCGCCGTGATCGGCGCGCGGGCTGACATCGGGCCGTTTTGCGTTGTCGGCCCGGATGTGACGCTGGGGGCCGATGTGCGGCTGCGCGCCCATGCTATGGTCACCGGGCGCACGACGATCGGTGATGGGTGCGACGTGTTCTCGTTCGCCTGCATCGGTGAAATCCCTCAGGATCTGAAGTTCGGCGGCGAACAGACCGACCTCGTGATCGGCGCGCGGTGCCGGATCCGCGAACACGTCACGATCAATACCGGCACCGAACAGGGCGGCGGTGTCACGCGGATCGGTGACGATTGCCTGATCATGGCCGGGGCCCACGTGGCCCACGATTGCCGGGTCGGCGACCGCGTGATCATGGTGAACAATTCGGCGCTGGCCGGGCACTGCGTTCTGGGCGACGACGTGATCGTCGGCGGCCTGTCTGGCATCCATCAATGGGTGCGGATCGGCGAGGGCGCGATCATCGGCGCCGTCACCATGGTGACCCATGACGTGATCCCCCACGCCCTGGTGCAGGCGCCGCGCGGCGAGCTGGACGGCCTGAACCTTGTCGGGTTGAAGCGCAAGGGCGTCAGCCGCGCCGACATCACCGCCTTGCGCGCCGCGTTCCAGATGCTGAAACAGGGCGAAGGCGCGTTTCAGGATCGCGCCCGGCGGTTGGGCGATGACACCGAAAGCGCCTATGTCAGGCAGATCGTGGATTTCGTGCTCGCCGACAGCGATCGCGGTTTCCTGACCCCGTCATGACCCTGGCTTTGATCGCGGGGGAAGGCGATCTTCCCGGCCTGTTGCTGGCGGAACTCGAAACGCGCGCGATGCCGGTGATCTTGGCCGCACTGGACGATGTGCGGGTCGAGAACAGCCGCGGGCGCGATATCCTGCGGTTCCGGCTGGAGACACTGGGCAGCTTTCTGAAGACCCTGCGCGAACGTGATGTGACACAGGTGTGTTTTGCCGGCGCAATCCGCCGGCCCCCGGTCGATCCGGGCGCCATCGACGCGGCCACCATGCCGGTGGTGCCGCGCATGATGACGGCGCTGGCGCAGGGCGACGATGCTGCCTTCAACGTGGTGGTCGATATCTTCGAGGACGCAGAATTCGAGGTTGTCGGAGCGGTCGATCTTCTGCCGGGGGTGTTGCCGCCGGCTGGCATGTTGGGTCGCCATGCGGCCGATGACGGCGCGCGCGTGGACGCCGCGCGGGGCGCCGCGGTTGTTGCCGCGCTGGGTCAGGCGGATATCGGGCAGGCCTGTGTCGTCTCGGCGGGCCAGGTGCTGGCGGTCGAGACGACGCCGGGCACGGAATGGATGTTGGGCACGATCCGGGCCGCCCGCGATGGCCTGCCGGATATCGCCTGGGGCGCGCAGGCCGGCGACACCATGTCCGTCGGATCCAGTGTCGGCCGCGCCGTCGGTTTCCTGGCGGCGCGGGGGGCGGCGGGGCCGCTCTATGTGGAAAGCCTGCCGCCCGGCGGGCTGTTGTTCAAGGCGCCGAAACCCGGTCAGGAACGCCGCATCGACCTTCCGGCCATCGGCCCCGACACCATCGCGCAATGCGTCAGCGCCGGGTTGCGCGGTGTGGTTGTCGAGGCAGGCGGAGTCATGGTGCTGAACGCCGATCAGGTGCGCGAACAGGCCGACGCCGAGGGAGTCTTCGTTTGGATCAGACCGGCAGACTGAACGCCTTCGTCATTGCCGGCGAACCCTCGGGCGATCGCCTGGCCGCGGCGTTGATGGGCGGGCTGCGACGGCTGCATCCCGCGGTGGATTTCGAAGGTGTCGGCGGCCCGTTGATGCAGGCGGAAGGCTTGGAAAGCCTGTTCCCCATGGAGGAACTGTCGGTCATGGGGCTGGCCGAGGTTCTGCCGAAATACCGGCACCTGCGCCGCCGGATGATCCAGACAGCCGACGCCGTTCTGGCCGCACGCCCCGATGTTCTGATCACGGTCGATTCGCCTGATTTCTGCCTGCGCGTCGCGCAACGGGTGCGGGCGCGCTCGGACATCCGGATCGTGCATTATGTCGCACCATCGGTCTGGGCCTGGCGGCCCGGGCGTGCGTCGGCGATGGCCCGGCATGTCGATCAGGTGCTGGCCCTGTTGCCGTTCGAGCCGCCCTATATGGAAGCGGCCGGCATGCGGTGCGATTTCGTCGGCCATCCGGTGGTCGCCGAACCCGCCATCGAGGGCGCGGCAATCCGCGGCCTGCGCGACACGCTGGGCCTTGGGGATGCGCCGGTCGTGCTGATCCTGCCGGGATCGCGCAAGGGCGAGGTGACGCGGCTGTTGCCGATCTTCGGCGCCGCCGTCGCGCGGGTCGTCGCGGCGCGGCCCGACACCCGGGTTCTGGTGCCGGCCGCGGCCCCGGTGGCCGATCTGGTCGCGGCGGGCGTCGCGGGTTGGCCGGGGAACCCCGTGGTGCTGGACCCCCGTGGCCCGTCGCCGGCTGAGGGGACGATGCGCAAGCGGCAGGCCTTTGCCGCTGCCGACGTAGCCTTGGCGGCATCGGGCACCGTATCGCTGGAGCTGGCGGCGGCCGGAACGCCGATGGTCATCGCCTATGACATGAACCGCCTCACCTGGGCGATCCTGCGCCGGATGGTGCGGGTCGATACGGTCACGCTGGTCAACCTGGTAAGCGACAGCCGCGCGGTGCCCGAATTCCTCGGGCCGGCATGTCTGCCCGGGCCGATCAGCGATGCCCTGCTGGACCTGCTGGCCGATCCGTCGCGCCAATGCGATGCCCTGTCGGCCACGATGGAGCGTTTGGGACGGGGCGGCGAAGACCCCGGCCTGCGCGCCGCCCGCGCGGTTCTGGACGGATTGCAAGCCGGGCCCGGCTGACGGGGCTGGCGGGAAAATAGAACGTGGTTCGGCGCGGCGACCCAAGGCGCCTCCGGCGGGAGTATTTCGGTCAGTAAGAAGGTGCGGGGCGTTCTGGTGTCTCAGCCGCGCCAGATCCAGCCGCCGCCCAGAACGCGCGGACTTTCGGGATCATAGAAAACACAGGCCTGTCCGGGCGAGACACCTTCTTCCGCGGTCATCAGTTCGACCGTCGCCTCGGTATCCGAAATCGGGTGGATCACCGCAGCGTGCGGCGGCCGGGTGGAGCGGACGCGGACGTTGACGTCCCATGATTTCCGACTGCTCAGGGGGGCGTCGCCCAGCCAGTTGATCTCGCGCAGGGGAACCCGACGGGTGGCCAGCATGGATTTCGGGCCGACGATGACTTCACGCCGGTCGACATCCAGCCGGACAACGTAAAGCGGATCCGCCAGCCCGCCGATGCCGAGGCCGCGGCGCTGTCCCACGGTATAGTGGATGACGCCGCGATGCGCCCCCAGATCGCGCCCCTCGGTATCGACGATGCGGCCCGGATCGGCGGCACCCGGGCGCAACTTTTCGATCACCGCCGCGTAGTTTCCGTTGGGCACGAAGCAGATATCCTGGCTGTCGGGCTTGTCGGCGACGGACAGGCCATATTTCGCGGCCAGGGCGCGGGTTTCGGCCTTGCTGGCCAGGTGGCCCAGCGGAAACCGCAGATATTCCAACTGCTCGGCCGTCGTGGAAAACAGGAAGTAGGATTGATCGCGATTCGCATCGGCCGCACTGTGCAGCTCGGGGCCGTTGTCGCCCATCCGGCGCTGGATGTAGTGCCCCGTCGCCATGCAATCGGCATCGAGATCGCGTGCCGTCTGCAGCAGATCCTTGAACTTGACTCGTTCGTTGCAGCGGATGCAGGGCACGGGTGTGGCCCCCGCCAGATAGCTGTCGGCAAATTCGTCGATCACCGCTTCGCGGAAGGTGTTTTCGTAATCGAGGACATAGTGGGGAAAACCCATGTCCTCGGCCACGCGGCGGGCGTCGTGAATGTCGCGCCCGGCGCAGCAGGCGCCTTTCTTGGCCAGCGCCGCACCGTGATCGTAAAGTTGCAGCGTCACACCAACGACATCGTAGCCTTCTTCCGCCAACATCGCGGCCACGACCGAGCTGTCCACGCCGCCGGACATCGCGACGACAACGCGCGTATCGGCAGGGGACTTGGCAAAGCCCAGTGAATTCAACGGTGTGCGGGTGTCGAGCGCCATCTGGTTTTCCTTCGGCCGGGGCCATCCCGGCTGGGCGGAATATAAGAAAATTGCCAGCATTATCAAGGCGCCGTTTCACCGCTGGTTAAGTGTGCGGGGCTAGCTTTTGTCGCGTGGGGACAAAAGGGGTGAAAGATGTATCTGAAGAAACTGGAAGGGCCGCGGGCCGTCAGATTGCCGGGCGGAAAGACGATGACACGGGCGGATCTGCCCGATCCGGACACGAAACGCTGGGTCGCCAGCCGCAAGGCGGCGGTGGTGAAGGCGGTGAACGGGGGGCTGATCAGCGATAAGGAGGCGATGGAAACCTATCAGTTGACCGAAGAAGAACTGGCGGCGTGGTCCCGGGCCGTCGATCGGCATGGCGAGGCCGCGTTGAAGACCACGCGGCTTCAAAAATATAGACAACTTTAACGTGTAAATGGTAGATGCTGGTAATGGTAACCAGTGCTTAACCATTTCGCCCGATGTTGTGGGAGGAGTTTCAATAAGCGGAGAGTTCAATGCGCGTCCTGCTGGTCGAAGACGATCCAACCACGTCCCGCAGCATCGAGCTGATGCTGACCCATGCCAACCTGAACGTGTATTGCACGGACATGGGCGAGGAGGGTGTGGATCTGGCAAAGCTCTATGATTACGATCTGATATTGCTGGATCTGAACCTGCCCGACATGCATGGGCACGAAGTCTTGCGGCAGGTGCGGCTGGCCCGGATCGACACGCCGATCCTGATCCTGTCGGGGGCAGACGACACCGAAAACAAGATCAAGGGATTCGGGTTCGGCGCGGATGACTATCTTACCAAGCCGTTCCATCGTGAAGAACTGGTGGCGCGGATCCATGCCATCATCCGCCGCTCCAAGGGCCATGCCCAGTCCGTCATCCGGACCGGCAAGTTTTCGGTCAACCTTGACGCGAAAACCGTCGATGTGGACGGCAAGACCGTGCATTTGACGGGCAAGGAATACCAGATGCTCGAGTTGCTGTCGTTGCGCAAGGGGACAACCTTGACCAAGGAGATGTTCCTGAACCACCTTTACGGCGGCATGGATGAACCCGAACTGAAGATCATTGACGTGTTCATCTGCAAGCTGCGCAAGAAGCTCAGCCAGGCGACGGACGGCGACAATCACATCGAAACGGTCTGGGGGCGTGGATATGTTCTGCGTGACCCCGACCGAAACGAGGATCAACCGCGCATTGCCGCAAGCGCCTGAAACGAGGGGGACGGGCGACGCGGCCGGTTGCTGAAAGGCAGGCGCTGGCGCACACGCGGTCGTGCCGGTCGTTGCGCCGCTCGGCATCCATGTATCGCGTCAGGCACAGGTCGGTGCGATAAAACAGGCGCAACGCACTGGACCGGCGCACGATGCGCTCCTATCACATTGCTGCCGGGTTGCGGATATCCCGGCGCGGGCCACCTGCGGGTGCGGTTCGGGCGGGTGTGATGCGGAGGAAGACGATGGCGGAAAAGGACGTGGCGAACCTGACGGCGCAGGAGGCCGAGGCCGAGCTTGCCCGACTTTCAGCGATCATTGCCGAAGCCAACACCGCCTATCACACCGAAGACGCGCCCGATCTGAGCGATGCCGACTATGATGCGCTGAAACGTCGAAACGCGGCCATCGAGCGGCGGTTCCCGGATCTGAAACGCGACGACAGCCCATCGGAGCAGGTCGGTGCATCGGTGGCCGAAGGGTTTCAGAAAGTCGCCCACAGCCAGCGTATGATGTCGCTTGGCAATGCGTTTTCCGAGGACGATGTGACGGAATTCGCCCGCTCGGTGCGCAAGTTTCTGGGTCTCGAAGAAACGTCGGCCCTGGCGTTCACGGCGGAACCCAAGATCGACGGCTTATCGCTTGCACTTCGTTATGAGGGCGGCGTCCTTGTCCAGGCGGCCACCAGGGGCGATGGCGCGGTCGGCGAGAACGTGACGGCCAATGCGCGCACCATTGACGATATTCCCGACCGGATCAGCGGCGCGCCGGATATCCTCGAGGTGCGCGGCGAGGTTTATATGTCGCACGAGGATTTCGCGGCGCTGAACCTGCGCCAGGCAGAGCTTGGCGCCAAGACATTTGCCAACCCGCGCAATGCCGCGGCGGGATCCCTGCGTCAGCTTGACAGCGCGATCACCCGCGGCCGGCCATTGCGCTTTTTCGCCTATGGGTGGGGCACGCTGTCCAGCCCGCTGGCCGACACCCAGTTCGACGCGTTGAAACGGCTGCACGACCTTGGTTTCTCGACCAACCCGCTGACGGCGTTGTGTCAGGACATCGACGCGATGCTGGAACATTATCAGCACATCGAACAACGCCGCGCGACCTTGGGCTACGATATCGACGGCGTGGTTTACAAGGTCGACGATCTGGATCTGCAACGCAGGCTGGGCTATCGATCGACCACGCCGCGGTGGGCCATCGCCCACAAGTTTCCGGCCGAACTGGCGTGGACCCGTCTGGAAAACATCGAAATCCAGGTCGGACGCACGGGGGCCCTGTCGCCGGTGGCACGGCTGAAGCCGGTCACGGTGGGCGGGGTCGTCGTGTCGAACGCAACGCTTCACAATGAGGATTACATCGCGGGCCGCGACGCCAACGGCGCCGAGATTCGGGGCGGCAAGGACATCCGGATCGGCGATTGGGTGCAGATCTATCGCGCGGGCGATGTCATTCCGAAGGTCGCCGACGTCGATCTGGAAGAACGTCCGGCCAGCGCGAAACCCTATGACTTTCCGACGGCCTGTCCGGAATGCGGCTCGGACGCCCCGCGCGAGGCGGGCGATGCGGTGCGGCGGTGCAGCGGCGGGTTGATTTGCCCGGCACAGGCGGTTGAGAAATTGAAACATTTCGTATCGCGCGCCGCCTTCGATATCGAAGGGCTGGGTGCGAAACAGGTCGAACAATTTTACCGCGATGGCTGGATCGCGCAGCCGGCCGATATCTTCACGCTGCGTGAGCGGTACGGAACAGGGCTGCAGCAGCTGAAGAACCGCGAGGGCTGGGGCGAAAAGAGCGCGAACAACCTGTTCGACGCCATCGAGGAGAAGCGCGAGATTCCCATGGCGCGTCTGATTTTCGCGCTGGGAATCCGGCATGTCGGCGAAAGCGGCGCGAACCTTCTGGCGGGCCATTACGGAACCTGGGCTGACTTCCGCGACGCGATGGCACAGGCCGAGCCGAAGAACGACGCCTGGCAACATCTGGTGGGCATCGACGGTGTCGGTGACGTGATGGCGCATTCCTTGGCCACGGCATTTCGGCCGGGCGCCGAACGTGACGCGATCGACCGGCTTGTCGCGCATCTGGACGTGCAGCCGGCCGTGCGGCGTGGCACGATCGACAGCCCGGTGGCGGGCAAAACCGTCGTCTTTACCGGCACGCTGGAACGGATGACCCGGGCCGAGGCCAAGGCACGGGCGGAGTCGCTGGGCGCCAAGGTCGCCGGCAGCGTCTCGGCGAAAACCGATATCCTCGTGGCCGGCCCCGGCGCCGGCAGCAAGGCTGCGAAAGCGGCCGAACTGGGCATCGAAACCCTGGACGAAGACGGCTGGCTGGCCCTGATCGACACCGCATGAGCACCCGGCCCGAGGTTCTGTTTCCGCTTTTTGCCACGCTCACATCGCTGGACGGTGTCGGTCCGAAAACGGCAGCGGCCCTTGAACACGCCGGCATCGCGACGCCCCGTGACCTGTTGTTCACCTTGCCCAATTCCGGCATTGACCGGACGCGATACGACACGGTGCAGGGGTTGGAGACCGCGGCCATGGTCACGGTCGAAGTCGAGGTGCTTCGTCACATGCCGGCGCCGACCCGTGGGCGGCCCTACCGGATCGAGGTTCGCGATGCGGCGGTCGTGTTCCAGCTGATCTTCTTCCATGCGCGCGGTGACTATCTTGAACGGCAAATGCCCGTGGGGGCGCGTCGCGTCGTTTCGGGCAAGCTCGAACATTTTGATTCGATGGCGCAAATCGTTCATCCAGACCATATTCTGCCCCTCGAGGACGCCGCCGCGATCCCGGGGTTCGAGCCGGTCTATCCGCTGACCGCCGGGCTGACGCAGCGCACCATGCACAAGGCTGCGGCCTCGGTTCTGTCGCTGGCGCCTGAGCTGGCGGAATGGATCGATCCCGGTCTCGTCTCGCGCGAGGGTTGGCCGGATTGGCGCAGCGCGCTGACCCAGGCCCATGCGCCGACATCCCAGGGCGATCTTGCGGCGACAACGCCGGCGCGCCAGCGCCTGGCGTATGATGAACTGCTGGCGCATCAGCTGACATTGGCCCTGGCCCGGGTCGATCGAAGGAAAAAACGTGGGCGGATAACGCGGGGAGACGGACGATACAAATCCCGGGTTCTGAAATCGCTGCCTTATCAGCCAACGGCTGCGCAGGTGCGCGCGATTGACGAAATCGCCGCCGACATGGCGTCGGACACCCGCATGAACCGCTTGCTGCAAGGCGACGTTGGATCCGGCAAGACCTTGGTGGCGCTGATGGCGTTGCTGGTCGCGGTCGAGGCGGGCGGGCAGGGCGTGATGATGGCGCCGACCGAAATCCTGGCCCGTCAGCACGTGGAAGGGCTGCAACCACTGGCCGAGGCGGCGGGCGTCGTTCTGGAGTTGCTGACCGGGCGCGACAAGGGGGCCGAGCGGGCGGCCAAGCTTGCGGCGCTTGCGGCGGGGCAGATCGGGATCCTGGTCGGCACCCATGCGGTGTTTCAGAAGGACGTGGCGTTTCACGACCTGCGACTTGCCGTGGTGGACGAACAGCATCGTTTCGGCGTGCGCCAGCGGCTTGAACTGGGCGCGAAGGGCACGCGCGCCGATGTCCTGGTGATGACCGCCACGCCGATTCCACGCTCGCTGGCCCTGACGCAATATGGCGATATGGATGTTTCGATCCTGGACGAGAAGCCGCCGGGCCGCACGCCGGTCAAGACGGCGTTGGTCAACATCGGCCGCGTTGACGAGGTCGTCGATTCCCTGCGCACGGCGGTGGCTTCGGGGCGCCAGGCCTATTGGGTCTGTCCGCTGGTGGAAGAAAGCGAGACGGTCGATCTGACGTCGGCGGAACAGCGGTTCAAGACCTTGCGCAGCGCATTGGGCGACGGCGTCGTCGGTCTGGTCCACGGCCAGATGCCGCCGGCGGAAAAGGATGCCGCCATGGCCCGCTTTGTCGCGGGCGAAACCGGAGTTCTGGTGGCGACCACGGTGATCGAAGTCGGCGTGAACGTGCCCAACGCATCCATCATGGTGGTCGAGCGGGCCGAAAGCTTCGGATTGGCGCAGTTGCATCAGTTGCGCGGGCGGGTCGGCCGGGGCAGCGCGGCATCAACCTGTGTTCTGCTGTATCGCGCGCCCCTGAACGAAACCGGGCGCCGCCGCCTTGAGATCATGCGTCAGACCGAAGACGGCTTTCGCATCGCCGAGGAAGATCTGGCGATCCGGGGCGCGGGCGATCTGATCGGCCATGCACAATCGGGGCTGCCGCGGTTCCGCATTGCCGACCTGGAACGTCAGGCCGCCCTGATGGAGGTCGCACAGCGCGATGCACGGGCGCTGTTGACCCAGGATCCGGGGCTGACAGGTGCCCGGGGTCAGGCCGCGCGCCATCTTCTGTGGCTGATGGAACAGGACAAGGCGATCCGTTTGCTTTCAGTGGGTTAGCCGAAAAGACCTGTTTTGTTCACGAATGTTCTCATAAAGTTCTTTACACAGAGGGGTTAATCTGGAACAAACAAGGAACGAGATGCAGACAGGGGAGGTCGCGGAGATGTTGGAACAGATTGGAAAGGTGATCCGCCGCTCTGATACGCTGGTTCAGGATCTTGCCGGCGTCCTTGCCTTGACCCTGCTTCTTGTTGTCGGGCTTTACCTGCCCGGATTTGTCTAGGTTTACGTCACTGCCCAATGTTCGCGGCATCCGTCGCGCGTCCCTTGTCCCCGAGGAACCACGCGTCGCTCTGTCCCCTTGCCGGGTTGCCTGCCCGGTTTGACGGATGCACTGTCGAACATCACTCTTGCGCCGCCATCCCCACGGGATGCGCGGCGTTTTTTTTCTTTCGCCCACGGGTTCGCCATGATCGCCGATCATCAGTCGCATTCCGTACCGCGCAATTTTGCGCGGAATTCGGCGGCCGCGGCCGGTCAACGGGCCCGGGCATCCGCGGCGAATCTGGCGGGATGAAAGCGCGGAGATCATCGGCGCGGGTTCGGCCATATGCGGCCGCGTGCCGATCACTGCGACAAACTGTCACAATCCCCTTGTTGCGCCGTGGCGCGGTGATCGGCCAGAAAAACAAGGCTGCGCGAACCAGCATTGCGCGACGCGGCCGTGTCCCCTCCGGGTGCTGGTCCGTGAAAGGTATTGCGAGAATGAATCTTTGAATGCAAAATCACGAATGGGTGACCGGTGGCTTTAGCCGGGTCTTGGGCCGGGTCGTGTTTCAAGGGTCCGTGACCAAGATATCCGGTGCCTGGTACGGCGTGCAGAATATGAACCTTGGGGGTATTGATATGGCTTTGAATTTTCCATTCGTCTTGTTCGATGGCGACGGTTTTGAGTGGGACATCTACGGCGGAGGACGGATAAACGACGGGACGAACGACGCGTTCGATCGCGGCGCGTCCATTCCGTCGATCTTTTCCTTCCCCGACAGCTTCACCGAGGACAACGGCCGCGAGGTCGTCCTGACCGGCGCCACCAGCGGTGATTTCTCGATCGAGCGCAAAATCTACGTGCCTACGACCGGCGGGTTTGCGCGGTATCTCGAAATCGTCACCAACAACGGCCCGGCCCGTGACACCTAGTCGCTGACGATTGACACCGACCTTGGGTCGGACAGCAGCACGATTGCCGTCACCTCCAGCGGTGACGCCATATTCGACGTGCAGGACGAGTGGATCATCACCGACGACAACGGCGGCGGTGACCCGGTGGTCACCCATGTCGTTCAGTCGGGCAGGGCCAACGCGCTGTCTGCGGCATCCTTCAACTTTGACGATGTCAGCTATGGCTATGACTTCGATCTCGCGCCGGGTGAAACGCAGATCTTCATGCATTTCCTGACCCAGAACAACACCATGGCGGAAGCCGAAGCCGAAGCCGACATCCTGAAGAACCTCGGCGATGGCGCGACCGACGGCATGAGCCCGGATGAACTGCGCCTGGTCGTCAACTTCGACACCGGGTTCGTGGATGATCCCGTGTATGGGGTGGAGCTGAACGGCACGGCCCGCCGCGATATCCTGGATGGCGGCGATTATGCCGACACGATCACCGGGTTCGGCGGCGACGACCTGATTTCCGGGAATGGCGGCGACGACCTGATCTTCGGGCGCAACGGCGCTGATGTCCTGATGGGCGACGACGGTGCCGACCTGCTGGTCGGGGCCCAGGGGCATGATCTTCTGCTTGGTGGAAACGGCGACGATATCCTGTCGGGTGACAACAACACCTCGCTGGTCACGACGACCAACACGCGCGTCGCCCAGTCGACCGGCCAGGAGTTCTCGGTCAGCCTGACCGTGCCAGATGCCGCCAACGGCACGACATTGCCCCTGCAGGGCTATGTGTCGCGCACGCCGGTGACGTCGGAGATCCTGAACATCGCGCTGGTCATCGACACCTCGGGATCGACCAGCGGAACTTTCCAGGGCACCCGCCAGGTCGCCGATCAGAACGGCGATGGTGTTGCGAACACAATTCTGGATGCTGAAATCGCAGGCCTGGTCCAGTTGATCAACGCCATCAACCGCAAGCTTGGAAGCGACGCCAACATCTCGCTCACGCGCTTTGACAGTTCGGGACAGGAAATCTTCCGGGGCATCGCCAACGCGGACAACAACGGAAACGGCACGCCCGACGTCATCGACGCGCTGCGTGGGCTCAGGGCCAACGGCGGCACCAGCTTCGAGAGCGGCCTGAACCCGGTGATCGATTTCTTCGAGGATCAGGATCAGGGCCAGAACGTTCTCTATTTCATGTCCGACGGTGAAAACGGCGGCGGCAGCACCAGCTTTGCGGACGAGGTGACCACGCTTCTCGACACAAACGGCATCAACGCGACGATCCGCTCGTTCGGCGTCGGCGCCGATGCCTCGGAAGAGCAGTTGGACCTTCTGGATGACGGGATCGACAACAACTCGACCACCATCATCCTCGACCCGTCCACGTTGGGCGGGGAACTGGTCGACTCGGGCATCACCCGCGCCGACATCGAACGCGTTCTCATTCTGGTCAACGGGCAAGTGGCCCGTAACATCCCGGCCGCCGACCTGATCCAGACGCCCCTGGGCTTTCGGTTCGAATTCGGGGGCACGCTGAACGGGCTGAACGCGACGGAAGACGATCGTATCACGGTGCGTGCGATTGCCACGGATCCGGGGCGCACGATCGTGAACACCTTCCAGATCGTCGAACACGAGGCCAATGCCGTCGGCTATGACACGCTGATCGGCGGTGACGGCAATGACGTGATGGACGGCGGTGCCTGGGCCGATGTTCTGTTCGGTGGCAACGGCGATGACCGGATGGATGGCGGCAACGGCCTGGACCGCCTGTTCGGTGGCAACGGCACCGACATCATGTCGGGCGGCGGCGGAAACGACACGCTCAAAGGCGGTGCCGGCGCCGACCAGATGTTCGGCAACCGGGGTTCGGACCTGTATTTTGTCGATAACGAAGGCGATGTCGTGCGCGAATTCCGCAACGAGGGCCGCGATACCGTGCGCAGTTCCGTCGATTTCCAGCTGGGCGCCAATATCGAGAACCTGTCCCTGATCGGTGTCGACCGGATCGACGGCACCGGCAACGCGCTGGCCAACATCATGGTCGGCAATGCCGTCAGCAACACCCTCAGGGGGTTCAACGGTCAGGACAAGCTTCTGGGCCGCGGTGGCTCTGATATCCTCGACGGTGGACGCGGTGACGATACCCTGACCGGCGGCGGCGGAGCGGATCAGTTCGTGTTCCGCTCGGGTGATGGAAACGACGTGGTGCGTGACTTCCGCGGCGCGAACCGGGAAGGCGACGTGATTGACCTGCGTGGGGTCAATGCAATTGCCAACTTCAACGACCTGCTGAACAACCATCTGACCCAGGTGGGCAGCGACGTGGTGATCGACCAGATGAACGGCAACACGATCACGCTGGAAAACGTCAACCGTATCTCGCTGGTCGAGGATGACTTCATCTTCTGAAGACCCGACCTGACACGACACGGCAATAGCCGGGGCCTTTGGCTCCGGCTATTTTCTTGGGCGGGGATCGATCTTCAAGGCCAGCAGCCCATGCCGCAGCCAAGTGCGGCGGAAGACGCTATCATATGCGACGGGTCAGGCGCAGGCGGATTTCTCGACCTCGGCGAATGCCTCGGCCGTGGCGTCGAGCGCCAGCATGATCGAAGCGTGACGATTGCGGTAATCCTTGGCGGGCTGCAGGACTTCCAGACCGTCAAAGGGCGCGTCCGGGACCGGGCCACCGGCGGTCAGCATCGCCTTCAACTGGCTGCGGGCGTGTTCGATTTCAGCGCGGCTGCGGCCGATGACGTTCGCGCCCACGACCGACGCGGCGGCCTGTCCCAGCGCGCAGGCCTTGACGTCCTGGGCATAATCCGAGATGCGCCCGTTCTCGGTCACGATCTGAACCGTCACCGTCGAGCCGCACAGCGGCGAGCGTTTGCGCGCGCTGCCTTGGGGCGCCGCAAGGGGGGTCGTGTGCGGCATGTCCGCAGCCAGCGCCAGGATACGTCCCGAATACAGTTTGATCAGATCGCTCTCGGCCATGGCATCTGCTTTCCCTTGTCGCCCATGCCCCGTAGATAGAGCGGATCCCCCCTGTTGAAAAGGTTTGCCCGATGTCCTTTGACCCTGCCAGTCTTCGCTTCGATGCCGCCGGTCTTCTTCCTGTCGTCGCGCAGGAGGCGGAAACCGGCGAGGTTCTCATGCTGGCGTGGATGAACGCCGACGCCGTGGCGCGCACGCTGGCCTCGGGACGGGTCACCTATTGGTCACGCTCGCGCGGTGACTTCTGGGTCAAGGGCGAGACCAGCGGCCATGTGCAGCACCTTGTCGAACTGCGGCTAGATTGCGATCGCGACTGTCTTCTGGCGTTGGTGCGCCAGGAGGGGCCGGCCTGTCATACCAACCGGCGGTCCTGTTTCTATACTGCGATCCGTGAGGGTGAAGAGACCGAGATCATGGCGCCCATGGTGTAACGGCACAAGCGCGCGCGGGAGTTTTCGGTCAGGAAGAAGGGCGAAGACCGACCATGCGCCGGATATCGTCGGGCGTGGCGCCTTCGCTGCGGTACTTGGCCAGGGCGCGGGCGTCGTCGCGTTTAGCCAGACGCCGGCCGCTGTCGTCGCGGATCAGACCGTGATGGTAATAAACCGGGGTGGCGAGGCCAAGAAGGTGTTGCAGCAGGACATGGATGCGCGTGGCCTCGAACAGGTCTTCACCGCGCACGACATGGGTGATGCCCTGCGCCGCGTCGTCCAGAACGACCGAGAGGTGATAGGAGGTGCCGAAATCCTTGCGCGCAAGGACGATGTCGCCGATGTGGTCGCGATAGAAGGTGGGCGGCGTGACGACGCGCCCGTGATGGTGCGGACCGGTTTCCGTGAACGCCAAGCCGGGATCGTCAGCCGAGGGGGTGGCGATCTGTTCCTGGCATGCAATCAGGGCGGCCGTCATGTCGAGACGCAGATGGCAGTGCGTTGGCCTGACCGATGGGCGGGGGGCGGCGGGGTCGTCCGGCGCACAGGTGCCGGGATAGACCGGGCCGTCGGGCCCGATGATCGGTGCGCCATCTTCCTGCGGCGCCGACAGCGCATCGGCGATATCGCGGCGGGTGCAGGAGCAACCGAACAGCAGATGACGGCACCAGAGATCATCCAGCGCGCTGCCATAGGCGGCGTGGCGTTCGGATTGGCGCATCGGTTCCGCGTCCCACCGGATGCCGAGCCAGGTGAGATCGTCGATGATGCGCGCCTCCCACTCGGGCCGGCAGCGCGCCGGGTCGATATCTTCGATCCGCAGCAGGAAACGGCCGTCTTCGGCGCGCGCCATGTCATGCGCCAGCAAGGCGGAATAGGCATGGCCAAGGTGCAGCGGCCCGGTGGGCGACGGCGCGAACCGGGTGGTGAGGGTCACGCCGGAACGGCGGCCTGCGTCGCCAGCCATGCGGTCCAGTCGGCCTTGGCGCGGTCGGTATAGGCCTTGTAGCGGTCCTTGCGGCCGCGACGCCCGCCTTTCAGCCCATCGACCGGGGGAAAGAGGCCGAAATTGACGTTCATCGGCTGAAAGGTCTTTGCATCGGCGCCACCGGTGATGTGCGAGACGAGCGCGCCCATGGCGGTGGTCGGGGGCACCGGCGGCAGCGGCGTGTCGGTGAGTTCGCCGATGGCGAGACGTGCCGCCAGCAGGCCCATGGCCGCGGATTCGACATAACCCTCGACGCCGGTGATCTGGCCGGCGAAGCGGATGTTGGACCGGGATTTCAGGCGCATCTGGTCGTCCAGCAGGACCGGCGACTTCAGGAAGGTGTTGCGGTGAATCCCGCCGAGACGGGCGAACCGCGCGTCCTCAAGGCCCGGAATCATCCGCAAGACAGAGGTTTGCGCGCCGTACTTCATCTTGGTCTGGAAGCCGACGAGGTTGTAGAGCGTGCCAAGCTTGTTGTCCCGCCGCAGTTGCACCACGGCGTGGGGCTTCACATCCGGTTGATGCGGGTTGGTCAGGCCGACCGGCTTCATCGGGCCGTGACGCAGCGTCTCGCGACCGCGTTCGGCCATCACCTCGATCGGCAGGCAGCCGTCGAAATAGCCGGCGGTTTCACCCTCGTGAAATTCGGTCGTGTCGGCGGCCAGCAGCGCGTCGATGAAGGCGTTGTAGGTGGCCTTGTCCATGGGGCAGTTGAGATAGGCGGTACGCTCTTCCTCGGTCTCGCCCTTGTCATAGCGCGATTGCATCCAGGCCTTCGACAGGTCGATGGAATCGAAGTGGACGATGGGCGCGATGGCATCGAAGAAGGCCAGCGCCTCTTCGCCGGTTTCCGCACGGATCGCCGCGCCGAGCGCGCCCGAGGTCAGGGGGCCGGTCGCGATGATCCAGTGGCCGTCTGCCGGAAGCGACGTGATTTCAGAGGGTTCGACGGTGATGTTGGGATGGGACATCAACGCCTGGGTCACCGAGGCGGCGAAAGGATCGCGATCGACGGCCAAGGCGCCACCGGCCGGCAGGCGGTGTTTGTCGGCCATGGCCATGATCAGGCCGCCCGCGGCTCGCATTTCCCAATGCAAAAGCCCGACGGCGTTCTGTTCGCTGTCATCCGAGCGGAAGCTGTTGGAGCATACCATTTCGCCCAGATCGCCTGTGCGATGGGCGAAGGTGCCCACCTTGGGGCGCATCTCGTGGATGACCACGTTCAAACCGGCATTGGCGGCCTGCCAGGCGGCTTCGGACCCGGCCATGCCGCCGCCCACGATGTTCACTGTCTTGTTCATGGAACGGGATGTAGCGGGCATGGGCGCACTTTGAAAGGACGGGAGCCTCCGGCGGGAGTATTTCAGGCAAGAAAAAACCTGTCGCCCCGCCGGAGGTCGGTATCATTCGATCGGTGTTTCGGGGTCGTCTTCGCCTTGTTCGGCGATCCATGCGACGCTCACGACTTCCTCGTTCGGGCCGGTGTCGAACACCTTGACCCCGCCCGCGGCGCGCGAGCGGAACGAGATGCCCTGAACCGGAACGCGGATCGATTGCCCCTTGGACGTGGCGAGCATGATCTGATCGTGGATGTCGACGGGGAAGGAGGCGACAAGCGGTCCGCCCCGCATCCGTGAATCCATGGCCATGACACCCTGACCACCACGACCGCGCACGGGATAATCGTGGGATGACGACAGCTTGCCGGATCCCTGTGCCGTGATCGTCAGGATCAGATCCTCCGCGGCCGACATCTCGGCATAGCGATCCTGGGTGAAGTTCTGATCTTCATCCGCCTGGTCTTCGTCGTCGACCTCGACGTCGTCGGTCAGACCCGCCATGGCGCGACGCATCTTGAGATAGGTCGTGCGTTCCTCGGGGGTGGCGCTGAAGTGGCGGATCACGGCCATCGACACCACATGATCATCGCCCGACAGGCGGATGCCGCGCACGCCGACCGACGCGCGGCTGTTGAAGATCCGCACGTCGCTGGAGCGGAAGCGGATCGCGCGACCCGAATTGGTCACCAGCATCACGTCGTCGTCAGGTGAAGCGATCCGCGCGTTGATCAGCTTGGTGTCTTCGTGTTCTCCCTCGAACTTCATGGCGATCTTGCCGGCGCGGTTCACATTGGTGAAATCGCTGAGCTTGTTGCGCCGGACGGTGCCTGCGGAGGTGGCGAAGACGATCTGGAGCTCGTCCCAATCCGCTTCGTCCCGGTCCACGGGCATGATTGCCGCGATGGAAACGCCGGTGGGAATCGGCAGGATGTTGACAATCGCCTTGCCCTTGGAGGTGCGTCCGCCCATGGGCAGGCGCCAGGTCTTCAGCTTGTAGGCCATGCCGTCGGTGGTGAAGAACAAAAGCTGCGTGTGGGTGTTGGCCACGAACAGGGTGGTAACGACATCCTCGTCCTTGGTGGACATCCCCGACAGGCCCTTGCCGCCGCGTCGCTGGCTGCGGAACTCGTGAAGGGGCGTGCGCTTGATGTATCCCGACTGGGTGATGGTGACGACCATGTCTTCACGCTCGATCAGGTCTTCGTCTTCCATGTCGCCGGACCAGTCGACGATCTCGGTGCGGCGCGGCACGGCGAATTGTTCGCGCACCTCGCTCAGCTCGTCCGAGATGATCGCCATGATCCGCTCGCGCGAGCGCAGGATGTCGAGGTAATCCTTGATCTTGGCGGCCAGTTCCTCAAGCTCGTCGGTGACTTCCTTGACGCCCAGCTGGGTCAGGCGTTGCAGGCGCAGCTCCAGGATCGCGCGGGCCTGGATTTCGGAAAGGTTGTAGGTGCCGTCTTCGTTCACCGTATGGCTGGGGTCGTCGATCAGCCGGATGAAGGGGGCGATTTCGTGGGCGGGCCAGGCCCGCTCCATCAGCTTTGCGCGCGCCTCGGCCGGATCCAGCGAGGCGCGGATCGTCGCCACGACCTCATCGACGTTGGACACGGCGACGGCCAGGCCGCACAGGATATGGCTGCGCTCGCGCGCCTTGCGCAATTCGAATGCGGTGCGTCGCGCCACGACTTCTTCGCGGAAGCCGATGAAATACGACAGGAAATCGCGCAGGGTCAGCTGTTCGGGCCGCCCGCCGTTCAGCGCCAGCATGTTGCAGCCGAACGAGGTCTGCATTGCCGTGAAGCGGAACAACTGGTTCAGAACGACCTCGGGCGTGGCATCGCGCTTCAGTTCGATCACCACGCGCACGCCGATGCGGTCGGATTCGTCCTGGACCGCAGAGATGCCTTCCAGTTTCTTCTCGCGCACCAGATCGGCGATCTTCTCGATCATCGTGGCCTTGTTCACCTGATATGGGATTTCGTCCAGCACGATGGCATAGCGGTCCTTGCGGATCTCCTCGATCCGGGTCTTGGCGCGGATGATGACGCTGCCGCGCCCTTCAAGGTAGGCCTTGCGCGCGCCCGAGCGGCCCAGGATCACGCCGCCGGTGGGAAAATCGGGCGCCGGGACATAGTCGATCAGGTCTTCGGACGTCAGGTCGGGGTTCTCGATCAGGGCCAGCGTCGCGTCGATCACCTCGCCCAGGTTGTGGGGCGGGATGTTGGTGGCCATGCCGACGGCAATGCCGCCCGCGCCGTTGACCAGCATGTTGGGAAAGCGCGCCGGCAGGACCGAAGGCTCGCGGTCCTTGCCGTCGTAGTTGTCCTGGAAATCGACGGTGTCCTTTTCGATGTCGGCGAGCAGGCTTTGCGCCGGGCGATCCATGCGCACCTCGGTGTATCGCATGGCCGCGGCGGAATCGCCGTCCATGGACCCGAAGTTGCCTTGACCGTCCAGCAGCGGCAGCGACATGGAAAAGTCCTGGGCCATGCGCACCAGCGCCTCGTAGATCGCGGAATCGCCGTGGGGGTGGTATTTGCCCATGACGTCGCCCACCGGGCGGGCCGATTTGCGATAGCTCTTGTCGTGGGTATTGCCGGTTTCATGCATCGCATAGAGGATCCGGCGATGCACCGGCTTCAACCCGTCGCGCAGGTCGGGAATGGCACGGCTGACGATGACCGACATCGCGTAGTCGAGGAATGACGTGCGCATCTCGTCGGCGACGGAAATCGTCGGCCCGGTGGGCGACACCGGTGCCGGCACATTTTCACCATCGTTTTCAGGGGGTTCTGGCGTATCGCTCACGTCGCTCGATGCCTCTGGTCTGGGAACTATATTTTGTTGTCCGCACTATACCAGAGCCTGAATGTTGGGTGCAATCGCTGCCTGTCGTTTCGCGGCCCCGATCTGTGCCGGGTCCGCCAACGCATTGTTATGACGGGCAAGTTAAATACGCAAAGCCGGGATTCCAGCCTAGGGCATCAGGCGCGCCACATAGCCGGGCAGGGCGAAGGCGGCCTTGTGCACCTCGGGCGTGTAATACCCGGGGGTCAGCCCCGCGGTGCGGAACCGCGATTCAAGCTCGGCCAGCGGAACCTGCCGGGCATCGCCGTTCGTGCCCCAGCCAAAGGCCATGGGCCCGCCGGCATAGGTCGGCACGGTGGCCAGATAACAGGTCGCATCGGCGAACAGGGCCCGGAACGCGCGCATCGTGTTCGTCAACTCATCACCCTGCACGAAGGGCACACCGTTCTGCGTCACAAGGATCCCGCCCGGCGTCAGGGCGCGTTGGGCATGACCATAAAACGTGTCGGTGAACAGAACCTCGCCCGGCCCGACGGGATCGGTGGAATCGACGATGATGACGTCGAAACCGCCCGCCGTGTCGCGCATGAAGGCGGCGCCGTCGGCGATCACCAGCTTCAGGCGGGGATCGTCGAAGGCGCCGTCGGAAATCGCGGGCAGATACTGCTTGGAAAACTCCACGACGCCGGCATCGATCTCCACCATCGTGACATGTTCGACGGTGGCGTGGCGCAACACCTCGCGCGCCATGCCGCCATCGCCGCCACCGATGATCAGAACCCGCTTCGCCGTGCCATGGGCCAGGATCGGAACATGGGTCAGCATCTCGTGGTATATGTAATTGTCGCCCTCGGTCACCTGCACGACATCGTCCAGCGTCATGATCCGCCCGAACGTCGGGTTCTCGAACACCCGAAGCCGCTGATGCTCGGTCGCGCTGTCATACAGCACCCGCGTTTCCCGCAGGGCCTGGGCATGATCGGCGTGCAGCCGCTCAAGGGTCCAGCCGTCAAGCTTGGTCATGGGTGCTCCTTTCGGTCTGGTTGCGCGCCGTACTTTCACGGCGGGCGGTCGGTGCCGTTCAGTGCCGGTGGCCGAATATGGCGCGTAAGAAGCCGGAAACAACGCCCGGCTTCTTACTGATCCAAATACTCTCGCCGAAGGCATCCGCGGCTTGCGCAATGTTCAGGCGGCGGCGGCTTCGCACACCAGGCCATCGCCGCGCAAGAGCTCGCGCACCCGCACGTCATCGGTGGCGAAGGCCGCCTTCAGGACATCGACGGCGCGCCATGGATCGGCATCGCCGCACATGAAGACGTCGAAGGCACCATACCCGATCTCGGGCCAAGTGTGCACCGAGATGTGGCTTTCGGCCAGCACGGCCACACCGGAAACGCCCTGGGGCGAAAACTTGTGGGTGTGGATATGCAGCAGCGTCGCGCCGCACAGGTCGACCGAATCGCGGAACGCCTGTTGAATCCGCGCCTCGTCGTCCAGTCCGGTGCCGTTCACCACCTCGATGATCAGATGTGTGCCGGCAAAGACCTTGCCGCCGCGGCGAATGAAGTGATCGTCGCGATCTTCGTCGAAGATGTCGCGAGTCAGGTTTGCGTTCGCGGCATCGCTGCCGTGGTGATCTTCCGCTTGGGCGCCTGTCTCCAGACCAGTCCCCAGTTGGAAGAGGTGCGCGCCATCCATGGCTGACCCCTTTCTACCAGTAGATTGTATCCGTGGTTCCTTAGCGCCCCCCCGACCTGTCGGCCGGGGTTGGGATCGGTCCCGCTCGTAGGGTGCACCTAGGGGTCATTTCCGCCCCGTGCAAGTCGTTTTCGAAACATTTGCCCGCGTTCCGAGGGTGGGGTGTTGCCCGCGGGCCGCAGTTGGCCCGCCGCGGCGCCGTTTTCGTGGGGTATTCAAATACCGTATTTACAACGCTTTGAAAACGCGCGTTTTAATTGCGCAGATGCCGATTGACTGTGGCGCGCAGTCGGTTAGAACCACGCCATCCGGACGGCGCCCCTGCGGCGCTCTCTTACTTTACAGGACGCTCACATGAAAACCTTTACCGCGACCCCGGCGGATATCGACAAGAAATGGATCCTGATCGACGCCGAAGGTGTCGTTCTGGGCCGTCTTGCCTCGATCATCGCCATGCGCCTTCGGGGCAAGCACAAGCCGTCGTTCACGCCGCACATGGACATGGGCGACAACGTCATCGTCATCAACGCCGAGAAGGTTCAACTGACCGGCAACAAGCGGGCCAAGCCGAACTATTGGCACACCGGCTATCCGGGCGGGATCAAGTCGCGCACCACCGGCCAGATCCTGGAAGGCAAGCACCCCGAGCGGGTTGTCACCATGGCCGTCAAGCGGATGCTGCCCGGCGGCAAGCTGTCGCGCCAGCAGATGACCAACCTGCGCGTCTATGCCGGTGGTGATCATCCCCACGAGGCGCAGAACCCCGACGTTCTGGACGTGAAAGTCCTGAACAAGAAAAACACCCGGAGCGCATGAGCATGGCCGACGAAATTAAATCCCTCGACGAGTTGAACGCCGCCGTTTCCGGCGCCGATCTCGCCACGCCCGACTCCGCGCCGCTGCACGAACAGGTGCGCGACGAATTCGGCCGCTCCTATGCCACGGGCAAGCGCAAGGATGCGGTCGCCCGCGTCTGGATCAAGCCGGGATCGGGCAAGTTCCTGATCCGCAACAGCAAGGGTGTCTTCATTCCCTACGCCGAATATTTCGCGCGTCCGGTGTTGCAGATGATCCTGCGCCAGCCGTTCACGGTGGCCAACGTCGAAGGCCAATTCGACGTCTACGCAACCGTCAAGGGCGGTGGCCTGTCCGGTCAGGCCGGTGCGGTCAAGCACGGCATCAGCAAGGCGCTGCAACTCTATGATCCGTCCCTGCGCGGCGCGCTGAAGGCGGCCGGTTTCCTGACCCGCGACAGCCGTGTCGTGGAACGCAAGAAATACGGCAAGGCCAAGGCCCGCAAGAGCTTCCAGTTCTCCAAGCGCTGACGTTTGGCCGACAGCTTTGACACCATCGCGGCGGGCGTGTCCTTCGGGACGCGCCCGTTTTCATTGGGTGGGCCCGGATGAAATACAGACCCGAGATCGACGGACTGCGCGCTGTTGCCGTGGTGCCCGTCATCCTGTTTCACGCCGGCTTTGCCACCTTTTCGGGCGGGTTCGTCGGGGTCGACATCTTCTTTGTCATCAGCGGCTACCTGATCACCGGCATCATGCTGGACGACATGGCGCGCGGCGATTTCTCGATGGTGCGGTTTTACGAACGGCGGGCGCGGCGCATCCTGCCGCTGCTGTTTTTCGTCATGGCCGCCTGTGTTCCCTTCGCTCTGGTCTGGATGATCCCGTCGCAATTCAACGATTTCGCCAAAAGCGCGGGAACCGTCGCCCTGTTTCTGTCGAACTTCTACTTCCTCAGCCAGGTCGATTACTTCGCCCCGGCCGTGGACGTTCAGCCGCTGATCCACACGTGGAGCCTGGCCGTCGAAGAACAATATTACCTGCTGTTCCCGCTGGTCATGCTGCTGTGCCGACGGGCCAGCCCGCGGCGGATGCTGGCGGTGTTCGTGGCGCTGGCGATCGCCAGTCTTGCTCTCGCTGAATACGGCCTTCGGGTGGCGCCGGAACGTACCTTCTTCTTCACCGGTGCGCGGCTTTGGGAATTGATGGCCGGATCGATTTGCGCGGTCCTGTCGCGATCGCGGGGTTGGGGGCGCGATCACAACGGTGGGCATGATTGGCTGGCCGCGGCCGGTCTGGGAATGATCGCCGTTGCGGTTTTCGGATATGACGCAACGACGCCATTCCCGGGGCTGTTCGCCCTGATGCCGGTGATCGGAGCCGCCCTGATCATCCTGTTCGCGCGCCCCGGACAGGTCATCGGTCCCTGGCTCGCCGCGCGACCGGTGGTGGCGGTTGGACTGGTCAGCTATGGCGCCTATCTCTGGCATCAACCGTTGTTCGCCTTCGCACGCATCCAAAGCGTGGCGGAGCCGGGACCGGTGCTGATGCTGGCCCTGGGCGTGGTGGCGGTCGGCTTGGCCGCGCTGACCTGGCGATACGTCGAACAGCCTTTCCGGCGCGGCCCGCGCAAGGCGCTGGCACGCCGGCGCGATCTGTTCGGGGCAAGCCTGATCTGTGGCGCGGTGTTCGTGGCCTTCGGTCTTGGCGCCGACAACACCGCGGTCTTCAACGCCACCCGCAGCGACAAGCAACGCGAGATGCTTTCGTTTCTGGACTATCGCGACAGTGATACCTTCAATGCGGGCTATCGGTTTCCCACCTGTTTTCCAGGCGCCGACGGCACCGGATTTGCCGACTATCGACCCGACACCTGTTTGGCGCTGGATCCGTCACGCCCCAACGTCCTGTTGCTGGGTGATTCACATGCAGCGCACCTTTGGCGCGCGTTGTCACGCCACCTGCCGCAGGTCAACCTGCTTCAGGCGACGGCGTCGAATTGCCGACATATCGCCGCGGCGGACAAGGATCCCGCGTGTTCCGGCCTCGTGGACCTTTTGCTGACCGAGACGCTGCCGCGAGGCGGCATTGACGCCGTGATCCTGTCGGCCCGCTGGACGACGCAGGACGCCTCGGACATCGGCGCGACACTCGACGCGCTGGGTGAATTCGTGGACACCATCGTCGTGATCGGCCCGACGCCCGAGTATTCCCCGGCCGTGCCGGCGATCCTGGCGCGCATCTCCGACGCCGACGATTACGCCACCGCATTGCACGCGCGCCTGAAACCTGAACTGCGGGCCCGGAACGCGGCCCTTGCAGCGGCCGCCAAGGCAGGCGGTGTGCCCTATGTCGATCTTCTGGACGTGCTCTGCGATCCGACGGCCTGTCACGCACTTGGCGACGAGGGACAGCCGATTTCGTGGGATTATGGCCATTACACCCTGGACGGGGCGTCACGTGTCGTGTCGCTGATGCTGGAACGTGACGTGTTGACTGCCGATCTGTTGACCGGCCGAGACTCTTCGCGATGACGACGGGCGGAGATCCCACAGGCCCCCGGTGGCTGTCGAACGTCGCGCCGCTGGTGTTCCTCGCGCTTTGGTCGGGTGGCTATAGCGTCGCCAAGATCGGGTTGGAGCATGGCCCGCCGATGAGCATCCTCGCGCTGCGCTATGCGCTTGTGGTCGCGATCATGGCAGCGCTTTTCGGCGTCATGCGCCCGCCCTTGCCGAAGCGGGCGGCGGATTGGGGTCATCTGGCGCTGGTCGGGTTGCTGATCCAGACGGTGTATTTCGGTCTGACCTACCTTGCGCTGGAGGCCGGGGTCACCGCCGGGATGACGGCGTTGCTGATGTCGCTGCAGCCGATCCTGGTCGCGCTGATCGCGCCACGCTGGAGCGGCGAGTCGGTCGGGCGGCGGGTGTGGATCGGTCTGATCCTCGCGCTGGCCGGCGCCGTCCTCGTGATCGTCGCGCGGCTCGAGATCGGGGCGCCGCCGGTCGCGGGGTTCGCCCTGGCCGTTCTGGGCCTTGCCGGAATCACCGCGGCCACGCTGTGGGAAAAGCGGTTCGGCCTGTCCCATCATCCGGTGACGGCCAACCTGATCGGCTATGGCGCCGGGTTCATCGGGATCCTGCCGTTCTGGCTGATGCAGGACGCCGGTCCGATCAACTGGTCATGGGAATTCGCCGCGGTGATGGTGTATCTGGTCATCGGCAATTCGGTGATCGCGGTCGGCCTGCTGCTGGCGATGATCCGCGCGGGGCAGGTGGCGCGCGTGTCGGCCCTGATGTTCCTGGTTCCGCCGCTTGCCGGGCTGATCGCCTGGACGTTGTTGGGCGAAAGCATGCCGGCCCTGGCCTGGGCGGGGTTGGCGTTGGCCGGGGGCGGAGTCTGGCTGGTGACGCGGCCCTGATCCCGGGGACGCGGCACGGCGGGGCCGCTATCGGATGCCTCCGGCGGGAGTATTTGGGTCAGTAAGAAGGTCAGAGGACGGATTGCCGATTGCTCAGAGTGCCAGGCGGATCTGAACGGTCAGCCAGACCAGCGCGATCAGGACCGGCTGGTGGATCAGGTAGATGGCAAGGCTGTGGCGGCCGGGCCAGCCGAGGCGGCGGGCGGTGCGACCCACCGGACGCGGCGTCCAGAAGGCCGAGCGGCGCGTGGCCTGCACCAGGGCGATTCCCGCGAAGGTCGCGGCGGCCCAGGGAAAGAACGGTTCGTAATCCACGGTGGCACGGCCCGTGACGTGCAGTCCGGTCCAGAGCAGGGCGGGGTGATCGAACGCACCATGGCGCACCACCTGCGGCAGTGCGAAGGTTGCGGCCGCGATCGCCAACGTGGCCAGCCAGGGCAGGCGCAACAGCAGCAGACCGACCAGCGACGCCGCCGCGATCGAATGCAGGATGCCGAAGTAGACGAAGGCGTCGGGCATGGCGAACCAGGTCGCGACGGTGACAAGCGCGGCGGCGGCGGCGATCACCGCGATCCGTTTCAGCGCCTTGGCCACGTTCAGGTGCCGCCCATGGGCCAGCATCAGGCTGACACCGGCGAGGAACAGGAAGCTGGCCGCGACCACCACCGCAAGCCAGCGAAAGCCGCCCGACAGCGCGACTTCGGCGGGAATCAGGCCGAACAGCATCAGATCCCAGATCAGGTGATAGACCGCCATGCCAAGCAACGCGACCGTGCGCGCGATGTCGATCGCGGCGACGCGGGGCCGGCCCGGGTCGGACTCTGCGATGCGCAAGGTCAGGAGAATACCACGAGCGAGCGTTCGTCCCACGAGATGCGGGCGCGATCCCCCCGTTCGAGCACCCGGCGCCCGACGAGGTTCTTCATCGAGACGGTCACGGGCGTCTCGGTGTCGTCGAGCAGGACGTCATAATACGTCATGTCGCCGTAATAGGCCAGTTCGACCACCTTGCCGTTGGCGGTCTGCGCCGGGGTCGCGTCGCCTTCGAACAGGATCGACATCGTTTCGGGGCGAATGCCGATGTGGCCGTCACCCGATGGCATGCCCCCGGGGGCCTGGTCGGGCTTGACCGTGGCGCGGCCGAGCCCGGCAATGTCCAGCATGTCACCATTCACCCGGGCGGGCAGGAAGTTCATCGTGCCGATGAAGTTCGCCACCCTGCGGCTGAGCGGGCGACGATAGAGCGTTTGCGGATCGGCCAGTTGCGCGATCTCGCCCTCGAACATCACCGCGATGCGGTCGGACATGATCAGCGCTTCCTCCTGGTCGTGGGTGACGAGGATGAAGGTGATGCCGACATGGCGTTGCAGGCGGCGCAGTTCATTCTGCATCTGCTCGCGCAGCTTCTTGTCCAGCGCGGACAGCGGTTCGTCGAGCAGCAGAACCTTGGGTTTCAGGATCAGCGCCCGGGCCAGCGCCACCCGCTGGCGTTGCCCACCCGACAGGGCGTGGGCCGCGCGGGGGCCGAAGCCGTCGAGGCCGGCCATCTCGAGCGCTTCGTCGACCAGTGCACCCTTGGCGCGCTTGTCCAGATCGCGGCGGCGGCGCAGACCGAAGGCGACGTTCTCGGCGACGGTGAGATGCGGGAAGATCGCATAGCTTTGGAACACCATGTTCGTCGGGCGCTTGTTCGCGGGCACGCCGCGCATGTCCTGACCCGACAGCAGCAGGGTGCCTTGCGAGATATCCTCGAACCCGGCGATGGTGCGCAGAAGCGTGGTCTTGCCACAGCCCGACGGGCCGAGCAGCGAGAAGAACTCGCCCGAGCCGATGTCCAGGTCGACGCCGCGCAGGGCGTGATAGGTGCCGTAATACTTGTGCACACCGCGCAGCGAGACGATGGGCGGGGTCGCGGATGTCGCTTGGCTCACAGAAAGCCTCCGGTGTCTTTGCCGCCGGCCCGTGCGATGCCACGGCGGCGGAATATTTCGGCGATGGTCAGCAGGATCACCGACAGCGCCACCAGGATGGTGCCCAGCGCCATGACCACGGGGATCTTCTGGGGAAACCGCAACTGCCCCCAGAGATAGACGGGCAGGGTGGGTTCGGTGCCGGTGAGGAAGAACGCGATGATGAATTCGTCCAGGCTGATCGTGAACGAAATCAGCAGCGCCGACACGATGCCGGGCATCACCAGGGGCAGGGTGATCAGGCGGAACGTGCTCCACGCCGTTTCGCCGAGGTCGAAGGCGGCTTCCTCCAGGGACGGGTCGAGGTTGGCGAAGGCCGAATTCAGGATCGCGATGCAGAACGGCGTGCAGATCAGGGTGTGGCCCAGAACCACGGTCCAGCCGCCCAGCGGCAGGCCCAGCGCCAGGATCACCACCAGCAGGGAAACGGCGACGATGATTTCGGGCAGCACCAGCGGCAGCATGATGAACCCCAGGATCGGCGCCTTCAGCGGAAAGCGGTATTTCGCCCCGGCCCGCGCGGCGCAGATCCCCAGGATCGTGGACAGCAGGGCGGTGATGACGGCGATGATCACGCTGGTCTGCACGGATTGCACCAGGGCCGGCGTGTTCGGGATTTCCGCGAACCACTTGGTCGTGAAGCCCGACAGCGGAAAGGCGATGATCGTCGCGTCGTTGAAGGCAAAGATCGGCAACAGGACGATCGGTGCATAGAGAAACACCAGATACAGCCAGGCATAGATCCGCAATCCGCCGCCCTTCATGACCGCGCCCTCAGCCATTTGCGGTTCAGCCAGATGAACAGCAGGGCGATCACCGTCACCACGGTCATGGCGATCACCGCCAGCGTGGCACCCATGGGGGCGTTGTTCAGTTTCAGGAACTGGGTCTGGATCATGTTGGCAATCATCAATCCGTTGGGCCCGCCGACCAGCCGCGGCGTGACGTAATCGCCGATGGTGGGAATGAACACGATCAGGGTCGCGGCGACGATGCCGGGCACCGCCAGGGGCAGGGTGACGCGGATGAAGGTCATCACCCGGTTTTCCCCCAGGTCCTGTGCCGCCTCGATCAGGGACCGGTCGATCTTTTCCAGCGCGACGAAGATCGGCAGGATCGCGAAGGGTGCAAAGGCATGGGCCAGCGTGATCACCACCGCGTTGGCGTTGTAGAGGATGAAGGTCAGCGGTTCCTCGGTGAGTCCCAGCCCCTGCAAGGTGGTGTTCAGAACGCCGTTATAGCCAAGGATGACTTTCCACAGGAACACCCGGATCAGATAGGACGTCCAGAACGGGATGGTGATCAGGAAGATCCACAGGCTCTTGCGGTTCGGGGCAACGTGGAAGCTGACGAAATAGGCGATGGGAAAGGCCAGCACCACGGTGGCCAGCGTCACTGATCCCGCGATCAGGACCGAGCGCAGGATCAATTCACCATAGAGCGGTTCGGAAAACGCCTCGCGGTAATTCTTCAGCGTCGGGGTGAAGTCGATCGTCAGGAAATCCTGGGTCCAGAAGCTGAACGCGAAGATCGCCGCCAGCGGCACCGCCAGCAGCAGCAGCGCATAGAGCGCAGGCGGCGCGACCATCAGCAGGCCGCGCGAGGCTTCGGAACTGGCAAAACGAGTCATGGCCATGTCGGCGGGTCAGTCCCTTCAGGTGTCCGGACGATATTTCTTTGCTGCCGCGGAAACTGCAACAGGTAATTGGCATTGCCGTGTCCACGGTCGCGGATCTGCGGGGCGCGCGATGCCTCAGGCATCGGGTGCGATCAGCCCCAGTCCGCGCAGGTAGATCCCGATACCCGTTTCCAGCAGGTCTTCGGGTGGAAACGGCGACCGGGTGCCGGGGCTGCCGCGCGCGAACAATTCGACCACGCCATGGGACATGGCCCAGATATGGGCCGAGAACATCTGTGGCGGCGGGCGCCGTTCGGCGGGGATCTGGCGGGCCAGTGCGACCGCGGCCTTTTCCAGAACCCCCAGACCGCGCCGCGCCCGTTGCGCAAGTTCGGGGGTGCGATTGATCGAGATGCCGGATTCGAACATGGCGACGTAATGGCCCGGATGGCGGCGGGCGAAGGCCAGGTATGCCCGCCCGGTGGCCGCAAAGGCCGCCAGGGCCGATGGCTGCCCCTGGTCATAGGCGTATTCCATCAGGTCGGCGAAAATCTCGTATCCTTGGGCGGCAGCCTCGGCAATCAGGTCGTCGCGCCCCTCGAAGTGGCGATAGACGGCGGCCGGCGTCACGCCGGCGGTCTTGGCCGCCTCGGACAGGGTGAAGCCGGTCGGCCCCTTCTCCTCGATCAGGGACAGGGCCGCATCCACCAGCGCCTGTTTCAGGTTGCCGTGATGATAGCCGCGTTTCGTCATGCCGCGGCGGACAACATCGCGCGCGGGCCACAGATGCGGGTGTCGATCGCGCCGATGGCGTCGGTGTCCTTGCCGGCAAAATCGACCCGGTGCAACACCGCCTGCAACGCGGCAATGCGCGCGCGTCGCTTGTCGTTCGAGCGCACGACGGTCCAGGGGGCGGCGGTGGTATCGCTGCGGGCCAGGGTTTCTTCGATGGCGGCGCTGTAGGCGTCCCAACGCTTCAGCCCCTCGACGTCGATCCACGACAGTTTCCACTGTTTCAGCGGATCATGCTCGCGCTTCAGGAACCGGCGCAGCTGTTCGGCCTGTCCGACGTTCAGCCAGATCTTGATCAGGATGATGCCGTCGTTGACCAGCATCTCCTCGAACCGGGGCACCTGCGCGAAAAACCGTTCGCGTTGTTCGTCGGTGCAGAAGTCGAACACCTTTTCCACCACGCCGCGGTTGTACCACGACCGGTCGAACAGCACGATTTCACCCGTTGTCGGCAGGGTTTCGATATAGCGCTGGAAATACCATTCGCCCTGCTCACGCTCGGTCGGCTTCGACATGGCGACAGTCCGGCAGACGCGGGGGTTCAGGTTTTCGCGCAGCCGCTTGATCGTGCCGCCCTTGCCGGCGGCATCGCGGCCCTCGAACACCACGGCAATACGCTTGCCGGTGGCCTTCACATCCGCCTGCAGCCGCACCAGTTGCAGTTGCAGCGCGGCCAGCGCGTCGCGGTAGGCGTCGCCGTCCATCCGCCGGTCATAGGGATAGGTTGGCCCCAGCACATCGTTCTTTCGTGCGCCGTCGATGGCGTCGCGAACGTGTTGCGGCGCTTCGTTGCGATAGAACGCGCTGATGGCGCCGTCAAAGGGCAGGGTCATGGGCAGGCTCCGCTCGTGATTTTGCCCAGCCTAGGGGGCGGTGCGGCTCAGCGCAATCCGGCCCGCGCCGCCGCCCGGTCGATGGCGTCGGTCACGATGGTCGGAACGACATGATGCGGCATGTGCCCGACGTCCTTGACGCGGACCAGATTGGCATCCGGCACCTGCGTCACCAGCACTTCGGAGTGGATTTCGGCGGGCACCACGTCGTCGGCCAGGCCGTGAACGATTTCCAGCGGAAGACGCAGATCGGGATATCGCGCCGACATCTCGACCACATGGGGGCGCAGGGAATTGACCTGCCGGGCGTTGGCGCGGAACGTCTCGCGGCGCAGGGTCAGGGGGCCACCGATGTATTCCAGGTATCCCTCGGGCACCGGGTTGGGTTGGAAGATGCCTTTCAGTGCGGTTTCCACCTGGGTTTCTGATGCGAAGGCCGTGATCAGCGGCACCACCGTCGCGCCCCCCAGGGCCGATCCGGTGACGCCGTAAAGCAGGCCCAGGCTGCCCGGCCAGGGTTCGGTCGCGCCCGCCACGATCACGACGGCGGCAGGGTCGTGATCCAGCGCCCAGGCCATGGCAACCGCGCCGCCATAGGAATGGCCCAGCACGACGGGACGCCGCACGCCCAGCTGATCGGCGGCGGCCTTCAGGAACGCCGCCTGTTGCTGCGGTGTTTCGGCGGCGGTGTTGCGCGCGCCGCTGAAGGCATCGGAAATCCGGTCGGTATAGCCAAGACCGGGTCGGTCGAAGGCGATGACACGATAGCGGTCCTTGACCCGGTCGATGAAATCGAAGCTGAAATCGCGGGTCGATCCCGATGCGCCGTGGATCAGGATCAGGTCCGGGCCGCGCCCCGCCTCGACATAATGCACGCGCTGGCCGTTGACGGTCACGAACTTACCAAGCGGGGGAAATTCCGCCTCGGCCGCGCGTTCGGCCCTGTCGGCGCGGCTGTCGACATAGGCGCCGCACCCGCCAAGAGCGGCGAGCGCGACAAGAAGGCTAGCGGCCAATCCGGGTAAGGTCATAGGGCGTTGTCTGGTATATCTGGTTGATCCAGTTGCCATATAGAAGGTGCGCGTGACTTCTCCAGCGATTTTGCGGCGCCTTGGTCGGATCGTCACCCGGATAATAGTTGCACGGCACGTTGATCGCCGTGCCTGCGGCCACATCGCGGTCGTATTCCTGCTTCAACGTATCGCTGTCGTATTCGAAGTGGTTGAAGATATAGAGCGCGCGATGCTTCGGATCCTCGACCAGGCAGGGACCGACCTCGGCGCTGCCCAGCAGGGTCGTCAGGCCGGGGGCGGCATCGATTTCGGATTGCCGCATCTCGGTCCAGCGCGACACCGGCACGACGCAATCGTCCGAGAACCCGTTCAGATAGGGCGACGCCGGCGCAAGGTTGTCGTGCCGGAAACAGCCGAACGCCTTGGCCGGCAGGATGTGCTTTTTAACCCCGTGGAAGTGGTTGATCATCGCCATTCCGCCCCAACAGACGCCCAAGGTCGAATGCACGTGGCTCTGGGTCCAGTCCATGACCTCGCGCAGCTCGTCCCAATAGGTGACATCGTGGAAATCCAGATGTTCGATGGGGGCGCCGGTGATGATCAGCCCGTCGAAATATTCGTCGCGCACCTCGGAAAACGGGCGATAGAAGTTCTCCATATGCTCGGCGGCGGTGTTGCGGGTCTGGTGTTCGCTCATCCGGATCAGGTGCAGGTCGATCTGAAGCGGGGTCGACCCGATCAGGCGGGCGAACTGGTTTTCGGTCTGGATCTTCTTGGGCATCAGGTTCAGCAGCGCGATCCTGAGCGGTCGGATGTCCTGACGGGCCGCGTCGGATTCGTCCATCACCATCACGCCTTCGTTCTTCAGCACGTTGAAGGCGGGCAGGTCGGAGGGCAGTTTGATAGGCATGGGGCGATCCTCGGTGTGGGCCTTGACGTCGGAGTGCCGATGTAGGGCGGAACCGCGACAGTTACCAGTCCGGCCGATCAGCCCCCGGCGCGCCGCGCGATGGCGGCGGCGATCATCGCGTCGAAATCGGCCGGGGTGCGCACGTCGCGCACCTGGTCGGCGGTGACGCTGACGCCCCAGTTGCGGGCCATGGTGGCATAGCGCGGCTGGCGGTGGGCCAGGGCGCGCGCATAGGTCCAGCGCACGAAGGCATCGGGATCGACGCGATCTTCGGCCACGTCATGGGTGCGCAGGTATTCGGCCCACTCCTCGGCCAGAACCTCGGGGCGATAATACATCGGCTTGGGCGCGCGATCGAACCGGCGCACCAGGGCGGCGGTGTGGGCCTCGCTGCCCTCGATCCACACCGGCAGGACGGCGTCGGACAGAACGCTCATCACCGGGTCATCGGGGTCATCGGGGTTCACAACCTCGCAGATCGACCCGCCGGTGTCGCAGACGAAATGCGCGTAGCCATAGAGATTACCGGCGCGGTCGATGAAATGCACGGTGTCCAGCAGCGCGGCGATTTCCGCCGTGCGGTGCTGATCCTGCCGGCGCATGTATTCGTCAAAGGGCAGACCGCCCTTTGCCGGATCGCCCGGCTTGCCCAGATAGGTGGACAGCGGTGCGAGGTTGTCGAAGGTGATGTTGGAAGCGACATAGATCGAGTCGGTCAACAGCAGCTCGCGCAGCAACGGCACCTTCATCGCCTCGCGCTTGAAGTTGTCGGCGATGTGTTCGCCCATGTACCGCGTGCCGATCCGGTAATCGACGGAATAGTGGAACCAGTCGCCCGATCCGCGCAGGATGTTGGCGAGGTAGGTCTTGCCCAGCCCGGACATGCCGAACAGCATCACCCGCTTGGCGGGCGCGTCGAGATAGGCCGCTTCGGTATCGTAGATCATCGGCCCCTCCGCCAGTTTGCGGCCTCGTGTTAGCGTCGGTTGGCGCGATTGCCTAGGGGGATTGCGGGCGCAGCGCGCGGTGGCGGGGTTTTCGATTCAGGATCACCAGCCCGCTGGCCAGAAGCGCAAATCCGACATAGGCCGAGGGGCGCAGCGTCTCACCCAGGAAGACCGCGCCCAGCACGATGGCGATCGGGGCGACCATCAGCGTGCACAGCATCAGGTTGCCCGCCCCCGCCATGGCCTGCACCCGGAAATAGACGACATAGGCCAGTGCGGTGGCGACCACCGAATAATACGCTACGGCCAGCAGGGTGGCCGGCGCCAGGCGCAGGGTCATCGGCCCGTCGATCACGAAGGCCGCGGGCACCATCACCAGGGCAGACGCGCCCAGCATGCCGGCGGCAGCCACCAGCGGGTGCAGCCCGCCGAAGTTGCGCCGCCCCCAGGCGCTGGCTAGGGCATAGCTGAAGGTGCCGCCCAGCACGGCCAGTTGCGCAAGCGATCGGATGTCGAACTGCGCCAGCGCGTCCAGACCGATGGCCGTCGCCACCCCGGCAAACCCCAGCGTGACACCGATGGCGCGGCGCGCGGTCAGCCGTTCGTCGGCAAAGACCGCCGCCGCCACCACCACGCCGAACACGGCGGTCGAGGCGTTCAGGATCGACGTCAGGCCGGTCGAGATGTGCAACTGTCCCCATGCCATCAGGCCGAAGGGGATCACGTTGTTCAGCAACCCCATCACCAGGAAGGCGCCCCAGATCCGCGGATCGCGCGGCAGCGGCAGGCGGCGCACCAGGACGACGCCCCACAGGATCACGGCCGCCCAAAGGACGCGGTGCGCCACGACACTGACCACCGACAGTTCGTTCAGCGCGACCCGGATCGACAGGAACGAGCCGCCCCAGATCATCGCCAGGATCAGCAGTTCGCCCCAGGCGCGCCGGGATAGGGATTTTTGTTCAACCATGGCGCCCTGTTAGCAGGGGCCGGGGCCAAGGGCGATCCGGATTTTGCGGTTTCATCCCGCGCCGCCCCGGACATGAAAACGGCCCCGGCAGGATCTGCGGGGCCGCTTGGCGCAGTGTGGCGCGCTCAGAACTTATAGGCGACCTTGAAACCGTAGGCGACGGCGTGGTTGTCGCGGAACGACGAAAACTGCGTGCCCGCCGGGAACGGCAGCGGCGCTTCGGTGGTGGTGTCGCCCAGATCGATATAGCGCGCGCCGGCCGTGATCTCGAACGCGTCCTGTTCGTAGGTTACGGCGAAGCCGATGGATTTCTGCCCGTCGGTCGGCCCGAGGTTGCCCGAGAATCCGCCCATGCTGTCTTCATAGCTGGCAAAGACCGCGCCCGACCAGTTTGGCGTGAAGCGACGTCCGATGCCCAGCGTCCAGGTCACGGTGTCGTCGTTGTATTTCACCAACGGCCGCCCGGTCGTCGCGACATAGCCGACCGGGGCAAGGTTGAATTCCGTCCAGTCGACATAACGGACCGAGCCGAACAACAAAGTGTCCTTGGCGACGCCACTCTGGAATTCGAGGTTCACGGATTGCGGAATCTCGACGTCCATCGGGATCGACACCGCGCCGTTTTCCTTGATCGGGAAGGTATGCTTGATGGCCGAGTTGTAGGTCAGCGCGACGCGCAGCGCGATTTCGGGCTTTTCATAGGCCGCCCCGACGACATAGCCGTAATCCGTCTCTTTCGGCACGTTCAGGGTGTAGCCCTGGAACAGCTTGACGTCGCCGCCGGTGCGCAGGGCGCGCAATCCGCCGAAGACCGAGAAGTTGTGGTTGAAACGATACTTGGCCAACGCGGTGACGGCGGTGCTGTCCAGCGATGCGGTCGATCCGCCGAAGGCAAACGCCGATCCGCCATAGAGATAGCCGGTGTCGGGGCGATAGAAGATGTCGGCGCCGATGGGCTGGTCGATGATCAGGGCCAGGTCGACCATGTCGTTGACCGCATATTTCATCCCGAAGCTGAGGTTGGTGTAGTCTTCGGTCATGCCGCCCGAATTGGCACCGGGCACAGAACCGGGCAACACTGCGCTGGCGTTCACCGATTGCGTGCCGCTCACGTGGGGCGAGACGTTGGAGAAGTTCAGCTCGACGTAATTTCCCGTCTCGTAGAGGATCATCGCCGATTGCGTCGTGCGTTCGACGCCGGCCGCGAATGCGCCGCCAGCACAAAGTGAAATTGCGGATGAGGCGAGGACTGCGAGCTTCATGATGTTCCTCCCGAGAACGTGAGCGTCCCCCAGCCATAGATTTCGCAACCATGCCCGGTCAATTTTGACCCCGCGTCACCCGCGATATCCTGACGCGCCGTCACTTTCGCGTCACACCTTGCGGTTGCGCGCCTCGCTCCAGATATTGAAGTAATTGGCGCCGAAAATCACCACCGCACCGACCAGAACCCAGATGTCCAGCGGTTCGCCATACAACGCCATGCCGACCGCCGCGATGACGGGCAGGCGCAGGAAATCGAAGGGCATGACGACGGTGGCGGGCGCAATGCTCAGCGCTTTGGTCAGGCAGAAATGCGCCACCAGGCCGGACAGCCCCACCAGAAGAACCCAATGCATCACGCGCAGCGGGGGCAGGGTGACCTGTCCGTCGTAACCGGCGCAGATCATCCCGAAAACCGCCTGCATCACCGTCAGCCAGAACAGGATGCAGGTGATCGACTGATCGCGTGTCAGCATCTTAGTGAAGATGGCCGATCCGGCAAAGCCGATCGACGCCAGAGCCGCCGCCGCGATGCCGGGATCGAAGTGGTCGATCGCCGGACGCGCGACGATCAGGATGCCGACGAACCCCAGAAGCGCACAGCCGAAGCGGGTTTTCGTCAGACGCTCGCTCAGGAAGAACGGCGCGGCCAGCGCGACCCACAGCGGGGATGAAAACTCCAACGCGAACACCTGCGCCAGCGGCAGCAGCGTGATGGCGAACAGCCACAGGTTCTGGCCGGTGAAATGGCTGAGGTTGCGAATCAGATGCAACCCCAGGCGGTCGCGCTTGATCTGGTTCAGGGTGCCGGAAAACAGCGCCACGCCGATCACGACAAGCACGCCGACGAACGACCGGTATGTCATGATCTCGAACGTATCCAGATCGGCCGACAACCCGCGGGCCGCGACGGCCATGGTCGAGAACGACGCGATCGAACCGGCGACCCACATCGCGGCTTTCAACGGTTGCGGTTCGTCGACGCCCTGTGCCGGTGCTGCGGTCGCGCGGATCGTGGCCGCACTGGGGGTGTTCTGGGCGCCCATGTCGGAGTCTCCCGTCCTACCGGGAAGGCCCGGCGTTAGATGATGTCTGGATCGCACGTCATGGCGACGCCGGCATGGACCGGCCCCGCGCGTTCGATGTCCCGCCGTTCGTGACGGTAAGGGTCACGGGGCGGCGGCTTCTCCATTTCAGTTCACGGCCGGTGACAGCGTCGCCCAGCGCAGCTTCGATCGGGGTCGAAGGCCGGATGAGTAAGACCGTCGATCCCCTGTCAGTTAACTATCCCCAAGCGGCGGGGTTCATCAAGCCCGTGAAACCGGGACGGGCGCTGTGCCGGGCACCGCGCCCCGCAGGCCCCGGTCACGTGCTGCGGTCGGCCGGCGCTTGGGTTTCATCCTCGATCCAGGTTTTCGCGGCCACGGCCCGCGGCAGGCCGAGGGGGCCGATGGCCAGCAGCGCCACCTGCGTCAGCGCGCCGGCCTCGATGCCTTCGGACCGAGCGCGCCGGCTGTGCGAATGCACGGCCCCTTCGGATCCGGCACCGATGGCAAGGGCAAGCTTGATCAGCCGCTTCTCGCGATCGTTCAGCGGCCCTGCGTCGGCGCAGGCCTTGCCAAGGCTGGAATAGGCGTCCCAGACGTCGGGGTGCTGGTTGGCAAGATCACCGGCGGCGCCGGGCATCGATTTGGTCATGGTGCGATCCTCATGTTGAATAATCGTCGATAAGCGGGTTCGGCTTGGCGTATCGGGCCAGCCCTTGGGGGTCGGTGATGGTGATATGGCTTCCTTCGACCTTGACACCATGGGGTTCCAGCGCGCGGAACGCCCGGCTGAGGTTTTCGGGCGTCATCCCCAGGAACGACGCCAGGCGCTTCTTTTCCGTCGTCAGATCGAAATCGGGCGCGCCGCGGGTCCGGCTTTGACGCAACAGGTAATTGGCGAGACGTTCCAGGGACGTGCGCAGCTTCAGATCCTTCGTGTTCTTCACGACGGTGCGATAGCTGTTGGCCAGTTCGGCCGCGATCGCGGTGGCAAAGGCCGTATCGGCCGCGAACATTCGCCGGACATCCTGCGAGGGGATCAGCGCAATGCGGCTTTTCTCGAGCGTGCGCGCCGACATCAGATAGGGCAGGTCGGAGATGCTGGCGGCCAGGATGAAGGTCGACACCGGCCTGACGGTGGCCATGCTGGTCTCGCGGCGGTTCCACTGCGAAAACAGGTCGACCGCGCCGGACAGCACGACGTGCAGGAAATCGGCCGGTTCGTTTTCATGGATCAGATCGATGCGCGGCGGGAAGTTCTGGACATAGGTGCCGCGCATGAGGGCCTTGAAATTGACGTCGCCCATGGTCGCAAACAACGCCAGACCGCGAACTTCCTCACCTTGCGAGTCACTCATGCCTGCGTCTGCCTGTCGTTTGCCCCGGCGTCGAGCGTAGCATCTGAAATTGATAATAATCAAGCATCGATTTAATGCCTGCGCCCTGCCGGCTTGACCTCGAAGCCTGCCGTGGATGATGCAATTTCCACGTGCATTTATTTAACGGCTCAATTTCGACAGCTTGATCCAGATCAACCACCTTCGCGCTGAAAACCGGCACCTGATGACGGCAACCCCGGAAGGGGAATCCGTTTGCACAAACGCAGGAGCGCGAACCATGGCCAGCACCGGAACCGTCCGGACATCAGACCAGAACAGGGCCCTCGGGCTCAGCACCATTGCATTTACGGCATGTTTCGCGGTCTGGACCATTTTTTCGATCATCGGTGTCGGCATCAAGGCCGAACTGAACCTGAGCGAGGCACAATTCGGCCTGCTGGTCGCG
This sequence comes from Oceaniglobus indicus, assembly GCF_002751875.1. Classification (GTDB taxonomy): domain Bacteria; phylum Pseudomonadota; class Alphaproteobacteria; order Rhodobacterales; family Rhodobacteraceae; genus Oceaniglobus; species Oceaniglobus indicus. The sequence continues at coordinate 268,927 of NZ_NMZM01000001.1, read as the reverse complement.
ACGCCGATTCTGACCGGTTCGGTCACGCGGCTGTTCCTCGGCGTCTGGACCGAGAAATACGGCGGACGCATCGTGTTCTCGGCACAGATGCTGTTGACGGCGCTGGCGGTCTGGGCGCTGACCTTCGCCTCGACCTATATCATGTATCTGATCGCCGCGCTTGGCATCGGCCTTGCGGGCGGTTCGTTCATCATCGGTGTGGCCTATGTCTCGCGCTGGTTCGATGCGGGGCACCAGGGCACGGCCCTGGGGATTTTCGGCGCCGGCAACGTCGGGGCCGCGGTCACCAAGTTCCTCGCGCCCTTCGTCATGGTGGCCTATGGCTGGCATGGCGTGGCCCATGTCTGGGCGTTCGCGCTGGCGGTGATGGCCGTCGTCTTCTACGTTTTCGCCAAGGACGATCCGGCCCTGGTCGCACGCCGTGAAAGCGGCGCGAAGGGGCCCAGCCTGGGCGAACAGTTCGCGCCGCTGGCCAATCTCCAGGTCTGGCGTTTCTCGCTCTATTATTTCTTCGTGTTCGGCGCCTTCGTGGCGCTGGCACTGTGGATGCCGCACTATCTGATCGACGTTTACGGCCTGGACGTGCGGCTGGCCGGTATCGCTGCGGCGTCGTTCTCGCTGTCGGCGTCTGTGTTCCGGGCCTATGGCGGTGCGTTGTCCGACCGGGTCGGTGCGCGGACGGTGATGTACTGGTGCTTCGGCTTCAGCCTGATCCTGCTTCTGATGCTGTCCTATCCGCCCACCGACTATGTCATCCAGGGCAAGGACGGCCCGATCGCCTTTTCGACGCAACTGAGCGTTTGGCCCTTCATCCTGGTCCTGTTCGTGCTGGGCTTCTTCATGAGCCTCGGCAAGGCGGCCGTGTTCAAGCATATCCCGGTCTATTACCCCAACCACGTGGGTGCGGTCGGTGGTCTTGTCGGCATGATCGGCGGTCTTGGCGGTTTCATCCTGCCGATCGTCTTTGGCGCGCTGCTTGATCTGACCGGCATCTATACCAGCTGTTTCGCCTTGCTGTTCGGCATCGTGGCGGTGTCGCTGGCGTGGATGCACATGTCGGTGCGCACGATGGAGCGCGCGCAACAGGGCGACGCGCTGGATCAACTGCCCGAACTGCCCGAAATGCAGCCGATCCACGTTCCGGGGCGCACCGTCGCACCGCGCAACCTGGTCGAATGGAAGCCCGAGGATCCGACGTTCTGGGCCGAAAAGGGCAAGTCCGTCGCCCGCCGCAACCTGTGGATCTCGATCCCCGCGCTGCTGCTGGCGTTCTCGGTCTGGATGGTCTGGTCGATGGTGGTGGCACGCCTGCCGGCCATCGGGTTCGACTTTGCCGAGGATCAGCTGTTCTGGCTGGCCGCCTTGCCGGGCCTGTCGGGCGCGACCCTTCGCATCTTCTATAGCTTCATGGTGCCGATATTCGGCGGGCGGTTGTGGACGACCCTGTCGACCGCGTCGCTGCTTCTGCCGGCGATCGGCATCGGGTATGCGGTGCAGAACCCCGATACCCCGTATCTGATCTTCCTGACGCTGGCGCTTCTGTGCGGTCTGGGTGGCGGCAACTTCGCATCGTCCATGGCCAACATCGCGTTCTTCTTTCCGAAGGCGGAAAAGGGCAATGCCCTGGCGTTGAACGCGGGCCTTGGCAACCTCGGCGTGTCGGTGATGCAGTTCTTCGTGCCGATCGTCATCACCATGGGCGTCTTCGGTGCCATGGGCGGTGAGCCGGTCACGCTGGACAATGGCGCGCAGCTCTGGATGCAGAACGCCGGGTTCGTCTGGGTTCCGTTCATCATCGCGGCGACCATCGCGGCTTGGGTCGGCATGAACGACATCGCCGATGCCAAGGCCAGCTTCCGGGATCAGGCGATCATCTTCAGCCGCTTCCACAACTGGATCATGTGCATCCTCTATACCGGCACCTTCGGCAGCTTCATCGGCTATTCCGCGGGCTTCCCGCTGCTGACCAAGCTGATGTTCCCCGAAGTGAACGCGCTGCAATACGTGTTCCTCGGGCCGCTCGTCGGCGCGCTCAGCCGGGCCGGGACGGGGTGGGTCAGTGACCGCTTCGGCGGCGGACGGGTCACTTTCTGGACCTTCATTGGCATGATCATCGCGGTCTTCGGCGTCATTACCTTCCTGCCTTCGGGCGGAACCGGTGGCAGCTTCCTGGGCTTCTTTGCCTGCTTCATGGCGCTGTTCTTCCTGACCGGGGTCGGCAACGCGTCGACCTTCCAGATGATCCCCGCGATCATGGGACGGGAAGTGCCGCGCCTGATGCCGGAACTGGACGCCGCCGCCAGCCGCAGGCAGGGCGAGCGTGAAAGCGCCGCGATCATCGCCTTCACCTCGGCCATCGCCGCCTATGGCGCCTTCTTCATCCCGAAGGCCTATGGCAGCTCGATCGCGATGACCGGCTCACCTGTGGGCGCGCTTTGGGGCTTTCTCATCTTCTATGCGATCTGCCTCGTGCTGACCTGGGTCTACTACACCCGGCCGGGCGGACTTCTGCATGACATCGAACGTGGTCGCGGCGCAGCCGTCGCTGCCCAACCCGCGGATTAAGAAAGGAAACGACATGAGCCATTTGCTGGACAGACTGAACTTCCTCCAGTCCAATGAACTGGAGACGTTCTCGGACGGGCACGGTCAGGTAACGCGCGAGAACCGCGATTGGGAAGATACCTATCGCAACCGCTGGCGCCACGACAAGATCGTGCGCTCGACCCACGGCGTGAACTGCACCGGATCCTGCAGCTGGAAGATCTATGTGAAATCCGGGATCGTCACCTGGGAGACACAGCAGACCGACTATCCGCGCACCCGCCCCGATCTGCCCAACCACGAGCCGCGCGGTTGCGCCCGTGGCGCCAGCTACAGCTGGTATCTCTATTCCGCGAACCGGGTGAAGAACCCGCTGGTGCGCGGCCGGCTGATGAAGGTATGGCGCGAGCTGCGTCAAACCATGGATCCGATCGCCGCCTGGACCAAGCTTCAGTCCGATCCGATCCTGCGCGCCTCCTATGTCGAAACCCGGGGCAAGGGCGGCTTCGTGCGCGCCACCTGGGACGAGGCGACCGAGATCACGGCCGCCGCCAACGCCTATACCGCCAAGACCTATGGTCCCGACCGGGTCTTCGGCTTCTCGCCGATCCCGGCCATGTCGATGGTCAGCTATGCCGCCGGTTCGCGGTATCTGAGCCTGATGGGCGGCGTGTGCATGTCGTTCTACGACTGGTATTGCGACCTGCCGCCGGCCTCGCCCATGACCTGGGGCGAACAGACCGACGTGCCGGAAAGCGCCGACTGGTACAACGCCGGCTATCTTCTGCTGTGGGGGTCGAACGTGCCCCAGACGCGGACGCCCGATGCGCATTTCTATACCGAAGCGCGCTACAAGGGGACCAAGTCGGCCGTCGTCAGCCCGGACTATTCCGAAGCGGCGAAGTTCGGCGACGTCTGGCTGAATGCCCGCCAAGGCACCGATGCGGCGCTGGCGATGGCCTTCGGCCACGTCATCCTGCGCGAGTTCCACCTGGACAAGCAGACCCCGTATTTCGAGGATTACACGCGCAAGTATTCCGACTTCCCGATGCTGGTGAAGCTGGACGAACAGAACGGCCGCCTTGTGCCGGGACGTTTCCTGCGCGCCGACGATCTGGACGGCAAGCTGGGCGAAACCAACAACCCCGAATGGAAGACCGTCGCGTTCGACGAGATCACCAACGCGTTGGTGTCGCCCAACGGGTCGGTCGGATACCGTTGGGGCGAGGACGGGGAATGGAACCTCGAGGAAAAGGCGAATGACGCCGAGACGCGCCTGAAGCTGAGCCTGGTTCTGGACGAAGACCGTGACGATGTGGTCGGCGTCGATTTCCCGTATTTCGGTGGCCAGACGTTCGGTCAGTTCCAGACCGATGCCAAGCATCCCGACGTCCTGACCCGCAACGTGCCCGTCAAGCGGATCACCACGCCCGAGGGCGAGATCGCGGTGGCGACGGTGTTCGATTTGTTCTGTGCCAACTATGGTCTCGACCGGGGTCTGGGCGGCGAATGGGTCACGGCCGATTTCGCCGACGACATGCCCGGCACGCCGGCATGGGCCGAGAAGATCACCGGCGTGAAGGCCGACAAGATCATCCATGTCGCCCGCGAATTCGCCGGCAACGCGGAAAAGACCAACGGCAAGTCGATGGTCATCATGGGGGCCGGTATCAACCACTGGTACCACATGGACATGAACTATCGCGGGATCATCAACATGTTGGTGATGTGCGGTTGCGTCGGACAATCCGGCGGCGGCTGGGCGCACTATGTCGGCCAGGAAAAGCTGCGGCCGCAGACCGGCTGGGTGCCCTTGGCCTTCGGCCTGGACTGGTGCCGTCCGCCGCGTCACATGAACGCGACCTCGGCGTGGTATGCCCACACCGACCAATGGCGTTACGAGACGCTGAAGGCCGACGAGATCCTGTCGCCCACGGCGCCCGCCGGCGACTGGGACGCCAGCATGATCGACTACAACATCCGGGCCGAGCGCATGGGCTGGCTGCCGTCGGCGCCCCAGTTCAAGACCAACCCGCTTGAGGTGGCGAAGGCGGCGAAGGCGGCGGACAAGGATATCCCGGCCTATGTGGTCGAGAACCTGAAGTCCGGCGATCTGGAAATGTCGTGCGAGGATCCGGACAACCCGGCCAACTGGCCGCGCAACCTGTTCGTGTGGCGCTCGAACCTGCTGGGGTCCAGCGGCAAGGGGCACGAATACTTCCTCAAGCATCTGCTGGGTGCCGACAACGGCGTCATGGGCCAGGATCTGGCCGAGGAAGGCGGACAATTGCCCAAGGAGGCCAAGTGGCACAAGGATGCGCCGCGCGGCAAGCTGGACCTGCTGGTGACCATCGACTTCCGCATGTCCACCACCTGTGTCTATTCCGACATCGTTCTGCCGACCGCCAGTTGGTATGAAAAGGACGACATGAACACGTCGGACATGCACCCGTTCATCCACCCGCTGCAGGCGGCTGTCGATCCGGCCTATGAAAGCAAGTCGGACTGGGAAATCTTCAAGGCGATCGCCAAGAAGCTGCAGGAAGTCACCCCGGGATACCTGGGCAAGGAGACCGACATCGTCGCGCTGCCGATCCTGCACGACACGCCGGCCGAGATCGCACAGGATCAGGTCAAGGACTGGAAGAAGGGCGAGTGCGAGCTGATCCCCGGCAAGACCGCTCCGGCCTTCGTGGTGGTCGAGCGTGACTATGGCGCGATCTACGACCAGTACACCGCGCTTGGTCCGCTTCTGGACAAGCTGGGCAATGGCGGCAAGGGCATCAACTGGGACACCCAGGAAGAGATCGACAACCTGTCGGCGCTGAACGGCGTGCAACTTGACGGCTCGGCCGCCGGACGGCCAAAGATAGACACGGCCATCGATGCCTGCGAAGTCATCCTGATGCTGGCGCCCGAGACGAACGGCAACGTCGCCGTGAAGGCGTGGGAAGCACTGGGCAAGGCCACCGGGCGTGAACACGCCCACCTGGCCGAGGGCGAGCATGGCAACAAGATCCGGTTCCGCGACATCGCCGCGCAACCGCGCAAGATCATCTCGTCCCCCACGTGGTCGGGCATCGAAAGCGAGAAGGTCAGCTATAACGCGGGCTATACCAACGTTCACGAGCTGATCCCGTGGCGCACCCTGACGGGCCGCCAACAGCTGTATCAGGATCACCTGTGGATGCGGGCGTTCGGCGAAGGGTTCATGTCCTACCGGCCCCCGGTGGATCTGAAGACGATCACCAAGGCCGTGCAGGACGAAGGCGATACCCTGGTTCTGAACTTCATCACGCCGCACCAGAAATGGGGCATCCACTCGACCTATACCGACAACCTGCTGATGTTGACGATGAACCGCGGCGGACCGGTGGTCTGGATTTCCGAGGTTGACGCCAAATCCGCCGGTATCGTCGATAACGACTGGATCGAGGTGTATAACATCAACGGTGCCCTCACGGCGCGGGCGGTGGTGTCACAGCGGATCAAGGAAGGGTCGACCTTCATGTATCACGCCCAGGAAAAGATCGTGAACACACCCGGATCGGAAAAGACCGGCAACCGCGGCGGCATCCACAACTCGGTCACGCGGACGGTCCTGAAACCGACCCACATGATCGGCGGCTATGCCCAGCAATCCTATGGTTTCAACTATTACGGAACCGTGGGGGCGAACCGGGACGAATTCGTCGTCGTCCGCAAGATGAAGAAAATCGATTGGCTCGATTCCGAAAAGGCATGGAAGCCGACCGCTCAGGAGGCAGCAGAATGAAAGTACGCGCACAAATCGGCATGGTGCTGAACCTCGATAAATGTATCGGGTGCCACACCTGTTCCATCACCTGCAAGAACGTGTGGACCAGCCGCGAAGGTGTTGAATACGCATGGTTCAACAACGTCGAAAGCAAGCCGGGCCTGGGGTATCCCACGGACTGGGAGAACCAGGCACGCTGGAACGGCGGCTGGGAACGCACCAAGGCGGGCAAGCTGCACCCGAAACAGGGGTCGAAGTGGCGGATCCTGGCGAACATCTTCGCCAACCCGTCGCTGCCCGAGATCGACGATTACTATGAACCCTTCGATTTCGATTACGACCACCTGAAATCCGCGCCGGAAATGGAGGCGTTCCCGACGGCGCGCCCCCGCTCGAAGATCACCGGCGAGCGGATGCAGAAGATCGAGAAGGGCCCGAACTGGGAAGAGATCCTGGGCGGCGAATTCTCGAAGCGGTCCGCGGACTACAACTTTGAAGGGATCGAAAAGCAGATCTACGGGGAATACGAGAATACATTCATGATGTATCTGCCCCGGCTGTGCGAACACTGCCTGAACCCGACCTGCGTGTCGTCGTGCCCGTCGGGCGCGATCTACAAGCGCGAGGAAGACGGTATCGTGCTGATCGACCAGGAGAAGTGCCGCGGCTGGCGGATGTGCGTCAGCGGCTGCCCCTACAAGAAGATCTATTACAACTGGTCTTCCGGCAAGTCCGAGAAATGCACGCTCTGCTATCCGCGCATCGAATCGGGCAACCCGACCGTGTGTTCGGAAACCTGTGTCGGGCGGATCCGGTATCTGGGCGTCATGCTGTATGATGCCGACAAGATCGCCGAAGCCGCCAGCGTCGAGAACACCCAGGATCTCTATGATGCACAGCTTGGCGTTTTCCTCGACCCCCGCGACCCCGAGGTGATCGCGGCGGCCCGCGCCGACGGCATCCCCGAGGACTGGATCAAGGGCGCACAGGAAAGCCCGATCTGGAAGATGGCGATGGACTGGAAGGTGGCGTTCCCGCTGCACCCGGAATACCGCACGCTTCCGATGGTGTGGTACATCCCGCCGCTGTCGCCGATCCAGAACGCGGCCGAAGCGGGCGCGATCGGCATGAACGGCGACATGCCGGACGTGAAGAACCTGCGCATCCCGGTGAAGTATCTCGCCAACATGCTGACCGCGGGCGACGAGGCACCCGTTGTCACGGCGCTGGAGCGGATGCTGGCGATGCGCTCGTACATGCGCTCCAAGACCGTGGACGGCGTAATCGACGAAGGCATCGCAGAACGGGTCGGCCTGACCGGGCGCATGATCGAGGACATGTACAAGATCATGGCGCTGGCCGATTACGAGGACCGTTTCGTGATCCCGACGACCCACCGCGAGCAGGTCGAGGATGCCTATGACCTGAAGGGCGGCTGCGGCTTCACCGACAGCAACGGCTGTTCGACCGGCGTCTCGAAGGGGTCGCTGTTCGGCGGATCGAAAAGACCACTCAAGATGCCGACGGAGGCGCACTGATATGGACCGCACACTGAAAGCGTTTTCCCTGATCCTCAGCTATCCGACGCGCGAACTGCAGCAGGCGATGCCCGAAATCGGCGCAGTCCTGGCTTCGGACACGCGGCTGACAGCCGCCGCCCGACGGGCCTTGCGCCCGCTGGTCGACGACCTGACCCAGCGCGACATCTATGAGCTTCAGGAAGCCTTTGTCATGCTGTTCGACCGGTCCCGCACCCTGTCGCTGAACCTGTTCGAACACGTGCACGGCGAAAGCCGTGACCGGGGCGGCGCGATGGTTTCGCTGGTCGAGACCTATCGCGAGAGCGGCTTTGATCCGGCAACCTCGGAACTGCCCGATCACCTGCCGGTGCTTCTGGAATTCCTGGCGACGCGCCCGTTTGCCGAAGCGCGCGACACCCTGGCCGATGCCGGCCACATCTTCGAGGCGCTGAACACCCGGCTAGCCCGGCGTGAAAGCCATTACGGCGCGGTGTTCGCAGGTCTTCTGCAACTGGCCGGCGGCGTTCAGAACACCGAAGCGGTCGCCGAGATGCTGGCACAGCCCGACGACGACCCCACCGATCTGGAAGCTCTGGACGAGGTCTGGGAGGAAAGCGAGGTGCTGTTCGGCCCCGACCCCAACGCCGGATGCCCGCAGGTGCGCGAGATGCTCTCGCTCATGGACACGCCCGTGAACCCCGCGCCGCGCCAGGCGGCGGAATAGGAAGGAACCGACATGTTATTTTCCAACTTCAGCATCGACTTCTTCATCTTCGGGGTCATGCCGTATATCGCGCTGACCGTTCTGGTGGTGGGCAGCATCGCGCGCTATGAACGCGATCCTTTCACCTGGAAATCCTCGTCCAGCCAGCTTTTGCGTCGCAAACAGCTGGTCTGGGGGTCGATCCTGTTTCACGTCGGCATCATCATCGTGTTCGGCGGTCACCTGATCGGTCTGTTCACGCCGATCTGGGTGCTGGACACGCTGGGTATTCCCTATGCCATGAAACAATGGCTGGCCGTCATCCTGGGTGGCGTTGCGGGCATCGCGGCGCTGATCGGTGCGACCATGCTGATCCATCGCCGCGTCACTGATCCGCGGATCTGGCGCCACACCAGCGTCGCCGACATCGGTATCCTTGTGATGATCTGGGTTCAGCTGTTCGTCGGTCTGGGCACGATCTTCCTGACGCTTCAGCACATGGACGGCGCCGAGATGGTTCGTTTCATGACCTGGAGCCAGAGTGTCGTCACGCTTGAGCTCAACGCATGGGCCGAGGTGATCGATGTGCACTGGATGTACAAGTTCCACATCTTCCTGGGCCTGCTGATCACCATGCTGTTCCCGTTCACCCGGCTGGTGCACATGGTTTCGGGTTTCGCGGCGCCGTTCCGGTATCTGCTGCGCCCCGGCTATCAGCTGGTCCGCTCGCGCCGGCAGAAACCCCTGCCCAAGCGCGGCACGTCCAAAGTAACCCCTGCGGAGTAAGCACGATGAACGCAGCCATGTTCCCCGACCTTGTCGTCAACGGCGAGCTGGTTCCGCACGCAGTGGTCGCCGCGGAAACCCAGAACCAGGAAGCCCCCAAGGGCAAGCCCGGTATCGCATGGCGCAAGGCCGCCAATGCCGTGGCGATCCGCACGCTTCTGTTGCAGGAGGCCCGGTCGCGCGACCTGGTCGCCGAGCAACAGGAAGTCGGCCCCGGCCGCTTTGAAACCGAAGAGGAGGCCCTGATCCGGGGCCTTCTCGAACAGGCGGTGGATGTTTCACCGCCCGCTGACGCCGACGTGCGGGCCGAATGGGAAAAAGACCCCGAACGGTTTCGCGCACCCCCCCTGTGGGAGGCGTCGCACATCCTGTGTGCCTGTGATCCGCGCGATGCGGCGGGACGCGAACAGGCGTTGAAGCGTGCGACGGCTGTGGCCGAATTGCTGGCCCGGAACCCCGAACGCTTTGCCGCCATCGCGGCACAGGAAAGCGAATGCGGCTCGAAGACGTCGGGCGGCGCGCTGGGTCAGCTTGGACCGGGTGACACGGTTCCCGAGTTCGAGGCGGTCCTTCGCAGCCTATCGGAAGGTGAAACCACGGCCGAGCCCGCGCTGACGCGCCATGGCTATCACATCATCCGGCTGGATGCGCTTGCACCAGGACAGGTGCTTCCGTTCGCCTCGGTGCGCGACAAGATCGCCGAGGCCATGGAAAAGGCCGCCTGGGCAAGGCAGGCGCGGCATTTTGTCGATGAACTGGTGAAGGGCGCGGAAATCCAGGGAGCCGACTTCAGCGTGTCCTGAGCGTTGGGAGAGGTCGATGACGCACAAACGCGGCGGGCGCGCGAACCCGGATCGGGGCGGATCGGACAACACCGGCCCGATCGACAACCCGCTGGATTTTCTCGCCCGCGATCATCAGCGTGAACGCGAAGTCTGCGCGGTGATCGACCGGCTGGTCGCAGCCGACCGCGTCCCCGCCGCCGAGCGGCAGATGGTCATCGCCTTTCTGACCAACCGGCTGCCGCACCATCTTGCGGATGAGGAGAACGACCTTTTCCCGATGTTGCGCAACCGCTGCGGCCCCGACGAGGAGATCGGAAACGTCATCGACAAGCTGGAGGCGGATCACCTGCACACCGTGACCGATGCCGCGCGCATCGCCGCGTTCATCGCGAAACAGGGGCAGGGGGATGGCACGTTCCCGGCGCCCGCGCGCACGGCGATGGCCGAATTCGCGACGGATGCGCGGTGTCATCTCATTCTTGAAAACGCTATCATTCTGCCCATTGCCCGGGCCTGCCTGACGGCGGGTGACCTGAACACGATGCGGCGAAACATGCACGAACGGCGTGAACGCGATCGCCGGCAGGAGAATTGAACATGCTAGGCGACCTTCTGAACCGCAACGTGAAATGGTCCGAACAGAAGCACGCGGACGAGCCGGGGTATTTCGCCCGGCTGGCCACCCGGCAATCGCCCGAATTCTTCTGGATCGGCTGTTCGGACAGCCGGGTGCCGGCCAACGTCGTCGCCGGCCTGGATCCGGGCGAGGTGTTCGTGCATCGCAACATCGCCAACGTGATCCACTCGTCCGACATGAACATGCTGTCGGCACTGGAATTCGCCGTCGAGGCGCTGAATATCCGCGAGATCATCATCTGCGGCCACTATGGCTGCGGCGGTGTCCAGGCTGCCACCGAGGATTTGCAGCGCGGGCTGACCGATCACTGGCTGGAACCGATCCGACGACTGGCGCGTGCCTATGCCGTCGATCTGGCACAGACCGAAAACGCCGAAGCGCGCCGCGACCGCCTGGCCGAACTGAACGTGGTCGAAGGTGTCCGCCGGGTTGCCGAGACGCCAATCATTCAACGGGCGTGGAGGAACAACTACGACCTGCGCATCCACGGCCTGGTTTACGGATTGAAGAACGGTCTGCTGCGTGATCTCGATTGCACGGTGGGGCCGGGACATTTTCAGAAGGAGAGTGACCAATGACGCTTCTCACCAGGATCGACGAACTGGGCTGTGGCTGTGGCGCCAGCGATCAGCCCGGCGCGCTGACCACGATCGACGACGCCATCGAGCGGATCAAGGACACCGCCGAAGCGGTCCGCGAAACCCAGGACGTGCCCCTTGCGGCGGCACGCGGTCGCGTGCTGGCCGAACCCGTGCTTGCGCACGCTCCGACGCCACCTTTCGACAATGCGGCAATGGACGGCTATGCGATCAACTCGGCCAGCCTGACCGGCGCCGGCCCCTGGCATCTGCCGGTCACGGCCAGGGTCGCGGCCGGACAGAACACCGCCGAACCGCTGAGCCCGGGATCGGCGGCACGGATCTTCACCGGCGCGCCGATGCCCGACGGCGCCGATGTCGTGCTGGCGCAGGAATCCGTCCAGCGGGGCGAGGCCGAGATCATCGTCACGCACAGGGCCGCATCTGTCACCCATGTCAGGCCGGCGGGCGAGGACATGAAGGCAGGCGACGTGGTGGTGCCCGCCGGCCGGCGGATCACGGCGCGCGATATCGCCGCCTGCGCGGCGGCCGGATGCGCCACGGTGCGTGTGCGCCGCCCTGTGCGCGTGGCGCTGGTCGTCACGGGCGACGAGATCGCGCCGCCGGGGCAGCCGCGCCGCGGGGCGGGCATCTGGGACGTGAACACGCCGATGCTGCGCGCCGCCCTCGACAGTGCCGACCTGGACCTGACCCATGTCGAAACGGCCAGGGACGATCGTGCCGCTCTGCAACGCCAGCTGGGCGATCTGGCGGGGCAGGTGGATCTTGTCATCACGACCGGCGGCATATCGGTGGGCGAGGAAGACCACGTCAAGCCGGCCCTGACCGGGCTTGGCGTCGAGATCGCCTTCAGCGGCGTCGCGATGAAACCGGGAAAGCCGGTGTCCTATGGGCGTCTGGGGCGGGCCTGCTGGCTGGGCCTGCCGGGCAATCCGTTGTCGGCCTTCGTGACCTGGCAGGTGTTCGGGACCGTCCTGTGCCGCCGGCTTACGGGCGATGCATCGTCGCGCGCGCCGCGCCGGAATGTCGTGCTGTCGGGTCCGTTGCAGCACAAGTTCGGACGATGCGAACTGCGGTTGGCGAAAATCCTCGGCTGCGACGGCATGGGGCGCGAGATCGTCGAGGTGGATGAAGCGACCCATTCGGGCCGGGTTGCCGGCCTTCCCACCGCGGATGGCGTCATCCTGATCCCGCGCGAGGCGGAAATGCTGGCGGAAGGGGCGTTGGTCGAATTCCTGCCCTTCGACGCGTGACAGAAGGCACAGAACCATGAAAATCGCCTATACGATGGCACCCGCGCGCGGGGATACCGATCGGCTGTTGTTCGCCGTGGCCGAGGATCTTGCAGCATCGGGATACCGCACCTGCGGCACGGTGCAGATCAACACCGATCGGGGTGAGCAACCCTGTGACATGGATGTCCGCGTGCTTCCCGATGGTCCGGTGCTGCGGATTTCCCAAAGCCTGGGACGGGGCGCCAGGGGATGCCGGCTGGACCCGGCATCGCTGGAGACGGCGGTGGGCCTGGTCGAAGCCGGGTTGAACCACGGCGCGGACATCGTGATCGTCAACAAGTTCGGCAAGCACGAAGCCGAAGGTCGGGGATTTCGCACCATCATCGCGGCCGCGATCGCGCGCGACATTCCTGTGCTGGTGGGGGTCAACGCATTGAACCTCGACGCATTTCTGGCGTTCGTGGGGGCCGAGGCGACCCGGTTGGAACCTTCGAAGGACACCTTGGCCCGCTGGCTTGACACGGCGATGGCCACAACCGGCGAAGCCGCCTGAAACGACAGGCCCGTTACCGGGCGGATGCGGCGACCGCGCTTGGCGATCAGGTCTGCGCGCCCTGGCCGGGGTTTGAGATGATGCCGCGCCGGTAAATGGCGAAGACACGGGGGGCGTCCTGCACGACCAGAGCCATGTCGTTGGCGATCAGCGATTGCATGACGAGACCCTGGATCGTCCCGATGAACAGCGTCGCGGCCGCTTCGCTGTCCAGATCGGCGCGAAGTTCGCCGCGGTCCTTGCCCGCGTCGATCAGATCGTTCACCCGCGCCGTGTATCGCTCCAGCATCGCACGCGCCAGGCGCTTGGCCGGTGTCGTCCTGGCGCCCTGCAATTCGCCGAACATCATGCGCGGCGCACCGGGATGGTCGAACACGAAACCGACGTGCGCCAAAAATATCGCCTCGAGCGTCCCGAGCGGCGAATCGAGGCCATCGGCAGCCTTCTCGAGCCGGGCCATCAGCCGCGCCGCCACCCATTCCATGACCGCCAGCCAGATCGCTTCCTTGTTGGGGAAATGGCGAAACAGCGCGCCCTGCGTCAGGTTCATGTGCTTGGCGATGGCCGCCGTGGTGATCGAATCGGGGTTGGTTCGCCCTGCAAGGTCGATCACCGCTTCGACGGTCACATGGCGCCGCTCTTCGGCGCTGAGGTTTTTTGTCCGACCGCTGTTCATCCACAAACCCCGGTCGCGCGGCGCATTTCGGCCTTATCCATGTTGCCCATCCGGTGCATCCGCCGCGGCCCCCTTGAGTCGCGTCAGACCCAGATCCCCGAGGATCGCATAGAACGCCGGCAGGACGATCAACACCAGGATCGTCGAGGAAAACAGCCCGAACACCACCGAAATCACAAGCGGTTTCAGGGTTTGCGCTTGGGTGCTGCGCTCCAGCAGAAGCGGGATCAGCCCCATCATCGTGGTCGAAACCGACATCAGGATCGGGCGGAACCGCTCACGGCTGGCGCGACCGGCGGCGATTGCCAGATCCACCCCCGCAAGCGCGTGGCGCTTGATGACCTGAACCAGCAGGATCGCGTTGTTGACCACGATTCCCGCCAGCGAGGCGGCACCGATCAGCGATGGCATCGAGATGTTATACCCCATGACCAGATGGCCCAGGATCACGCCGATGAACGCCAGCGGAATCGACAGCATCACGATCACCGGTTCGACGTAACTGCGGAACTGGAACGACAGGATGACATAGATCCCGATCAACCCGATCAGGAACCCCCGCAGGATCGACGCGACGGTTTCGGCCGAATTGGCGGTCTGCCCGCCGATCTGATAGCTCAGCCCCGGCACGCTGGCCGCCAGCCGGGGCAGGAACGTCGTGTTCAATTCGGCAACGATCGCGTCGGCGTTGCCGATCCGGGTGTCGACGTCGGCCTGCACCGTCACCGTGCGCTTTCCGTTCACATGGGCGATTCGCGACCAGCCGCGCGCCTCGTCGAGGCGTGCAACGGTGGACAGCGGCACGTTCTTGCCATCGGGCAGGGCGATGGTGAAATCCTGCAGGTCGTCGCGCGAATCACGATCGCCGGCGGCTTGCTCCAACTGGATTTCGTGGCTGATGTCGCCGTTCTGGACCGTGGTGATCACCCGCCCCAGAAAGGCCGCGCCCAGCTGATCGGCCACATGGCGCGCCGTCAGGCCCAGTGATGTCGCCCCTTCGGCCAGGTGCACCCGCAGTTCGGGTTTGCCGGGGCGCAGGTCGTGTGTGGCATTGAACACGCCGGCATAATTTTCCGTCTCGGCCTGAAGCGTTTTGGCGGCCCGGGCCAGGATATCCAGATCGGGGCCGGACAGGCGGATCTCGATCGCGATGCCTTGCGGCCCCAGGCCAGGCTCGGTCAGCAGGATCGCCAGGGCGCCCGGCACCGACCCGATGGCATCGCGCCACATGGTCGTGATTTCATCCAGGGTGACGGTGCGACTCTCGGCGCTCAGCAGGTCGGCCGAGATCGTCGCGACATGGGGCCCGGATTCGCCCGCCGTCGCATTCTGGTTGAACCGCAATTGCACGGTTTTCACCAGTGGCCCACCATCCGGTTGATCGGGGGTCAGGGCCGTGTCGATCTGGGTCAGCGCCGCGACCACCTGATCCGCGACAGCACTGGTGCGGGCCAGGGGTGTGCCGTGGGGCATCAGGATGCGCGCCTCAAGGACATCGCCGTCAATCGCCGGGATCGCCTCGCGTTTGACATAGCCGCCGCCCATCAATCCCACCGTGACGATCAGCAGGGCGATGGTCAGGCCGGTCACCAGGTAACGGCGCCGGATCGCCATATCGGCCATGGCACCGATCCGCTTTTCGCGAAAGCTCTCGAACCGGCGGTCGAACCCGGCCCGAAACCGCGACGGCGGCTTGTCGGCGCCCGTCAGCGCGTGTTTCAGGTGATGCGGCAGCACCCAGAACGCCTCGACGATGCTGGCGGCAAGGGCCGCGATCAGAACCAGCGGAACGACTTCGAGAACGGCGCCAAGTTCACCGGCCAGAAACGCCAGCGGGCCGAACACCGCGATGGTCGTGGCGAACGACGACAGGACGCCCGGCATCACGGCCAGCGTGCCCTGCACCGCGGCCTCGATCGGCGATTTGCCCAGGGCGGCTGTTTCGGCAATCGAATCGGTGATGACGATCGAATCGTCCATCACGATGCCGATGGCCATCAGCAGCGCGACAAGCGTCATCATGTTCAGTGACAGACCCTGCAACGCCATGGCCGCGAAGGCGCCCAGAAACGCCACGGGCAGGCCGACCGCCGCCCAGATCGCGAAACCGGGGCGGAAGAACAGGCTCATGACCGCGATCACCAGGACCAGGCCGATGGCACCGTTCTGCACCAGCATCACAAGGCGGTCTCGCACGATGCTGGTCATGTCCGACACGATTTCCAGCCGCACCGCGTCGGGCAGGGTGGCGCGTTCGTCTGAAACCAGATCCTCGACCTGGTCGAACACCTGTAGCGCGTCGGCGTCCAGCGCCTTGTCGACGCGAAGGAAAACGGCCCGCTGCCCGTCAAGGAACGCGCGCTCCTCCTCGGGGGTATAGGTTTCGGTGATCGTCGCGATCTGCCCCAGCGACAGTTCGGCGCCGTTCGGATGCGACAGGATGACCAGTTCGGCCAGACCTGCCGCGTCGCGTCGTTCGTCGGTGAACCGCAGGCTGATCTCGCGATCCCCGGTTTCAAGACTGCCCAGCGGTCGATCGATGCTTTGGGCGGCGATCTGTCCGGCCAGTTCGGAAACCGTGAGTCCGTGCTGTTCCATAACCGCCCGCGGCACCGTGATGCGGAATTGCCGGGTGCCGAAACCCGACGTCGACACCTTGGCCACGCCGGGCAGGGCCGAAAGCCGGTCCTGCAACGCCGCGCCATACCGTTCCAGGTGCGCCGGCGGCAGATCGCCGGCGATGGCCACCGACGTGACGGCATCGGTGCGATGCAGTTCACGCACGATGGCGGGATCGGCCTCGGCGGGGAAATCATCGACGGCGGTGACTTCGGTGCGCAGGTCGTTGATGAAACGGGCGTTGTCGCCTGCCGGATCCATCGTCGCCACGGCGCGGGCCACGCTGTTTTGCGCGGTGCATTCGAGTTCGCCCAGGAATTCGACGCTTTCCACCGCGTCCCAGATGCGCCGACAGATCGCGTCTTCGACCTCTTCCGCCGTAGCGCCGCGATATTTCACGCTGATTTCCGCCTCGACGGGGCGAAAATCGGGAAATGTCTCGCGTTTGAGGGTCGGAGCCGCGAAGACACCTGCGGCAAGGATCAGCACAAGCACCAGATTGGCCGCGGTCGGGTGTGCGGCGAACCAGCGGATCATTCCGCGACCTCCGCCACGGTCACGATCGTGCCGGGGATCGCGGGCATCAGATCGTCCAGGATCACCTCATCGCCCGGTGCGATCCCGCTGGCGATGATGGCCTGGCCGTTCTGGCGCCACGATACCGCGACCTCGCGCAGGGCCAGGCGCCCATCGGCATCGCGCAGATAGACCAGGTCGCCGCCGTGCACGGCGCTTTCGGGGATGGTGATGCTGGTGGTTGCGGCGGGCGCCTCGAACATCACCTCGACATACATGTTCGGCACCAGCGGCAGGCGCAGGGGCGGATTGGCCCCGGCATAGGGGTTGTCCACCGTCACGACGGCAGGAACCGCCCGCGCCTGGGGGTCCAGTGCGCTTTCGACACGGGCGACGCGCCCCTCCCACGTCTGGGCCGGGTCCGAGACAAGCCGCACCGTGGCCGAGATCTGGTCGAACCTTGCGGGCAGGGCCGCGGGGATCACCGCGGCGTCACTGCCATCCCCGCCAAGCAGGCGGCGAAACGCGCTGAGCGGAACCTGCGCCGTGATCTCGGCCTGTCCGGTATCGTCGGCCGTCACCAAGGGCTGACCGGCACCGACGAACTGGTGGCGTTCCACATGCACCGTGCCGACGCGCAGATCGAACGGAACGACGATGTCGGTCTTTTCAAGATCGCGACGCGCGCGGGACAGAAGCGCCTCGGTGCGCAACATCTGTGCATCCAGGCGCTTGCGTCGGCTGGGAATCAGCCCGAGGGCGTTCTGCAATTCGGTCACGACACGGCGCACCTGCAACGTGGCGCGTTCCTGGCCGTCGACCGCCGATTGCGACGCGACACCGCGCGACACCAGATCGCGCACCCGTGTCAGTTCGGTTTCGCTGAGGTCCAGTCGGGATTGTTCCAGCGCCAGCAATCGTTCGGTATTGGCTTCGTCGATCTCAAGCTGGCTGATGTCGGCCTGCAACGCGGCCAGATCGGCTTCGGCCTGGGCCACTGCCAGCTCATAGGTGGTGGCGTCGATTTTCAGCGCCACCGTCCCCGCGACCAGCACGTTGCCGGTGTCGAGATCGGGATGCCGCCAGACGATGGTGCCCGCGACTTCCGAGATCGCCTCCCAACTGCGGGCAGCGCGCACGTTGCCATAACCGCGCACCACGGTCGGCAACGCCGCCTTCTGCGCCGTGATGGTTCGCGCCACGACGCTGCGTTCCTGGACATCCGTCCGCGCCGGCGGCTCGGCCGTGGACATCAGCCAGGCGGCGACGCCGATTCCGATGGCGATGGGCGGGAGCAGACGAAAACCGCGGTGGAGTTTCAAAACGTGGCACCTCGCCTCTGGACGGGACGACGGCGATCCCGAAGAAACCTCCAGGGGCCGAAACCTGCCGCGATCGCGATCAACGCCCGACGGCGGGCTGATGCGCCCCAAAAGATAGTGATCGATTACTATCAGTCCTGCGCGATGGCGGCAACGCCATTCCACCGCGGCGCGATTTGCCGCAGCCTCAACCGGCTGAGCCGTTTTTCATATTGTGAGGGAAGGGAAGGGAAGCCAGGCCAGCCGCGGCACGGCCGGTTGTGGCCGAGGGCGCCGGCGCGCCCCCGGATCGTACAGGGCCGGTGAATTCAGCTGTGGCCGAGCCGTTCCAGGCGCGCGGCGCGCAGCCGCTCGAAATCGTCGCCCGCGTGATACGAGGACCGCGTCAGCGGCGTGGCCGAAACCATCAGGAAGCCCTTGCCATAGGCCGCCTTTTCATACGACGCGAATTCCTCGGGCGTCACGAAGCGGTCGACGCGGTGGTGTTTCGGGGTCGGTTGCAGGTATTGGCCGATGGTCAGGAAATCGATGTCGGCGGCGCGCATGTCGTCCATGACCTGTTTCACCGCCTGCGCGTCCTCGCCAAGGCCGACCATGATGCCGGATTTGGTGAACATCGCGGGATCCAGTTCCTTGACCCGTTGCAGCAGGCGCAGCGAATGGAAATAGCGCGCGCCGGGCCGCACCTCGGGATAGAGGCCCGGCACCGTTTCCAGGTTGTGGTTGAACACGTCGGGCCGCGCCTCGACGACCTTTTCAAGGGCCTCGGGGGCGCAACGGATGAAATCGGGTGTCAGGATCTCGATCGTCGTGCCGGGGGCCTGGCGGCGCACGGCGCGGATCGTCTGGGCGAAATGTTCGGCGCCGCCGTCTTCCACATCGTCGCGGTCGACCGATGTGATGACGACATGCTTCAGGCCCAGTTTCTTGACCGCGTCGGCCACGCGGCCGGGTTCGAACACGTCCAGCGCCTCGGGCGGCTTGCCGGTGGCGACGTTGCAGAAGGTGCAGGCGCGGGTGCAGACCTCGCCCATGATCATCATCGTCGCGTGACCCTGCGACCAGCATTCGCCGACGTTGGGACAGCCCGCTTCTTCGCAGACCGTGGTCAGCTTGTGCTCGCGCATGATGTTGCGGGTCTTGTGATAGCCTTCGCCGCTGGGCGCGCGGGCGCGGATCCACTTGGGCTTCTTGGGCTGAACGTTGTCGGGGCGGCGCGCCTTTTCGGGATGGCGCTGGTCGGGAATCTTGATGTCGCGGGGGCTCATATGGGGGCGGCTCCTGTGCGGGACGTGGTGTGGTTATAGGCGGCGCGCGCGGCAATGTCCAAGGGGCGCAAGGTCGCGGCAATCCGGCCATGCAGCACGCGCATGACCATCATTGCAGGAACCCGCCGAAGGTCGCGCGCAGCAGATCGACGGTGTCGGCGGTGTTGGCCGACAGCAGGGTTCCGGTGCGCCGGGTCGCATCGTAACGGCTGCCGTCCATCATCGCGGTATGCCCGCCCGCCTCGCGCACGCACAGATCGCCGGCGGAGTGATCCCAGGCGTGGATGCCGCCGTTCACCAGGAAATCGACCCGACCCTGGGCAAGCAGCCGGTATTCATGGCACGAACAGCGAAACGTGGTGGTGCGTCGAAAGCCCAGCATCGCGGTGGCGGCGGCAGGGCGGGCCTGTTCGGGAAACATGAACACCGGCACCAGGCCGGTCATGTCCGCCATATCGGCGGGGGGTGATACCGAAAGACGCCGGGGCGGGACGCCGTCGCGGCAGAACCATGCACCACCGCCGGGCCGTGCCATGATCCAGTCGTCCATCACCGGATCGTACAGCAGCCCGAAGATGCACCGCCCCCGCACCGTCACCGCGAGGATGACCCCGAAGACGGCGATCCCGCTGGCAAAGTTCCAGGTGCCGTCCACCGGGTCGAGGATCACCACCAGATCGCCGCCGATCCGGTCCAGAACGGCGGCGTCTGCGCTGACCGCTTCCTCGCCGACAATCCGGGCTGCGGGCAGGATCGCCCGCACCCCGGCGCTCAGCGCGATTTCGGCGGCGGTATCCGCCTCGGTGACCAGATCGTCGGGGGTCGTCTTGCGCGCGATGTCGCCATGGCCGAGGTTGCGGAATCGCGGCATGATCTCGGTGCGTGCGACATCCCGAACCAGCGCGATCAGCGCGTCTTCCGTCTTGCGCGGCAGGTTGTCGTCGGCCATGGTCTTCGCACTCCTGTCTGTCCGCGCAGACCCTAGCGGGCGCGCGAACGACCGGCAATGCGGCTCAGCCGATCATCGGGCCGAGTTTGCCTTCGACCTCATCGAAATAGCGGCGCAGGCGTTGCAGCGCGATCCGCAACACGATCTTGCCCGAGCGTGCGGCCCATCCCATGCGCCGCTCGACGGTTTCCATGCCCTCAAGCTGACAGCAGCACCGCAGCACCACATCGGCCAGTCCCGGTCCCAGATCGAACAGCGCCCGCGCCACCCGGATGCGGGCCATGTCGGCGCCCGGCGACATCAGCGTGCGACCATCCGGCACAGGCAGCATTTCACCGACGGTCGGTGCGATCCCGGCGCTTTGTGCCAGTTCGAAATCCTCGCGCAGACGTTCCGCCGCGCTGACCAGCGTCTCCGACAGGAACGGCGCGCCGTCCGGCCCCTTGCGGCGCGACAGCGCCAGCACCGGGCTTTCGGGCAATCCGTAGCGCACCCGCCCGGTACCGCGCGACGGGCCCGACGTTGCGCCCGAGCGGGCAGGGTTGCCGGCGTCCAGCATCCGTGTCAGCGCCGCGCGTCCCTTGGCGGTGATCACATAGCGCGTGATCTTGCCGTCGCGCTGGACGACGATCCAGCCCTTCAGCGCCATCGCCTCGGCGTCGGGGCGATGGACGATGGCGGTGCGCACCGTCTGTCCGTCGGCCGCCTCGCGCACGACGACGGCGTTTTCCATGCCATCGGCAATGGCCAGGCAGGCACCGGGTTCGGCCAGGCGGCGCAGGACGCGCTTTGCCTCACGCTCGAACGCGCCGGGGTTCGGGCCGCCGATGCCCTCGGTCGCCGTCGATAAAGGTGCCGCGTCCGGTTCGGTGTCGCGGCCGCCCATCGCCTTGGTTTCAATCCCGCCTGCGCCAAGCCGGCGCAGCGCCAGATCCACCAACGGATCGTCACGCCGCTGTTCGACCCGTCGCACACGACGCAGCACCGTCGAGGCATGGCAGCCTTCCGCGCGGGCCAGCGCACGGATCGACGTGCCCTGTTCGGTGTGCGCCAGATAGACGCGCGCCGCCGATGGTACCCAGTCAGGCATCGCCGCATCCGTGGTTTTAGTCAGCATCAATACGTCCCCTATACAGATGCCGGACGTGCGGCTTTGTTAACCTTATTTCGTCCGGCAGAAACAATCCTTGGTTGTAAGAGTTAGATCTTCGTTAACGAAGTATCTGAAAATCAACAATCCTATCAATTCGTAAACAAATTTGAGAATGACCGAACGCTGTTCCGCCAAAAGCGCAACGCACGCCAGGGTTGTGTGAGTATCGTTTCTGCAAACTCACACAGCCAAGGAAGCGACCCGATGAACCTGCGCCCTGTTTCGATCCTGAGTGCCCGTCCGGCCAACCGCACAGCGCTGGGCGACTTGCGTCGTCCCCGTCTGTTGATCCGTGCGGCCCGCCATGCGTTGACCGAGTATGACCGGCAACGGGGGCTGGCGCGGATCTTCGACGACAGCCGCGAACAGGCGACGTGTGACCTTCTCGGATCGTTGATCGTGCGCGAGGCCGAAATGGACAGAAGCCGGCTTGCCGGCGAAGCGGGCTACAGCGTGTCGCGCCACATCGAGGTTCTGGTCGCGCTCATGGCCGAGGCGCGCCAACAGGCGGCCGAGGACCAGGGCGCGCCGATGCACCCGTGACACGCGGCCGCGAAACGGTGTTGCGGCCAGCGGGTTTACTGCCCGCCCGGCAGGACCTTCAGATAATCGGCGATGGCCAGGCGGTCCGCGTCGGGCAGTTGCGAGATCTTGTCGACCACCGCGACCATTTCACCGCCGACGGTGTCGTAATCGGGGGTGAAACCGCTGGTCAGGTATTCCACGATTTCATCGCGCGACCACGTCAGGTGTGCCGGGGTGATGCCGGGGATTCGCCCCTCGCCGGCCGGGTTCGGCGCCCCGCCCAGCCAGTCGGCCGTATCCGGCCCGCCCAGCAGGTTGCGCGGCGTGTGGCAGGCGCCGCAATGGCCCAGCGCCTCGACCAGGTAGCGTCCCCGTGTCTCGCTTTCGTCGAGCGTGCCCTCGACGACCCAATCCTCCGACACGAACAGCAACTTCCAGCCGCCCAGCAGGCGGCGGATGTTGAACGGAAACCCGACGTCGTGGGGCCGTGACGGCGTCGCATCCTCGGGCAGGGTGCGCAGATAGGCGACTAGGTTCAGGATGTCGCCCGTGTCGGCCTTGATATAGCTGTCATAGGGGAACGCCGGGTAATAATGCGCGCCCTCGGGTGAAATGCCGCGCTGGATCGCATTGACCAGCTGGATGTCCGACCAGCTGCCGACGCCCGCCGTAAGGCTTGGCGTGATGTTGGGCGCATGGAAGGTGCCGAACGCCGACGTGAACGCCTGGCCCCCCGACAGGACCGGCCCGCCCTCGGGTGTCTCGGCGCCCGGTGCCACATGGCACGAGGCACAGCCAGCAGCCGCGAAGACCTGCGCGCCCGCCTCGGCGTCGCCTGAAAGACCGTTCAGCGCCGCGGCGTCCATCGGGTCGGGCCGGGTCACCAGCCAGAAGACAGCGGAACCGGCAACGAGAAGAAAGATCAGCCAGCGCAGGAATGGGGGCATGAGAACGTCCTTTGCAGTGTTGTTACCGCATCATAGCGGGAACCGCCGCCGATGTGTCGAAAATCGCCCCTAGGGCATCGGGATGCGGCGCCCCTGGGGCTGACGGCTGAGGGCATCGGGCCAGCCGATGAAATGCTCGATCGCGACGATGACCAGGCAGATCGCGATCACCCCCAGCACCAGCTTGACCCGCCCGGGCGAGGGCGGATTGCGCGCCCAGCGTGACGCGCGCAGAAGCCAGTGCAGGTTCACCTGCTCTCGTCCGCGAACCGGACCTTGCCGATATAGGGCAGGTTGCGGTTGCGCTGGGCATAGTCGATGCCATAGCCGACGACGAATTCGTCGGGGATTTCAAAGCCGGTCCAGGTGGCGCGGATATCGACTTCGCGGCGCGTCGGCTTGTCCAGCAGGGCGATGGTTTCCAGGCGCCGCGGCTCGCGGTTGGCCAGCATCCGGGTGACGTGATGCAGCGTGAAGCCGGTGTCGACGATATCCTCGACCACCAGAACGTCACGCCCGCCGATTTCGCCGCGCAGATCCTTCAGGATCCGCACCTCGCGGCTGCTTTCAGTCGAATCGCCATAGCTGGAGGCTTCCAGGAAATCGACCTCGACGTTCATGTGCAGCTCGCGCACGAGGTCGGCGATGAACACGAAGGACCCGCGCAGCAGCCCGACCACCACCAGTTTTTCGGTGTCGCCGAAATGCGCTTCGATCTCGCGGGCCAGGCTTTCGATCCGGGCGGCAATGGATTTGGCCGAGATCATCTGGTCTATGGCATACGCCGGTTGCGCCATGACGCCCCCTTGATTTTACTCGCTCCATGACCGACATCGGCCCGGACGCACAAACACAGATATGATATGCCGACACATCACGAAACCCGAAAGCTGCCTTACACCGCGCAACAGATGTATGATCTGGTGGCAGACGTCGGGAGATATCCGGAATTTCTGCCGTGGTGTTCGGCCGCCCGGGTGCGCGAGACGCATCCGATCGACGGCGGCACGGTGATGGAGGCCGATCTGGTCATCTCGTTCAAGGTGTTCCGCGAAAGATTCGCCAGCCGCGTCACCCTCTGGCCCGACGACATGAAGATCGACACCGAATATCTGGACGGCCCCTTCAAGCACATGATTTCCAAATGGGCGTTCCGAGATCTGGACGGCAAGGGGTGCGAGGTCGAGTTCTTCGTCGATTTCGAATTCCGCAACCGGATCCTGCAAAAGGCCGCTGGCGTCTTCTTCAACGAGGCGATGCAGCGGATCGTGCGCGCGTTCGAGCGCCGCGCGACCCAGCTGTACGGCTGAGGGTTCGCACCGCAAGTTCGCGTCGTCAGAGATGTTCCAGCAGCAGGTGCAACGCCTGCCGCACGCTGCGACGCCGAACGTTGGTGCGCCCCAGCGGTCCGAAATCGCAGGTCTGCGTCACCGTGTCGCGTCCGCTGCGCGCCACACCGAAACAGACACGCCCTTCGGGCTTGGCGTCCGATCCGCCCGGCCCGGCGATTCCCGTGATCGAAACCGCCAGTTGCGCGGCGGACCGGGCCAGCGCGCCATCGGCCATTTCACGCGCCACCGCCTCGCTGACCGCGCCGTGGGTGGCCAATGTGGCCTGCGACACGCCCAGCATGTCGGTCTTTGCGGCGTTCGTATAGGTCACGAACCCCCGATCGAAGATGTCCGACGATCCGGGCACATCGGTGATCGCCCCCGCAACCAGCCCGCCGGTGCAGCTTTCGGCAGTGGCGATCATCACGCCGGCGGCGCGGGCACGGGCAAGAAGGGTTTCGGCCGGATCGCTCACACCATCAGCCCGTGGGCAATCGCGGCGGCCGCCACCACGACGACGGCGGCAAGAAGACCGGCGATCACATCGTCCAGCATCACGCCCAGCGCATCATCACGCCGGTCGGCCCAGCCGACGGGGCCGGGTTTCCAGATATCGAACAGCCGGAACATCAGGAAGGCGACGACCCATCCGGGCCAGAGCCGTTCGGGCGCGGCCCCCATCATCGTCGCTCCGAACGCCACCGGCAGCAGGGCGACCCACTGGCCCGTCACCTCGTCGACGACGATTTCCGAGGGGTCGTGGTTTGCCTTGCCCGCCGTTTCGGCCCGGGTGGCCCACAACCCCGCCGCAAAGACCACGCACAGCAGGGCGATGAACAGGTAAACCCCGCCCAGGGTCAGGATCGCCCAGGCCAGCGGCAACGCCGCCAGCGACCCCCAGGTGCCCGAGGCCGGGCGCAGGTGGCCGATGCCGCCGACGGTGGCGATCATGTGCGATGCTCTCATGCCGAATCTCCGCTGCCGATCAGGGTAACATTGGCCAGCGCCGCGATCCCTTCGCCGCGCCCGGTAAAGCCCAGCCGTTCCGAGGTTGTCGCCTTGACGCTGACCCGGTCGGGGGCAAGGTCCATCAGCCGCGCCATTTCGGCAATCATCGCATCGGCATGGGGGCCGATCTTGGGGTGTTCGCAGATCAGCGTGCAATCGACGTTGCCGACCCGATACCCCCGCGCACTGGCCAGATCGACGGCATGGCGCAGGAAGATTTCGGACGCCGCGCCCTTCCATTGCGGATCGGACGGCGGGAAATGGCGGCCGATGTCACCGGCCGCCAGCGCGCCATAGATCGCATCGGTCACCGCATGCATTCCCACATCGGCGTCGGAATGGCCCAGCAATCCGTGGCTGTGCGGGATGGCGACACCGCACAGCATCACGTGATCCCCGGCGCAGAAGGCATGCACGTCAAAGCCGTTTCCGGTGCGGATATCCATATCGTTCTCCAACAGGCGGGCAGCGCGGGCAAAATCGCCGGGCGTGGTGATCTTCAGGTTGTCTTCATCGCCCTCAACGATCGCAACTTCAAGCCCCGCGGCGCGCGCCACCTCGACATCGTCGGCGGCGCCCCCGGGGTGGGCGCGGTGCGCCGCGGCAATGGCGGCATAGTGAAACCCCTGCGGCGTCTGGGCACGAAACAATCCGCTGCGATCCTGGGTGCCCACCACCCGACCATCGGCGCCGCGCCACAACGCGTCGCTCAGCATCACGGCAGGCGCGGCGCCGGGGTGCGTGTCGAGCGCGCCGATCACCCGTGCGATCAGCGCCGCCGATACCAGCGGGCGCGCCACGTCATGGATCAGCACGCGGTCGATCCCGCAGCCCTCCAGCGCGTCCAGCCCGGCGCGCACGCTGGCGTCGCGGGTTGCGCCGCCGCTGACACAGCGCGCGCCGAACGGGGCCGCAACGGAATCGCCCAGCACCCGGTCGTCGGGGTGCACCACGAGAACCCGATGTGTGATCGCCGGGATGTCCGCGAATGCGGCAAGGGTGCGCGTCGCGATCAGCTGCCCGGCCAGCGAACGCCACTGTTTCGGCACCCCGCCGCCCGCACGGCTGCCTCGTCCGGCGGCCACCACGACCACACCGATGGCGGGCGCCGACCCTGTTTTCTGGTTCATGGCCATTCCCCTCGATCACCCCGGTCACGACTTTGCCCAAGGCGTAAGGTGTGACAAAGACTTGCACCACATCGAATTGACGCTGATTTTTTAGGCAGTCGCGGTTTGATGCGGCAAATGATGGTGGCGATGGCGGCGATCGCGTTGCTTTCGCCGTGAGATCGCTTAACTCGTGAAGCGATCCTTCGAACCCACAGGCAGATCCCATCCCGTGACGCATCTCGCGCTTGATCCTCCGGTGCTTCTGGCGCCCATGGCCGGCATCACCGACCTGCCGTTCCGCCGGCTGGTGGCGCGATTCGGAGCCGGCCTCGTGGTGTCGGAAATGGTCGCGAGCCAGGAGATGGTCCAGGCCCACCGGGGCATGCGTGCCAAGGCCGAGCTGGGCTTCGGCGATGCGCGCACGGCGGTGCAGCTGGCCGGCCGCGAGGCGCATTGGATGGCCGAGGCCGCGCGCATGGTCGAAGCGAACGGCGCGGCGATCATCGACATCAACATGGGCTGCCCGGCGAAACGGGTGGTGAACGGATACTCGGGCTCGGCCCTGTTGAAGGATCTGGATCACGCCATGGGTTTGATCGAGGCGGTGGTCGGCGCCGTGTCGGTGCCCGTGACGCTGAAGACGCGGCTGGGCTGGGACGATGCGCTGATGAACGCGCCCGATCTGGCGCGCCGGGCGGAAGCCGCGGGAATCGCGATGATCACGATCCACGGGCGCACGCGGTGCCAGTTCTACAAGGGCCGGGCGGATTGGGCCGCGATCCGCGCGGTGGTCGATGCGGTGTCGATTCCGGTGATCGCTAATGGCGACATCTGCACTGCCGCCGACGCCGGTGCCGCACTGGCCGCCAGCGGCGCGCATGGTGTGATGGTTGGCCGTGGCGCACAGGGACGGCCCTGGCGGCTGGCCCGGATTGCCGCGTCGCTGGCGGGCGACCGGGTGCCCGACGCGCCGTCGGGCGCCGCGCTGGCCGATCTGGTGGCCGAACATCACGATGGGGTGCTGTCGTTCTATGGCGCCGAACTGGGCGCGCGGGTCGTGCGCAAGCATCTGGGCTGGTACATGGACGCCGCCGGCACCGGCGCCGATCTGCGCCGCCGGGTGCTGACCGCGCCGACGCGCGAGGTGCGCGCGCTGATTCCAGACGCCATGGCGGGGCAGGGCCGGGCGGATGCCGCATGACGGCCGCGCTCGACACGCTCTGGGCGTCGCTTCCCATGCCGGCGCTGCTGCTGGATCCTGCCGACACCATCGCCGAGATCAACCCCGCGGCCGAGCTGTTCCTGAACGCCTCGGCCCGGTCCCTGCGCGGCGCGCCCGTGTTCGACCGGCTGGCCATCGACGCGCCGCTGGAGCAGGCGTTCAGCCGCGTGCGTCGCGACCATGGCGCCCTGTTCATCAACACGGTCGATATCGGCACCGGCCATGCGCCGCCGGTCCAGTGCAACCTGCAACTGGCGCCGATGGTAGGGATGCCGGGGTTCGTGTTGCTGACGATGGAGCCGCGCCAGATCGCCGACCGGCTGGGTCAGGCGCACAAGGTCAAATCGTCGGCCCGCTCTGCCATCGGCATGGCGGAAATGCTGGCGCACGAGATCAAGAACCCGCTGGCCGGGATCACCGGCGCCGCCCAACTGCTGTCGATGGGACTGTCGGGGGGCGATCTGGAGTTGACCGACCTGATCGTGATGGAAAGCCGGCGGATCGTGGCGCTTTTGGATCAGGTCGAACAGTTCGGCAACCTGCGCCCGCCGATCCGGCGCGCCATCAACGTGCACGACCTGCTGGATCGCTGCCGCAAGACCGCCATGGTGGGGTTCGCGGGCCACATGCGGATCATCGAGGATTACGACCCCTCGCTGCCGCCCACCCACGTGGACGCCGACCAGATGATGCAGGTGTTCCTGAACCTGATCCGCAATGCCACCGACGCCGCCGGCGCCGGGGGCGGCCGGATCACCCTGCGCACCTTTTACGATGTATCGCTGCGCCTGCGTCGCGCCGACGGAACCGGCGGAGCGTTGCCGCTTCAGGTCGAGGTGATCGACGACGGACCCGGCCTGCCGCCCGAGATCGCCGCCGATATTTTCGAACCCTTCGTCTCGGGCCGGGTCAATGGCACGGGATTGGGCCTGGCACTGGTCAGCAAGATCGTGTCGGACCATGATGGCTGGCTGAACGTGGCCTCGGCGCCGGGGCGCACGGTGTTCCGGATCTCGCTGCCGATCGCGCCGAAGGCGGCGATCGCCGACATGGGCTGAGCTGAACAAGGATCGAAGCACGATGGATGGAACAATACTTGTCGCCGACGACGACCGGACGATCCGCACGGTCCTGACCCAGGCGTTGACGCGGGCGGGCTGCAAGGTGCATGCGACATCGTCCATGGTGACGCTGATGCGCTGGATCGAGGAGGGCAAGGGCGATCTGGTGATCTGTGATGTCATCATGCCCGACGGCAACGGGATCGAGGCGCTGCCGAACATTGCCATCCAGCGCCCCGGCCTGCCGGTGATCGTGATTTCGGCCCAGAATACCATCATGACCGCAATCCAGGCCGCCGAGGCCGATGCCTATGATTACCTGCCCAAGCCCTTCGATCTGCCCGACCTGATGAAGCGGACGGCGCGCGCGCTCGAGATGAAGCGCCGCGCGCCAACGACGAAAGCCGATCAGGCGAGAGAGCCGGCCGACGACCTACCGCTGGTCGGGCGGACCCCGGCCATGCAGGCGCTGTATCGTCTGATCGCACGAGTGATCAACGCCGATCTGACGGTGTTGATTACGGGCGAATCGGGCACCGGAAAATCGCTGATCGCGCGCGCGATCCACGACTTTTCCGACCGTCGGGCGCAGCCGTTCGTCGTTGCGGGCGCCGCCGATCTGGCATCGGCCGAAAGCGCCGGGCAATTCATCAGCCGTGCTAAGGCCGGTTCGATCCTGTTCGACGAGGTGGGCGATCTGAACGATGACGCACAGGCGCTGATCGTCCGTGTGCTGGATCGGCTGGGCGAGGATGCACCGCGAATCATGGCCACGTCCCAGGGCGATCTGGCCCATCGCATGGAAAACGGCGGCTTCCGGCCCGACCTGTTCTATCGGCTGGGGGGCGTCACGCTCAGCGTTCCGTCGCTGCGTGACCGGATCGATGATATCCCCTTGCTGAGCGAGCATTTCCTGGCGCGCGCGGATCGCGATGGCGCGGGCGTGCGGGTGTTTTCCGACGACGCCATGGATCTGATGCGCGGCTACAGCTGGCCGGGGAACGTCCGCCAGCTTGAAAACACCGTGCGGCGGATCATCGTGACCGGTGTCGAGGAAACGATCGGGCGTGCCGAGGTCGAGACCGTGCTGGGCAACCAGCCGGCGATGGAGCCGATGGCGAACGGGCGGGGGCACGACAAGCTGTCGGATTCGGTCGCGCGACACCTGAACCGGTATTTCGACCTGCACGGTGGCCTGCTGCCGCCCCCCGGCCTGTATCAGCGGATCCTGCGCGAGGTCGAGGCGCCGATGATCGAAATCGCCCTGGATGCGACCGGTGGAAACCAGGCGAAATGCGCCGATCTTCTGGGCATCAACCGGAACACCCTCAGGAAGAAAATCACCGAACTCGATATTCGCGTGACACGGCGCCGCAAGTTGATGTAAAACCGCAACATAAATGTGGCCATTCGGTGTCAGCCGAAGTGAGACCACCAAATAGAGCGGTTCGTCGCGCAAAGCGACACATCAACTAGGGGGTTTACCCGTGACAGGGCGTGTCCGCACGGTCACTTGGGAGAAATTGGCGCGTTTGCGCCGGCTCCGACGTGTGCGCAATCTTGCGACCTTCGGGTTGGTGGTCCTCGGGCCGGTGCTGGCGCTGTCTACATTTCTGGTGCTCGGCCCGCTGGATCGCGGCGATTCAGCGCTGACGCTGCGGCTCGTCCTTCTGGCCGACCTTGTCTATGTCCTGGTGGTGGCGGCGCTGGTGCTGGGGGCGCTGGCGCGGATGATCGCGGCGCGGCGGGCGCAATCGGCCGGCTCGCGGCTGCACCTGCGGCTGACGGGAGTGTTCGCCCTGATCGCGCTGATCCCGACGGTGACCGTGGCGATCTTCGCCGGCCTCACCGTCAATGTCGGGCTCGAGGGGTGGTTTTCCGACCGGGTGCGCAACGTGGTCGGTGCATCGCTGGCCGCCGCCGAAGCCTATGAGGAAGAACAGCGACGGGATCTGCGCACCGACACCGAGGCGCTGGCGGCATTCCTGACATCGGCGCGCAGCAATTCGTTTCAGATTTCCGACGGCGAGATGCGACAGCTGCTCGGCCAGGGCCAAAGCCGCATCCAGCGTGGCCTCAGCGAAGCCTTCGTGATCGACAGCAACGGCGAAATC
Organism: Oceaniglobus indicus; assembly: GCF_002751875.1. Classification (GTDB taxonomy): domain Bacteria; phylum Pseudomonadota; class Alphaproteobacteria; order Rhodobacterales; family Rhodobacteraceae; genus Oceaniglobus; species Oceaniglobus indicus. The sequence goes on along the minus strand of NZ_NMZM01000001.1, from coordinate 237,985 downwards.
CGCGCGCGCGGCGAACGCTCGTACCTGTTCGACTATGAAAAGCCCGATCCCGAGGCCATCGCTCAGGCCGACACCGGCGAAACGGTCGTCATCGAGGCCTGGGCGGTGAACGAATTCCGCGCGCTGAAACGTCTCGACGGGCTGGGCAACCGGTTTCTCTATGTCAGCCGGGACGTGGACGGTGAAATCCTATCGCTGCTGGACGACACCCAGCAAACCGTGCGTCTTTACAATCAGTTGGAGAATGAACGCGGTCGCATCCTGTTCGAATTCGGGCTGGTTTACCTGGGGTTTGCGGTGATCCTCATCCTCGCGGCGATCTGGCTGGGGCTGTGGTTTGCCGAGCGGCTGTCGGGTCCGGTGGGCCGGCTGGCGGGCGCGGCACAGCGCGTCGGCGCCGGCGATCTGGACGTGCGCGTGCGCGAGGAACAGGGCGACGACGAAATCGCCATGCTGGGCCGTATCTTCAACCAGATGACCAAGCAGTTGAAAGGCCAGCGCGAATCGCTGTTGGCGACGAACGATCAGATCGAACGGCGACGCCGATTGTTCGATTCCGTCCTGTCATCGGTGACAGCGGGCCTTGTCGGGCTGGATGAAAAGGGGCGCGTGACCTTCGTGAACCGGTCGGCCGAACGGCTGTTGCAGCTGCAAGAAGGCGAGGAACAGGCCGTGGCTCTGTCGGTGGTCGTGCCCGAGTTTGGCGCGCTGTTCGAAAAGCTGCGCCAGAACCCCCGTGTCGACGTGATGCAGGAGGAGATCAAGGTCGCCCGCGCCGGCAAGCTCGAGTCGCTGTTGGTCCGGGTGTCGACGCGGCGCGCCGAAACTGGCCGCCTGGAAGGATATGTCGTCGCGTTCGATGACGTGACCGATCTGGTCGCGGCCCAACGCATGGCCGCCTGGGGCGACGTTGCCCGCCGCATCGCCCACGAGATCAAGAACCCGCTGACCCCGATCCAGCTTTCGGCAGAACGTATAAAACGCAAGTTTGCCAAGCGTCTGGACGATGAAGATGCCAAGTCACTTGAGCAATATACGGATGTGATCGTGCGCCAGACCGGTGACCTGCGCCGGATCGTCGATGAGTTCTCGAAGTTCGCGCGCATGCCCGAACCCGACCGGCGCACCCACGACATCGCCAAGCTGTTGCGCGACGTCGTGACCTTGCAGGATGCGGGCCAGAACGGTCTGACCCTGCACGCCGAGATCCCCGATCAACCCGTGTGGGCCGACTTCGACGCCACCATGTTGAACCAGGCGTTCACGAACCTGATCAAGAACGCGGGTGAAGCGATTGAAACATATTCGGAAAACGGCGTTCCCGACGGGTATTCGCCGCAGATCAGGGTGTCGATGACCACCGATGCCCATGATGTCGTGATCTCGATCTCGGACAACGGCAGCGGCTTGCCGGAAGATCGCGCGCGCCTGTTCGAACCTTACGTGACGACGCGCTCGGAAGGCACGGGCCTCGGCCTGCCGATCGTCAAGAAAATCATCGAGGAGCATGGCGGCATCTTCACGCTGGGCGACGCCGAACCGTTCGGCGACACCGCTCACGCGGGGGCACGGGCCGACATTCGACTGCCACGGCTGAGCGACGCCGACGCCGTGGATCAAGGGGAAGTTGCATAATGACGAGGAGTTTCAGCTGATGGGCGATATTCTTATTATCGATGACGAGCGGGACATCCGCGAACTCATTTCCGACATCCTGAAGGACGAGGGGTATACGACGCGCCTGGCGGCCACCTCGGACGAATGTCTGGCGCAGATCGCGGCCGAGGTGCCATCGCTGATGATCCTGGATATCTGGCTGAAGGACAGCCAGATGGACGGGATCGACATCCTGAAGGCGACCAAGCGCGATCATCCGGGGGTTCCCATCATCATCATTTCGGGCCACGGCAACGTCGAGATCGCCGTCGCGGCGATCAAGCAGGGCGCCTATGACTTCATCGAGAAACCCTTCAACATCGACCAGTTGACCGTTGTGATCGGTCGCGCGATGGAAGCCTCGCGCCTGCGCCGCGAAAACACCGAACTGAAACGCCGCGACGGCACGGTGGCCGAGATGATCGGATCAAGTTCCGCGTTCAAGGCATTGAAATCGAACCTCGACAAGGTCACGAAATCCAACGGTCGGGTGATGCTCAGCGGCCCGGCGGGCAGCGGCAAGGAAGTCGCCGCGCGCTATATCCACGCCAATTCCAACCGTGCCGGCGCGCCCTTCGTCACCGTCAGTTCCGCCAGCATCGAGCCCGAGCGGATGGAGGATGTTCTGTTCGGGCGCGAAAGCCCCGAGCGCGGGATCGAACCCGGCCTTCTGGAACAGGCCGACGGCGGGGTGCTGTTTTTCGACGAAGTGGCCGACATGCCGCTGGGCACCCAATCCAAGATCCTGCGCGTGCTGGTCGATCAATCGTTCACCCGGGTTGGCGGCGCGGAAAAGATCAAGGTCGATCTGCGCGTGATCTCGTCGACCACCCGCGACCTTGCCACCGAGATCGAGTTGGGCCGCTTCCGCCAGGAGCTGTTTCATCGGCTGGCCGTGGTGCCCATCGCCGTGCCCGCGCTGGACGAGCGGCGCGAGGATATTCCCGAGCTGGCCGAACATTTCATCGCCGGGTTCAACAAGGCGCAGGGCCTGCCGTTGCGTGCGCTCAGCGATGAAGCGGTGGCGCTGTTGCAGACCATGCTGTGGCCCGGCAACGTGCGCCAGTTGAAGAACGTGATGGAGCGCGTGCTGATCCTGGGGGGGGAAAAGGGCGATATCGCGGCCAGCGAACTTCCCGGCAACGAAACCCCGCAGGATACCGAAGGGCGGGTCGTGCTGTCGGGTTCATTGGCGACGCTGCCGCTGCGCGAGGCGCGCGAGTTGTTCGAACGCGAATACCTGCTGACTCAGATCAACCGGTTCGGCGGGAACATCTCGCGCACGGCGTCGTTTGTGGGAATGGAACGCTCGGCCCTGCATCGCAAACTGAAGTCGCTGAACGTCGTGACATCCAACAAGCAGGGCAACCGCATCGCCCATATCGAGGACGCAGAAAGCTGATCCCATGACGTTGACCGACCGACGCATCACCATCGAAGGGCGCACCGTGGCCTACGGCGATGCCGGATCCGGCGGGCCGGTGCCGTTGGTGTTGTTGCACGGCGCGGGGTTCGACCGGGCCGATCCGACGTGGCGCGCGACGTTCGAGGCGTTCAAGACCACGCGCCGGGTCGTGGCCCCCGACCTGCCGGGACATGGCGACAGCGAAGGCTTTGGCGTGCCCCATGACATCGCGCGTCTCGGCCAGTGGCTGATCGCCTTCATGGATGCGTTGGGAATCGAACGTGCCGATCTGGCCGGCGAATCCATGGGTGGTGGGATTGCGTTGTGGATGGCGCTGGAACATCCCGCGCGCGTGCGTCGCCTGACGCTGGCGGGATCCTACGGCATGATGGACCGGATGCCGTTTCACCGGCTGGCCGACCCTGTGCGCAGGTCGGGCGCGCTGGCGTTGGCCTACAAGGCCGCTGAAAATCCGGTCGTGGCGCGCGCCGCGCTGGGGTTCAGCCATGGCGGCCGCGTCCCCGTGCACAAGGACGACGTGAACGAGTTGCGGCGCGAGGCCCGCGATCTGTCCGAGCGGCGCACCTTCGACGATTTTCTCGTCGGCGAACTGGACGGCACCGGTGTGCGCAGCGATTTCACCGCCCGCCTTGGTGAATTGCAAATGCCGGTCATGCTGGTTCACGGCCTGTCGGATCGGGTCATCTCGGCCGACTACGCCCGCCATGCCGCGACCCTGATCCCGGATGTGCGGTTGCACCTGATGGAAACCGGCCATTGGCCCATGCGCGAGCAACCCGAGACGTTCATCGCGTTGCTGCATGAGTTTCTGGGCGATCAACCCGACGTCGTGACGGCGAACAGATAGCCATCGGCGCCGCGCACGGCGCAGGTGTTCGGCCCCAGCGGCGGCAGCGTCTTGGGCGCACGCGCCAGAACCGTGTCGCGGGCGGATTGCGGGCACATCGGGATTTCGACCGCGCGATAGCCGCGGGCCGCCATGCACTGTGTTATGACGCGGTTGCGCAATCCGGCGTTGGCGTCATAGGAATAGGTCTCGCCGCCCAGAACATCGCCACCGACGATGCGGCATGCCGTGCCCGCGCTGTTGCAGATCCGGCGCACGGGCGTCACCGTGACCGGCGTGCTGCGGATCTGGGTGTTTGCCGGCACGCGGTTGACGCCCTGAACCTGGCACTCGGTCAGGTCGGCATTCAGTTGCGCCACCGCGGCCCCGTCCTTGTAGAACCCGCGATAGGGCACACAGGCCGACAGGACCGTTGCCGCCAGAATCAGGCAGGCCGCACCACGCATGGGCCGCATTGCGCCAAGGTTTGCCATTGCGTCTGCTTCTCCCTATTGCCATGAAGAACGGGCGATTGGCGGAAGCGTTTCACCGATTGCGCGCCTTGTCCAGCAGGGTTCGCGGCACCAGCGGAGAGCGGCATGAAAATCATCATCTGTGGGGCGGGCCAGGTGGGATGGCAAATCGCCAAACATCTGTCGGGCGAACGCAACGACGTCACCGTGGTCGACAACAACGCCGACCTCGTGCGTCGCGCGACCGACACGCTGGACGTGCAGGGCATCGCCGGCCATGCGTCCTATCCCGACGTGCTGGACCGGGCCGGGGCGCGTGACGCCGACATGGTGATCGCCGCGACGTTTTCGGACGAGGTGAACATGGTCACCTGCCAAGTGGCCCATTCGGTATTTTCCGTGCCGCGAAAGATCGCCCGCCTGCGCGCGCAATCCTATCTGACGGCGATCTATTCCGACCTTTACCGGCGGGACCACATGCCCATCGACGTGGTCATTTCACCCGAGAAGGAAGTGGCCGAGGCCGCGTTGCGCCGTCTTGCCGCGCCCGTCGCCTTCGACACCCAGAGTTTTCTGGGCGGCCAGGCCCAGCTTCTGGGGATTTCGCTGGGCGAGGATTGCCCGGTCCTGAACACGCCGCTGCGCCAGTTGACCGACCTGTTCTCGACCCTGCGCGCCCTGGTGATCGGCGTGCGGCGCAGCGATCGGCTGTTTGCGCCGGGTGCCGCGGACCAGCTTTTCGTCGATGACCAGATCTATGTCATGGTCCACCGCGAGGACGTGAAGCGCGCGCTCGAGATCTTTGGCAAGGAGGTCACGCGCCAGCACCGCGTCGTGATCATCGGCGGCGGCAACGTCGGCCTGTCCGTGGCGCGGCATCTGGAAAAACGCACCGAACGGGTGCGCGTCAAGGTGATCGAGCGCAACCGCCAGATCGCGGAACGCGCCGCCGATACGCTGGAGCGCACCATCGTGCTGCACGGCGACGGGTTGAACATGGAACTGCTGAACGAGGCCAGCATCAGCCGGGCCGACGCGGTCCTGGCGGTCACCGACGACGACAAGACCAACGTCCTGGCCGCCGTGCGGGCCAAGGCGGCGGGGTGCAAGATGGCGATCTGCCTGGTCAACGACCCGACGCTGCATTCGCTGATGGGGCCGCTGGACATCGACGCCTTCATCAACCCACGCTCGACCACGGTCAGTTCGATCCTGCGCCATGTTCGCCAAGGGCGGGTGCGCGGCGTCTATTCGATCGGTGACGCCGAGGCCGAGGTGATCGAGGCGCAGGTGCTGTCGACCTCGCCCATTTCGGGCCAGTTGGTGCGCGACATCGACTTCCCCGAAGGGGCGCTGGTCGGGGCGGTGCAGAAGGGTGACAAGGTCATCACGCCCACCGGATCGACCCGGATCGAGGAGGGCGACGTGATCGTGCTGTTCGCCATGGCCAAGGACGTCCCCGAGGTCGAGCGGCTTTTCCAGGTCGGCATCGACTTTTTCTGAAAAGGGGGCGGCCATGGAACGCCTGCTTGTCAATCTTCCACTGGTCGTCGTTCTCACCGGTATCTGCGTGATCGCGATGCTGGTGCCGACGGTCCATGCCATGGTGATCGGCGACAACCACGTGGCGCGGGCGTTCTTCTATTCCTTCCTGCTGTTCAGCGTCATCGTGGCGCTGGTCGGGGTCGCGACAACGGGTCTGAAGGTGCGCCGTCGCGCGCGCGGTTACCTGATCACGCTGGTGGCCGGCTTCACGCTTGTGCCGGCGGTTCTTGCGGTTCCGTTCTACGAGGCGTTGGGCACCACGACCTTCCCGCGGGCATGGTTCGAGATGGTATCGTCGATGACGACCACCGGCGCGACGCTGTATGACGCCGAGCGGCTGTCGGACACGCTGCATCTGTGGCGCGCGATGGTGGGCTGGATGGGCGGTTTCCTGGTCTGGGTCAGCGCGGTTGCGATCATCGCCCCCCTGAACCTGGGCGGCTTCGAGGTGCTGTCGGGCGAACAGATCGGCGAAGGCACAAGCCCTTCGGCGACCCAGATCACCCGCGTAGCCGACGGATCGGAACGCCTGGTGCGCTTTACCGCGCGGCTGGGGCCCATCTATGGCGGGCTGACCCTGGCGTTGTGGATCGGATTGCAGATGTCGGGCGAAACGTCGCTGGCCGCGATCTGCCGCGCCATGTCGACCATGGCCACCAGCGGCATCACCACCGGTCAGGGCGGTCAGGGGGGAATCGTCGGCGAAATGCTGATCTTCGTGTTCCTGATCTTCGCCGTCTCGCGGCTGACATTCTCGCGCGAGGGGCAGGGGCCGCGCCGGCTGTTGAACGATCCGGAAATCCAGATGGGTGCGTTTCTGGTGACCGCGCTGCCGCTGTTCCTGTTCCTGCGTCACTGGATCGGCGCGCTGGAAGTCGATGACGAGATGAGCCTGACCGCCTCGCTCCATGCCCTGTGGGGCGCCATGTTCACCACCCTGTCGTTCCTGACCACGACCGGCTTTGAAAGCCGCGCCTGGGAAGATGCGCAGGCCTGGTCGGGTTTGCAGACGCCGGGCCTCGTGTTGATGGGGCTTGCCCTGTTCGGCGGCGGCGTCGCGACCACCGCCGGGGGCGTCAAGCTGTTGCGCATCTATGCGCTCTACAAACACGGTGTGCGCGAGCTGGAAAAGCTGGTTCACCCGGCTTCGGTCGGCGGTGCGGGGACCACGGCGCGGCGGATGCGACGCAAGGGCGCCTATGTCGCCTGGGTGTTCTTCATGCTGTTCGCGGTCTCCATCGCCATCGGCATGCTGGCCTTTTCGCTGGCCGGCCAGCGGTTCGAGACGGCGATCGTGCTGACCATATCGGCCATAACCACCACCGGCCCGCTGCTGACCCTTGCCGTGGCCGAACCGTTCGAGCTTTCGGTGGCCAGCGGCGCGGTGCGCGCGATCTATTCGGTGTTCATGGTGCTCGGACGGCTCGAGGCGTTGGCCCTGATCGCGCTGCTGAACCCGGATTTCTGGCGCCGCTAGGCCACGGGGGGCGAAGCCATTTTGCAACGCCTTCGATTTCACCCTTTTATCTCGCCCCCAGCCGTTTCATAGTTGCCCGATATGCGAATGTCCGGACAGGGGTTCCGGACCAAGAATAAAGGTTTGGACCGAACGATGGCTGGCGACAGACAGAACTTGCAAGATGCGTTTTTGAATCATGTGCGTAAGACCAAGGTTCCGGTCACGATTTTCCTGATCAACGGTGTGAAGCTGCAGGGCGTCATCACCTGGTTCGACAACTTCTGCGTGTTGCTGCGCCGCGACGGCCAATCGCAACTTGTCTACAAGCATGCGATTTCCACCATCATGCCCTCGACCCCGATCAGCCTTTACGACGGCGAAGAATAATCATGGAGGAAACGGCCGTTCAGACGATGCGCGCCTGGGTGTTGCATCCCGATCTGAAATCGGACCGTGAGCGGCGCGAAGCCGGCGTTGCGCTGGACGAGGCGGTGTCGCTGGCCGCGGCGCTGCCGGATCTCGAGGTCGTCGGCAGCGATGTCGTCAGGCTCCCGAAACTTTTGCCCGGCATGTTGTTCGGCAAGGGGAAGATCGAGGAACTGAAGCAGAAGTTCGAGGCGGAAGAGGTTGGCCTGGTGCTGATCGACGGACCGGTGACACCGGTGCAGCAGCGCAATCTTGAAAAGGCGTGGAACGTCAAGCTGCTGGATCGCACCGGGCTGATCCTCGAGATCTTCTCGGACCGTGCGCGCACCCGCGAGGGCGTCTTGCAAGTCGAAATGGCCGCGCTGTCCTATCAGCGCACCCGCCTCGTGCGCGCTTGGACGCACCTTGAACGTCAGAGGGGCGGATTGGGGTTTGTCGGCGGTCCCGGCGAAACCCAGATCGAAGCCGACCGACGGGCCATCGACGACCAGATCGTGCGCCTGAAGAAACAACTGGCCAAGGTGGTGAAGACGCGCAAGCTGCACCGCGCCTCCCGCGACAAGGTGCCGTTCCCGATCGTCGCCCTGGTCGGTTACACCAATGCGGGGAAATCCACCCTGTTCAACCGCATGACCGGGGCAGAGGTCGTGGCCGAGGACATGTTGTTCGCCACGCTGGATCCGACGATGCGCGCGCTTGATCTGCCGACGATCACGGGCGGGGGCAAGCGGGTGATCCTGTCTGACACCGTGGGCTTCATATCATCGCTGCCGACCCAACTTGTCGCGGCGTTCCGCGCAACGCTTGAGGAAGTTCTGGCGGCGGACTTGATCCTGCACGTCCGCGACATCGCCCATGCGAACACCGAAGAACAGGCCGAAGACGTGCGCGGCATCCTCAAGGATCTGGGAATCGACCCCGAGGTTCCGATGTTCGAACTCTGGAACAAGATCGACGCGCTGCCGGCCGCGGATCGCGAAGCCCTGCAAACCCAGGCGGCACGGCGCGACGATGTGCTGGCCATCTCGGCACTGACCGGCGAAGGATTGGATGCCCTCCATGAGGCCATCGCCACCGCACTGGACGACGAACGCGCGCGCCGCACGCTGACCCTGGGGTTCGACGAGGGACGGAAACGCGCCTGGTTGCACGGTGAAAACGTGGTCGAGGCGGAACGTCAGACCGACGCAGGCTTTGAAATCGACGTCCACTGGACCCCGCGCCAGGAACAGGCCTTCCGCCTTCTCTGAACCGCCGCGCGAATCCGAAAGTCAGGATGCCTCCGGCGGGAGTATTTCGATCGGTAAGAAGCCACGGACATCATTTCTTACTGACGGAAATACTCCCGCCGGAGGCTCCCTTGCTGACCACGGGTCAGGCGTCAGCGGTTCGCCCGTCCGGTGAAACGTCCGGCATCTTCTGCCGCACGGCGAAGGGCCCGGGCCTTGTGGACCGTTTCCTGGTATTCCGCTTCCGGATCGCTGTCGAACACGACGCCGCCGCCGGATTGGATGTAGAGCGTTTCATCCTTCAGCACGGCGGTGCGCAGCGCGATGCACATGTCCATGTCGCCGTTGGCCGCGAAGTATCCGACACCGCCACCGTAGATGCCGCGCTTTTCCGGCTCGAGTTCGTCGATGATCTCCATCGCCCGCACCTTGGGGGCGCCCGAGACGGTGCCGGCGGGCAGGCCGGCCAGCAGCGCCGAAAGCGCGTCGTGTTCGTCGGACAATTCGCCCACCACGTTCGACACGATATGCATGACGTGGCTGTAGCGTTCGATGATGAATTCCTCGGTCGGGCGCACGGTGCCGATCTTTGACACGCGTCCCACGTCGTTGCGCCCCAGGTCGAGCAGCATCAGGTGTTCCGCCAGTTCCTTGGGATCGCCGATCAGGTCGGCTTCGTTGGCGCGGTCCTCTTCGGGGGTGGCGCCGCGGGGCCGGGTGCCGGCGATCGGCCGCACGGTGACCTCTCCGCCGAAGACACGCACCAGGATTTCGGGGCTGGCGCCGATCACCTGAAAGCCGCCGAAGTTGAAATAGAACATGAACGGCGAGGGGTTGGTGCGGCGCAGCGAGCGGTAGAGCGCGAAGGGGGGCAGCGTGAAGGGGGCCGCCCAACGCTGGCTTGGCACCACCTGGAATATGTCGCCCTGCACGATGTATTCCTTGGCCTTCGTGACGGCGGCAAGGTATTCGGCGTGGCCGAAGTTCGATGTCATCTCGACCGGGGCGGTGACATCGCCCAGATCGCGGCTGTCCTCGGCGGGCGGACGATCAAGATCGCGCAGCGCATCCATCACCCGTTCGGCGGCCTGGGCATAGGCGGCGCGCGCGGACAGGCCGCTTTCGGCCCAGGCGGGCGCGACGATCGTCACCTCGCCCTTGACGCCGTCCAGCACGGCCACGATGGACGGGCGCAGCATCATCGCATCGGGCAGGCCCAGCGGATCGGGGTTCACGTTGGGCAGATGTTCGACAAGCCGGATCATGTCATATCCGATGTATCCGAACAGTCCGGCGGCCGAGGCCGGCAGGTCGTCGGGCAGGTCGATCCGGCTTTCGGCGATCAGCGCGCGCAGGGTGTCCAGTGGCGTGCCGTCCAGAGGCTCGAACCCATCGGGATTGAACCGGGCCTGGCGGTTCAGGCGGCTTTCGGTGCCGCGACATTCCCAGATGACGTCGGGTTTCAGCCCGACCATGGAATACCGGCCCCGCACTTCGCCGCCGGTGACCGATTCCAGGATGAAGCTGTCGGACCGGCCGCCCGACAGTTTCAGCATCAGGGACACGGGCGTATCCAGGTCGGCGGCAAGACGGGCATAGACGACCTGGTTGTGACCGGCCTCGTACCCCCGCTGAAACGCTTCGAAATCGGGCAGGAATTGCATCGGTCTAGCCTTTGGACTCAGGGAAAGTTCGCGTGCACGGCGTTTATCGCCGCTTGGTCAAGCTGGATGCCTGCCTGGGTTTCGACGGCGCGGGTGAACGCCTCGGCCATGTCGCGGGCCAGGCTTTGTGCGGTCTGCGTCGCAAAGGCCTGGCGGATCTTCACCGCCTCGTCGGTGTCGGGATCGGGGGCGTCGATGGCATCGACGCGTAACAGGACCGCGCCGGTTTCATCGGTCAGCACGCGTGTTTCGCCCGGCTCCATCGCGAAGGCGGTGGTCACCATGTCGACGGGGGCGCCATCGATGAAGGCGTCGCGCAGGATCCCTTCGGCCGTGACGGGGGTGGCGGGGGCGGTGTCCATCGGTTGTCCGCCATCCACGTCGATCTTCAACGCTTCGGCCTGGGCGGTCAGCGCCCTGGCGGTTTCCGACCGTTCCCAGGCTTCGATCACCGCAACCTGGACATCGGCGAAGTCCTGAAGCTCGGGGGCGATGATTTCATCAAGGCGCAGCGCGAAGATGCCGCCATCAGTCAGCTGCGCGATCTCGGGAAAATCGCCGATCTCGGCCGAACGGGCCGCCTCGCGGAACTCGGTATATCCGGCGATGGGATCGTCGCTGGTGTCGCTCAGGATGATCTCGCCCAGCTCCAGCGGCGTCTCGCCGGCCACTTCCTCGAGAGTGGCGCCGCCGGCCAGAAGATCGTCAACCGGTTCGATCTGGTCCGAGACAAGCCGGCGCGCCGCACCGTCGGCGAATTCGTCCAGCAGGCCCTCGCGCGCTTCCTCGAAGGTGGTTTCCTGCGCCGTCAGGATCGCGTTGACGCGGAACAGGGCAGGGCCCAGATCGGTGGGCGCGGGGCCCGCGACACCGGGATCCTGCAGCGCGAAGACCGCATCGGCGGCCTGGCCCAGCTGGGCACGGGAAAGGTCGCCCAGATCGACATCATCGAGATCCAGTCCACGCTCGGCGATCAGATCGTCAAAGGTGATCTCGCCGCTCTCGATCCGCGCCTTGGCGGCGGCGGCGTCTTCTTCGGTTGCGAACACCAGCCGTTCGACCAGGCGGCGTTCGGGCTGCACGAATTCGTCGATCCGCGCCTCGTAAAGGGCGCGCAGGGCCTCTTCGTCAACCTCGACCTCGCCGGTCAGCATCTGTGGCGTGACCCAGGCATAGGTCAGGCGCCGGCGTTCGGGCAGGGAGAATTCATCGGGGTTGGCCGCGTAATAGGCGCGCAGGGCGGCTTCGTCGGGTTCGGGCAGCGGTGTTGCCAGGTCGTTGCGGCCAAGGCGCACATAGGTGATGTCGCGCGTTTCGCGGGCATAGCCGAACAGCGTGTCGGTGAACGTGGCGGGCGTTTCGACACCGGCCACCAGCGCGCCCTGCAGGACGGTGCGCGCGGTTTCGTCGCGAATGCCCTGCTCGAACTCCTCGACGTTCTGGCCGTTCTGGCGCAGCGCATAGGTATAGGCTTCGCGGTCGAAGCCGCCATCGAGGCTCTGGAAAGCGGGAATCCGCAAGACTTCGCGCTGCACCGCGGCGTCACCGACCGACAGGCCGATGCGCGCCGCCTCGTTTTCAAGCGCGGTGCTGGCGACGACCTGTTGCAGGACGGCGCGATCCAGACCGAAGGCCTGGGCCTGTGCGAAACTGAACTGCTGGCCTGTCTGGGCCGAGAGCGAGCGCAGTTCCTGTTGCACGGCCCGCGCATAGCGATCGACCGAAATCTCGGTGTCGCCGACACGACCGATGCTGCGGATGTTGCCGCCGAAGTTCACCGCGCCAAAGCCGGCAAGGCCGACAATCAGCAACAGCAGAATGATCCAGACGAAGACGTCCGAAGCCTTCTTTCCCTTGCTTTTGGCCATATCGTCTCCCTCCGACAGCATTTCCGGCGATGCCGGTCTGGCGAAACTCCTATGACAGGGCGTTCAGGGGGGCAAGGGCCAAGGCCGGTGATGGGGGCCGGGCTGTCAGGCGGCGAAACCCTTCAGCCGGTCGAACAGGGTTGCGATGCCGGTGCGATCGACATTGGCGAACGCGATCCTGAGCTGGCGCCGGCCATTCGAATCGCCGGCCGGAGTGAACATCGTGCCGGGCAGCAAAAGCACCCCGGCCTCCTGAACCAAACGTTGCGCAAGCGCGTCCGAGGCCAGGTCGAACGGGTGCCGGGCATAGGCGAAGTAGGCGCCGCATCCCAGCAGTTGCCAGCCCGGCAGCGTCTTGAAACCGGTTTCGATCGCCGCGCGCCGGTCCAGGATCTCGGCCCGCTCGCCGGCCAGCCACGAATCGAGATTGCGCAATCCCCACAGCGCCGCGTGCTGGCCCAGTTGCGCCGGACAGATCGTCACCGTGTCGAGGAACTTCTCGACCTGCGCAAGCCGCGCGGTCGAGGCGGTCAGTGCGCCGACGCGATGACCGGTCAGCCGGTAGGCCTTGGAAAACGAATAGAGCTGAATCAGCGTCTCGGCCCAGTCGGGATCGCGGAACAGATCGTGGGGTGCGCCATCGCGGCTGTGAAAGTCGCGGTATGTCTCGTCCAGCAACAGGGCCACGCCGCGCGACCGGGCCAGGTCATAGAAGGCGCGCACGGTGTCGGCCGGGTATTCCGTGCCGCCGGGATTGTTCGGCGTGACCAGAACGATGGCGCGGGTGCGCGGCGTGATCAGGGCGGCGCAGGCGTCGGGGTCGGGCAGCAGGCTGTCGCCGGTGGCCAGCGGGACGGTGCGTATGCCCGACATGTCGAGCCACATCTTGTGGTTGAAATACCACGGGGTCGGCACGATCACCTCGTCACCCGGCACGGCCAAGGTTGCGATCGCCGCCGCGAAGGCCTGGTTGCAGCCCGACGTGATCGCAACCTGGTCGGCAGACACCGCGCCGCCATAGGCGTTGGACCAGCGCGCCGCGACCTCGGCCCGCAGCGCAGGCAGGCCCAGCACGGGGCCATAGAGGTGGGCCTGGGGCAGGTTCACCACCAGATCGGCCATATGCGCGCGCATGTCGGGGTGCGGCTGATCGACCGGGGCGGCCTGGCTGACGTTGATCAGGGGGCGTTCGGCGGCAAAGGTGATCCCTTCGAGCCACCGTCGCGCCTCCATCACCGGGGGCGGAAAGGTGGCGGCCATGTTCGGGTTCAGGGACAGGGGCATCGTTTGCTCCGCAACACGTTGGAATGCCTCCTTCTGCCCGCTTTCACGCCGGAACGAAAGCCATGCCGCGCACCGGATCGGTCAGGGAATGATGCGGTTGTATTTCGTGCCCTTCAGCGTAGCACCCGCAAGCAGGCCCGCCTGACCGAACACCACGGCGATCACCGGCGACAGCTGGGTCGTGGTGTCGGCGCTGACATTGCCGCCCTGATCGTTGGCGACGTATTTGACATCCGCGCCCGCGGCCCAGCCCGGCGACGAGCGGAAGTTGAACAGCGCGTCGTTGGTCATGAAGAACAGGACATGCGCATATTGCTGCGCGCCGATCTGCAACCCGATGCTGGCCTGCGTCGCGGAATAGTAATCGATCGTCTGACCCGCCACCTGCAGGGCGCCGCGCCCATAGGAGCCGCCGATGCCCAATCCCGCCTCGGTGACCAGCGGCATGATCAGCATGCCGGCCGATTTGTCACGCAGATCCTGCGTGGCCGGAAACGAGGAATAGAGATAGTTGAGCGTGCTGGAGACGCGGGCATCGATGGTTTCGGACCCCCGGCTGCCCAGGCCGTTGGAACAGGCGCCAGTGAACACGAGCGCGGACCCTGCACCGGCGAGGATGCTGCGACGGGAATGGATTTTCATCGGGGTTTGCCCTTTTACTGCCAATTGCCTCGGAAATGACGGCCTTATGTGACCGTTCTGGCGAAAGCATACGCGCCGGGCGCGCCAATGTCACCCGTCAAGGGCGTCTATGGGCGGGCTTCTGCCGTGGAATTGGCGCGGGCCGAAAGAGGGGGCGCTGCCCCCGCGGGCGCTGCCCGCTCCCCCGGAGTATTTCGGGCAGGAAAAAGCCGGCCCGGGTCGGTCAGCGGGGGCCGTTCAAGGCGCGCGCGATGCGCGGCGCGTAATAGGTCAGGATGCCGTCGCAGCCCGCCCGTTTGAACGCTATCAGGGATTCCGCCATGGCCAGTTCGCCGTCGATCCAGCCTTGCCGCGCCGCCGCCTCGATCATCGCGTATTCGCCGCTGACCTGATAGGCGAAGGTGGGGGCGCCGAAGCGGTCCTTGACCCTGCGGCAGACGTCCAGATAGGGCATTCCGGGTTTGACCATCACCATGTCGGCGCCTTCCGTCAGGTCGCGTTCGACAAGGCGCAGCGCCTCGTCGGAATTGGCCGGATCCATCTGATAGGTCTTCTTGTCGCCGGTCAGCGCGCCCGACGCCCCGACCGCATCGCGGAACGGACCGTAGAAGGCCGAGGCGTATTTCGCGGCATAGGACATGATGGCGACGTTGGTGTGCCCCGCGCCTTCCAGCGCGGCGCGCATGGCGGCGATGCGCCCGTCCATCATGTCGGACGGGCCTAGGATGTCGGCGCCGGCATCGGCCTGGGCCAGCGCCATCTTGACCAGCGCGGCCACGGTTTCGTCGTTGACGATCACGCCGTCGCGCACGATGCCGTCATGCCCGTTGATGTTGTAGGGGTCCAGCGCCACGTCGGTCATCACCGCGATGTCCGGCACCGCGGCCTTGATCGCGCGGATCGCTGTGTTGGACAGGTTGTCGGGGCTGAACGCCTCTTCGCAAAGCTGGGTCTTGAGCGCGGGATCCGTATAGGGGAACAGGCAGATCGCCGGGATGCCCAGATCGGCCGCCTCGCGCGCCGCCTCGACCACCAGGTCGATCGACAGGCGTTCGACCCCCGGCATCGAATGGATCGCCTCGCGCTGGCCTTCGCCGTCGCGCACGAACACGGGCCAGATCAGATCGCCCGTGGACAGGGTATTCTCGCGCGCGAGGGCGCGCAGGGGGGCGCTGGCCTTCAGGCGGCGGAAACGGGCGGCGGGAAAGCGGGCTGTCGTCATCGGCTGGCCTCATGTCTTGTCGCCCTTGGGTGGCATGGATGCCGCGCGGCCTCAAGACCTGTCGTCGCGATGTGCTTCGCGTCTGGCAATTCGACCGCCCGCTGAGTAGGGTCGCGCCGATTGAACCGCAGGAGCCGCGCGTGAACTGGTATACGGCCGTTTTCGAACTCATCGACATGCGATCCTTCTCAAACCTGTGGTACTGGATCGCGCTGGCGGCCGTGTGGTCCACCGCGTCGCATTGGGTTCTGGGCGTGCCCTTCGACATGGTCACACGGGCGCGCCGGTTCGGCGGTCAGGCGCAGGAGGATCTGGAGATCCTGGCGCGCATCAACGTCAACCGGTTGATGTTCATCGCGCGGGTGTCGGGACTGGGGCTGGTTTCGCTGGTGTCGATGCTGCTGACCGTGCTGCTGATCCTTGGGTTCTGGTATGACGTCGAATTCGCCCAGGCGGTGGTGCTGATCGCCCTGCCGCTGACGGCGGTGGGGGCGCTGTCGATGTCGACGGCCCGCCTGATCGAGGTGCAGGGCAGCGCCGGCGAAGACCTGCAGCGCCGCCTGTCGCGCCATCGTCTGGTGGTGCAGTTGATCGGCATCTTGTCGATCTTTGTCACCGCCATGTGGGGGATGTATCAGAACCTGGATGTGGGGCCCCTGGGGGGTTGATGGCGTTTGGCGATTGACACCGCCGCCCCCGCCGTTACCTCAACCGCCATGTCAAAGCCCGCACATATCACAGTTTCCGGCGCACCCGAAGGGTTCGACGCGCATCTGATCGCCGCTGAACTGGCGAAATCCGACGGCGCCGTCATCCATGTCGCGCGCGACGACAAGCGGCTGGCGGCCATGCGCGCGGCGCTGGCGTTCTTTGCGCCCCAGGCCACGGTCCTGAGCTTTCCGGCGTGGGATTGCCTGCCCTATGACCGCGTGTCGCCCAACGCCGACATTTCCGCCACCCGCATGGCGACGCTGGCGGCGCTGGCCCACGGGGTGCCGGGCAAGTTCATCCTGCTGACCACGCTGAACGCCGCGACCCAGCGGGTGCCGCCGCGGGCCGTGCTGCGCGAGGCGGCGTTTGCCGCCCGCGTCGGATCGCGCATCGACGAGGCGGCGTTGCGCACGTTCTTGGTGCGCATGGGGTTCACCCAGGCGCCGACGGTGATGGAGCCGGGTGATTACGCGGTGCGTGGCGGCATCATCGACGTCTGGCCGCCGGGCGAAATCGGTCCGGTCCGGCTGGACCTGTTCGGCGATGTGCTGGACGGCGCGCGCCGGTTCGATCCGGCGACCCAGCGGACCACCGAAAAGCTGTCGGTGGTGGAACTGGCGCCGGTGTCCGAGGTCATCCTGGACGAGGCGGCGATCACCCGGTTTCGTCAGAATTACCGCATCGAATTCGGCGCAGCGGGCACCGACGATCCGCTGTACGAAGCGGTCAGCGCGGGGCGAAAGCACGCCGGCATCGAACACTGGCTGCCGTTCTTTCATGAAACGCTTGAGACGTTGTTCGATTACCTGCCGGGTGCCACCATCGCGCTGGACGATCAATCGACGGCGGCGCGTCTGGCGCGCTGGGACGGGATCGCCGATCAATACGACAACCGGCGCGAGGCGATGACGTCTAAGGCGCGGGTCGATTCCGTTTACAAGCCCGCGCCGCCGGGCCTGCTTTATCTGGACGACGCCGCCTGGGAGGCGGCGGTCGCCGCGCACCGGCGGTTGCAGTTGAACCCGCTGCCCCAGGCAACCGGGCCGGGTGTGATCGACGCGGGCGGGCGCATCGGGCGCAATTTCGCGCCCGAACGCCAGCAGGAAAACCTGAGCCTGTTCGGCGCCCTGGCCGACCATGTTCGCGCGCGCCGCCAGGACGGTCAGGTGGTGATCGCCAGCTATTCGGACGGCGCGCGCGAACGCCTGACCGGGTTGATCGAGGACGAGGGGATCAGCCAGGTCACGCCGATCAGCGATTTCCGCGATATTCCCGAGGGTTCGGGCGGCGTGTTCCTTGCCGTCTGGCCGCTGGATCACGGGTTCACCGGCGATGGGCTGACGGTGATTTCCGAACAGGACGTGCTGGGCGACCGACTGATCCGGTCGGCCAAGCGCAAGAAACGCGCCGACAATTTCCTGACCGAGGTGCAGAGCCTCAGCCCCGGCGATCTGATCGTGCATGTCGATCACGGGGTCGGGATCTATCAAGGGCTTGAGGTGGTGCAGGCGCTGGGGGCCGCCCACGAATGCATCCTGCTGGAATACGCAGGCGGTGACCGGCTGTATCTGCCGGTCGAGAACATCGAACTGCTGTCGCGCTATGGCCACGAGGAAGGCCTGCTGGACAAGTTGGGCGGTGGTGCGTGGCAGGCCAAGAAGGCCCGCCTGAAACAGCGCATCCGCGAGATTGCCGACCGCCTGATCCGGGTTGCCGCCGAACGCGCCCTGCGCAGTGCCCCGGTGATGGAGCCCGAGCCCCACGCCTGGGACGCCTTTGCCGCGCGCTTCCCCTACGCCGAGACGGACGATCAGCAGGCCGCGATCGACGACGTGTTGCACGACATGGCCGCCGGATCGCCCATGGACCGGCTGATCTGCGGCGATGTCGGCTTCGGCAAGACCGAGGTGGCGATGCGCGCCGCCTTTGTCGCCGCCATGTCGGGCGCGCAGGTGGCGGTGATCGCGCCCACGACCCTTCTGGCGCGCCAACACTACAAATCCTTCGCCGACCGGTTCCGCGGCTTTCCGGTCAATGTCCGGCCGCTGTCGCGGTTCGTTTCGGCCAAGGAGGCCAACCTGACGCGGCAGGGTCTGGCCGACGGGCAGGTGGATATCGTGATCGGCACCCACGCGCTGCTGGCAAAATCGGTGCGGTTCAAGAACCTCGGGTTGCTGGTGATCGACGAGGAACAGCATTTTGGCGTCAATCACAAGGAACGGCTGAAGCAGATGCGCAGCGACGTGCATGTGCTGACCCTGACGGCGACGCCGATTCCGCGCACGCTGCAACTGTCGCTGACCGGCGTGCGCGATCTGTCGATCATCGGCACGCCGCCCGTCGACCGCTTGGCGATCCGCACCTATGTGTCCGAGTTCGACAGCCTGACCCTGCGCGAGGCGCTGTTGCGCGAACATTACCGCGGCGGGCAGAGCTTTGTCGTGGTGCCGCGCATTTCCGACATGCCCGAGATGGAGGCTTTCCTGACCGATCACGTCCCCGAGGTCAGTTTCGTCACCGCCACGGGGCAAATGGCGGCGGGTGATCTGGATGACCGGATGAACGCCTTCTACGACGGGAAATACGATGTATTGCTGGCAACGACAATCGTGGAATCCGGGCTGGATATTCCCACGGCCAACACGATGATCGTCCACCGCGCCGACATGTTCGGTCTGTCGCAGCTCTATCAGATCCGCGGCCGGGTCGGGCGGTCGAAAACCCGCGCCTATGCCTATCTGACGACGAAACCACGGGTGAGATTGACGCCAAGCGCCGAAAAACGTCTGCGTGTTCTGGGATCGCTGGATTCGCTGGGCGCCGGTTTCACGCTGGCGTCACAAGATCTGGACATCCGCGGTGCCGGCAACCTGGTGGGCGAGGAGCAATCCGGCCAGGTGCGCGAGGTCGGATACGAGTTGTATCAGTCGATGCTGGAAGAGGCGATCGCCAAGATCCGCTCGGGCGAACTCGAGGGGTTGCTGGATGCGTCCGAGGACCAGTGGGCACCGCAGATCAACCTGGGCGTGCCGGTGCTGATCCCCGAAGACTACGTGCCCGACCTGGACGTGCGGCTGGGCCTCTATCGCCGGCTGTCCACGCTGAGCAGCAAGGTTGAGCTGGAAGGGTTTGCCGCCGAACTGATCGACCGCTTCGGCAAACTGCCGCGCGAGGTGAACACCCTGCTGCTGGTCGTGCGGATCAAGGCGGAATGCAAGCGCGCCGGCATCGCCAAGCTGGACGCCGGGCCGAAGGGTGCGACCATCGCGTTTCACAACGACAAGTTCGCCAACCCCGCAGGTCTGGTGGCCTTCATCACCGACCAGAAGGGTCAGGCCAAGGTCAAGGGCAACAAGATCGTCGTGCTGCGCGACTGGACCAAGACCGCGGACCGCATCAAGGGCGCCTTCGCGATCTGTCAGGATCTGGCCCGCCATGTGCGCGACGCGCAGCCAGCGAAGACCTGAGGGCGCAAAGAAAAACGGGCAGGTCCGGTCGTGGACTGCCCGTTTCGATAGTGTGAAGATTTGCGGGACGTGGCCGGCTCAGGCACCGTAAACGGCGCGGTGCGCGATTTGCCGGGCGTCGCCCTGGTAGATGTTAAGATCCAGTGCAATGTCGTTCGGAAGCCGCGAAAGTTCGGCCACTGTGCGCCGATAGGCGAGGCGCTGGCGGATGGCGGTGCGGATCTGGTCGAAAAATGTCATCGTGGCGGTCCTTGGTTTGTGGTGCGGGATCATCCCCGTGGCCCACAGATGGTTGCCGCGGCACACCCCAACAACGCACGAAAACCGATGCCCGCCATGCGTTCGCTGCATGGTGCGGGCGATGCGGCTGCTGCCGGTGGCACAAAAAAAACCGGAAAAAACGGGACTTTCTTGGAACGCACGGGACGCCGCACGTGTTGGGGGCACAAATGTAACATCCGAAAGGAAACGACATGAAACTGATCACCGCATCCGCACTGGCCCTGAGCATCGTTGCAACCCCGGTTCTTGCCGACAATCACACCACGGCTGCCGCCACGCCGATGGAAACCGGCACCACCAGTGCCGACCTGATGGGCATGCGCGACATGCTGATCCGCACCCGCGACATTACCGGCGGTGAAGTCTATACCATGAACGAGGCCGACGACGAAGGCTGGGACGACGCCAACGGTTATGGCGCGATCGACTCCAACTGGAACGAGATCGGCGAGATCGAGGATATCGTCCTGTCGCGCGACGGCCAGATGAAGGGCATCGTGGCCGAGGTCGGTGGTTTCCTCGACATCGGTGACAAGCACGTCATGATCGCTCTGGACGATGTGCGTCTGGTCGCCACCGACGACAAGACCTACTCCTTCGTGACCCGGCTGAGCGAAGAGCAACTGGAGCAGATGGAAGGCGTCGACGAAGGCTTCTGGGACTGATTTCCAACATTCCGAGGATCGGGAGGCTCAGTGGCTTAGCCGACGCCTCGCGATCCGAAACACGCAAAGGCCCCGGCAGCATGACTGCCGGGGCTTTTTTGCTGTTCGGTCGTCGGACCAGAAACGTCGGAATCTGTCGGAACGTCGGACAGTTTCCGCGACTGAATGCCGTACCAGTTTCTCTTGGGCAGATTCCCGGAAACGAAAGCGCCCGCCGAGTGCGATCTCGGCGGGCGTCGCAGTCTCGCAAGTGCCCGCGTATTTTGGTAGTCTCGGGCGCTTTTGCCGGTTTCAGCCGGGGTGATCGGTCAGATCAGCTTGCCCATGGCCACGGCAGTGTCCGCCATCCGGTTCGAGAAGCCCCATTCGTTGTCATACCACGTCAGGATCCGGCACATATTGCCTTCCATCACGCGGGTCTGTTCGGTGTGGAAGATCGACGAATGGGGATCGTGGTTGAAATCGCTCGAAACCAGCTTTTCATCGGTATAGCCAAGAACGCCTTTCAGGCGGCCGTCGGCGGCGCTGCGGATCGCCTCGTTGATTTCCTCGACCGTGGTGTCGCGGGCGGCTTCGAACGTCAGGTCGACGACCGAAACGTTCGGGGTCGGCACCCGGATGGCCACACCATCGAGCTTGCCCGCCAGTTCGGGCAGAACAAGACCCACGGCCTTGGCGGCACCGGTCGAGGTCGGGATCATCGACAAGGCCGCGGCGCGGGCGCGATACAGATCCTTGTGCATCGTGTCCAATGTCGGCTGATCGCCGGTATAGCTGTGGATCGTCGTCATGAACCCCTTCTTGATGCCGATCGCGTCGTTCAGCACCTGCGCGACGGGCGACAGGCAGTTGGTGGTGCAGGACGCGTTCGAGACGACGATATCGTCCTTGGTCAGCACGTCGTCGTTGACGCCGAAAACGATGGTCTTGTCGGCGTCCGTGCCGGGGGCCGAGATCAGGACACGCTTGGATCCGTTCTCGAGATGCGCCTGGCACTTGTCCTTCGAGGTGAAGATGCCTGTGCATTCCAGAACGACATCGACATCGCCCCAGGGCAGGTCGGCGGGGTTGCGGATCGCCGTCACTTCCATCGGCCCGCGGCCGACATCAATGGTGGTTTCGGTCGTCGTCACCTGTGCGGGAAAGCGGCCGTGCACCGAATCATAGCGCAGCAGGTGTGCGTTGGTTTCCACCGGGCCCAGATCGTTGATCGCGACAACCTCGATGTCGGTTCGCCCGGATTCGATGATGGCGCGCAGCACGTTGCGCCCGATGCGCCCGAATCCGTTGATCGCTACCTTGACTGTCATCTCTCACGTCTCCTTGCCGAAGGGGTCGCGCCACGCGGCACCATGCCCCGTCCGCGCCTTGTCTTGTCCCCGGCCAACATGAGAATTTCGCGCCAAAGGTCAACCGCAGGTGCAGACCGTCAGCGCCAGAATGCGATGTATTCGACCAGACGCGCGAATTGTCGCGCCAGAAAGATCAGCATTCCCGATCCGGTCGCCAGGTCGTAGCCGATGAAACACAGGATCAGAAAGCCCAGCCAGAGGGCGATGGCATTGGTCATTCCGAAGGCTCCATGGGGGCGGATGTCGGGAAATCCTGACAGAGCATGGCGCGGCGCGAAAGTCCGCGCGAGGCGGAAGCCGGCGGACGTTGCAGTTTCGACGCGGATGCTGTTGGCTCGACCGGTTCGAACGGGGTGCAAAAGGGTCAGGCGATGAGGGATTTCTGTGGCTTTCTGGGCCGGTGTCTGTTGGCGGCGCTGTTTCTGGCGGGGGCCGTGCAGAAGGCGGCCGATCCGGGGCCGGCGATGGCACTTCTGGGCGAACGCGGGTTGCCCGAAGCGCTGATCTGGCCGGCTCTGGCGTTCAACGCCGCGCTGGCCCTTGCGTTGCTGTTGGGGTGGCGGCTGACGCCTGTGGCGTTGGGCGCCGCCGTCTATTGCATGGTCACCAGCGTGTTCCACTGGATACCCGACGATCCATGGCAGATGTCGATCTTCGTCAAGAACTGGGCGATTGCCGGCGGGTTCCTGACGTTGGCCGCGCAGGGCGGCGGGCGCTGGCGGATCGGGTCGGACCGTCCCTGACCCATGTGCGCCCGGACCTCGGCGGCCCGGGCGCGATACGGATCATCCCAGAAGGTCGCGGACTTTCTGCGCCGTTGCTTCGGCGGTGATGCCGAACTTCTCGAACAGCTCTTCCGCGGGGCCGGAGGCGCCGAAATCGTGCATGCCGATGAAGCCGGCCTTCTCGCGCTTGCCGCGCTCGCCGAACAGCCAGCGGTCCCAGCCGAACCGAACCGCCGCCTCGACGGCGACGCGGACCGGGCCGGCAGGCAGAACCTTGCGGCGGTATGCCTCGTCCTGCTGTTCGAAAAGCTCCCAGCAGGGCATCGACACGACACGGGTGCCGATGCCTTCGGCTTCCAGGATGTCACGGGCGGCCAGGGCCACGGACACTTCCGAACCGGTCGCCATGAGGATCGCGCGCCGCTTTTCTTCGGCGTCGCGCAGCACATACGCGCCCTGGGCGGTCAGGTTCCTGGTCTTGTGGTCCAGACGCACCGTCGGCAGCCCCTGACGGCTGAGCGCGAGGACCGATGGGGTGGTGTCGCTGCTCAGCGCGATTTCCCAGGCTTCCGCCGTCTCGATGGTGTCGGCGGGGCGGAACACGTTCATGTTCGGCGTCGCGCGCAGCATGGCCAGGTGTTCGACCGGCTGGTGTGTCGGGCCGTCTTCGCCCAGACCGATGGAATCGTGGGTCATGACATAAACCACGGGGGCCTTCATCAGCGCCGACAACCGCATGGCACCGCGCGCGTAATCGGTGAAGCACATGAAGGTGCCGCCATAGGGGCGCACACCACCGTGCAGCGCCAGGCCGTTCATCGCCGCCGCCATGCCGTGTTCGCGGATGCCATAATGGATATAACGGCCCTTGCGGTCTTCGGGGCTGAAGACGCCGAGATCGGCCGTCAGGGTGTTGTTCGAACCGGTCAGGTCGGCCGAGCCGCCGATGGTTTCCGGCATGATCGGGTTCACGACCTCAAGCACCATCTCCGACGATTTGCGTGTGGCGACCTTGGGCGCGCTTTCGCTGACCTGTTTTTTCAGGGCGCGGATCGTCGCGGTCAGCTTCTTGGGCGCTTCCATCGCGAACATGCGGTTGAACAGCGCCTGCTTGTTGTCCGACAGGTCGGCCAGCCGCTGTTCCCATTCGGTGCGGGCGGTGGCACCGCGGGCGCCGACCTGTTCCCACCACGATTTGATCTCGGCCGGGATTTCGAAGGCCGGGGCGTCCCAGCCATAGACCTTGCGCACATCGGCGATCAGATCGGCATCGGTCAGTGCACCGTGGCCCTTGGCGGTGTCCTGTGCCGACGATCCCAACGCGATATGCGTCTTGCAGGCGATCATCGACGGCTGGCCGGTCACTGCCTTGGCGGCCGTGATCGCGGCATCGATGGCCTCGGGGTCGTGGCCGTCACATTCCTGCACGTGCCAGCCCGAGGCGGCGAAACGCTGAAGCTGATCGGTGCGATCGGCGATCGACACCTTGCCGTCGATGGTGATGTCGTTGTTGTCCCAGAACACGATCAGGTTGCCGAGGCCCTGACGCCCGGCCAGGGCGATTGCCTCCTGGCTGACGCCTTCCATCAGACAGCCGTCGCCGGCCATGACCCAGGTGCGGTGATCGACGATCTTCTTGCCGAATCGCGCGCGCAGGGCTTCTTCGGCGATGGCGAAACCGACGGAATTGGCGATGCCCTGACCCAGCGGGCCGGTCGTCACCTCGATCCCCTTGGCGTGGCCGTATTCGGGGTGGCCGGCGGTCTTCGATCCCCACTGGCGGAAATTCCTGATCTCCTCGATCGTCATGTCGGCGTAGCCGGTCAGGTGCAGCAACCCGTATAGCAGCATCGAGCCATGGCCGGCCGACAGGATGAAGCGGTCGCGGTCGGCCCAGTCGGGCGCCGAGGCATCGAACTTCAGATGGCGCGAGAACAGCACGGTGGCGACATCCGCCATGCCCATGGGCATCCCCGAATGGCCCGAATTCGCGGCGGCCACGGCATCGAGTGTCAGTATCCGCAAGGCAGCGGCGCGCATCCAGTGATCGGGGTCGCGTTCGCGCAGGGTGGCGATATCCATGGTCGTGATCCTTTGGCTGATCCGGGTTGCAAGCGGTGATAGCAGGACAGCGGCCAAGATCAAGCGCGCGCAGTGCCGCCGGTGTGCGGTTAGGGGGCTGAAATCGGCTTTGACTTGGGTTTAAATGGTGCAAATGCCGGGTCTTTTGATTCGTCGGAATATTCCGGCATGGCCCCCCGCAGAGTGAGGACAGGTTGAAGATGAACGATTTGACCGAGTTGGAGCGCCGGGTTTCCGCCGCGCTGGACCGGATCGCCACCCATGTCGATCAGCTGGAACGTGCCCAACCCGCACCCGAGCCCGAACCGGAATCCGACCTGCCTCCGGCTGCCGAACTGATGGCCGACCTCGAAGCCGAGCGGGCGGTGACCGCCCAACTGGAAGAACGGGTGCGCGCGATCCGCGACAAGCAGGACAACCAGGTCGGCATCCTGCAATCCGACCTGTCGCTGGCCCGTGACCGGATCGCGCAGCTGGAAACCGAAAACGCCGCCCTGCGCGACGATGCGACAGCGGCCGTCGCAAAGAAGGACGACAGCGGCGGTGACGACACCGAAAAGCTGCGCGAGGAACTTGAAACCCTGCGCGCCGAGCGTAAGGCCGAACGCGCAGAACTGAACGCGCTGCTGAGCGCGTTGAAACCCATCGTCGAGGAAACCGCCAATGTCTGAGATCAAGATCACCGTCGGCGGTCGCGTCTTTGACGTGGCCTGCCAGGAGGGCGAAGAACATTACCTGCAAGCCGCCGCCAAGATGCTGGACATCGAGGCATCGGCGCTGGTCGGCCAGATCGGCCGTCTGCCCGAAGCGCGGATGTTGCTGATGGCCGGCCTGATGCTGGCCGACAAGACGGCGGGCATGGAGGAACAGGTGCGCGCCGGCGAACAGCAGATCCGCGCGCTGCAGACCCAGCTGGCCCAGGCCGGGGCCGAGATCGAGGCGCTGCGCAACGCACCACCGCCCGAAGCGGAACGCGTCGAGGTGCCGGTGATCCCGTCCTCGGTTATCGACACCCTTGCCGAAATGGCCGCCCGCGCCGAAAGCATCGCCGAAAGCGTCGAGGAAAAAGCCCGCGCCTGACCGACGCCAGACGACAGGCTGGGGAGGCGGCGGCAAGGCGGCGCGCGAGAAAGGAAAAACACCTGTCACGCGAGACGTGACAGGTGTTTGACTATTTCAAACCGCGGGCGCCGGGCGCTTCAATGTCCGGCGCGGCCCGGATCAGCCGTTGGCTTCGCGGATCTTGTCGGCGGCATCCTTGTCGAAGGACACGCCTTTTTCGGTAAACAGGGTGTCGAGTTCGCCCGAAAGGGTCATTTCGGTGATGATGTCACAACCGCCGACGAATTCACCCTTGACGTAGAGTTGCGGGATGGTGGGCCAGTCGGAATAATCCTTGATCCCCTGGCGCACGCCTTCGTCGGCCAGCACGTTCACATCGGTATATTCGACGCCCATGAAGTTCAGGACACCGGCCACGCGGCTGGAAAATCCGCATTGCGGCATCGTCTTGGTGCCCTTCATGAACAGCACGACATCGTTGGCGTCGACGGTCGTCTTGATCTGGGTCTGTGCGTCAGTCATCGGTCGCATCCTTCTTCGGTGTCAGACGCACGTTGTCTTTTTTCAGATAGGGACGAACGGCGCCGTAGGTGATGAGAAAAACGAGGCCGAATGCAAGAAGCATCGGCCAGCCTTCGGTGAACAGGTTGGCAAGAAGGGTCACGCGGAATCGGGCGCCCGCGTCGTCAGCGCCAGCGCGTGCAGCTCGCCGTTGGAGCCGTCCATCTTGCCCTTGAGGGCGGCGAACACGGCGCGCTGCTGCTGAACGCGGTTCATTCCCTTGAACGAGGCATCGACAACGAGGGCGGCGAAATGCGCGCCGTCGTCACCCTGGACCGTGATCTGCGCGTCCGGGAAGCTTTCGCGGATCAGTGCCTCGATTTCGCTGGCCTGTATGGGCATGTCATTTCCTTGTCTGCTGGTCGCAACCTAAGCGAGGTGCGGGGACGCTTCAAGATCCGGGGGCGCGCGGGGAAGGCGCGGATGCCTCCGGCGGGAGTATTTTCGTCAGTAAGAAGCCCCGGTGAGTGCCGCTTCGAAGGCCGAGCGATAGAGGCTGGAAAGCGTCTCGAGAGGATAGGATGTGGCCCCCAGCGTCACCGCGTCGCCCCCGAAGCGGCCCACGGTCTGAACCGGCACGCCCGCTTGCGCCGCGGCAAGCAGCAGCGCTTCGGAAGCGTCGAACGAACATGCGACAAGATAGCGCGCCTGATCCTCGCCGAACAGCTGGGCGATGTCGGCGCTGTCGAGGGTGACGCCGACCCCGGCCGCTTCGGCCAGTTCGAACGCCGCAAGGGCCAATCCGCCGTCGGACAGGTCCGTCACCGCCGAAAACAGGGTGCGGTTGTCGAGGATGAATTGACCGGCGGCGGCTTCGGCGGCCAGGTCGACCGGCGGCGCGTCGCCTTCGGCGCGGCCGAACGCCTCGGCCAGCAAGGCGGATTGACCGAGGTGGCCCAGGGTGGTGCCGATCACCAAGGCATAATCGCCATTGGCCGGGTGGCCCGCGATCAGGTCGTCGGGCTGGTCGATCAGGCCGACGGCGCCGATGGTCGGGGTCGGCAGGATGCCCGTGCCGTCGGTTTCGTTGTACAGCGACACGTTGCCCGAGACGATCGGCATGCCAAGCGCGGTGCAGGCGGCGCCGATCCCTTCGATGGCGCCCACAAGCTGGCCCATGATTTCCGGCTTTTCGGGGTTGCCGAAGTTCAGGTTGTCCGTGGTTGCAAGGGGGCGCGCGCCGACGCAGATCAGGTTGCGATAAGCCTCGGCCACCGCCTGTTTGCCGCCCTCGACCGGGTTCGCCATGACATAGCGCGGCGTCACGTCGGAGGTGAACGCCAGCATCTTGTCGGTGCCATGAACCCGGATCACCCCCGCGTTCAGGCCCGGCGTGCGCACGGTGTCGGCCATCACCTGGGTGTCGTATTGTTCATAGACCCACTGCTTGGCGGCGTAATTGGGCGAGGTGAGCAATGTGCGCAGCCCTTCCATCGGATCGATGTCGAGGGTTTCCTCGAACGGGTCCGCCGGAGGGGTCGCCACCCAGGGGCGGTCGTATTCCGGGGCGTTGCCGGACAGCGCGCGCAATGGCAGATCGGCCTTCACCTCGCCGTTCAGCAGAACCAGGAAGCGGTCTTCGGCGATGGTTTCGCCAACGATGGCAAAATCCAGGTCCCATTTGTCGAAGACGGCCTTGGCTTCGGCCTCTTTCTCGGGGCGCAGGACCATCAGCATCCGTTCCTGGGATTCCGACAGCATCATTTCATAGGCGGTCATGTCGGTTTCGCGCACCGGCACCTTTTCGAGATCCAGCCGCACGCCCAGACCGCCCTTGTCGCCCATTTCGACGGCCGAACAGGTCAGGCCGGCCGCGCCCATGTCCTGGATCGAAATGACCGCGCCGGTCGCCATAAGCTCGAGCGTGGCTTCCATCAGGCGTTTTTCGGTGAAGGGATCGCCCACCTGGACGGTCGGGCGCTTGTCCTCGATGGTGTCGTCGAACTCGGCGCTGGCCATGGTCGCACCGCCGACGCCGTCGCGTCCCGTTCGGGCCCCGAGATAGACCACGGGCATGCCGACGCCCGAGGCGGCGGAATAGAAGATCGCATCGGCATCGGCGAGGCCCGCGGCGAAGGCGTTGACCAGGCAGTTGCCGTTGTAGGAAGCGTCAAAGCGCACTTCGCCCCCCACGCAGGGCACGCCGAAGCAGTTGCCGTAACCGCCGACGCCCGCCACCACACCGCTGACAAGCTGTCGGGTTCTCGGGTGTGAGGGCAGGCCGAACGACAGGGCGTTCATCGCTGCAACCGGGCGCGCGCCCATGGTGAACACGTCGCGCAGGATGCCACCGACGCCCGTCGCGGCACCTTGGTAGGGTTCGATATACGAGGGATGGTTGTGGCTTTCCATCTTGAAGACGACGGCCTGGTTGTCGCCGATATCGACGACGCCGGCGTTTTCGCCGGGGCCACAGATGACCTGGGGTCCGGTGGTGGGCAGGGTGCGCAACCATTTCTTCGAGGACTTGTAGGAACAATGTTCGTTCCACATGGCCGAGAAGATGCCCAGCTCGGTAAATGTCGGTTCGCGACCGATGATGTCGAGAAGCCGCGCATATTCGTCGGGCTTGAGCCCGTGGGCGGCGATCAGGTCTTCGGTGATTTTCGGCTCTGGCATAATCGGTCTCCGCAAGCTGGCCATCTCATAACCAACACGCCGGCGAACGGAAAGAGGCACATGAAAAAGGGCGCCCCGCAAAGGGCGCCCCAAAAAATCGGTATCGGTGGAGATCAGCCCGGATTCTGGTCGTCGACCAGCATCATGAACTCATCCGTGGTCGTGTTGACCGAGAAGTTCCCGTCAGTAGTGTTCATGAAGTCGGACATCGGAAGCGTCACGTTCTTTTCCGGCATGTCGCCTTCGGTACCTTCCACCTGGATGATCAGGTTGGTGCCGCTAGTCGTGTCAACGGTCGACACCACCTTGCCAAGGATATCGCCGTTCGACGACATCACGACCGTGCCGGCCTGAACATCTTCGGCGCCGACCGGGCCGGCGATGTTTGCCGTGGCGGTCGTCGTCACATTGCCGCTGGCGGCCGTGGTGCCGGTTGCGGTCGATTCCTCGTCCTCGGTGCTGCTGCGTCCGACCGGGTCATCGTTTTCCGGCGTTTCGGAGGTTGCAGCCAGACCCGTTTCACCCGTGCTGCCCTGGCCTTCGGGATCCTTGTTGATGTCGGTGCCCAGCGGTGTCGTGCCGTCGATGACCGTGCCTTCACCCGACTGGATGCTGCCTTGACCGGCCGGATCGTCGTTGGTCTGTGCAAGCGCGACCGACGACATCAGCGTCAGGGCGGCAAGGGGGGCGGCGAATTTGAATGTCTTGTTCATGAGAGTCTCCGTATATGATGCAGTGCAAAGTGCGTTGGTTGGGATAGCAACGTGTTGGCTGGCCATAAGGTTGCAAAAAACCTGAATTTTTTGCGCCGCCAACGAAATCATTCCGCCTTACTGGGCGCTCTCTTCTTCGTCGTCATCCTCGGTGCTGCTGCGTCCGACCGGGTCGTCGTTTTCCGGCGTATCGGAGGTTGCGGCCAGACCGGTTTCGCCCGTGCTGCTTTCACCTTCGGGATCGTCGTTGATGTCGGTGCCCAGCGGGATGGTGCCGTCGATGACGGTGCCTTCGCCCGACTGGATGCTGCTCTGGCCGGCGGGGTCGTCGTTGGTCTGCGCGATGGCGACCGACGACATCAGCGTCAGGGCGGCGAGCGGGGCGGCGAATTTGAATGTCTTGCTCATGAGAGCCTCCGTGTTTCAGTCGACGCGAAGTGCGTCGGTTGGCGTAACAATGAACCGCGCCCCCGTTTGGTTGCATTGAAACCGTCGATTTCTGAAAAAAGGCCCGTTCGTCGCCAATCGCGGACCGGAGGGGCAAGACATCAAACGATGTCATGAAGCCAAAAAAAAGGCCGAGCACAAAGCTCGGCCAAGTCCAACAGGGAGGTAGAAGTGTCGCCGCGGTGCGGCGCCGCTTCTGATCAGTGACCTAGGCCTGTCATGGGCACGTTTCAAGAAGAATTCCGTCGTCCAATCGCAACCCTGTCATGCACCGCTTGCATGACTCGGGCGTCGCGGCGGCCTCAGATGTCGTGACCGCTGTCGCGCAGGCGCTGGCGGTGCGTCGCCAGTTCGCTGACCACGAAATCGCGGAAGGCCTGCACACGCTTGGTCTGACGCAATTCTTCCGGATAGGCCAGGAACACCGGCACATCGGACGATTCCGTATCGGGCAGGACGCGCACCAACTGTGGAAAGTCATCGACCAGGTAATCCGGCAGCACGCCGATCCCGAGGTTGCTGAGCACCGCCTGCAGCACTCCGAAATAGTTGTTGATCGTCAGCAGGGACGGCAGTTCATAGCTGAGCAATTCCTGGATCAGGATCGCGCCGGCGCTGACTTGTGGCGACATCGCGTTCTGACAGATCAGACGATGCGACGACATGTCGGACATGCGTTCCGGGGTGCCGTTTTTCTTCAGGTATTCGGGCGAGGCGTAAAGGCGCATGCGCACCGTCATCAGCCGCTTGCGGATCAGGTCGGCCTGACTGGGTTCCTTCATCCGGATCGCCAGGTCGGCTTCGCGCATCGGCAGATCCAGCACCCGTTCGTCCAGGATCAGGTCGATCTTCAGGCCCGGATACTTGGCATAAAGCGCGGGCAGGCGTGGTGCAAGGAACAGGCAGCCGAAACCGGTCGTGGTGGTGACACGCAGCTCGCCGAAGACCTCCTCCTCGCTGTCGCGGATCCGTGCGGCCGCGGCGTCAAGCCGTCGCGCCATCACGCGTGTCGCGTCGTGCAGCAGTTCGCCCTGTTCGGTCAGCATCAGGCCGCGCGCGTGACGATGGAACAGCGTTGCGTTCAGCATCTCTTCCAGCGCGCGAATCTGGCGCGAAACCGCTGATTGAGAAAGGTGCAGCGTATTCCCCGCGTGGGTCAGACTGCCCGCGTCGGCGACCGCGTGAAATATCCTGAGCTTGTCCCAATCCATGATGACAGGTCCATAGTTAGAAGCGGTTTTGTCGACGATCATCACTGTGTGCGTCACCGCGGTGAACATTGCAAACATTAACACGTCTTATGACGTATTTGCGAAGCGGCGGTCGCGTTTCGCGTTGACCGCGTCGGGCAAGGCGCGGGCCGCTGATGCAAAAGGCGCGATGGACTTTGCGGGCGAGCGGATTTATTTCCGATCCTCGAAGCGGGCACGCCGGCGTGCCGTTGCTTTGGATCCGCGACAATAACAGGAGCTGTCATGGCGGTCGGCATATTCGATTCGGGACTGGGCGGGCTGACGGTTCTGGATGCGGTGGCGCGCCGCCTTCCCGATATCCCGTTCGTGTACCTCGGGGACAACGCCCATGCGCCTTACGGTGTGCGCGATCCCGACGATGTGTATGATCTGACCTGTGCCGCGACCCAGACCTTGTTCGACAATGACTGTGACCTCGTGATTCTCGCCTGCAACACCGCCAGCGCGGCGGCCTTGCGGCGGATGCAGGAGGGGTGGCTGCCCGAGGGCAAGCGCGTGCTGGGCGTGTTCGTGCCATTGATCGAGGCGCTGACCGAACGCAGGTGGGGCGACAATTCACCGCCGCGCGAAGTGGCAGTGAAGAACGTCGCCCTGTTCGCAACCCCCGCCACGGTGCGCAGCCGCGCGTTCCAGCGCGAGCTGGCCTTTCGCGCCATCGGTGTGGATGTCGAGGCCCAGGCTTGCGGCGGCCTTGTCGATGCCATCGAGGACGGCGACATGATCCTGGCCGAAGCGCTGGTGCAAAGCCATGTCGAGGCGCTGAAACGCAAGATGCCGTTCCCCGAGGCCGCGATCCTGGGATGCACCCATTATCCGCTGATGGCCGATGCGTTCGCCCGTGCCCTGGGGCCCGACGTGCAGGTCTATTCGCAGGCCGATCTGGTGGCCGAAAGCCTGGCCGATTACCTGACGCGTCATCCCGGACGCATCGGGGCAGGGCGCGCGCCGGCGTTTCTGACGACCGGTGATCCGGTTCGCGTCTCGGCCCGTGCGACGCAGTTCCTGCGCCGTTCCGTCACCTTTCGCCCGGCATGATGTCCGTGGTATCAGGGCGCACGATCGTCTTCGAGGTCACGATATAGGGAGTCCCGACCCATGAGGGGGCTGAAAAAGAAACGCCGGATCCAGATCATCGCCCTTGCCGCGGTGACGCTGACGCTGTCCACGGCGCTGATCGGCTATGCGATGCGTGACGGGATCGCCTTCTTCCGCGCGCCCGCCCAGGTGATGGCCGATCCGCCAGCCCCGGGCGAGGTGTTTCGCATCGGCGGTCTGGTCGAGGATGGCACGCTGACGCGCGGTCAGGGCGAAACGGTGACCTTTGCCGTGACCGACGGGGCGGCCAGCGTTCGCGTCGCCTATACCGGGGTTCTGCCCGACCTGTTCGCCGAGGGGCAGGGTATGGTGGGCACCGGCCGCTACGTGGGCGGGGTGTTCGAGGCGTCCGAGATCCTGGCCAAGCATGACGAAAGCTATATGCCCAAAGAGGTCGTGGACGCGCTGAAGGAACAGGGCACTTATGTCGCGCCGGACGATCAGGTTCCGCCCTCTTAACCTCTGACGCGCATCTTTCCGTCCGACGACTTGGGCAGGAAAGGCGCACAGATGATTTCGGTTCAGACCATCGCAGACCAGATAATCGCCCGCGAGGGCGGTTTCGTGAACGACCCCGACGATCCGGGCGGTGCGACCAATCACGGGGTCACGATCGGCACGCTGCGCCGGTTGCGCCGTGATATCGACGGCGACGGCGACATCGATGTGGCGGATGTCAGGGCGCTGAGCCGGGGCGACGCGCGGGCGATCTTCCTTGAACATTACTTCGACCGGCCGCGAATTTCGGATCTGCCCGAAACGCTCCAGCCCAGCGTGTTCGACATGTATGTCAACGCCGGCGCCAACGCGGTGCGGATTCTGCAACGCCTGCTGACCGACATGGGACAAGGCGTGGCGGTGGACGGGATCATCGGCCCCCAGACGGCGGCGGCGGCGGCACTGGCCAATGCGGCCGCACCGGCCCACCTGGCCGACGCCTATGGCATCGCCCGGCGCAATTACTACTATGCACTGGCCGATGGGCGGCCGGCGTCGCGCAAATACGCCCGCCGGCGCGATGGCGGCAAGGGTGGCTGGATCACGCGCGCCGAGGAGTTCATCTCGCCACGCTATCACCTGACCCGGGCCGAACATGACCGGAGGGTCGCGGCATGGGACTGATCGACCGCCTGATGGGCTTGCTGTTTTCACAGCGCAACGTGATCGTCGAAACCGCCGAGGTGTTCCGCGAGAATGCCGAGGCCGCCAGCCAGCGCCATGCCGACCTCAACGCCGCCGCCCTGGCACAATTCGCCGCCGAATTCCAGCGTGCGCGCACCGGCCGGTTCGATTCCGTCATGGACGGCATCAACCGCATTCCGCGCCCGGCCATGGCACTGGGCACCGTCGGGCTGTTCGGCGCGGCGATGTGGGATCCGCTGTGGTTTGCCGAACGCATGGTGGGGCTGTCGGTGGTGCCCGAACCGCTTTGGTGGCTTCTGGGGGCGATCGTGTCGTTCTATTTCGGCGCACGGCACCAGGCCAAGGGGCAGGCGTTTCAGCGCGATGTCGCCACGACGATGGTCCGCGCCCCCGAAGCGATCCAGGCGTTGAAGGAACTGGACGGGATACGACAGGAGCGGGGCCATGAACCGGAAGAACACCTTGCATCGAACGGCCGTTCCACGCCGCCCCGGCGGGCCGCCCCCCGGCCCCGAGCCGCGCCGGACGGCAATGCGGCCCTCGATGACTGGCGCGCGGGCCATGGATGACGTCTGGCGCAATGTCATCGAGGCCCGTCTGACCGCCACCGAAACCCGTCAGGCGGTCGAGGAAGTGCACCGCCTGAACGTCGAAAAGCGGCTTGCGGCGATCGAGGATACGCTGAAATGGCTGGTTCGCCTGATCATCGGCGCCATCGTTCTGTCGGTCCTCGCCTTCGCAATGCAGGAAGGGCTGAGCCTGCGCTGATCCTGCGGCATCGACGCACGTTTGCGTAACCCGTATTGGCGTCGATGCGCGCGCAGGTTACTGTGCGCCCATGATTACAGAACTCGGACATTTCGCGCTGATCCTCGCCCTGATGGTCGCGCTTGTGCAGACGATCGTGCCCCTTGTCGGTGCGCACAACAGATGGGCCGGCTGGATGGCGGCCGGCGAACCCGCGGCCAAGGCCCAGGCGGTGCTGGTCGCGTTTTCCTTCGGTGCGCTGATGCATGCCTTCGTGACGTCCGATTTCTCCTTGCGCCTTGTTGTCGAGAACTCGCACACCCTGAAGCCGATGCTGTACAAGGTGGCCGGGGTCTGGGGCAATCACGAGGGTTCGCTTTTGCTGTGGTGCCTGATCCTTGCGGTGTTCGGCGCCTGTGCCGCGTGGTTCGGTGGCAACCTGCCCGATACCCTGCGCGCGCGCGTGCTGGCGGTGCAGGGATTCATCGGGGTCGCGTTCCTGGCGTTCCTGCTGTTCACCTCGAACCCGTTTGTGCGGCTTGGCACGCCGCCGTTCGACGGTCAGGATCTGAATCCGTTGTTGCAGGATCCGGGTTTGGCGTTTCATCCGCCGTTTTTGTATCTGGGCTATGTCGGTCTTTCCATGACCTTTGCCTTCGCGGTCGCCGCGCTTCTGGAAGGGCGGGTCGATGCCGCCTGGGGCCGGTGGGTGCGGCCCTGGACCCTGGCCGCCTGGATCTTCCTGACCATCGGCATCGCGCTGGGATCGTGGTGGGCCTATTACGAGCTGGGCTGGGGCGGTTTCTGGTTCTGGGATCCGGTCGAGAACGCATCCTTCATGCCGTGGCTGATCTCGGCCGCGCTGCTGCATTCCGCCATCGTGGTGGAAAAGCGCGAGGCACTGAAAAGCTGGACCATCCTGCTGGCGATCCTGGCGTTCGGATTTTCGCTGATCGGCACGTTTATCGTGCGCTCGGGCGTGCTGACATCTGTGCACGCGTTCGCCAATGATCCCGAGCGGGGGGTCTTCATCCTGCTGATCCTGGCGGTGTTCATGGGCGGCGCGCTGACGCTGTTCGCCGCCCGCGCCAGCGCGATGGAGGCGAAGGGAGTGTTTTCCACGTTCAGCCGCGAATCCGCGCTGGTGGCGAACAACATCCTGCTGACCGTGGCGTGTTTCGTCGTGTTCGTCGGCACCCTCTGGCCCTTGATCGCGGACCTTCTGTTCGCGCGCAAGCTGTCGGTGGGGGCGCCGTTCTTCAACGCCGCGTTCACGCCGTTCATGGTGGCGCTGGCGATGATCCTGCCGCTGGGCGCGCTGATGCCATGGAAACGGGCGCGGATCGGCCGGGTCATGCGCCCGCTCTGGGGCGCGCTGGCGCTGAGCATTGCGGCCGGCGCGCTGGTCTGGACGATGCAGACCGGGCGCGCGTTTCTGGCCCCCGTCGGTCTGATCCTGACACTTTGGGTGACCTTCGGCGTGATCGCCGATCTGTGGGTCAAGGCCGGGCGCGGCGATTTCGCCAGCCGGGCGCGCCGGTTGATCCACCTGCCGCGGGCCGAATGGGGCAAATCGACCGCGCATTTCGGCTTTGCCATCACGATCTTCGGCATCTGTGCCATGACCGCCTGGCAGACCGAGGATATCCGCATCGCGCAGGTGGGCGAACCGTTCGAGGTCGGCGCCTACACCGTCACCCTCGAGGACGTGCGCGAGGTGCAGGGGCCGAATTACCAATCGACGCTGGCCACGATCGCGCTGACGCGGGGCGGCAACACCCTGCGCCTGACGCCCGAGAAACGGTTCTATCCCGTTCAGGCCATGCCGACCACTGAAGCGGCCATTTCCAACGGTGTCTGGCGCGATCTCTACGTGGTGATCGGCGATCCTCAGGATGCGGGCGGCTGGGCCGTGCGGACGTATATCAAGCCGTTTGCCAACTGGATCTGGGCCGGCTGCATCATCATGGCGCTTGGCGGTGGTCTGTCGCTGTCCGACCGGCGCCACCGGGTGGCCGCGGGGGCCAGCCGCCGCCGCGCCGATGCGGTGCCGGCGGAATGACCGGGCGCGCGCTGATCCTGTGCGCGGTGCTGTTGGCGCCACCCGCTTTTGCCGTTCAACCGGACGAGATGCTTGACGATCCGGTTCTGGAATCGCGGGCGCGCGATCTGTCGCAGAACCTGCGCTGTCTTGTCTGCCGGAACGAGAACATCGACGAAAGCGATGCCGGGCTGGCCGCCGATCTGCGTGTGCTGGTGCGTGAACGCCTGGTGGCGGGCGATACCGACGAACAGGTGATCGCCTTCGTGGTCGATCGCTATGGCGAATACGTGCTGCTGAACCCGCCCGCGAATGGATCGACCCTGATCCTGTGGCTGGCGGGTCCGACGATGCTTTTGGGGGCGGGTGCCGTCGCCGCCCTCTATCTGCGCCGCCGCCGCCGGCTGCCGCCCGAACAGCCGCTGAGTGCGGACGAACAGGCAAGGTTGGACCGCATATTGGGCCGGTGACGGAGCGTTCCTCTTTGCGCAGCGGACCGCGCGCGCCATGGTCGGGGCAGGCCGCGAAAGGAACCCCGATGCACTATGACACGATCCGCCTGACCGTCGAGAACGACATTGCCACACTGACGTTGAACCGCCCGCAGGTGATGAACGCGCTGAACACAGCGATGCGCGCCGAGATCCTGCACGCCGTCAAGGATGCGGCAACCCGCGCCCGCGTTCTGGTGATGACCGGCGAAGGGCGCGCGTTCTGTTCGGGCCAGGATCTGGGCGATGGCGGCAACGCGGCCACCATGGATCTGGAACGCACGCTGCGCGAAGAATACGTGCCGATGCTGAAGGCGATCTTCGACTGTCCGATCCCGACGATCTGTGCCGTGAATGGCGCGGCCGCGGGAGCGGGGGCCAATCTGGCGCTGGCGTGTGACGTGGTGATCGCTTGCGAATCCGCCGTGTTCCTTCAGGCGTTCACGCGGATCGGGTTGATCCCCGATGCCGGCGGAACCTATTGGCTGCCACGCCAGATGGGTGCGGCCAAGGCCATGGGTGCCGCGCTGTTCGCGGAACCGATCAGTGCGCGCGAGGCCGCCGACTGGGGCATGATCTGGGAGGCGGTGGCCGACGCCGATTTCGCCAATCACTGGCACGACCGCGCGCTGAAACTGGCCCAGGGCCCGACGCTGGCCTATCGCCACATCAAGGCTGCCCTCCGCGGCAGTTTCGACAACACGCTGGACGATCAACTGGCGCTTGAGGCGCGGTTGCAGGGCGATTGCGGCACGTCGCACGATTTCCGCGAAGGGGTGATGGCGTTCCTCGAAAAGCGTCCGGCGAAATACGAAGGGCACTAGGGGCGGAACCTGTCATCCATGGCGTAAGACGCAACAGGCCCCGGACATTGTCCGGGGCCCGTTCGATTGCCGGGGATCGTCGGAACCGTCCGGGACTCAGCGGTTCTCGACGTCGACATAGTCGCGCTGGGTCGGGCCCTGGTACAACTGGCGCGGGCGGCCGATTTTCAGCTGCGGGTCGGAGATCTGTTCCTTCCACTGCGAGATCCAGCCGACGGTGCGCGCCAGCGCGAAGATCGGCGTGAACATGGATGTGGGGAATCCCATGGCGTCCAGGATGATGCCCGAGTAGAAATCGACGTTCGGATACAGCTTCTTTTCCGCGAAATACGGATCTTCCAGCGCCAGGCGTTCCAGCTCCTTGGCCACCTGAAGGGTGGGGTTGTTCTCGATCCCCATCAGCTCCAGCACTTCGTCGGCCGACTTCTTCATCACCGTCGCACGCGGATCGAAGTTCTTGTAGACGCGGTGGCCAAAGCCCATCAGGCGGAACGGATCGTTCTTGTCCTTGGCGCGGGCGATGTATTCGGGAATGCGGTCAACCGTCCCGATTTCGCGCAGCATTTCCAGGCAGGCCTGGTTGGCGCCGCCGTGGGCCGGACCCCACAGACAGGCGATGCCGGCCGCAATGCAGGCGAAGGGGTTGGCACCCGATGACGAGGCCAGCCGGACGGTCGAGGTCGAGGCATTCTGTTCGTGATCCGCATGCAGCGTGAAGATCCGGTCCATCGCACGGCTGAGGATCGGGTTGACCTGGTATTCCTCGGCCGGGACGGAAAAGCACATCCGAAGGAAGTTCGACGCGTAATCCAGATCGTTGCGCGGATAAACGAAGGGCTGACCGATCGAGTATTTATAGGCCATGGCGGCGATCGTCGGCATCTTGGCGATCAGGCGGATCGATGCGACCTCGCGCTGGTGTTCGTCGCTGATATCGGTGCTGTCGTGATAGAACGCCGACATCGCGCCGACCACACCCACCATGGTTGCCATCGGATGCGCATCGCGCCGGAATCCACGGAAGAAATAGTGCATCTGTTCGTGGATCATGGTGTGATTGGTCACCAGATGCTCGAACTTTTCGATCTGCTCGCCGGTCGGCAGTTCGCCGTAGAGCAGCAGGTAGCACACCTCGAGGAAATGCGACTTTTCCGCCAGCTGGTCGATGGGATAGCCGCGGTGCAGCAGGATGCCCTCGTCACCGTCGATGTAAGTGATTTCGCTGTCGCAGGCGGCGGTGGACGTGAAACCGGGATCGTAGGTGAAGACACCGCCCTGACCATAGAGCTTGCGGATGTCGATCACGTTCGGACCGGCGGTGCCCTCGAGCACCGGCAATTCGATGCTCTTGTCGCCGAACGTCAGCGTCGCGG
This sequence comes from Oceaniglobus indicus, assembly GCF_002751875.1. GTDB lineage: Bacteria > Pseudomonadota > Alphaproteobacteria > Rhodobacterales > Rhodobacteraceae > Oceaniglobus > Oceaniglobus indicus. The sequence continues at coordinate 198,612 of NZ_NMZM01000001.1, read as the reverse complement.
TTTTCGAGGTGTCTGCCATTGCGAATCCTTCCTTGTCGGGGTGTTCCCGCCCATGGCGGGTTCATCTGTTGTTGACGCGGACGACCCGGATCGGCCCATCACGCGCTGGTAAAATCCGCCAATCGGGCAAGAGTTTCCTCGCGTCCAATGACGAGCATCATGTCGAACACGCTGGGTGTCGCGGTACGTCCGGCAAGAACGGCACGCAAGGGTTGAGCGAGCTTTCCCAGACCTACGCCCTGCTGTTCTGCAAACGCGGCGATCCTGTTCTCCAGATCATCGCGTGTCCAAATAGCGTCTTGCAGATGCGGCGTCAATTCACCCAGCCTTTGGCGCGCCGCCTCGTCCAGCAGTTTGGCGGCCTTCGAATCCGGCTCGATCGGACGTGACGTCAGACAAAAATGCGCCTTTTCAAGGATATCGGGAAAAGACTTGGCACGGTCCTTGAGACAATACATCGCATTTTCCAAATCCCGCGCCTGATCTTCGGCAAGCGCCGGCAGGCCGGCCACCTGCAGATATTCGGCAATCTCGGACACCAGCGCGGCGTCGTCCATCATCGCGATATGCTGGCCCGACAGATGGGCCAGCTTCTTGGCGTCCAGGCGCGCCGGCGCCTTGCCGATTCCCTCGAGCCCGAACCACGAGATGGCCTGCTCGGTCGTGAACACCTCGTCGTTGCCATGGCCCCAGCCCAACCGTGCAAGGTAATTGCGCATGGCCGCGGCCGGGTATCCTTGGGCCTGGTATTCATGCACACCCAACGCGCCGTGACGCTTGGACAGCTTCTTGCCGTCCTCGCCGTGAATCAGCGGGATGTGCGCCCAGACCGGCACGTCCCAACCCATCGCGCGGTATACCAGCATCTGGCGCGCGGCATTGTTCAGGTGATCGTCCCCCCGGATCACGTGGGTCACGCCCATGTCGTGGTCGTCCACGACGACCGCCAGCATATAGGTGGGCGTGCCGTCCGAGCGCAGGACGATCATGTCGTCCAGCTGATCGTTGCGGATCGTCACGTCACCCTGCACGCGGTCCGCGATAACGGTGGTGCCATCCAGCGGGGCCTTGACGCGAATGGCGAAGGAGGCGTCAGGATGGGTCGCCGGATCGGCGTCGCGCCAGGGCGAGCGATAGAGTGTCGAGCGTCCCTCGGCCCGCGCGGCTTCGCGCGCGGTCTCGATCTCTTCCGGCGTGGCGAAACACTTGTAGGCGGTGCCGGCGGCCAGCATCTGCTGCGCGACCTCGATATGGCGCGGACGGTTGGCCGACTGGCTGACCGCGTCGCCGTCCCACTCAAGTCCAAGCCACCGCAACCCCTGAAAAATTGCCGCGGTGGCATCGGCGTCCGAACGGGCCAGATCGGTATCCTCGATCCGAAGAAGGAACGTTCCGCCCTCGGCCTTGGCATAAAGCCAGTTGAACAACGCCGTGCGTGCGCCGCCGATGTGCAGATACCCCGTGGGCGAAGGCGCAAAGCGGGTGACAACGGGCTGGGGCATGGGCGTTAACTTTCTGGAAACCGTGGTGTGGCTAGGGTCAAGGGCGGTCTAGACAATGGCGGGGGCGAGAACAAGAGTGGCGCCGTGGCGGTATATGGCATCGGTCATCGATGGTCAGCGCGGCGCGCTGTTTCCATGGGTTCCCGTCTGCCTCGGGATCGGCATCGGTTTCTATTTCCTGCTGCCCGGCGAACCTGCGGCGCCGGTCTGGGCCGCGCTCGCGGGCGGGGTCGCCGTTGCCACCGCCGGACTGCTCTGGCGCGGGCCGGCCCGTCATCCTGTCGTCGTGGCGATCGTCCTGGTCGGGGTTGGCGTGCTGGTGGCCGGCCTGCGCTGCTGGAGCGTGGGCGACACCGTGCTTGCCTTCCGCTATTACGGGCCGGTGCAGGGAAGGATCGTGGCGATGGACCGCTCGGCCAGCGATGCCGTGCGCCTGACCTTGGCCGATGTGGTGCTGGATGACACCGATCCCGCGCGCACGCCCGGCCTTGTGCGCATCTCGCTCCATGGCGACCATTCGGGCACCGTTCCGCAGCCGGGAAAGACCGTGATGGTGACGGCGCACCTGTCCGCGCCCGACGGCCCGGTCGAGCCGGGCGGTTTCGATTTCCAGCGCATGGCGTGGTTTCGCGGACTCGGCGCCGTTGGCTATGCCCGAAGTCCGCTTCTGGCGGTCGAACCGGCCGGCGGGTTCGTGGACGTGGCGCGGTGGCGGATGGCCATTTCCGCGCGCGTACGCGCGCATTTGCCCGGTGAAGTCGGTGCTTTCGCTGCCGCGATCACGACCGGCGACCGGTCCGCCATGTCGCAAGAGACGCTGGCCGATCTGCGCGCGTCCAACCTGGCCCATCTGTTGGCGATCTCGGGCCTGCACATGGGGCTTTTATGCAGCCTGATCTTCGGTGGCGTCCGGGGGGTGCTGGCGCTGTTTCCCGCCGTCGCCCTGGTGTGGCCGCTCAAGAAGATCGCCGCGATCGCGGCGCTGATGGCGGGGGCGCTTTACCTGATGCTGTCGGGCGGCAACGTCGCCACGCAACGGGCCTTCATCATGGTGGCGGTGATGTTCGTTGCGGTCCTGCTGGACCGTCGCGCGCTGACCCTGCGCGCTGTGGCGGTCGCCGCGATCATCGTGCTGATGCTGCGCCCGGAAAGCCTGACGGAGCCCGGTTTCCAGATGTCGTTCGCCGCAACCACCGCTCTGGTTGGCGTATTCCGGATTCTGAACGGATTTGACGGACGCAGGATGCCGAAGGTTCTGCGCCCGGTGATGGCGGTCGTCATCTCGTCCGCGGTGGCGGGTGCTGCCACGGCGCCCATCGCGGCGGCACATTTCAACATGGTGTCGCATTTCGGCCTGTTGGCCAACCTGGTTTCCGTGCCCTTGATGGGCAGTGTTGTGATGCCCGGGGCCATCCTTGCTGCGGTCCTCGCGCCGTTCGGTCTGGACTGGATCGGGCTGGCGGTGATGGACCCGGCGATCCGGTGGATCTTGGGCGTGGCACACTGGATCGCAACGCGCCCCGGGGCGTTGGGCCATGTCGTCGCACCCCAGGCGGTCGTGCTGCCGCTGATGGCGCTTGGCGCGCTCTGGCTGATCCTGTGGCGCGGTTGGGGCCGGCTGGCGGGTGTGGCACCAGTGGCTCTGGGGCTGATATTCTGGGTCCAGACGGAACGCCCGGCCTTGCTGGTATCGCCCAGCGGCAAGTTGATCGGCGTCATGACGCCCGAGGGCCGCGCCTTGAACAAGCCTCGCGGCGATGGCTTCGTCGCCCGAAGCTGGCTGGAGAACGACGGCGATCTTCCGGTACAGGAAGAGGCCGCCGAACGGCCCGGGTTTGAGAGCCTGGGCAGTCTGTCGCGCCTGCGGATCGGCGATCTGCACGTCAGCCACCTGAGCGGTCGGGGCGCGGCGCAACGCCTGGGCGAGGCCTGCCAAGGGGCAAACCTTGTCATCCTGGCCGCCGTCAACGAAACGGATCCGCCGACCGGCTGCGAGGTGATCGATGCACGGATCCTTCGCGAGACCGGTGGCCTGGCCTTCGTTGTCAGCGGCCAAACGCTGCGCCGTGTCGCGACGCGGTCGGAGTTGGGTGAAAGGCCCTGGAACCGATAGAGCCGGCGTTTATCCCGAGCTGGTGGGAAGCGGCCAAGCGGAGTGCACCACTCACGTTTCTCGGGAACGACCGGAAATGCCCGGACCATTCATCGTGGCGGCAGTCCCCGGACCCAACGGTCAGTAGGTTCGGATCAGGCCCACCAGGCGCCCCTGAACCTTGACCTGATCGTCGCGGTAAACCCGTGTCTCATAGGCGGGATTGGCGGCCTCGAGCGCGATCGAGCTGCCGTTGCGGCGGAACCGTTTCAGGGTGGCTTCCTGATCCTCGACCAAGGCGACGACGATATCGCCTGATTCTGCCGTGTTCACCTCGCGGATTACGACGACATCGCCATCGTTGATGCCCGCGTCGATCATCGAATCGCCTCGCACCTCCAGCGCATAGTGGTTGCCCTTGCCGCCGACCATGGCGCCGGGAACGGCAACGCGGTGAGATTCGTGGTTGATCGCCTCGATCGGGACACCGGCCGCGATCTGGCCCATCACCGGAAGTTCCACGGCATGCACCTGAACATCCAGGGCCCGGTTGGGGCGCGCCTGATCCGGCCTGTCGCCGTTGATGACCTTGGGGTTGAACCCGGCGGTTTCCATGGCGTCGGGAAGCTTGACGATCTCCAGCGCGCGGGCGCGGTGCGCGAGGCGGCGGATGAATCCACGTTCCTCAAGTGCGGTGATCAGGCGATGGATGCCCGATTTCGACCGCAGATCCAGCGCATCCTTCATTTCATCGAACGAGGGCGGCACACCATCGCGTTGCACCCGTTTGTTGATGAAATCGAGCAGTTCCAACTGTTTGCGCGTAAGCAATGGATAATCCCCCCGGAGGAATGAAAGCGAAGTGTCGCCAAGCGTTCCCTTGGTGTTCTAGGGATGTTCTTGCTTTGTGTCAAGAGTTTGGGAATATCCAGGCCCGAACACTACATCCGATCAGATCGCGAGATAGGTGACGGTTTCCCGGGCGGCGCGCGGCGGGTCGTTCGGCGGCCGCAGGATCAGGGCGTTCGAGGCGGCGAGAATCCCGGTCAGCGCGCTGTCCTGACTGTTGGCGACATGCAGCGATCCGGCGCGCAGGGTGGCGCGCATGTAGTGTTCGCGCGCGCCGTTCGCGTCCAGCGCCTGCGCCAGCGGCGCCATCGCGCGGGGGGCGGGGGCACGGCCCAGATCCAGCATGGCCCGCACGGCGGGCAAGAGGAAAACGTGACCGCACACCATGGCCGAGACGGGATTGCCGGGCAGGCCCAGCATCGGAACCCCGTCCAGCCGCCCGGCCATCAGCGGTTTGCCGGGGCGCATGGCGATTTTGTAGAACGCACGCTCAAGCCCGCGGTTGGCCGCGACCTTGCCGACCAGATCGTGATCGCCCACCGAGGCACCGCCGATGGTCACGATCAGATCGCTGCCGGCGGCCATGTCGAACACCGATCCCAGCGCGGCCTCGGTGTCGCGGGCGATGGGCAGGATGCGGGCCAGGCCGCCCGCGGCATCGACCATCGCCGCCAACCCGAAGATGTTGGATGCCGTGATCTGGTCGGCACGGGGCGTTTCGCCCGGCATCACCAATTCATCGCCCGTCGCGATCAGCGCGACCTCGGGTCGGCGGCGCACTTTGACCTCGGGCACGTTCATCGCCGCGATCAGCACGAGATCCGAGGCGCTCAGCCGGGCGCCCGGGAAATGTTCATGACCGGCCGGAAAATCGGCGCCGGCGGGACGGATGTGCGGCCCACCGTCCAGCGACTGGCCCAACGTGATGCGATTACCCTCGCGGGTCACGTCCTCCTGGATGATGACGCGATCAGCGCCCCGCGGAAGCGGCGCACCGGTGAAGATGCGCAGGGCCTGACCCGAGCCCACCGCCAGATCCGACACGTGACCGGCGGCGTTTTCACCGATCACGTCGAACCGGGCACCGGGCCGCGCGGCGCCGCCGTCGATGGCATACCCGTCCATGGCCGAAGCATCGAACGGCGGTTGCGCGCGCGATGCACGCACCGGTTCGGCCAGAACCCGACCCGCCGCGTGGCGCAGCGGAACGGTTTCGGTGTCGAGCGGCGTGATCAGGTCGAACACCCTGGCCAGCGCGTCGTCGACCGAAATCATGGTGCAGTGAAGCGGCCGGTCTTGCCGCCGTCCTTGAGGGTGACGTGGATCGCGCCGATTTCCATCATCTTGTCGACCGCCTTGACCATGTCATAGACGGTCAGGCAGGCGGTCGAGACGGCGGTCAACGCCTCCATCTCGACGCCGGTCTGGCCGGTGGTCTTCACGGTGGCACTGACCTGGATGCCGGGCAGATCGTCGTCCGGCGTCAGGTCCAGCGATACCGAGGTCACGGGCAGCGGATGGCAGAGCGGGATCAGATCGGCCGTGCGCTTGGCGCCCATGATGCCGGCCAGCCGCGCGACGCCCAGGACATCACCCTTTTTGGCCCGCCCCTGAACGATCAGGGCCAACGTGTCGAGATGCATGCGGACATGACCCGTGGCGGTGGCGATGCGGGCGGTGGCCGGCTTGGCCGAGACATCCACCATGTGGGCGTGGCCCTCGGCGTCGAAATGGGTCAGGGCCATCGGTTCAGCGTCCCGGCGCGGTCAGGGGATCGGCCAGCAACGCGCGGGTTGCCGCGGTGACGTCATCCTGGCGCATCAGCGATTCGCCGATCAGGAAACAGCGCGCGCCATAGCGCGCCAGATCGGCCAGATCCTCGGGCGTGGACAACCCCGATTCCGCGACGATCACGCGATCCTGCGCCACCCGGCGCGACAGGTTGCGCGAGGTGTCGAGAGAGGTCTCGAAGGTTTTCAGATCCCGGTTGTTGATGCCCATCAGCGGTGACGACAACAGGTGGGCGCGTTCGAGTTCTTCTTCGTCGTGCACCTCGAGCAGCACGTCCATGCCCCATTCGCCGGCCGCGGCTTCCAGTTCGGCCGCCTGCGCGTCGGTCACGGTGGCAAGGATGATCAGGATGCAATCGGCGCCCAGCGCCCGCGCCTCGGCCACCTGATAGGGGTCATACATGAAATCCTTGCGCAGCACCGGCAGCGATGTCGCGTCGCGCGCGGCGATCAGGAAGCTGTCGTCGCCCTGGAAGGACGGCCCGTCGGTCAGCACCGACAGGCAGGTGGCGCCACCTTCCTCATAGGCCCGGGCCAGGGCGGGCGGATCGAAATCGGCGCGGATCAGACCCTTGGACGGGCTGGCCTTCTTGATCTCGGTAATGAGGCCGTAACCCGTTCGCATGTCGCGCCGCAGGGCGGCCGCAAAACCACGCGGCGCCGACGCGGTGCGTGCCGCGACCTCGACCTCGGCCAGCGGGCGGGCGGCCTTGCGGGTTTCGATCTCGTCCAGCTTGTAGGCCTTGATGCGGTCCAGCACTGTCATCGGGGATCTCCTGTGGCGGCCGGGGCGGGGGCGCTGCCCCCCGGCGCAGGCGCCGTCCCCCGGAGTATTTCGATCAGTAAGAAGGTCAGGATGCAAGTGTCACGAGGGCGTGGCGCTTCTTGCCGGCGCTAAGCTTGACCGGGGACTGAAGCTGTGCCGTGTCGAGCATCAGGCCCGCGTCGGTCAGCGGTTCATCGTTCAGCCGGGCGCCGTTTTCGGCAATCAGGCGCTTGGCCTCCTTGCCGGTTTTCGCAAGGCCCGCGCGCACGAGGAGCTGGACGATAGAGATGCCGGGATCGGCTTCGGCCCGCGCCAGCGTCAGGGTCGGCAGGTCGTCGCCCATGCCGCCCTTCTCGAACACCTCGCGGGCCGTTTCCTCGGCCGTGCGGGCCGCGTCGGCGCCGTGACACAGGGTCGTGATCTCGTTGGCGAGGATAATTTTGGCGGCGTTGATCTCGGACCCTTGCAGCGCGCCCAGACGATCGCATTCGTCCAGCGGCAGTTCGGTATAGAGGCGGGCGAAGCGGCCGACATCGGCGTCGGTGGTGTTGCGCCAGAACTGCCAGAATTCATAGGGCGAACGCATGTCGGCGTTCAGCCAGACGGCCCCGTCGGCCGACTTGCCCATCTTGCGCCCGTCCGAGGTGGTGAGCAGCGGCGAGGTCAGCCCGAAGATCTGGTGATCCAGCACCCGGCGCGTCAGGTCGATGCCGTTGATGATGTTGCCCCACTGGTCCGACCCGCCCATCTGCAACACGCAGCCATAGCGGCGGTTCAGCTCGAGGAAGTCATAGGCCTGGAGGATCATGTAGTTGAATTCGAGAAAGCTGAGGGATTGTTCGCGGTCGAGACGGGATTTGACCGATTCGAAGGCCAGCATCCGGTTGACCGAGAAATGCCGCCCGATGTCGCGCAGGAAGTCGAGGTAGTTCAGATTGTCCAGCCACTCGGCGTTGTTCAGCATCAGCGCATCGGTCGCGCCGTCGCCGTAGGTCAGGTATTTCGCGAAGACCTGCTTCATGCCGTCGATGTTGCCGTCGATGGCGGCGGCGTCCAGAAGCGGGCGTTCGTCGGCGCGGAAACTGGGATCGCCCACCTTGGTGGTGCCGCCGCCCATCAGGGTGATCGGCTTGTGCCCCGTCTTCTGCAACCAGCGCAGCATCATGATGTTCAGCAGATGCCCGACATGCAGCGACTTCGCCGTCGCATCATAGCCGATATAGGTCGGCACAACCCCCGCGAGCATGGCATCGTCGAGCGCTTGCAGGTCGGTGCAATCGGCGAGAAAGCCACGCGAGATCATCACGTGCAGAAAATCGGATTTCGGGTGGTAGGTCATCTGTTCATCGTCCACTCTTGGCGCATGGTGGCGTCTATATCGGGGTGGGACGTGAAGGGAAAGAGCATGGCGGATCTGAAGGCGGCATTGGCGCGCGGCCCGGTCTGGGCGCTTGGCGCGATGTCGGGCACGTCGCTGGACGGTGTCGACGCGGCCATGGTGCTGAGCGATGGCGAGACCATCTTCGGCTTCGGCGACACCCGGTATCGCGCGTATTCCGACGCGGAACGCGCGGTGCTGAAGGCGGCCCTGGGCGCCTGGGATGGATCCGAGGCCGCCATCGAGATCATCGAGGCCGCCCACGCCGAGGTTCTGTCGGGCTTCGACGGCATCGACATCGTCGGGTTCCACGGCCAGACCCTGGCCCACGAGCCGCGCGGCCGCGGCACACGGCAGGTGGGCGATGGCCGCGTGTTGGCGCAGGTGCTGGGCGTGCCGGTGGTCTGGGACTTTCGCACGGCCGATGTCGAGATGGGCGGCGAGGGGGCGCCGCTGGCGCCGTTCTATCATTTCGCCTGTACGCGCTGGATCGGGGCCGATGCGCCGCTGGCGTTTCTGAACCTCGGCGGGGTCGGCAACCTGACCTGGGTCGATCCGGCGGTTGCGCGGCCCGAGTTGCCGGGGGCCTGCGTCGCCTTCGACACCGGTCCGGCCAATGCGCCGCTGAACGATTTCATGGGCCTGCGACGGGAGCTTGCGTTTGATGACGCTGGCGACCTGGCCGCCCGGGGCGATCCGGACGCTGCGGTACTTGAGCGGCTCATGGGACAGGGGTATTTCCGCAGAATGCCACCCAAATCTCTGGACAGGAACGATTTTGCGTGGCTGGCGGATGCCGTCGCACCTCTTTCGGATGCGGACGGCGCGGCGACCCTGACGGCTGCCATCGCCCTGAGCGTGGCCGCCGGGATGGAACATTGTCCAAGGCCCCCGGCCCGTATTCTGGTCACCGGCGGCGGGCGGCACAATCCGGTGGTGATGGACATGCTGCGCGCCACGCTCGGCTGTCCGGTCGGCCCGGTCGAGGAGGCCGGGCTGGACGGTGACATGCTGGAGGCGCAGGCCTTCGGCCACCTCGCGGTGCGCGTGGCACGGGGCTTGCCGACGTCCTGTCCGTCGACCACCGGTGTCTCGGCGGCCATAGGCGGCGGCGTCGTAAGCGTGCCGCAGGGGTGAGGCGGCGCGCGCGGCCGTGCTCAGCTGTGGCTTTCGCCAGCCCCGGCATGGCAGCCCGATCCGATCCGGGCGCCAAGGTGCAGCGGTGTCGGGTCGGGGCCGAACAGATATCCGGTCACGTGTTGACCCATCCAATCCATCGTCGTGGCGAAAAGCAGCGGCGCGTCATCCGCGATGTCGGGGCGTGAGCGGCCGGTATCCTGAACGAAAGTTCCGGATTTGCTGAATCCGAGCTGTTGCATGTAATTCGCGGCGAGAACCGATTCGCGCATCGAAACACCGCATCCGTGGCGATAGGATACGAGGGCTTCGTAAACGTAGAATTCAGGCAGGAAATACCCGGTGCCGCCCGATCGCAGGTAGATCGTGGGGCGTTGGGAGTTTCCGTTCGCGGCCCAATGGGCGGCAATAGCGCTGGCATCGTTCTGCAGGATAGCCATATGCCGACCGAACGTCGCTGGCGTGATGAATTCGTATTCCGCGTAAGCCGCGTTCAAGAACGGCAAACGCGTCAACGGTGCCGGGTTCGTGCCGGCGAATGTCACCACGGCGATGATCACCGTCTGCCAACCCACCATCAGCACGGGAAGAACCCGCGGCGCGTTGCCCAGGGACAGCGACAGAACGAGGGCAGCGCCCATGAGGTAGGGCACGAACAACCGATATCCGAACATCATGTGCTGACCGGATGCGCGGCTAGCATAGAGCAGGAAAAGGACGGCACTGAAAGCGGCGCCCCTAAGAAGGGCACGAGACAGCGGTGGCCGGTCACCCAAGGCCGGGGCACGGGCGAAAAATATGACGGCGATCAGGCCCGAAAGCAGCACGAAGTTCAAAAGCGCCGAAAGGCTGTCGATCGGGGGGCGGCCGCCGAGCGCGAACTTGAGGTAGTAGGACGTCGGGAAGATATCGCCGTAATAGAGCGCCGAAAACAACAGCCAGGCGGACGCCAGAGCGATGCTGAGCGCCGCGGCAACCCAAAGTGCCGGACGGCGGTATTCGACCAAGACGATCGCCAGCAGGATCGGTGTCGTCACCAGGATACTGTCATGGCGGGTCAGGAACATGAGCGCGCCGAGCACCCCCAACAGGATGAAGTCGCGGGTTTCCGCGGCTCCGTTCCGGCTCATCACCACCAGTCGCGACACGAACAGCGTGCAGAGAAACGCCAGTATCGGCGTTTCCAGGCCACCGACCGTCCAAAGTGCGAGAAACGGCGAAAACAGCGAAAGTGTGGTGAACACCAAAAGCGCCGGCCCACGCAAGCCGGTCTCGCGGATGGCCGCAAGCCAACCCGCAAGCACCAGCCCCGGTGCGATAATGCGGTAGGCTGCGACGGGATCGAGCCCGCAATAGGCCAATGCCGCCTCGAGCAGCGCGTGCAGGGGCGAGGTCAAAGCCGAGACCTGCTCGCCCACGTTATAGACAAGACCGTGGCCTGCGGCCGCGTTCTGCGCATAACGTCCGACGATATAGGCATCGTCGGCCACAAACGGCCAGAACAGCGCGCAAAGGGACAGGAAGACGATGGCGCTACCGGCGATCACGGCGCGGTCCATGTCAAGCGGGCGGGTCGGGCTGGAAGGATCAATGGCTGTCATGGCCAAGGATTTTCAGCCTGTTCAGGCGCCAATAAGGCAGTTTTCTGGCATGAACGGGAAAAGTTTCATGCGTGACGGGCGCGCTTTCGCCGGCCCGTGGTTTCCGCGTCGCGCATCAAGGATGCAGGGTGTTCGTTTGTGATCCCGACTGCGGGTTGGGCGTGATTGCCGCCTCAGATCCCGCGATAGGGTTCGACGTATTGCAGGGCCATGTCCCATGGGAAGAAGATCCACGTGTCCTGGCTGACCTCGGTGATGAAGGTGTCGACCATGGGGCGGCCCTTGGGTTTGGCATAGACCGCGGCGTAATGGGCCTTGGGATAGAGCGCGCGCACCAGTTCAAGGGTGCGGCCCGAATCCACCAGGTCATCGACGATCAGGATGCCGGTCCCGTCGCCCATCAGCTCGTGATCCGGCGATTTCAGGACGCGGGCTTCGGATTGGCTCTGGTGATCGTAGGATTTGACGGAAATGGTGTCGACGGTGCGGATGTCCAACTCGCGGCTGACGATCATGGCGGGTGCCATGCCACCGCGGGTGATCGCGACCACCGCACGCCAGCCCATGTCCTGCGGACCCTGCCCATCCAGCCGCCACGCCAGGGCGCGGCTGTCGCGATGGATCTGGTCCCAACTGATGTGAAAGCCTTTTTCGTGGGGCAGGCGGCTCTCGTCTCGGGTGGTGTTCATGGTGGGCCCTCGGGTGTTGCACGGTGTGGCGATTTCTAACGAGCCGGGACGATGATGGAAAGGCGCGAAAATCAGGCCGCGCCGAATGTGACCTGGCGCGATTGCGCCGCGACGTCACCGATCCGTGCCGGCCGGCCCGTGTTGAAAAGCGCGCGGCGGTATTTACCTGTCCGGTGAACAAGGAGAAGAGCCATGGACATGAGCAGTGTGATCCAAGCCCTGAGCGCAATCGGCGCAACCTGTGCCATCGTCGGCTGGAGCGTGGCGGCGAAGGCCACCGTCGGCGCCCAGACCCAACGCATCCGGGTGAGCAACCGCAGGCATCACCGACCCTGAGCGTCAGGCGTTCAGGTTTTCGTGATGTCCGGCGAATCCACCGCCTTCATTCCGACGACGTGATAGCCGGCATCGACGTGCAGGTTTTCGCCGGTCGTGCCCGACCCAAGGTCGGACAGAAGGAACAGCGCCGCCTTGCCGACCTCTTCCTGGGTGACGTTGCGGCGCAGGGGCGAGTTATACTCGTTCCACTTCATGATATAGCGGAAGTCGCCGATCCCCGACGCGGCAAGCGTCTTGATCGGGCCGGCGGAAATCGCGTTCACGCGGATGCCGTCGCGGCCCAGATCCTCGGCCAGGTATTTCACCGACGCTTCCAGTGCGGCCTTGGCGACACCCATGACGTTGTAATGCGGCATGACCTTTTCGGCGCCGTAATAGGTGAGGGTCAGCGCCGAGGCGCCCGGCTTCATCAGCTTTTCGGCGCGCTGCATGACGGCGGTGAAGGAATAGACCGAGATGTCCATCGACATGCGGAAATTTTCGCGGCTGGTGTCGACATAGCGGCCGCGCAATTCGGTCTTGTCCGAGAACCCGATGGCGTGAACCACGAAATCCAGACCGCCCCAGCGTTGCTTGATCTCGGCGAACAGCGCATCCATCGAAGCCGCGTTGCCGACGTCGCAAGGCAGGATGAAATCCGATCCGACCTCGGCCGCAAGCGGCGTGACCCGTTTCAGCAGGGATTCACCTTGGTAGGAAAAGCAAAGATCGGCCCCCGCATCGCCGCAGGCCTTGGCGACGCCCCAGGCGATGGACTTGTCATTGGCCAGCCCCATGATCAGTCCGCGCTTGCCCGCCAGCAACTGGTTCGTCATGTGGTTTGCCCTCGTGCGATCTTACATTCCGATTTCGTTTAGGCCATTGTCGACTCATCGGCAAGTGCGGCAACGACAGGCGGAAACCACACCATGAGCGACACGACCACCCCCACCGAAAGCATCTTCGGCGCGACCGATCCCTTTGCGCTGGCGCAGGCGTGGATGGACGAGGCGGCGGCGACGGAACCCAACGATCCCAATGCCATCGCGCTTGCCACCGTGGATCCCGACGGGATGCCGAACGTGCGCGTCGTGCTGCTGAAAGAGATCGAGGCCGACGCCTTCGTGTTCTATACCAATTATGAAGGCGACAAGGGCCGCGAGATCGACGCAACGGGTGTGGCGTCGTTCGTGATGCATTGGAAAACGCTGCGCCGCCAGGTGCGGGTGCGCGGGCACGTCAGCCGCGAGGACGGCGCGCTGGCCGACGAATATTATAACTCGCGCCCGCTGGACAGCCGGCTGGGGGCCTGGGCATCGGCACAGTCGCGCCCACTGGACGATCGCCAGACCCTGATCGACGGCGTCGAGGCGGCGCGCGAGAAGTTCGGCGATTCACCGCCGCGTCCGCCGTTCTGGGGTGGCTATCGGATTCGCCCCGTCTCGTTCGAGTTCTGGCACGACGGCGCGTTCCGCCTGCATGACCGTGAACGCTGGTTGCCCGACGAGACACAGGGAAAATGGCAGACGCGACGCCTGTATCCCTGAATCCCACCTCCCCGAAAACGGCTTTGCGTTGCGCGTTTTATCTGGATCGTTTACGCGATCCTTGATAAGTCAAGAGAAACGCGGTTCGGTCAGAACGGTCGGGCGGGAAAGGAAAGGAGGCGCCGGGGAAATCGGCGCTTGCAGGGAAGCGGTTGGACCAAGGCGAGACACTGGAAACCACCGACGGACACGTCAAGTGGTTCGATCCAGGAAAGGGATTCGGGTTCGTAGTGGCGGACGATGGTGGCGCGGACATTCTGCTTCACGCGAATGTGCTGCGCAATTTCGGCCAGAGTTCCGTGGCGGACGGCGCCCGGGTTCGTATCCGGGTGCAGCAAACCCAGCGCGGAATACAGGCGGTCGAAGTTCTGTCGATCGAGGCCCCGACCCCCCAGATGCAGGGCGATGAGGGCGCTGAAAACGGGCGCAAGTGCGATTTCTTCGATCCCGGCCTGGTCGGTGGCCCGCCCCAGCCGGCCCGCATCAAGTGGTTCGACAAGGTCAAGGGATTTGGATTTGCCAATGTGTTCGGCAGCTCCGAGGACATCTTCGTGCATATCGAGGTCTTGCGTCGCGGCGGATTGGCGGATTTACAGGCCGGCGAAGCCATCGCGATCCGCGTAGCGGACGGCGCGCGTGGCAAGCTTGCGACGGAGATCGGCATATGGGACACGGCGGCGCAGACGGATCAATCGCCTTCATGACTGCGGTTCAAGGGCGGTTCGGCCGGATGCTGCGATACGCGCTTGCGCTGTCGTTGATCGGCGCGCCGGTTGCCGCAGCCTGCCGCGCGGATGTCGCGGAATTGCGCGGAGACTGGGGCAAGGCGCGTTTCGCGGTCGAGGTGGCCGATGACGATGCGGAACGCGCGCAAGGTCTGATGCACCGCGAAAAGATGGCGCGCGGTGCCGGAATGCTGTTCGTCTATCCCGAACCCCGGGCGGCTTCGTTCTGGATGCGCAACACCCTGATCCCGCTGGACATGATCTTTCTGGATCGCACCGGCACCGTCCAGAAGGTGCACGTCAACGCGCGCCCGCTGGATGAAACGCCGATCGCGGGGGGTGACGACATCCTGCTGGTGCTGGAAATCAACGGCGGCCTGTCCGAGGTTTACGGCATCGCGCCGGGCACCGAGCTGCGCCATCCCGACGTGCCGCAGGATGCAGCCGCGTGGCCTTGCCCGCCGGAATGATAGCCCTCACGGCGCGGGGATAACCTTTTTCGGCGTCGGGTCCGCCTCGCGCGACAGCCGCATCAGCCACCAGGCCAGCGATGAACAGATCAAGGTGCCGATCATCAGCGGATAGATCGTGCCGTTGAACGCCAGCCCGATGGGGATCGCGATGCACACGCCCAGCGTCGTGCCCACGGCGCCCACCACCGAAGCCGCCATGCCCGCGATATGGCCCATGGGTTGCAGGGCAAGCGCGTTGATGTTGCCGAAGGTCAGCCCCGCCATGGCAAAGATCGACACGGCCCAGAGCAGGAACGCCGGAAAGGTCAGCGCCGCGGGGATCGCGTCAAGCAGGCCCGCGGCCAGAAGCACCGCCGACAGCGCCATCTGCATTGCATAGGCACCCATCGCCATGCGCCGCATTCCCAACCGCATGACAAGCGTGGCGTTCAGAACCGTGCTGCTGCCCGACACCAGCGCGATCCCCATGAACCACAGCGGGAATGTCTCGCGCACTCCGAAGACGGTGCCGAAAACCTGCTGGACCGAGCTGAGGAACGCAAACATCTGGCCCTGGCCCAGCGTCAGCACCGCGATATAGATTCGCACCATCGGATGCTTCAGCACCTCGATCAATGCTGCCTTCAGCGATGCCGGGCGCAGGGGGCGGCGCGCCTCGGGCGCCAGCGTTTCGGGCTGGCGCACGGCCAGCCAGGTCAGCCCGATCAGCGCGAAGATCATGAACGCGCCGAAGATCGACCGCCAGCCGAAGGCGGCGATCACCAGCGATCCGACGAAGGGCGCGATGGCGGGGATCATGATGAAGATCATCATCACGAACGACAGAACCCGGGCCATCTCGCGGCCTTCGAAGCGGTCGCGGATGATGGCGGTGGACACGATCCTGGGGCCGGCCGCGCCCAGACCCTGGAGAATGCGCGCCAACAACATCGTCTCGAGGCTGGGCGCAATCGTGGCCAGCGCCGCGCCGCCGAGATACAGCGCAAAGCCGAGATAGATCGCAGGCTTGCGCCCCATGGCATCCGAAACGGGGCCGGCAAACAACGTCCCGATGCCCATGCCGAACAGGAAGGATGTCAGGATCAACTGCGCCGCGTTCGGGTTGCCCGGGCTCAGTTCGTCGGCGATGCGCGGCAGGACCGGCAGCATGGCGTCGATGGAGAAGGCCACCATCGCCATCATGACCGCCATGAGCGCGACGAATTCCGGCCGTGACAGGGTTTTGGTGGGCGCAGTCATCTGGTGGTCTTTCTGTCTGTGGCAAGGCGGGTCTGGCAGATCGGCGCGGGGCCGGTCACTGGATGACGTCGTCGGGCCCGGGGGACGCCATCTGTTGTTCCAGATCATCCAGCACCTTGTTCCACAGATCGGTGGGCTGGGCCCCGGGCAGCGCGTGGGTGGACGCCACGATAAAGGTGGGCACGCCGGTCACACCGCGCTTGCGGGTATGGGCGTCACGGGCGCGGATGTCGTCGCTGTCGGCGTCGCCCGCCAGCAGGCGTTCGGTCACGGCGGCGTCCATGCCGATGCCATCGGCGATGTCGACCAGCACGGCGGTGTCGCCGATGTCGCGCCCTTCCTGGAAATAGGCCTTGAACAGCCGGTCCACGGCAAAGGTCTGGCGCTGCTCCAACCCGGCCCAGTGGATCAACCGATGGGCGTTCAGCGTATTCGGGGTGCGCGTGATCGCGGCCCAGTCGATGTCGATCCCCACCGCCGCGGCGGTCTTTTCGATGGGGGCATAGGCACGCACGGCCTCGTCGCGGCCGCCGAACTTGGCTTCCAGATAGGCGCGGCGGTCCATCCCTTGGGGGGGCATGTCGGGGTTCAGTTGGAAGGGGTGCCATTCCAGAACGAAGGGATGATCGGGGCGCGCGATCAGGGCACGGTCGAGATAGGTCTTGCCGATGAAGCACCAGGGACAAATCGGATCTGACAAAATATCGAGCTTGACGGTCTGCATGGGGTCTCCGGCGTGGCGGTGGTTCGTCGTTACTATGCCTGTCCCCCGGGGATGTCACGCCTGAGTGCCGGTAGAAATCGGGCGCGCATACCGTAAGCGGGAAGGCGGGTCGTCGAATATTCTAAACGGCCGGATTTCGCTATGTGTGCGCTGACGCACAGCGCGCCGGGCGTGCGATGCCGCATCAGTAAAGAAGTTTACAAACGGGGATGATGGGGAGTTACGACGGCATCCGCCGGCAAGGCGCGCGCCAATTGCATCCGTCAGTCGAGCGTTATCGGAAACAATCCGGCGGCGCTGGCACCACCGGATCCATTTTTCTTCGGGCGGGCCTGCGGTTGTGCGGGCGGGATTATTCCTGCTTCCACCAGACATCTGGCAGGAACCCTTGCCAGTCGCCATAGATCGACACGCGGTCCTCGGGGTATTTCAGGTCTGCGGCATGGGCCAGCCGGCCGATGGCGGAATACCAGATCGGTATGACATAGCGCCCGGTCGTAAGCACCCGGTCCAATGCCTTGACCGCAGCCGTGAATTCGTCCTGGTCGTCGGTATTCAGCATGGTTTCGATCATCGCGTCGATGGCCGGATTGTCGGCGCCCATCCAGTTCAGCGATCCCGGCGTGTCGGCCGCGTCGGAGCCCCAGTAATACCGCTGTTCGTTGCCCGGCGACAGGGACAGGGTGCGCAGATAGAAGGTCATGCCGAAGTCGAACGCCTTGGTGCGTTCCGCGTATTGGGCGGCATCGATGGGCGTGACCGTGGGTGAGATGCCCAGCCGATTCAGGGCGCGGGTGAAGATGTTGACCATCTGGCCGCTGTTGCCACCCCCCATGATCGACGTCGCACCCTGGTTCAGCAGGATCTCGAACGTCAGGGGGCGGCCGTCGGCGTCGACCATCCGGCCGTCCCGCACCACATAGCCGGCCTCGTTCAGCAGATCCATGGCGGCGCGGATGCCGGCCCGGTTGCGCCGTGAGCCGTCAGAGACGGGCAGGTCGTACCCCTCAAGCGCGCCGGGCAGCAGATCGTCGGAGAAGGGCTCGAGCAGGGCGCGCACGCGGCCTGTGGCGGGGCCGTGGTCCATGGCCAGCACCGAGTTGTCGAAATACGACCGGATGCGCGGCTGTGCGCCGTCGTTCAGCGTCTGGTTGATGAATTCGAAGTTGAACGCATGCAGCATCGCCTGGCGCACGCGCCAGTCGTCGAACGGGGCCGTGCGGGTGTTCATGGCAAAGCCCGCGATGCCGGTGGGCCGTTCGTTGGGGATTTCGGATTTCACCACGGCGCCCGAGGTCACGGCCGGGAAGGAATAGCCGTTTTGCCATTTCGCGGCGTTCAGCTCGCGATAGGCGGTGATCTCTCCGGCCTTGAATGCCTCGAACGCGACTTCGCTGTCGAAGAAGTATTCATAGCGGATGGTATCCAGATTGTGCTGCCCGCGCATGGCCGGCAGATCGGCGGCCCACCAGTCGCGGTCGCGGTCGAGTTCGATGAAGCGGCCGGGTTCGAATGCGCCGATGGTATAGGGGCCCGATCCGATCGGCGTAAGCTCAAGCGTGGATTGTCCGAAATCGCGCCCCTCGTATTGCGCCTTTTTCAGGATCGGGCGCAGTCCCAGGATCAACGGAAGCTCACGATCCTTCGCGTTGAAGGTGAAGCGGATGCTGCGGGGGCCTGTAATCTCGGTCTTTTCGACCTTGTTCCAGGCGCCGAGATATCTTGGATGGCCTTCGGTGCCCAAGGTTTCGAACGACCACTTCACATCTTCGACGGTCACGGGCGAGCCGTCCGAGAACCGGACCTCGGGGCGCAGGGTGAATTCGACCCACTCACGCTCGGGGCCGGTTTCGATGGTTTCGGCCAGAAGGCCGTAAAGCGTGAAGGGTTCATCCCAGGAGCGCGCCATAAGGCTTTGAAATACGAAGACGCCGACCCCGTAGGGCGGGTTGCCCTTCAGGATGTGGGGATTCAGGCTGTCGAAACCGCCGCTTTCTGCGAAAACGATCCGCCCGCCCTTGGGGGCGTCCGGGTTCACATAGGGAAACGCGGCAAAGCCCGGATCGAGCGCCGGTTCGCCATACATCGCGATCGCATGGGACGGCTCGGCGCGGCCGATGGTCGGGCCGACACAGAGCGCCAGCACCAGGGTCAGGAGGCTCAGCTTGACGCGTGATCTGGGGCTGCTCATCGCGGGATCATCCTTTCGGTGGCTGCCTGGGTTATGCTCAACGTATTGCGATCCTGTGGGGTTCGCAATTTTTTACCCTTGGATAAGTCGTTGGAATTGCGTATAAGGAAGTCACTGCTCGATAGGTTTCTTGCCTGTATGAAACCTGCCTCAATAACTTGACGCCCGCCTCGTGCGGGCGTTTTTTTTGGGCTCGAGCAGGTCATTTTCCGCTCTCCTATCCTTGGTCGCGTCGGTGGGCAAGTGTGCGTTTGCACGCTCAAGCCCTTGCTTTGTTGGGTTTCCGAAGGTGTTTGCGACTTTGCAAACTTTGCAAAGGCCAGGGTCGCGCATTGGGGTCGCCGCTGTGTCGCCACGCGCGTTGTGCCGCGATTTGCGCCCGTCACCCCGGACGAATCATCGCGAATCGATTGGCAATGATCGTGGAAAATCGTTGTGTTTCGGCACGGTTGCCCTGTTCTTTGGACGCCCGGTGAATACATTGACCAAAACGCAAACCACGAAGGAAGCCCTGCCATGTCATTGAACCAGAAAACCGCCGTGATCACCGGATCGAACTCGGGCATCGGACTGGGCATCGCGCGTGAGCTGGCCAAGGCCGGCGCGAACGTCGTTCTGAATTCCTATACCGATACCGACGAGGACCATGCGCTGGCCGCCGACATGGCCGCCGAGTTCGGCGTCGAGGTGCGCTATGTCTCGGCTGACCTCAGCGATGGCGACGCCGCACGGGGATTGATCGAACGGGCGGGCGCGTGTGACATCCTGGTGAACAACGCCGGGATCCAGCATGTCGCGGCCATCGACAAGTTTCCGACCGACAAGTGGAACGCGATCATCGCCATCAACCTGTCGTCGGCGTTCCACACCACCGCGGTCGCGCTGCCGATGATGCGGGCGGCCGGTTGGGGCAGGGTGATCAACATCGCGTCGGCGCATGGTCTGACGGCGTCGCCCTACAAGTCGGCCTATATCGCCGCGAAACACGGCATCGTCGGGCTGTCCAAGACGGTCGCACTGGAGACGGCGCGCGAACCGATCACCTGCAACGCGATCTGTCCCGGCTATGTCCTGACACCGCTGGTCGAATCCCAGATCCCCGATCAGATGGAAACCCACAACATGGACCGCGAAACGGTGATCCGGGAAGTGATGCTGGAGCGGCAGCCGAGCAAGGAGTTCGCCACGGTCGAACAGCTGGGCGGCACTGCGGTGTTCCTCTGTTCGGACGCCGCGGCACAGATCACCGGCACGACGATTTCGGTCGATGGCGGCTGGACCGCGTTGTAAGGGTCGGCAGGGATCTACGGCTGCCGGCTGGCCGCCCCTCCGGGCCGCCGGATTGCGCGTCGGGGGCGGGTGCCTCCGGCGGGAGTATTTTCAGCAAGAAAAAGCCGGGCGTATGTCCGGCGGAATGGGGCATGACGCATGACCGTTAAGAGGATCAATCTTGCCTTGCAGGGCGGGGGTGCCCACGGTGCCTTCACCTGGGGCGTGCTGGACCGTATGCTGGAGGACGAGACGCTGGAGGTGGCGGCGATTTCCGGCACGTCGGCCGGCGCGCTGAATGGTGCCGCGGTGAAATCGGGGCTGGCCAGCGGCGGGCGCGATGCGGCGCGGGCCAATCTGGACTGGCTGTGGGGTCAGGTCGGAGCGCTGAATGCGCCGGGGCTGGAGCAATGGATGTCGGCGCTTTCGCCCTCGACCGCGACCCTCAGCACGTTGATCGAACAGTCGTTGCCGTTCAGCATGGTCAGCAGCATTACCCGCGTGGCCAGCCCCTATGCGCTGGGGGCGCTGTTCAACAATCCGTTGCAGCGCATTGTCGAGCGGTTCGCCTATGACAAGGTTCACGCGGACCGCGGGCCGCGCCTGACGATCTGTGCCACCAACGTGCGCACCGGCAAGATCCGGCTGTTCACCGGCGATCAGATCACGCCGGACGCGATCATGGCGTCGGCCTGTCTGCCGACGGTGTTCCAGGCGGTGGAAATTCCCGACGGCGACCGCATGGAATCCTATTGGGATGGGGGTTACACCGGCAATCCGGCGCTGTTCCCGCTGTTCGAGAAGGATCTGCCGGACGATATCGTCGTGGTGAACATCAACCCGATCGTACGCGAAAAGGTGCCGCAGACGCCCGGCGAGATCGCCAACCGGATCAACGAGATCAGCTTCAATACCTCGCTGCTGCGCGAATTGCGCGCGATCCGCTTCGTGCAACGTCTGCTGGAGTCCGACCAGCTGCACAAGGACGCGATGAAATACGTCCTGGTCCACATGATCGCGGACGACGCGTTGATGAACGATCTGAACGTGGCCACCAAGCAGTTGCCGACGCCGGTGGTGCTGTCGCGGCTGAAGGCGGCCGGCCGGGCGGCGGCCGACGGGTTCCTGGCGCAGCACCGCGACGACCTGAACCAGCGCTGCACCGTCGATCTGGAAGAGATGTTCGGCTGAAACCTAGGGGGTGTCGGCGCTATGGCCGACCTTCAGCTGCGCCGCGCCCTTGCCGCCCGGATAGACCAAGCCGGCAGAAATCACCAGTTTCGCTGCGTCCTCGACCGTCATGTCAAGCTCGTGCACGTCTTCGGCGTCGACGAACAGCAGGAACCCCGAGGTGGGATTGGGTGTCGTCGGCAAGAACACCGTGACCTTGCGCCCGTCACCCGGCAACCGGGCCGCGATTTCGCCTTTCGCGTCGGTCGAGATGAACGCGATGGCCCAGAGGCCGCGGCGCGGATATTCGATCATGCACGCCTTGTCGAAGCTGGTGTCGGTCTGGGCGAATACGGTTTCGGCGATCTGTTTCAACCCGTTGTAGATCGACCTTACCACGGGCATCCGATCCACCAGGCCTTCGCCCCAGCGCAACAGCGAACGTCCGATCAACCCCTTGGCCAGCCAGCCGACGATCACGGTGAACACCAAGAAAATGATCACCCCGACACCGCGCAGGTTGATCCCGATGTAGTTTTCCGGCCGGAAGCGGCCCGGCACGAAGGGCAGCACCCAACCATCGACCCAGCCGGCAACGGACCAGATCAGCCAGACGGTCAGCCCGATGGGGGCAATCACCACCAGGCCGGTCAGAAAGCTGGCGCGCAGGCTACCCAAAGGGCCGCGCCGTTTGCGGTGGTCGTGATCGTCGGGGGAATGTCCGGTCATGCGGGGGGGTATCGTCCTGTATTACCGGATCAATCTAGGCACGGGCGAGGGGCGGCGCAACGGGTCTTGCGCGCGCCGCCGGGGATTCCGTTTCAGGGGCCGGGATTGCGGATCGTGACGATTTCCTGCGCGATCCGCGCCGCCACCCGGGCGTTGTTCAGCACCAGGGCGATATTGGCACGCAGGGATTGACCTTCGGTCAGCTCATAGATCCGGGCCAGCAGGAACGGTGTCACCGACTTTGCCGTGATGCCCTGGGCTTCGGCCTCGCGCACGGCGCGCTCGATGATGGGGTTCAGAACCTCGGGCGCGATCTCGTCGGCCGCGGGGATCGGGTTGGCGACCAGCTGACCCCCGGGCAGGCCCATGCGGGTGCGGATCACATGCGCGGCCGCGATATCCTCGGCCGTGTCCATGCGCAGCGGTGCGCCCAGCCCCGAATCGCGCGACCAGAAGGCCGGAAACGCGTCCTGGCCCACGGCAATCACCGGCACGCCGAAGGTTTCCAGCACCTCCAGCGTCTTGGGGATGTCGAGGATGGCCTTGGCGCCCGCCGCCACGACCGTCACCGCGGTCTGTGAAAGTTCGCGCAGGTCGGCGGAGATGTCGAAGCTGGTCTCGGCCCCGCGATGCACACCGCCAATGCCGCCGGTCGCGAACACCTCGATCCCGGCCAGACGGGCCGCGATCATCGTTGCGGCCACGGTGGTGGCACCGGTGCCGCGGGTGGCGATGCAGGCGGCCAGATCGGCGCGCGACAGCTTGGCCACGCTTTCGGCTTGCCCAAGCTGTGTCAACTCGTCCTTCGAGAGGCCGATATGCAGCCGACCGTCCATCACCGCGATCGTCGCCGGAACCGCGCCGCCGCGGCGCAGGGTCTCTTCGACCAGCATCGCGGTTTCGACGTTTTGCGGATAGGGCATGCCGTGGGTGATGATCGTGCTTTCAAGGGCGACGATGGGCGCACCCTCTTTGCGGGCAGCGGCGACTTCTTCGGAAAAACGCAGGGGCAGGGACATCAGTTCACATCTCCGGAAATATAATCTGCGGCTGCGCGCAGGGCGCGGTTCAGAGCGGTTGGCGCCGGCTCACCGGCGAGGGTCGCGACGATATGCGCCGCCATGAAGGTATCTCCGGCGCCGGTGACGCGGGTCACCAGAACGGCCGGCGGCATGGCGGACAAGACCCCGTCGGGACCGGCCTCGGCCACGGCGGCGGCGCCATTCGTCACCAGAACCCGATGCGCGCCGCGCGCAACCAGCGCGTTGGCGGCTTCGGAGGCGCTGTCAAAGCGGGTCTGCATCAGCAATCCCGCCTCTTCGAGGTTCAGGTAAAGCGTGACACGTGGATGATCCAGCAACGCCAGCAGCCGCTCGGCCTTGCCGGGCGATGCGGGGGCGACGCGCAGATCGGCGCACGCAAACAACGGGCTTTCGGCGATCTCGGCCAGCAACGCGGGCGTCAGGTTGCCGTCCAGCGCCACGGTTCCGGCAAACGGCGCGTCCGGCGCGCCCAACCGACCGTCGGACAGGGGGTGCAGGATCTTGGCGCCGGCGGCTTCCAGCGAATGGGCGTCGGCGATGGCCGCGATCAGCCCGTTGGCGCCTTCGATCGCCATGTAACGGTCGGTCGGCAAATCGTCCGAGCGATAGACATGATCGGTAATCATGCCCATGCGGGTTGCTGCCGCGATCAGCTCGTCACCTTCGCTGTCGCGTCCCACGGCGCTGAGCAGCGTCGGCGCGAGACCGAAACGCCCCAGCGTCATCGCGATGTTCATGGCGACGCCGCCGGGCACGCGCGTGATCCGGCCGGGAACGTCGCTGCCGGCGCGCATGTGCGCGTTGGACCGACCAATCACGTCCCAGAGGACCGACCCGATACAGAGGATTCCCGTCGTGCTCATCCGATGCTTGTGGAGCAGGTTTTGACGTGGCGCAAGTCCAAGACATGCCCGGCCGGCACGGGCGCGGGGTGGATCGCGCGCCGGGATTCGAGTATTTGTATCGGTAAGAAATACCGACCTTATCACCGACCGAAATACCCGTCTTCGGCCTCACCGAAGCCGGACCTTGCATTTGGCGCGATGCGGGTGTATTTGCGCGGCACTTCACAGGTGGGGCTTGGGCCTTGCGGGAGAGACATCCCCGCAGGTCCGCCGGTTGAGCGCATGCTCTGTTGGCCCTGCCGAGGATAGAAACCGGAAAAGGACCAATATAATGGCGCTTCCAGACTTCACTCTGCGTCAGCTTCTCGAAGCTGGCGTTCACTATGGCCACCAGACCCAGCGCTGGAACCCGCGGATGCAGGAATTCATCTACGGCGACCGCAATGGCATCCACATCATGGACCTGACCCAGACGGTTCCGATGCTGGACAAGGCGCTTCAGGTCATCCGCGACACCGTGGCCAAGAACGGCCGCATCCTGTTTGTCGGCACCAAGCGTCAGGCGCAAAAGCCGATCGCCGACGCCGCCGAAAAATGCGCGCAGTATTACATGAACCACCGCTGGCTGGGTGGTACGCTGACCAACTGGAAGACCGTTTCGCAGTCGATCAACCGCCTGAAGAGCATCGACGAGAAGATGGAGCAGGGCGCCGAGGGCCTGACCAAGCGCGAGCGTCTATCGATGGAACGTGACCAGGGCAAGCTGAACGCGTCCCTTGGTGGTATCCGCGAGATGGGTGGCGTGCCGGACCTGTTGTTCGTCATCGACGTCAACAAGGAAGACCTGGCCATCATGGAAGCCAAGAAGCTGGGCATTCCCGTGGTTGCGGTCGTCGATTCGAACTGTTCGCCCGATGGGATCGACTACATCATCCCGGGCAACGACGACGCGGCGCGTGCGATCGCGCTCTACTGCGATCTGGCGGCCCGTGCCGCGCTGGACGGCATGTCCGCCCAGATGAGCGCCGCCGGCGTTGACATGGGTGCGCTGGAAGACGCCGCCGCCGAGGAAGCCCTGGCCGAGCAAGGCGGCGACATGCCGCTGGGCGACACCAAGAGCGACGGCAGCGTCATCCCCGATGGCGCCCCGCTGGACCTGGACAACAAGCCGGTCGAACAGAAGATCTGACCGGAGCCGCTCCGACAGAGATTTCTGGATGCGTGCCCCGGCACGCATCCGTTCCCGCATTGCATGAGAAGGAAAGCCGAGCCATGGCGATCACCGCTGCACAAGTGAAAGAACTGCGCGACACCTCGGGTGCCGGCATGATGGATGCCAAGAAGGCATTGACCGAAACCGATGGCGACATGGAAGCGGCCATCGATTGGCTGCGCACCAAGGGTCTGGCCAAGGCGGCCAAGAAATCCGGACGCACCGCGGCCGAGGGCCTCGTGGCCGTCAAGGTCGACGGAACCACCGGCATCGCCGTCGAGGTGAACTCGGAAACCGATTTCGTCGGCAAGAACGCCGATTTCCAGAAGATGGTGTCGTCGATCGCCGATGCCGCCTTGGGCGCTGACGATCTGGAAGCGCTGAAGAAGACCGAGATCGACGGCAAGCCGGTCGAAACGATCGTCACCGATGCCATCGCAAAGATCGGCGAGAACATGTCGGTCCGCCGCATGGCCAGGATCACGGGCGCCTCGGTCGTCTCCTACGTTCACAACGCCGCCGCCGAAGGCATGGGCAAGATCGGTGTGCTGGTGGCGATGTCCGGCGACAACGTCGAATTCGGCCGCCAGGTCGCCATGCACATCGCCGCGGTGAACCCCGCGTCCCTGTCCGAGAACGATCTGGACCCGGCCGTGGTCGAGAAGGAAAAGCAGGTCCAGATGGACATCGCCCGCGAGTCCGGCAAGCCGGAAGCCGTGATCGAGAAGATGATCGTCGGACGGATGAACAAGTTCCTGAGCGAAGTGACCTTGGTCAACCAGTCGTTCGTGGTGAACCCCGATCTGACCGTCGGCCAGGCGGCCAAGGATGCAGGCGTCGAGATCACCGGCTTCGTGCGTCTTGAGGTCGGCGAAGGCATCGAAGTGGTGAAGGAAGATTTCGCCGCCGAAGTCGCCAAGGCGGCAAAGGGCTAAACACCTTAGATATCAGAACAATGAAAGGCGTCCCTCACGGACGCCTTTTTTGTTTCTGGGTGTAATTTGTTCGCGGGCGAAGGTTCACGGATGGTGCGCGCGGGACATACGCACCATCCGCATCGCGCCAGTCCTAAGGGGATGCGGACCGGTGCGTCTTGATCCGGTTACACCCTCGGGTCCGATCGAATCACAAGTTGGATCCCCCCGGGTGACGCCCGATCAATACTGGACGCCACCCGGAAAGTCGCTCCTTGGCATTAATGCCACCACTCACGGAACGCTGCCAAAGTGAAAGTTTACGTCGCGTCAGTAAAGTAAGGATTTCCATACCTTTATGGTGCAGGTGGGGCCAACCCGGGTTGATGCGCCAGGCTCACAAGATCATTGAAGTCATTGTTCCAAAACAAAAATCTGGTTTTGAAGCGAGGCCTTCAGCACCGCTTGGGCGGTCGTTTCGACGTCCAGCGCCTCGCGGGCCAGGCGCAGGTGTTTTTCGACCGTCACGGGGGTCAGGCCCATGATCGCGGCGGCGTCCTGGATCGTCTTGCCGTCGCGCACCCATTCCAACGCTTCGCACTGACGTTTCGTCAGCTGGCGGGAGGGGGTGGAGTAGGGCAGCTGGATCATCTTGAGATGCGCCACCGTGTTCATCACCGTCAGATCGCGGCCGTGTTCGGCCCAGATCTCCTCGACATCGTCTTGGGTCATTCCGCGCCGCGCCGTGAGGCCGATCGCACCCTTGTTGCGGATCGAGGCATCGCGGAAGGAAATGGAATAACCCGCGATTACATCATGATGCGCGTTGAAATCGAGAACCTTTCGTTCTTGTGGCGACAGGTTGTCATGCTGTTCGGCAAGCCAGCTCCAACTGCAGGCGCCGTGATTTTCGACCGCCCAACGCACCATCGGCGCATTGAAATAGAGACCTTCGTTGATGAACCCCTCGACATACGCGGGATCATGGTTGGTCATGATCAGGAAATCCTTGCGATCGCCGAACCCATGGGCCGAATGAAACCGGGTAAAGCCATAAAGCAGCCGGTCAAAGCCATAGCCCGCCATCTTTTCGCAATGCAGACGCCAGACGCCTTCGACGCTTGTGGCCTGAACGAGGTGTTCAAGATATTTGATCATGGCCGGTTCCCGTGTTCAGAGGCGGTTCTGGCTGCCCGAGACCAAAGGGTAATGCGGCGTCAACGGATCTGTCGATAAAGTTCTGACCGGATGGCGCAGGTTTCGCGCGCGTTATGCCGCCATCTTTGGCAGATGCGCCGTTCTGATGCTCCCCGTAATTTACATAATACTGATTATGAGAGTCAAGGATTTGACAAGCCCGGCCTGCCCAGCCGAGCCTTGCGCTCACACCGACGGCACGCCGTCTGATGGTTTCACGAATGCGCGGTCAGTTCTTCGGCCGTGCCACGTCGGCGTCCGCATCACCGTCCGGTGCCTGGCCATAGCTCATGCGCTTCATCTGGCCGATCACCCGTTCCATTTCGCTGTCGGACAGGATTGGCGGCTCGCCCAGTGTCAGGGCCTGCACATACATCCGTGCCAGGGTCTCGACCTCGACCGCCATCCAGATCGCCGATGCCATCGTCTTTCCCAATGCGATTTGGCCGTGTTGACCAAGCAAGCACGCCAGCCGACCCTCCAGCGCCTCGACCGCCAGCTGCGACAGTTCAGCCGTTCCGAACGTGGCATATGGCGCACAGCGGATATCGGACCCGCCTGCGATACCGGTCATGTAGTGAAACGCCGGAATCGGCTTGTGATGAATGGCCAGCGTCGTCGCGTAGACCGAATGGCAGTGCAACACGACGTCGATATCCTTGCGCGCCGCCAGGATGTCGCGGTGGAACCGCCATTCCGACGATGGGCGCAATCCGTCGTAGGTCCCGTCGAAATCCATGTAACACAAGTCTGCGGGTTGCATCGTGTCATAGGGACGCGAGGACGGCGTGATCAGGAACCCGTCCCCCGAGCGCACCGACAGGTTGCCCGAGGTGCCCTGATTGATGCCGCTGCTGTTCATCCTGCGGCAGATATCGACCATCTCGGCGCGGATGTCGTTGTCTTCATGTGCCATGGTTCGTTTCCGTTTCAATGGGTTATGCGTGGTGGTTCATAAGGTGATTCAAGGTTCCGCAGGCTTGCATACCGTTGACGTGAAAGATCAAGAGTGTCACTCAAGCTATTGGATCGCATGCGATTATCACACTCAGATAAGTCCGTACTGCCTGGCTTTGCCACGCAAAAACGGCAATCCGTTGTCCATGACCTCTTCAAAGCTGGGCGCGACGGGGCGCCAGACAGCCAGGCCCGAGGCCAGTTCCGGCGGCATGTTGATGAAGCTTTCCATGGCCAACCCGCCCTTGAACCCGATGGCGGCAAGGGTGGCGTGGATTTCGTCCCAGTCGCAGGTGCCGCACCCGGGCGTTCCGCGGTCGGATTCCGACAGGTGGATATACCGCAGCAAGTCACCGGCCTGAATGATTCCGTTGCCGACGCCCTTTTCCTCGATGTTCATGTGATAGGTATCGAGATGGATGAAGATGTTGTCCGAGCCGACCTTTTCGATCATCCACTTGGCTTGTGCGGTGGTGTTGATCAGGTGGCTTTCGTATCGGTTGACCGGTTCGATCCCGAACAGGATGCCGGCGTCTCGTGCGTGGGCTGCGGCCGCCGACAGCGCGCGCGCGACGTTGTCGTATTCCGCCATGGTGGGCGGTTGGCCGGTGCGTTCGCCGATACCGCCATAGGTCACGCCCGACAGCGCCTCGCATCCCATGGCGGCGGCCACTTCGATGGCTTCTTTGAGGTGGGCGATGGCGCCTTCGGGGTTGCGCGACGGCCAGTTTTCTTCGGGAAGGCCCAGCGAGGCGACCGCGCGCATATCGTGCTGTTTCAGCAGATCACGGGTATGGGCCGTGTCGACGATCGGCGCGTTCAGCAGCGCGATTTCGATGAAATCCATGTCATAGGCGGCGGCGGCGGGAATCGTGCGTTCGGCCCCTGCCCTGTCCCAGTTCATGGTCCACATGCTGGTGTGAACGCCGAAACCTTCCATGTCTTTCCTCCCGATGCTGACTGCGCGAACCTTATCGCCTGGCGACGGCAACGCAACCGTCGAGCCGTGTCAGCCCAACGCATATCCCGCGCCGCGAACGGTGCGCAACGGATCGGTGCCGCCGTGCAGGCACAGCGCCTTGCGCAGCCGACCGATGTGGACGTCGACGGTGCGGGTGTCGACATAGATGTCACGCCCCCAGACGCGGTCCAGCAACTGTTCACGACTCCAGACGCGGCCCGGTCTTTCCATGAAGGTCGAAAGCAGGCGAAACTCGGTCGGGCCAAGTTTGAGCGGGTGATCACCCCGGGTCACACGGTGGGTTTCGGAATCGAGCGCGATGTCGTCGAACGTCAGCGTTTCACCCACGGTTGCGGGCCGGGTGCGGCGCAATTGGGTCCGCACCCGCGCCATCAGTTCGACCACCGAGAACGGTTTGACCACGTAATCGTCGGCGCCGGTTTCCAGACCGCGCACGCGGTCCACCTCTTCGCCGCGCGCCGACAGCATGATGATCGGCAGCGCGCGGGTTTCCGGGCGTATCTTCAGACGGCGGCAGATTTCGATACCCGACACGCCCGGCAGCATCCAGTCGAGCACGACCAGGTCTGGCGGTGTCTCGGCGATCAGTTGCAGCGCGGCATCGCCGGTGTCTGCATACGCCACCGAAAACCCTTCAGCTT
This sequence comes from Oceaniglobus indicus, assembly GCF_002751875.1. GTDB lineage: Bacteria > Pseudomonadota > Alphaproteobacteria > Rhodobacterales > Rhodobacteraceae > Oceaniglobus > Oceaniglobus indicus. Next base: position 168,631 of record NZ_NMZM01000001.1, on the reverse strand, counting down.
CAAGGTTATAACACAGAACTTCGCGTTGCGCGGCCTCGTCTTCGACGACAAGGACATGGGGCTGGTCAGCGGACATCACGCGTCAGACCGACGGTGCGGCATAGGAGGTCGAGTCGAACTTCTCGCGCCCCTCGTCGGGCAATTCGCCTTCGACCAGATAGATCACCTGTTCGGCGATGGACGTGACGTGATCGCCCATGCGTTCGATGTTCTTGGCGATGAAATGCAGGTGCATGCATGGCGTGATGTTGCGCGGGTCCTCCATCATGTGGGTCAGGAATTCGCGGAACAGGGCGTTATACATCTGGTCGATATCAGCGTCGCGCGCCCGCACGTCGTGGGCCAGTTCGGCGTCGCGCTGGATATAGGCGTCAAGCGCGTCCTTCAGCATCTTTTCCACATCACGCGCCATGCGCCGGATGGCGGCTGACGATCCGCCGACCTGGGGCAGTTCCACCAACACGCCGGTGCGCTTCGCCAAGTTCTTGGCGTAATCGCCGATGCGTTCCAGGTTGGCCGAGATCTTCATCACCGACAGAACGGTGCGCAGGTCGGTGCCCATGGGCGCGCGCAGGGCGATCAGGCGCGCGGCTTCCTCGTTGACGCGGATTTCCAGCGCGTCGATGGCCTTGTCGCCGGCGCGCACCTGTGCGGCCAGTTCGATGTCGCGATCGACCAGGGACTTGGCGGAATCCAGGATCGCGGCCTCAACCATGCCGCCCATCTTCATGATCTGCGCGGTGATGCCTTCGAGATCGCGGTCAAATGCGGATGCGATGTGTTGGTCTGACATGTCGTGATCCTTATCCGATGCGACCGGTGATATAGCTTTCGGTGCGCTTGTCCTGCGGGTTGGTGAAAATGTCGCCGGTGTCGCCGAATTCCACGAGGTGGCCGAGGTGGAAGAACGCGGTGCGCTGCGACACCCGGGCGGCCTGTTGCATGGAATGGGTGACGATGACGACGGAATAGTTCTGGCGCAACTCGTCGATCAACTCCTCGACCTGAGCGGTGGCAATGGGGTCCAGCGCACTACAGGGTTCGTCCATCAACAACACCTCGGGGGCCGTGGCAACGGCGCGCGCGATACACAGGCGTTGCTGTTGTCCGCCCGAAAGCCCGGTGCCGGGGGCCGACAACCGGTCTTTCACCTCGGCCCAGAGCGCGGCGCGCTTCAGGGCGGATTCGACAATTTCGTCCAGTTCGGCCTTGCTGCGCGACAGGCCATGGATGCGCGGGCCATAGGCGACATTGTCATAGATCGACTTGGGGAACGGGTTGGGTTTCTGAAACACCATCCCGACCTTGGCGCGCAGTTGCACGGGATCGACCTTGGCATCATAGATATCCTCGCCGTCGATCAGGATGGTGCCCTCGACGCGGCTGATGTCGATGGTGTCGTTCATCCGGTTGATGCAACGCAGAAATGTTGATTTCCCACAGCCCGACGGTCCGATGAAGGCGGTTACCATCTTGTCGCGGATGTCGACGTTGACGTCCTTGATGGCATGGGTATCGCCATAGTGAACCTGAACGTTTCGCGCCGAGATCTTGATGTCGTCCATGATGGCCTGTTCCTGAAGGGTTGTCTGATCGCTCATTGCGCGGCTCCTACCAGCGGCGTTCGAAACGGCGGCGCAACAGCACCGCAACGGTGTTCATCGCGACAAGGAACACCAGAAGCACGATGATCGCCCCGGACGCGCGTTCCACGAACGCGGGGTCCGCGCGCTGGGTCCAGTTGTAGATCTGCACCGGCAGCGCGGTGGCGGGATCGAAGAAACCTTCGGGCGGCGCGTCGGGATATTCGCGCACGAAGGCGACCATCCCGATCAGCAGCAGCGGCGCGGTTTCGCCCAGGGCCTGGGCCAGACCGATGATCGTGCCGGTCAGGATTCCTGGCGCGGCGAGGGGCAGCACATGGTGGAACACCGATTGCATCTTGCTGGCCCCTACCCCCAATGCGGCCGATCGGATCGACGGCGGCACCGATTTCAGCGAGGCGCGCGTGGCGATGATGATTGTCGGCAGCGTCATCAGCGTCAGCACGAGGCCGCCGACGATGGGCGCCGATTGCGGCAGGCCGGCAAAGTTGATGAAGATCGCAAGGCCAAGGATGCCGAACACGATGGACGGCACGGCGGCGAGGTTCGAGATGTTCACCTCGATCAGGTCGGTCCAGCGGTTCTTGGGGGCGAATTCCTCAAGATAGATGCTGGCGGCGACACCGATGGGCAGGGCCAGTACCAGAACGATCACCATCACGTAGAGCGAGCCGAGGATCGCGACCCCCAGGCCGGCCGCCTCGGGACGCTGGTCCGACGCATCGGGCGCGGTGATGAAGCGCGGGTTCAGGCCGGTGGTCAGCGCGCCGTCGTCCTTCAGCGCATCGGCCACGCGCAGCTGTGCGGGCGTAACGTTGCCGTCCCGCTCTGCGGTGTCCATCGTCACGCGGCCCTTGAAATATCCGTCGATCCGGCCGTTCGCCAACAGCCGGAACCGGTGCGTGGTGCCGATGGCGTCGGGGTTGGCCAGCACGTGATCGCGCACCGTCGCCGCCGCCTGTTTCGAGATCAGCGCGCCGATTTCCCGATCGCTCATCCCGTCGGGACGGGCGTTCAGCGCGTCGACCTTGGCCACCAGCGCGGCCTGGATCAGCGGCGCATAGCCGAAGGTGAACACCTTCTTGATATCGTCGATGTCGCGGTTGCCCCCGGGGTCCAGCGTATCGGCCGGCAGCGCGATCTCGACCGTGATATGGGTCTGGCGAAACGCCGACAGCCCGTTGCCGAGGATCGACACCAGCAGCACCACCAGCGCCAGAAGCCCGACACCGACCGCCGCCATGCCATAGTATTTGAACCGCTTTTCGGCGGCATTGCGCCTTTTCGTCCGCGCGTTCTGGGTCAGCAGCGATCCATGTTCCGGCCGCAGCGGCGAGTCGGGCGAAGGGTCGGTCATTCGTATTGCTCCCGATAGCGGCGCACGATGAACAGCGCGATCACGTTCAGCCCCAGGGTGATGACGAACAGCGTCAGGCCCAGGGCAAAGGCAACCAGGGTTTCGGGGCTGGCGAAATCGGTGTCGCCGGTCAGTTGCGACACGATCTTGACGGTGACGGTGGTCATCGCCTCGAACGGGTTCAGGTCAAGCTGTGCCGCCGCCCCTGCCCCCAGCACGACGATCATCGTCTCGCCGATGGCGCGCGACGCCGCCAGCAGGATCGCCCCGACGATCCCCGGCAAGGCAGCCGGCACGATGACCTGGCGGATGGTTTCCGACTTTGTGGCGCCCAGGCCATAGGATCCGTCGCGCATCGCCTGGGGCACGGCGTTGATGATGTCGTCGGACAGCGAGCTGACAAAGGGGATCAGCATGATCCCCATCACGAGGCCCGCGGTCATCACCGACGATCCCGAATTGCCCAGCCCCAGGGGTTGCGCGAAATAGTCGCGCAGCAGCGGGCCGACGGTGATCAGGGCGAACAGACCATAGACGATGGTCGGGATCCCGGCCAGGACTTCGATCAGGGGCTTTGCCACGGCACGCATCCTGGGGCCGGCGTATTCCGACAGGTAGATCGCCGAAAACAGCCCCACCGGCACCGCGACGATCAGCGCGATCAGGCTGATATACAGTGTGCCCCACAGCAGCGGCAGGATGCCCAGTTGCGAATTGCCGCGAAAGTTCGGCGACCATTTCGTGCCGAAGAAGAAATCGGCAATGGAATACTGCGAGAAGAAATTGATTGATTCGAACAGCAGCGACAGGACAATCCCGGCAGTGGTCAGGATTGCGATGGACGCGGCGGCAATCAGCAACGCCAGGACCGCGCGTTCGACCGAATTGCGCGCCCGGAACCCCAGTCCGGTCGCGCCCCACGCCAAGCCAAGCCCGCCGAGCGCCAGCAGGATGACGACGATGTTGCGGGCGGTGTTGCCCGCAATGCTGAGCGCGCGATACCGCTTGGCCGACACCAGAACCGCGGGATCCACGTTCGATCCAAGCGCAACTCCCAACGGGGCCAGGCGTGCCCGAATCCCGTCTTCGGCGGCATTCAGGCGCTGGACCTCGTCCTCGGTCATGATGTCCGATTGCACCGCCAGTTCCAGACCCTCGGCCAGACGGCGCACGTCGCTCATCACCAGGGCGCGTTCCGACGTGGGCGTTGCCGGCGGCAGTGTCGCGGCGACACGGGCATCGACGATCATCGGTTGCGCGATCAGCCACACGAACAGCACCAGCAAAGCCGGCACAAGAACCGCAAGCGCCACGTTCAGACCGTGATAATTCGGGAGCGAATGCAGCCGGCGGATATCACCCCCCGACACCGCCACGGCGCGGCGGCGCCCCAGGGTGTAACCGGCGGCGGCAAGGGCCAGGAGAATAGCAAAGAGCCAGATCAGCGGCATGGGGCATCCTGAATTGTTCGGACCGGCGGGGCGGAACGGGCGCTGATCGGCCCGTCGCGTGGGGTTCTATGCGCGTCAGCGGTCGTGCGCCATGGGTGTTTCGTTGGCGATCATCTCCTGGGTGGCGGCCAGATCGGGATCCGGCGTCAGCCCATAGTCCGACAGCGGCCCGCCGGGCCCGGCGATCGGATCGGCGACGAAGAACGCCGCATAATCCTTGAGGCCGGGAATGACACCGATATGCGCCTTCTTGACGTAGAAGAACAGCGGCCGCGACACCGGGTATTCGCCCGATGCGATGGTTTCGGTGGATGCGGTGACACCGTTGATCGTCGCGTCCTTCAATACGGCGGTATTGCTTTCATAGAACGACAGCCCGAACACCCCCACGCCTTCGGGGTTCGATTCGATTCGGGCCAGGGTTTCGGTGTAATCGCCATCGATATCCACCGCCTTGCCATCGGTTCTGACGTTCATGCAGGCGCGCTCGGCCGTGTCCTCGTCCATGCCCATTTCGATCATCGCTGCCAATGCGCCGCCGTGTTCACAGCCCATCAGCATCACCTTTTCCTCGAACACCTCGCGGGTGCCGTGTTTCGTGCCTGGAATGAAGGTGATGATGTCGACATCGGGCAAGGCCGGATCGACGTCGGACCATCTTTGGTTCGGATTGGCGATCATCGCGCCGTCCACCGGGATGTTCGCGGCCAAGGCGTCATACCATTGCTGGGGCGTGAATGCCGTGAAGTCCGGACCGTCGACGCGCGAGGCGAAGACGATCCCGTCATAACCGATCCGCACCTCGATGATCTCGGACACGCCATTGTCGACGCAGGCCATGCGTTCCCTGGGCCGCATGGGCCGCGATGAGTTCGCCACGTCGATGGTCGATTCCCCGACCCCTTCGCAGAATTTCTTGAGCCCGGCGGACGAGCCTCCGGATTCGACGACCGGCGTGGGAAAGTCGAAGTTCTCGCCAAAGGCTTCGGCCACGATCGAGGCATAGGGCAGGACCGTCGACGATCCCGCCACCTGCACCTGGTCCCGGGCGCTGGCGGAAGTGGCGGCGGCAACGGCCAGACCCCAGACGGTCAGTTTGGCGAGGGTCATGTAACACTCCTGCGGTTTTGGCGGGATCGCCGGACGCGATCCATTGGCGTGATCTGGCGGTCGGATGCCACTGTTTTGTGACGTCTGCGTAACAGTTTCATGACACCGCAGCAGGATCCGGCGGTTTTCCCCGGATCACCATGGGTCATTTCGTCGGAAGAATCACGCTGAACGTGCTGCCCTGCCCCGGCACGCTGGTGATGTGAAGCCGGCCGCGGTGCCGGTTGACGATATGTTTCACGATGGCCAGGCCCAGCCCCGTCCCCCCCATCTCGCGCGAGCGGTGGGTGTCGATGCGGTAGAAGCGTTCGGTCAGCCGCGGGATATGGACCGGATCCATGCCATCGCCCGTGTCGGTCACGTCAAACCGGATCGCGGCCTGGCGCAGCGCGGGATCGCGTGCGATCGGCGTTGCGGTGATCGTCACCGTTTGCCCTGTGCCACCATATTTCACCGCGTTTTCAACCAGGTTGACGAAGACCTGTCCGATCTGATCGCCGTCGCCCGATGCATCCGGCAAGTCATCGCAGCCCGCGAGGATCAGCGTGGTATCGCTGTCGTTCAGCAAGGGCGCCAGCGATTGGCGAACCGAGGCAAGCAGCCGTGCAAAGTCGATATGGCCGGTGGGGCGCATCCGTTCGTCGCTTTCCAGTCGGCTGAGGGACAGCAGATCCTGGACCAGACGGTTCATCCGCGCGGCCTCGCCCGCCATGGTGGCCAGAAACCGCTCACGGGCGGCGGGATCGTCCCGCGCCGCACCACGCAAGGTGTCGATGAAGCCGATCAGCGCGGTCAGCGGCGTGCGCAATTCGTGGCTGACGTTGGCCACGAAGTCGCGTCGCATCTGCCCGACCTCCTGCATGGCGGTCGTATCCTCCAGCGTGACCAGAACCCCCTGTTGCCGGTTCAAGTCCAGTGGCTCGGCCCGCGCGGTCCAGACGGTGTCGTGGTTGCGATCCGTGGTCCAATAGGTTGCAATCGCGGCCGTTTTTGCGGTCAGCGCGGTTTCGATGGCGGCGACGATGCGGGGCTGGCGCAACGCGCCAAGGTAATGGCGACCGACCAGACCGGGATCGAAAAGCGCAAGCGCCGCGGGGTTCGAGACGGCGATCCGGTTATCGGAACCGACCCAGAATGCCGGCAGATGCAGCGCGGCCAGAACCTGATTCAACGACCCCCGCGTCACCGGATCCAGCCCTTCCTTACCCTGCGTCATGGCCGCACACGGGGCCGCAAAGCGCGGCACAAAAGGCGCAGAGTCCACGGTGCCGACCCAAGCCCTGTGGAAAAACTTTGCAGAAAGCCGAAAACCTGCATAACGTTTTCAGAAGGCCCGTTGGTTTGTTTGAGACAAGCCCGACGACCTGGGGCCCCATGGGACTGGACCGACTGGCCCGTGGTTTCGATACTGGAAGTGGAGTTTGAATACCATGCCATCCGCGCCCGTTCTTGTCGGGGACGCCAACGACCTCCAGACGGCCCTGCCGCTGGTGTCGGATCTCGGGGTTGCGCCCGAAGTTGTCGATATACTCGATGTCGACGCCACGTTGAAACACGGAACAGGTCCGGGAATCGTCGTGTCGCTTGCCATTTCCGACGGCTTCGACTGTTTTGATGTCGCCCAGATCCTGACGTTCAACAAGTTCTGCGGCCGATACCGGATCGTGCCCGTCGGTTTGCCGAAACCGGAAATCCTGGTCAGCGAAGCGCGCAAACAGTTCCCCGACCTTGATATCGACCTTCTGTCCAAGACGGCCCTGCCGCAGTACAGCTGAGCCGACGACGCGCTCACCGAGCGGCGACATCGGCTGCGGCACGAATCGCGTCGGCAAACTCGGCGCACAGGATCTCGATCGGCTCGACGCCGACCGATATGCGAAACACACCTTCACCCAGCCCCAGGCGGGCCCGATACTCGGGGCTCAGCGCGCGGTGTGATGACGTCGCCGGATGGCTGAGCGTCGTGCCGATATCGCCCAGTGTCGGCGCAAACGCGATGTTCTTCGCGGCCTGCACCAACGCGTTGCCCTGTGCCCGGCCGCCCTCGATTTCGAACGTCACCATGTGCCCGCCCCGCCCGTTCAGCAGCGACATGGCGCGATTGTGATCGGGATGGTCGTGGCGCATCGGATAAAGCACCCGTTTCACCCGCGGCAGTCCGGCCAGGTGATCGGCCAGCGCGCGGGCGTTCTGTTCGGCGCGATCATAGCGCAGCTCGAACGAATACAGGCCCCGTTCCGCCAGCCAGCAATCGAACGGCGACGGCGTCAGGCCCAGCGTCACCGCGCAGCCCAGCATCGCCTTCCGCACCTCGGGATCGCGCGCGGCGACATAGCCCAGCGTCACGTCGGCATGCCCCGCCAGCATCTTGGTCACCGAATGGATCACGATATCCGCGCCATGATCGAACGGCCGCACCCCGCGTGGCGTTGTGAAGGTGTTGTCGATCGCCAACAGAATGCCGCGGTCGCGCGCCAGCCGCGCGATGCCGTCAAGATCGGCGACACGCAGGGTCGGGTTGCTGACGACCTCGATCAGGATCATCCGCGTCTCGGGACGCAGGGCGCGTTCGATCGCCGCCGCATCGGTCGGATCGGCCAGCGTGGTGGCGATGCCGAAGCGTGGCAGATCATCGGTCATCAGCCGCATCGACCGCCCATAAAGCTGATCGCCGCCGACGACGTGATCGCCCGCCTTCAGACAGCCCAGCAACGCGGCAGTCACCGCCGCCATGCCCGATCCGGTGATGAAACCGCCGGTCGCCCCTTCCATTCCGTCGATCTTGGTCGCCAGAACATCGGCGTTCGGATGGCCCTCGCGGGCATAGGAATATCCCTGGGTGCGACCTTCGTATTGGGCGTCCAGCGCATCGGGCGACTCCGAGGCGTAGACCACGGAGGGTTGCAGCGGCGTGCCGACGGCGCGCGATGAGCTTTGCGGCCAGGGCGTGCGGCGCACCAGTGTCTTGGGCCTTTCGGTCATGGCGGATCCTTACAGGCGGGTCAGGCCGGCGGCGAACCGGCGGGCGTTGGCACGATAGCTTGCGGCCGAGGCGCGCAATCCCTTGATGGCATCATCGTCAAGCGCGCGCACCACTTTTCCCGGCGCGCCCATGACCAGCGATCCGTCGGGGATCACCTTGTTCTCGGTGATCAGCGCCCCTGCCCCGATCAGGCAGTCGGCGCCGATCCTGGCGCCGTTCAGAACGGTGGCGCCCATGCCGATCAGCGTGTTGTCCCCGATGGTGCAGCCGTGCAGCATCGCCTTGTGGCCGATGGTGCAATCGGCGCCGATGGTCAGCGGATACCCCATGTCGGTGTGCAGCACGGCGTTTTCCTGCACGTTGCTGCCGCGGCCGACCTCGATCCATTCGTTGTCGCCGCGCAGGGTGACGCCGAACCAGACCGACGCGTCGGCCAGAAGCCGGACCCTGCCGATCACGTTGGCATCCGCGGCGATCCAGACCGTCGCATCGATTTCGGGACGTTGGCCGTCAAGCGCATAGAGGGTCATTCGAGTTCTCCAAATTCGTCCTGCAACGCCCGCACGTGGATCACCAGATCCGGCTGCTGGCTGCGGCGCAGGCGTTCGGCGCTGATGATGGTTTTCAGGCGCGTTTCGGTTTCGTCAAGATCATCGTTGACCAGAACGTAATCATAGCCACCCCAATGGCTGATCTCGTCCCAACTTTTCTGCATCCGCCGCTGGATCGTCTCGGCATCGTCCTTTCCGCGTGACACCAGGCGGCGGTGCAATTCCGAGATCGACGGCGGCAGGATGAAGATCGACAACACGTGCTTTTGCAGCGCCGAATTCTCGATCTGCTGCGCGCCCTGCCAGTCGATGTCGAACAGCACATCGCGGCCGTCCGAAATCGCCACCTCGACGGGCGCCTTGGGCGAGCCATAGAAGTTGCCGAAGACATGGGCATGTTCCAGCATGCCGCCTTCCTTCACCTGCCGTTTGAAATCGGGCTCGGTGACGAAATAGTAATCCTTGCCGTCGACCTCGCCCGCACGCGGCGCGCGGGTGGTGGCCGAGACCGAAAACCGCAATGTCGGATCCCAAGCCATCAGCCGCTTGGCCAACGTCGATTTTCCGGCCCCCGACGGGGACGACAGGATGATGAGAAGACCACGTCTTGCCAAGGGGTTACTCCACGTTCTGAACCTGTTCACGCAACTGATCGATCGTCGTCTTCAGATCAAGGCCGAGGCGGGTCAGCGGCGCATATTGCGATTTCGCGCACAGCGTATTGGCCTCGCGGTTGAATTCCTGGGTCAGGAAATCCAGCTTGCGGCCCACCGGCCCCGCTTCGCCCAGCAGATCGCGGGCGGCGGCGACGTGGCCGTCGAGGCGGTCCAGTTCTTCGGTGATGTCGGATCTCACCGCGATCAGCGCCAGTTCCTGGGCGATGCGGTCGGGATCGGCGGTGTCGACGTTGTCGGTCACGCGGGCCAGTTGCGCGCGCAGCGCCTCGGCCATGCTGTCGCGCCGCCCGTCGCAGATCGCGCGCGCCTCGCCGGTCAGATCCGCGATGCGGTCGATCTGGGCCGTCAGGATCGCCGCCAGCGCCGTGCCCTCGGCCGCGCGCATCTTGTTGAAGGCGGCGATCAGCGCCGGCAGGCTGTTCACGATGGCCGCGCGCAGACGCGTGGTGTCGGCCTGTTCAGAGGCCCGCGCGTCCAGAACGCCGCGGTGGTTCAGAATGTCGGTGGCGGACGGTGCCACGATGTTCACCCCCGCATCCATCGCCGCCTTTTCGACCGCCACGATCTGCGCCAGCACACGCTCCAGCGCGTCGGCGTTCAACTGTGTCTCGCCGGTGTCGCCGGCGCGCGTGACGCGCAGCGACAAGGTGACGTTGCCGCGCACCAGGGATTTTTGCAACGGTGTGCGCAGGGCGGGTTCCAGACCCTCGATCCAGTCGGGCACGCGCAGCCGAAGATCCAGGCCGCGCCCGTTGACCGACCGCAGATCCCAGGTCCACGACCAGTCCTGGAACGCGCCCGTCGCCGCGGCAAATCCGGTCATCGAATATCGCATATGTATTAACCCTTCAGAAAGTTTGTCAGGGATTGAATCGAATTTCCCTGCTATGCAGATACCCGGTACATCACGGGTCAGCGGTAGCAGACCGGTCCGCGGCTGACAACGCCGCCACGGCCGGCAAACGCGCCTTCCCCGTAAAGGAGCGGTGATATGGCTTTCATGAAATCGGATCGGCCCGCGGTCGTGCCCATCGGTGGCGCCGGTGTCTCGGCCGATACGTGTTTTGCGCAGGTCGATGCCTATTGGCAGGCCCTGTGCGACGGGCGGATCATGCCGTGCCGCGCCGAAATCGATCCGCGGGGCATCGCCGATGTGCTGGACCGGACGTTCCTTCTGGAACGGGTCGCGCCGGGGGTTGCGCGGTTCCGGCTGGCGGGGATGCATCTGGCCGATCTCATGGGGATGGAGGTGCGCGGCATGCCGATCAGCTGTTTCATGCTGCCCGAGGCCCGCGCCGCCTTTGCCGATGCGGTGGAATCGGTGTTTTCCGAACCTGCCAAGGTCGATCTCTGGTTGTCGGGGCCGTCGCGCCTGATTGCCAAACCGATGGCGGCACGGATGCTGTTGCTGCCGCTGCGCGATGGCGCGGGCCAGGTGACGCGGGCGCTTGGCTGTCTGTCGTCCAGCGCGCCCGTCGGATCGCCGCCCTGCCGGTTCCGCATCGCATCGGACAACCGCGTGGCGCTGACCGGATACGGCACGCGCCCATCGTCGGCCGCGCCCAAGCGGGCCAGCGGGCCCGCGGCACAGGGCGGTCCGTCGCTTCGCCTGATCGACGGTGGCGGATCATGATCGCGGCCTGAACGCAAAACGGGCGCCACGATCCCGTCGCGGCGCCCATTCGTCATCGATGTCAGGCGATCAGACGGCGGCCGCGGCCTGAAGCGTGCGCTGACGTCCGCTCAACTCCTCGGCGACGAGGAACGCCAGTTCCAGGGATTGCGACGCGTTCAGACGCGGATCACAGGCCGTGTGATAGCGGCTGGACAGATCTTCGTCGGTCACGGCCCGCACGCCGCCGGTGCATTCGGTCACATCCTTGCCCGTCATCTCGAAATGCACGCCGCCCGGCACGGTGCCTTCGGCGTTGTGGACGGCGAAGAACTCCTGAACCTCGCGCAGCACCGAATCGAACGGACGGGTCTTGTAACCGCTGGCCGCCTTGATCGTGTTGCCGTGCATCGGATCGCAGGACCAGACGACCTTGGCCCCCTCTTCCTCGACGGCGCGGATCAGCTTGGGCAGATTGTCACCGACCGCTCCGGCCCCGAACCGCGCGATCAGCGTCAGGCGCCCGGCCTCGTTCTTGGGGTTCAGCGTTTCCATCAGCCGCTTGAGGTCGTCGGTGGTGATCGACGGGCCGCATTTCAGACCGATGGGGTTGGTCACGCCCTTGCAGAACTCGACATGGGCCCCGTCCGGCTGGCGGGTGCGGTCGCCGATCCAGATCAGGTGGCCCGAGGTGTCGACCATGGTGCCGGTCAGCGAATCGACCCGCGTCAGAGCCTCTTCGTATTCCAGCAGCAGCGCCTCGTGCGAGGTATAGAAATCCACCGTTGCCAGTTCGCTGTTGTTCTCCGACGTCAGACCCGCGGCGGTCATGAAATCCAGCGCGTCCTGGATCCGGTTCGCCATGTCGCGGTATTTCTCGGCCTCTTCGGTGTCGGTGAAGCCCAGCGTCCAGGCATGGACCCGGTGCACATCGGCAAAACCGCCCTTCGAGAACGCGCGCAGCAGGTTCAGCGTGGCGGCCGCCTGCGAGTAGGCTTCCAGCATGCGTGCGGGATCGGGAATCCGCGCCTCGGGCGTGAAGTCGAAGCCGTTGATGATGTCGCCGCGATAGCTGGGCAATTCCTGTCCGTTCGCGGTTTCCGTCGGCGCACTGCGCGGTTTGGCGAACTGGCCGGCCATGCGCCCGACCTTGACCGTGGGCACCTTGGCGCCGAACGTCAGCACCATCGCCATCTGCAACATCACCTTGAAGGTATCGCGGATGTTGTCGCCGCTGAATTCGGCAAAGCTCTCGGCACAATCGCCGCCCTGCAGCAGGAACGCCTCGCCGCGCGAACAGGCGCCCAGCTCGGCCTTCAGCGTTCGCGTTTCGCCGGCGAAGACCAGCGGCGGATACTTTGACAGACGGGCTTCGGTGCGGGCCAGGGCGTCGGCGTCGGTATATTCCGGCATCTGAACCCGTGGTTTGTTGCGCCAGTCGGTTTTCTGCCAGGTGGTCATCGCGTCGCTCCGTGAAATGAATGCGATCCGGGGAACCCCCACCGGATCGGTCGGTGGTATAGCGCGCGCAGGCCCGGGTGCCAATGGCCGATCCCCCGAAACACGGCGCTTACGCCCGATTCGGCCGATCTTTTGGCGGATCTGCCGGGTGCCTGCTTGATCCGGCGTCATAAACCTGTTTCGCTCCGGCAACATTTCAGGTGGGGCGTCGTGGATGGATGAGAGTCGTTACAGCGTCGATGTCGGGCCCATCGACGCCAAACCGCATCATTTCGTTCTGGTCCTGCTTGACGGCTTCTCGCTGCTCGCCTTCGCGGCCAGCATCGACGCGCTGAGGATCGCGAACCGCCTGTCGCGCCAGACGCTCTATACCTGGCGGCTGGTCGGGGAAAACGGCGAGGCGGTGGCCTGTTCGGCCGGCACACGGTTTCAGCTTGACGGCGGGCTGGACGAGTTGAACCGCGACGACATCGTCCTGGTCTGTGGCGGTGTGGATGTGGCCCGCGCGAGCACGCGGAAGATCCTGAACTGGCTGCGCCGCGAGGCCCGGCGCGGCGTGGTGCTGGGCGGGCTCTGCACGGCCGGCTATACCCTGGCCAAGGCGGGGTTGCTGGATGGCCGGAAGGCCACGATCCATTGGGAAAACCACGACAGTTTCGCCGAGGAATTCGAGGACGTGCATCTGACCAAGTCGGTCTTCGTGATGGACGGCAACCGCTATACCACGGCGGGCGGCACGTCATCGATCGACCTGATGCTGAAGCTGATCGGCGATCACCACGGCGAAACCCTGGCCAGCGCGGTGGCCGACCAGATGATCTATTCCGCGATCCGCACCGATCAGGACACCCAGCGCCTGTCGACGCCGACGCGCATCGGTGTGCGCCACCCAAAGCTGTCGCAGGTCATCCAGATGATGGAGGCCCATATCGAGGATCCGATAAGCCCGGCCACCCTGGCCCGCGACGTGGGGATGAGCACGCGACAACTGGAACGGCTGTTCCGCCGCTATCTCAACCGCTCGCCCAAGCGGTATTACATGGAACTCAGGCTTGAGAAGGCGCGCAACCTGCTGATGCAGACGGACATGAGCGTGATCAACGTCGCCCTTGCCTGCGGTTTTGCCTCGCCGTCGCACTTTTCGAAATGCTATCGCGCCCAATATGCCACGACCCCATATCGCGAGCGGGGCGTGCACGTCAGCAAGGATGCAACCCAGGGGTGAAACCGCCCGGAATGCACAAAACCTGCCGTAGCGGCACCGCTGATCGGGCTTTTCTTTTCAGGGCGGCCCGCCTAGCATCGCGACCGGACAACGATCCACGAACAGGGAGATCACCATGAAAAAGCTTCTTCTGGCGTCGGCCATTGCGGCTGTCGCATCCACCGGCGCGTTCGCCGAAGACATCAAGATCGGCGTGATCCTGGGCTTCACCGGGCCACTGGAAACCATCACCCCCGGCATGCGCGACGGTGCGGAACTGGCCATCAAGGAAGTCAACGACGCGGGCACCCTGCTGGGCGGATCGACCGTCGAATCCGTGCGCGCCGATTCCACCTGCATCGACTCGGGCGCCGCCACGGCCGCGGCCGAACGTCTGATCACCTCGGACAAGGTCGCAGCGATCATGGGCGCCGATTGCTCGGGCGTCACCGGCGCGATCCTGGCCAACGTCGCGGTGCCCAACGGCATCGTCATGATCTCGCCCTCGGCCACGTCGCCGGGCCTGTCCGATGCCGAGGACAACGGTTTGTTCTTCCGCACGTCGCCCTCCGACGCGCGTCAGGGCGTGGTGCTGGCGAACATGCTGATGGAACGCGACATGAAATCCGTCGCACTGACCTATACCAACAACGACTATGGCAAGGGCCTGGCCGACAGCTTCCAGTCCGCCTTCGAAGAGGCCGGTGGCACGGTCACGATTTCTGCCGCCCATGAAGACGGCAAGGCGGATTATTCCGCCGAAGTCGGCGCACTGGCTTCGGCCGGTGGCGATGTGCTGGTGGTGGCCGGATACGTCGATCAGGGCGGCAAGGGCGTGATTCAGGCCGCGCTGGATGCCGGCGCGTTCGACACGTTCGTGTTGCCCGACGGCATGTATGGCGACTCGCTCATCGAGGCGATCGGCAGCGACCTGAACGGCACCTTCGGCCTGGTCCCGGGGTCGGATTCCGCCGGCGGCGAAACCTTCCGCGAGATGGCCAAGGAAGCCGGCTTTGATGGCACGTCCTCTTATACCGGCGAAAGCTATGACGCGGCGGCGCTGATGCTGCTGGCGATGGCGGCCGCAGGATCCAGCGATTCCAACGTCTTCAAGGACAAGGTGATGGACGTCGCCAACGCACCGGGTGAAAAGATCAACCCGGGCGAATTGGCCAAGGCGATCGAGATTCTGCAATCTGGCGGCGAAGTGGATTATGTCGGCGCGACGGCGGTCGAGCTTATCGGACCCGGCGAAAGCGCAGGCACCTTCCGCGAATACGAAGTGAAGGACGGCGATTTCGCCACCATCGGCTTCCGCTGATCCCTCATTTCCTGGCGGCCCGGCGCCTTCTGGTGCCGGGCCGTTTTCGTCGAAACGATCACGGGTTGCACAGATGATCGAGGTCCACGACCTGCACAAACACTTCGGCGGCTTTCGCGCCGTCGACGGCGCATCGCTGAAGATCGAACAGGGGTCCATTACCGGGCTTGTCGGGCCGAACGGTGCGGGAAAAACAACGCTTTTCAACGTGATCGCCGGCGTTCTGCCCCCGACATCGGGGCGCGTCACCATGGCGGGCGAGGATATCACCGGCCTGCCGCCCCATGAATTGTTCCACAAGGGGTTGCTGCGAACGTTCCAGATCGCCCACGAATTCCCGTCGATGACCGTGCGCGAGAACCTGATGATGGTGCCGCCCGCGCAATCGGGTGAGACGCTGTGGAACACCTGGTTCGGCCGCGCCCGCATCCGTGAGGAAGAGGCGGCCCTGTTGAAGAAGGCCGACGAAGTCCTTGAATTTCTTACGATCGATCATCTGAAGAACGAAAAGGCCGGCAACCTTTCGGGCGGGCAGAAGAAGTTGCTGGAACTGGGTCGCACGATGATGGTGGACGCCAGGATCGTGTTTCTCGACGAGGTGGGCGCGGGCGTCAACCGCACCCTACTGAACACGGTGGGCGATGCGATCCTGCGACTGAACCGTGAGCGGGGATACACCTTTTGCATGATCGAACACGACATGGATTTCATCGGTCGGCTGTGCGATCCGGTGATCGTTATGGCCGAGGGTCACGTGCTGGCCGAAGGCACCATCGCGCAGATCAAGGCGAACGAACAGGTGATCGAGGCCTATCTGGGAACCGGCCTGAAGAACAAGGCAAGCGCGTGAGGATCCTGTCGTCGATCAACGCCGGTGACCGCGCCTGTCGTGACGGCCGCGCCATTGAGTATTTGCAGCAAGAAAAAACCGGGAGGTTGTGTGGCTGAACCGTTTCTGATCGGCGAGGCCATGACCGGGGGGTATGGCACGGGCGCCGATATTCTGCATGCCTGCACGCTGTCGGTGGAAAAAGGGCAGATCGCGGTCATCGTCGGGCCGAACGGCGCCGGCAAGTCCACGGCGATGAAGGCCGTGTTCGGGATGCTGCCCCTGCGCAGCGGCGCCGTCCGGCTGGACGGTGACGACATCACCGCGCTGAGCCCGCAGGACCGGGTGGGACGCGGCATGGCCTTCGTGCCCCAGACGCACAACATCTTCACGTCGATGACGGTGGAAGAGAACCTGGAAATGGGGGCCTTCCTGCGCCGCGACGACATTTCCGGCACGATGGAGCAGGTGTTCGATCTGTTTCCGATCCTTCGGGACAAGCGTCGTCAGGCGGCCGGCGAATTGTCGGGCGGACAGCGCCAGCAGGTCGCCGTGGGGCGCGCGCTGATGACGCAACCCACCGTCTTGATGCTGGACGAACCCACGGCGGGCGTGTCGCCCATCGTCATGGATGAATTGTTCGACCGCATCATCGAAGTGGCACGCACCGGCATTTCGATCCTCATGGTCGAGCAGAACGCCCGCCAAGCGCTGGAAATCGCCGACCGGGGGTATGTCCTGGTGCAGGGTGCAAACGCGTTTACCGGGACGGGCGCCGAGTTGCTGGCCGATCCGGATGTGCGGCGGAGTTTTCTGGGAGGATGAGGATGGTCCGGCGCACCGCACCGATCTTGACACTGTTTGCGGCGCTGGCCGTGGCGGCGGTTTCGGTGGCACAACCGCGGGATCTGCGCCCGGTTGCGGGACCGTTTCCCGCGGGTCCGCGGATTGCGCTGGACTGCCTTCTCGACAAGGTCGACAGCGCCGGGTGGTATCCTGAACCGTTGCAACTGCGGCTGCTATGGGACCGTGAGACCGGGGACGTAACTTTCTTGAACCCGGACAACGATCCAGCCGGCCATGGTTCGGAGATCGAGGGTTTCGAATACCGCGATGGCCGGCAATACAGCGCGCACTTCGGCCCGCCTCCGGTCATCGACGCGACGCGATTTGACCCGCGGTTCGGCACGTCGTTGCTGTCGATCCGCTCGGACGGCTCGGCGGTCCACACGATGCACAGCATCGTCTACGGCGGCATGCGTGCGCTGACCCAGTCAGGCGATTGCCTTCCATTCGATTCCGAACAAGAGGGCCTGCCATGGAACCCCTGAACGCGCTTGTCGCCTTTTCCAATTACGTTCTGATTCCCGGCGCGTCCTATGGCGCGCAGTTGGCGCTGGGTGCGCTGGGGGTCACGTTGATCTATGGCATCCTGCGGTTTTCCAACTTCGCCCATGGCGATACCATGGCGTTCGGGACCGTTGCCACGATCCTGTTCACCTGGCTGTTCCAGGGCTGGGGATTGCACCTGGGGCCGCTTCCCACCGCCCTGCTCGCCCTGCCCTTCGGGATTGCCACGACGGCGGTTCTGTTGCTGGGCACGGACCGGGTCGTGTATCGGTTCTATCGGCGTCGCAAGGCCGCGCCGGTGATCCTGGTGATTGTGTCGGTGGGCGTGATGTTCGTGATGAACGGCCTCGTGCGGGTCGTGCTGTCGGTCGGGGCCGTCTTCCTGGCGCCCGAGGGTCAGCAGGACACGCGCGGCACCGACGATGTGAACTTCGCCGACGGCGCGCGCTTCATCATCAATGCGCGCCAGTTCAAGGACATGACCGGCCTGGACGAGGGTCTGGCCATCCGCGCGACCACGGCGATCACGCTGGTTGCCGCCGGCATCGCGGTCGGGGTGCTGTTCTGGTTCCTCAATCGCACCCGGACGGGCAAATCCATGCGCGCCTTTTCCGACAACGAGGACCTGGCCCTGCTGTCTGGCATCAATCCTGAACGGGTGGTGATGGTGACATGGCTGATCGTGGCGGCGCTGGCCACCACGGCGGGCGTTCTCTACGGGCTGGACAAGTCGTTCCGCGCCTTCACCTATTTCCAGCTGTTGCTGCCGATCTTTGCCGCGGCCATCGTCGGTGGCCTCGGCTCGCCCCTGGGCGCGGTGGCGGGCGGTTTCGTGATCGCGTTTTCCGAGGTGACGGTCACATACGCCTTCAAGAAGGTGTTGGGATACCTCGCGCCCGGCGGATGGGAGCCGGACGGGTTGGTTCAGTTGATGAGCACGGATTACAAGTTCGCCGTCAGCTTCGCGATCCTGATCGTGGTGTTGCTGTTCCGGCCCACGGGGCTGTTCCGGGGGAAATCGGTATGAATTCCATGGCTATGGTGGGTGTTCAGGCGGCGGTGCTGGGCGTGCTCGGATATCTCGGCGGCGGCTTGCCCGCAGCATTGATGCTGATCGCGATCCGGCTGCTGGCCAAGCTGGTGACCATGGGCGATCCTGATCGCCAGCCGGGGCTTCGCAACGGTGCCCTGTTCGGGATCGTCGCGGTGCTGATGATCTATTCCGGCATGTCGCAGGGGTGGAACGTGGCACTGGGCATTTTCAACATGGGGCTGATCTCGGCCATCATGGCGCTGGGCGTGAACATGCAGTGGGGTTATGCCGGGCTGTTCAACGTCGGGATCATGGGGTTTGTCGCGCTGGGCGGTCTGGGCGCCGTCCTGGTTGGGATGCCCCCCGTGCCCGACGCCTGGGCCGCCGGTGGCGTGCGGATGCTGGCCGCGTTGGCCCTGGGGGCCGGCACGATCGCCGCCGCGGTCGTGTTGTGGAAACGGATGCACGCGGGCAAGGCGCGGGGTCTGGCCGTTTTTGCGGTGCTGGTCGTCGGCTTCGTTCTCTATCGGCTGCTGTTCGACGGCGCGGTCGACGCCATCGAATCGGTGAACCCTGCGCTTGAGGGGTATCTGGGCGGGCTTGGCCTGCCGATCCTGATCGGCTGGCCGGTGGGCGGGCTTCTGGCGGCTGGTGCGGCGTGGATGATCGGCAAGACTGCCTTGGGATTGCGCAGCGATTACCTGGCCATCGCCACCCTTGGCATCGCGGAAATCGTCATCGCCGTGATGAAGAACGAGGATTGGCTGGCGCGCGGCGTCAAGAACGTGATCGGCTTGCCCCGCCCCGTGCCATACGAGGTCGATCTGCAACAATCGGCGGATTTCGTCGAGCGGATGCAAGGCATGGGTGCCGATCCCGTGGTCGCGTCGTCCGTCGTGGTCAAGCTGTGCTATGCGGCGCTGTTCGGGGTCGTGCTGTTGATCCTGCTGTGGCTGACGCAGACGGCGTTGAAATCGCCATGGGGCCGGATGATGCGCGCGATCCGCGACAACGAGGTCGCGGCCGAAGCCATGGGCAAGGACGTCACCCGGCGGCATTTGCAGATCTTCATCCTCGGGTCGGCGGTCTGCGGTCTTGCCGGCGCCATGATGACCACGCTGGACGGACAATTGACGCCCGGCACCTATCAGCCGCTGCGCTTTACCTTCCTGATCTGGGTGATGGTGATCGTCGGCGGATCGGGCAACAACCTGGGCGCAATCCTTGGCGGCTTCCTGATCTGGTTCCTGTGGGTGCAGGTCGAACCGCTGGGCGTCTGGGCGATGGACGTCGCGACCTCGCAGATGGACGAGGGATCGCAGATGCGCGCCACCCTGACCGAAGCCGCGTCCTATATGCGGCTGCTGACCATGGGTGTCATCCTGTTGGTGGTGTTGCGGTTCTCGCCGCGCGGGCTGATCCCCGAAAGATGACATGGGGCGTGACGATCCTGCTGGCCGCGGCCGGGGCGTCGTCACGCATGCGCGGATCGGACAAGATGCTCGAGCGGATCACGGGGCGGCCGTTGTTGACGGTGCTGGCCGAACGGGCGCTTGTGACCGGGTGCCCGGTTCTGGTGGCGCTGCCGCCCGATGCAGGCGCCCGCCGCGCCGCGCTGGCGGGATTGCCCGTCAAGACCGTCACGGTGCACCACGCGGATCTGGGCATGGGCGAAAGCCTGCGCCGCGGTGCCGCCCGCGTTGCGCCGGATCAGGCCATGATGGTGATGCTGGGTGACATGCCGGAAATCCAGGCCGACGATCTTACCCGACTGCTGGACGCCTATGACGCAGAGAATGGCCGAACGATTGTCCGTGCCTGTTCGACCGATGGCACGCCGGGCCATCCGGTGATCTTTCCGCCCGATCTTCTGCCTTGTTTTGCCGACCTGCGGGGCGACACCGGCGCACGTTCCATCCTGAAGGCACAGGCGGCACGGATCCGGCCGGTCGCCCTGCCCGACCGCCGTGCCCTGACGGATCTGGATACGCCCGAAGACTGGGCCGCCTGGCGCGAACAGAACGGCTGAACCCAGCGACCAGATGAAAGGACGAAACGGCCCGGTTCCATCGAACCGGGCCGTAACGTTTTGTCGATCAGGATCAGGCAGGTCGCGAAACAGGTGGCACACCAGACCTTGGGCGTGCCACCCGATGGCGAACATCGTGGCTTAGTCGATCAGCAACCGCGCCTCGTGCTTCTTCAGGGTGCGGCGTGCCGAGGCATAGGCATTCCGGCCTTCCATCTGCTCCAGCTCGGGGAACAGTTCCATGATTTCGGCCCGCTGGGCATTGCCGATACCCTTGAGGCTGTAGTCACCGGGCTGGAAGCTTTCGCTCCAGGCGCCGTCGGACAGGACCACTTCGTGCTGTTCGAACATGAAGTGGATATAGGTCGTCTGGCTGGCCGTGACCGACACGATCCCCTTGTTGTCGACCAGGTGCTTGGCGGCAGCCAGGACTTCGCGTTCCTCGAAATAGAGGGCGGTCTTGTCGTTGGCCACCAGGACGCGGTGGTTCGGCGATACCAGCATGTCACGTTCCGGCAGACCGTGACCAAGGGCACCGGCACGGATCAGCACGGGTTGCAGATGGGTGCTGGCTGCAAGCGTGGTCGTGTCCATCTCCTTGGCGCCGACCCAGGCGATTTCCTGGATGCCGTTGTCGCGGGTGATGACCCGGTCGCCGGCCCGCAGGCTTTCGACCGGACGCTCGCCCTTGGGGGTCGCGATCAAGGTGCCGGGGGTGAAGCAGGGGATGATCTTCTCGATGTTCTCGAAGTCGATCTTGCCCACTTCGTTGCCGCTGGCGTCGAAATAGACCACCGAACCGTCGATGCCGTTGCCGTCGCTGTCGGTGACGGTGTCCTGGAACTCGAACCGGGTCGCACCGGCCGTCGCGGCAACCGAGCCGCGCAGATCCATCGTGTCGTCATCTTCGCTGTCCGGCCCGAACCCGGCGCCCCCGAACACGACGTCACCGCCGTTCAGATCGGTGAAGGTATCGGCATCGTCTGCGCCTTCCAGGGTATCGTTCCCGGCACCACCGGAGATGGTGTCTTCGCCATCGTTGCCCTGGATCGAGTCGTCGCCGTCATCGCCGGCCAGAAGGTCATCGCCGGCACCGCCGCTGATCGTGTCGTCGCCGTCACCACCGGTCACGGTGTCGGTGCCGAAGCCACCCGAGATCAGGTCATCGCCGATTCCACCGTCGATGATGTCGTTACCGGCACCCCCGAGGATGGTGTCCTCACCGTGACCACCGGTCAGGCTGTCGTCGTCCCGGCCGCCATCGATGCTGTCGTTGTCGACACCGCCGTCGATCGTGTCGTTGCCGGCACCACCCAACAGCGTATCGTCATCGTCCTCGCCGAAGATCACGTCGTTTCCGGCGCCGCCATCGATCAGGTCACGGCCGTTGTCCGGCACGGGATCGGTGTCGTCGGTTTCCTCGCCTGCGAAACCGGGGATCGGTTCGGGACCGAAGCCGCCATAGATGGTGTCGTTGCCGGCACCGCCCATGATCGTGTCGGACCCGTGCGAGCCGATGAGCGTGTCGTCACCGGCGCCGCCGTCAACTTCGTCATCGTCGATACCGGCGTTGATGAAATCGTTGCCCGAACCGCCAAGGATCGTGTCGCGGTCGTCGCCGGTGCGGATGACGTCATCGCCCGCGCCGCCGTCGACGAAATCGCGACCGTCTTCCTGGTTCGGATCAGACTGGCCAGGCAGGTTGTTGGGATCGTCGCCGACATAGTCGGACAGCGTGTCGATACCGGCAATGATCGTGTCGTTTCCGGTGCCGCCATAGATCGTGTCGGCGCCCTGGATGTCGTCGATGTAATCGTTGCCACCGCCGCCATAGACCAGGTCATCGTCGATGCCTGCGAAAATGCTGTCGTCGCCATCGCCGCCGTTGATCGTGTCGCGGTCGTCGCCGGTGCGGATCGTGTCGTTGCCCGCACCACCGTCAACCGAATCGCGGTCATCGTCGGGGTTGGCATCGGGTTCGAGGATGCCGGGGATCGTGACGACCGGATCGTCGATGGCCGGATCGCTGCCCGACACGTCGATCAGGTCATCGCCCGCGCCGCCGATTGCCGTGTCCGAACCGCTGCTGTCGTTCAGGGTGTCGTCACCGACACCGCCATCCAGGATGTCGTCGCCCGCGCCGCCTTCGACGCTGTCATTGCCCAGCATCGCGCGCACCGTGTCGTCGCCGTCGCCGGCCTCGACGATATCGTCGTTGCTGCCGGGGTTCGGACCGAGGATGGCGTCGTTGTTGTCGATGCGGTCGCCATCGGGATCACCGGTATAAGCGCCATCGATCAGATCGTCGCCCGGCGTGCCCGAGACGATGCCGTCAGGGCCACCCGGCGGCGGCGGCGGCAGCGGCCCACCACCGAGAATGTTCTCGATCTCGGTGAAGTTGACGATCGTGCCGTCGTCCAGCGTCGCGGTGCCGGTCAGACCGCCGCCCGCAGCGGGATCACTGTTGGTATAGGTGATCTGCGCGTCCGGATCGCTGACCAGCCCGCGCAGATCCAGCGTATCGCCGTTGGTTTCGCCGTCCTCGCCACCGGCGATGTCGATGACGCCGCTCGAACCGGGCTGGGCACCGGCAAGCTGATCGGGGGCAATGGTGAACGTGTCGTCGCCCGACCCGCCGCGAACGGTGTCATCCACGCCGGTCGTGATCGCGTCGTTGCCGGCGCCGCCGTCGAACACGTTGACGCCGTCGCCGCCGGTCAGGGTATCGTCGAAGTCGGACCCGATGATCCCTTCGACGCTGTCATTGATCGAATCGTTGCCGGCCGCCCCGCCGGACAGCTCGTTGGTGCCCAGGTTGACGTTCACCGCGCCGGTCGAGCCGGAATAGTCGATCGTGTCCAGGCCGGTATTTCCGAAGAAGCTGTCGGCGCCGTCGCCCGCGATGAACACGTCATCCCCGGCACCGCCTTCGAGAAAGTTGAGACCCTCGTCGCCCTGCAGCGTATCGTTGCCTTCGTTGCCGCGCAGAACGTCACTGCCCGCGCCACCGAAGATCAGGTCATCGCCTTCCTGGCCATAGGCATCATCATCGCCTTCACCGGCATAGATGGTGTCGTTGCCGAGGCCCGCCTTGATCAGGTCGTCGTTCGGTCCCGCACCGGGCGCGATGGCGTCGTTGTTGTCGACGCGGTCGCCTTCGGGGTCGTCGGTGTAATTCTCGTCGATCAGATCGTTCAGGTCTTCATTCTGATCGCCGGAGATCAATCCGTTCAGCCCACCGGGCGTAGGTGTAGGGTTATTCGATGACATATTCCGGCTCCATCTCAGTTGGACGCACCGCACCATGGCCGGTGCGTCGTCGAGAAATTTCAAGAATGCCAAGCCGGTCAGGCGCAGGTCATCCCATTGTGGCCGCTCCGTTCAGAAGCGTATAAATGAAACGCCGAAGCGGCAGCCGCTTCCAGCAGACACTCATTCGGTCAGGCGTCGGAGATTCTCCGGTGCCGAACCTGGTCGTCCCCCAACGACACTCGAACCCAGTTCGTGCAATCAATCTAACCGGTGTCGCGCCGGGACCAAACGAAAATTGTTCGAAAACTGGCAGGATATGCTGGGTGACGACCGGGTCGGGGCATCCGGCGCAAAGGGCGGGGCGAAGGATCGTTGCTGAACCGGAAACGCGCGTTCTGACAATCCCCGCCATTTCGCGTGTATTTTAACGAAATCATACCTTTCAGACGAAATCGCCACCTGCTTTGTTTGCAGAGTGGAAACCGGAAGCCGTCCGATCCTGCCTATCGCAGCCTATGGCGCCCGCCACGATATGGTCGCATTTCGGAGCGGGTTCGTTCACCAATGCACCAAACACGGCCGCATTGCCGCCGGATCCTGAACGATCGGCTCGAATCAACATCGCGGCGAAAGTCAGGCGAGTGCAGCAGGTTTGCAAAATATGTCCGGTGTGCCGTTATCGCCGACCGGCCTGCCATGGC
This sequence comes from Oceaniglobus indicus, assembly GCF_002751875.1. GTDB lineage: Bacteria > Pseudomonadota > Alphaproteobacteria > Rhodobacterales > Rhodobacteraceae > Oceaniglobus > Oceaniglobus indicus. The sequence continues at coordinate 144,106 of NZ_NMZM01000001.1, read as the reverse complement.
GAGTGCGGGATCAATGCCCAAGGCGACGTGTCTGGCGCTTGAATGGTACCCGAGGCCGGACTCGAACCGGCACGCCTTGCGGCGGGGGATTTTGAATCCCCTGCGTCTACCATTCCGCCACTCGGGCCCGGGCACATCGGCCGGACGCCGGAACCCTTACTGCGATCCGAGACGGGGGAAAAGCGAAAAAAGCACGCTCAGAGCCGGTTGGCGCCAAAGGTGTCGCAGGCGTCGATGCTGCCCCCGCGGTAACCGGCGGCGAACCACCGCTGGCGCTGGTCCGAGGTGCCGTGGGTAAACGTCTCGGGGCGCGGCGCCCGCCCCGACCCGCGTTGCAGCGCATCGTCGCCGATCCGCGCGGCGGCGTTCATCGCCTCGTCTATGTCGCCGGGTTCGAGCGTGCCGAACCGGTCATCGGCGCGCGCGGCCCACAACCCGGCGAAACAATCGGCCTGAAGCTCGATCCGAACCGAGATCGCATTCGACGTCTCGGTATCGGCGTTCTGACGCATCGTGTTGGCCTGACCGAGGATCCCCAGTTCATTCTGCACATGGTGCGCGACCTCGTGCGCCACGACGTAAGCCGCGGCGAAATCGCCGCCGGCGCCCAGTTGCCGCGCCATCGTGGTGAAGAACGCGGTGTCCAGATATACCTTTTCATCGCCGGGACAGTAGAAGGGACCGGTGGCGCCCGAGGCGCCGCCACAGGGGCTCTGCGTGACGCCCTTGAACAGCACCAGCGTTGTCGGGACATAGGTTTCGCCCAATTGCTGGCGAAAGACGTCGGCCCAGACCTCTTCGGTATCGGCCAGGGTGACGGACACGAATTCACCCACCTGTTCATCCTCGGCGGTGATCTGGGTCTGGCCGCCACCGCCGCCCTGCTGAAGCAAGGGGGTAACATCGATGCCGAAGAAATAGCCAATGGCAAGCACGGCGATCAGGCCCACGCCCCCGATCCCCCCGACGGCGCCGCCCGACATGCCACGGCGGTCCTCGATATTGCGGCTGGTGCGCCGGCCTCTCCACTGCATCGCTTTCCCCATCGGTTGCGCCCAATCAGCGGGCCGGTGCACGAAATGACAATGCGCCCGGCCCCTGCCGGTTCCCGATCACGCAAAGGCGCGTTGACCCGGCAGCGGGAAAATGATCGAAGAAGTGGCCCTGCCGGAAGAACCCATGATCAGACAACTGTATGACAAGACAATCGCGCTGGCCGAATCGCGCCATGCGCTCTGGGCCCTGGCGGCTGTCGCCTTTCTGGAAAGCTCGGTCTTTCCGATCCCGCCCGACGTTCTGATGATCCCGATGATCCTGGCCGCGCCGCGCCGGGCCTGGCTGATCGCCGGGGTTGCACTGGTCGCCTCGGTTTTGGGCGGTCTGCTGGGCTATTGGATCGGTGCGCAGGTGTTCGAGACGGTGGGCCGTCCGGTGCTGGAGTTTTATGGCAAGGACGCATATTTCGAGGACTTCAGCGCCCGTTACAACGATTTCGGCGCCTGGGCGGTGCTGATCGCGGGAGTCACGCCCTTCCCCTACAAGGTGATCACGATCCTGTCGGGCAGCACCGGGCTGTCGCTGCCGGTGTTCGTCGTGGCCAGCATCGCCGCGCGCGCGTTGCGGTTTTTCCTGGTCGCGGCGCTGTTGTGGAAGTTCGGCCCGCCGATCCGCGATTTCATCGAACGGCGGCTGGGCATGCTGTTCGTCCTGTTTGTCGTGGCGCTTGTCGGCGGCTTTTACGTCGTGAGGTATCTATGATGCATTTCAACCGCCGGTCGTTGATCCTGTGCGCCGCCGCTGGATCGTTCCTGCTGTTGCTGGGGGCCTTCGTTTTCCAGGCGCTGGGTTATCCGCCCTGCGCGATGTGCCTTTGGCAGCGCTGGCCCCATGCGGCCGCGGTGGCCTTTGGCGCGATCGGGTTCTTCTGGCCGGCACGGGTGGTCGCCGCGGGCGGTGCCCTGGCGGCGTTCATCACCGGGGCGATCGGCGTGTTTCACGCAGGTGTCGAGCTGAAGCTGTGGCAGGGCCCGACCTCGTGCACCGGCACCGGTGGCGGGCTGTCGGGTCTGTCGGGTGCCGACCTGCTGGACCCGACGGCGGCGCCGGCCCTTGTCATGTGCGACCAGGTGGCGTGGAGCCTGCTGGGCGTTTCCATGGCCGGCTGGAACGCGATCCTGTCGTTCGCGCTTGTGGCGGTCTGGGTGGTGGCGCTGCGGCGCGACTAGCGTTTTGGGCCTGCTGCGGGATTCGAGTATTTACGGCAAGAAAAAACCCGACGAAGCGCTGTTTAAGTGCGGCGGGTGGTCAGAAGCAGGTTCGTCTCGCTTGATATGATGCCGTCGAATTCGCGGATGTCGAACAAGGTCCGGTCCAGCTCCTCAAGGGTTTGCGCCGAGAGTTCGACGATCAGATCCCATTTGCCGTTGGTGGAATGGACCGCCGTGACCGGGGCAAGACCGTGCAGGCGGTGGATCAGCCGACGTGTGCCCGCACCCTCGATCCCCAGCATCATCAGACCGCGCACGGGCGCCAGGGCAGCATCGGCGCGGGTGATCACGCTGAACCCCTGAATCTCGCCGGTCGTGCGCATCCGGTCGATCCGGGTGCGCACGGTCGCGCGCGATATTCCCAACCGCGCCGCCAGATCGGAGAGCGGTGCGCGAGCGTCGCGGCGCAAGGCGGCCAGGATCTTCTGATCGGTGTCGTCCATATCGGCGATACTGGGCTCCGTTTCGGCCAATGTCACGCTAAAGCGGTCAGATATGCATGTTCAACCTGACGCATATTGGCGGGATAAGATCGGGACATTTGAAACCGGAGAATAACATGACCGACGTGACCCTGATCGGCGCCCCAGTGGATTGCGGCAAGGCGCGGCGCGGCTGTCTGATGGGGCCGGATGCGTTCCGCGTGGCCGGATTGGCCGAGGCGCTGCGCGATCTGGGGCACCGTGTCACCGATTCGGGCAACGTGGTTCCGGGCGCGCCTAGTGATCATCCCGACGCCCCCGCCCACCTGATCGCGCTCGGTGAAACGGTGGCCTGGACCCGCGCGCTGCACGATGCCGCACGTCAGGCCATGGTGTCATCGATGCCGGTGTTCATGGGGGGCGATCATGCGCTGGCGGCCGGAACCGTCACCGGCGTCGCGGCCCATGCCGCCGACATCGGCCGGCCGCAGTTCGTTCTGTGGCTGGACGCGCACACCGATTTCCACACGCCGCTGTCCACCACCAGCGGCAACCTGCACGGCACACCGCTTGCCTATGCCTGCGGACGCGCCGGGTTCGACATGTTTCCGCCCGTGCCCGCCCCGGTGTCCGAGGAAAACGTCGCGCTGCTGGGCATCCGGTCGGTCGATCCGGCGGAACATGCCGCGTTGGTGGACAGCCCCGTGTCGCTGCACGACATGCGCGAGATCGACGAGACCGGCTTTGCCGCGCCCCTGCGCGCCTTTCTGCAAAGGGTCGAGGCGGCGAACGGGATGCTGCACGTCTCGCTCGACGTGGATTTCCTGGACCCGTCCATCGCGCCCGCGGTGGGTACCACCGTGCCCGGGGGCGCCACCTTCCGCGAGGCGCATCTGGTGATGGAGATGCTGCACGAAAGCCGCCGGGTCACATCGCTGGACCTGGTCGAGCTGAACCCGTTCCTGGACGAGCGCGGCAAGACGGCGGCCCTGATGGTCGATCTGGTCGGCTCGCTCATGGGGCGGCGGGTGTTCGACCGTCCGACCCGCGCCCACGTCTGACCTGCCCAAACCCCGGAGAACCGCCATGTCCGCGAAACCGTCCGATCTTGCCTATGTCCCCTTCGTTTCTGTGCACAACATGATGCGCCTGATCCACCGGATCGGCATCGACGAGATGCTGTGCGGCATCGCCGCCGAGATCGAGGCCGATTTCCTGCGTTGGGAAGCGTTCGACAAGACGCCGCGCGTCGCGTCCCATTCCGCCGACGGTGTGATCGAGCTGATGCCGACGTCCGACGGCGATGTCTACGGGTTCAAATATGTGAACGGCCACCCCAAGAACACGCGCACGGGGTTGCAGACCGTCACCGCCTTCGGCCTGCTGGCCCGGGTCGACACCGGCTATCCCGTGTTGTTGTCGGAAATGACGATCCTCACGGCCTTGCGGACGGCGGCGATGAGCGCGCTTGCCGCGAAACACCTGGCCCCGAAAGGCGCCCGGACCATGGCGATGATCGGCAATGGCGCGCAATGCGAATTCCAGGCGCTGGCGTTCCGTGCGATCTGCGGCATCGATGCGGTGCGCCTGTTCGATATCGACCGGGCCGCCACCGACAAGGCGATGGCGAACCTTGCGGACAGCGGCCTGACCCTGACCGCTTGCGACAGCCCCGAGGCCGCGATCGAAGGCGCCGACATCATCACGACCTGCACCGCCGACAAGCAATATGCCACGATCCTCGGTGACAACATGGTCGGCGCCGGCGTCCACATCAACGCCATCGGCGGCGATTGTCCGGGCAAGACGGAACTGCACCGCGATATCCTGCTGCGGTCCGGGATCTTCGTCGAATACCCGCCGCAAACGCGGGTGGAGGGCGAGATTCAGGCGTTGGACCCCGACCACCCGGTCACCGAACTATGGCAGGTGATGGCGGGCAGCGCGCCGGGGCGCACGTCACGCGACCAGATCACGCTTTTCGATTCGGTCGGCTTCGCGATCGAGGATTTCTCGGCCCTGCGCTACGTTCGCGCACGGCTGGACGACACCGGCCTGTTCGAGAGGCTGGACATGATCGCCGATCCCGACGACGCGCGTGACCTGTTCGGCATGGTGCAACGGGCGCGTCAAGGTTTGGCGGGCGGGATCGAATAGGTCAGGGATGCGCGCGCGACGGGTGCGTCGTGTCCTTCGGAAAAGACCAGCACATCGCCGACGGCCAGGACCCGCCCCAGCTTGAGGATCCGCGCCTCGGCGATCAGGGGGGTTGCAGCGGCGGGCTTGCGCATGAAATCGATGGAACAGCTGGTGGTCACGCTCAGCGCCCGGGGGCCGATATGGCTGAGGATGGCCAGATACACCGCCACGTCGGCCAGCGCGAACATCGTCGGGCCCGACACCGTTCCGCCGGGGCGCAGGTGTTGATCGCTGACGGTCATGCGCAGTTTCAACTGCGCCGCCGTGGCCGAAACAACCCGGAAATCGCGGGACACCTGGGCAAATTCGCGGTCCAGAAACGCATTCAGTGCAGCGGTGTCCATTTGCAGCGTCATGCTTTCTCCTCGGGCGACATCGCGCTAGGGTCGCCGAAACCGAAGGAGAGGGCAAGATGGCGATACTCGAACGCAAGGACCGGGGGGCGATCGCCCACCTGACGATGAACACGCCGGCCAACCTGAATGCGCTGTCCGACGCCATGCTGGCCGAACTGACCGCGGCGTTCGCGGCACTGGAAACGGATCGGGCGATCCGCGTCGTGGTGATTGCGGGCGCAGGCAAGGCGTTCTGCGCCGGGCACGACCTGAAAGAAATGACCCGGGCCCGCGCCGCGCCCGACGGCGGGGCCGCGGCCTTTGCGGATCTTTTCGCACGATGTTCGGCAATGATGCAGGCGATCCCCCGCCTGCCCCAACCGGTGATCGCGCAGGTGCATGGCATCGCCACCGCCGCCGGATGCCAGCTGGTCGCCAGTTGCGATCTGGCCATCGCGGCCGACGACACCCGTTTCGGCGTCAATGGGGTCAACATCGGCCTGTTCTGCTCGACCCCCATGGTGGCCCTGTCGCGCAACATCCCGCGCAAACAGGCGTTCGAGATGCTGACCACCGGCGATTTCATCACAGCCGACCGCGCGGCGGACCTTGGCCTGATCAACCGCGCCGTGCCCTCGGCGGATCTTGCGCAAGAGACGGCAGACCTCGCCGATCGGATCGCCGCCAAACTGGGGACCGCGGTGCGGATCGGCAAGCGCGCGTTCTACGAGCAGTTGAACATGGATCTGGCGGCAGCCTATGCGCATACCGGTGCGGTAATGGTCGAGAACATGCTGCGCGACGACACCGCCGATGGCATCGCCGCCTTTCTGGCCAAGCGGCCCCCGGCCTGGAACCAGTGAGCGCGACGTCGCCCACTTGCGCCGCCTGATGCCACAGGAGCCTCCGGCGGGAGTAGTTCCGGCAAGAAAAAGCCACGACGCCGCGCTTTTTCTTGCTCCAAATACTCAATCCCGAAGGATCGGCGGGCGCAACGTCAGCCCATGGCGCGCAGCCGCTGGATCAGGGCCGATGTATCCCAGCGCCCACCGCCCATCTTCTGGACGTCCTTGTAGAACTGGTCGACCAGTGCCGTCACGGGAAGCGAGGCGCCGTTTTCGTCGGCGGTGGTCAGGCAGATGCCCAAGTCCTTGCGCATCCAGTCGACGGCAAAGCCATGTTCGAACTTGTCGTCCAGCATGGTTTCGTGCCGGTTCGCCATCTGCCACGATCCGGCGGCGCCCTGCGAGATGACCTCGACCACCGCGCGCCCGTCAAGACCGGCCTTCTCGGCAAAGTGCAGCGCTTCGGACAGGCCCTGCACCAATCCCGCGATGGCGATCTGGTTGCACATCTTCGTCATCTGGCCGGCGCCCGAATCGCCGATGCGACGGCACAGCTTGGCATAGGTGTTCATCACCGGCTCGGCCCGTGCATAGGCATCCGGGTCGCCGCCGCACATGATGGACAACTGGCCGTTCTCGGCCCCCGCCTGACCGCCTGAAATCGGCGCATCGACGAAGGCGATACCGTCGGCCTTGGCGGCCTCATACAGCTCACGCGTGACGGCGGCGGACACGGTCGTGTGATCGACGAAGGTCGCGCCCTTTTCCATCCCCGCGAATGCGCCCTCGTCGCCGGTGCAGACCGCGCGCAGGTCGTCGTCGTTGCCGACGCAGGCCATCACGAATTCGGCACCTTCGGCGGCCGCCTTCGGGGTCGCCGCGTGACTGCCGCCGTTCGCCTTTGCCCAGGCTTCGGCCTTTGACGTAGTCCGGTTATAGACCGTCACGTCGTGCCCGGCCTTCGCAAGGTGCGCGGCCATCGGGGCGCCCATGACGCCCAACCCCAGAAATGCCAGCTTCGCCACCGCTTTCCTCCCTCTGTCAAATAGCTTAACTCCTGTCTAACCGAATACCCCCTCCGGTCAACCGAGGTTCCATGGCCTTCTATTTCCGCTGGCTCCTGCGTTTTTTCGTCGGGATCGTCGTGCTTCTGATCGGGTCGCTGACCGTGATCTACTGGTTCACGGGCCGCTCGATCCCGGATTACGATGCGCGGATCGAAACCCCCGATATCTCGGCCCCGGTCGAGATCGTGCGCGATCACGCAGACGTGCCGCATGTCTTCGGCAAGACCGATGCCGATGTCTTTTTCGGCCTCGGCTTCGCCCATGCCCAGGACCGCCTGTGGCAGATGACGATGTTGCGGCGCACGGCGCAGGGGCGTCTGTCGGAACTGTTCGGCCAGCGCACCGCCAAGATCGACGATCTGCTGCGCCGCCTGGATCTCTATAACCTCGCGGTGCAATCGGTCGAGAACCAGACACCCGAGACCAAGATCGCGCTGCGCGCCTATGCGGCCGGGGTGAACGCCTGGCTGCGCGAGGTCAACACCGGCGCACGGGGGCGTGGCGCGCCCGAATTCTTCCTGTTCTCGCCCGAGATCGCGCCCTGGCAGCCGGCCGACAGCATTGCCATCGTCAAGCTGATGGCCCTGCAGCTGTCGTCGCACCTGCAATCCGAGGTCTTGCGCGCGCGCGTCTCGCTTCTGCTGGAAAGCGATCGCGTGCGCGATATCCTGCCCGACACGCCGGGATCGGGCATTGCGGCGCTGCCGGAATATGCCGGCCTGTTTCCGGGGGCCGACCTGCCGCGTTACGCCGATGTCACCCCGCCCCTGAACGATCCGCTGTCGCCAGTGCGCGAGAGGGCCCTGGCCGGCGCCTCGAACGCCTGGGCCGCAGCGCCGTCGCGCTCCGCCTCGGGCGGCACCCTTCTGGCGAGCGATCCGCACCTGGCCTTCAGCGCGCCGTCGATCTGGTATCTGGCGCGGCTGGAATTGCGCACCGGCGGGGTGATCGGCGGCACCATTCCGGGTGTGCCGGCCATCCTGCTGGGCCGGTCGCAACGCATGGGGTGGGGCATCACGTCGGCCTATGTCGACGATCAGGATGTCTATATCGAGAAGCTGAACCCCGATAATCCCGAAGAGGTGCTGACCCCCGAAGGCTACAAGAAGCTGACGACGCGCACGTCGATCCTGCGCATCAAGGATGCCGACCCCGTCACGCTGACCCTGCGCTGGTCGGACAACGGCCCGATCCTGCCCGCCTCGCAATACGATCTGGGGGCCATCACCCCGCCGGGGCATGTGGCGTCGTTGGCTTGGACCGCGCTGTCGCCCAACGACACGTCGATTTCGGCCGCGATGGATCTGATGCAGGCGGGATCGGTGGCCGAGGCGCTGGCCGCGGGCGAGAAGTTCATCGCACCGGCCCAGAACCTGACCCTGGCCGATCAGAACGGCATCGCGATGAAGACCATCGGCGCGATGCCCTTGCGCGACGTGGCCCATCAATCGCAGGGGCGCCTGCCGACACCGGGCTGGCTGTCTGAAAACCGCTGGCAGGGGCGCCTGCCCTATACCGCCAACCCCGAGTTCGTCGATCCCGCGGGCGGCATTCTGGGCAACACCAACAACAAGACGGTCGATCGTCCATTCCCGCTGCATGTGTCGTTCAATTGGGGCGATACCGAGCGGATCAAGCGCTGGAACCGCCTGATGCAGAGCCGCGAGGTCCACACCCGCGAAAGTTTCATCGAGGCGCAACTGGACACCGTATCACCGACCGCGCGCACGCTGTTGCCGCTGGTGGCCAGCGATTTGTGGTTCACCGGCGATCCGGCCCCCGAGGGCACGCCCGAACGGTTGCGTCAGCGCGCGCTGAAGCTGCTGGCCGACTGGAACGGCGAGATGAACGAACATCTGCCCGAACCCCTGATCTATGCCGCATGGATGCGCGCCCTGCAGGACCGCCTGATCCGTGACGAGCTGGGCCCGCTCAGCCGCGAGTTCAGCCATATCGACCCGGTGTTCATCGAACGGGTGTTCCGCAATACCGACGGCGCGGCGGTCTGGTGCGACGTGCTGCAATCGGCGCCGGTCGAAACCTGCCCCGACGTGGCGCGCCAATCGCTGGACGAGGCGCTGATCTGGATATCCGAGAAATACGGCACCGCGCTCGAATCCCTGCGCTGGGGCGACGCCCACCAGGCGACACAGGATCATGCCGTCCTGGGAGATCAGCCGTTCGTGAACTGGTTCGTCAACATCCGCCAGTCGACCAGCGGCGGCGACAACACCCTGCGCCGCGGGCTGAGCCGTGGCACCGGGCCCGATCCGTTCCAGAACGTGGCCGGCGCGGGCTATCGCGGGGTGTATGACTTTGCCGATCCCGACAGTTCCGTCTTCATCATCTCGACCGGGCAGTCGGGGCATCCCCTGTCGCGCCACTATGACGACCTGGGCGAGCTGTGGCGGCGCGGCGAATACATCCAGATGACGCTGGACCCCGAATTGGCGCGGGGCGCTTCGGTCGGGATCACGACGCTGGTGCCCGCACCCTAGCGATCGGGCGGCGTCCAGTCTTTCTCGACCTCGGCATTGCGCCGCCGCAACCGCAGGGCCAGGCCGACGGAAACGCCGACGCCGATGGCCACCGTCAGGTCGGCAAAGACCGTCAGAACCAGCGTCAGGATCAACAGAACGCGGTCCGACATCCGCGTCTGCATATAGCCGCGCCACTTGTGCGGCTCGCTCATGTTCCAGGCGGTCAGGATCAGCAGCCCGGCAAGGGCCGGCATGGCAAGATAGCCCGCCAGGGGGGCCGCCAGAAGCATCACCAGCAGGATCGTCAGTGCATGGATGATGCCGGCCACCGGCGTCTTGCCCCCGGCGCGCACGTTGGTTGCCGTGCGCGCGATGGCCCCCGTGGCCGGAAGGCCGCCGAACAGGGCCGATCCGATATTGGCGAACCCCTGGGCAAGAACCTCGGCGTTGGGCCGATGTTGGCCGCCGATCATCCGGTCGGACACCATCGCCGACAACAGCGATTCAATGCTGGCCAGGAACGCGATCACAAGGGCCGACGGCAAAAGCTCGACGATGCGCGCGATGCTGATATCGGGAATCGCGGGCATCGGCAGGGTGTTCGGCAAGGCGCCGAAGCGCGAAAAGATCGTATCGACCGGCAGGGCCGTCAGCGCAACGATGGCCGAGGTCACGCCGACCGCCACGATCAGCCCCGGAAACCGGGGGGCAAGGCGGCGCAGACCCACGATCAGCGCCATCGTCACCAGCCCGATGCCCAAGGCGACCAGATTCAGGCTGTCACGGGCCGCGAAAAGCGCCTGCATCTTCGCAACGAATTCGGCGGGCACCTGGGCGATCGACAGCCCGAACAGGTCTTTCAACTGGCTGGTGGCGATGATGACGCCGATGCCGATGGTAAAGCCGTTGATCACCGGTTCCGGCACATAGGCGACAAGGCTTCCCGCCCGCAGGACTCCGGCGATCAGCATGATCAGCCCGGCCATGAGGGTCGCAAGGACCAAGCCGTCATAGCCGTGCTCGGCGATCACCCCGAAGACGACGACGATGAACGCGCCCGTCGGCCCGCCGATCTGCACCCGGCTGCCCCCGAGCAGCGAGATCAGGAACCCCGCGACGATGGCGGTCACCAGCCCCTTTTCCGGCCCCGCGCCCGAGGCGATGGCGATCGCAAGGCTCAGCGGCAATGCCACCATGGCCACGGTCACACCGGCGACAAGATCGCTGGTAAACTGCGGGCCGTCATAGGTTTTCAGCGTGGTGATGATCTTGGGCTTCATGGGGGAACCTCGCCCCTGGAACCAGGGGATCCGACGATTTGGGGTTGGGGCGGCGATGAAATGATCGCCCGCCCCTTCAGTTAGATCAACACGCCGGGCACCACAACGGGCCGGGGGCCCTAGCGGTTGGCGCGCGCCAGCAACGCCACCGCCGCCAGCCCGACCAGCATCACCAGCAAGGCGGCCGGCGCCGCTTCGCCGATCCGCTCGAGCGAGGCTTGCTCATGCACCCGTGTCGCCAGGGTGTTGTAGTTGAACGGGCGCAGCAACAGCGTGGCGGGCAATTCCTTGACGCAATCGACAAACACCAGAAGCAGCGCGGTGCCGACCGATCCGCGGATCAGCGGAATATAGATGGCCGTCAACGTGCCCCCCGCCGTGCGCCCCAGCGCGCGGGCCGCCATCGGCAGGCTGGGCGACACGCGCCCCATGGCCGCATCGGCGGCGCCCTGGGCGATGGCGAAGAACCGCACGACATAGGCCAGCACGATCGCGGTCGCCGATCCGGTCAGGATCAGGCCGGGGTCGGTGCCGCTGATTGCGGTCCAGGCGTCGGCCAGGGTGTTGTCGAACCACGCCAGCGGGATCAGAAGGCCCAGCCCCAGAACCGCACCCGGCGCGGCATAGCCGATGGTCGTGACCGGCAACATCAGCCGTGGCAGCGCCCGCCCGGTCAGGCGCACGCCGTAAACCAGGAACAACCCCAGCGTAACCGTCAGCACCGCGGCGATCCCGCCCGTGGCAACGGTGTTCCACAGCGCGCGCAGCAGCCCCTGTTCAAACCAGCGGTCGGGCTTGGACAAGGCATGGGCGGTAATGACGCAGACGGGCAGCACGAAACCGATGGCGAACGGCAGGGTGCAGACCGCCGTCGCCGTCCAGGCCCGCCAGCCGCCCAGGCCGATCCGCTCGACCCCGCGCTGACGGCGCGACAGTTGATGAAACCGGGCGCGGCGGCGCGAGAATTTCTCTAGCGCAACCAACCCCAGCACCAGCGCCAGGATCACACAGGCGATCTGGGCCGCGCCCCCGGCATTGCCGGTCTCGAGCCAGACGGTGAAGATGCCGGTCGTCAGGGTCTGAACGGCGAAATACTCGACAACGCCGAAATCGTTCACCGTCTCCATCATCACGATGGCAATGCCCGCCGCAACGGCCGGCCGCGTCAGGGGCAGGCCGACCCTCCAGAACAGACCGACCGGGCCGGTTCCCAGGGCGCGCGCCACCTCATAGACACAGCCCGACTGCTCGCGCAAGCCGGCACGTGCCAGGATGTAGACATAAGGGTAAAGCGCGGCGGCCAGCACCACGATGGCGCCCCCGCGCGAGCGGATCAGCGGAAACCAGTAATCGCGCGAATCCGTCCATCCGAAAACGCCGCGCAACGCGGTTTGCACCGGCCCCGCGTAATCCAGGAAATCGACCAGCGCATAGGCCACCACATAGGCCGGGATGGCCAGCGGCAGCAACAAAAGCCATTCCAGCCAGCGCACACCGGGAAAGCGGTACATCACCACCAGCCACGCGGTCAGCGTCCCGGTCACCCCGGCCAGAACCCCGACCGCCGACATCAGGATCACCGTGTTGCCGAAATAGCGCGGCAGCGTCGTGGCCACGAGGTGCGGCCAGATGTTCTCGGTCGGATGAAAGGCCAGCCACAGCACCGCCATCAGCGGCAACAGGACCAGCGCCGCAATCACGATGGCGCCCAGCGACCATGGATCGACCCGCGGAAGACGGAAGGACGGCACCGGACCCTGAGTGTTTTCATCAGTCATTCTCGCGCCATATCCAAAAGCACCTTGCCTGTCCAGAAAGCTCGGATAGAACCGAAGGGGAAGCAATGAAGAGTGACGGTCATGGATGTCGCGATCCATCTAGGCGCGCATTGCACGGATGCTAGCCGGTTGCGCAAGACGCTGATGCGCAACCGCGCGGAATTGTCGGGCCTCGGCGTCGTGGTGCCCGACGCCAAGGACTATCGCGATGTGCTGCGCACCGTGATGAACCGCCTGCGCGGCGACCCCGGTGACGATGCGACCCGCGATGTCCTGCTGGAAGCCATGGGCGCGGACGAGACGACGGAACGCCTGGTGCTGTCGAATGCCAATTTCATCTCGATGGTGTCGATGGCAGTGGAATACGGCCAGATCTATCCGAAGATCGCCAAGGCCGCGTGGCTGCGAAACCTGTTCCCCGACAGCCCGGTGGCGTTCTTCATCTCGGTGCGCAACCCGGCCACCTTCCTGCCCGCCGTGTTCGAGGAAGCCGGGCGTCCCGAGGCCGAGTTCCCGGCCTTCCTGACCCGCGCCGAACCTCAGATCCTGCGCTGGTCCGACACGATCGCGGCCCTGCGCGAGGCCTGTCCCGATTGCCCGGTAACGGTGTGGTGCCACGAGGACACGCCGTTGTTCTGGCCCGAGATCATCCACCGCGTCGCGGGCGTGCGTGGCGAAATGCCGCTGAAGGGAATGTTCGACATGTTGCGCCCGGTGATGACCGGCGAGGGCATGAACCGGCTGCGCGTCTATACACGGGCCCATCCGCCGGCCACCGAGAAGGCCCGCCGCCAGGTGATGACCGCCTTTCTCGACAAGTTCGCTCACCCCGACGCGATCGAGGAAGAACGCAGCCTGCCCGGCTGGTCCGCCGACCTGGTTCAGCGGCTGAGCACGCTTTACGAGGCGGACCTTGGCGCCATCGCGGCCCTGCCCGGCGTCACCCTCCTGCCCGACTGAGCCGTTCGCCGGCGGCTCAGGTCATCCCCAGGGCTTCCAGATACATCTCGAGAACCGCTTCCTCCTCGGCGATGTCGTCCTTGTCGCGTTTGCGCATGGCGATGATCTTGCGCATCACCTTGGTGTCATAGCCGCGCCCCTTGGCCTCGGCCATCACCTCTTTCTGCGCTTCGGCGATGTCCTTCTTTTCCTGCTCCAGCCGCTCGAAACGCTCGATGAACTGGCGCAATTCGTCCGCCGTCACACGGTAATTCGAATCGGCGGGCGTGGCTTCGGGGCCGAAATCGGGGGCTGCGTTGGTCGACGTGTCGCTCATGTTCGGTTCCTTCGTACTGGGATCGGGGTCTTCCCTAGCGACGCTCCGGGCCTGTCGCAAGTCCCGTCGGATTGCGCCCCGCCCCCCGATCCGCTAGGGCTGCGGGATGAAGCGAGGGGGCGAGGAATGGACGCTTTGATCTACACCGGTGCGGCGCTGTCGCTGGGCGGCCTTTTCGCCCTGTTCTGGTGCATCGTATCGGCGATCCGGGCCCGCCGCGCCAGGCTGGACGACGACGCGCTGCGCGCGCGTCTGCAAAAGCTGGTGGTGCTGAACCTTGGTGCGCTGTTCGCGTCGATCCTGGGGCTGATGCTGATCGTGGTCGGTATCTTCCTCGGCTGACGGGCGTCAGGGACGCATGTCGGTGAACCCACGACCCTGCTTGATCAGATCGCTGAACAGGGGCGATGGCGTCACGTTGTCGCCGCTCAGCGCCAGATCACGCTCGACAGCGATCAGGCCGGCCTGATCCGCCGCCCTCATCGGCCCGCCACGCAGACGGGGAAACCCGATCGCCCCGACGGCGGCGACGTCCACGTCGCCCGCGCGCAGCACCGTGGCGTCGGCGATCATCCGCGCCCCCTCATCCGCCAAGGCGGCAAGGCAGGCGCGCTGGATGCTGTCGTCGTCGAACGTCCGCCGCGTGATCCCCTTCCCGTCGGCCAGGGCGTCCATGACGCTGCGCGACTGTGCATCATCGCCGGTGGGCTGTCCGTCGGTCCAGGCAAACAACCCGGCCCCTTCGTCCCGTCCGCTCAGCCCCGCTTCGACCAGCGCGTCGAGCAACGACAGCCCGCCATCGGTCGGTGCCCCCTGACCCGACACCGCGCGGCGACGTGCCAGAACACGGTCGAGGCCTTCGACGTCCATGGCAAAACAGGGCGATGCGCGATACCCCCAGGCCATCAGCGCCTCGTCGATGGTTTCGGCATCGGCGCCCGCGATCATCAAGGCCTCGATCTTGCGCTCAAGCGCGGTTTGCAGCCGATGGGCGATATATCCCGCGTGATCGGCACAGCGCACGATCTGCACGTCCAGCCGCCGGGCCAGCGCCAACGCCGTGGCGACGGCATCGGCGGTGACATCGGGGGGCAAGGCCAGCTCGATCAACGCGACCTTGCGCGAGGGTCCGGCGACATGCAGCCCCACGACCTGCCCCGCCCGACCCGCCGCAACGCCCAGGGGCATGGCCCCCACGGTCGCGCCTGCGGTGGCCAGCAGCGCACCGGGCGGCGCCAGCAGACCGATCGCCCGCCAGAGTTCGGTCTTCAAGGCGGCCGAATCCACCGCCGCCTCCCAGACGGCATCGACGTGGGCCAGATCCTCGAACGTCGCCTCGGGGGTCAGGCGCGCAAGGGTCGCGTCGCGGGCTTGGTCGCTGATGGCGCCTTCGGCCACACGGGCGTCACAGGTTCCCAGCACGCGATCAAGCACCGCTGCCCGCCCTGCGGGATCCAGTTCGACCAAAAACGTCTCGATCCCGGCATCAAGGCACGCCAACACCAGATCGGCGGCAACCCGGGTCGCGCCGACGACGGCGATCCGTGCGATGGGGCGGACGGTGCCGCCCGCGGCCTCGGGAACGTCCCATGCCTCCGCCCTTGCGCGCTCCAGCCACGACAGCGCGCGCGCCTCGTTCGTGGCGGCACATTCGTCGAAGGCCGAACGTTCCATCTCGAGCCCGCTTTCAAACGGCAGAAGCATCGCCGCCTCGACACATTCGACACTGCGCCGCGCGCCGCCCGGCAGCGGCGCCGCGTCCAACCGCTCGCGGGCGTCCGCCACGCCCGCCATGAAGGCCGCGGGATCGGCCAGGCCGTCGGTGCGTGCGCCGGTGGGGTGTGCCGGCGGAGATTCGGCGGCCAGATCCAGCGCAGCGGCGACGGGATCGTTGTCGGTCAGATCCGCAAAGCCGACCGGCGCCGGGTGATCGGCCCCGTCCAGCAGGATGGCGAACGTCGCCATCGACCCGCACAGCCGTGGCAGGCGCTGGCTTGCCCCCGCGCGCGGCGGCAAGCCGAACTGAAGCCCCGGCAGGGCAACCGACAGATCCGGCGTGACGATCCGGTAATGAGCGGCCAGTGCCAGTTCGAACATGTCGCCCCGGCACGCGCCCGACAGCGCGGCGATCACCGGCTTTTCGGCGGCCTCGATCCGGTCCGTCATCGTGCGCAGCGGTGCGGGGTCCGGTGCCATCGGGCCGCTTGCCGCGCAGTCCAGAACCACCGCGCGACAGTCCGGATCCGCCAGCGCGCCATCGATGGCGTCGTCCAGGTCGCGCAGCATCCGCTCGGCGGCGACGGGCGTCTCGGGCGCCCCGATACGTAGCAGGCGCACGCCCCCCGACGTCTGTTCCGCAACGATGGTCATTTGGCCTCCTCCCACATCGGATCGGGGTCATCATCGTCATAACCGCCCCCGATACCAGAGAAAAAGCCGTTTGCGCCGGCTGAAAGACGCGATCGCCGGCCTGTGCGGGGCGCGTGCCGCGCGTCGTTGCAGGCCCGCCCGCAGCGGTGGCGGTCGACAATGGTGCGCGACAAGCAAAGCGCGTCGATGGTCGGAACCGGGCGCGGGGATCGGTGGATTCCCCAACCGGCACCGATCGCGCGGGGATGTGCGTGGCGCTGGATTCGGCGCGCGGAACCGGATAATCAGCAGCCATGGACATGAACGCCCTCACCCCCGCCTACACCGTTTCGGGACAGATCACGCCCGATGACATTCCCACCCTGAAAGAGGCGGGATTCACCGCCGTCATCTGCAACCGGCCGGATGACGAGGTCACGCCCGACGAAGATCACGCGGCGATCCGCGCCGCGGCCGAGGCGGCCGGACTGACGTTCGTCTATAACCCGGTGGTCAACGGCGCCCTGCACGCCGGGAACATTCGCGCGCAGGGCGATGCCATCGCCGCCGCGTCGGGCCCGGTTTTTGCCTATTGCCGGTCGGGCATGCGGTCCAGTGTTGTCTGGGCACTGAGCCAGGCACCGCATACCCCCGCTGACGACCTGATCGCCGCCGCGCGACAGGCCGGTTATGCGCTGGACGGATTGCGCCCGCAGATCGAGGCGGCCGCCAAGGCGTGAGACGCGGTTGCGTCCTGCGCAACCACACCCGGCCGCGCGGGATGAGCAGGCGGTCGCGGGCCAAGTTACATGCCGCGCGGTCATTCGGGCAGCACGGACAAGGCCGGCGGGTCCGGATCCTGCAACAGCACCGCCTTCATGCCGCCGCTCTGACCCAACCGCCCGCGTGCGGTGGCCTGGCCGGTGCAGCCGGTCATGACCACCTGTGACAAGGCCTTGGGGTTCAACATCAGCAGGTCGCCGGGCGCCAGACGGGCGACGGCGTCGACCGGCATCGTGAGTCGGGCCAGCACCGCCGTCAGGGTCACCGTGCTGGCCAGCACCGACCGCTCCAGCCCATCCGCCCATTCGGGACCCGAGTCTTCGGCGCTTTCCGGGTCCGGTGCGCGCGGCAAGGGCAGGATGAACCGCATCCGGCCCGTCCTTTCGCCATCGCCAAGCCGCAAGACGATTTCGGTCAGGACGTGGGGTTCGTCGGGCAAGGCCAGCGCCAGCGCCTCGGGGCCCGACGGCAGCGTGGCAAACCGCAGGGCGGCGGCGCTTTCGGCCCCGTTCAGCCCTTCGGCGCGCGCCTCGAACTCGGAAAGGACCAGATCAAGGGGGTCGGCCGCCATGGCAGCGTCGGTGCGTGTCACCGGACGCGGGGCCGCCGTGCGCGACAACACCCGCCCCATCGTCTGTGATTCGATCATCGCGGCCAGAACCTGGGCATCCAGAACCGCCGCGCCGAAGCCCGCCGTGCCTTCCAGAAGAACGGCCAGATCCCCGGCTTCGATCTGTGAGACGATATCGGCGGCGGGCAACGGCGCCGTTCGATAGGACGTGACCGTGCAGGTCAGGTCGATGGCGCGCGACAGGCCGCGCACGATGCCCAACCGCCACGCCCGTTCCAGCGTCATTTCATCAACGTCCGGCGTCGGCGGGGGGCGTTCCCCCATCATGCGTCGCAACACGCCGGGATCGGTCCGTCCCTCCTTGCCCGTTGAATCCATTCCTGCCGACCTTCCGACTGCCTTGCGTCAGGTGTGCCCCGGAAAGGTTTAGAAACCCTGAATCCCGCACATCATCCCGTGCTTTCAGGCCACCGATGCCACCGCATGTGCGCCGAACCGCGCCTGCGGCAGGTTCACCCGAAACGCGGCCCCGCCCTGCCCCGGCAGATACGAGATCTGACCGCCCAGCCGCGCCACGATCTCGCGACAGATGGCAAGACCGAGACCCGCGCCGGCGATGCGTGTCTGGCCGAGGCGCGAGAATTTCTCGAAGATGACAGCGTGTTGCGCCATCGGAATACCGCCGCCGTTGTCGATGAAATCGACGTTGATCCCGTCGCCACAGGCGCTGACGGTGATCCGCAATTCGGGCGACGGCGCATCACAGTATTTGGCGGCGTTGGCGATGATGTTGATGAACACCTGCGTCAGCCGGTCGGCGTCGGTGTGCAGCATCAGCCGTTCGTCGGCCACAACCCGGCGGATCGTCAGCCGCGCGCCATCGCTCAGCGCGGCGGTGCAGGCGCGGTCGATCACGTCCGTCAGCTCCACATCGGTTTCGTGCAGGTTGATCTGGCCGTTCTCCAGCACCGACAGATCCAGCAGATCGTCCAGCAGACGGGTCAGGCGCAGGGCCTCGTCGTGGATGATTCCGGCATAGCGGTCGCGCGTCTCGCGGTCCATGCCGGCCTCGCGCAGGATTTCCGAGAACGCGCGGATCGACGTCATCGGCGTGCGCAGTTCGTGGCTGATCTGGCTGAGAAACGCGTCCTTCTGGATGGAAATAGCTGTCAGCTTCTCGTTCGCCTCGCGCAACTGGCGGGCGGTGCGGCCCAGTTCCTCGGATTTCGCCTCGAGCTGGATGGAATGTTCCATCATCTGCGCCGATTCGTCGGCCACGCGCATCAGATCAGCGACCGAAACCGCGCCGCTTCCGGCGATCTGGCCCAGCATGGCGTGGGCGGTGGCGGCGCCCACCGACCCGGCCATCTCGCGTTCCAGCCGTTCCAGGAAATCCGACGTCACGTCGGGCAGATAACCATCCTTGCCCTGGCGCGCGGCGGTGGCCTGAAACAGCGCCTGCGCCTCGCGCGCGCCGAGGATCCGTTGTGCCATCATCAGCAGGTCCTCGGCTTCGGCCGTGGTCGGGCTGCGGCCCTTGTGGGCCGTCGAAAAGCGAAAGACGTTGACGAATTCCGACCCCTGAAGCCGCTCCAGCGGGCCGGGAAAGCCCAGCAGCGACACGACCACGAAGACCGACGCGTTCAACCCCAGCGACCACAGCGTCGCATGCACCAGCGGATCCAGCCCGTCGATCCCGAACAGCGCCCGGGGCCGCAGCCAGCCGATGTCGAACGGCCCGTCGGCCAGGAATTGCGCGGACATCACCGTGCCCGTGCCGATGCCCGGCAGAAACAGCGCATAGATCCAGATCACGAACCCGACGATCAGCCCCGCCGCCGCACCGTTGCGCGTGGCGCCGCGCCAGAACAGCCCGCCGACAAGCGCCGGCATCACCTGGGCCACGCCCAGAAAGGCGATCAGACCGATGGCAGCCAGCGCGCCGCCCCCGCCCGACAGGCGATAATAGAGATAGCCCAACGCCAGCACGCCGGCGATGGACAGGCGCCGCGCGCGCAGCACCACGTTGCGCACGTCGCCCGACAACGTCGCATCGCCGCGCCGCGCGTTCAGCCAGATCGGCATGACGATGTTGTTGGACACCATGGTCGACAGCGCGATGGCGGCGACGATCACCATCGACGTGGCCGACGAGAACCCGCCGAGAAACACCAGCATCGCCAGCCATTCCTTGTCGAACGCCAGCGGCACGTTCAGCACGAACAGGTCGGGGTTCGACCCGGCCGGCAGGACGGCAAGGCCGACAACGGCGATCGGCACGACGAACAAGCTCATCGCGAGCAGATACAGCGGAAAGGCCCAGGCGGCGGTGGCCAGGTGGGTTTCGTCGGTGTTCTCGACCACCATCACCTGAAACATCCGCGGCAGGCAGACGAACGCCGTGGCCGCCAGCAGCAACAGCGTGACCCACCGGCCCTGTTGCATCTGCCATTGTGCGATGGGGCTGGCATCGATCAGGGCGAACACTGCCGTCGGCCCGCCGGCCACCCCCCAGACGACGAAGGCGCCGACGGCAAGGATCGCCACCAGCTTGACCACCGCCTCGACCGCGATGGCGGTGACGATGCCGTGGTGATGTTCGTTGACATCCAGATTGCGGGTGCCGAACAGGATGGTGAACAGGGCCAGACCCGCCGCCACCCACAATCCGGTGGATGTCTCGTCGCCCACGCCGCCATCGGTAAAGACCGAAAACGACAGTGTCACCGATTGCAGTTGCAGCGCGATATAGGGGGTGGTGCCGATCACCGCCAGTAGCGTCACCAAGACGCCAAGCGCGGTGGATTTGCCATAGCGCGACGAAATCAGGTCGGCGATCGAGGTGATGCGCTGGGCCCGCCCGATGCGCACCAGCTTGCGCAGCATGGCCCACCAGCCGACGATCACCAACGTCGGACCCAGATAGATCGTGACGAACTCCAGCCCCGAGCGCGCGGCGTATCCCACCGCGCCATAGAACGTCCAGGCCGTGCAATAGATCGACAGCGACAACGTATAGACCAGCGGCGAGCGCAGGATGCCCAGCCGCCCGGCCCTTGCGCGCTTTTCCGCGGCAAAGGCGACGATGAACAGCAGCGCGGAATAGGCAAGGCACGCCGCCAGCAGCAGGTTGAACGACAGTGTCACGGCGCGGCGTCCGGGCCGTCACGTCCGCGCCCGCCCGCCTCGCCGCGCACCAGGACCCGTGACAGGATCGCCGCGATGACGATCAGACCCGTCCAGATCGCGAACAGGTACAGCCCGCCGACAGCGGTTCGCGTGCCGCCCGACACGAACCAGAGCATCGGCAGAAGAAACAGCACTGCACCGACCACGGGAAGAAGCCGCGCGGCATCCATCAGCCGACGCCGGCGATAGGTCGCCCGCGCCAGGAACAACGGCGCGTCGCGCGGCGGATCAGGCGGCATCGTGTCCGCCCAGCTCGCGCAGGCAATCGACGATATCCGAGTTTGAGAACGGTTTGGTCATGAAGCGGCTGGCGCCCGCAGCCTCGGCCATTTCCCGGTCGCGCCGTTGCCCGCGCGCCGTCAGCATCAGCACCGGGATCGCGCTGGTGTCGGGGGCCGTGCGCAGATCGCGCAGGATGTCGAACCCCGACCGCCCGGGCAGCATGGCGTCCAGCACGATGACATCCGGCCGGCGCCGCGCCACGGCATCAAGGGCAGTCGCGCCGTTGGAATGGGTGTCGACGGCCCACCCTTCGCGCGTCAGAAGATAGCGCACCGCCTCGACGATGTTTGGCTCGTCCTCGATCAGCAAGACACGTTTGCCCAACCGCTTTCCTCCCTGTGCGCCCGGCCTTTGCGGCCCTCTTGCGCGGGTCGAGTATGGCGCCCCGCCCCGGTCGTGTCAAAGATGCATGAACCCGAATGTCGGCCTGTAACACGGTCCGCCACAGCGTCGTGCAACCTGACATTGCATGGCTCGGGGTCTTACCCCGTCAGCGCGACGATCGCCGGCTCGCGGCGCACGGTGCAGTCGGGATGGGGGCAGATGCGACAGCCCGCACCGACCCGCAACGTGGCCTGCGCCTGGGCGCGCGCCGGCAGGATCAGCATCGCCGACCGGAACACCGGCGGCGTATCGAAGGTGGCGACACCATGGGGCAACGCGACGGCATAGGCGTCAAAGCGGCGCGGCGTCCGGCCGACGGTCTCCAGCTGTCGATACAGGGGGATCGCCGGCGCGGCCAACGCCCCATACAGCGGCCACAGCGCACAGCCCGCGCCGAACCGCGGCAGATCGAAGCCGGACACCGGCCTTCGGAACGTCTGCACCCCGGTCGCGTCACAGATCACCAGGCCCGCGCGGCTGCCGCCGATGCCGCCGGGAAACAGCGTCAGTCGGCGGAACAGCCGGTGCAGATCGCCGCCCATTTCGCCGGCAAGGGCCGGAATGTCTGTGCCATGGCGCGCAATGGCATCGGCCACCCGGTCCGCGGGCAGCGCCGCCGCGTCGGCGCGCAGCGTGTCCAGCAGATCGGCGATCAACGCCCGCGCCGCGCCGCCAACGGTGTCGGGCGGCGCCATGTCCGGGTCGGGCCCCTCGGCGGGAAAGGTGAAATCGCGTTCGGCCAGCCAGGCGTCGACCTCCTCCTGGGGGGACATGGGCGTGCGCTCGGGGTGTGCCGCGCCGTCCAGATAGGCCACCAGCGATTGCGCGCTCTCGGTCAACCGCTGGCTGTCTTCATGGATGTTGCGATGGAACCGCGCCTGCCATTCGGCATCCATCGCGCCGTCGCCCATCAGGATGCCGCTGCTGGAACGGATCGCCGTGACCGAGGACAGGACATCATGCAACGATTCGGACAGGAACGGATCGTGGGTCATGCGATCGTTCATTTCGGTCAGTGCCCGTTCCAGCCCGGCGATGCGCGCCGCCTGGTCGGTGACAAGCCGGGCCCAGCCGGGAAACCGGGCCGCAATCGCTTCGGGGTCTTCCAGCGGATCGCCCTGATGCCCCGGCGGGCGCTGCGCCGCGGCGGCGCGCAACCCGTCCAGTTGCGCCCCCTCCGCCCCTTCGGCCAGTTGCCCGCTGTCGGTGTCCAGCGCCGCGGCGATCGCCGACAACAGCTTGCCCCCCACCTGGCGGTGATCGTGTTCGATCAGGTTGAGATACGAGGCCGATATGCCCAGGGTGCGTGCCAGATCGGCCTGGCGGATCCCCAGATCCCGGCGGCGGGCGCGAATACGGGGGCCTGCGGCCCGCTTCGATGGCGTGCGCGACATGGAATTTATCCCTTTTCTTCAGGCACTTTCTGCGCTGCGTCGAAAATTACTTTACAGAATTATACGGCAATCTGTTCAGAAATTGACAGAATTATCTTTTCACTTGAACAACTTGTTGTGTGGTTTGCAAGACGGCCGCATTGTTGACGCAGTCCTGTAAAGGGACCGAAGCCGCCGTCAACGGCGCTTTGCGACCGAACGCACGGTCAAGTCTTTCTGGGAGGAAAAGCATGACGAAATCGAAACTGACACGTCGCGGCCTGATCCGCACCGGCGCCGTCACCGCCGGCGGCCTGGCCATGCCGACGATCTTTACCAGTCAGGTCTGGGGCCAGACCGATACCGGCTTCACCAACGCGCCCACGGGCGATACCGTGACCCTGGGCTTCAACGTGCCCCAGTCAGGCCCCTATGCCGATGAAGGCGCGGACGAACTGCGCGCGTTCGAGTTGGCGGTCGAGCATCTGAACGGCGAAGGCGACGGCGGCATGTTGTCCACCTTCAGCAGCAAGACGCTGGAAGGCAACGGCATCCTGGGCAAGAAGGTCGCCTATGTCAGCGGCGACACCCAGACGAAATCGGACGCCGCCCGTGCATCGGCCAAGTCGATGATCGAAAAGGATGGCGCGATCATGATCTCGGGCGGCTCCAGCTCGGGCGTTGCGGTCGCGGTGCAGGGATTGTGCCAGGAGGCCGGCATCATCTTCATGTCCGGCCTGACCCATTCCAACGACACCACCGGCAAGGACCGCAAGGCGAACGGCTTCCGCCACTTCTTCAACGCCTACATGTCCGCCGCCGCGCTGGCGCCAGTGCTGTCGCAGCTGTATGGCAATGATCGCAAGGTCTATTCGCTGACCGCCGATTACACCTGGGGCTGGACCCAGCAGGAATCGATCCAGGCTGCGACCGAGGAGCTGGGCTGGGAGACGATCACCGACGTGCGCACGCCGCTGGCGGCCACCGATTTCTCGTCCTACATGACGCCGGTGCTGAATTCGGGCGCCGATGTGCTGATCCTGAACCACTACGGCGGGAACATGGTGAACTCGCTGACCAACGCGGTTCAGTTCGGCCTGCGTGACAAGCAGGTGAACGGCAAGAACTTCGAAATCGTCGTGCCGCTGTATTCCGAGCTGATGGCCAAGGGAGCGGGCAAGAACATCACCGGCATCGTCGGCTCGCAAAACTGGGACTGGAAGCTCGAGAACGAAAAGGGCGACCGTTACGCCGGCACCAATGCGTTCGTCCAGTCGTTCGGCACCAAATACGGCTTCCCGCCGTCGCAGGCCGCCCAGACCTGTTACGCGCAGACCCTGCTGTATGCGGATGCGGTCAACCGCGCCAAATCCTTCAACCCCTGTGCGGTTGTCGAGGCGCTGGAGGATTTCGAATTCGACGGTCTGGGCAACGGTCCCACGCTGTACCGCGCGGCCGATCACCAGTGCTTCAAGGACGTCGTCGTGGTGCGCGGCAAGGAAAACCCCGAGAACGAATTCGATCTGGTCGAAATCGTCGAGGTCACGCCCGCCGAGCAGGTCACCTATGACCCCGAGCATCCGATGTTCGCCGGTGGCGACCTGGGTGAATGCAACCCCGGCGCCTGACGCGGATCGGGCTTCCCTGACAGGACCCAATCGGGAGCGGCGATGCCGCTCCCCCGCGCGAACCCGCCGCCCACACCCGGGCGGCGGCCTTCCTTCCCCCGTTTCCGACGAGGCACCCGATGGACGCAATCCTGCTGCAAATCCTCAACGGTCTGGACAAGGGATCGGCCTATGCGCTGATCGCCCTCGGCCTTACGCTCATTTTCGGCACGCTTGGCGTCGTGAACTTCGCCCATGGGGCTTTGTTCATGCTGGGCGCCTTCTGCGCCGTCACCATCTCGAAGCTGTTCAACCTGTCGCACAAGGCGTCCGAGCCTTCGGGCGTCGATTTCCTCGGCAATCCGAAATACGAGGACGTGCTCTATGTCGAAGACTGGTTCGGCGAGCGCCTGGGCGGCTGGATGCTGGACTGGTCGGTGCCGCTGTCGATCCTGTTCGCCATCCCGATCATGATCGGCATCGGCTATGTCATGGAACGCGGGCTGATCAAGCATTTCTACAAGCGCCCCCATGCCGATCAGATCCTGGTCACCTTTGGCCTGGCCATCGTGTTGCAGGAGGTGATCAAGTATTTCTACGGCGCCAACCCGATCCCGACGCCGGCCCCCGAGATGTTCCGCGGCAGCTTCGATTTCGGCGCGGCGCTGGGCTTTGATGCCAATACCATCATCTATCCCTACTGGCGCATGGTCTATTTTGTCTTTTCGCTGGTGATCATCGGCGGCGTCTTTGCCTTCCTGCGCTTCACCACCTTCGGCATGGTCGTGCGCGCCGGCATGGCGGACCGCGAGACGGTGGGCCTTCTGGGTATCGACATCGACCGGCGGTTCACCATCATGTTCGGCATCGCCGCCGCCGTCGCCGGCCTGGCGGGCGTGATGTACACGCCGATCAATTCGCCGAACTATCACATGGGCATGGATTTCCTGGTGCTGTCCTTCGTCGTCGTGGTCGTCGGCGGCATGGGATCGCTGCCCGGCGCGGTGCTGGCCGGGTTCCTTCTGGGGGTGCTCGAATCCTTTGCCTCGATGAACCAGATCAAATCGCTGCTGCCCGGAATTGACCAGATCATCATCTATCTGGTGGCGATCGCGATCCTGCTGACACGGCCCCGCGGACTGATGGGTCGCAAAGGCGTGATGGAGGAATAGACATGCTTGGACTGAACAAGAAAGACACCACGATCCTGATCGTCGTGGCCGTGCTGACCATGGCCGCCCCCTTCATCCTGAACCCCTTTCCCACCAATTCGTCGCTGGCGCAGTTCAACGCGGGTTATCCCGACCTGATGCAGCGGTTCGTGATCTACGGAATCTTCGCCATCGGGTTCAACATCCTGTTCGGGCTGACCGGTTACCTGTCCTTCGGACACGCCGCGTTCCTGGGGATCGGCAGTTATTCGGCGGTCTGGATGTTCAAGCTGCTGTCGTTCAACGTCATTCCGGCCATCGCGCTGTCGATTGTCGTGGCGGGACTGTTTTCAGTGGTGATCGGCTATATCTCGCTGCGCCGCTCGGGGATCTATTTCTCGATCCTGACACTGGCCTTCGCGCAGATGTCGTTCAACCTCGCGTATTCGGTCCTGTCGAACCCCAAGTTCAACCTGACCAACGGCGAAACCGGATTGCAGGTCTATGGCTCGGATCCGCAATACCTCAAGGGGTCGGGACCGGACGTCACGCATATCTTCGGGCTCGAGATGCGCGCGACCGAAACGCTGAAGCTGGGCGGCTGGTCGTTCGATTTCAATGTCGGTTATTACCTGTGCGCGCTGATATTGCTGGTGTCGTTCTATATTTCGGTGCGGATCTTCCGCTCGCCCTTCGGCATGATGCTGCGGGCGGTGAAGTCCAACCAGCAGCGGATGAACTATACCGGTCTGAACTCGCGCCCCTATACCCTGGCGGCCTTCGTGATCTCGGGCATGTATGCCGGGCTGGCCGGCGGTCTGCTGGCGGCGATGGACCCCCTGGCCGGCGCCGAGCGGATGCAGTGGACCGCCTCGGGCGAGGTCGTTCTGATGACCATTCTCGGCGGCGCGGGCACCCTGATCGGGCCGGTCCTGGGTGCCGGTTTCATCAAGTATTTCGAGAATATCTTCAGCAAGATCAACGACAACGTGCTGCACACATGGTTCGCGGCCCTGCCCGACGGGATGGAGGATTTCCTGATCACCATCGTGCATCCGTTCGTCGGCAAGGGCTGGCATCTGACGCTGGGCCTGATGTTCATGGCCGTTGTGATCTTCCTGCCCGGCGGCCTTGTGCAGGGCGGACAGAAAATCGGTCGACTGTTCCGGCGCAGGGGCGCGAATGCCCCCGGTCCCGAGGGCGAAGCCGCCCGCAAGCAACCCGCGGAATGAGGAGCAGAACCATGGGACTTCTCGAAATCAAGAACGTGGGCAAGCGGTTCGGCGGACTCAAGGCGCTGGACAACGTGAACCTCAGCGTGGCGGAAAACACCGTTCATGCGATCATCGGGCCGAACGGTGCGGGCAAATCGACGTTGCTGAACTGCCTGATCGGCAAGCTGATCCCCGACACCGGCAGCGTCATGTTCGACGGCCAATCGGTGCTGGGCCGCAAACCCCACGAGATCAACCAGATGGGGATTTCACGGGTGTTTCAGACGCCCGAGATCTTTGGCGACCTGACGGTGTTCGAAAACGTCATGATCCCGATCTTCGCCAAGCGTGACGGCGCCTTCGCCCTGCACGCGCTGCGCCGCGTTCTGTCGGACCGCGACATCGTCGAAAGAACCGAAATGATGCTGGCCGACGTGAACATGCTGGACAAGCGCGACGCCCACGCCGCATCGCTGTCGCGCGGCGACAAGCGGCGTCTGGAAATGGCGATGTGCCTGTCGCAACAGCCCAAGCTGTTGTTGCTGGACGAACCGACGGCGGGCATGGCGCGCGCCGACACCAACAATACCATCGATCTGCTGAAAGAGATCAAGCACAAGCGCGACATCACCATGTGCATCATCGAACACGACATGCACGTCGTGTTCTCGCTGGCGGAACGGATCACGGTTCTGGCCCAGGGCACCCCCCTGGTCGAGGATTCGCCCGACAACATCAAGGGTCACCCGAAAGTCCGCGAAGCCTATCTGGGCGAAGCACAGGTCTGAGCGCAGGGGGCACCCCGCGCGCGACAGGAACGAGGATCGAACATGAACGCCGCCTTCGACAAGAACGTCAACAACGCCGCCACCGCCGCCAAATTTCTTTCCGTCTGGAATATCGAGGCGTATTACGGCGAAAGCTATATCGTCCAGAACATCAGCTTCAATGTCCACGAGGGCGAGATCCTGGCGCTTCTGGGGCGCAACGGCGCGGGCAAGACGACGACCCTGCGCACCATCGCCCGCATGGCCAACCCCGAACTGCGGCACGGCGAAATTTGGCTGGACCATCAACCGCTGCACAAGATGAAATCGCACCAGGCCGCCGCCGCGGGCATCGCCCTGGTGCCCGAGGACCGGTGCATCATCGCCGGATTGACCGTCGAGGAAAACCTGAAGCTGGCCCAGATCGCGCCGCCCATCGGCTGGTCGATCGAACGGGTCTATGACCTGTTCCCGCGCCTGCGCGAGCGGCGCAAGCAGGAAGGCGTGACCCTGTCGGGGGGTGAGCAGCAGATGCTGGCCATCGCCCGCGCCTTGTGCCGCGATATCAAGGTATTGCTGCTGGACGAACCCTATGAGGGGCTGGCCCCCGTCATCGTTCAGGAGATCGCCAAGACGCTGAACATCATCCGCGATCAGGGCATCACCACGGTGATCGTCGAACAGAACGCGGTCGCTGCGCTGAAACTGGCCGACCGGGCGGTGATCCTGGATACCGGATCGGTGGTCTATGACGGATCCGCCCAAGAGGTGCTGGACGACGAGAAGCTGAGGGCCGAATATCTGGCCATCTGAGGGCGAATCGGATGCCGTGCCTGCGCGCCGATTCACCGACCGAACGGGAGAACACCATGACCGACACGACCTATCCGCCAAGTGACGCCTTTGCCGCCGGCTCCCACGCGGACCGCGCAACCTATGATCGCATGTATGCCGAGTCGATCAAGGGTCCCGATGCGTTCTGGGCCGAGCATGGCAAGCGTGTGGATTGGATGAAACCGTTCACGACGGTCAAATCGGTGTCGTTCGACCCCGGCAACATCGCGATCAAGTGGTTCGAGGACGGCACCCTGAACGTCGCCGCCAACTGCATCGACCGTCACCTGAAGGATCGCGCCGAACAGACCGCGATCATCTGGGAGCCGGACGACCCCGAAGACGACGCGCTGCACATCACCTATCGCGAGCTGCACACCAACGTCTGCCGGTTTGCGAATGTCCTCAAGGAACTGGGCGTCAAGCGCGGCGACCGGGTCGTGCTGTACATGCCGATGATCCCCGAGGCCGCCTATGCCATGCTGGCCTGTGCGCGGATCGGCGCGATCCACTCAATCGTTTTCGCCGGTTTCTCGGCCGAGGCGCTGGGGGCACGGATCAACGCCTGCGACGCCCGCGTGGTCATCACCGCCGATGGCGCGCCGCGCGGCGGTCGTGCGACCAACCTCAAGGACAACGTGAACAAGGCGTTGCGCCACGATCTGAACGACGTGAAATGCCTGGTGGTCCGGCGTACCGGCCAACAGATCGCCTGGCGCCCCGAATGCGATTACTGGCTGCACGAGATGCAGGAAGGCGTGTCGGACGATTGCCCCCCGGAAGAGATGATGGCCGAGGATCCGCTGTTCATCCTCTATACCTCGGGCTCGACCGGGCAACCCAAGGGCGTTGTGCATACCACCGGCGGCTATCTGGTCTATGCGGCCATGACCCACCAATACACGTTCGACTATCACGACGGCGACGTGTTCTGGTGCACCGCCGATGTCGGCTGGGTGACTGGCCATTCCTATATCATCTATGGCCCGCTGGCGAACGGCGCGACGACACTGATGTTCGAGGGCGTGCCGACCTGGCCCGACGCCGGGCGTTTCTGGGCGGTGTGCGAAAAGCACAAGGTCAACCAGTTCTATACCGCGCCCACCGCGATCCGCGCGCTGATGGGCAAGGGAAAGGAGCCGGTCGAGAAATACGACCTGTCGGCGCTGAAGCTGCTGGGCACGGTGGGCGAGCCGATCAATCCCGAGGCCTGGAACTGGTACAACGAAGTGGTCGGCAAGGGCAAATGCCCCATCGTCGACACCTGGTGGCAGACCGAAACAGGGGGCCACATGATGACACCGCTGCCCGGCGCCATCGCCACGAAACCGGGGTCGGCCACCCTGCCCTTCTTCGGCATCGAACCGGTCATCCTGGATCCGACCAGCGGCAAGGAGATCGACGAAAATCCGGCCGAGGGCGTGCTGTGCATCAAGAACAGCTGGCCGGGCCAGATGCGCACCGTCTATGGCGATCACGTCCGGTTCGAGAAGACCTATTTCTCGGACTACAAGGGCTATTACTTCACCGGCGACGGCTGCAAGCGCGACGCCGACGGGTATTACTGGATCACCGGGCGGGTGGATGACGTAATCAACGTCAGCGGTCACCGCATGGGAACGGCCGAGGTCGAATCGGCCCTGGTGGCCCACGAAACCGTGGCCGAGGCGGCGGTGGTCGGATACCCCCACAAGCTCAAGGGTCAGGGCATCTATGCCTACGTGACGTTGATGAACGGCGTCGAACCGTCCGACGAGTTGCGCAAGACGCTGGAAGCGTTCGTGCGCTCGGAAATCGGGCCGATCGCCAAGCCGGATCTGATCCAATGGGCGCCGGGTCTGCCCAAGACCCGGTCGGGCAAGATCATGCGCCGGATCCTGCGCAAGATTGCCGAAAACGATCACACCACCCTTGGCGACACGTCGACCCTTGCCGATCCCGATGTGGTGGACGACCTGATCGCCAATCGGATGAACCGCGACTGAAACGCACCGGGCCCGCCCCCACGCGGTCGGGCCCGCACGACACCACCGCGACTCTGTGCGCCGCGCGACGATGCGACGGAACCAGGGGTCGCGTTCGGGCTTGTATCTCCAAACGCCACCTTGCGAAGGAGAACACCATGTTCGACACCAGACACGCCCTTCTCGCGGCAACCGCCTCGCTGGCCCTTGCCGCTGCGCCCGCCTTTGCGGACACCCACACCACCACGGTCGAAGACCCCGACGCGACCACCATGCAGGACGCCGGCACCGCGATCGAGGATGCAGCGGAAACCACCGGCCAAGCCTTGGAAAACGCGGCCGATTCCACCGCCGATGCGACCGCTGAACTGGCCGATGACGCCGCCATCGCGGCCGGCAACCTGGCAGATCGGATCGACAACGAATGGAGCGAGATCGCGGATGCCCGGATGAGCGACCTTGTCGGCGCCAACCTTGTCACCGCCACCGGCGAGGACGTGGGAGAGATCGAGAATTTTGCCCTGCAGAACGGCAATCTCGTTGCGCTTGCGGGGATCGGCGGATTCCTGGGGTTGGGCGAACACGACGTTGCGCTGGACATGTCGCGCCTCGCCTATGACCGGGAAAACGACAATTTCATCGTCGAAGGATACACCCAGGAAGATCTGGAAAACATGCCGCAATACGATGATGCGACAGTGACCGTTCTGGAAAACCCCAACATGACACTGCGTGAGGTCGTCGCCCGCTGACCTCTCGAACGTTCAACGCACAGAAGCAAGCGATCGAGGCCGCAACATCCCACGATGTTGCGGCCTTTTTCATTCATATCGGCGAGAGCGGACGACGGCTTGTCGGCAAGGATCGTCCTTGAGCCTTACTGCGGATCGCAGACCTGCTGACCCGTCGCATCCACAAGGGCGACGCCGGTCTGCGGTTCGGTCGCCTCGATGCCGATACCATAGCATCCGTTCCCATCCTTGATCAGGAAGGACGGATCAACCCCCGGCGGCAAGGCCGCGATCGCTGCGGCCGACGGCCCGCTGGTGGTCTGAACGCATCCCGCCAAAGCAAGGCCCGCCATCACAAAAACCATTCTTTTCAAAGCCATACTGGCCCTCCTTATTCCTGAATCTGAGCTGTCTCGACCACGGCGTGAAACAGAACATTCGTCCCCGCCGCGGCCCATTCGGGGGTGATTTCCTCGGCTTCGTTATGACTCAGCCCATCGACGCAAGGGCACATGATCATGGCCGCCGGAGCGACGCGGTTGATCCAGGCCGCATCGTGACCGGCGCCCGAGATCAGGTCCATATGGCTCAACTCCAGCCGTTCGGCGGCACGGCGCACGGCCGCCACGCAGTCGGCATCGAAGGTGACCGGATCGAACCCGCCGATCTTTTCAAAGCTGACCTCCAGCCCCATGTCGCGACAGATCGCCCCGGCACCTTCCTGCACCTGACGCTCCATATCGCTCAGCGTGGTCAGGTCGGGCGAGCGCAGGTCGATCGTGAACACGGCCCGCCCCGGTATCACGTTGCGCGAATTGGGCGAAATCGCCATGGCCCCCACCGCGCCGCTGGCGTCGGGGGCGTGGATCCAGGCGACTTCATCCACCAGATCGATGATCCGCGCCATGGCCAGTCCGGCATTGCGTCGCATGGCCATCGGGGTCGGGCCGGTATGGCTTTCCTTGCCGGTAATCGTGACCTCGATCCAGGCCAGCCCCTGAACGCCGGTCACGACACCGATGTCGCGGCCTTCGGTTTCAAGGATCGGCCCCTGTTCGATGTGCAGTTCGAAATAGGCATGCATCTTGCGCGCGCCCGTCACCTCGTCACCCGCCCAGCCGATACGGGCCAGTTCATCACCATAGGTCAGACCGTCGGCATCGCGGCGCGCATAGGCCCAATCCTTGTCGTGCAGACCGGCAAAGACGCCCGACGCCAGCATGGCCGGGGCGAACCGCGCGCCTTCCTCGTTGGCGAAATTGGTCACGACGATGGGGTGCTTGGTGCGGATGTCCATGTCGTTCAGGGTGCGGATCACCTCAAGCCCGCCGAGAACGCCCAGCACGCCATCGTATTTGCCGCCCGTCGGCTGGGTGTCGAGGTGGCTGCCGACATAGACCGGCAAGGCGTCGGGGTCCGTCCCCTCACGCCGGGCAAACATGGTGCCCATGGTGTCCAGCCCCATGGTCAGGCCCGCGGCCTCGCACCAGGTGCGAAACAGCGCCCGGCCTTGTGCATCCTCGTCGGTCAGGGTCTGACGGTTGTTGCCGCCTGCCACACCGGGGCCGATCTTGGCCATTTCCATCAGGCTGTCCCACAGGCGGGATCCATCGATCATGAGGTTTGCACCGGGCGATGGCCGTGACGCTGACATTCTGCGTGTTCTCCTTGACGGGCCGGGCCGGTTTCGAAATCTGCCCGACCGGATCGGGCCAAGCTAACAGAGGGGGATCGGCAGTCAAGAACGCCCGCCCATGCCGCAGGCGGCAGGCGTTAACACCTTGGCAAGATTCGCACCCTATCCTTGAGGAAGGATATTCAAGTCACGCGAAACGGACGGAGGAACGAGATGCAGACGATCACACCGGTTGCGACAAGCGGCGTTTCTTCGGCGGATACAGCGGGATGGCGCGATATTCAGGCGGCGTTGCGCAGTGTTCAGAAAAACCGCGGCCTGACGCCCGCCGCCGGATCGGAAACCGTGACCGCCCGGCCGGTCACCGCCGCAACGGGGGCCGAACGGGGCGTCATATTGGCCGCACGAACGCCCGCACATGCCGAAAACCCCCTGGCACCAACCGGTCCGCGTCCGACATTCCAGACAACGCCGCTGGAGAGGTTGCGCATCGACGTGATGGAACGCCGCACGCCCCCCGCGCAGGACGGCCCCGCGCCGACATCCGGCAATGCCGCCGGCATCGAACGGGCAGAAGGTGATACGACCACAACCGTCCATGCGATATATAGAGACACGCAGAACTTCGACCCGGCTGCGAGGCCGAAGCACCAACTGGACATGATAAGCTGAACGCCCGAGCGCTTGCTGCGCACACCATGTCGTGAAGACCTCCCGGCACAAGGCGGCGGTGGTTCATCCCGCGCGCACCATTCCGGGTGGTCCGGAAACCGTCGCGCCATTACGCCTTTTATCCCTTTGTCGTGTGACGTATACCGGGGCAAACCGGCTGGACCCCCGCGCAAGACGGGCGGCGTATCAAGGGATGCACAGAGCATGACAGACGAAACCCACAAATCCGACGTGGCCTTCATTCAGGCGCTGGCGGAATTGCTGCGCGAAAACGACCTGACCGAACTGCGGGTAAAGCGCGAATATGCCGAAGATGACAGTCTTGATGTCCGCGTGCGACGCGGCGGCGCGCCCGTCTATGCCGCCATGCCGGCCCCGGCACAGGCATCCGCGCCCGTTCCGGCATCGGCCGCGGCCCCCGCGCCGGCGCCAGTGAACGACGATCCGGCAAGCCATCCGGGCGCGGTCGGCTCGCCCATGGTGGGAACGGTCTATCTTTCGCCCGAACCCGACAGCGCCCCCTTCGTCAAGGTCGGCGACAGCGTGACCGAAGGTCAGACCCTGCTGATCGTCGAGGCGATGAAGACGATGAACCACATTCCCGCACCGAAGGCCGGCACGGTCAAGCGCATCCTTATCGAGGACGGCGCGCCGGTGGAATATGGTGCACTCCTGATGATCGTCGAATAGGACAGGCCCCATGTTCGAGAAAATTCTGATCGCCAACCGGGGCGAGATCGCCCTGCGCGTGATTCGGGCCTGCCGCGAGATGGGCATCGGATCGGTCGCCGTCCACTCGACCGCCGATGCCGACGCCATGCATGTGCGCATGGCCGACGAATCGGTCTGCATCGGCCCGCCGTCCAGCGCGCATAGCTATCTTTCGGTGCCCGCCATCATTTCGGCGTGCGAGATCACGGGCGCGCAGGCGATTCACCCCGGATACGGTTTCCTGTCGGAAAACGCGAATTTCGTCCAGATCGTCGAAGATCACCAGCTGACGTTCATCGGCCCATCGGCCGAACACATCCGCATCATGGGCGACAAGATCACCGCCAAGGAAACCATGCGCAACCTCGGCGTGCCCTGTGTGCCCGGCTCGGACGGCGGTGTTCCCACGTTGGAAGAGGCGCACAAGGTCGCCAAGGCCATCGGGTTCCCGGTGATCGTCAAGGCCACCGCCGGCGGTGGCGGTCGTGGCATGAAGCTGGCCAAGACCGAAAAGGATCTGGAAAGCGCGTTCAAGACGGCGCGATCGGAATCCAAGGCCGCGTTCGGCAACGACGAAGTCTATCTGGAAAAATACCTCGCCACGCCGCGCCACATCGAAATTCAGGTGTTCGGCGACGGCAAGGGCCGCGCCGTGCATTTGGGCGAGCGCGACTGTTCGCTGCAACGCCGCCATCAGAAGGTTCTGGAAGAAGCGCCCGGCCCCGCCATCAGCGCCGAACAGCGCGCGCGCATCGGCAAGACCTGCGCCGACGCCGTCGCCGCCATCGGCTATTCCGGTGCGGGCACCATCGAGTTTCTGTATGAAAACGATGAGTTCTATTTCATCGAGATGAACACGCGCCTTCAGGTTGAACACCCGGTCACAGAAGCGGTGTTCGGCGTCGATCTGGTGCGCGAACAGATCCGTGTCGCCGCCGGCCTGCCGATGGAACTCAGCCAGGACAATCTGAAATTGACCGGTCACGCCATCGAGGTGCGGATCAATGCCGAAAAACTGCCCAGCTTTTCGCCGTCACCGGGACGGATCACGCAATACCATGCGCCCGGCGGTCTGGGGGTCCGGGTCGATTCGGCGTTGTATGACGGATACCGGATTCCGCCCTATTACGACTCTCTGATCGGCAAGCTGATCGTCCATGGCCGCGACCGGCCCGAGGCGATCGCGCGCCTGTCGCGCGCCCTGGGCGAGTTGATCGTCGACGGCGTCGACACCACGGTGCCACTGTTCATCGCGTTGCTTCAGGAAGAGGCGGTGAAAACCGGTGGCTACAACATTCACTGGCTCGAACACTGGCTTGAAACCAACATGGGCTGACCCGGTGTCGATGCACGCACCGCCCTTGACGCCGGAGCTGGTCTTGCAGGCCTACGCCAGCGGCGTGTTTCCGATGGCCGACAGCCGCGACAGTGCCGAAATCCACTGGATCGACCCGCTGTTTCGCGGCATTTTCCCGCTGAACGAATTTCACCTGTCCCGCTCGCTGAAGCGGCGGGTGCGGCAGGATCCGTTTCGGATCACCTTTGACCAGGATTTCGCGGGCGTCGTTGCCGGCTGCGCCGCGCGCGATGAAACCTGGATCAACACGGCCATCATGCGGACCTATGGCGCGCTCCACCGGGCGGGCTTTGCCCATTCGATCGAGCTGCGCGAGGGCGCCGAGCTGGTGGGCGGCGTTTACGGTGTCTCGATCGGCGCGGCGTTTTTTGGCGAATCGATGTTCTCGCGGCGGCCCGATGCGTCAAAGGTCGCGCTGGTTTACCTGATCGACCGGTTGCGCCAGGGCCGATATCGATTGTTCGACACCCAGTTCCTTACGCCGCATCTGGAAAGCCTCGGCGCGCGAGAAATCAGCCGCGCGCGGTTTCATCGCCTGTTGCGGGCGGCACTGTCGCAAGGTGCGGATTTCGATGCGGCTGGTCCGACTCCGCCATCGCCCGCTCAGGTCTTGCAGCGGATGACCCAGACGTCATAGCGGGGATGTTCGAGGGCGTTCAAGGCCGGGCTCGAGGCGATCATCCAGCCTTGGAACAGAGGCAGATCGACCCCCGCTTCGCGGATCACGATCCAGGCGAACGCGTCGCCCGCGGGGTTGTTGACCGGATAGCGGCATTCCCCCAACGTGATCTGGACATGCCCCAGCGCCAGCGTTTCGCCCACGGCGATGTCGATCTGGCTGACCACGCCCGACACCTTGTCGAGCCCGCGCAGGATGGCGCCGCGCGCCTGCCCGACCTCGACCCGGCTGGTTTCGGTGGTCTGCGCCGCGACCTGCGCCGCGGCCATCAGCAGGATGGCGGCGGACCAGGCCAGACCACGCCTGACCCCGTCGCGGCACGCAGCAATGGAAACGGCTTTCACTCCGGCGACCAAGCCTCGTAATCCGAGCGGGGCTTGGTGTCCGAACGCCGCAAGGATCCCGCCGGGGCATAGGCCAGATCGGTGCCCGTCATGTTGGGGATATGGGGCTTTTCCCAAGGCTTGCGGGCGACCGGCGTTTCGGTCGGCGGAGAATCCCAAGTGTGATGCAACCAGCCGTGCCATTCGGGGCTGACGCGGCTTGCCTCGGATTCGCCGTTGTAGATTACCCAGCGCCGGGACTTGTCGGCGTTCTGATAGAAGATGTTGCCGGCCGCATCTTCACCCACCTTCGTGCCCTTGCGCCACGTCCAGAGTTGGGTGTTCAGGGTTTGCCCGTTCCACCAGGTGAAAACGCGCAGGACTTTGGAAAGAATGCCCATGGATGCCTCCGGATTGCTTGCCCCTGATATGAACGATGCGGGCGCCATGGTCCAGTGGCTAGTGCACATCACGCGCTGCGGCGCGCGGTCACTTCTATCTCGATCTTCATTTCGGGTTCCTGCAGTGCCGCCACGATCATCGTCGCCGCCGGTCGCGCGTTGGCGAATGCCGCCGAAACCGCGGGCCAGCAGGGCGGCCAGTCGGCCGGATCGGTCAGGATGTAGCGCACGCGCACCACATCATCCATCGACGCGCCGGCATCCTCCAACGCCCGCGCAATGGTGGCCAACGTGTTGTCGCATTGCGCCACCACATCTTCGGGCATCGTCATGGTGGCATAATCATACCCCGTCGTGCCCGCCACGAAGATCCAGCCGTCGACCGCCACGGCGCGCGAAAAGCCGATCCGCTCCTCGAACGGTGATCCGGTGGAAAACTT
The DNA here is from genome assembly GCF_002751875.1 of Oceaniglobus indicus. Taxonomy (GTDB): domain Bacteria; phylum Pseudomonadota; class Alphaproteobacteria; order Rhodobacterales; family Rhodobacteraceae; genus Oceaniglobus; species Oceaniglobus indicus. The sequence continues at coordinate 106,739 of NZ_NMZM01000001.1, read as the reverse complement.
CTTCCGCATATCGTGGCTCCCTACGCAAAGGGGCCGCCGAATGGCGACCCCTGATGGCATGACGGATGGCCCATCAGCTCAGCCCGCAGTGGCGGGGGCCGATTTCTTCTTGCTGTCCGAGTGGATCATCAGCGGACTTGCATCGGATGTGACCGCTTCCTCGTTCACGACCACTTCTTCGACGCTGTCCATGCCGGGCAGTTCGAACATCGTGTCCAGCAGGATATCCTCCATGATCGACCGCAGACCACGCGCACCGGTCTTGCGGGCGATGGCACGCTTGGCGATGGCCTGAAGCGCGTCCTCGGTGAAGGTCAGCGTCGTGTTCTCAAGCTCGAACAGGCGCTGGTATTGCTTGACCAGCGCGTTCTTCGGCTTGGTCAGGATCGTGACCAACGCTTCCTCATCCAGATCGGTCAGCGTCGCGATCACGGGAAGGCGGCCGACGAATTCGGGGATCAGGCCGAATTTCAACAGATCCTCGGGTTCGAGTTCCGTGAATACCTCGCCGATGCCGCGGCTGTCGTTGTCCTTGACGTCGGCGCCGAAACCGATGCCCTGCCCCTTGCCGCGCGCCGCGATGATCTTGTCCAGACCGGCGAACGCACCGCCACAGATGAACAGGATGTTGGTGGTGTCGACCTGAAGGAATTCCTGCTGCGGGTGCTTGCGCCCCCCCTGCGGCGGCACCGACGCCACGGTGCCTTCCATGATCTTCAGCAACGCCTGCTGCACCCCCTCGCCCGAGACGTCGCGGGTGATGCTGGGATTGTCGGACTTGCGCGTGATCTTGTCGACCTCGTCGATATAGACGATGCCGCGTTGCGCGCGTTCGACGTTGTATTCCGACGCCTGCAACAGCTTGAGGATGATGTTCTCGACATCCTCGCCGACATAGCCCGCTTCGGTCAGGGTGGTCGCATCGGCCATGGTGAACGGCACATCCAGGATCCGTGCCAGCGTCTGCGCCAGCAGGGTCTTGCCACAGCCCGTTGGCCCGATCAGCATGATGTTGGATTTCGCAAGTTCGATGTCGGATTTCCCGGCATTGTTCAGGCGCTTGTAGTGGTTGTGCACCGCCACCGAAAGAACCCGCTTGGCATGCATCTGGCCGATCACGTAATCGTCCAGCACCTCGCAGATGTCGCGCGGGTTTGGCACACCGTCGGACGATTTCAGACCGGCGGTCTTGGTTTCCTCGCGGATGATGTCCATGCACAATTCGACGCATTCATCACAGATGAACACGGTCGGACCTGCAATCAGCTTGCGGACCTCGTGCTGGCTCTTGCCACAGAACGAGCAGTAGAGGGTGTTCTTGCCGTCGCTGGAATTGTTCGCCATCGATTTTCCTCTGGGCCGGGGGTCGTCGTGTTTCCGGTCGGTTCGCTCCGACCTGTCCGCCCTTCGGCACAAGCCTAGGGCAGACGATTTTCAGGCACAACGTCAAAATGCCGGTGTGGCGGGGTCGGTCGTTTGCTCAGGTTTCGGCGTCGGGACGCACCCGGTTCTCGACGATCTCGTCGATGTGACCCCATTCCTTCGCCTCTTCCGGAGACATGAAATTGTCACGCTCAAGCGCTTTTTCAACCGCCTTCAGGGTCTGACCGGTATGCTTGACGTAGATCCGGTTCAGCTGGTCCTTGATCTTCTGGGTTTCGGCGGCGTGGATCATGATATCGGTCGCCTGGCCCTGGTATCCCCCCGACGGCTGGTGAACCATGATCCGCGCGTTGGGCAACGCAAAGCGCATGCCCTTTTCGCCGGCCACAGACAGGACCGACCCCATCGACGCCGCCTGTCCGACGACCAGCGTCGACACCTTCGGCTTGATGTATTGCATGGTGTCATAGATCGACAGGCCCGAGGTCACGACACCCCCGGGGCTGTTGATGTACATGCTGATGTCCTTGGTCGGGTTCTCGGCCTCAAGATGCAGAAGCTGTGCGACGATCAGCTGGCTCATCCCGTCGTGGACGGGGCCGTTGACGAAGATGATGCGTTCCTTGAGCAGGCGCGAAAAGATGTCATAGGCCCGTTCCCCGCGCGAGGTCTGTTCGACCACCATGGGCACGAGGTTATTGGTGAAATAGTTTACCGGATCTTGCATTGTGCCTGCCTGCCTTGGGATGGACGTGGAATAACTTGGATTTGCTTACCGGAGTCTTAGTGTTGCGCTCTCCGGGCTGCAAGGGCGCGAGGGCACGAACGCCGCGACAGTTGATCGCCTTGGCGCGCGGCTTACCTGCACGGGATGAACGATTTCACCCCCACCCGCGCCGCCGGTCTTGACCGGATGGCCCGTTTTCTGCCCCGGGCGGCGGCGCATTATGGCGCGCGGCGCAATTACGACGCCGATCCGCCCGCCACGTCGGCCCTGTCGCCGTGGCTGCGTCACCGTCTTGTGACCGAGCCCGAGCTTCTGGCGCAGGTGTTCGACACCCACGGCCGCGACGCGGCGGATCGGTTCGTGACCGAGGTGATCTGGCGGACCTATTGGAAGGGTTGGCTGGAAATGCGCCCCTCGGTCTGGGCGGATTATCGGCGCAACCTGAACGCCGCGCTGCACCGGGTGCAGACCCAAGACGGTCTGCGCGCCCGGTTCCACGCGGCTTGCCGGGGGCAGACCGGCATCGCATGCTTCGATCACTGGGCGCATCAGCTGGCCACCACCGGATGGCTGCACAACCACGCGCGGATGTGGTTCGCGTCGATCTGGATCTTCACCCTGCGTCTGCCTTGGGAGCTGGGCGCCGACCTGTTCCTGCGTCAACTGCTGGACGGCGATCCGGCATCCAACACCCTGGGGTGGCGATGGGTCGCGGGGATACAGTCGCGCGGCAAGCATTATGTCGCCACCGCCGACAACATCCGTCGCTTTACCGAAGGCCGGTTCGACCCGCGCGGCGACCTGGTCGAGGATCCCGCACCGCTTGATGCGCCGGAACCGCCGGCGCCAGGGCCCCTGCCCGTTTCGGCGCCCATCGAGACGGGCACGCGGATCGGGCTGCTGATCACCACCGACGATCTGGGACCGATGCCGTCGATGCCCGGCGATCCGGTCGCGGTTTTCATGCTGGATTGCACCGCCGCGCGATCGCCGTTGCAGGTGTCGGCACCGGTCGCGGCGTTCGGCGCGGGTGCCGCGCAGGACGCGGCCATGCGCGCGCCCCAAGGTGTGCCCCTGAGCCACGGACAAGACCCCGGCGATATCACACGCTGGATCGACGCGAACCGGCTGGATCTTGTCGTGCACCATCACGCGCCGGTCGGCCCGGCCGCAGATACGCTTGCGGCCGTCAGGCCGGTGCGGCGCGTCGGATTTGCGCCGCAGGTGCGCGCCTATGACGCGGCATTGTGGCCCCATGCACGGCGCGGATTCTTCCGCTTTCGCAAGGACATCCCCGACCTTGCGCCACTTGTCCGCCCCGCACGATGAGCGGGGGCGGACAGCGCGCTGATCCCTCTCAGACGGTCAGCGTCGCGCGCACGGCCTTGCCCCATGCGGCATATTTTTCGGCGCGGGTTTCTTCGTCCATCTGCGGCTCGAACTTCCGTTCCAGCGCCCAGCTTTCGGCAAAGCCCGCACAGTCGGGATAGACCCCGGCACGCATCCCGGCCAGCCACGCCGCTCCCAACGCCGTCGTTTCCAGAACCTCGGGGCGGTCCACCGCCGCGCCGATGATGTCGGACAGGAACTGCATGGCATAGTTGCTGGCGCTCATCCCGCCGTCGACCCGCAGGGTGGCATCGCCCGGCGCATCCCAGTCGTCGTGCATCGCCTCGAGCAGATCGCGCGTCTGATATCCGACGGATTCCAGCGCCGCCTTGGCAAATTCGGCCGGGCCGGAATTGCGCGTCAGACCATAGACCGCACCGCGACATTCGGCGTTCCAATAGGGCGCACCAAGACCCGTAAACGCCGGCACCAGGATCACGCCCTGCGACGGATCGGCGCTTTCGGCCAGGGGATGGGTTTCCTTCGCGTCGCGGATGATCTTCAGCCCGTCGCGCAGCCATTGCACCACCGCCCCGGCGATGAAGATCGACCCCTCCAGCGCATAGGTCGGCTTGCCGTCCAGCTGATAGGCGATGGTCGTCAGCAGCCGGTTTTGCGACCGCACGGCGGTATCGCCGGTGTTCAGCAGGGCGAAACAGCCGGTGCCATAGGTCGATTTCAGCATCCCGGGTTCGAAACAGGCCTGCCCGACCGTCGCCGCCTGCTGATCGCCGGCGACGCCGAGGATCGGGATTTCATGCCCGAACAGATCGGCGCGGGTCATGCCGAAATCGGCGGCGCAATCCTTGACCTCGGGCAGCATCTCCATCGGGATGTCCAGAAGCTTGGCGATCGACGTCGACCAGCGTCCCTTGTGGATGTCGTACAGCATCGTGCGACAGGCGTTGGTGGCGTCGGTCACATGGGATTTTCCGCCGGTCAGCTTCCAGATCAGGAAGGTGTCGACGGTGCCGAACAACAGCTTGCCCTGCCGTGCCTTTTCGCGCGCGCCATCGACCTCGTCCAGAATCCACTTCAGCTTGGTGGCCGAGAAATACGGGTCCAGCAACAATCCCGTCCGCGTCGTCACCATGTCCTCGTGACCATCGGCCTTCAGCTTCTGACAGATTTCCGAGGTGCGCCGGTCCTGCCAGACGATGGCGTTGTGAATTGGCTTGCCGGTGTCCTTTTCCCAGACCACCACCGTCTCGCGCTGGTTGGTGATACCGATGGCGGCGATGTCGGCGGCGTCCACGCCGGTCTTTTCGATTACCGCGCGACAGGTGGCGGCGGTGGTCGACCACAGGTCGGAACTGTCGTGTTCGACCCAGCCCGACGCGGGGTAATGCTGGGGAAATTCTTCCTGCGCGCTGCCCACGATCTTCATGTTTTCGTCGAACAGGATCGCCCTGCTGGACGTCGTGCCCTGATCAATGGCAAGTATGTGCGGCATGACGCCTGTCTCCTCCCGGTTTCATCGTTTATTGCCGACGTTTTACGCGTGCTTTTCGCCCGGCGCCACATCCGACATCCAGGCGTCCAGCGCCGCGATCTCCTCCGCGCTCATCCGCAGGCCCAGTTTCGATCGCCGCCAGACCACGTCGTCGGCGGTGCGTGCGTATTCGCGCGTCATCAGCCAGCGCACTTCGGCCTCGCGCAGCGTGCCGCCGAAAGATTGACCCAGATCGTCGGCGGTCCGGGCATCGCCCAAGACCGTCCTAGCCTCGGTGCCATAGGCGCGGATCAGACGCCCGGCCCAATAGTCGTCGAGGAACGGAAACATCGACTTCAGATCGGCCGTCAGGTCATCCACGCCATTCACCGGGAAATCGCCACCGGGCAAGGGCACCCCCGCGGTCCAGTCGCCGCTGGCGCGCGGAAAGAACGGATGCAGCTTGGCAAAACTCTGTTCGGCCAGCTTGCGATAGGTCGTGATCTTGCCGCCGAACACGTTCAGCAGCGGTGGTTCCGACCCCTTGCCGCCATCGGTGTTCGGGCCTGCGTCTAGGCTCAGCACGTAATCGCGGGTCGCGGCCGTGGCCGATTTCGCGCCGTCGTCATAGAGCGGGCGAACGCCGGAATAGGTCCAGACGATATCATCGCGGGTGACCGGCGTGCGGAAATAGCCCGAGGCGAAGGCGCAAAGGTAATCGGCCTCTTCATCGGTGCATCTGGCGGGACGCGACGGATCGTGGCCGTGATCCTTGTCGGTGGTGCCGATCAGCGTGAAGTCAGTCTCATAGGGGATCGCGAAGATGATCCGCCCGTCTTCGCCCTGGAAGAAATACGCCTTGCCGTGATCGAACAGCTTGGGCACCACGATATGGCTGCCGCGCACCAGACGCACGCCTTCGGCGGAATTGATCCCGGCGGTGTGGCGGATCACGTTTTCAACCCAAGGGCCGCCGGCATTGACCAGCGCGCGGGCGCGCACCTCTTGGACGGTGCCGTTTGTCGTATCCTCAAGTGTGACGACCCACTGGCCTTCGTCGCGCCGCGCCTCGGTCACCTTGGTCTGCACCATGATCCGCGCGCCCCGCGCCTCGGCGTCGCGGGCGTTCAGCACGACCAGGCGTGAATCCTCGACCCAGCAGTCGGAATATTCATAGGCTTTCTTGAACTTCGGCAGGATCGGCTTGCCTTCGGGGGCCGTTGTCAGATCCAGCGTTTTCGTTCCGGGCAGGTATTTTCGCCCGCCGAGGTTGTCATAGAGGAACAGCCCGAACCGGATCAGCCAGGCGGGCCGCCGACCCTTCATCCACGGCATCACAGTGTTGAGCAGCTTGCTGGTCGGCGTTTCGCCCTCGAACCGCATGTCGGGGCTGTAGGGCAGCACGAACCGCATGGGCCACGAGATGTGCGGCATCGCCGACAGCAGGGTTTCGCGTTCGATCAGGGCCTTGCGCACCAGCCCGACCTCGAAGAATTCGAGATACCGCAGCCCGCCGTGAAACAGCTTGGTCGAAGCTGACGAGGTGGCCGAGGCCAGGTCGTTCATCTCGGCCAGGGCGACGGACAGGCCGCGCCCCTGCGCGTCGCGCGCAATGCCGGTGCCGTTGATGCCGCCGCCGATCACGAAAATGTCGAACGGATGTGCCTGCGTGCCCTGCGTCTGGGTCGTTTCTGTCATTGTGCCGCCTTGTCATGACCGGCGCCGCACCGGGCGCCTTGTGTCGTTCGGGGTGGGCCGCACGCGCGGCCGCGATGTCGGCTGCAATGGTAAGGGGCACGGACGGATGTTCAACCCCGCCCACCCCGCGACCGGTTCGCCGCACGTCTTAACAATGCCACAGAGCGGGCCTAGGGTGCGCCACGGCATCGGACGGATCAGCAATGCAGAACGACCAACGGCGCACCTTCGGCGACAGGGTGCGCGCAAAACTGGACAGGGTGTGGCACGCGGCACGATTGCGCGCGGGCCTTTCGCATGTTTCGGGGCCAAGGCGGCCGACCCTGCGGGCCGACGACGTGGTGGTGGTGGCGCTGGTGCGCGACGGTGCGTATTACCTTGATCCGTGGCTGGCCCATTACCGCGCCATCGGCGCGCGGCATTTCGTGTTCATCGACAACGGATCGGGCGACGGCACGCGCGCCTTGCTGGCGCGAAATGACGATTGCACCGTGATGCGCGCCGACCTGCCATGGGGCGCGTTCGAGAACGGGTTGCGCGAAACCGTCGCGCGGCGGTTCGCGACCGGCCACTGGGTCCTGTTCGCCGACATGGACGAGCTGTTCGATCTGCCGCCGGGGTTCGACCACCTGTCGGCGCTGGCGCATTCCCTGCGCGCCGAAGGCCAAAGCGCGCTGATCGCCCAGATGCTCGAGATGTTTCCGGCGGCCCCCCTCGGCACCACGAAGGATCTGCCCTTCGACGCGGTGCTGACGGCGTTCGACCGCTATGACATCTCGACCGTCAAACGCTTCGCCTATCACGATCCGGCCATCGGCTTTGCCTGGTATCTGGCGCACAACACCCTGGCCAACCCCGACATTCCGGTGATGTTCGGCGGCGTGCGCGCCCGTGTCTTTGGCGAAGACTGCTGCCTGACCAAGCATCCGCTGGTGTTTCTGGATCACCGCGCGCGCCCCGGCGTGCATCCCCACGCGGCGGCCCATGTGGCCTGCGCGCCGTTCACCGCGCTGATCCGGCATTACAAGTTCGCGGGCGACCCCTTTGGGCGCGACCGTGCACTGGCGGCGCGCGGTGTCATTTTCCACGGCGAGGATCGCAAGCGGCTGGCCGTCGCCGAGGCGGGCGATGTGACGCTGGACGGCCCCGAGGCGCAGACCTTCACGGGACAGGCCGATCTCTACCGTCAGGGGTTTTTGCAGGGTCCGGCACATCTGCCGGACGCACCAGCGCAATGACCCGCATCGCCGCCGTCGTGATCGGACGCAACGAGGGCGCGCGCCTAGCCGCCTGTCTCGACTCGCTGACCGGGCGGGTTCAGCGGATCGTCTATGTCGATTCCGGCTCGCACGACGGCAGCGCGGATCTGGCCCGCGCCAAGGGGGCCGAGGTGGTCGCGCTGGAAATGGCGCAGCCATTCACAGCGGCACGGGCACGCAACGCCGGCCTCACGCGGCTGTCGGCCGACGACACCCCGCTGGTGCAGCTGATCGACGGCGATTGCACCCTGCGCGACGGCTGGCTGGCGGTTGCGACGGCTCATCTGGACGCCCATCCTCAGGTCGGCGTGGTGTGCGGTCGCCGCCGCGAACGCCATCCCGACGCGTCGGTCTATAACCGCCTGTGCGACGCCGAATGGGACACGCCGGTGGGCGACGCGACGGCCTGCGGTGGTGACGCATTGATGCGTCTGGCACCGGTGCAGGCCGTGGGTGGGTTCCGTGCCGACCTGATCGCGGGGGAAGAACCCGAGCTTTGCCTGCGCCTGCGCCGCGCGGGCTGGACGATCCGGCGGCTTGACGCGGAAATGACATGGCATGATGCGGCAATCACCGGCATCGCACAATGGTGGCGGCGCAGCCGGCGCGCCGGCCATGCGTTCGCGGAAGGCGCCGCGCTGCACGGCGCGGGCCCGGAACGCCATTGGGTGCACGAAACGCGCCGGGCGGTGTTCTGGGGCGCGATCCTGCCCCTGGTCACCATGATCGGCGCGCTGATCCATCCCGGCGCGCTGGTCCTGCTGCTGGCCTATCCGGCGCAGATCGCCCGCCTTGCCGCGCGCGGCGGCTTTTCACGCACCGCCTGGCAGGACGCGTGGTTTTCGGTGCTGGGCAAGTTTGCCGAGGCACAGGGGATCGCCGGATACCACATCGCGCGGCGACGGGGCGGGCGCGGCCTGATCGAATACAAGTGACCTAGCGCAAACGCCGACGCAGCGCCTGAACGAACAGCCCCGGCAGGATCGCGAGGCACGCGGCATAGCGCGGGATCATGCGCCGCGGGTTCTGGGCGATACGCCAGACCCATTCCATCGCCAGGGTGCGCACGATTTGCGGCGCGCGGGTCTGATGGCCCGACAGGAAATCCAGCCCCGCCCCGATCGAGGCGAAGCCGACATCGGGCGCCTCGCGGCGGGCGCGTGCGGCAAGGCGCTCCTGCTTGGGGGCGCCAAGCGCCAGAAAGCACAGCCCGACGCCTTCGTCGCGCAACCGCGCCAGAATCGCCCCCGCCTCGGCCCCGTCCGGGTCGAACACGTCCGATGGCGCGATCCGGATCGGGATCGACGCGGTCGGCGCGCCCTGCCGAAGCGCGCGCGCCGCCTGCTCCAGCGACGCCTGCGTGCTGCCCACCAGGGCCACCGTCACGCCGACCTCGGCCGCAAGGCGCGTCAGCGGCACGACAAGGTCAGAGCCGGCGACCAGAGACACCGGCCGGCCCGCAACCCGCGACAACCAGACGATGGGCCGCCCATCGGCCACCACGAAATCCTGTGCGCCGTAAGCGTCGAGAAACGACGCATCGCGCCGCAGCTTGACGATGTGGTCCAGGTTGATGGTGGCCAGTGCGAATCCGGTGCCGGCGGACAGGCGCGCGCGCAGAAGGGTCATCAGCGTCTCACGGTCAGGCACCGTGACGCCGATCGTGCGACGACCAAAGACGAACTCCACGCGTGATCTCCCGGCCGGGTGGCGCTGCTGCCGCGAAACGGCCCCGGCGCGCCCGGTCATAGCATCAGGGCACACCTGTCCGTTTCGCGCGGACAGTTGTCATTCTTCAACATGTCAAAGCGTTGACAGCGCGCAAACCAATATCATGCGACACGCCCGGCCGCCGGTGATAGTGTTGCACGAACACCACCCATTGCCCCGGTCAGAAACGGATCCCGATGCCCAACGCCCTCGCCTATCTGATGCTGGCGCTCTGGCCGTTCGTGGTGCTGGCGTTGTTTCGGCGCCTGCCCCTGGAACGCGCGCTGATCTGGAGCCTGCTGGCCGGCTACCTGATCCTGCCGCCGCTGGCCGAATTCAACCTGCCGCTGGTACCGGCCATGGACAAGACGTCGATACCCACGCTGTCGGCCGCGCTGGTGCTGGCGGTCGTGTTGCGCAAGCGCTTTGCATTGTGGCCACGGTCATGGATCGGACGGGGGCTGATCCTTGCGTATTTCGGCGGAGTCATCCCGACCGTGCTGACCAATTCCGATCCGCTGTTGTTCGAGGTGCTGGCCGACGCCGATCCGATCCGCTTTGTCACCGGCGCCGTGCCGGGGCTGACCCTGCGCGACACGTTGTCGGTCCTGATCGCACAGCTGATCGCGATCCTGCCGTTCCTGTTGGGACGTGCGTTTCTGGCGAACGAGGCCGGAATGCGCGAGATGCTGATCGCGCTGGCGCTGGGCGGTCTTGCCTATTCCATCCCGTCGCTGATCGAGATCCGGCTGTCGCCGCAGCTCAACATCTGGATCTACGGCTTTTTCCAGCACGAATTCGCGCAGACCATGCGCGGTGGCGGGTTCCGCCCCATCGTGTTCCTGCCCCACTCGCTGTGGCTGGCGTTGTTCGTGCTGATGGCGGTGATGGCCGCCGGCACGCTGTGGCGCCATGGCCCCACCGACACCCGCCGCCGGTACATGTTCGCGACCGCCTGGCTGGCGGTGCTGCTGGTCCTGTGCAAGAGCCTGGCATCCTTTGTCTATGGTGTCGTGCTGATCCCGGTGATCCTTCTGGCCTCGCCCCGCATGCAGATCCGCATCGCGCTGATCTTTGCCCTGGTCGCCGTCGTCTATCCGATCCTGCGCAACGCGCAGCTGGTGCCGCTGGATTGGCTGCTCGAGCGGGCGGCGGCGGTTTCGGCCGACCGCGCCCAATCCCTGGGCTTCCGCTTCGGCAACGAGGAGGAGCTGTTGGCGCGGGCCGCCGAAAAGCCGTGGTTCGGCTGGGGCGGCTGGGGGCGCAACCTGTTGCACGATGCCGAAACCGGCCAGCTGACATCGGTGCCCGACGGGCGTTGGATCATCGTGTTCGGCACCTTCGGCTGGCTGGGCTATATCGCCGAGTTCGGCCTGCTGGCCCTGCCTGTCGCGATGATCGCGTGGCGGATGCGACGCGCCGGCACGCCCGACTCGGTGTCGCCGCTTGCGCTGGCGCTGCTGCTCATGCTGACGATCACCATGGTCGACATGCTGCTGAACGCCACCCTTGTCCCGATAACCTGGCTGTGCGCCGGGGCGGTTCTGGGCTATGCTGAAAACCTGGCGGCAGCCGATCGCGCCCATGCCCTGTTCGGCGGCCAGACGGCCATGACCGCAAGCCGGCGCGCGGGTGAGCGACGCACGGTTCTTTAGGGCGCGACCGCCTGGCACTTGCCCGCGCCCCAGGGGGGTGGCACTCTTTCGTTGCGGCGGGCGTGTTCATGGCATGGCGCGGGCGCGGTATTCCTTAAAAATGCCCCGTTCTGTTTTTATGAGGGGGCGGGAACCTGTTGCACCGCCATGCCGTGCGACAGCCGCGACAAGAGGATCCCGCGCCGCGCCACACCAGTCGCCCGGCCAGGGCCGAAACGGGAAAGACCGCCATGCGTGACGATGCAAATAGGGCAAACACCAGCGATATCGCCATTGTCGGCATGGCCATCGACGTGCCGGGGGCGGACACCCTGGATCAATACTGGGCGAACCTGCGCGACGGCGTTGAATCGATCCGCCGCCTGACGGAAGACGAATTGCTTGCCGCCGGTGAAACCCCCGACCGGATCCGTCAGAAGAACTATGTGCCCGCGGCCGCTGTGTTGGAGGGGTTCGACACCTTCGATGCCGATTTCTTCGGCTTTTCCCCGAAAGAGGCCGCGATCCTCGATCCGCAGCATCGCAAGTTTCTTGAGGTGGCGTGGAAAGCGATGGAGAACGCGGGCCACCCGCCCCATTCCGACACCGGCCCCGTGGGCGTCTATGCGGGCTGCGGCATGGGCAGCTATTTCTATTTCAACATCTGCTCGAACCCGGCCCTGGTGAACGAGACGGGGATGTTCCTGTTGCGCCACACCGGCAACGACAAGGATTTCCTGTCGACCCGCGTCAGTCACGTGTTCGATCTGAAAGGCCCGTCGATCAACCTTCAGACGGCCTGTTCCACATCTTTGGTGGCCGTCCACTATGCCTGCCAGGCGCTGCGGCGCGGTGAGATCGACATGGCGCTGGCCGGGGGGGTGACAATCGAATTGCCCCAGGGGCGCGGTTATCTGTTTCAGGAGAACGAGATCCTGTCGCCCGACGGGCATTGCCATGCCTTCGATCACCGGGCGCAGGGCACCGTGTTCGGCTCGGGCGCCGGGGCGGTGACGCTGAAGCGGCTGGACGATGCCGTGGCCGACGGCGATCACATCTGGGCCGTGATCAAGGGTTCCGCCGTCAACAACGACGGCGCGGCCAAAGCGGGATACCTCGCCCCTTCGGTCGATGGTCAGGTGGCGGCGATCCGCGCCGCGCTGGGCGATGCGGGGGTGTCGGCCGCGACGCTGGATTATGTCGAATGTCACGGCACCGGCACCTATCTGGGCGACCCGATCGAGGTGTCGGCCCTGACCGAAGCCTGGCGCAAGGACACCAACGCCACCGATTTCGCGCGCATCGGATCGGTGAAGACCAACATCGGCCATCTGGACACCGCCGCCGGGGTGGCGGGGTTGATCAAGACCGCGCTGGCGCTGCACCACGCGCAGATTCCGCCATCACTGGGCTACGAGGCGCCGAACCCTGCCATCGATTTCGACACCTCGCCGTTCCGCGTCAACGACAGCCTGCGCGACTGGACCACCGCCAACGGCCCGCGCCGCGCCGCGGTCAATGCGCTGGGGGTCGGCGGCACCAACGCCCATGCGATCCTCGAACAGGCCCCCGACCGCACCGCGTCCGACGAAGCGGACTTCCCGTTCCAGATCCTCACGATCTCGGGACGCTCGCGCGCCGCGCTGGATACCAACACCCGCGCGCTGGCCGCGCACCTGCGCGCCCACCCCGAACAACCGCTGGCGGATGTCGCCTTCACCCTGAAGACCGGGCGCCACGGGTTCGACAAGCGCCGCACGCTGGTCGCCCATTCCCACGCCGAAGCCGCCGATCTGCTCGAGTCCGCCGATCCGCGCCGCGTGTTCACGCACGACCGGATCGCCGGCACGCCCGAAGCGGTGTTCATGTTCCCCGGCGGCGGTGCGCAATACCCCGACATGGCGCGCGACCTCTATGAGACCGAACCGGTGTTCGCCGACTGGATGGACCGCGGGCTGGATCATCTTGCGCCGCAACTCGAATATGACCTGCGCGCGCTGTGGCTGCCCGAACCGGGCGCGCGCGACGCCGCCGCCGAGACGCTGAAGAAGCCGTCGGTGCAACTGCCGCTGATCATGATCGTCGAATATGCGCTGGCGCAACTGTGGATGTCGTGGGGGGTGAAGCCCGCGGCGCTGGTCGGACATTCCATGGGCGAAAACACCGCCGCCTGTCTGGCCGGGGTGATGACGTTCGAGGATTGCATCGACCTTGTGCTGCTGCGCGGGCGGCTGTTCGATACCGTGGCACCGGGCGGCATGTTGTCGGTCGCGCTGCCCCTTGCCGAGCTTGAGCCGTTGCTGGGCGACGATCTGGACGTGGCAAGCCTGAACGCGCCCGCCCTGACCGCCGTCACCGGCCCGAACGCGGCGCTGGAGATTCTGGCGGAAACCCTGCGCGCGCGCGACATCGACCACCAGCGGATCGCCATCGACATTGCCGCCCATTCGCGGATGCTGGACCCGATCCTGCCGGAATATCGCAAATTCCTCGCGTCAATCACGCTGTCGGCGCCGAGCCTGCCGGTGCTGTCGAACCGCACCGGCCAGCCGCTGCGCGCGGATCAGGCGACCGATCCCGATTACTGGGTCGGCCAGTTGCGCAACACCGTGTTGTTCGCCGATTGCATCGCCACGCTGGCGACGGTCAGATCCCGCGTCTATCTTGAGGTCGGACCCGGCAAGGCGCTGTCGTCCCTGGCACAGATGTGCGACGCGGTGACGCCGGGCCAGGTGCTGGCGTCCCTGCGCCACCCGGATCAGCAGATTGCCGACGACGCCTATTTCTTCGGCGTGATCGGGCGGCTCTGGGCGTGCGGATACGACGCCGACTGGTCCCAGGTCTGGGGCGAGGCGCGGCGCAATCGCGTGGTCCTGCCCGATTACCAGTTTCAGCGGTCGCGCTATTTCATCGAACCGGGCGCGGTGACGGCCCCAGTCGAATCCACCGCCCTGCCCGTCCGCGCCGACGACATCGCCGACTGGGGATATCGCACCCTGTGGCGCCCGCGGCTGGCCGATCTGGACACCGACATCGACGAGGCGTTGGAAACACCGCGCACCTGGCTGATCTTCACCGACACCAGCGGCATCGGTGCGGCCTTGGCGAAACGGCTGCGCGACGCCGGGCATACGGTGAACACCGTCGCCTCGGGCGACACCTTCACCCGGCGCGGTGTGGGCGATTACACGCTGGCGCCCGAACGCGGGCGCGACGGCTATGAATCGCTGCTGCGCGATCTGGCCGATCGTGACCTGCTGCCCGACCGGATCGTGCACCTGTGGCTGGTGACCGACGGCGAGAGCTTCCGCCCCGGTTCCAGCTTCTTCGACCGCAACCAGGAACACGGCTTCTATTCGCTGATGTTCCTGGCACAGGCATTGTCGGATCACGACCTGTCGGATCTGCACATCACGGCCATCACCAGCGGCGCGGCCCAGATCGATGGTGAACCGCTGCCCCATCCCGAAAAGGCGACGATTGCCGGGCCCCTTGGTGTGATCCCGCGCGAATTGCCCGGCCTGACCTGTTCCGCGCTGGATATCCCTGTCGCACGGGCGACCGGTCTGTTGGGGCGGTTCAGCAAGGCGTCCGACGACCGCGCCCCCCTGATCGACCAGATGCTCGAGGATCTGCTGGCGCCGCCCGCCAATACCGTGGCGGCCCTGCGCGACGGGCGGCGCTTTGCCCAGACGATCCGGCCTGTCGCCCTGCCCGACAGCGGCGAAAACCCGTTCCGCGACGGGGGTACATACCTGATCACCGGCGGTTTCGGCGGCATCGCGCTGAGCGTGGCCGAGGATCTGATCCGCCGCCACCGCGCCAACATCGTGCTGGTGTCGCGCACCGCCCTGCCCGAACCTCAGGATCGCACGCGCTGGATCGAAACCCACGCACCGCAGGATCGCACGAGCCGGGCGATCCGGGCGGTTCAGCGGCTGGAGGAGATGGGGGCGCAGGTGCTCTGCGCCGCCGCCGATGTCTGTGACGTGGGCGCCATGGGCGCCGCCGCCGACGCGGCCCGCGCCCGGTTCGGCGCGATCACCGGCGTGATCCACGCCGCCGGAACGGTGGATGACGCGCCGCTTCTGGGCAAAACGGTTCTGGAAACCGAAGCCGTATTCGCGCCTAAGATCAACGGCCTGCGCGTTCTTGACACCGTGTTTCCCGATGGCGCGCTTGAATTGCTGGTGCTGTCCTCGTCCACGTCCACGTCGATCCGCGCGGCAGGCCAGATCGATTATGTCGCCGCGAACGAATATCTGAACGCCGTGGCACGGTCACGGCGCGGTGCGAAAACCCGGATCGTCGCCGTGAACTGGGGCGTCTGGGCCGATGTCGGCATGGCCGCCGATGCCACGGTTCGCGATGTCGATCTGCCCGAACCGGTGGCGACCGATCAGCCGCTGTTGCACAAGGCCGGGTTCGATGCCGAAGGGCGGCGCATCTTTACCTCTCGGCTCAGGGCCAGCGACACCTGGGTTCTCGACCAGCACCGCACCCGCGCGGGCGATGCCCTGTTGCCGGGCACCGGATACATCGAACTGGCCGCCGAAGCGCGCGCCGCGCATGGCAAGACGGGGCCCTTCGAGATCCGCGATCTGAGCTTCTTCCGCGCGCTCGACGTCGCAGAAACCCCGCGCGAAATCATGGTGCGGCTGGAAGATACCGACGACGGCATCCTGTTCGAAACCCGCAGCGATGTGCAGGTCGACGGGCGGCGCGGCCATGTCCTGAACGCGCAGGCCACCTTGGCCGACCTTGAAGAAACCCCCGGCACGCTGGACCTTGCCGCGATCCGCGCGCGCTGCCCCGATGTTGTCGAACCCGGTGCTGACCGCCTGCGCTCGCCGCAGGAGGCGCAACTGGATTTCGGACCGCGCTGGCATGTGCTGCGCGCCATGGCCACGGGCGACGGCGAAGGCATCGCGCACCTGTCCCTGCCCGAAGACCTGCACGGCGATCTGGCCGACGGTTTCCTGGCCCATCCGGGGCTGATGGACCTTGCCACCGGCTGGGCCGTCGCGCTGGCGCCCGGCTATTCGGATCAGCACTTGTGGGTGCCCGTGTCGTATCGCTCGGTGCGGCTGTTCGGACCGGTGCCCGCGACGCTGCACAGCTGGATGCGGCTGTCGCCAGGTGACGGGATGGACGGGTTCGCCACGTTCGACGTGACCCTGACCGATGACACGGACACCATCGTCGCCGAGATCGAGGAGTTCTCGATGAAGCGCCTGGCCACCGCCGCCGCCTTCGCGAAATCCGCACCGGTCGATGCGCGCGAGGTGATCTTTGCCGACGCGCAGCAAAAGCCCCTCTCGGCGGCCGAGGAAGACCTGGCCGCCATCGTGCAACAGGGCATCCGCGCCGCCGAGGGACCGGCCGCCCTGCGCCGCGCGCTTAGTGTTGCGATGGACCGCGACCTTGCGCAGATCAGCGTCTCGTCCCTGGACCTGCCCGCGCTGGTGCGGCGCGCCGACCATGCCACGCCCCAAGCCAGCGACGATGCCCAAACCTTCGAGCGCCCGCAGCTCGACAGCGCCTATGTCGCACCGCGCAACGCGATCGAGGAGGCGCTGGCCGCAAGCTGGCAGAGCCTGCTGGGCGTGTCGCAGGTCGGCGTCGACGACAGTTTCTTCGACCTCGGCGGTCATTCCCTGATCGCCGTGCGCCTGTTCGCGCAGATCCGCAAGACATGGGACGTGCAGTTCCCGATCTCGCTGCTGTTCGAGGCGCCGACCATCGCCGCCGTTGCCGAAAAGATCGCCGAACGTGTCGGCCATGTGACCGGCGGCGCCGAGGATGCGGGCACCACCGCCGCCGCCGCGGACAGGCAGCGCTTTCATCACCTTGTCGCGCTGCACCAGGGTGATGGTGGCGCGCGCACGCCGCTGTTCATCGTCGCGGGGATGCGCGGCAACGTGATGAACCTGCGCCATCTCGGTCTCGGGCTTGGCACCGAACGGCCCGTTTATGGCGTTCAGGCCAAGGGGTTGGTGGGCGACGAGGAACCGCACACCACGATCGAGGAAGCCGCCCGCGCCTATATCGACGAGATCCGGCAGGTCCAGCCAGAAGGCCCCTATCTGCTGTCGGGATTTTCGGGCGGCGGCATCACCGCCTATGAGATCGCCCAGCAACTGGATGCCGCGGGTGAAGCCGTGGCGATGATCGCCCTGCTGGACACGCCCCTGCCCGTGCGGCCGGTGCTGAATACCACCGACAAGGCGCTGATCAAGAAAGAGGAATTCCGCCGCAAGGGTATCGGATACCTCAAGGAATGGGCGCAGGCCCGGATCGCCTGGGAATTGCAGAAGATCCGCCAGAAGAGCGCCCCCGATCCGGTGGTGGTCGAGAGCGAATTCAACTCGATGAAGATCGAACTGGCGTTTCGCGACGCGGTCGGACGCTATGAACTGCGTCCCTGGGATGGTCCGCTGACCCTGTTCCGCCCGCCGCTGGATCGACATTGGCAGGTTTCCGATGGCAACTGGGTGACGCGCGCCCGCGAATACGCCTGGCACGACAACCAATGGACCCCCTGGGCCCCCGCGATCGAGGTGGTCGAGGTGCCGGGCGATCACGATTCCATGGTGCTGGTGCCGAACGTCAGCGTCCTGACCGCGCGCCTGCGCACCGCGATCCGCGCCGCCGAACGTGCCAGCCGTCCGGCGCGTGTGCCACGCGCGGCGGCCGCGGAGTGAAGGACCGACCTGCATGACATCGCCGACGCTTCTGACCGTGATCCTGAACTATCGCACGGCGCCCTTGACCCTGCGCGCCGCCGATGCCGCGCTGCGTGACATGGAGGGGATCGCGGGCGGTCTGGTGATCGTCGACAACGATTCGCGCGACGGGTCGTTCCGAATGCTGTCGGACGCGGTGCGCGACCGGGGCTGGGACGCCGACGGGCGGGTGCGTGTGATCCAGGCCGGGGTCAACGGCGGCTTCGGCGCCGGCAACAACGTCGGGATCCGCGCCGGCCTGTCCGATGGCACACCGCCCGATTTCATCTATGTCCTGAACTCCGACGCCTTCCCCGATCGGGGCGCGATCCGGGTGCTGATGGAGTTCCTGCGCGACCATCCCCGCGCCGGTTTTGTCGGCAGTCACGTGCGCGGCGAAGACGACGTGCCGCACCCGACGCTGTTCCGTTTTCCAAGTATCGCCGGCGAATTCGAAAGCGCGGCCCGGTTCGGCCCGATCACCCGGTTGCTGAAGAACGCCACCGTGCGCCTGCCGATTCCCGACACCCCGCGCCAGATCGACTGGAGCGCGGGCGCCAGCCTGATGATCCGGCGCGCGGCACTGGACGAGATCGGCCTGTTCGATGAGGGGTTCTTCCTGTATTTCGAGGAAACCGACCTGTGCCGCCGTGCCGCCGCTGCCGGTTGGGAGCGGTGGTATCATCCCGACAGCCGCGTCGTGCACATCGGCAGTGTCTCGACCGGCATGAACAAATGGGATCGGGTTCCGACCTATTTCCTCGACTCCCGCACCCGCTATTTCACCAAGACCCACGGTCGCGCCTATGCGGCCATGGCCACGCTCGGGCTGGTGGCGGGCGGCACGCTGTGGCGGCTGCGCTGCCTGCTGACCAACCGCGCCGTCGGCGCGCCCCGTTGGTTTCTGCGCGACCTTATCGCCCACGC
The DNA here is from genome assembly GCF_002751875.1 of Oceaniglobus indicus. GTDB lineage: Bacteria > Pseudomonadota > Alphaproteobacteria > Rhodobacterales > Rhodobacteraceae > Oceaniglobus > Oceaniglobus indicus. The sequence continues at coordinate 87,855 of NZ_NMZM01000001.1, read as the reverse complement.
CTGGCGCACCGGCTTCGCATTGCCGCGCCTGCCCCTGCCGCCGGCCCGCACCCTCAGAGAGGATTCAGAATGACCCGTTTTTCAACAGTTCTCATCGGGGGTGAATCCCTGTTGATCGGCTGCGCCGACATGCTGCGCGAACGCGGCCATCGGATCGACGCGGTGATCAGCACCGATCCCGCCATCCGCGACTGGGCGGCGCAGGCGGGCGTGGCCTGCCATGCCCGCGCGGGCGATCTGAACGCCGCCCTGCCCGATGGCACCGACTGGATCCTGTCGATCGCCAACCTGTCCATCATCCCCGACGCGGTTCTGGCGCTGGCGCGACAGGGTGCCGTCAACTTCCACGACGGCCCGTTGCCCGATCGCGCCGGGTTGAACACCCCGGCCTGGGCGCGGATCGAAGGTGCTGCGACCCACGGGATCACCTGGCACGTCATGGAAGGCGGTGTGGACAAGGGCGACATCCTGGAACAACGCCTGTTCGACATCACCCCCGAGGATACGGCGTTCACCCTGAACTCGAAATGCTACGCCGCCGCGATGGACAGCTTTCCGGCGCTGGTCGCACAGCTTGAAGACGGGCTGCGCCGCACGCCACAGGATCTGTCCACCCGCACCTGGTATGCCCGCGACAAGCGGCCGGAACACGGCGGTTTCCTGGAGTTTTCCAAGAACGGAACCGAGATTGCCGCATTGGTGCGCGGGCTGGATTTCGGCGACTACGCCAATCCCCTGACCCGTGCAAAGATCATGGCGCCGTCCGGCCCGCTGATCGTTGTCCGGGCCGAAATCGCCGAAGGGTCCGGCGCACCCGGCACGGTTCTGGCAACCGGCGCGGACAGCGTGACGGTGGCCTGCGGCAACGGCGCGCTGCGCCTGTCGGGACTGTGCGACATGCAGGGGCATGCCGTGGAGGCCGGCGCCGACTTGCCCGTGGGCACGGCCATCGCCCTGCCCTCGCCCGACACGCTGAGCCCCCTGTCGGACCTTGTGTCCGGGGAAAATCACTGGCGCGCGCGGCTGATTGCGGCCGATCCGTTGACGCCCGGCCTTGCGCGACGCGGCACCACCCCGGATTGGCGCGCGACACCGCTGGATTTCGGCCCCTTGCCCAATGACGACCGGCTGGCCGTTGTCGCCCAATGGGCGCGCATGTCCTGCGGTGCGCACGCCGGCGATCTGGGCTATGTCAGCGCCGGATTGGCCGCGATGGTGGCGCAGGCGGGCGATCTGATCGCCCCCATGGCGCTGTTGCATATCGACGACAGCGATCTTGCGGCAACCCGCACCGCCATGGCACCACAGCTTGACAGGATCGCGAAAACGCCGGGGTTCGCCGCGGACCTGATGCGTCGGGATCCCGGGATCGACGCCGCCCTGCCCGATATCGCCGTATCGCACGGTGGCCCGGTCGCGGGCACGGCGGTCACGGTCGCGTTGGGGGATGTTCCCACCTTCCACCATGACGCCGACCGCGTGGATGACGCAGCCGCCGCTCTGCTGATCGCGCGCCTGCACCACATGGCGGTCGAAGCCGCCGCCGGGCGCGCGCTGACGGCCCTGCCCCCGGCCGAGCAGGATCTGACGCTGAACACCTGGAACGCGACCGGGGTGGATCATGATCGCACCCTGACCGTGCACGCCGCGTTCGAGGCGCAGGTGGCCCGCACCCCCGACGCCACCGCCCTGGTGTTCGAGGACCTGAGCCTGAGCTACGGCGCCCTGAACGCCGCCGCCAACCGCATGGCCCATACATTGCGCACCATGGGCGTGGGGCCGGGCGCCCATGTCGGACTGTGCACCGCACGTTCGCCCGACCTGCTGATCGGGGCGCTGGCGATCCTCAAGGCCGGAGGCGCCTATGTGCCGCTGGACCCGGCCTATCCGGCGGATCGCATCGCCCATTACATCTGCGATAGCGAGGCATTGGTGATCGTGGCCCAACCCGACCTGATCGACGGCCTGCCCGCGAACGATGCGGTGGTCCTGTCGACCGACGACGCCCGCATTGCCGACGCGCCCAACACCAAGCCCGAAGGCGGCGCAGGCGCCGATGATCTGGCCTATCTGATCTATACCTCGGGCTCGACCGGCCTGCCCAAGGGGGTGATGGTCGAACACCGCAACGTCGCCAACTTCTTCACCGGCATGGACGCACGGATCGACCACGACGCCGGATCGGTCTGGCTGGCGGTCACGTCGCTGTCCTTCGACATCTCGGTGCTGGAACTGTTCTGGACACTCGCGCGGGGGTTCAAGCTGATCCTGTCGTCCGATGCCGACCGCGCGCTGATCGCCGGGGATGCACCCGCCGTCAGCGACCGGCCCATCGACTTCAACCTGTTCTATTGGGGCAACGACGACGGCGCCGGGCCGAAGAAATACGAATTGCTGCTTGAGGGCGCGAAGTTTGCCGATGCCAACGGCTTCAACGCGGTCTGGACGCCCGAACGCCACTTCCATGCCTTCGGCGGCCCCTATCCCAACCCGTCGGTCACCGGCGCGGCGGTCGCGGCGGTGACGCACAACCTGTCCGTCCGGGCCGGATCCTGTGTCGCACCATTGCACCACCCGGCACGCATCGCCGAGGAATGGGCCGTGATCGACAACCTGATCGACGGGCGCGCCGGCCTTGCCATCGCATCCGGCTGGCAACCCGATGATTTCGTGCTGCGGCCCGAAAACACGCCGCCCGCGAACAAGCCCGCGATGTATGAAGCGATCGACATCCTGCGCAAGCTGTGGCGCGGCGATGCCGTGGCGTTTCCGACGCAGGACGGCACGATGTTCGACGTGGTCACGCAACCCCGCCCGGTCAGCGCGGAACTGCCGATCTGGGTGACGACAGCCGGCAACCCCGAAACCTGGAAGGAAGCGGGGGCGATCGGCGCCAACGTCCTGACCCACCTTCTGGGCCAGAGCATCGACGAGGTGGCGGGCAAGATCACCCTCTATCACGACGCCCTGCGCGCGGCCGGGCACGATCCGGCCGATCACAAGGTCACGGTGATGTTGCACACCTATCTGGCCGACACCCGCGAGGCGGCCGAACAGGTGGCGCGGGGTCCGATGAAGGATTACCTGCGCTCGGCCGCCGGCCTGATCAAGCAATATGCCTGGGCCTTCCCGGCGTTCAAACGTCCGGCCGGTGTGTCGAACCCGTTCGAGGTGGATCTGTCCGGCCTGGCCGAAGACGAGATGGAGGCGATCCTGGAGTTCGCCTTCCTGCGCTATTTCGAGGACTCGGGCCTGTTCGGCACCGTCGACGACGCCGTCGCCCGGGCCGAACAGCTGAAGCGCATCGGCGTCGATGAAATCGCCTGCCTGATCGACTATGGCATCGCGCCTGCCATTGTGATGGAGGGTCTGAAACCCCTGGCCGAGGCCCTGCGCCGCGCCAACGCCGGGTCCATGCCCGCCGAGGATGACTTTTCCATCGCGGCGCAGATCCGCCGCCATGGCGTGACGCACCTGCAATGCACGCCGTCCATGGCGCGGATGATCGCCATGAACGACGATGCCGGTGCCGCGCTGGCGAGGCTGAAAACCCTGATGGTGGGCGGCGAAGCCCTGTCGGGCGACCTGGTCCGCGCGTTGAAAGCGCGCACCGATGCGGCGATCCTGAACATGTATGGCCCGACCGAAACCACCATCTGGTCGACGGTCCAGACGGTCAACGACGCGCCCGACGTCCAGCCGATCGGCACCCCCATCGCCAACACCTCGGTCTATGTGCTGGACGCCGCGCGCCGGCCCGCGCCGGTGGGTGTGGCGGGCGAATTGTTCATCGGCGGCGAAGGGGTCACGCGGGGCTATTGGCGACGCGACGACCTGACGGCGGAACGCTTTCCCGACGATCCGTTCCATCCCGACAGCGGCGCCAGGCGCATGTATGCCACCGGAGATCTGGTGCGCTGGCGGGCCGATGGCACCCTGGATTTCCTTGGCCGCATGGATACCCAGGTCAAGATCCGCGGCCACCGGATCGAGCTGGGCGAGATCGAGGCGCGGCTGGTCGCCATCGACGGCATCGCCCAGGCGGTGGTGATCGCCCGCGACATGGGCGGCGACACGCGGCTGGTCGCCTATCTGACCGGACAGGTGCCCGACGACGCCACCTTGCGCACCCGGCTTGAGGGCGTTCTGCCCGCCATCATGGTGCCGGCACATTTCGTCACGCTGGACACCCTGCCCCTGACCCCGAATCGCAAAATCGACCGCAAGGCATTGCCGGAACCGGTGCAACGTCGCGCCATGTCGCCGGCGAACACGGCCGCGGCCCCCGTTTCGGGAAGGCAGGGCGCGATCGCCGCGATCTGGTCGCGGATCCTGAGTGTTGCCGACATCCGCCCCGACGACAACTTCTTCAGCCTCGGGGGGCATTCCCTGCTGGCGGTGCAGGCCCATCGCGAGATCCGGGCCGATCTGGCTGTGCCGCATCTGTCGATCACGGATATTTTCCGCTATCCGGTTCTGAAATCGCTTGCGGATCACATCGACGGCGCGAACACTGAAAGACCGCAGGCTGCGCCCGAAGACACAAAGGCGCGCAGCGAAACAATGAACAAACGTCGCGCCATGCGCGCAAACCGCGAGGCCCGTACAGGATGAGGATCGACCCAGTGACGGCTGTGCACACCCCCGTTCCGGTGGGTGTGCGTGGGCTGTTTCCATCAGATATTGCCGTTGCGCTGTGTGATCCCCGCCGGCCCCTCGGCGGGCTTCTGGGGCGCGAGGGGCGGGATCTGAATCGGATGGTCGATCGTCGCCAGCGTGAATTCACCGCCGGACGTTATGCGGCGCGCCAGGCCATGGCCGAACTGGGCGTGCCGCCGCAGCCGGTCCTGCCCGGTGCGGACCGCGCGCCGATCTGGCCCGACGGCCTGGTGGGCAGCCTGTCACACGATACCGCCGTCTGCATCTGTGCCATGGGCCGCTCGGATGATGTGCGCAGCATCGGCGTCGATGTCGAAGGCAACACGCCGCTGGATGGCGATCTGGTCGAAACGGTTTGCACGGCCGACGAACGCGACTGGCTGGCCACCCAACCCGACGACCAGCGCGATCGTCTGGCCAAGCTGCTGTTTTCGGCCAAGGAAACCGCATACAAGACGCAATATCCCCTGACCCGCGCGCTGCTGGATTATCACGATATCGCCGTGTCGCCCGATCTGTCGCTCGGCGGCTTTCGCGCGACGTTTCGAATCGACGTCGGCGAGTTTTCTCGCGGCGATACACTCAGCGGGCAGTTCCATCGCGATGATGACCTGATTTTCACTGCGATGTGCCTGCGCCCCGCTGCCGGAGCCTAGGCCATGGCGCCCCCGGTCCGAAAGGCGTTGTCACGGCGCCACGCCCTTGCGCTTGCCGGTGTCGGCACCTTGGCGGCTGCCGGGGCGGTTGCGCTCTGGCCTGCGCGCGGGCCCCGGCTGGCCGGCGCGGGGCAGATGGCAAACGCCTATCGCACCCCCCTTGCACCGCCTGTGGGCGGGCTGAACGTCTATCACCTGGGTCACAGCCTGGTGGGGCGCGACATGCCCGCGATGCTGGCGCAGATGGCCGGTGCCGCCCATCGCTATGACAGCCAGCTGGGTTGGGGCACGTCGCTGCGCGATCATTGGGAACCCTCCATCGGGATCGAGGGGTTCGCCCACGAAAACGATCATCCGCGTTTTCGACCGGCCCGCCCGGCGCTTGAGTCCGGGCTCTACGATGCCGTTGTCCTGACCGAAATGGTCGAGCTGCGCGATGCCATACGCTGGCATGAAAGCGCGCGATATTTCGAATTGTGGGGCGATCTGGCACGGCGCGCCAACCCTGCCGTGCGGGTCTATCTTTACGAAACCTGGCATTGGCTGAACGATCCGGACGGCTTCCGCGTGCGGCTGGATCGCGATTACGCCCCCCTGTGGAAGGGCGAGATCCTGGCCGCCGACGTCGCCGCCCACCCCGACCGGCCGGCCCATGTGATCCCGGCGGGCCAGGTCATGGCGGCCGTTCTGCGCGCCGTCGAAAGCGCCCCCCTGCCGGGACTGTCGCGCGCCGAAGACCTGTTCGCCAAGGAACCCGGCGGCGCCCAGGACAACATACATTTCAACGATATCGGCGCCTATCTTGTGGCCGCGACCCATTACGCGGTGTTGTATCACCGCTCGCCCGTCGGGCTGCCCCATCGGCTGTTGCGCGCCGATGGCATGGTGGCGGACGCGCCGTCGCCCGAAGCGGCCGCGCTGATCCAGCGCACGGTCTGGGACGTGGTGACATCCCTGCCCGAAACCGGCGTCGCGGGATGAGCATGCTGTCGGCCCTTGCCGGTGTGCTGATGGTGGGTCACTCGCTGATCTCGCCCGCCCAGCCACAGATGCTGCAACAGCTTCTGGCGGCGCGGGGCATCGACGCCCCCGTCGCGGCACAGATCATCAACGGCGCGCCGCTGATCTGGAACTGGACCCACGGCGGCGAGGCCGAGGTGGATGCGCGCGCCGAACTGGCGACGGGCCGTTACGACACCCTGATCCTGACCGAAGCGATACCGTTGCAGAACCATCTGGACTGGAGCGAAACGCCCGACCATGTGGCACGCTATGGCACCTTGGCGCACGAGGCGAATCCGGCGGCGCAGGTGTATCTTTTGGAAACCTGGCACAGCCTGAACAGCGGCACCGGCATCGCCATCGAACATGATGCGCGCGGCGACGTGCCATGGCGCCAGCGGCTGGACGACGACTGGCCGCTTTGGCAGGGGGTCGTGCGCGATTCCGGCATCAACGCCATCGTGATCCCCGCCGGTCAGGCCATGGCGGCCCTGGCCGATGCCATTTCGGCCGGCGATGTGCCGGGGTTGGACTCCATCGGCGACGTCTTTGCCGACGATATCCACCCGAACGATGTGGGTCATTATTTCGTTTCGCTGGTCACTTTCGCGGCGATCACCGGGCAGGATCCCGTCGGATTGCCGTTTGAATTGAACGACAGATGGGGCGCCCCGTTCGACGCGCCCGGCGCTGACCTTGCGGCCAGACTGCAACGTATCGCGGGCGACACCGTGGCGCGCATCGCCAACGTGACCCTTGGCTCGGGTGCAGCGCCCGACAGCCCCCGCGCGCCACCGGCGCCGACGGCGGCACCCGACAGGACACCGGAGAACCGAACCGGCGGAATCGGGATCGGCCTGTCCGGCGTGAACGACTGGAGTGTCCAGCAGCCGTTCATTGACGTGATGAAGACCGCCCGCCCCTGGCTGGGTCATCGCCCCGGGCAATTCGGCGGCATGGGGGTCGAGGATCTGGAAGCCGCCGGCCTGTTGGATGATGCGGGCTGGCCGCGCGCGATCCCGCGCACCCTGTCGTCGATCGGCACCCTGATCCTGACCGACCTGCCCGAGGCGGCGATCACCATGGCGGGGCGCTATGTCCTGCGCTTTGACGGCACCGGCATCGTCGAGGTGCAGGGCCGCGTGTCGAACGTCCGTTATGGCCCGGGCGAGGTGCGGTTCGATTACGCCCCCGGCCCCGGTCCGGTCCAGATCCGCATCCAGCGCACCGATCCGAACCGTACCGGCGATCATGTCCGCAACATCACCGTGATGCAGGAACGCCATGCCGACGCCTATGCGGATGGCGCGCGGTTCAATCCCGATTGGCTGGCCCTGCTGGACGGGATGACGGTTCTGCGGTTCATGGACTGGATGGCGACCAACGGATCGACCCAATCCACCTGGGCCGAGCGGCCGCGCGTGTCCGACATGACCTATGCGCGCAAGGGCGTGCCGGTCGAGGTGATGATCGACCTTGCCAATACCGTTGGGGCCGATCCCTGGGTCAACATGCCCCACCTGGCCGACGACGATTACGTGCGCCGGTTCGCCACCGCCATGCGCGACGGGTTGAACCCGGATCTGCGGGTCATGGTCGAATTTTCCAACGAGGTCTGGAATTGGCAGTTCACCCAGACGGCATGGGCCGACGCCCAGGCGACCGAACGGTGGGGCGTGGCGGACGCGGGATATCAGTATTACGGCATGCGCGCGGCCGAGGTCGCGCGCATGTGGTCGTCGATCCTGCCCGAGGATCGGCTGATCAACGTCGTCTCGACGCAAACCGGATGGCTGGGCCTTGAGGATCCGATCCTGAACGCCCCGCTGTTCACCGGCGAAGCGCCGGACAACGCCGCGCCCCACACCGCATTCGACGCCTATGCCGTGTCGGGGTATTTCGGCGGCATCCTGGGCACCGAGGCCGATGCCGAAACCGTGCGCGGCTGGCTGGCCGACAGCCTGGCCATGGCCCGGGACGCGGCCGCCAGGTTGCCCGAGGATGAACGCGCCGCCCATATTGCCGCGCACCGGTTTGACCACGCCAGCGCGCTGGCCGGGCGCGACCTGCTGGACGGCAGCGTCTCGGGCCACCCCGACGCCGCCCTGCCGGATCTGACCGACCGCCTCTGGCCCTATCACAAGGGTGTCGCGGACCGTTACGGTCTGGAGCTGGTGATCTATGAGGGCGGCAGCCACGTCGTCGGCATCGGTGCGATGGTGGATGACGCGGCAATGACCGATTTCCTGATCCACTTCAACTATACTCCTGAAATGGCCGCGCTTTATGAACGCTTGCTGGCAGCATGGGCCGATCTGGATGCCGGGGTGTTCACCCATTACAGCGATGTTTATGCGCCGACGAAATGGGGCAGCTGGGGCGCGCGCCGGCATCTGTTGGACGACAATCCCCGGTGGCGGGCGCTGACGGGCCCGAAATGAGCGTTTCCGTCATCCTGCCGGCCCATGACGAAGCCGGCTATATCGGCCCCTGCCTTGCGGCGCTGCTGGACTCGGACCTTGCGCAGGCCGAAGTGATCGTGATCGCCAATGGATGCCAGGACGACACGGTTGCGGTGGCACAGGGATACGCGGATCGGTTCGCATCGAAGGGATGGCCGTTTCGCGTGATCGACACGCCCGAAGGCGGCAAGCTGAACGCGCTGAACATCGGCGACGCCGCCGCCAGCCATGGCACCCGCGTCTATCTGGATGCCGACGTGATCGTGTCACCGCCGCTTCTGGCCGCTCTGGCGGCCGTGCTGGACACGGATGCACCTCGCTATGCCGGGGGAACGCCGCGCATCGCACCGGCGCAGAGCGCGCTGACCCGCGCCTATGCCCGGTTCTGGGTCACGCTGCCCTTCGTGACCGACGGCGTGCCGGGGTTCGGCATCTTCGCGGTCAATGCGGCCGGTCGCGCGCGTTGGGGCCGCTTTCCCGACATCATCTCGGACGATACCTTCGTGCGGCTGCATTTCGCCGGGCCCGAGCGTCACCGCGTCGCAGCCGTCTATCACTGGCCGATGGTCGAGGGTTTCGCCAACCTTGTCCGCGTGCGCCGCCGCCAGGATCGCGGCGTCGCCGAGATCGCGGCGCGGTTTCCGGGTCTGTTGGCCAATGACGACAAGCAGCGCGTGGGGTTCGGCGGCGTCCTGCGCCGTGCCCTGCGCGATCCGGTGGGTTTCGCGGCCTACGCGACGGTCGCGGTGGCCGTGAGGCTGCCCGTGTTCCGGCACGCCGGGGCCTGGGCGCGGGGCCGCTAGCCGCCCGCGATCAGCGCGCGAAGCCTTGCCGCCTGTTCGTCGATGTCATGGCGGGCCAGAACCCGGTCGCGTCCCGCCTGCCCCATGGCCGCCAGCCGCGACACCGGCAGCGACGCCATCTTCGCCATGGCCCCTGCCAGGGCATCGGCGTCGCCCGCCGCCACAAGAAGGCCGGTATCGGGTGTCACCAGTTCGGGAATGCCCGCGATAAAGGTCGAGATCACCGGACGCCCGGCGGCCATCGCCTCCATGATCACCATGGGCAGACCTTCGGCAAAGCTGGGCATCACCAGCACATGGGCGGCGGCAAGTTCGCCGTTCACGCGCCCTTCATCCAGCCAGCCGGTCAACGCGATCCGGTCTTCCAACCCATGCGCCTCGATCGCCTTTTCCAGGTCCGGGCGCATGGGCCCGTCACCCACCAGGGTCAGGTGGATGTCGGGGTGGCTGTCCTTCAGCGCGGCCATCGCCCGCACCAGGATCATCTGGCCCTTCTGTTCGCAAAACCGGCCGATGTTGACGGCGCGCAGCGGTCCGGCCTGCAACGCCGCCGGATCGGCAAACCGCCAGGGTTCGATTCCGCAATGCACCGTCTCGATGCGATTCCAGGCCGCGAACGGGGCCCATCGGTAAAGCTGTGCGCGCCCGAAGGCGCTGACCGCCACGGCAAAGCGCGCCCTGGCGATCTTCAGCGGCAAGGCAAGGCTGGCGGGCGCGTCGAACTCCTCGGGGCCATGGGTGGTGAAACTGTAGGCCGGACCGCCAAGCGCATGGGCCAGAAGCGCGACGGCGGCCGAATTGGTGGCAAAATGGGCGTGGATGTGATCGACGCCTTCGGCGGCGCAGCGGTCGGCGACATGGGCGGCCTCGGCCAGATAGACCAGGTGGCGCGCGATGTTGCCGCGCGCGGCCGACGCCATGCGCAACGCAAGGCCGGCGGCGCGCGCCGTGCGTCCGGGCGCGCGCAGGGCACGCCCCGCCAGCGCGGCCAGCAGACGCATGCCACCCCGTTTCAGGACGTATTCGGTCGCCTCCCGCTCGTGCGCATTCAGCGGATCGGCCAGCGGGCCGTCGAACGGTCGCATGGCCAGGCGCACGACCGACACACCGGCCCGCTCGTGGGCGTGGATCTCGCGCCGGATGAAGCTCTGGGAGGGCTGCGGATAGGTGTTCAGGACATAGGCAATTTTCATCTCGGGCCTTTTGCAGCGTTCCGGGCGCGCATACGCCGACAGAGTGGGTGAAATCACGCCACTGTGCAAACCGCATGGCAAATCCGTGGTTTTTCTTCCCGCTCTCCGGCATCCGTGGCATCACCCCCACGGGTTCTGAAAGGTTTGGCGATGATGGATGTCTTGGCCGTGTTTCGCGGCAACCGGCTTTTGTCGCGGGCGCTGCGCAGCGCGTCGTTCATCCTGATGGGATATTCCGGCAGCCAGGCATTGCGGCTGGGCGCGAACCTGATCCTGACCCGCCTGCTGTTCCCCGAGGCGTTCGGAATCATGGCGCTGGTCGGCGTCGTCACCGTGGGCCTTGCGATGTTTTCCGACGTCGGCATCGCGCCGTCGATCGCGCAGAGCAAGCGCGGCGATGACCCAGATTTCCTGAACACCGCCTGGACGATCCAGCTGATCCGCGGTTTCGTGCTGTGGGGCGCCGCCTGTGCGCTGGCCTGGCCCGCGGCGGTGTTCTATGACGCGCCCGAGCTGGCGACCTATCTGCCCATTGCAGGGGTGTCGCTGGCCATCGCGGGGTTCAACCCGACCCGGATCGAAACCGCGCAGCGTCATCTGCTGATGGGGCGCCTGACGATGCTGGACCTGGCGGCACAGGCCATCGGCATCGCGGCGATGATCGCGCTGGCCTGGGCGCTGCAATCGGTGATCGCGCTGGTGATCGGCGGCGTGATCGGCGCGCTGGCCAAGCTGGCGCTGACCCATTTCGGGCTGCCGGGTGCCACCAACCGGCTTCGGTGGGACCGGTCCTGCGCGCACGAGCTGATCCGCTTCGGCAAGTGGATCTTTCTATCGACCGCCGCTTGGTTCCTCAGTTCACAGGGCGACAAGGCGATATTGGGCAAGTTCCTGCATCTCGACACCTTGGGCATCTACAACATCGGCTTTTTCCTCGCGTCTTTTCCGCTGGCCCTGGGCCAGGCGGTGACCGGCAAGGTGCTGATCCCGGTCTATCGGGACACGCCGCCGCGCGCGTCACCCGCCAACGCGGCCAAGTTGCGCAAGCTGCGTTACGGGTTGTCGGCGGCGGTGCTGGGGATGGTGATCGTCATGGCCTATGTCGGCCCCGCCCTGGTCGGCGTGCTGTATGACGCACGTTATACCCAGGCCGGCGCGATCCTGGTGGTTCTGGCGGTCGCACAGATGCCGCAGGTGATCGGGCTGTCCTATGATCAGGCGGCGTTGGCGGCCGGGGATTCGCGCCGCTTCTTCGTGTTCACGGCCGTGCGTGCGCTGTTGCAGGTGGGTCTGCTGGTGGTCGGGATCTGGGTGTTCGGGTTGCTGGGCGCGCTGTTCGCCATGGGGATCGCCCTGCTGGCCACCCATGGGGTCGTCATCTGGCTGGCGATCCGGCACGGCGTCTGGGATCCGCTGCATGACGCGCTGTTCCTTGCCATCGCCATCGTCGCTGGCGGGGGCGCGCTGTGGCTGCACCGCGATGGCATTCTGGCGCTGACGACGATGGGCTGACGGTCAGCCGCCCGACCCCGGCAAGCTGCGGCGTCCGCCGCCCAGGGCCGCGCGCAGGCGGCGCAGCCGCGAGGGACGCAGGGGTTTGGCCTTCATCACCGGGATCGAGACCACCGGCGTCAATCCGGTCTCACGTTCCATCTGGGCGGCGGTGCGGATCACGGGCTTGCGCAGATCCAGCAGGAACGCCAGCCCAAGCGCGGCCAGGATGCTGGCCGCCAGACCCATCGCCGCCGTCTTCTTACGGCTGCTGGTGAAGGGGTAATCGGGCACGCTGGCCGCTTCGATCACGGTCAGGCGTTCGGCCTTCTCGGCCGATTCCAGCCGCAGGCCGATTTCGGCCTCGGTGCGGCGGGCGGTGGCGATATCCAGCTGGCTCTGCAACTGGTCGCGTTCGCGCTGAAACTCGATCATGGTGCGTTCGATCTCGGGGCTGGTCTGGATCGTCGCCTGCAATTCGCGCACCCGCGCCTGAAGCAGTTCGGTTTGCCGATCGACGGCGGCGATCTGGGCGTCGATGTCGGCACGCTCGCGCTCGGCGGTCGATGCGCGCCGGGTCGAGCCGTCGATCTGGGCGCGCTGGCGTTCCAGGCCGATCCGCTCGCGTTCGAGCCCGAGGATCGATTGGTTCAGCGTGCCGATCTCGGCCCGGCTGAATTCAACGCTGCCGCCGACCGCGGCCTCGTTGTCAGCGCGGAACGCGGCGATCCGGTCTTCCAGCGCGGCGATTTCCGTGCGCAGCCGATCCTCGCGCCGGGTGAAGAAGTCGAGCGTCGCACGGCTCTGCTCAAGCCGTGACGAGGACGAGGCGGCAATGGTGCGGCGCGAAAATTCCGTCGCGATCTGCTGGGCCAGTTCGGGGGTCGGCATCTCGGCGGTGATGGTCAGCAGTGAAATCGTGCCATCGTCCGCGTATCCCTCGCGTACGGCGGCCACGCCGTTGATGCTGACCGATTGGCGCAGGCGGATCACCTTTTCGCTGTCCGTCAGGGCCGGCAGGTCGGCGTAAAGCCCATAGTCGGCAATGATGTCCAACAGGCTGCTGCGCGACATGATCTGTTGTTCGATCAATTGCAGGCGGCGGGCGGATGACCCGGCCACGGTCGAGGCGGCAAGATCGTCGGCGATCTGCGGGCGTTCGATCTGGATGGTTTCCGATGCGCGATAGGCATGTTGCTGATTCTGCGCATAGATCAGCGACACGAAGCCTCCCAGCAGGACAAGACCCGAGATCAGGCGAAAATGGCGCAACACCATCTCGAGGAAATCGTCGAGCGAATAGATCGGTCCCATTTTCGTTCTTTCCACATCCTCGCAGCGACGTCGTTTCCGACCCCGTCGCAACACCTTCATTCGCTAGCGGCGCAACCGGTCGGTGATCGATCCGCGCGCGCGGTTCAGTATCACGCCCAGCAACTGGGTCTGGCCATCCAGAACCCGTTCGCATTCGGCAATCTGGCGGGCGGTGGTCGCGGTGCCGTCGCTGACCAGAAGCACGCCATCGATCTGTGGCAGGAACGCGCCCAGGTCGTCATAATCCAGGATTGCCGGCATGTCGTAAAGCACGACATCGGGCGCAAGGGCGTCCTGCATCCGCTCCAGCGCAAGCGCGGTGCGCCGGTCGTGCAACAGATCGGCACTGTCACGATAGGGCGTCGCGTTCAGCCCCAGCGCCAAGGTGTCACCCAGACGCACCAGGTGATCGCTCATGCTGGTTTGACCGGTCAGGAAATGGCGCATTTCCCCGGTGCCGCCGACATCCAGCGCATCGGCCACGCCGGGATGGCGTTGGTTCATGTCCATCAGGATTGTCCGCGTGCCCGGCACCCGCGCCAGGCTGAGCGCGAGGTTCACGGCAGTGAACGTCGCCCCCGCCCCGCGCTTTGGCGCGGTGATGGCGATCCGGCTCCAGCCGTGCTGGCGCAGGGTATGCACCAGACGGGTCCGCAACAGATCGAAGGCCTTGGCCACCGGGCCGTCGCGGTGAAACGACACCAGCGGCGCGCCCCGCTCGCGCAGGTTGCGCGCGCGCGGCCGTATTTCGCCCAGCGATGCCCAGCTTTCGACCTGGGGTTGCAGCGGATGATGCTGCACCGTCATCGGTGTCCGGGGGTGCGCCACCCGGGCCTCATCGTCGGGCGGCCGGCGGAAAACCGACACGCGCGACGATTTCTCGACCACGTGGTTCAGCCGCTGCACCCAATCGCTGTCTTTCTTCAACCGTTCGCGCGACTTGCGATCATCGGCCATGTCGCTTTCTCCCGGTCGGTCTTCGGACCCGACGGCTGCATCGTCCCCCGACGCATCGGGGTATGGGGACATATCGTTCATAACCACGCCGGCTTTCGCTGCTGGCCCGTGACCCAAGTGCGCCGCACAGTGAGTCCGAGCCGTCGGTCCCTCTTGTGCGCGGGGAAAGCGGCAGCGATGTGACGATGAGACGTTATTAACCGCTCATCCCCGAAATGTGGAGTTTGATTTTCGGATTTCAATATCCGGTGCGGCGCACCATCACCCCGACAGTCCGGAGCATGACCCGCACATCGCACCAAAGCGACAGGTTGCGGCGGTATTGGGCGTCGATTTCGGCGCGGAAGGAAAAATGGCTCTCGTTGCGGGCCGACACCTGCCAGAAGCCGGTGATGCCGGGACGCAGCGAGAAGTAATCCTGGGGATTGCCATAGATCTCAAGCTGGTCGGGCATCATCGGGCGCGGGCCGACAAGACTCATCTCGCCGGTCAGCACGTTCCAGAACTGCGGCAACTCGTCCAGCGAGGTCGAGCGCAGGATCGCCCCGACCCGGGTGATGCGCGGATCGTTTTTCAGCTTCTGGGTGGTGGCCCATTCGTGACGCAAGGCGGGATCGGCATCGAGATAGGCCTGCAGACAGGTGTCGGCATCCCGCACCATCGTGCGAAGCTTGAGGATCCGGAACCGGTTGCCCTTGGCCCCCAGCCGGTCCTGACGATAAAACGGGTTTCCCCCCTCGATCCACAGTGCAACCGCACAGAGCGCGACGATACTCAGGGTTACCGGCGCCGTCAGCAGCACCAGCGCAACGTCGAGCAGGCGCTTGCCGTATCGCGCATACCATCCGCCGCTTTTTCCGGTGACGGGCGGAACGGGAACGATCGGCGGCTGCGGCGCCGCATGGTGCGCGCCGTATCCGCCGTTCATGGCCATCGCCGGCATCGGCTGACGCAGGGCGATGATCGACAGGAGCTCCGAAATGTTCCGCCGCAGCGGCTCCCGGCCGGTGGGCGGGATCGCGATGTCGTCCTGCAAATAGTCTTTCATCACGGGCACCCCCCCTTGTTGCGCACGGCAGCCGACTTGGCACCCGTGCTGTTCATCTCGATCCCTGGCAGGGGATCGGCGGACGCAAAACCGGTATTGTCGCCGGTCAGAAAACGGTCCGGATTGTTCGGTATGTCACACACCGCCAGCGGCACCGATCGTCCCAGCCACGACCGCGATCCGGAACAGTTGCTCTTATCGCTTGTTTTTTCCGAAACTTTGAATGTTTCGGCGAAAACAGACTGTTTCCATTCCGTGCAGCCCCGGGCACGGGACAATCACCGCCTTGTGGTTGCAAAGAACATACTCAGGAAACATTTCCGCCGCTCCGCTCCCGATGAACCCGGTTCAGGAGGTGCCGACTCCGACCCGGGCAATATCCGTTTCCAATATCGGATGTATCGTCGCGGCATTCATCCGCCAACGAGCAAGCCGGGCGGTTGGAACGATCTTACGCAGCGTCACGGGCCCACGCGTATCGGGAAGGCGGGAATTGGCGGTCAGGCGCGGTGTGAACGGTGCGGTCAGTCCCACCGGCAAGGGCAGGACCGGCGCCGACGGTCAGCCGAGATCGACCAGCGCGCCGCGCCCGCCGATCACCCGACCGGCCAGCGCCGCACCCGCCGCCACCGCATCCCCCAGCGGCGCGCCGGTGAGGTGTGCGGCCAGAAAAGCCGCGTTGAAGCTGTCGCCGGCGGCCGTGGTGTCGACGATGGCTTCGACCTTGGGCGGCGTGAAGCGATGGATCACGCCATCCTGACGCACCAGGATCTCGCCGGCGCCGTTCTTGACCACCACCAGGCCGGCGCCGTCACGACCATAGCGGGCGGCGGTCGCGGCCACATCGGCATCGCCGAAATAGGCGGCCTCGTCGTCATGGGACGGCAGCGCGATGTCGCAATGGGCCGCCGCTTCGGTGATCGCGGCGCACATGGTTTCGGTGTCGGGCCACAGCCGCGGGCGCAGGTTCGGATCGAACACCACGACAGACCCCGCCGCCCGCGCCGCGCCGACGGCGGCAAGCAGACGCGCCCGGGCGGCCGTCGCCAGAATGCCCAGCGTGATGCCCGAGAAATAGATGACATCGGCCCCCGCCAACGCCCGATCCAGCGCATCGGTGTCGTCCGCCAGGCGCCGCGCCGCGCTTTCGCCGCGCCAATAGATGAACGTGCGCTCGCCGTCCTGAAGCTCGATCATGTACAACCCGACGGTGCGCCCGGGCACGCGCACGACGTGGCCGACGCCGATACCGCTGTCGGTCATGAAGCCCAGCATCCGTTCGGAGACCGCATCATCGCCCGCGCCGGTCAGGTAATCGATCGACCACTCGGACGGCAACGCATGGCGCGCATACCATGCCGTGTTGAAGGTATCGCCCGAAAATGCGGTGCCATACAGACCGGCCTGTGCGGCCGGCGCCAGTTCGAGCATGCACTCTCCGATTGAAACAAGCCGTTTTGCCATCATTCTTCCTCACTGAACCAGGTCGGGTTCCGCGCACGCAGCCCCGCGACGATCTTGTCGATTTGCGCCAGATGATCATCCAGCGCGCGCTCGGCGCCATCCGCATCCCGGGCGATGATGGAATCGAGGATCCGGCGATGATCTTCGTAGGCCCGCCGCGACCCGGTGCCAAGCGACAGATACCGCACCCGATCGGTGTGCGCACGGGTTTCGCGGATCACGTCCCAGGCGAAACCGAGATCCGCGGCCTCGCAGATCCGTTGATGAAAGGCGTCGTCCAGCCGATGAAAGCGCGCGCGTTCATCGGCCTCAAGCGCGCCGAGCTGGTCCGACAGGATCCGTTCCAGCGCGGCGATGTCGTCGTCGGCCAACCCGCCTGACGCACGGCGCACGATGCGGATCTCGATGGTCGAGCGGATGAACCGGGCGCGCGACACGTCGCGGGCGGAAATCTGGCTGACGGTGGTGGCGCGCTGGGGCTGGATGATCAGGAACCCCAGCTTGGACAGCCGATAGAAGGCGTCGCGCACGGGTTGGCGCGACACGCCCATCTGGCGCGCCACTTCGGCCTCGGACAGCTTCGTCAGCGGCGGCAGGTCCAGCGAAAGCACCCGCGCATACAGCGCATCGAAAACCTGGTCGGCAATCGTCGGGCGCACCACCGGATCGATCTGGGTCAGGGGGTCTGAGGGCGCCATCGATGTGCCTTTTCAAGATCGTTGACATGCCTGATATACTAACATACCAGTTTGTGAAGGGGTGACGTCAACTTTCAGCAAGCCGCCCGTCCGAACGAAAGTCAGCGATGCCGATCCTGGATCCCGACCGCCTGTTCCCTCTCGATCCCCGCAGCCGGGGACTTGCCCGCGCGCTGTATAAGAGTGTGGGCGACCTGCCGATCATCAGCCCCCATGGCCATACCGACCCGCGCTGGTATGCCGAAAACCCGGCCTTTCCCGATCCCGCGCAGCTGTTCGTGACGCCCGATCACTACGTGTTCCGCATGTTGTTCTCGCAGGGGATCGCGCTGGAAAGGCTGGGGGTGCCCCGGGCCGATGGCGGACCGGTGGAAACCGACGGGCGCACGATCTGGCGCTTGTTTGCCGAAAACTACCACCTGCTGCGCGCGACGCCGTCGGCAATGTGGATCGATCACGCGCTGCAACACGTTTTCGGGGTCGAGGACCGGCTGAACGCCGCCACCGCCGATGCGATCTATGACCACCTGTCCGATTGCCTGGGCCGCGACGATTACCGCCCCCGCGCCCTGTTCGAACGGTTCAACATCGCGGCCATCGCCACCACCGATTCAGCCATCGATCCGCTGGACCATCACAAGGCGATCCGCGCCTCGGGCTGGACCGGCCGCGTGATCCCCACCTATCGCCCCGACGCGGTGGTCGACCCGGACTTTCCCGGCTTTGCCGACAATATCGCGACAATGGGCGAGATGACCGGCGAAGACACCCGGTCGTGGGACGGCTATCTTGCGGCCCACCGGGCGCGGCGTGCGGCGTTCATCGAACTGGGCGCCACGGCGTCCGATCACGGCCATCCCACCGCCCGCACCGAAGACATAGCCCCCGATCAGGCGGCGAGCCTGTTCGCCAAGGCGCTGGCGGGGGATTGCACCGCAGACGAGGCCGACGCCTTTCGCGGCCAGATGCTGACCGAAATGGCGCGGATGTCGCTGGACGACGGGCTGGTGATGCAGATCCACGCCGGCAGCCACCGCAACCATTCCGCCGCGATCTTTTCACAGTTCGGGCGCGACAAGGGGTGCGACATTCCCACGCGCACCGATTACGTGCACGCGCTGAAACCCCTGCTGGACGCCCACGGCACCGATCCGCGCCTGTCGATCATCCTGTTCACCCTGGACGAAACCGTATTCTCCCGCGAACTGGCGCCGTTGGCGGGCGTCTATCCCACGCTGAAACTGGGCCCCGCGTGGTGGTTCCACGACAGTGCCGAGGGCATGCGCCGGTTCCGCGAAACCACCACGGAAACGGCCGGTTTCTATAACACCGTCGGCTTCAACGACGACACGCGCGCCTTCTGTTCGATCCCCGCCCGTCACGACGTCGCGCGCCGGGTCGATTGCGCCTATCTTGCCACGCTGGTCGCCACCGGGCGGCTGGACGAGGGCGACGCATACGAGGTCGCGCAAGACCTCGCATATCGGCTTGCCAAGCAGGCCTATCGGCTCTGATCAACAGGGCTTTTTCTGGGAGGAAAACAAAATGAAGCTCAAGACCCTGACTGCCGCGCTGCTGGCCAGTGCCGCCATGACCGGCGCCGCCTTCGCCTGCGAAACCACGCTGCGTTCGTCCGATACGCACCCCGATGGCTATCCGACCGTGGTCGCCGTAGAGAAGATGGGCGAACTGCTCAAGGAGCGCACCGACGGACGCCTGTGCATCGAGGTGTTCCATTCCGCCCAGCTGGGCGAGGAGAAGGACACGATCGAACAGACCCAGTTCGGCGTGATCGACATGAACCGCGTCAGCCTTGGACCGTTCAACAACATCATCGAGGAAACGCAGGTGCCGTCCCTGCCCTATATCTTCCGCTCGACCGAACACATGCACAAGGTCATGGACGGCCCCGTGGGCCAACAGATCCTGGATGCGTTCGCCGATCACGACCTGATCGGTCTGGCCTTTTACGACGGCGGCTCGCGCAGCTTCTACAACTCGGAAAAGCCGATCAAGTCCATGGAGGATCTGGCCGGCATGAAGTTTCGCGTGATGCAGTCGGACATGTTCGTCGACATGGTGTCGGCGCTCGGCGCCAACGCCACGCCGATGCCGTATGGCGAGGTTTATTCGTCGATCCAGACCGGCGTGATCGACGGCGCCGAAAACAACTGGCCGTCCTATGAATCCTCGGGCCACTTCGAGGTGGCCAAGTATTACACCCTCGATCAGCACCTGATCGTGCCCGAGGTCCTGGTGATGTCGAAAGCCGCCTTCGACAAGCTGTCGCCCGAGGATCAGGAGGCCGTGCGCCAGGCCGCCAAGGATTCGGTTCCCGTGATGCGCGAACTTTGGGCCGAGCGTGAAAAGGCGTCGGAACAGAAGGTCCGCGATGCGGGCGCCGAGATCGTCACCGACATCGACAAGACGCCGTTCATCGAAGCCATGGTGCCGGTTTACGAGAAATACGTCACCTCGGACAAGTTGAAGAAGATGGTGGAAGACATTCAGGCGACTGAATAATTCTTGAACGGCCCGCCCTGAACCGGCGGGCCGCCTTCCGTTCAGCCAGAGGTTTCCGCCCGTGCAAGACACCATGAAATCCGTGGCCCGCGCCACCGGGGCGCTGGCGCGCTTCGCGCTTTGGGTCGCGGGGATCGGTCTGGTCCTGATGACCGTGTTCATCGCCGCGCAGGTGTTCTGGCGATATGTCCTGAACGACAGCATCATCTGGACCGAACCGGCGTCGGTCATGGTCATGGGGTGGTTCATCTTCCTCGGCGCCGCCGTCGGCATCCGCGAGGGGTATCACCTGTCGTTCGATGTGCTGCTCTATATGGTGCCGCACCGGGGCAAGATGGTGTTGTATTCGATCTCGGACGTCGTTGTCGCCGGCTTCGGCATGGGGATGATCTGGTTCGGCACCCAGCTTGCGGTCAAGACGGCGGGCAACCAGTTGCCGTCGCTGGGTATTTCCGGCGCCTTCGATTTCCTGCCGCTGGTCGGGGGCGGCGTTCTGATCGTTCTGTTCTCTGCCGAGCGCATCGCGCGGCGCCTGGCCGGAATGCCCACCGCCCGATTTGGCGACGATCCGATCGAGGACATGTGATGGAGCTTTACGTCCTGTTCGGAACCTTCGTGTTCTTGCTGCTGATCGGCACCCCGGTGGCCTTCTGTCTTGGCGTCAGCAGCTTCGCCACCATCGCGTATCTGGGCCTGCCGCCCGTCGTCGTGTTCCAGCGGCTGAACTCGGGCGTGTCGGTCTTTGCGCTCATGGCGATCCCGTTCTTCATCTATGCGGGCGACCTGATGGTGCGCGGCGATATCGCGCGCCGCCTTGTGGCGTTGGCGGGCGCCTTCGTCGGCCATTTCCGCGGTGGCCTGGGGCAGGTCAACATCCTGTCGTCGGTGATGTTCGGGGGCGTGTCGGGATCCGCTGCCGCCGATGCATCCGCTGTCGGCGGACTGATGGTGCCGCAGATGAAGGAACGCGGATACGGCGTTGATTATGCGGTAAACATCACTGTTACATCATCGATCATCGCGCTGATGCTGCCGCCAAGCCACAACATGATCATCTATTCCATCGCCGCCGGTGGCAAGATTTCCATCGCCGACCTCTTCACGGCGGGCATCATACCCGGCTTCCTGCTTGCCGTGTCGCTGATGGTGGCGGCCTATTTCGTGGCCAAGAAGCGCGGCTATCCGACCGAACCGTTTCCCGGCCTGCGCATGATGGGCCACCTGTTCGTCTCGGCCGCGCCCGGCCTGATCCTTGTCGCGATCATCTTCGGCGGCGTGCGCTCGGGCGTCTTCACGGCGTCGGAATCGTCGAACATCGCCGTGGTCTATGCGCTGTTCGTGACCTTCTTCGTCTATCGCACCCTGTCGTTTCACGATTTCGTCGAAGCGACGTTCGCCGCCGTGCGCACCACTGCGATGGTTCTCATGGTCATCGGATGCGCCGCCGCCTTCGGCTGGCTTCTGGCCTATACCCGCGTGCCGTCGTCCATGGTGGTGATCCTTCAGAACGTGTCGGACAACCCCATCGTGATCCTGCTGCTGCTGAACCTCGTGCTGCTGGTGCTGGGCACGTTCATGGACATGTCACCGCTGATCGTCATCACGACGCCGATCTTCCTGCCCGTCGCCATCGCCTTCGGGGTCGATCCGGTGCACTTCGGGGTGATCCTGATCCTGAACCTCGGGATCGGGCTGTGCACGCCGCCGGTGGGCGCGGTCCTGTTCGTCGGCTGCGCCGTCGGCCGCATCCCGATCTGGGACGCGGTGCGCACAATCTGGCCGTTCTACGGTGCCGCCTTTGCAACGCTTCTGCTTGTCACGTACATTCCGGCACTGTCGCTCTGGCTGCCATCATTGTTCCATTGAGGGGTCCATCATGTTGAAATCGTTTCCGCCCGTGGCGGCCGACGCCGGTGTCGTGCGCCGGGTCCTGTCCGACAGTCCCGAACTGATGGTGGTGTCGTTCACCTTCGATGGCGACGCGATCGGCAAGCTGCACGATCACCCGCACGTTCAGGCCACCTACGTGCAATCGGGCCGCTTTGCCTTTACCATCGGCGCGGACGAGATCGAGGTCGGCGCGGGCGACAGTTTCGTCATCCCCTCGGGCGCGCGCCATGGGTGCCGTTGCCTCGAACCCGGTGTCCTGATCGACACCTTCACACCCCGCCGCGACGATTTTCTCTGAAAGGCCTGCCCATGCTGAGCGTCACCACCCGCCACGCCATCGACCCCGACACCGCAAGCATCATGGACACCGACGCCCTGCGCGACAATTTCCTGGTCGCGGACATGTTCCGCCCCGGCCAGATCAACCTGTGTTACACCCATTACGACCGGATGATCGTCGGCGCGGCGGTGCCGGACGGCGGCACGCTGACGCTGGACCATGTGGCCGAGGCGGGCACCGCCACCATTCTCGAGCGGCGCGAAATGGCCGTGGTCAACATCGGCGACACCGGCAAGGTCTCGGCGCGTGACGATTACACGCTGGAGCATGGCGATGTGCTGTATCTGGGGCGCGGGTCCGGTCCGGTGACCTTCGCGGGCAAGGGACGGTTCTATATCCTGTCGGCCCCCGCCCACACCGATTTTCCATCGCGCCTGATCACCCTGGCCGAGGCGAACAAGGTCGAGCTGGGCGCATCGGAAACCGCCAACAAGCGCACGATCAATCAGTTCGTGCATCCGCTGGTGATGGAATCCTGCCAGCTTGTCTGCGGCTATACGCAGTTTGCGCCGGGGTCGGTCTGGAACACCATGCCCTGCCACACCCATGATCGACGGATGGAGGCCTATCTGTATTTCGACATGGCCGACGACACCCGCATGTTCCATCTGATGGGCGAACCGGACGAAACCCGCCACATCGTGATGAAGAACGAAGAGGCCGTGCTGTCCCCGCCCTGGTCGATTCACGCCGGTGTCGCCACCGGCGGCTATACCTTCATCTGGGCCATGGCCGGCGACAACGTCGATTACACCGACATGGACATGGTCGCGATGGAGGATCTGCGATGAACCCGTTTTCCCTTGCCGGGCAGACCGCCCTTGTCACCGGCGCCAACACCGGCATCGGTCAGGCCATCGCCGTGGCCATGGGCCGCGCGGGCGCCCATGTGATCTGTGCCGGGCGGTCGTCCTGTGCCGACACCGTGGCCATGATCGACGGCGCCCATGAGCTGACCCTGGATTTCGCCGATCCGATGGCCGCGAAGGATACCTTCGCAACGCGCAAGGTGGACATCCTGGTCAACAACGCCGGGATCATCCGGCGCGCCGACAGCATCGAGTTCACCGAAGAAGACTGGGACGCCGTGATCGACGTGAACCTGAAGGCGCTGTTCTTTACCTGCCAGGCCTTTGCCAAGGCGGCGATCGAACGTGACACCGGCGGGCGGATTGTCAACATCGCATCGCTGCTGTCGTTTCAGGGCGGGATCCGCGTGCCGTCCTATACCGCGTCGAAACACGGCGTTGCCGGGCTGACCAAATCCATGGCCAACGAATGGGCCGCCAAGGGGGTGAACGTCAACGCCATCGCGCCGGGCTATATCGAAACCAACAACACCGAGGCGCTGCGCGCCGATCCCGACCGCAACAAGGCGATTCTCGACCGGATCCCGGCGGGCCGCTGGGGCAAGGCCGACGATATCGCGCAGACGGCCGTATTCCTCGCCTCGCCCGCCGCCACCTATATTCACGGCGCGGTCCTCAACGTCGATGGAGGCTGGCTTGCCCGCTGATCTGCCCCGCCTGCGCGCACCCGAAAAACGCCCTGCCATCGGCATCGTCCACCTTGGCCTTGGCGCCTTCTTCCGCGCCCACGGCGCGATCTACATCGCCGAGGCGATGGAGAAGTCAGGCGGCGACTGGTCGATCTGCGGCGTCTCGTTGAAAAGCCCCGGCACCCGTGACGCGCTGGCGCCCCAGGGCGGCGCCTATACCGCCGTGGAGCTGGCCCCCGACGGCACGAAGCCGCGCGTCATCACATCGGTGGCCGAGGTTCTGGTGGCCCCCGAAGACCCGGCGGCAGTGCTGTCGCGCCTGACCGATCCGGCCGTGAAGATCGTGTCGCTGACCGTGACCGAGAAGGGGTATTGCCACGATCCCGCCACGGGCGCTCTGAACCCCGATCACCCCGATATCCGGCACGATTTGGCCGCATCCCTGCCGGCGTCGGCCCCCGGATACGTCGTGCGCGCGCTGGCCCTGCGCCGGGCGGCGGGATTGGCGCCGTTCACCGTGCTGTCCTGTGACAACCTGCCCGACAACGGATCGGTGGTGCGTGGCGTGGTGCTGGACCTCGCCCGCCGGATCGATCCCGACCTCGCCGACTGGATCGCGGCGCACGGCCGCTTTCCGGCCACCATGGTCGATCGCATCGTCCCCGCCACCAGCGCGGAAGATATCGAAGCCACCGCGCGCCTGACCGGATACGACGACCGCGCGCCGGTGATGCACGAACCGTTCCGCCAATGGGTGATCCAGGACGACTTCGTAAACGACGACCGCCCCGACCTGGCCGGCGTCGGTGCGCAACTGGTCGGGGACGTGACGCCGTTCGAGCACATGAAGCTCAGGATGCTGAACGGCACCCATTCGGCGCTGGCCTATCTGGGCTATCTCGCCGGGCACGAAACCATCGCTGATTGCGCCGCCGATCCCGTCATGGCCGGTTACGTCAAGCGCCTGTGGCGGGCCGAGATCATTCCGGCCCTGACGCCGCCCGAAGGCACCGACCTGGACCAACACGCCGATGCGCTGTTCGCGCGCTATGAAAACCCCGCGATCCGGCACCGCACGTGGCAGATTGCCATGGACGGCTCGCAAAAGCTGCCCCAGCGGATCCTTGCGACATTGGCCGAAAACCACGCCGCCGGGCGCGACAGCCACGGACTCTGCCTCGCGGTTGCGGGCTGGATGCGCTACGTGTCGGGCGTCGATCTGGACGGCAACGCGATCGACGTGCGCGATCCGCTGGCCGACCGGCTGCGGCTGGACGGTCAGACCGGCGCCGCGCGCGTTGATGCCCTTTTGGCGCTGCGCGAGGTCTTTCCGCAAACCGTGGCCGAAACCTGGCGCGACCCGATCGTGCAGGCCCTGCATCAGCTTGAGACGAAGGGCGTGCGCGACGCCATCCGCGCCCTGCCCGGCTGATACACTCAGGCTCAGCAGCCGATGATGGCGTGCATCTGGCCTGAATACGCCCGATGCGCGCGACGTCCCGGCCATGCCGATCACGTCCAACGCGAAACCATGAACGCGAATTGCCCGGCGGCGCCTTCATTTTGTCGGCTTATCCGCCTATGGACGGTGCAGATCTTTCGGAACCCGGCCCGTTGCCCGGTTGAAAACCTGTTCGCCGCCCCATGTCTGTGGTCATGGATCCGACGAAACCCCGATGAGCCCCCGTGGGCAGGAGAACACCGCTGATGGTCAACCAGATCGAACTGTCATGGAATTGCGCTGACCATTTTGCCCCCCGTGCGAAACAGCCCCTGCGTCGTGTCGCATCGCGGCCGGCGCATCGCGCACCCGTGCGCCCTGCCGTAACGCCCGCCCCCGCACCGACAGGCCAGATCGCCCGTCGGGCCGCGGCGCCGTGCGGGCGCGCCAGTCACCTGGGCGAGCCCTGAGCGATGTCGAAGATGATCGATTTCACGCCCGGACCCGCCAACAAGCGGCAGTTTCGCACGGCGCTGGGACAGTTCGCCACCGGTGTCACCGTCGTGACCACCCACAGCGCCAGTGGGCCGCTGGGGATCACGGCCAACAGTTTCTCGTCGATATCGCTGGATCCACCCCTGGTGCTCTGGGCTCCGGCCCGTTCGGCAAGCCGCTTTCAGCCCTTTGTCGAGGCGGAACATTTCGCGATTCACGTCATGTCCGAAACCCAGGGCGACATCTGTCGCGCGTTCGTGCATGAGGGTAATGCGTTCGACATGCTGGACTGGCGACCGGGCATCGATGGCACGCCGCTGATCGACAACTGCCTTGCGCGGTTCGTCTGTGCGCGCCATGCCGTCCACGATGGCGGCGATCACGCCATCGTGGTGGGCCGCGTGCTGAGCGCCGCCGTGGGCGACGGCACGCCGCTGATCTTTACGTCGGGTCGGTTTGGCGCACTGAAGGGCTGATCCGGCGCGCACCCGTTTGACCCGGCCGAACCGGGCCTAGGTCTGGGGTTGAGGAAGCAAGGGGACTGGCGTGCTGGATGTATCCGATCTGACCAAGGGTTATTTCGTCGACGGGGTCGATCATCCGGTGTTGCGCGGTGTCGATCTGTCGCTCGATGCGGGTGCGACGATGGCGCTGACCGGCGAAAGCGGGTCGGGCAAATCCACCCTGCTGCACCTGATCGCCGGGCTGGACCGGCCCGATGGCGGCACGATCGCCATCGACGGCCGGGACATCGGCGCGCTGGACGATCGCGGCCGGGCGCAGCTGCGCCGGGGCACGGTGGGCGTCGTGTTTCAGCAGTTCAACCTGATTCCGTCGCTGAACGTGGCCGCCAACATCGCGTTTCAGGCCCGATTGGCCGGCCGGCAGGACGCCGCGTGGGAACGCGCGCTGACCGAGCGCCTGGGGCTGACCGACCACATCCGGAAGTATCCCGAGCAACTGTCGGGCGGGCAACAGCAGCGTGTCGCCATCGGCCGCACACTGGCCGCGCGCCCCAAGCTGGTGCTGGCGGATGAACCCACAGGAAACCTGGACGAGGAAACCGGCGAGCGGGTGCTGCACCTGATGCTGGAGCTTGTGGCGCAGACCGGTGCGGCGCTTTTGATGGTCACCCATTCCATGCGTCTTGCGGAGCGGATGCAGCAGCGCCTGCATCTTCAGCGCGGGCGGATCCGGCCGTGAGACGCGCCGCCCTCATCGCGCTGCTGTCGCACTGGCGCCGCCGTCCGTTCCAGTTGCTGACGCTGCTGCTGGGCCTCGCCACGGCCACGGCCCTGTGGTCGGGCGTGCAGGCGATCAACGCCGAAGCGCGCGCCAGCTATGCGCGCGCCGCCGATGTTCTGGGGGCAGAACCGCGCGCCAGCCTGGTGGCCCTCGACGATGCCCCCTTCGACGATGCGCTGTTCGTCACCCTGCGTCGCGCCGGATGGCTGGTGACCCCGGTCATCGACGGTCGCATCGGCACCCCGAACGGGCCATTGCGGGTGATCGGGATCGACCCCTTCACCCTGCCCGCGCGCGGCCTGCCAGGCGGCATCGGCACCCGCACGCTGGACGCTGCATTCCTGCTCGGCGATGGCCAGTTGATCGTCGCGCCCGACACCGCCGACCGTCTGACCGACAGCGACCTGCCGATGCGGCGCACCCTGGAGGGCGTGGCACCCGGCGTGGCCTATGCCGACATCTCGACCGCCCAGCGCCTGCTGGGGATGGAAGGTCGGCTGAACCGGCTGCTGCTGCTGGACGATCAGCCGCTTTCGCGTCCGCCGCTGGATCAGGTCGCTCCCGGTCTGACCCTGCGCGCGCCGCAACAGGACAACGACATGGCCCGCCTGACCGACAGCTTCCATCTGAACCTGACCGCCTTCGGGCTGTTGTCGTTCGCCGTCGGTCTGTTCATCGTGCGCGGCACCATCGGTCTGGCGTTCGAACAACGCCGCCCGATGTTTCGCACCCTGCGCGCGCTGGGCCTGCCCGCCGCGACGCTGCTGTGGCTGTTGGTCGCGGAACTGCTGGCCTTTGCACTGATCGCCGGGGCGGCGGGA
The DNA here is from genome assembly GCF_002751875.1 of Oceaniglobus indicus. Classification (GTDB taxonomy): domain Bacteria; phylum Pseudomonadota; class Alphaproteobacteria; order Rhodobacterales; family Rhodobacteraceae; genus Oceaniglobus; species Oceaniglobus indicus. The sequence continues at coordinate 59,855 of NZ_NMZM01000001.1, read as the reverse complement.
ATCGCGCTGGGATATCTCATTGCCGCGCTGCTGATCCCTGACGTGGCGGCCACCCTGCGCGGCCTCTATGGCGCCTCTGTCGAGGGCACGCTGTCGATCCGTCCGCTCTGGTGGGTGGCGGGGCTGGGCATCGCGGTGATCGGCACCGCATTGGCCGCGGTGTCGTCGCTGTGGCGGGTGGCCCGCCTGCCGCTGTTGGCGCCCGCACAACCGCGCGCCTGGGCCCGCGCCAGCGAGGCGGGGCTGATCCGACAGGGTTTGGTCGCCATCGCGCTGGCCGCGCTTTCCGCCCTCACCATGTGGATCGGCAGCGGATTGATCGCCGCGTTCTTCATGCTGGGGGCACTCTTGATCGCGGCGGCGCTGGCCCTGCCGCCGGTGTTGTATGGCGCCCTCTGGCTCGGCGCGCGCCTGTCGCGCGGGCCGCTGGCGCAATGGTTCTGGGCCGACACACGCCAACAGCTTCCCGGCCTGTCGCTGGCGCTGATGGCGTTGCTGCTGGCCCTGGCGGCCAACATCGGCGTCGGCACGATGGTGTCGAGCTTCCGGCTGACCTTCACCGGCTGGCTGGATCAACGCCTGGCGTCCGAGCTGTATGTCACCGCCGAGGATGACGCACAGGCGGCGCGGCTGCTGGCGTTTCTGGCGCCGCGCACCGATGCCGTTCTGCCGATCTGGCACACCGATGCCACGCTGGCCGGGCTGCCCGGCGAACTCTACGGCGTCGCCGATCACCCGACCTATCGCGACAACTGGCCGCTGATCGATGCGCTGCCCGGCGTCTGGGACCGGATCGCGGCGGGCGACGGCGTTCTGGTCAACGAACAGCTGGCCCGGCGCGAGGGCCTGTGGTCGGGCGCCACCATTGCGCTGCCCGATTGGGATGCGCCGGTTCTGGGGGTTTACAGCGATTACGGCAATCCGCTGGGCCAGGTCCTGATCGACACCGATGCCTTGGTCGAAAGGTTTCCACAGACCGAACGTCTGCAGTTCGGCCTGCGTCTTCCCCGCGCCGATGTGCCCGACCTGATCCGCGCGCTGACCGATGATTTCGGGCTGCCCGCCGCGAACATCGTCGATCAGGTGTCGATCAAGGCGTTTTCGCTTGAGGTGTTCGAACGCACCTTCACCGTCTCGCGCGCGCTGAACGTGCTGACCCTGGCGGTCGCCGGGTTCGCCATCCTGACCAGTTTGCTGACCCTGTCGGCCATGCGCCTGCCGCAACTGGCGCCGGTCTGGGCGCTGGGCGTGACGCGGGCCGGTCTGGCGCGGCTCGAACTGCTGCGCGCGCTGGTGCTGGCCGGTCTGACGCTGATCTGCGCGCTGCCCGTGGGGTTGCTTCTGGCCTGGGTGCTGCTGTCGGTCATCAACGTCGAGGCGTTCGGCTGGAAGCTGCCGCTGTTCCTGTTTCCCTCCGACTGGCTGATGCTGGGCGCGCTTTCGCTGCTTGCGGCGTGCCTCGCGGCCCTTGGCCCCGCGCTGTCGATCGCGCGGATGCCGCCGGTGCGTCTGCTGCAGGTTTTTGCCCATGAACGTTAGGATGCTCTTGCTGCCGCTTCTGCTCTGGGCGGCGCCCCTTGGCGCCCAGGGGTTTGCCGGCCTCGGCAATGCGGCCGACGCCTATGCCTTGCCCTCGCGCGACACCGTGCTGACCTTTCCCGCCGATCACGGCCCCCATCCCGCGTTCCGCATCGAATGGTGGTATGTCACTGCCAACCTGAAGGGCGACGACGGCACCGATTACGGTGTCCAGTGGACGCTGTTCCGATCCGCCCTGACGCCGGGCGCACCCCTTCAGGACGGCTGGCAAAGCGCGCAGGCCTGGATGGGACACGCCGCCGTGACAACGCCAACGCGCCATTTCGTGGCCGAGCGCCTGGGGCGCGGCGGCACGGGCCAGGCGGGCGTGTCGACCAGTGACGGCTTCGCGGCCTGGATCGACGAATGGGCGCTGTCCGGACCGGCCCTGTCCGACGTGACGCTGCGCGCGCAGGGGGCCGATTTCGGCTATGACCTGAAGCTCAGCGCCGATGGCCCGCTGGTGTTGCAGGGTGACGCTGGTTTCTCGGTCAAATCCGCCAGCGGCCAGGCCAGCATGTATTACTCGCAACCCTTCTTTCGGGTCAGCGGCACGCTTGATTTGCCCGATGGTGCGGTCGAGGTGACCGGCGCCGCGTGGCTGGACCGCGAATGGTCGTCGCAACTTCTGGACCCGACGCAAAGCGGTTGGGACTGGATCAGCCTCAGCTTCGATGATGGCGCGAAGCTGATGGGCTTCGTGTTGCGGGGGGGCGCCGGCGATTTCACTTCGGCCACCTGGATCGAACCCGACGGCACGGCCACCCCCTATGGCGACGGCGCGCTGGCGATGACGCCGCTCGACATCCACCGCGTCGCCGGGCGCGATGTGCCGGTGGACTGGCGCGTGGAACTGCCCGAGCGGGGCCTCGACGTGACGATCCGCGCCCTAAACCGCGATGCCTGGATGGACACCACGGTGCCCTACTGGGAAGGTCCGGTCACGATCGAGGGCAGCGCGACAGGGCGCGGATACCTGGAGATGACGGGATATGATTGACGAACACACCCTGCCCGCGTGGCGCACCGCCCTGTGGGATCTGCTGGCGGCGGGGGTGGCCGATGGCGATCATCCCTGTCGCACCGGCGTTCTGGCCACGACCGGCATCGATGGCGCCCCCCAGGCCCGCTGGGTCGTGCTGCGCCGCGCCGATGCACGTCTGGCCGAGGTCGAGGTGCACACCGACAGCGCCTCGGAAAAGATCGCCGAACTGACCCGCGATCCGCGCGCCGCGCTGTCGTTCTGGTCGCCCGGTGACGCGGTGCAACTGAGGCTGACCCTGACGATGCAGATCCTGCGCGGTGACGCGGTTCAGGACCGGTGGGCGCGTATCCCCCCCGCCGGGCGCATGGCATACGGCGGAGAACCCGCACCCGGCACCACGATCCCCGCGCCCGAAGATCACACTCCCGGCATTCGGCGCGCCCGGTTCTGCGCGCTGGTCGGCACCATCACGAGAGTCGACATGGTGCATCTGGGCCAGGACCGCCACCGCCGCGCCCTGTTCGCCGGGCACGACGGCTTTGCCGGACGCTGGCTTGCCCCGTGAGGACCGATGAATCCGGCACGCGATCTGATCGCGACCGCGAAACCGGCCTTTCCCGGCAGGGCCGTTGCTTTGGATTTCTTACTGACCGAAATACTCCCGCCGGAGGCATCGACACCAACCACGAACACTGCACTTGACCGGTGCGTCCCGCCGCAAACGCGGCTCGCCAATTCCCCCGCGGGCCTCTATCACCGCACCACCCCTCAACACGCCCGAGACCCACGATGCCCATGTCCCCCGCGCCGCTTCCCCTGACACGCGATCTGCTGCTGGTTGGCGGCGGTCATGCCCATGCGTTGCTCTTGCGTCGCTGGGGGATGGACCCGTTGCCGGGGGTGCGTGTCAGCGTCATCAACCCCGCGCCGACCGCCCCCTATACCGGGATGCTGCCGGGGTTCGTGGCCGGCCATTACGCGCGCGAAACGCTCGAGATCGACCTCGTCCGGCTGGCGCGGTTCGCGGGGGCGCGCCTGATCCTGGGGCGGGCCGATGGGCTGGACCGTGCGGCCAGGACGGTCAACGTCGCCGGGCGCGGGCCGGTGCGCTATGACGCGGTGTCGATCGACGTGGGCATCCATTCCGACATGCCCGAGTTGCCCGGTTTCGCGGACCACGCGACCCCGGCCAAGCCGCTGCACCGGTTCGCTGAACGCTGGGCGCGTCAACTGGAACGGTTGCGCGCCGATCCGAACCTGGCGGACCGCGGGCTGGCCGTGGTCGGCGGCGGGGTCGCCGGGGTCGAGCTGGCCATGGCGATGGCCCATGGCGCCCGGCAGGCCGCCGGTCGCACCGGCCCGGTCCATGTCATCGAACATTCGGACGCCCTTTCGGGGATCGGCGCGGGCGCGGCGCGGGCCCTGCGCGCGCGGATGCGGGCGATGGGAATCACCTTGCTGGAACAGACCGCCGTCACCGCGCTGGACGCCGAGGGCGTTGTTCTGGCCGACGGACAGCGCCTCACCAGCGGTTTCACCACCGGCGCGGCCGGGGCACGGCCGCACGACTGGATCGCGCACACCGACCTGGCCCTGCACGAGGGGTTCATCCGCGTCGGCGCCACGTTGCAGACCCCTGACGATCCCGATGTCTTTGCCGTGGGCGATTGTGCGCACATGGGCTACGCACCGCGCCCCAAGGCCGGGGTCTTTGCCGTGCGCCAGGCCCCCGTTCTGCACCGCAACCTGATGGCGCGGCTGGGCCATGGCACGCTGAAACCCTATCGCCCGCAAAATGGCTATCTCAAGCTGATCTCGCTGGGCGAGAAATCGGCCGTGGCCGACAAGTTCGGCCTGCGGCTGGCGGGGCCGTTGCTGTGGCGCTGGAAGGACCGGATCGACCGCGCCTTCATGGACAAGCTGGCCGACCTGCCCCGGATGGCAGGGCCGAAACCGCCCGCAAGGGTGGCGGCCGGCATGGACGCGGCCCTGAACGGGGGCAAGCCGATGTGCGGCGGCTGCGGCTCGAAGCTGGGTCAGGCGGGGCTGAGGGCGGCGCTGGCCGCCCTGCCCGCGCCGTCACGTGCGGATGTGCAAAGCGCGCCGGGCGACGATGCCGCAATCCTGCGCTTCGGTGACATTCGACAGGTCATCACCACCGACCATTTGCGCGCCTTCACCGAAGACCCGGCCGTGTTCGCGCGCATCACCGCCAACCATGCGCTGGGTGATGTCTTTGCCATGGGCGCGCATCCCCAGGCCGCGCTGCCCACCGTGATCCTGCCGCGCGCGACGCCGGAAATCCACGCCGACATGATGGCCGAGATAATGGGCGCGGCGGCCGAGGTCTTTGCCGCTGCGGGGGCCGAGATCGTCGGCGGTCACACCCTGATCGGCGATCACCTGTCGCTGGGCTTCACCATCACCGGGCTGGCCGACGGGGCGATCACCTTGGCCGGCGCACGGGCGGACGACGTGCTGATCCTGACCAAACCCGTCGGCACCGGCGTCATCCTTGCCGCCGAGATGGCGATGGGCGCGCGCGGTGGCTGGGTTGGCTGCGCGCTCGAGGCCATGCAACAGGGCCAGGGCCGCGCCGCCGAAATCCTGCGCCACGCCCATGCCATGACCGACGTGACGGGCTTTGGCCTGGCGGGACACTTGATGGGCATGCTCGACGCCTCGGGGCTGGCCGCGGCGGTGGCATTGGGCGATGTGCCGTTGCTGGATGGGGCGGCAGATTTGGCGCGGGCCGGTCACCGCTCGACCCTGTTCCCGGAGAACCACAGGATCGCCTTGCGCATGGCCCTGCCCGACACGCCCGAGGCGGATCTGTTGTTCGATCCGCAGACCGCGGGCGGCTTGCTGGCGGCCGTCGCGCCCGACGCGGCGCGCGAAACGCTGGCCGCGCTGCAGAAGGCGGGATACGCGGCGGGCGTCATCGGCACCCTGCACGCGGGCGCGCCCTTCATCACGGTGCGCTAGCCGACGCCGAACATCAGCGATCCGGCACTGCCTGCGCCGCCAGGCCGTGCATAAGGGCCGCGATCCGGTCCGCGGCGCGGGCAAGGCCGTCGGCGTCCAGCGTCGCCGCCTCGATCACGGCCAGCCGGTCGGGCGCGCCGCGTTCGCGACCATAGCGCGGATCGTAGTGGTCGCGCATCAGCTCCAGCGCCAGGGTTTCATGTGCGCCGGCCATCGCCAGATCCTTCCAGCGCGCCACCCGGTCATGCCCCTGAAGGCGCACCAGCGCCGACAGCGTCTGCATCAGGCGGGGCGTGTCGGCCACGATGTCGGCATAGGTGCGGGTCAGATAGCTGGCGCGCGCTTCGGGCGGCACCCGCAGTTCGATGCGCCGCGCCCGGCCCATGGCCGACCAGAGCGATGGCGGCACGACCCGCTGGCCGACCTTGCTGGATTCCGCCTCGACCAGCACCGGACGGCCCGGCGTCAGGGCGGCAACGGCGTCGGCCAATCGCGATTCGAACCCTTTTTGCGCCGGTTGGTCGCCCATGGCACCGAACAGCGATCCGCGATGGTTCGCCAGCCCTTCGAGGTCCAGGATCTGCACCCCCCGATCGCGCGCGAGGTGCAGCAGTTCGGTCTTGGCGGTGCCGGTGTTGCCGTCCAGCAGGACCACCGGACAGGGAAACGGCTGGTCATAGAGCATGGCCTTCACCGCCCGCCGATAGCTGCGATAGCCGCCCTCGACCACCCCGGCGCGCCAGCCGATCTGCGTCAGGATCGACGCGAAGGCGTTCGAGCGTTGACCGCCGCGCCAGCAATAGACCAGCGGCCGCCAGCCACCGTCGTGTCCGGCCAGCGCGCCCTCGATATGGGTCGCGGCATTGCGCGCCACCAGCGCCGCGCCGATCTTGCGGGCATCAAAGGCGCTGACCTGTTTATAGATGGTGCCGACGCGGGCACGTTCCGCATCGCTGAGCACGGGCAGCGAGATCGCGCCGGGAACGTGATCCTCGGCGTATTCCGACGGTGCGCGCACGTCGATCAGCGTGTCGAAGCCGTGGTCGCGGAAGGCGGTGAATGTATCGAACGCAATGGCCATGGTGCTGCCTACTCCAACCTGTGGGGGGCGACCAGCCCCGGCGCCGGACTCAGCCCCCCAGCGCACGGCCCATGGCCTGACCGCTGGTGAAGGCATGGCCGGCCTGCGGGCCAAGCGCCCAGTCCCCCCCGATCAGGACGCGCCCGCCGGCCTGCGCGAGGAAGTCCCGGCCCATGGGCACGGCAGTGCGGGCATAACGCCAACGGTGCGCCATGGCGATGTCGGGCTGACGGGTTGTGCCGAGGTGCGCCATCAGGGCATTGGTCAGAACGTCGCGGGCATCGTCGCGGTCGAGTTCGAGATTGGCCCGGCTCCAGTCGGGGGCGGCGTGGGCAACCCAGACGGGGCGGTCGCCATGGTGCTGACACAGGACGCTGGCGAAAGGTGCGCCGCCCGTTTGACGCGCCAGCGCCGGTCCGCCGTTCCAGCTGGCCATGAGGGTCCAGCAGGGATCCATGCGCGCCGCCTCGATCCGCTGCACGCCGGTGCCGTCCAGCACCGCCGCCAGAACCCGCGCGGCCTGTGGCGCGGGAATCGCACAGATCAGCCGGTCGAACGTGCCCAGATCCTCGTCACAGGCGTCCAGCAAGGCCAGGCGCCCGCCACGCCCGATGACGCGGGCAACCTCGGTTGCGCGCCGGATGTCCAGCCCGACGGCCAGCGGTTTCACCAACCCGCTCATCCCGGGCAGGCCACGGTGGGTGTTGGGCGCATCCCGGATCGGCTTGGCCGCGCCCGCCGCCGTGGCAGCGATCAGGTAGGCGGCCAGATCGCCCCCGGCCGGAGCGACCCCCGGTGCGCCGTGATCGAACGCCCAGGGTGCGCGGCGGCGCGTCGCCAGACGGCCGCCGAGGCCCCGCCCCTTGTCGAAGATGACCGCCGGTCTGCCGGCATCGGCCAGAATGCGCGCCGCCGCCAGCCCGGCCAGCCCCGCCCCGATGATCGCCACGTCCATGTCGTTTCCTTTGCCAGGGTTCAGCGGAGTCTAGCCCCCGCACCGGCCATGACCAGACTTGGCGGCGGAATGAGTATTTGGATCAATGAGAAGCGGGGGATGGCATTGCCGGGCCGGGGCGTGCGGTCTAAGACGAGGCCATGGAACGTTTTGATCAATCGCCTACCGATCCCGCCTTTGTCCAATCGCCCTATGGCGCCTATGATCGTGCGCGCGACATGGGAGACATCGTGTTCTGGGCCGATTACGGCTTGCCCGCCACAACCACGCACGCCGCGACGCAGGCGGTGTTGCGCGACCGCCGGCTGGGCCGCGAGGCCCCGGGCGAACATGCCGAGGCACCGGCCCCCCATACCGCGCCGTTTTATGCCGTCGAAGCCCATTCGATGCTGGAACTGGAACCGCCGCGCCACACCCGGCTGCGCGGCCTGGTGTTGCGGGCGTTCACGTCCCGCCGGATTGCCGGGCTGGCCCCGGATATCGAGGCGCTGTGCCATCGGCTGATCGACAGCTTCGGCGGCGAGGTCGAACTGCTTTCGGCCTATGCGCGGGCCGTTCCCGTCACCGTGATCGCGCGGCTGCTGGGGGTACCCGAGACCATGGGCGATCAGTTGCTGGCCTGGTCGGGCGCCATGGTCGCCATGTATCGGCCCGGCCGCACCCGCGCCGAAGAGGATGCCGCCGCCACGGCCGCGCGCGCGTTCTCGGATTTCCTGCGCCGCCATATCGAGGCACGGCGCAGCCGCCCGGCCGACGATCTGATCACCCATCTGATCGCGGCGGAGGAGGACGGCGCCAGGCTGACGCCGGACGAGATGATTTCGACGTGCATCCTGCTGTTGAACGCGGGACATGAGGCGACGGTGCACGCCCTGGGCAACGGCGTGAAGACCCTGCTGGAGACCGGCACGCCGTTCTATCCCGAGAATTCCGTCGCGATCGCCGAGGAGATCCTGCGCTTTGATTCGCCGCTGCACCTGTTCACGCGTTGGGTGTACGAGTCGGTGGAGATCTTCGGCCACCGCTTTGCGCGCGGCGACCGGATCGCCTGTCTGCTGGGGGCGGCGAACCGCGATCCCGCCGTGTTCGCCGATCCGAACCGGTTCGATCCGGCACGGTTTGGCGGCAAGGCCCCGGTGCAGCTGGCGTTCGGCGCGGGGCCGCATTTCTGTGTCGGGGCGCCGCTGGCGCGGCTGGAGTTGCAGATCGCGCTGACGGTGTTGTTCGCGCGTTGCCCCGACCTGGCGCTGTGCGGGGTGCCGCGCTATGGCGACATCTATCATTTTCACGGGCTGGAGCGGCTGGAGGTCACGACAGGCTGAGCGCCCGTTGATAGAGCGCGACCAGCCGGCGCGCGGTCGCGTCATCGGGCGGCACGCTGTCGGCGGCGAGCAGGAGGCGGCCGAACAATGCCGCCGTGTCCGGCGATTCCAGCATCGCGTCGATCCGAGCGCGTGCCGTCGTGCGGGCCGCCTTTTGTGCCGCGGCCACACCCGGCAAGGCCAGAAGGCGATCGAACTCCGCGTCCGTTGCCGCCGCCATGGCGTCGATCGAGCGGTCTTCGACGGTGTTGAAGTTGCGTTCGATCCAATAGGTCAGGTCGATCGCCTTGTCGGTGTGGTTGGGCAGGCCCCGGGCCTGTTTCAGAAGGAAATCCCCCGCCGAACGCAGGGAATAATGGTTCAGCTGGACCAATCCGGTGGCCAGGGGATCGCCCCAGAGCATGATGCGGTTCGCGGCGCTGGCAAACCCGTCTGGCAACGCGCGACCTGACCCGTCGACCCAACGCACCGTCCGGTCACCGGGTTTCGGCCGATGCACCCCCGGTTTCGCGAAGGCGGCGCGCCGGTACAGGGTCTTGAAGAAGCGCGACAGCGGCGGATAAAGCGCGTCGGGCGCTATCGCCCGCCTGAACGCGCGCCGAGTCGCCTGATCGGGCGGCATGGCGTGGCCGCCATGGCCGAACAGCCGCCATGGCAGGACGATGGCATCGGCGGCGCATCGGTCGATCAGGCCCGGCAAGCCGCCACCGGGCGCGCGCAGGTTGATGAACTCGTCACAATCCATCACGGCGATCCAGTCGGCCGCCGCATGAACGGGATGGCGGGCCGCAAGGCGCAGGGCCGACCATTGCGGCGTGCGCCCGTCCGGCACCGGGTTGCGGATGTGATGCACGACGCCGGCGCCGCCGAGCAGGTCCAGCATCGTGTCGGTGCCATCGCTGCAATCGTTCGAAAAGACCAGGAAGTCATCGACCCCCGCCGCGCGATGATGGGCGATCCACTCCAGAAGGTGCGGCGCTTCGTTGCGCATGGTGGTGACGATGGCGATCCGGCTCATGGCGTGCCGCCCGTCGCCGCGTGCCAGAACCGGTCGTAAAGCGGCGCCAGCACGGCCATCCTGGCGGGGCCAAGGGTGTCGTTCAGGCGCGCAAGCTCGGTTTTGAACTGTGGCCAGTGCGGGCCGTAGGTGAAGGAATGATAGTGCAGGATCTTCGGCGTCGCGTCGGGTTCGAACGCGCGGTCCGAGATCGAGAAGTTATAGACGTCGGGCAGCACGTCATAGGCCAGCCCGAAGCGTTTCAACGTGACGGGCAGCGCGATCTGGTCCAGCCAGGGGCGCTTTTTCGCCACCGACACGTTCCAGTCGATCTCGCGCGCGGTGGCGAGCCAGAGTTGGGCAAACGGCTTTGACGCGCCCGGATCGCTGTGAAAGCCGATCAGGCCGGCGTTGAAGTATGGCAGATACGAAACCCGGCGGCGGCGGGTCAGGCGGACGCGGTCGGTGGGCAGGGCCAGATCGAAATGCCCATAGACCCGGTCCCAGCGATCGTTGCCCTTGCCCCAACCGGGCGTGCCGTCGGGAACCAGCGATACCGCGGTGGGCGTGATGCGGCGTTCCAGGTCCAGGGGGGCGACACAGACCATGTCGGTGTCGAGAAACACATGCCGCGATGTGGCCCGTGGTGCCGCACAGGCGAACAGCTTGTTGCCATGGGGATAGGGCTTTTTCCAGAAGGACCGATCGACCGCCAGCGGGCGCAGATCGACGCCGAGATGGGCGAACGCCTCGGCCGTGACCCGCGGCATCGCGGGTGCATCGGGCCCGTCGGGGCGATAGGCGATCAGCGTATAATCATCGCCGGTATGGCCGCGCAGGGACGATGCCAGAAGCAGGCCCTGCGCTTCGAGATGGGGGCCTTCGACCACGAAGAAGGCTGACAGGTCGGCGCTCATGGCTGCACGGCTTCGGCGGTGGTCCAGCCTGCGCAGATGGCCGAATCCAGCGGCAGGCGGGCGCGATAACCGTTGGCTTTCAGGGCGGTCTTGAACGACTCCAGATCTGGCTGCGCCTCGGCCCAGAGCCGCCCGGCAAGAATCAGCACCGGCGGCACCGGAGCGCGCAAGGCGGCGATGGCGGCCGGTGTGATCGCCGGATCGCCGAGGAGAAGGACATGGGGCAGAGCGTTGGCAACCTGGGTGGCCAGCGTGCCGGGATCGGTTGCCATGGGGCGGGCGGTCAGCGTTATCCGGCCTTCGGGAACGATCGCGTTCTCGGCCATGATCCGTCTGATCAATCCATGCAGCGGGGCGGATTCCTCTTGTATCCACAGTGTCAGATCGGGGCGTTCGCGCGCCAGCCGGGTCGCCAGGAATCCGGCACCTGCACCGATTTCCATGTAGGTCGTGAACTCGGGCAGCAGGGTCGGCAGGTTGCGCGCGAGGTTGCGTTCGAACTTGCCCGCCTCGATATTCAGCAGGGCCGGCGGCGTGAAGACACGCGGATCGGCGGGCAGCCGGATGGAATGATTGTCGAACCAGTCGAGCGGAACATTCGCGGCAAGGTCGATGTCACCGCGCACATAGGTTTCGACCGGCGCCAGCGCGCGATCCTGCGCGGGCTTTGCCTTTTCGGCGTCGCGGGTTTCGCCGGCGCGCTTTTCCACCTCGCTCATCAGGGCGGCGATCTTTTCGGGGTCGCGTTCCTTTGGGGGTTTCGCTTCGACCTGCGTGATGGGCACGGCGCTGGCGGTCTTGAGTTGCGCGACGAAACCGGCATAGTCGGGCGTGCGCTTGAATTCGGCCAGCCGTGCCTCGGCCCGCTCAAGCGCCGCGTGATGCAGCCGGTTCAGGACCGGATCGCCCAGCAATCCTTCGAAGATCTCGCGCCGGCACGCGGAATAGCGCAGCATCGTGTCGTCGCGCACCTCGTTTCGGTCCTGCAGCGACCAATAGCTGTCGTTGTACTTGTCTTTCTTGTCGTTCACGTTGCCGCGGAACTTGCGGATCGCATAGCTGTCGATGCTTTTCACCGCGTAATGGTTCATCTGCGCCCAATCGTATCCGACCGTGCGCACGATCGAACGCCAGCCGCGGAACTTGAAATACTCCTCCATCTCGCGGCCCGATCCGTTCAGCCAGCGCACCGAGGCGGGATAATCGGTGTCGAGCACGCGGTTCTTCAGCTTGGGCCGGTGGATGCCTAGCTTCCAGGCGTCGGGATCGAATCGGAACAGGGTTTTGACCCCCCATCCCTTGTTCCACATCGGCGGCGCGGCCATCAGGTATTGTTCGGTGACGAAATCGCGGCTCCAGTCGACCACGCCACCCGACCCGAAAATCCGCCATGTGATGACGATGCCGTTGGCTCCCGCCGCCACAACGCCGTCGAGCAAATCGTCGAGGGTGCCGTCGCCGTGACGGATCGACAGGAATTCGTCGGCGTCGAACACCATCACCCAATCGCTGTCCTGCACCTGGGGTTCGGCCTGGGCGTGCTTGATCGCCGACGGCTGTGGCTTGATCCCCGGCTTGATGACGTTGCGGCGGTGATGGGCCAGGCCCAGCGTTTCCAGCCGGATCAGCATGTCGTCGGTGCCGTCGGTGCAATCGTTGGTATAGACCACCAGATCGGTGAACCCGACGGCGATGTGATGCGCGACCCATTCCAGAAGGAACGGCCCTTCGTCCTTCATCATCGACACGGCGGTGATCTTGCCATGGCGGCTGACGTTCTTCGCCGGCAGACCCGGACCCGTGCCCTCTGAAATGCCCAATCGTTTCCCTGCCCGCATTATTCCGGCACATGGCCGTTATTTCTTCACTTTCGTGCATCATAAGGGCGGAGGAACGTTCCGCACAACCGCACCTGTCCGCGTGACAGTGTTCCCCAAATCGGGCAGGGTCATGGCAGAACAAGAAACAATCGCGGGCAACCCGCGAAACGAGAGGCATATATGGCAAACCCCGAACGCCGCCCGGTCGCATCCCTGTGGATTGGCGAAAAATTGCAGTATATCAATCAACTGTGCCTGCTCAGCCACGTGCAGCAGGGGCATCCGACGACGCTGTATTGCACCGATACGGTCGAAAACGTGCCCGACGGCGTGATCGTGCGCCCGGCCACCGATATCATGGACATCGACATGGGCGTGGTCGGCGCAACGTCGGCCTCGTTCCTGTCGAACGTGTTCCGTTACAAGATGATCCAGAAGACCGACGCGATCTGGATCGATTGCGATGCGTTCTGCCACCGGCCGTTTCCCGACGACATCGACCACATCTATGCCGGGCACGGGTTTCGCGGCGCGCTGAACTGCGGTGTGGTCAAGATCCCGCGACAAGGCGCGTTGATCGACGCGCTGCTCGATTACTATGACAACCTGCCGCCGGCCCCGCCCTGGTTCAACAAGAACCAGAAGAAGCGGCTGGCCCGCCAGGACGAAAGCCTGCCCCATGCGGTCAAGATCTATAACGCCGAGCGGACGGCCTTCGGCCCCCAGGCATTCACCTATTTCGCCCAGCAGACCGGCGATTACGACCGCGCCATGGCGCCCGAATACCTGTATCCCGTGCCGTTCCAGTTGAACGACATTTTCTTCGATCCCCACGGGCGGGTCGAGGGGTGGTTCACCGACAACACGCTGTCGGTGCATCTTTATACCAACGGCACCCGGCCCTGGTGGAGGAAGAACGTGCCGCTGGAAAATTCCTATGTCTGGCGGATGGCGCGGCAGGTCGGCGTCGATCCGGCTCTCGCGCTGGAGTGACCGGATGGCCCGCCCCCGTCTGACCTTCGCCTATATCGTCGAGCCGCCGGAATACCAGATCTTCGCCTGCACCCTGCTGGCTTCATTGCGCAAATGCTGGGGACCGGACGTCGCGGCGGTGGGATATTGCCCCGCCCACCGGTTCGACGAATTGCACCCCGCGGTGCACAAGGCGCACGCGATGATGGGGGCCGAGGTGCGCCCGATGGTCACCGAAGGCATGTGGGACACCGAGTATCCCCACGGCAACAAGATCATAGCGGCGATGCAGCCGCGCGATTCGGATTTCTCTGCGTTTGTGGACTCTGACGTGCTGTTCCTGGAACCCAACGACCCGGCGAACCTGTGCCGCGACGGCCATGTGTCGTGTTCCATGGCCGCGTCGATGACATGGGCGGATCAGGACATATGGGATCCGATCTGGGGCGCATTCGGTCTGCCCGTTCCGGACGAAAGGATGCACCTGATGCGCCGCTCGCCGGATCCGGTGGTGCCCTATTTCAGTGCCGGGCTGGTGGTGTTTCCCGAGAACGCGGAAGGCGGTGCGCAGCGGTTTCCCGACGTCTGGTACGACAGCGCGCGCACCGTCGACCGGATCGAAACACTGGACAACCGCCGCCCCTACCTCGACCAGATGACCCTGCCGGTGTCGATCCGGCGGGCCGGGCTGGACTGGAACGTGCTGCCCGAGGAACAGCATTACATCATGGGCGGGCGGATACGCGGCGAACCCCTGCCCGACGACCGGACGATCCACACCGTGCATTATCGCCACAACGGCGTGCTGAAGGAAAGCGGGCTGCTGAAGACGGCCCGCGGCATCCTGCACGAACAGACCGGCGTGTCCTATGTGCGCCGCCTGACCGAAGGCAACCTGCGGAAGACCGGCTGATGCGTATTGTTATTTCTTCCCCCGACTCTTCCCGCCCTGCGCACCGTTGCCCCCGCCATCATCCATGAGAACACCATGACCCTGCCCCTGCCCGAAGCGCCAAAGACGGATGGTGAACTCCAGGCGGACAAGATCATCCGCCGTCACAAGCGCAACCTTCGGAAGGCCAGCGCCGAAGGTTTCCTGCGCGGCGTCTGCGCCATGCTGCGCCCCGGCGACCTGGCGCTGGATTGCGGCGCGAACATGGGCGTGGTCACCGCACAGCTTGCCGCGACGGGCGCCGACGTCATCGCCTATGAGCCGGACCCTTTCGCCTTTGCTCGCCTGTGCGAGCGTTTCGCCGATCACGCCAACGTCATCCTCGTCAATGCCGCCGTGGGCGCAACGGCGGGAACGGTCCGCCTGATGCGTGCCGAGGGATTTGACGACAACCCCGAGGGCGCGTCGGTGAAATCGACGATCCTCGACGGCGGCCGCGCGATCGACGCCAGCACGGGGGTCGAGGTAAACTGTCTTGATTTCACCGAAATCCTGCGCCGCGAAGCGCTGGCCCGTGGCACCATCGCCTTCGTCAAGATGGACATCGAAGGCGCCGAGCTGGACATCCTGGAAGAGATGCACCGCCAGGATCTGTTCGGCACGGTCCGTTGTCTGGTGGCCGAGACCCACGAGCGGAAGTTCAAGGCGTTGCGCCCCCGCTTTCGCCAGTTGCGCCGCGATCTTGGTGCGACCTATGGCCCCGGGCACGTCAACCTGGACTGGATCTGAGGCGGTCGGGATCACAGATAACCTGTGATTGCACCAAATTGCCTTGTTGTGTCCACATCGGCAGAACATTCATCTGCTGTTATCGAAGATGACAATGACCGATCTGTTTGGGGTGCGCGCAATGACAGCGATGGATGACATGGTTTCCGATGATCCCGAAGACGACGAAGAAAACGTCTCGATCGACCGGCTGGACCGTTTTTCCTATGGATTGACACCCTATGACGCGGTGGCCTTCCAGCGGCGTGGCGCATCGCTTCTGGTCAGTTTCGAAACCGCTTCGGATCCCGATGTCGCGTTGAAGACCCACCGTTCGCGCCTGCACGAGTTGGCCGATGACATGGACTGGTCCCATCTGTCGCTGGCCTCCCGCGGCGCCACGCTGTTTCGCGCGCCCGAAGTCATCACGTTCATCGACGCGCTGGCCGACAGCACGCTGTTCGATCAGTTCGACGATGTGCTGTTTTACGGCGCCGGCGTCGGCGGTCACGGCGCGCTGTCCTATGCGCTGACCGCGCCGACGGCCCGTGTCCTGGCCATCGCGCCCCTGGTCGGACTGGACGGGCGCAACGGCCCGACCGATCCGCGTTTCGATCTGGAAGACGGCATCGACATTTCAGAGCGATATGCCGTGAACGACGCCAACCTTCAGGCTGCCGGTGATGTGTTTCTGGTGCTGGACGCCGCTGATCTGGCGGACAATGCACAGGCCCGCTGCCTGACCGGGGCCAACATCCACACCCTGATCTGTCGCGACGTCGGCGAGGTGCTTGAACGCGCGCTGAACGATCTGGGGGTGCTGGACGATCTGCTGGTTCACGCCATGGACGGCGTTCTGACGCCCCAGCTGTTCTATGCCGAAATGCGCGTCGCCCGCCGCGAAAACTCGGCCTATCTGCGGCGGCTGACGGCCCGGCTGATCGAACGCGACCGGCCGCTGCTCGAGGCGATGGCGGTGCGCAACGTCGCTTATCGGACGGGCCGCAAGCGGTTCGAACGACGGCTGGCGCAACTGGAGGCGGCCCTGATCGAACGCGGGATCGCACTGCCCCCGCCCCTCGACCCGGATCGCACCTCGGGCTGAGGCGATCCTGTCACGGCGGTGGCGGGTGCGGTGCGCGTGCGTTCAGAAGTGCGCCCGATCCTGGCGGACGGGCCCGTTGATCTGGTCGCGCCGCAGGCCCATCTGGGCCAGTTGCGCATCGCTCATCGCCATCAGGGCTTCGATCCGCATGCGGCGTCCGCGGGCCTCCTGGGCCTGCATCACCGCGTTGGCCACCGCGCGCCCCGCCCGGCGCAAGGCCGCCAGCGGCAAGATGTGAGACGGCTGGTCGTGTTCGTGTCGCGCTGCGGCGTGTGTTGCAGTGGTCATGGAACTGCTCCTTCTGTCCTGCGATTATTTTCTATCTTGACCAGATAGATAACCATCACACCGCAGAAGTGTAGGCCCGATGCCGCATCGCAGCATTGCAGGGACCGCAAGGCTTGCAGGTCGCACGTCCGCGGAAAGGAATTGGTAACCCGGGCATGGCAGGCTCGGACTCATCCCTTGGTCGGAGATCGCACATGCCGTCCCATCACACGAGGCTTCAACGGCAGAACCACTGTGTCGCCCGCGAAACGGAACCGCGGCCGCTGGCCCCTAGCGGGTGTCCGTCGGCAGGCCAAGGCGTGGGCCGCGTTTTGACAGGCGTCGCACGTTGGCATGCGTCTTGCGCCCCAGCGGCTTTACCGCGGCATCCAGAATCTGATCGGGCCGTTTGCCGGACATCAGGGCATTCGTGGCCTTGGTCGACGCCGCGATCATCGCCGGCCCCTTTTCGGCGATCATGCGGCGATTCTCGGACGGTGCGACAGACCAGAGCCCCGCCATGCCCATCATTCGATAGGCAATCACCGTCTGCGCCTCGGCCATCATCTGCGCGGTCGCGCACCAGGTGGCAAACATGTCGAAAGGGGATGCGGGACGGCGGGGCATGGC
Source organism: Oceaniglobus indicus (assembly GCF_002751875.1). GTDB lineage: Bacteria > Pseudomonadota > Alphaproteobacteria > Rhodobacterales > Rhodobacteraceae > Oceaniglobus > Oceaniglobus indicus. The sequence continues at coordinate 42,581 of NZ_NMZM01000001.1, read as the reverse complement.
GAATCCTGTGCAGGTGCAATTTCCATGGGCGCCGTCATGGCGTTCACAGCGCTGTCACATGGCCATCCGCCACACCCGGCGCAAGGCCGGCCCGCTTTTTCGCACCCCGTTGACCCGCGACAGGCGAACCACCCCCGGTCGACCATCAAAGTCTCGATGCCGCAGCCGGCGTGCGGAACCTGTGCAGAGGGCGATTTGCAGACTGGAAACCTGTCCGGCGACGGGCTATGGCGATGCCATGGACAGATTGACCCTTCGCCGCCCCGACGACTGGCACCTGCATCTGCGTGACGGCGCGATGCTGAACGCCGTTCTGCCGGAAACCGCCCGCCATTTTGCGCGCGCGTTGATCATGCCGAACCTGGTGCCCCCGGTGGTCACCGCGGCCGACGCGGCGGATTACCGCGACCGGATCCTGGCGGCCAAACCGCGCGGCTCACGGTTTCAGCCGCTGATGACGCTGTATCTGACCGAAGACACGGATGTGCGCGACCTGCGCGCTGCCGCCGAGATCGGCCTGATCTCGGCCGTCAAGTTGTATCCTGCCGGTGCCACGACCAATTCGGCAAGCGGCGTCACGGATTTCTCCAAGGTCAAGCGCGTGCTGGAAAACATGGCGCAGATCGGCCTGCCGCTGTGCGTCCATGGCGAGGTGACGGACCCCGCGGTGGACATCTTCGATCGCGAAGCGGCGTTCATCGAAACGGTTCTGGACCCGATCCGGCGCGACGTGCCCGGTCTGCGCGTGGTGATGGAGCATGTGACCACCTCGGACGCCGTCGACTATGTGCGCGGCGGCGGTGACGACATCGTCGCCACGATCACCACCCATCATCTGGTGATCAACCGTAACCACATCCTGGCCGGCGGGATCCGGCCGCATTATTATTGCCTGCCCGTGGCCAAGCGCGAAAGCCACCGGCGCGCCCTGGTCGCGGCCGCCACCTCCGGTGATCCGTCGTTCTTCCTCGGCACCGACTCCGCACCGCACCTGGATGCGGCCAAGTTGCAGCCCTGCGGCTGTGCGGGCTGTTTCACGGCCACCAACACCCTGTCGGTCCTGGCCGAAGTGTTCGAGGCCGAGGGCGCGCTGGAGCGGCTGGAGGCCTTTACCTCGCTGAACGGCGCGGCCTTCTACGGCATCGAGGCCAATGACGAGCGCATCGTTCTGGTCAAGGGCGATCCGATCAACGTGCCGCCAGGGATCCTGACCGACGAGGGGGTCGTCACGGTTTTCGATCCGGGCATGCCCCTGCATTGGCATGTCGAAGGCTGAAGCGGCGGAGCCTGCGGCACGCGTATTTGGATCAGTAAGAAAGACGGGGACACGATGATTCCGACGGGATTTCCAGCCAAGCAGGAGATGGCGCGGCTGAGTGCACGGATGCTGCTTGAGATCGGCGCAGTCAAGTTCAACGCCACCGAGCCGTTCATCTTCGCATCGGGATTGGCCGCGCCGGTCTATGTCGATTGTCGCGCGCTGATTTCCTATCCCCGGATCCGCGCGACGCTGATGGATTTCTTGGCCTGCACCGTCATGCGCGAGGCCGGGTTCGAAGCCTTCGACAATGTCGCCGGGGGTGAAACCGCGGGCATTCCGTTCGGCGCCTGGATGGCCGAACGGCTGGCGCTTCCGATGACCTATGTCAGGAAGAAACCCAAGGGATACGGGCGCAATGCCCGCATCGAAGGCGTGATGACCGAGGGGCAGCGCGTGCTGCTGGTCGAGGATCTGACGACCGACGGGGGCAGCAAATTGTCGTTTGTCGATGCGATCCGCGAAACCGGTGCGACCTGTGGCCACACCGCCGTCATCTTCTATTACGGAATCTTTCCCGAAACGCTGAAGACCCTGGGCGATCATGGCGTTGCGCTCCATCATCTTTGCACCTGGTGGGACGTTCTGGAGGAGGCCCGCGACAGCGGAGCCTTCGACGCCGAGACCCTGCGCGAGGTCGAATCGTTCCTGCGCGCGCCCGACGTCTGGCGCGCGGCCCGCGCAAAGGGGTAACCCGGCCGAAGGCGGAAGCCTGCCGGTGCGGCGGCGTGAAATGCCGTCGATCTGGAGGGTGACGGTTTCGGAACCGCCAGATGTTGTGCTAGAATCATCGCACGACTTGTCCACAGAAACATACAAGTTGCGGTGGGCGCGGCACGGGTTCTAAGACGCTTGGGATCAACAGGGATCGCCCGGACCGAAGGGCGACCACACTCAGCAGGGGCAGCAGCATGAACGAGATTGCAACAATTCGCGGCGGTGACATGCAGGGCACGAACGAGGCGATGGCCGATCTTCTGCCCCACAACGTCGAGGCCGAACAGCAGTTGCTGGGCGCGATCCTGACCAATAACGACGTCTTCGATCGCGTCGCCTCGGTGATCAACGAAAGCCACTTCTACGACCCGGTTCACGCCCGCATCTACGAGATCGCGGCCAGCCGGATCGCGAAGAACGCCCTGGCATCCCCCGTCACCCTGAAAGCGTTCATGGAGGACGAGCCGGGCCTGAAGGAACTGGGCGGTGCCGCCTATCTGATGCGTCTGGCGGGCGCTGCGATTTCCAGCTTTGCGGCGCGCGATTACGCGCAGATGATCCACGATCTGGCGGTGCGGCGCGAATTGATCAGCCTCGGCCGGGACATTGCCGCCAAGGCGGCCAAGGTCGATGTCGAGAGCGAGCCGAAAGAGCAGATCGTCGAGGCCGAACAGCGGCTTTACAAGCTGGGCGAGGCCGGGCAATCGAACCAGGGGTTCCAGTCGTTCCTGCGCGCCGTGACCGATGCCGTGAACGTGGCCAATGCCGCCTATCAGCGCGAGGGCGGGTTGTCGGGCGTGTCCACCGGCCTTGTCGATCTGGACAAGAAGCTGGGCGGGTTGCACAAGTCCGACCTTCTGATCCTGGCCGGGCGTCCGTCGATGGGCAAGACGTCGCTGGCGACGAACATCGCCTTCAACATCGCCAAGGCCTACAAGAAGGGGCGATTGGCGGACGGCACCGAAGGGGCCGTGGATGGCGGCGTTGTCGGGTTCTACAGCCTCGAGATGAGCGCCGAGCAGTTGGCCGCGCGGATCCTGTCGGAAGCGTCCGAGGTGCCCAGCGAACAGATCCGCCGCGGCGACATGAACGAGACCGAGTTTCGCCGGTTCGTGCAGGCGGCCAAGGACCTGGAGGCCTGTCCGCTGTTCATCGACGACACGCCCGCCCTGCCCATTGCGCAGCTCGCGGCGCGCGCGCGGCGGCTGAAACGCACCCATGGGCTGGACGCGCTGTTCGTCGACTACCTGCAACTGGTGCGTGGCACGGGGCGGTCCGAAAACCGGGTGAACGAGATTTCCGAGATCACCATGGGCCTGAAGGCCATCGCCAAGGAATTGCAGATTCCCGTCGTCGCGCTGTCGCAGTTGTCGCGTCAGGTGGAAAACCGCGAGGACAAGCGGCCGCAACTGTCCGACCTGCGCGAATCCGGCTCGATCGAGCAGGACGCCGACGTGGTGATGTTCGTCTTCCGCGAGGAATACTACAAGGAACGCGAAAAGCCGGGCGACAACGAGCTGGACAAGATCGCCGCCTGGCAGGACGAGATGGAGCGTCTGCACGGTAAGGCCGAGGTCGTCATCGGCAAGCAGCGTCACGGCCCCATCGGGACGGTGGACCTGTCGTTCGAGGGGCGGTTCACCCGGTTCGGCAACCTTGTGAAACCTTGGCAGCAGGGTGGCGACGCCGAATTCTGAATGGGACTCACCGGGGTCAACCATGTCACCCTTTGCGTCGCCGATCTGGACCGCGCGCTGGCGTTCTATCGCGATGTTCTGGGTGGGGTGCCGCGTGCGATCTGGCCGCGTGGGGCCTATCTGGAACTGGGCGCGTTGTGGCTGTGTCTGGAACTCTCGGACAATGTGACGCCGCGGCGTGACGACAGCCATGTCGCGCTGTCCGCGACACCCGGCGATTTCGCGGCCATGGCGGCCCGGATCAGCGCCCATGCCCGGATCTGGAAAGACAACCGCAGCGCGGGCGCGTCGGTTTACTTTGTCGATCCCGATGGCCATAAACTTGAACTTCACGACGGCGATCTGGCTTCCCGCCTGGCGCAATACCGCGCTCAGGGACGCGCCGACATGATCCTGTTGCCCTGACATTTGCGGACGCACCCATGCAGATCGAATTCGTCAACCATGCCTCTGTCCTGATCACCGAGGGTGACACCGGATTGCTGAGCGATCCTTGGTATTTCGGACCCGCCTTTCACAAGGGGTGGTCATTGCTGGTGGAAACGCCGCCCGAACGGATCGAGGCGGTTCTGGCGCGCACCACGCATATCTGGATGTCGCACGAGCATCCCGACCACTTCTCGGTGCCGTTCTTCAAGACATACGGCAACGTGCTGCGCGAGCGCGATATTCCGGTGTTGTTCCAGAAGATCGACGACCGGCGTGTGGTGAATTTCATGACGGCCGAGGGGATCCGGGTCGAGGAGCTGGAGTTCCGGAAATCGCATCGGGTGTCCGGCGACATGAGTGTGATCTGCCTCAAGGATGAATTCTACGATTCGGCGCTGTCGGTGCGGGCCGGCAACACACATATCCTGAACCTCAACGACTGCGCGGTCGGAACCGAGGAGCGGGCGAAGGAAATCCGTTCGGCCGTCGGCACTTGCGACGTGTTGTTGACACAGTTTTCCTATGCCGCCTGGAAGGGCGGCCCCGAGAATGTGGCGTGGCGTCAGGAAGCCGCGCGCCAGAAGATCGGCAACGTCGAGGTCCAGACCGAGGTGTTGCGCCCGCGCGTCACAATCCCCTTTGCCAGCTTCGTGCGGTTTTCCAATGCCCGGAACACCTATCTGAACGACGCTGCCAACACGCCGCGCACCGTGGTCGAGCATTTCGAGGATCACGACACCGAGATCGTCGTGATGCAACCGGGCGACGTGTTCGACGGCACGCCCGATCCGGTGAAAACCGGTGCTGCGCTGACCTTCTGGGACCGGGTTTATGTCGCGGTGCCCGATCAGCCGGTGCAGCATTTCGACACGAAATCGCCGGCCGAACTGAACGCTGCCTTCGCGACCTATATCGCCCGCGTTCACGCCAGGAACAACGCCACGATGATGCGGGTGTTTCAGCGGGTCAGCCCGGTGAAGGTGTTTCAGCCGGTGATCATCCACCTCGACGATCTCGACCGGACGTACCGTGTGGACGTCGCGCGCGGCGCCTTCGACGAAACCGATGCGGTGCCCGATCTGTCGATGCACTCGGAATCGCTCTGGTTCCTGTTCTCGAATTCCTTCGGCTTCGATACCCTGACCGTCAACGGCTGCCTCGAAGAAAAGGCCCCCGGCGGATTTGCCAAGGCGGCCAAGTCGATTTCGATCGAAAACCTCAACAACCTCGGGATCGCCTTCGGTCCGGGGTTGGTGTTTCACGGCAAGATCATCGCGATCTTCCTTGAACGATTGGTCGCGGTGTCGAAACGGTTGCGCCGGGCCGAGTGAGCCGGCGATCGGGCAGGAACCGGATAGCGCCAAATCTTCCCCCTTGCCCCGGCCCGCGGGCTTGGTCACAAAGTGGCATGGGAACCGCAACACTTCACATCGATCTCGACGCGCTGACCGCCAACTGGCGGGCGCTTGATGCCAAATCCGGCCCCGGGGTGGAAACCGCCGCCGTGGTCAAGGCCGACGGTTACGGGCTGGGCGCGGGCCGTGTTGCGCGGGCGCTGTGGCGCACCGGCGCGCGCCGGTTCTTCGTTGCCGTCGCCGAAGAAGGGGCCGCCCTGCGCGAAGCCCTGGGCCCCGACCCCGAAATCTGCGTCTTTTCAGGCCACATGGCGGCCGATGCAGACATGATCGAAGACCTGTCCCTGACGCCGATGCTGAATTCCATCGAACAGATGACCCGCCATTTCGAGGCGTTGCCCGGCCATCCGTTCGGCGTGCAACTGGATACCGGCATGAACCGCCTGGGGCTGGAACCCGCCGAATGGGCAGCCGCACAGGCCATCGCCATGGCCCAGAATCCGGTTCTGCTGATCAGCCATCTGGCCTGTGCCGACACGCCCGCCGATCCGATGAACGCCGCGCAACTGGCGGCCTTTCACGCCATGACCGACGGTCTTGACGTGCCACGCTCGCTGGCTGCGACGGGGGGCATCCTGCTGGGCCCCGACTATCACTTCGACGTCACGCGGCCGGGCATCGGGCTTTATGGCGGTCTGCCGTTCGACGAGGCCGCGCCGGTTGTGCGCCTGTCGCTGCCCGTCGTCCAGGTGCGGGCGTTGGAAACCGGCGAAACGGCCGGTTACGGCGGCGCCTGGACCGCCGAGGAACCATCGCTGATCGCGACGCTGTCCGGCGGATATGCGGACGGTCTGATCCGTGCCATGGGACAACGTGCCGTTCTGTTTGCCGGCGATACGCCCTGTCCGCTGGCCGGTCGCGTCTCGATGGATCTGCTGACCGTCGACATCACCCACCTGCCCGAGGTGCCGACCCACCTTGATATCCTGTGCGACGCGCAATCGGTTGACGACCTGGCCGAGGCTGCCGGCACCATCGGGTATGAGATCCTGACGTCGCTCGGCCCACGCTATGGCCGGCGTTATGCCGATAGTGGCGGCGGCTGAGCCATATCTTTGCGGATACGGAAACAGTCGGCGCACCGCCCGGCAACTGTCGCCAAGAAGTCGGCTTAACGTCCTGTAACTTATCGCTATACTTGGTCTGATGCGGCCGCCGGATTGATCGCGCGGCCACGTCCGGATCGGGGGGATTGCATGGACAAGCTGAACGCGCCGCCCGTGCCGGGTGTCGGCGCAATGGCCCAGGCCGTGGCGCTGGCCGGTGTCGCCGCACTCGCCGGGCTGAGCGGTGGGTTGACCGCGCTGTCGGCGCTGGGGCTTGCGCCCTGGCTGGAAATCGACGCGCGCTATGGCGGTTTCGCGCTGCCGTGGGCGGGGATGGCGCTTCAGATCGGGTTCACGGTGTTATGTATCGGGCTGTGTTTCTTCCTGCCCGCCAGCCGCCGCATCTTGCAGCTTGAGCGGTCGCACCGGGATTTCCACATCGGCATGGACGACGTCGCCCGCGCCTATCGCGCCAGCCACGCCGCCGACCGCAAGGGATTGTTTCGCGCATCGTCCGAGTTCGATTCGGTGCGCGAACGCATTCTGCATCTGCGCGCCCATCCCGACCTCGGCGCGCTGGAACCCGGCGTGCTGGAAGTCGCCGCGCAGATGAGCCACGAGTCGCGCGACCTGGCCGCCGTCTATTCCGACGAAAAGATCGAGCGCGCCAAGACATTCCTGCGCCAGCGCCAGGAAGAGGCACAGCGCATGTCCGACACCATCGCCATGGCGCGCAAGACCTGTGATCAACTGAAGCACTGGCTTCTCGAGGTGCAGACCGAAGAGGCGCTGGTAAAGCGCCACCTGTCGCGGCTCGAGGCCGATCTGCTGGACCTGCTGCCGCAACTGGGGTTCGAGACCACCATCGAGACCGAAAAGCCCCGTGGCGACACGGTGATTCCGATGAACCGCCGCGTCGGCGATCACCCCCCACGCACGCTGCAAGGCCCGCCCGCCCCCTAAGGGCGCGCGCCTCGGAACGCCCTGTTACAAAAACCGGGCGCCGTGGGTCACAAACTTGCCCGCGCGCGGTCCGCGACATGTGGAACGTTCCGAACAGCCGCGCTATAGAAGGCCGACCATCCCGATTTGACGAAGGACATCCGATGCCTGCCTACCGTTCCCGCACCACCACCCACGGTCGCAACATGGCAGGGGCGCGCGGCCTCTGGCGCGCGACCGGCATGAAGGACGGCGACTTCGGCAAGCCGATCATCGCCATCGTCAACAGCTTTACCCAGTTCGTGCCGGGCCATGTCCACCTCAAGGATCTGGGCCAGCTTGTCGCGCGCGAGGTCGAGGCAGCGGGCGGAGTCGCCAAGGAATTCAACACCATCGCGGTGGATGACGGAATCGCCATGGGCCATGACGGGATGCTGTATTCCCTGCCCTCGCGCGAAATCATCGCGGATTCGGTGGAATACATGGTCAACGCGCATTGCGCCGACGCCATGGTCTGCATCAGCAACTGCGACAAGATCACGCCGGGGATGCTGAACGCGGCGATGCGGCTGAACATTCCGGTGGTGTTCGTCTCGGGCGGCCCGATGGAAGCGGGCAAGGTCGTGCTGGAAAACGGCGTGGAAAAGGCGGTCGATCTGGTGGATGCCATGGTGGCCGCCGCCGACGACAGCGTTTCGGACGCCGACGTCATGGCGATCGAACAGAACGCCTGTCCGACCTGCGGATCGTGCAGCGGCATGTTCACCGCCAATTCGATGAACTGCCTGACCGAGGCGTTGGGCCTGTCCCTGCCCGGCAACGGATCGGTCCTTGCCACCCACGAGGATCGCAAGCGGCTGTTCGTGGAAGCCGGCCACCTGATCGTCGACCTGGCGAAACGCTATTACGAAGGCAATGACGCAAGCGTGCTGCCGCGCAACATCGCCACCCTGGCCGGGTTCGAGAATGCCATGACCCTGGACATTGCCATGGGGGGGTCGACGAACACCGTGCTGCACCTGCTGGCCGCCGCCCACGAGGGCGAGGTCGATTTCACCATGTCCGACATCGACCGCCTGTCGCGCCGCGTGCCGGTGTTGTGCAAGGTCGCCCCGGCCAAGGACGACGTGCACATGGAAGACGTCCACCGCGCCGGCGGCATCATGGCGATCCTGGGCGAACTGGACCGCGCCGGATTGCTGGACACCACGGTCGGCTCGATCCATTCGGCGAACCTGAAGGCCGCACTGGAACGTTGGGACGTGGCGCAAACGACCGCCAATTCCGTGCACGAATTCTATGCCGCGGCACCGGGCGGCGTGCCAACGCAAACCGCGTTTTCCCAGAACCGTCGCTATGAATCGGTCGATCTTGACCGCGACAACGGCGTGATCCGCAACGCGGACCATGCATTTTCCACCGATGGCGGTCTGGCCGTCCTCTATGGCAACCTGGCCGAGGACGGATGCATCGTGAAGACCGCAGGTGTCGACGATTCGATCCTGAAGTTCACCGGCCCCGCGCGGATCTTCGAATCCCAGGATGACGCGGTATCGGCGATCCTGACCGGCAAGATCGCGCCGGGCGACGTCGTGCTGATCCGGTATGAAGGGCCGCGCGGCGGGCCGGGAATGCAGGAGATGCTGTATCCCACCAGCTATCTGAAATCCAAGGGGCTGGGGAAGGATTGCGCCCTCGTCACCGATGGCCGGTTCTCGGGCGGCTCGTCGGGCCTGTCGATCGGCCACGTCTCGCCCGAGGCCGCCGAAGGGGGCACAATCGGCCTGGTCGAAAACGGCGATTCCATCGTCATCGATATCCCGAACCGGGTGATCAAGCTGGACGTGGACGATGCAACCTTGGCCGAACGCCGTGCGGCGCGCGACGAAAAGGGCTGGCAGCCCGACAAGCCGCGCAAACGCAAGATCACCGGCGCCTTGCGCGCCTATGCGGCGCTGACCACCAGTGCCGCGAAAGGCGCCGTGCGCAACATCTGACGCCCCGTCCCACGACGGCCCGCGCCCGAAACCGCTCTGCCCCGCACCGCCGGGCGCGGGCGGAGCGGGCCGTCGAACCGCCACCGCCAGCCTTTGGTGCGGCAAAAGTCCGGGAACCGTTGCGCCGCCGACGGGTTGAACGGCATGGACACACACACCGACACGACATCTGATCACGACTTCGGCTGGGCCGTCGTCATCATGCGGGCCGGCTATCTGGGCCGCGCTTTGGTCTATCTGGCGGTTGCCGGCATATCGCTTTGGGCGATTGCGACGGGCGGACAGGCGTCGGGAACGTCGGACGCGTTGTCACGATTGGAAGACATCGGCGGCATCCCCGCCTTGGTCGCCATCGCGTTGGGCATGCTCAGCTATGCGATCTGGCGACTGGTCGATGCCCTGTACGACCTCGAAGATTACGGCAGCGATGGCGAAGGCATCATCGCACGTCTCGGCATGCTGGTGACCGGCATCATTCACCTTGCAATCGGGTTCATCGCTGCCGGTCTGATCTTCAACACCGGCAGCGGCGGCGGCTCGTCGATCTCGAAGGTCGTATCGAACATAATGGACCTTCCTGGCGGGCGCTGGATCGTCGGTGTGATCGGCCTGATTATCGTCGCCTCGGGTATCTATTACATCCACAAAGGGTGGACCCGCAGCTATCGCAAGCATTTGCGCGCCAATACGGTGACGCGGAACGCGGCGCCGGTGCTGACCGCCGGGGTAATCGCCCAAGGCGTCATCGTGGGCGGTATCGGCGGTCTGTTCGTGCTGGCCGCCGTGCGCCGGTCGCCCGGTGAAGCGGGCGGCATGGGCAAGATGTTCAACTGGGCCTATTCCACGCCCTTCGGCGCCACGGTCGTAATCGCCATCTGTATCGGCCTGCTGGGGTTTGCATTGTTCTGCGTCGTCAATGCGATCTGGCGCATCGTGCCCAAGGCCGATGACAGCGAAGAGCTTCAGACATTGTCGGCGGCGCTGGACAAACACACGCCGGACAACCCGATGTGATCACCCGCCCCAGATGACCTTGACGTAATTCATCGTCTCGCGATACGGCGGCACACCGCCGTATTTGGTCACCGCACCCGGCCCGGCGTTATAGGCGGCCAAGGCCAGTTGCCACGTCTTGAAGGCGTTGAACTGCCGGCGCAGGTAACGCGCGCCCCCTTCCAGATTTTCGCGCGGATCGTGCGGGTTCACGCCCAGACGTTTTGCCGTGCCAGGCATCAACTGGGCCAGACCGATGGCGCCCTTGTGTGACAGCGCGTTGGAATTCCATCCCGATTCCTGTTGCACCAGGCGCAGGAACAATTCCTCGGGGACGTTATGCTTGCGGGCCGCGGCGCGCGCCATCGACAGGTATGGCCCGTTGTATTTGCCGGTATAGCGGGCCGTGCCACCGGTGATCTCACGCTTGGGGATCTTCACCGCGTCGGGACGCAGCCGGGACGAGTGGCCGTATTGCTTGGAGGCACGGTTGTCCAGAACGCTGGTCTGGCTCTGGAACAACGCCAGGCGGCTTTTCGTCGAGACCCGCGTTTCGGACCACGCCGGCCCGCACACCATCACCCCTGCCATGATGGCAAGCATCGCTTTCACCTGCATCGTCATCCCACTCCGACTTCGTTTCGGTGCCCACGTTTCGCTGGCACTATACCGATTTCGGGTGACGACGAAACCCTCGGCTTGGAACCGCTTATCCGTTGTGCTTTTCGCTCGCCCTGCGCTAACACCGGGGACAAACCGGGAATCGAAAGGACGCGGCACCATGGCGGGATCTGTCAACAAGGTCATACTGATCGGAAATCTGGGACGTGACCCCGAAGTGCGGACGTTCCAGAACGGCGGCAAGGTGTGCAACCTGCGCATCGCCACGTCGGAAACCTGGAAGGACAAGAACACGGGCGAACGGCGCGAGAAGACCGAATGGCATTCCGTCGCGATCTTTCAAGAGGGGCTCGTGCGCATCGCCGAGCAATACCTCAAGAAAGGCTCGAAGGTCTATATCGAGGGCAAGTTGCAGACCCGCAAATGGCAGGACCAGTCGGGCCAGGACAGGTATTCGACCGAAGTCGTGCTGCAAGGGTTTGACGGCGTGATGACCATGCTGGACGGTCGCGATGGCGGCGGTGGCAGCGGCGGCGATCGCGGCTATCCCGACGACCGCGATGGCGGCGGTTACGGCGGCGGCGGTGGTGGCGGATCGTCCCGTGGAGGCGGTGGCTATGGTGGCGGGTCGAACAACGACATGGACGACGAAATCCCGTTCTGACGGTTTTTCGAGCGCGCCGGACGCTACAAGCACCCGCCCCGCAAGGGCGGGTGCTTTGCGTTTCACCTCATCGATTCGGTGGCGTCAGTGCCCGGCCAGCGCATCGTTCAGAACGCCGATGACAACCTCGCGCGGCACATCGGCGGTGACGAACGCATCGCCGATTCCGCGCGCAAGGATGAACCGCAGCGTGCCGGCGACCACCTTCTTGTCCTGCCCCATCAGATCGAACAGCGCTTCGGCGTCGGGCAAATCGCCGTCGATGTCGCGGAGGTCGGCCTTCATGCCCATGTCGGTCAGGTGGGCGCGCACGCGGCCCGGTTCTTCCTGCGGGCACAGACCCAGACGCGCCGATGTCTCGAACGCCAGGGCGCAGCCGATGGCCACGCCTTCGCCATGCAACAGTCGCTGTGAATACCCGGTCGCCGCCTCAAGCGCGTGACCGAACGTGTGGCCCAGGTTCAGCAGCGCGCGATCGCCTTGCTCGGTTTCATCGCGCGCCACGAGATCGGCTTTCATCTGCACCGAGCGGCGGACGGCTTCGGCGCGCAGTGCCGCGTCTCCGGCCGCCAGAGCCGGGCCGTTGGCTTCAAGCCATGCAAAGAACGCCGCATCGCCCAGCATCCCGTATTTCACCACCTCGCCGTAACCCGACAGGAACTCGCGCCTCGACAGGGTGTCGAGTGCACCGATGTCGGCCAGCACCAGCGACGGCTGATGGAACGCACCGATCAGGTTCTTGCCCTGGGGCGCGTTGATTCCCGTCTTGCCGCCGACGGAACTGTCGACCTGCGCCAGAAGCGATGTCGGGATCTGCACGAACCGCACGCCCCGGCGCAGCACGGCGGCGGCGAAACCGGCAAGATCGCCGATAACCCCGCCCCCCAGCGCGATCACCAGATCGCCGCGCTCGATCCGTTCCGACAGCAGCCATTCGACGGTCCGGCTGAATTGCGGCCACCCCTTGGTCTGTTCACCGGCCGGCAGGGTCAGCGCGCTCACCGCAATGCCAGCCCCCTCAAGCCCCGCGCGCAGGATGTCCAGATGGGCGGCGGCCACGTTTTCGTCGGTCACCACGGCCACGCGCGGGCGCGCCAGAAGCGGGTTCAGATGCGCAGCCGCACCTGCGATCAGGCCCTGCCCGATCCGCACATCATACGAGCGCGCACCAAGATCCACACGCACCTGGGCCAGATCGGACATGGTCATTTCCTTTTCAAGACATCGGGACGGGTCAGCAGCGCCTCGATCACGCGCCCGACCATGTCGTCGATCGACAGGCCCGGCCGGCTTTCGACCGTCAGCGCGGCCGCGCTGTAGGCGGGTTCGCGTTGCGCCGCCAGGTCCGACAGGGTGGCGAAGGGATCGGGCGTGCGCAACAGCGGCCGAGTGTCCTTGTGGCGCACCCGCGACCAGAGAAGTTGCAGATCGGCCTTCAGCCAGACGGCGATGCCCGCCGCCGCGATCCGCTCGCGGTTGGTGGCCGACAGGAAGGCGCCGCCGCCGGTCGACAGGATTCCCGGTTCGCCGTTCAGCAGGCGTTCGATCACCTGGGTTTCGCGATCCCTGAAGAACGCCTCGCCGTCGCGGGCGAAAATCTCGGCGATGGTGCTGTTGGCGGCCTGCTCCAGCGCATGATCCGAATCGCGGAACGCCACGCCAAGGCGCCGCGCCAATGCCGTGCCCACCGCCGTCTTGCCCGCCCCCATCATACCCACCAGGACGACCGTCTTCTTCAACTGGTATGGCACTCTGGCGGTGTCCTGCTTGTTCGTTCGATTGATGCCTTGAATGGCGTGATCTTTAGGAAAATACCATATATAAATCCCGCAAAGGGGCATCAGATCCCGGTGGCAGGACACCCGTGAAGGGGGATTTATGGGCCGAATATTGAAATTGCTGGTTTTTCTCGCCGTTGTCGGTTTCGCGGCGCTGAGCGGTTACGCCTATCTGGGCGATCTTGGTCCTGAACAGGGCGAAGTCGTCGTGCCGGTCACCCTGAATGCGGACTAGGACTTGGATTGCCGGTGTTGCCGGCCTTGCGTTGGCCTGGCCCGGTGCCGTCGCGGCGCAAGGTCCGTTGTCGGCGATCGACTGGCTGTCGGACAGCGTGATCCTGCCGGCGCCCGTGGCCATGCCCCGACGGGTTGCGCCACCGCGTGCCGACGACATCGTCGACTCGGCGCTTCCCGAAACGGTCACCGTCACGCCGCTGGGCGCGCCGTCGCCCGATACGGTGGGCCTGCTTCCCGCACGTCGGCTGGGTCTGCCGCCGGATCTGTGGGGTGCGTCGCCATCGGCCGTGATCGCACAGAAGATCGCCACTGCGCGCACGCCCGATCTGCCCGCCATGCGCGATCTTCTGAAGAACATCCTGATCGCCGAACTGGACCCGCCGATCGATTCGGGGGACGACCGGACGCTGTTCCTTGCGCGCATCGACCGGCTGCTGTCGCTTGGCGCACTTGGGCCGGCGGCGCGGATGCTGGATCGTGCCGGCCGCACCGAGCCCGCATATTTCCGCCGCTGGTTCGATATCGCGCTTTTGACCGGCACCGAGGATGTCGCCTGTGCCCGTATGCGCGCCCTGCCCCAGATCTCGCCCACCTATGCCGCGCGGATCTTCTGTCTTGCCCGCACCGGCGATTGGCAGGCGGCCGCGCTGACCCTGGATACCGCCAAGGCGCTGGGCCTTGTGGACACCGCCGAAGATCACCTGATCGCGCGCTTCCTGTCCGCCGAACTGTCGGAAGAACCCGCGACCCTGCCGCCGATCCGGCTGCCCACGCCGTTGCAGTTCTCGATGTATTCCGCCATCGGCGAACCGATCGCCACCGCCAACCTGCCGCTGGCCTTTGCCCACGCCGACCTGCGCGAGACAACGGGATGGCGCGCCCGCATCGCCGCGGCCGAACGCCTGGCGCGCGATGGCGCCCTGGCCGCGAACGAGCTGTTCGAGGTTTACGGTGAACGTATGCCGGCGGCGTCGGGCGGTGTCTGGGACCGGGTCGCCGCGGTGCAAAGGTTTCAGGCCGCGCTGAACGACGGCGCAGCCGCGACCGTATCCGAAGCGCTGCCCGCCGCATGGGCGGCGGCAACCGACGTGGGGCTCGAGGTGCCGTTTGCCGAAGCCTTCGGCGACGCGCTGGCACCCCTGGCGCTGAGCGGTGCGGCCGACCGGCTGCGCCTGAAGATCGGCCTTCTGTCGCCGCGGGCCGAGGCCATTGCCCGCGCCCACGGCCCGACCAACGGCGAAGAGGCGTTTCAGGTCGCGCTGGCCACGGGCGACCTGGCCCAGGCCGAAGCCTATGATGCGGTATCGACCGCCTTGCGCGATGGCCTGCTGGGCGAACCGACCGGCGGCGACGACCTCAGCGCGCGCAAGGGCGAGGCGATGTTGCGGGCGATCGAGTTGTTCGGGATCGGCGCCGCGGGCAACCTTGACGAGTTGCAGCAGGCCGTCAGCCTGTTGAATGCGCTGGGCCAGGGCGACGTCGCACGCCGCGCCGGATTGCAGCTTCTGCTGCTGGATTTCGCGCCGTGAGGGTGCCCATGGAACGCCGGATCCAGACGTTTCTGGAAGCGCAGGCGGCCGAACTGGACGCCGCCGAGAATACGCGCATGGCCTATGCGCGTGACCTCAAGGGGTTTGCCGACTGGCTGGCGCAGCGGGATCTGGATTTCGATACGGCGACGCGGCCCGATATCGAAGCCTACATGATTGCCTGCGACGCCGAGGGGCTGGCGCAATCCACCCGCGCACGGCGGCTGTCGGCCATCCGTCAGCTGTATCGTTTCGCATTCGAGGAAGGCTGGCGTGCCGACAATCCCGCGATCCAGATCAAGGGGCCGGGACGCGCGAAGCGGCTTCCCAGGACGCTGACCATCGAAGAAGTCGACCGCCTGATCGCCGCGACCCTGACCGCCGGGCGCAGCCCCGAAGACCGGACGCGCAATGCCTGCCTGATGGAAATTCTCTATGCCACCGGCTTGCGGGTCAGCGAACTGGTGTCGCTTCCCGTGGCCGCGGCGCGGGGCGACCCGCGGATGTTGCTGGTGCGCGGCAAGGGCGGCAAGGAACGCCTGGTGCCGCTGTCCGGCTCAGCCCGCGATGCCCTGGCGGCGTGGCTCGCTACACGCGACGCGCAACAGCAGGCGCGCGAGGACAACGGCCTGCCGGCATCGAAATACCTCTTTCCGTCAAGGGGCAAGCAGGGTTTCCTGACACGTCACAGGTTCTACACGCTGATCAAGGAACTGGCCCTGGAAGCGGGAATCGATCCGGGCAAGGTGACGCCCCACACCCTGCGCCACGCCTTTGCAACCCACCTTCTGGCAGGCGGCGCCGATCTGCGTTCGATCCAGACGTTGCTGGGCCATGTCGATGTCTCGACGACCGAAATCTATACCCATGTGCTTGACGAACGGCTGCGCGACCTGGTGCTGGAACATCACCCGCTGGCCCGCGCGGCGGAATGATCCGCGCCGTTGGGTGGCGCCGGGTCTATCGCAACTGACGCCGGATCGGCGATGCTGCCCCCCATGGGCGCGGTGCCCTTGAAAGCGACCGGTCCGACGCCCATAAGAACGCCGTAAACAGGAAAGAAGAGCCGCATGGACACGACCGTTCCCGCCGCCGCCGCAGCGACGAACCTTGACGCTACATTCTGGATCACCTGCGCGGTGGTGTTGCTGCTGCTGATGATGTCGGCCTTCTTTTCGGGCACCGAAACCGCGCTGACGGCGGCATCGCGCGGGCGGTTGCGCTCGAACGCCGACCGGGGCGATCAGGGCGCGCGCCTGGCGCTGAAGATCAAGGAAGACGAGGAAACGTTCATCGGGGCGATCCTGATGGGCAACAACATCGCCAACGTCATCGCGACATCGCTGACCACCGCCGCCCTGACCAAGATCTTCGGGGTCAACGGCGTGGTTTTTGCATCGCTGGTGATGACGGCCCTGATCCTGATCTTTGCCGAGGTTCTGCCGAAAACCTTTGCCATCACCCGACCCGACCGGGTGTCGGCCTTTGCCGCCCCTGTCGTGATCTGGCTGATCCGCATCCTTTCGCCCATGGTGGCGGGGGTCCGGCTTATCGTGCGCGCGACGCTGCGCCTGTTCGGCGTGCGCACCGATCCCGACGGTCACGTCCTGGCCGTGCGCGAGGAAATCCAGGGCGCGCTGAACCTCGGCCATTCCGAGGGCCTGGTGCAAAAGGAAGACCGCGACCGGATCCTGGGCGCGCTGGACCTGGCCGAGCGCACGGTCGAGGAGATCATGCTGCACCGTTCCGAGATCGAGATGATCGATCTGTCGATGCCACCGCGCGAGATCCTGGTGCAATGCCTGCGATCGTCGCACACACGCCTGCCGATCTATCGCGGCACCCAGGAAGAGATCGTGGGTGTGGTGCACGCCAAGGATCTGTTGCGCGCCATGTATGCCATGCGGGACAAAAGCGCCGAGACCGACGACCCCTTCGCCGATTTCGACATCCTGGGGGTTGCGATGAAACCCTATTTCGTGCCCGAGACGACGACCCTGGACGACCAGATGCGCCAGTTCCTGCGCCGCCATACGCATTTCGCGCTGGTGGTCGACGAATACGGGGCGCTGCAGGGTTTGATCACGCTCGAGGATATCCTGGAAGAGATCGTCGGCGAGATCACCGACGAGTTCGACATGGACGCCGCGCAACCGCTGAAGCCGACACCGGCGGGCGATTACCTGATCGATGGCGGCATGACGATCCGCGATCTGAACCGCGCCACCGACTGGTCGCTGCCGGATGACGAGGCGAACACCGTCGCGGGCCTGGTGATTCACGAGGCACAGTTGATCCCCAACCAGGGCCAGGTGTTCAGCTTTCATGGCTTCCGGTTCGAGGTGGCACAGCGCAAGGACAACCGGATCACGCGGTTGAAGATCCGCCCGCTGTAGCGGCAACGCCCTCCGGACCGGCGGCACTGGCGGACAGGGCGGTGCCTCCGGCGGGAGTATTTCGGTCAGTAAGAAGCCCCGGGGTGCACAATTCCGGTCCGTTCAGAGGCTGTAGAGCGCGCCGAACTTGGTTTCGAGATAGTCGAGCAGCGGCCCTTCGTGGGGATCGAATCCGCAGGCATTGGCGATCGTCGCGCGGGACGTGTGCAAACCGCCGTGCCGCTGGAGGTTCTCGCGCAGCCATGTCGTGGCCGGGGTCGTGTCCCCACGCGCAAGATGATCGTCGAGATCGGGCACGGCGCTGCGCAGGGTCTGGTGCAGGCATCCCGCATACACGTTGCCGAGGGCGTAGGTGGGGAAGTATCCGAACAGGCCGATGGGCCAGTGGACATCCTGCAACATGCCGTTGGACGGCCGGTCGACGACAAGGCCGAAGTCCTGTTCGAACCGGGCGTTCCAGGCCTGTTCCAGATCCTCGGGGGCAAGGGTTCCGGCGATCAGATCGCGTTCCAGGTCAAAACGCAGGAGGACATGCAGGTTGTAATGCACTTCGTCCGCCTCGGTGCGGATGTGGCCCGAACGCACGCGGTTGACGGCGCCATAGAAGGCATCGGGATCGGTGATGTTCAGGGGGCCGAACGTCTGGCCCATCACCCCGTGAAGATACCGGGTGAACGCGCGCGAGCGGCCCAGCTGGTTCTCGAAGATGCGGCTCTGGCTTTCGTGCACGCCCATGGACACGCCGCAGCCCACAGGGGTCAGCAGATAGGCCTGGTCGATGCCCTGTTCATAGGCGGCATGGCCGACCTCGTGCACGGTGGAATAGAAACAGTTGAACGGATCGTCCGGCATCGTGCGGGTGGTGATGCGCACGTCGTTGCCGGAGCCGGATGAGAACGGATGCACCGCCTTGTCGATCCGCCCGCGGTCGAAATCATACCCGAAGGCGGTCGCAAGGGTGGTGGAAACCTTGAGCTGTCCGTCTTCCGGGAAGATCCCCGTGAGGGCGGCAGGCGTGTGTTCGGCCCCCAGGATCGCCTCGCGCAGGGCCACCAGACGCGGGCGCAGGGCCGCGAACATGGCCGACAGGCTGGCCCCGGTGGCGCCAGGTTCATAGTCGTCCAGCAGCGCGTCGTAGGGATCGCCGCCATCGGCCAGGGCGGCGGCCTGTTCGCGCACCAGAGACAGCACGCGGCGAAACGTCGGCAGGAACGCGGCGACGTCGTCAGTGGCGCGCGCTGCGGCCCAGATGCCCTGTGACAGGCTGGTCTCGCGGGCCAGGGCGGCGGCAAGGCGCGCGGGCACGCGGGTGTGGCGCAGATAGGCGCGGCGGATGTGGCGCAGTTGCGCGGCCTCGATCTCGGACTCGGGTTCGGCCCTGGCCAGCCAGTCGCCGATGCGCGGATCGGTGCGCCGCGCGTGAAGGACGGTTTCCATCGCCGACACCTCGTCGCCGCGCTGATCGGCGGCACCACGCGGCATCACGGTTTCCTGATCCCACGCCAGCCGACCGGCCACCTGCCCCAGGGCTTCGGTGTCGCGCTGGAACGTCATGAGATCTGTATAGGCCGACATCGTATGCTCCGATTCGTGAAGGGTTCAGCCGCGGACCGACTGGGCCACGGGATAGCGTGCCATGTGGCGGGCGCGCAGCATCAGCACCCAGAGCACGACGGCAACGGCCTGATGGACGATCGCGATTTCCCACGGCGCCTGATACAGCACCGCGGCGATGCCGATCAGCATCTGGATCACGGTCGCCGCCAACACCGCGTTCAGCGCAAGGCGCGTGGCATGATGGGGCGAGCGGCGGGCGCGCCACCACACCGCAATCACGAGGATGAACAGCACATAGCCCCAAGTGCGGTGCATGAACTGAACCAGGCCCGCATCCTCGAAGAAATTGCGCCAGATCGGGGTCAGCACGAACGGATCCGGCGGCAGGATGCCCCCCGCCATCAACGGCCATTGCGGAAACGCGCGGCCCGCATCGATACCCGCGACCAGCGCGCCCAGCAGGATCTGCACAAAGGCGGCCCCAATGACGAGACCGGTCAGCAGGGACAGGCGTTGCTCGCGGCTGCGGCGGGCCTGCATCAGGTCACGTTCGCTGCGCCCCAGGAGAAACGCGTACCATGCGATCAGCCCGAGGATGACGAACGCCAGCCCGAGGTGCGTCGCCAGCCGATAGGACGCGACCGCCACGCGGTCGCCGCCGAGGCCTGACGTCACCATCCACCAGCCGATTGCCCCCTGAAGCCCGCCAAGCACCCCGAGGCCCAAAAGCCGCAGCGTCCAGCCCGTGGGGATCTGGCGCGCGACCAGGAATCCGAAGAACCCCAGCGCCCAGACCACGCCGATCACGCGCCCCAGTTGGCGATGGCCCCATTCCCACCAGTAGATCGTCTTGAACTCGGCCAGGGTCATGCCCTTGTTTTCAAGCTGATACTGCGGAATCGCGCGGTATTTTTCGAACTCGGCGGCCCAGCCGGCGGCATCCATCGGCGGGATCGCCCCGGTCACCGGGCGCCATTCGGTGATCGACAATCCTGAATCGGTCAGCCGGGTCAGGCCGCCGACGGCAATCATCACCACCACCAGCGCGAACAGGATCATCAACCAGATCCGGATGCCACGCCGCGCGCCCCGGGGGCGGGCATCGATCATGCCGCCGGACGGTGTTGCGTTCCGCACCCTGTCGGTGCCCACTTCCTCGAAAATCGCGCGCTTGCCGCTCATCCTGTCCTCGCTTGTCGTATCGAGGGTATGGCAGCCCCCGCGCCCCTTCAAGACCGTCCCGCCGCCTACTTCAATTGGTCCCGGTGCCGCACCAGTTGCCGCAACACACCGTGAAAGATCCGCACATCCGCCTGGCTGAGCGACAGCTGCGACCAGAGATTGCGCAACGTCAGTTTCATCGATCCGGCCTTGTGCGCGGGAAAGAAGAATCCGGCCTCGTCCAGCCGGGCCTCGTAATGATCGGCCAGCTTTTCGATCTCGACCGCCGTGGCAGGCGCCTCGCGGGTGGCGCCCCTGGCAACGGGCGGGGTCGCATCGGACAGGCGGCGCCACTCATAGGCCGTCAACAGAACGCATTGCGCCAGGTTGAGCGACGGAAACTCGGGATTCACCGGCACCGAGATCAGCGCGTTGGCGCGCACGATGTCGGCATTCTCCAGCCCTGCCCGTTCGGGCCCGAACAACACGGCCACCCGGCCGCCGTTCGACATCAATTCCGCGGCATGGCGCATCGCCGCCTCGGGCGTGAACACCGGTGTGGCGAGGTCGCGGCGCCGGGCCGTGGTGGCAAAGGTGAAGGTGCAATCGGCCAGGGCCTCGGCCGTGGTGGCGTGCAATGTCGCCGCGTCCAGGATCCTTCCGGCGCCGCTGGCCAGGGCATTGGCGCGCGGATTGGGCCAGCCGTCGCGCGGCGCGACCAGCCGCATCCGAGTGAGGCCGAAATTGAACATCGCGCGGGCCGCGGCCCCGATATTCTCGCCCATCTGGGGATTGACCAGCACAAAGGCGGGTTCGGCGGGGGGTGTGATCTGCATCCTGTCCTCGCTGCGCGGGCCTGCGTGATACGGCGCACCGCGCGCGGGTTCAAGGGTCGCGTCGGCAATGGTCAATCGATGCGAAGCCCGCTATAGGGGGCACAACGACACGAGGATGCCCATGGACGACCCCGACCAGCCCCAGATCTATCTCATCACGCCGCCCGAAATCACGCTTTCGACCTTTCCCGATACGCTGGCCAGGGTGCTGGACGGGGCGGACGTGGCCTGTGTGCGGCTGCATCTCGCGACGCGCGACGATGACCGGATCGCACGCACCGCCGATGCGCTGCGTGAGGTGGCCCATGCGCGCGACGTGCCGCTGGTGATCCAAGATCACGTCCTGCTGGTCGAGCGGCTGGGACTGGATGGTGTGCACCTGGTCGACGGCGCGCGCAACGTGCGCAAGGTGCGCAAGGATCTGGGCAGTGACGCCATCATCGGCGCCCATTGCGGCACATCGCGCCATGACGGCATGAACGCAGGCGAGGCCGGGGCCGATTACGTCAGCTTCGGCCCGGTCGGCGCCACCCCCCTTGGCGACGGATCCCAAGCGGAACCCGACCTGTTCGCCTGGTGGTCCGAGATGATCGAACTGCCTGTCGTGGCGGAAGGTGCGCTGAGCCCCGACAGCTTGGCCCAGTTGGCGCCGATCACCGATTTCTTCGGTATCGGCGATGAGATCTGGCGCACTGACGATCCTGCCGCCAGCCTTGCGGATTACATCAGGATCATCGCGCAAGCCGTTGGTGAAAAATAACTTCCATCTCTGATCGAACCGCTGCTTCAAGATCCTGAGCAAGCGCCTTGCGCGACGCGAAGGCTGCCACCGGCCGAGGTTCGCCAAAGACCACGTCGACCGCTCCGTGGTGCGGCGCGGCCAGCATGCGAACCAGATGGCTGGCAAAATCCATGTCGCCCCACCATCCATAGAACGTCGGCGCAAGGCCGGACGGTGCTTGATAGACAACCGTGACCGGTTGAATATGCAGTGGAACGTTGATGTGATCTGAGAAGAATGCGCCGAAAAGCGTTGATTTGAAAGGCAACACACAGGTTCCGTCGGTGGATGTGCCTTCGGGAAAGAACAGCAGGCGATGGCCGGCCGACAGACGGTCGAGGAAGATCTCCCGCTGGCGCGCGGCCTCGCGCGGATCCCGGCGAATGAAGACCGTGCCGGTCGCGCGGGCGAGCCAGCCGATCCCCGGCCAGGCCGCAACCTCGGACTTAGCGACGAAATAAACCCGGTCCAGCGCGTTGAGAACGAAAATGTCCAGCCATGACGCATGGTTGGCAACGACAGCTCCGGCGTGACGCATGGGCGTGCCGCGGCGGCGGAGCCGCAGCCCGAGGATCTTCAGCGCGCCGCGACATACGCCCTGGGTGATCGCGGGGGTCACGGGCCGGCGCATACCGCACAGCGGCCGTTCGAACATGCGCACCAGCAGAAGCACGCCAAGCCCACCGAACACCAGCGCCGCCATGGTCGCGCCCCGCGCCGCGACTCGGATCCATCCCCGGACGCCGAGCGGTGCCGCGGGCGGCGGTGTATCGCGTTCCTGCCAAGGCGCGCTCATGCCCGCGCCCGTGTATAGATCGCACTTTGGCGCAGGTTCATCCGCGCCGTGTCCATGACCAGGCAGATGTCGGTCGTGTTGAACGCGTGATCGACATAGGCGCCCTCGCCCACGAAGCCGCCCAGCCGCAGATATCCCTTGATCAGGGCGGGAACCCCGCGCATGGCGGTGGTGCGGTCCAGATCGGATTCGGCGATCAGGTCCATGGCCTGAAAGCTGTCGGACCTTGCCCGCACGCGCAGCGCGGGCGGTGCCAGATGCCGATGATGCAGCACCGACAGCGACGGGCCAAGCCGCGCGATATCCGTGCCATGGAACGATGCGACCCCAAACAGGATCTCGGCCCCCTGTCGGGTCGCATAGTCGGCGAGACCCGACCACAGATGCATCATCGCCGTGCCGCCGCGATACTGCGGATGCAGACAGGACCGCCCCAGTTCAAGCAGGCGTCGCCCACTTTGCCGCAGAACCGAAATATCGTATTCATCCTCGGTATAATACTGTCCGGCACGCGCCGCGCCTTCGGGTGTCATGACGCGGTAGACGCCGACCACGTGATCCAGGCGCGCCGCATCGCGGGCCGGATCGACAAGGATCAGATGGTCGAAAAACGCATCGAAGCGATCCACCTCGCGCCGGGCTTCATGATCGACCAACGGGCCGTCGCCGCCCAATTCGGCCACGAACACCTCGTAGCGCAAACGATGGGCCGCGGCCCTGTCCCGGGGATCGGTGGCCAGTCGCAGCTGAAAGGCGGGTGCGGTGGCGCACATCGCGGAACCTCCGGCGGTCTGGTGACGCTGCGGCGTGTGTAGGCAGCGACGCCGCGGCTGGCAACAGACGCCAGCGAGAAAATTCTTGACCCGATGTCACCCAGCGTTGAGGTTTTGTTAACCAAAGGTCGAATATCAACGATGCAATGCAACCAGAACGGTGCGCGCCGCGATCAGGTGTCGAAAACAGGCTCAAGATCCACGCGCGTGCTGTCGATGACCACCTTGCCGGAATGCGGGAACATGACCGTAACCTTAGTGCCGATACTCGACTGCACCTGTCCAACGCCCCAATCCGGGCGTTGCGGATGGCGCACCAACATGCCCGGCTGCAGCAGCGCACTCATGCGTCGCCCCATGCGGTGCCCGATCCGCGGTCGCGGCACGTGAACCGCACCGGCCCCGATCTCGACTCGCTGCTTGGCTCGCGGATCTGCCACGACCTGATCAGCCCGCTGGGTGCCATATCGAACGGCATGGAACTGTTGGCGATGGCCGGCGTGGTCGAGGGGCCGGAACTGGCCCTGATCAGTGAAAGCGTCGACAATGCCAACGCCCGGATCCGGTTCTTCCGGGTCGCCTTCGGCGTCGCGCGGTCCGACCAATGCGCCGACGGGGGCGAAATCGCATCGATCCTTGCGGGCCTGTCGGCGGGCGGACGATCGACAATTTCGTGGCGGGTGCAGGGCGACATCGCACGCAGCGAGGTCAAGCTGGCGTTCCTCCTGATCCAGTGCCTCGAGACGGCGATGCCCTGGGGCGGTTCGGTCGACATCACGCGCGAGGACGCGGGGTTCGTCATGACGGGCACCGCCGAGCGTCTGAAATCGCTCGACACGCTCTGGGACCAGTTCGACGGCGGGGCCGAGACGGCCGAAATCGAAGCCTCCGAGGTGCATTTCCCGCTGGCGGGGCGCTGCGCGAGCGAAATCGGGCGCCGCGTGACGGTCGACATCGCGGACGGCCGGATCACCCTCACGTTCTGACGGCGCCCTTGCCCCGCACGAGGTATTTGAAGCTGGTCAATTGCTCGGCGCCGACCGGGCCGCGCGCGTGCATCTTGCCCGTGGCAATGCCGATTTCGGCGCCCATGCCGAATTCACCACCATCGGCGAACTGGGTCGAGGCGTTGTGCATCAGGATCGCCGAATCGAGCCGCGAGAAGAATTCGGCCACCGCGGTTTCGTCCTCGGTCAGGATGCAATCGGTGTGGTTCGATCCGAATTCGCGGATATGCGAAATCGCCTCGTCCAGGTTTGCAACGGTGCGGGCCGCGATCACCATGTCGAGAAATTCCTGGCCCCAGTCCCGTGGGGTCGCCGGGATGGTGCCGGGACACGTCGCAAGGGTGGCATCGGCGCGCACTTCGACGCCCGCCTCGATCAGCGCGCGAAGGACGGCCCGACCGATGGTGTCGGCGATATCGCGATGGATCAGCAGGCATTCGGCGGCACCACAGATGCCGGTGCGCCGGGTCTTGGCGTTCATCACCACACGCAAGGCGGTTTCCGCATCGGCCTCCTTGTCGATATAGATGTGCACGATGCCCTCGAGATGGGCGAAGACCGGGACGCGGGCCTGCTCCTGCACCAGGGCAACCAGGCTTTTGCCGCCGCGTGGCACGATCACGTCGATGATGCCCGACATGCCCAGCATCTCGGACACCGCGGCGCGGTCGGTCGTCGGCACCAGTTGAATGGCGTCGCGCGGCAAACCTGCGGCGTCCAGACCCCGCAACAGGCAGGCGTGAATGGCACGCGACGACGCCGCGCTTTCGGAGCCGCCGCGAAGGATCACCGCATTGCCCGCCTTCAGGCACAACGCGCCGGCATCGGCGGTCACGTTCGGGCGGCTTTCATAGATCACGCCGATCACGCCCAGGGGCGTGCGCACCCGCTGAATCGACAGCCCGTTGGGTTGTTGCCAGTCGGCCAGAACCTTGAACACTGGATCATCCTGCGCCGCAACGGCGCGCAGACCGCCGGCAATCGCCCTGACGCGTTCAGGATCGAGAGTCAGCCGATCGAGCATGGCGCCGGCGAGGCCCTTCTTGCGGGCGGCGGCGAGATCCCGGGCGTTCGCGGCGAGGATGGCATCGGTGTCTTCGTCGATCGCGCTGGCGGCCGCGTTCAGCGCGTCGGCCTTGCGCGTGCCCGTTGCAACGGCGAGTTCACCTGCGGCCCGCCGCGCCCGTGCGCCGATGTCGGCCATCACTGCCGCGATATCGCTCAGGTCTTTCATCGGTCTGTCCTCGTGGAGGTCTTGGGATTGAGTACTTATAGCAAGAAAAAGCCGGGTGTCAGAGCACCATGTCATCACGGTGCACCAGGGCGGCGCGCCCGGGATAGCCGAGGATTGTTTCGATTTCGGCCGAGTGGCGGCCCATGATCGCCCGTGCCTCGGCGGCCGTGTACCGCACCAGTCCGACGCCGACGGGGTGCCCGGCCGCGTCGTGCAGCGTGACCGGATCGCCGCGGCCGAAGCTTCCCAGAACGCGGTGTACACCGGCCGGCAGCAGGGATTTGCCGCGGCGCAGCGCATCGACCGCACCGGGATCCAGACACAGGGTCCCGCGCGGCTTCATCGCGCCGATCCAACGTTTTCGCGCGGCCTGCGGATCGTCCAGCGGTCGAAACCACGTGGCGGGCGCACCATTGGCCAGGGCGCGCAGCGGGTGGTCGGGGCGCCCATCGGTGATCGCCATGGCACAGCCCCCCTGCGTGGCCGTGCGCGCGGCCATCACCTTGGTCTTCATGCCCCCCTTGGACAGGCCCGAGCCGGCGTCGCCTGCCATCGCCTCGATTTCGGGGGTGATGCGATCGATGGTGTCGAACCGACGCGCGCTGGGATCGGTTTGTGGGTTGGCGGAATAAAAGCCATCGACATCGGACAACAGCACCAGTTGGTCGGCGCCGACCGTCACGGCGATTTGCGCGGCCAGGCGATCGTTGTCGCCGAACCGGATTTCATCGGTGGCCACGGTGTCGTTCTCGTTCACGATGGGCAGGACGTCGAGCGCCAGGAGTTGCCCGAGGGTTGCGCGCGCGTTCAGATAGCGGCGGCGGTTTTCGGTATCTTCCAGGGTCACCAGAACCTGCGCCGTCATCAGCGCATGGGGGGTAAAGGCCTGTTCATAGGCGCGCGCCAGGCGGATTTGGCCAACGGCGGCGGCCGCCTGGGATTGTTCCAGCGCCAGGGTGCCGTTGCCCAGTTGCAAAACCCCCCGCCCCAGCGCGATGGAGCCGGACGAGACCAGGATCACTTGGGTGCCGCGGGCCACGATCTCGGCCACATCGGCGGCCAGCGCGGTCAGCCAATCGCCGCGAAAGGCGCCTGTGTCGCGGTCGACCAGCAACGCCGAGCCGATCTTGACGACCAGCCGGCGTGCATCGTTCAGGGCCGCCACGGTGCTGCCTTGACGCTGTCATCCCGCCGCCGCAGCCGGTCGTCGGCGATTCCGGCGCGCACCGCGCGCAGCGCGTCGGTCAGGCCTTCGCGGCTGACGCCGGAGATTGCCATGACCGCCGGACCGGCAACCGCCCGAAGCGCGGCCAGCTTTTCTGCCCGTTCGTCATCGTCCAGCGCGTCGATCTTGTTCAGGGCGGTGATCCTCGGCTTGTCGGCCAGGCCGGCGCCATAGGCCTCGATCTCGTCGATGATCGTCTGGTAATCCGCCACGACATCGTCGGAGGTGCCATCGACAAGATGCAGCAGGATCGCGCAACGTTCGACATGGCCGAGGAAGATCGCGCCAAGACCGCGACCGTCCGAGGCGCCTTCGATCAGGCCGGGAATGTCGGCCAGGACGAATTCGGCGTCATCGACGCCGACCACGCCCAGGTTCGGTGCCAACGTCGTGAAGGGATAATCGGCAACCTTGGGCCGCGCGTTCGACGTGGCGGCAAGGAACGTTGATTTACCCGCGTTCGGCAGACCCAGCAAACCGGCGTCGGCAATCAGCTTGAGGCGCAGCCAGATCGTGCGTTCAACCCCCTCCTGCCCCGGATTGGCGCGGCGCGGCGCCTGGTTGGTGGCGGATTTGAAATGCAGGTTACCCCAGCCACCGTTGCCGCCCCGCGCCAGGGTCACGCGTTGCCCGACCTCGGTGATATCGGCGATCACCGTCTCTTCGTCGTCCTCGAGGACCTCGGTTCCGACCGGCACACGCAGCACGATATCGTCGCCCGAGCGACCGGTCATCTGGCGGCCCATGCCGTGTTGGCCACTTTGCGCGAAAAAATGCTGCTGATAGCGAAAGTCGATCAGGGTGTTCAGGCCATCGACCCCTTCGACGATGACATCGCCGCCGTTGCCACCGTCGCCGCCGTCGGGGCCACCGTATTCGATGTATTTCTCGCGGCGAAAGCTGATGCAGCCGGCGCCCCCGGCCCCCGAACGGATATAGACTTTGCACAGGTCGAGGAATTTCATGACGGATGGCCTTTGGGCTGGACTTGGCGGGCAA
Source organism: Oceaniglobus indicus (assembly GCF_002751875.1). GTDB lineage: Bacteria > Pseudomonadota > Alphaproteobacteria > Rhodobacterales > Rhodobacteraceae > Oceaniglobus > Oceaniglobus indicus. The sequence continues at coordinate 14,433 of NZ_NMZM01000001.1, read as the reverse complement.
TAAAGGGTTTCGGCTCCGGCCTCAAGAGGTCGGGGCCGCAGCAAGGGTGGTCAGGCCCGCCGCGCGCGGCACGTCCTGCACCGCAAACCGACGCCCGAGGTCGCCGGCCACCGCCGCGCGGGCCTCGCGGGCGAAACCGCGGCGGCGGTGGTGGGGCGCGATACATACGGTGACGTTGATGTCTGCGCCGGGCGCGCGTGTAACCCCGGCGAGACCGATCACCCGACCCCAGCGGCAAATGGCGGCGTGAAACCCCACCCGCCCGCGGAACCGCGCCCGCCACAGCCAGCGCCAAGCCGCGTCCCGCGTCCATGCCACACCCGGCGCGATCATCGCCGCGATGTCGTCGTGGGATCCGAGGCCGTGAACCGCCGCCAGATCGCGATCGGAAAGGCCCCGCAGCGTCAGGCGGGCGGTCTTCAGCCGGAATGTGCGGCGCGCGGCCCAGCGGTCACGCTCAAGCGTCATGACCTGGGACGTCACGGTTTGCGACAGGGCGGCGGACTGAATTCGGCGCAGGGCGTCGCCCGGGATGAACCCCTGCTTTTGCAGAACACCGACCGAGCGCCGATTGCCTTCGACATAGCACGCGTCGATCCGGCGTGCTGCACGATCGCCGAAGAACGCATCGATTGCCGCATCGCAAGCCTCGGTCGCGACCCCCTGCCCCCAGGCATGGCGCGCAAGCCAGAAGCCCAATTCACCGTCGACCGACAGGCCGCCGACCAAGCGACCGTCCCGTTCGATCAGCCATTCGCGCCCCGCCCTCCGCGACGCGTCTTCGATAAAATCGCGCGCTTCGGCCAACCCGTATGGGTATGGCACCCGCCCCAGCCAGCGTGCCACGTCGTAAACCCCGATGGCCTCGGCCAGGGCCGCGGCGTCAGGTTCAGTCCAGGGTCGCAGCAGAAGGCGCGGCGTGCGCAGAACGTCGCGCACGACGGCCATCGTTCAGGCCAGTTTCATCGTGTAGGTCCAGGTCGGCACCGTCGCCGCACGCCCGACGCAATAGGCTTCGGCATCGCCAAGATAGGTGAACCCCGCGTTCGTCAGCACACGCGCCGAAGCCGGATTGTCCTGGAACACGCTGCCGAACAGCGTTTTCGCGTTTTGCGGGTTCAATGCGACCATTGCCTGCACGGCTTCCGAGGCAAGACCCGTATTCCAGAAGGCGGGGGCGATCCAGTATTTGATCTCGGATTGGTCGCGGTCCATCCGCTCGAGGCTGAGAATGCCGAGGACTTCCGGCAGGTTCGCGCCGCTGCCGTCGAGAACCCAGTGATCTTCGGTCCGGTCGGGACTCTGGGCGCGGGCAACGAAAGCCTCGGTCGCACCGGGCGGCAGGGGGTGCGCGATGGAGCGGGTCGCAGCGGCAACGCGCGGATCTGAGGTGTGCATCGCGATCAGTCCCGCATCGGATTTGACCAGCGGACGCACCACCAGACGCTCGGTCTTGAACGTCGGCTGCTCTATCACCCTATCCATCTTCATGATCTACCTCCCAACATTACCAAACTTCGACGCCTGCAATCGCCGGCGCCGCAACGGTCCAACCTGTCAATTCGTCCGATTCGCATCGACGCCGCACTGTGCGGCGATGGCCCCTCCCAAGGCGCGGACCGGACTGCCTCAAATTCCTGCATTTCCCCTTTGAGATGGGGACGTTGGCAAACGCTTGCAAGAACTGCCAACCAGAGATTGCGCATCAATCCCGCCATGAACAAAGCAGGTCCGGCCACAAAGGCAAGCCCTTTGGCGGGAATGCAAAAAGGGAACCGGCGATGTGCCGGCTCCCTGAAGCGTGACCTCGTGAAGGTCGGCTTACTCGGCGGCCTCGGCCGTGGGCAGCACCGATACGAAGGTGCGCCGCTTCAGCCCCTTGTGGAAGGTGACCTGACCTTCGACGGTGGCAAAGATCGTGTGATCGCGGCCCAGACCCACGCCTTCGCCCGGCCACCACTTGGTGCCGCGCTGACGCACGAGGATGTTGCCGGGAATGACGGCTTCGCCGCCGAACTTCTTGACGCCAAGGCGCCGGCCCGCAGAGTCGCGACCGTTGCGCGAGGAACCGCCTGCTTTTTTGTGTGCCATGGGGTGTTACTCCTTTTCAGCGGCGAATTCGGCAGCCTGCGACTGCCAGTCATCGCGTGCGATACGGCCCTTGAACGACAGCTGTTCGTCCATGAAGGCGATTTCTTCGGCGGTCCATTCGACGATCTGGTCGAAGTGGAACACGCCGTTTTCGTGCAGCAGGCTTTCCAGCTTGGGACCGACGCCCGAGATCTTCTTCAGATCGTCGGCCTTGCCGTCGCGCGCTTCGCTCAGCAGGTTGGCGGGCTTGCTGCCTTCACCCTCGGCGGCGGCGGGTGCCTTGGCCTTGCTGGTCTTGGCGGCTTTCGCCTTCGCCGGTTTGGCGGTGCGATCCTGCTCGGGCTTGGCGGGCTTGTTGCTGGCCGGGGCCATGGCGGCCAGCGCCGCGGCCGACAGGGATCCGGTGCCGATGGCGGCCTTGACGCCCGTATCGCCGGCACCCGATTCGAGGATGTCGCCGATGCGGACCAGCGTCAGCTTCTGGCGATGCCCCTTGGTGCGCTGCGAGCTGTGCTTGCGGCGACGCTTGACGTAGTGGATCAGCTTCTCGCCCTTGATCTGGTCGATCACTTCGGCCTGGACACCCGCACCTTCGACGAAGGGGGTGCCGACGGTATCGCCGACCATCAGGATTTCGTTGAACTGGATCTTTTCACCGGCTTCGGCCGCAAGACGTTCCAGGCGCAGCACATCGCCGCTCTGAACCTTGTATTGCTTGCCGCCGGTTTTCATAACCGCGAACATCGGATCTTCCTTTTTCTCTCCGCGTCCTGTGGCCCCCGGTGCCGGGTGTTTCGTGGCCCGATGGTTCGGGCCTGCCTCGGACAGCGCGCCCTTGGCGGGCTGCGTTGCTTGCAATCCGCACGGAGACTCCCGTGCCAGAGCGCGGCTTATCCGTCGGATCGTGCCGCAAGTCAAGGTCGCGCACCGATGTTTTCATGCGCCGAACCGTGATCGGCATACCATTGCATACACTTCCCACGGCGCCACGATTACGCTACACCGCGCGCCAAGTGCAACAAATCGCAGAGGCCACAATGTCGAAAATCAAAGTCGAAAACCCCGTCGTCGAGCTGGACGGCGATGAGATGACCCGCATCATCTGGGATTTCATCAAGCAGAAGCTGATCCTGCCCTATCTGGACATCGATCTGAAGTATTACGACCTGAGCATCCAGTCGCGTGACGAGACGGATGACCAGATCACCATCGACGCGGCCGAAGCGATCAAGAAATATGGCGTCGGCGTCAAATGCGCCACCATCACCCCCGACGAGGGCCGGGTCGAGGAATTCGGCCTGAAGAAGATGTGGCGTTCGCCCAACGGCACGATCCGCAACATTCTGGGCGGCGTCGTGTTCCGCGAGCCGATCATCTGTTCCAACGTGCCGCGCCTTGTCCCCGGCTGGACCGAGCCGATCATCATCGGCCGTCACGCATACGGCGACCAATACCGCGCCACCGACATGAAGTTCCCTGGACCCGGCACCCTGACGATGAAATTCGTCGGCGAAGACGGCACCGTGATGGAAGAGGAAGTGTTCAAGGCGCCGTCCTCGGGCGTTTACATGGCGATGTACAACCTTGACGAATCGATCAAGGATTTCGCGCGCGCCTCGTTCAACTATGGCCTCAAGCGCAACTATCCGGTTTACCTGTCGACCAAGAACACGATCCTCAAGAACTATGACGGCCAGTTCATGATCCTGTTCCAGAAGGTGTTCGACGAGGAATTCGCCGACAAGTTCAAGGAAGCCGGCCTGACCTATGAACACCGTCTGATCGACGACATGGTCGCCTCGGCGATGAAATGGTCGGGCGGTTATGTCTGGGCCTGCAAGAACTATGACGGCGACGTGCAGTCGGACACCGTTGCGCAGGGCTTCGGATCGCTGGGCCTGATGACGTCGCAGCTGATGACGCCCGACGGCAAGATCGTCGAGGCCGAAGCCGCCCACGGCACCGTCACGCGCCACTATCGTCAGCACCAGAAGGGCGAGGCGACCTCGACCAACTCGATCGCGTCGATCTTTGCCTGGACCGGCGGTCTGCGCCACCGTGCCAAGCTGGACGACAACGCCGCCCTGATGACCTTTGCCGAGACGCTGGAAAAGGTCGTGGTCGATACGGTGGAATCCGGCTTCATGACCAAGGATCTGGCGCTTCTCGTCGGACCCGATCAGCAGTGGCTGACGACCGAAGGCTTCCTTGAGAAGGTCGACGAGAACCTGAACAAGGCGCTGGCCGCCTGAGGGTTCCGACCCCGAGTGACAACGCCGGGGGCCTGCGGGCCCCCGGTTTCCGTCATGCGGCATCGACGAACGATGGCCGCACAAACCATGTCGGGCCGGTTCCGGCCTTCCGTTCTGGCGCAGGCACATGATCGCACCCCGGACCACTCAGCAGCACACGGTTTTCGAGGACGCACAGGGATTGTCCCTGGGGGTGTTCCTGTGCGGCTTGGGGCTGCACATCCTGACCCATATCGGGCTGATCACCGGCCAGACGGCGGGGATGGCCGTGATCGTGTCGTATCTGACCGGCTGGTCCTTCGGCCCGGTGTTCTTCGTCATCAACCTGCCGTTCTATGTGTTGGCATGGAAACGCCTCGGGCCGGTTTTCACCGTCAAATCCATGATCTCGGTGACATTCCTGTCGCTGGTCACCGAATTCCTGCCGTTCGGCTTCACGCTGGGAGCGGTCAACCCGGCGCTTGGCGCGGTCATCTTCGGCTGTCTGACCGGACTCGGCCTTCTGGTGATGTTTCGCCACAACGGATCGCTGGGCGGGTTCGGCGTCGTGGCCCTGTTGGTGCAGGATACCACCGGCTTTCGCGCCGGGTATGTGCAGCTTGCCGCCGATGCGGTGATCTTCACCGTGGCTCTGGCCCTGTTCCCGGTCGACATCGTGGTCTATTCCCTGTTGGGTGCGGTGGTCCTCAACATGATCATCGCGATCAACCATCGCCGCGACCGCTATGTCGCCACCTGATCCGGCAGGCTGTCCATGCCCCTCCATTATGTCTATCTGATCCTCGCCATCGTGGCCGAAACCGTGGGAACGACCGCGCTTCAGGCCAGCCATCAGTTTTCGCGCCTGTGGCCGTCGCTTCTTGTCGTGGTCGGCTATGGCCTGTCGTTCTGGCTCATGGCGCTGACGTTGCGGGTGATGCCGGTCGGAATCGTCTATGCGATCTGGTCGGGCCTTGGCATCGTGATGATCGCCGCGATCGGCCTGGTGGTGTTCGGCCAGCGGCTGGATATGCCGGCGGTCGTCGGCATGGCGCTGATTCTGGTCGGGATTCTGGTGATCCACCTGTTCTCGGACAGCACGCAACATTAGCATCGGCGCAAGGCCGGGGGAGGATGGCGAACGTGATCGAACGCATTTGGGCCCATTTTCCCGAACCCATGCGGGTTCAGTTCGAAAGCTATTTCACCGCTTTCTGGCGCTCGCTGCCGCTGATCCTGATGGCGCTGGTCTTTCTGGCGGTGGTCTGGGGCATCGTGCGCGTCGTGCAATGGTCGGCGCCACGGGTGTTGCGGCGGGCCGGTCTGCGGCGCGCGCTGGTCGATGTGCTGGTGATGCTGGCCACGGTCGGATTGTGGCTGATGGGCGGCCTGATCGCCGTGACCATCGCCTTTCCGACGATCACCCCCGGCAAGGCGCTGACCGCGTTGGGAATCGGCGGCGTCGCCGTCGGTTTCGCCTTCAAGGACGTGTTCGAGAATTTCCTGGCCGGGATCCTGCTGCTGATCCGCGAACCCTTTGCCGTCGGGGATTATATCGAATGCGAAGGCATCGAGGGCCAGGTCGAGGTGATCACGATTCGCGACACGCACGTCCGGCAGACTGACGGGCAACTGGTGGTGGCGCCTAACGCGATGTTCTTCAAGAACCCGGTGACGATTCGCACCTCGCGCGACGTGCGGCGCACCACGATCATCTGCCGCGTCCCGGTCGATGCCGATATCGACACCGCCCGCGAGGTGATCGAAGCCGCCGTGCGCGATACCGATCTGGTCCGCGACGATGTGAAGGATGTGCAGATCTTCGCGCGCGAATTCGCCGACAGCTCGATCAACTTCGAGGTGACATGGTGGACCGGATCGCGCCCGGTGGACATCCGCAGTTCGCGCGATCACGTCATATCTTCGGTCAAACGCGCGCTGGATGACGCGGGCATCGAAATACCGCTGCCCTATCGCAATCTGACGTTCAAGGATCCGCTGGTCCTCAGGCGTGAGAGGCGTTCCGGCAAGGACACCGAAGAGGAAAGCTGATCTTTCCTGCGACATCTTGGAACCATCGCGCCGTTTCACACTTGTGTGACCAGAGGCCCGCATTCGTGCCGGGCGGTTACATCAAGGAGACGCACCCATGGGCGGTATCATTTATCTTGTCGGTCTGATTGTCATCGTTTTGGCGATTCTGTCGCTGCTGGGGCTTGGCTGAAATGGTTGAGCGCACACAACAGATGACAGATCGCGCCGCGCCACTCGCGCAGCAGCCAGGCAGTTACTTCGACTGGCCCGCGATCATCGGCGGCGGCGTTGTGGCCACCGCAATCGGCATCCTGTTCGCAGGCTTCGGTGCCGCGCTGGGGCTGTCGGCAATCTCGCCCTACCAAGGCGAAGGATCGGGTGGCTTCGCCCTGATCCTTGTCGGCGCTTGGCTATTGATCACGACGGTCGCGGCCTATGGTGCGGGCGGTTATATCGCCGGCCGGATGCGCCGCCGGGTCGATAACGCCGACAAGGACGAGGTCGCGGCGCGTGACAGCATGCACGGCGCCGTGGTCTGGGGGCTGGGCCTGTTGCTGAGCGCCTGGATGGCCGCCGGCGTCGTCGGCACCACCGCCAACACCGTGGGTAACGTCGCCCAGGGCGCGGCGGGCGCCGTCAGCAGCGTCGCACAAGGGGCCGCATCGGCCGCGGGCAGCGCCGGAAACGCGATCGAGGGGGTCAACGTCAACCCGCTGCAGATCATCAACCAGCGTCTTCTGCGCGGCACCGGCATCCGTGTCGACGGCGATGCCACCCTGCCCGATGGTGCCATGGCCGTTCTCGGTGACATCGTGCGCACCGGCGAAATCGACGAAGGCGACCGCGAATACCTGGCAACGGCCATCGCCCAGAACTCGAACCTGTCACAAGCCGGCGCCGAAGCCCGCGTGGACGAGGCCGCACAAGAGGTGATCGCCCTGCGCGAACAGGCCGAGGCCGCCGTCGCCGACGCCGAACAGGCCGCACGCGACGCTGCCGAAGCCGCGCGCACGGCCTCGGTCCTGACCGGTTTCGCCCTTGCCGCGGCATTCCTGATTGCGGCCGTCGCCGCGATCTGGGGCTCGTCGGTCGGCGGACGCCACCGCGACGAAGGTCGCCTGTTCCGCGGCTTTCACAGCATCTGATACCGACCCTGACGCAACGAAAGCGCGCCCCTCACCGGGCGCGCTTGTGCATTGGCGGTTTGGTCTGGTATTTTCCGCGTCTGCATTGTAAGGCGCGACAACTCCGAAAAAGGCTGACCCAATGGACCTTCGCAATATTGCGATTATCGCTCACGTCGATCACGGCAAGACCACCCTCGTCGATGAGCTTCTGAAACAATCCGGATCCTTCCGCGCCAACCAGGCCGTGTCCGAACGCGCCATGGATTCGAACGACATCGAACGCGAACGCGGCATCACCATCCTGGCCAAGGCGACCAGCCTTGAATGGAAGGGCAAGCGCATCAACATCGTCGACACCCCCGGCCACGCCGATTTCGGCGGCGAGGTCGAGCGGATCTTGTCGATGGTCGATGGCGTGGTGCTGTTGGTCGACGCCGCCGAAGGGCCGATGCCGCAGACCAAGTTCGTCACCTCCAAGGCGCTTGCCCTCGGGCTTCGTCCGATCGTCGTGCTGAACAAGGTCGACAAGCCCGACGCCGAGCCTGACCGCGCGCTGGACGAGGTGTTCGACCTGTTCGCCAGCCTCGACGCCGATGACGACCAGCTGGACTTCCCGCACCTCTATGCCTCGGGGCGCAACGGTTGGTGCGACGCCGAACTGGACGGCCCGCGCAAGAACCTCGATGCGCTGTTCAATCTTGTCGTGCGGCACGTTCCGCCGCCCACGCAGATGAAGAACATCGACGAGCCGTTCCGCATGCTGGCCACCACCCTGTCGGCCGATCCCTTCGTGGGACGTATGCTGACCGGCCGGGTCGAGTCCGGCACGCTGAAGGTCGGCGCCACGGTTCAAGCCCTGTCGCGCATCGGCCAGAAGATCGAACAGTTCCGCGTCACCAAGATCTCGGCCTTCCGGGGTCTCGCCCCGCAGGACATCGACGAAGCCCAGGCCGGTGACATCGTTTCGCTGGCCGGCATGACCAAGGCCACCGTGGCCGACACGATCTGTGCGCTGGCGGTGGACGAACCGCTGCAGGCGAAACCGATCGATCCCCCGACCATCACCGTGACGTTCGGCATCAACGACAGCCCGCTGGCCGGGCGCGAAGGCAAGAAGGTGCAGTCGCGCGTCATCCGCGAGCGTCTTCTGAAAGAAGCCGAATCCAACGTCGCCATCAAGATCACCGACACACCGGGCGGCGAGGCCTTCGAGGTCGCCGGTCGTGGCGAACTGCAGATGGGCGTGCTGATCGAGAACATGCGCCGCGAGGGGTTCGAATTGTCGGTGTCGCGGCCCCAGGTCCTGTTGCGCGATATCGACGGCGTCACCCACGAGCCGATCGAGGAAGCGACGATCGACGTGGACGACGAATACTCCGGTGTCGTGATCGAAAAGATCACCGGCAACCGCAAGGGCGAGTTGATCGAGATGAAGCCGGCCGGCGCCGGCAAGACCCGGATCATCGCCCATGTGCCGTCGCGCGGCCTGATCGGCTATCACGGTGAGTTCCTGACCGACACGCGCGGCACCGGCGTGCTGAACCGCGTTTTCCATTCCTGGGCGCCGCACAAGGGCCCGATCCCCGGCCGTCGTCAGGGTGTCCTGATCTCGATGGAGAATGGCGTCTCGGTCTCCTATGCGCTGTGGAAGCTGGAAGATCGCGGCAAGTTCTTCATCGGCGCACAGGAACCGGTCTATACCGGCATGATCATCGGTGAACATTCGCGCGACAACGATCTGGAAGTGAACCCGTTGAAGGGCAAGCAACTGACCAACGTGCGCGCCAGCGGCACCGACGAAGCCGTGCGTCTGACGACGCCCGTCACGCTGAGCCTGGAGCAGGCCATCGCCTATATCGACGACGACGAACTGGTCGAGGTCACGCCGTCCTCGATCCGCCTGCGCAAGCGCCACCTCGACCCGCACGAACGCAAGCGTCATGCGAAAGCTGCCACCTGAAGTGACCTGAGCGAGGCCCCTTCGGGGCCACACGACATCCGATTGGCGCGGCCGGCAACGGTTCGCGCCAATTCTTTATCGCGCATCAAGCGGAAACCGAGCGATTGCGCCCGAGCTGTCGGACGTGAACCTTGGCTTGGGATGTGAAGATGAAACGGAAAGAAACGTTGTTTCCGGACTGCAAGGCCACACGTCAAAGCGCCCGAAACGAGCACCCGAGCAATGCCGCGCTCGACATTGCTCGCTTGGTCACGCAGATCGCGCCATGCTGGTTACTAAGACGCGGCGCCCAGGATGTCGCGGGCGGCCGACATGGCCGCATCCGCGCCGCTGACGTCTTTCGCGCCACCCTGGGCCAGATCGGCGCGGCCACCACCGCCCTTGCCGCCCATCGCCGCAACCGCGGATTTGACCAGATCGACGGCAGAGACGCGGTCGGTCAGATCGCTCGTCACTCCGGCCGCAACGGCGGCTTTGCCGTCCGTGTCGGCGATCAACAGAACCGCACCCGAGCCCAGCCGCTCCTTGTGGGTATCCACCAGCGAAGGCAGATCCTTTCCGCTTACACCGCTCAGAACCTGGGCGACGAACGCGATACCGTTCACCGTTTCGGCCGGTTCTGCCGCGCCTGAACCACGGCCCCCCGAAATCGCAAGTTCACGGCGCAGCTGCGCGACTTCGTTCTGAAGCGCGCGCCGTTCGTCCAGAAGTCCGCGAACGCGCCCGGGAACATCGTTGGCCGACGCTTTCAGCGCCAGTGCGCTTTCGGCCAAGGCCCGGTCCTGCCCCTTGAGATAGGCGAAGGCCGCCGCCCCGGTCAGCGCCTCGATCCGCCGCACGCCCGCCGACGACGCACTGTCACCGGTGATCACGAACAGGCCGATGTCACCGGTCTGGGCCACGTGGGTGCCACCACACAATTCGATCGACCAGGTCCGCCCGTTGTTTCCCTTGCCAGTGTCCGCCTCGCCCATGGACACGACGCGCACCTCGTCGCCGTATTTCTCGCCAAACAGGGCCTGTGCCCCAAGGGCGCGGGCATCGTCGGGCGTCATGAGCCGCGTGCTGATCGGTGCGTTCTGACGGATGAAATGGTTCACCCGCGCGTCGATCTTGTCCAGTTCGTCCGCGTCCAATGCCCGGTTGTGGCTGAAATCGAACCGCAGGCGGTCGGGCGCGTTCAAGGATCCGCGCTGTGCCACGTGATCGCCAAGAACCTCCCGCAGCGCCTCGTTCAGCAGGTGGGTCGCGGAATGGTTCGCCCGGACCAGCGACCGCCGCTCGTGATCCACAGCCAGCCCGGCCCCTGCCCCGCGCGAAACGCTGCCTTCGGTCACCTCGGCAAAATGGATGAACACCCCCCCGACCTTGCGCGTATCGGTGATGCGGGCGCGCCCGGATGCGGTTGTCAACTGACCGGTGTCGCCGACCTGCCCCCCCGCTTCGGCATAAAACGGCGTCTGGTTGACGACAATCTGAACCTTTTGTCCGGCCGTCGCCTCGCTCACCTCGGTGCCGTCGCGGACCAACGCCAGGATCTGACCTTCGGCGCTTTCGGTCTCGTAGCCCAGGAATTCGGTATTGCCGACCCGCTCGGCCAGATCGAACCAAATCGCCGCATCGGCGGTTTCGCCAGAGCCGGCCCAGGACGCACGTGCCTTGGCCTTTTGCGCCGCCATGGCGGCGTCAAAACCCGCGACGTCCACTGACCGCCCCTTTTCGCGCAAGGCATCCTGCGTCAAATCCAGCGGAAAGCCGAAAGTGTCATACAATTTGAACGCGGACGGCCCCGGCAAGGCGGCGGCCGCTGGCAGACCCGCCAGTTCGTCATCCAGCAACCGCAAGCCACGCTCCAGTGTCTGTCTGAAGCGCGTCTCCTCGGTCAGCAACGTGTCTTCGATCATGGCCTGGGCGCGGACAAGCTCGGGATAAGGCTGTCCCATCTGGCGCACCAGCGCCGGCACCAGTCGATGCATCAGCGGATCGCTCGCGCCAAGAAGATGGGCATGACGCATCGCACGGCGCATGATCCGGCGCAGGACATATCCGCGCCCCTCGTTCCCCGGCAGCACCCCGTCGGCCATCAGGAACGATGTCGATCGCAGGTGGTCGGCAATAACGCGGTGGTGAATGTTGCCGGCACCGTCGGGATCAGTGCCGGTGGCCTGTGCCGATGCCTCGATCAGGGCCCGCAGGATATCGGTGTCGTAATTGTCATGCTTGCCCTGCAACAGGGCGCCGATCCGCTCGAGCCCCATCCCGGTGTCGATGCTCTGGTTGGGCAGATCGCGACGGGTGCCGTCCTCGAACTGTTCGTATTGCATGAATACGAGGTTCCAGATCTCGATGAAACGATCGCCGTCCTCGTCCGGGCTTCCCGGCGGGCCGCCGGCGATGTGATCGCCGTGGTCATAGAAGATTTCGGTGCACGGGCCGCAGGGACCGGTCGGACCTGCCGACCAGAAGTTGTCGTCGGTCGCGATGCGGATGATCCGTTCGTCCGGCAGGCCGGCGTGGGCCTTCCAGATCTTCACCGCCTCTTCGTCGGTGTGATACACCGTGACCAGCAACCGGTCGGGATCGATCCCGAACTCCTTCGTCAGAAGGTCCCACGCCAGCGGAATCGCCTGTTCCTTGAAATAATCTCCGAAGCTGAAATTCCCCAGCATCTCGAAAAAGGTATGGTGGCGGGCCGTGTATCCGACGTTGTCCAGATCGTTGTGCTTGCCGCCCGCACGCACGCATTTCTGCGCGGTCGTCGCACGGGTGTAATCGCGATGTTCCACCCCGGTGAACAGGTTCTTGAACTGAACCATGCCGGCAGCGGTGAACATCAACGTCGGATCGTTGCGCGGCACCAGCGATGAGCTGTCCACGATCCGGTGGCCGTTGCGAGCGAAGTAATCAAGAAAGGTCGAGCGGATATCGTTCAGGCTGGGCATGGGGGCATTGGTCCAAGAGTTGATCGCGGCTCTCGTGGTCTAGCTCCGCCATCGGCCACTGTCCACCGCAAGCGCAGACCGGAAAGGGACAGAGTGCGGATCGCCGGAGGGGCGCGCGCGCCTCCGGCGATCCGTCTAGTCTTCCGTCACGGGATCGTCGTCCGAGTCCTTCGAACTGAAATCCAAGCCATGGGACGCGCGGATCTTGTCCTCGATCTCGAGCGCCATGGCCGGATTGTCCTTGAGAAAGGTCTTGGCGTTTTCCCGGCCTTGGCCGATCCGTTCGTCTCCGTAGGAAAACCATGACCCCGACTTGTTCACGATCCCCGCTAGAACGCCCAGATCCAGAAGCTCGCCGCGTTTCGAGATGCCTTCGCCATACATGATGTCGAACTCGACGGTCCGGAACGGCGGTGCGACCTTGTTCTTGACCACCTTCACCCGAGTCTGGTTGCCCACGACCTCGTCGCGATCCTTGATCGAACCGATCCGGCGAATATCGAGACGCACCGACGAATAGAACTTGAGGGCGTTGCCGCCGGTCGTGGTTTCCGGGCTGCCGAACATGACGCCGATCTTCATGCGAAGCTGGTTGATGAAAATCACCATGCATTTCGAACGGTTGATCGAGCCGGTCAGCTTGCGCATGGCCTGGCTCATCAATCGGGCCTGAACCCCCACGCTGGAATCGCCCATGTCGCCTTCCAGCTCGCTTTTGGGGATCAGCGCTGCCACCGAATCGACGATCACCATGCTCACCGCGCCGGATCTGACGAGTGTATCGGTGATTTCCAGTGCCTGTTCGCCGGTATCAGGCTGGCTGATCAGCAGTTCATCCAGGTTGACGCCAAGCTTCCTTGCATACTGCGGATCCAGGGCATGTTCGGCATCCACGAAGGCGCAAACGCCACCGTTCTTCTGTTCTTCGGCCGCTGCATGAAGTGCGAGAGTTGTCTTGCCCGAGCTTTCCGGGCCATAAATCTCGATAATCCGCCCACGCGGCAGACCCCCGATCCCCAGAGCGATGTCCAGCCCGAGGGATCCCGTCGAAATCGCCTCGATTTCGGCCACGGGATTGTCCACGCCAAGACGCATGATCGATCCCTTGCCGAACTGCCGTTCGATCTGGGCCAGCGCGGAATCCAACGCCTTCTGCTTGTCGCCGCTTTGCTTGTTTGTCATGTCGAGTAAGTTCGCCGTTGCCATTTTAGCCATCCTTATTTCACACCCTCAACCGATCAGCAATCGCCGCATTGTTCATTTTATGTTCCGCTCACATATGGGACCAAAACAGGAACATCGCAAGCCTTTTATAAAATTAGTCTAAAGCTGTCCGGGTTAACGAAGGGTTACGGTTTGAGGGCAAACCGCGTCCGCGCGCTCAGGCAAACTGCTTTTGGACGACGGTGGTGAGTTGCGTGAGGGAAAACGGTTTGGGCAGGAAGGTCGAGTTTGGGATCAGTGTCTGCGCATCGGCCAGGTTTTCTTCCGAATAACCCGAAACGAAGATCACCCGCGTCGCGGGACGTGTTTTGAGCGCGCGCCGCACCCAGCTGGGGCCGTCGAGCCCCGGCATGATCACGTCGGTGACGAACACGTCGACATGAAGCGCCGGGTCGGACAGGAGTTCCAGCGCATCCTCACCGTTCTCGGCCTCGAGCACGGTATAGCCACGGAGGCGGAGCGCCCGCGACGCGAACGCCCGGACCGGTGGTTCATCCTCGACCAGCAGAACCGCTCCCGCGCCGATCTGGAGTGCTGGCGCGGGTTGCTTGACCGCCGGCGCTTTCTGGACGGCCTTGCCGGGGTTGTGGGCGGGAAAGTAGAGGGAGAAGCACGACCCCTTGCCGACTTCGCTTTCCGCAAAGATGAAGCCGCCCGTCTGCTTGACGATGCCGTAGGCCGTGGACAGGCCGAGTCCGGTGCCTTCGCCGGTCTTTTTTGTCGTGAAGAAGGGTTCGAATATCTTGTGGGCACCTCGATTTTTCACCGGTCTCGGCTGTTTCAAGCGGGTTGGACCGGATGAAGTTCGCATGATGTCGCCAGCC
>NZ_NMZM01000019.1 GCF_002751875.1 Oceaniglobus indicus | reverse complement strand
TGACAAGCGTCGGTACAAACGCCGCAACCGGATCGAGATCATGTTCGGCAGATTGAAGGACTGGCGACGGGTGGCAAACCGATACGACCGCTGTCCGAAGGTCTTTCTGTCGACCATCGCTCTCGCAGCACTTGTCATCTATTGGCTATGAGTCCTGACCCCAGGCCGCGCAGAATTGGCGAGCCGTAATTCGCTTGGCTTCCGGTCGCATCGTGAAAGATCGCTTAAAATCCGGCGTATTTGGCAAGGGGCGATTAACGCGCTGACAGTTTTCGTGTCCTACGTGTGTTTTCGGCAAACCACACGTTCAGGAGGAAAACGGATGCGCCTGCTCTCCAATCCAAAGCGCGGCCCATGGCGCCTTTCCATTCTGCATTTCCTCGTCCTGCTTGGGCTGGCAATCGCGGTTTCGACCGTAACGCACGGGGTCGAGGGCGCGATGTTCACGGCCGCCATCGCGCTGGCGTTCATATTGGGGACGATCGACCGGCGCGATCTGTTTCGGCTGCGCGCGACCTGCCTCGCCCGGCCACAGGAAAGTCGCGACACACTGGAAGCCGGCCTGTCGGGGCCGCCCGACGCGTTGTGCATCGTGCTCGAGATGGATCACCTGGCCGATTTGCGGCAGCGTTGGGGCAAGCGCGCGCTGGACGACATGGAAGCACAGATCGTGCGGCGTCTGACGGCCAGGATACGATCCTGCGACACGGTGTCCATCGTCGCGCCCGGCCGGTTCGGTCTGCATCTGCGGGCCAGCGGGGATTTCGGACTGGAAGCGGCCGTGCAGACCACGATCCGTCTTCAGACCTGTGCGCAAAAACCGCTGAGCGTTGACGGAAGCCAGGTTCACGTCGGGCTGAGTGCGGGCTTCGCCCATGCCGCCCGCCTTGCGGGGGTGGATGCTTCGATCACGCTGTTGGCGGCCGCCGAACTGGCGCTGGCGGCTGCCCAGGCCGCCGGACCCCGCAGCCTGCGCGCGTTCGAGCCGGACATGGCCCGGCATGGCGTCCCGACCGCGCCGACCGTTGCGGCGCCGGGTGGTGACGCCCTGCGCGCGGCGCTTGCGCGCGGCGAATTCGAACCGTTCTTCCAGCCGCAGATCGACTGCGACACCGGCGCCCTCACCGGGGCCGAGGTTCTGGCCCGCTGGGTTCATCCCACCCGGGGCATCCTGGCCCCCGCGACGTTTCTGGACCTGGCCGAACAGCACGGCTGCATGAAGCAGCTGACCGACGCGATTCTCGACACCTCGCTGGCGCAACTGGCCGATTGGGATCGGCGCGGCGTCCGCATCCCGCGCCTCTCGGTCAACATGGGCGCGACCGATCTTGCCGATCCCATGCTGATCGAACGGGTGCGCTGGACGCTGGACCGGTACGGCATCGCGCCCGGGCGGCTGGGGATTGAAATCCTTGAATCCGTGGCCTCGGCGCCGGATCCGGATTCGGCCACCGTGCGCAACATCCTTGCGCTGGGCACGCTGGGCTGCATGATCGAGCTGGACGATTTCGGCACCGGCAGCGCCTCGATTGCCGGGATACGCCGGTTCATGGTGAAGCGGATCAAGATCGACCGATCCCTGGTGACCGCACTGGACACAGACCGCAAGCAGCACGAAATGATTGCCGCGATCCTGACGATGGCCGGCCAACTGGATGTTCAGGTGCTGGCCGAAGGGGTCGAAACGCCGGCGGAACACGCGGCACTCGCCGCGTTGGGTGTCGGCGACCTTCAGGGCTTTGCCATCGCCCGCCCGATGCCCGCGGACGAGATGACGCGCTGGACCTTACGGCAGGAACGGGCCGAACCGCCGCATCCCCCCGCCCTGGCCGGCCTGATTTCCATCGATCAGCTACGGCACGATGCGGCCAAGGATGGCAACGACGGCAAAACGGCTTGACCTTTCGCCCTATGGCCTGTTGAACCGGCGGCGTTCCTTAGTAATCAGGCGGCGGCCCCGAATGGACGATCAAAACAAGAATCTCATTCTTGCCACGGCTCTCAGCTTCATCGTGATCCTGGGTTGGTTCGTGCTGTTTCCCCCTGAAGAACAGGCGCCCAATCCCGACCCGGTGACGGTGACCGAGATGAGCCAGGACACCCCAACGCGGCCAACGGCCGACACCGGTACCGGCACCTCCACGTCGGGCAGCGTCGAAGGCACCGCCAGCGTCGTCTCGGCGGATGTTCCGCGTGTTCAGATCGACACCCCCAGCCTGCTCGGCTCGCTGTCGCTTCTGGGCGGGCGCATCGATGAACTGGCGTTGAAAAACTATCGCGAAACGCTGGATCCCGCGTCGCCGCTGGTCGATCTTCTGTCCCCGGTCGGTGACGCACACCCCTATTACGCGCTGTTCGGCTGGGCCCCCGGCGGGACGCTGGACTTTGCGGATGTGCCGGATGCCAACACCGAATGGACGCTGGACAATGGCACCACACTGACCCCCGACTCGCCCGTGACCCTGAGCTGGGACAATGGCAAGGGGTTGATCTTCCATCGGGAAATCGCAGTCGACGAAAAGTTCATGTTCACGGTCACGCAATCGATCGAGAACACGACCGATGCCGCCGTGCGCGTCGCCCCCTACGGGATGATCACCCGCGAGGGCGAACCGCCGAACCTGGCCAACTTCTTCATCCTGCACGAAGGCGTGGTCCGCATGACCGACGGCGAGTTGCAGGAAATCGACTATGACGACATGCCCGAGCAGGATCCCGACGATCGTTGGGGCGCCAATGCCGACGTGCTGACCGCGCAGAGCAACGGCTGGGTCGGCTTCACCGACAAATACTGGATGACGGCGCTGATCCCCGAACCCGGCACCGGGTTCACGTCCGTGTCGAAATACGTTGCCGGCTCGGATCTCTACCAGACCGAGGCGCGTCTTGCCTCCATCGATGTCGCGCCGGGTGAAACCGCCACGTCGTCGACCCGCGTCTTCGCCGGCGCCAAGGAATGGGAAGCGATCCGTGACTACCAAGACGATGCCGGGATCGAGGGTTTCATCGATTCGATCGACTGGGGCTGGTTCTTCTTCCTGACCAAGCCGATCTTTTTCGTGCTGCACTGGCTGAACGGCGTGATCGGCAACATGGGATGGTCGATCATCGGCCTGACGTTCCTGCTCAAGGCGCTGCTGTTTCCGCTGGCCTACAAATCCTATGTCTCCATGGCGCGGATGAAGGAACTTCAGCCCGAGATGGAAGCGCTGAAGGAACGGGCCGGCGACGACCGCCAGAAGCTGCAGACCGGCATGATGGAGCTTTACAAGAAGAACAAGGTGAACCCGGCCTCGGGCTGTCTGCCGATCCTGTTGCAGATTCCGATCTTCTTCTCGCTCTACAAGGTGATCTTCGTCACGATCGAACTGCGCCACGCCCCTTGGCTGGGCTGGATCCGCGACCTGTCGGCCCCCGATCCCAGTTCGATCCTGAACCTGTTCGGCCTGCTACCCTTTGCACCGCCCGATCCGACGTCGTTCCTGGCGATCCTGTCCCTGGGCGTGCTGCCGATCCTTCTGGGTGTCTCCATGTGGTTGCAGCAAAAGCTGAACCCCGCCCCCGCGGACCCGACGCAGAAGATGATCTTTGCCTGGATGCCCTGGGTGTTCATGTTCATGCTGGGCCAGTTTGCCAGCGGTCTGGTGCTGTACTGGATCACGAACAACACGATCACCTTCACCCAGCAGTATCTGATCATGCGCAGCCAAGGCTACAAGCCGGACGTGTTCGGCAACATCAAGGGCGGCTTCAAGAAGACCCCCAAGAGCGACGGCAAGAAAGCGGCCAATGTCGCTGCCAAACCGAAGCGCAAATGATGATCGCGGAATGGACCCGGCCGGGAGGCGCAGCATGACGCGCCTCCCCTTCCCGTTTGCCGAAGTCGACGATCAGGCGCGCGAGGCCGGCCGATTGCTGTTCGCCGGGCCCACTGATTTCCTGAAGGGTGTCGTCGCGATGGACGGGCTTCCGCCCGCCGGCCCGATCGAGGTTTGCTTTGCAGGCCGCTCCAACGTCGGCAAATCAAGCCTGATCAACGCCGTCACCGGTCGCAAGGCGCTGGCGCGGGCCTCGAACACGCCGGGGCGCACCCAGGAGATCAACTTTTTCACCGCGGGCGAGACGCACTTCCTTGTCGATCTGCCCGGCTATGGCTTTGCCAATGCGCCGGTGGCTGTCGTCGGGAAATGGCAACGCCTGATGAAGAGTTACCTGTCCGGGCGGGCGACCCTGCGCCGGGTGTTCGTGCTGATCGACAGCCGGCATGGCGTCAAGGCCGTGGATGACGAGATACTGTCGATGCTGGACCGGGCGGCGGTGACGTTTCAGTGCGTGATGACGAAGGCGGACAAGCCGAAGGCCAGCGAATTGGAAAAATCACTTGCCACCACCCGGGCCGCCCTTGCCCGGCACCCCGCTGCCTTCCCCGAGATCATCGTCACCTCGTCGGAAACCGGCGCCGGTATCGATGTGCTGCGCGGGATCATCGCGACGCTCGAGTGAGCGGCGAGATCGGTTAAGCCCAAAAACCGACAGACAGGAACGCGATCAATGCGGTCGATCGCGGTCCATGCCTTGGGCGCGATCGGCCTCGTCGATATCATCGGCGTCGTCGGCCGGAATCGCATAGGATCCCGTCAGCCATTTCCCCAGATCGATATCGGCGCAGCGGCGCGAACAGAAGGGGCGGTATTTCGGGTCGGTCTTGCGGTCGCAGATCGGGCAGGCCATGGAACGTCTTTCGATTACGGCAGAGGCAGGCGGTCACGCTTTTTCTGTAACTCGTAAAGGCCCAAAGGGGTCCATCCGGCCAGAACGATATCAGACGCGTCTGCCTTGAACGCGGCGCGCAGGACCGATTCGAAACCGCGACGGTCTTTCTTTGGCATCGGCGCGACGTCCAGCACGATCTGGCCGCCAAGCCCCCGACAGCGCAGTTGTGTCGGCAGCGCGCGGGCCGCGGCGATGTTGGCCTTGAGGCCCGCCGCCAGCGACGTGTCGGGACCGGTGTTGACATCCACCGCCACCAGGGCGCGCGTCGGTTCAATATAGAGCGTGCCGCCCGATGGCAGCATCACGCGGGGTTGGCGCAGCGCGTCGATCATGGCGTCGACGCCGTGATCCGCGAACCCGCCGTCCTTTGTCGAGATCGTGTCGGGCTCGGGCCATTCGCGCCAGGCCAGGGTATGGGGATCGGGGCCATCGACCAGAAGCTCGGGATCGCGGCCCTGGTCGCCGGTGATCGCCACGGCCAGATCGGTCATGGCGACGATGTCCTCGATGACGGCCTCTTCGGATGCTCCGGCCGCGGCAGATCGCAGGATCAATCCGAGGCCGGGTGCGTCTCCCATGGCCTCGTGCGCAAGCAACAGCAGCTCGTCACGCCGTTCCTCGTCGCGGATGCTGCGCGAGACGTTGATGCCGGGCTTGCCGGGGGTGGCGATCGCATAGCGGCTTTTGAACAGGACGCGGTCGGTGACGGGGGTGGCCTTGCCATCCGTGGCAAAGCCCGTCACCTGCACCAACAGCGGGGTGCCCGGCGCAAGACCCTTCGCGGCCTTCAGATATCCCCGCCCGCCTGCCGTCTCGGGCAGCCGGAGGATCGCGCCCCCCTGCCCCTTCATCGGGCGATCGACCACGGCGCGATAGATTGCGCCGGGCACCGGATGATCTTCGGGCGGCGCAATCAGGAGATCGGCCAGTTGACCATCCTCGATCAGGGCGGCGGCCAGACGGTCGTTGATCCGGTCCAGGACAATCAGGCGGCCCTTCATGGGGTCTCTCCGAACAAGGGGTATCCGGCCGCCTGCAACAGCGATGCCGTCTCGGCCACGGGCAACCCCATGACGGCGCTGAACGATCCCTGGATCCACGGTATGAACGCGCCGGCGGGCCCCTGAATGGCATATCCGCCCGCCTTGCCGCGCCAATCGTTCGTGGCAAGGTATCCGTTCACCTCGAGATCCGACAGCCGTTTCATGCGCACGGTGGTCACGACGGCACGTTCCCACATCCGATCGCCGCGCTTGACGGCGATCGCGGTAACGACACGGTGGCGCCGCCCCGACAGCGCATAGAGAAATGCCGCCGCCTCGCCTGCCGTGGCGGGCTTGCCCAGAATGCGACGGCCAAGCGCAACGGTTGTGTCGGCGCAGACCACGATGTCATCGGGTCCGGCGTTCAGGGCTTCGGCCTTCTCGCGCGCCATGCGGATGCAATAGGGACGCGGAAGTTCGCCCTTGCGCGGGGTTTCGTCGATATCGGGTGAGCGGACGTCATCGGGCGACAGGCCGAGTTGGCGCAGCAACTCAAGCCGGCGGGGGGAACCGGATCCAAGGATCAGCCTGGGGGAAGTATCGGTCATCTTGCCATTCGCAGCCTTGAAAGGACTGCGACACTTGGCATCATATCACTTGAAGCGGTAATTGATCCGACCCTTGGTCAGGTCATAGGGGGTCATCTCGACCTGGACCTTGTCGCCGGCAAGAACGCGGATGCGGTTCTTGCGCATTTTTCCCGCCGTATGTGCGATGATCTCATGGCCGTTTTCCAGCTCGACCTTGAATGTCGCATTCGGCAGAAGTTCCTTCACGACACCAGGAAACTCGAGCAGTTCTTCTTTGGCCATGTTCACTCCGTCGGTTATGTTCCGCCTGCGTTGCGGACAGCGCACTAAATGCGCCTTATCGGCAGGGTTTTCAAGGCCGGAATCGGCCTTGTTACGCATGCGGCGACGATGACATCGGTTCAGCCGTCGGGAATCAGCACGCAAAGCAGGGTGAACAACCGCCGCGCGGTGGCCGGATCGACGCGGGCGTGGGGATCGATCTGTTCCGACAGGATCCGCGCGCCTTCCGCATGTATCCCGCGCCGTGCCAGATCGATGGCCTCGATCCGCGCCGGAGGCAGCCTGCGCACGGCGTCGGAATAGCTTTCGCAGACGGTCGCGTAATCCTTGATCACCTGGCGCAACGGGCCGGGCGAGATCCGGAATTCCGCAACCGGCGTATCGTCGGGCGACGTGATGGCAAAGACGAACCGCCCCTGACGGACCGCCAGCGACAGGTGCAGCGCCCCCTCCGCCCCCTTGTCCGCCAGCACGAAGGAATTGTCTTCCAGCAGATCAAAGATCGCGATCCGTCGTTCCTGTTCGACATCTGCCGAGGGCGGGGGCAGGTCGGAATCGTCGATGTCGATATGCACGATGCGGCTCATCGTCCGATCTCCGCTGTTTCCGCCAGCGTCATCGCCTCCCAGTCGGCCAGGGTCTGGCCGGTGTCCAGCTTCCACTCGGTCCGCCCGTTCGCCGGCCTTCCGACGACAACCGCCGCCGCAGCGCTTGGACTCTTGAACGCGTAATTCTCGCTGAACATGGCTGGGACAGATGTTTTGTCGATCACGCCGGTGCGCAACAGATCGTCATGAATCGCACCATATCCCCGCGTGGCATGATCGCTGATCTCTCGTGCGCACGAAGCTCCCGCGTCGGCCGTCAGCATTCCCTCGGAGTTGTCATCACTCAAGCCGAACTCCAGCGGGCCTGTTCCTGACCCCGTCATTTGTTCAGCACGTCCAGCCGCGCGCGCACCGACAGTCCGTGCGCTTCAAGCGATTCGGATCGGGCCAGACGTTCGGCGGCGGGGCCGATGGCCTTCAGCGCGGCGGGCGTCATTTTTGCCATTGTCGTGCGCTTCAGGAAATCCATCACCGACAGGCCCGACGAAAACCGGGCCGAGCGGGCGGTGGGCAGCACGTGGTTCGGCCCGCCGACGTAATCACCGATGGCTTCGGGGGTCCATTTGCCCAGGAACATCGCACCGGCGTGGGCGATATTGGCGGCCAGCGCCTCGGGGTTGTCGACGCAGAGTTCAAGGTGCTCGGGCGCGATCTGGTCGCACAGTGCCGCCGCCTCGCCCAGATCGTTGACCGTGATGATGGCGCCGAAATCGCGCCAGGACGCGCCGGCGATGGCGCGGCGCTCCAGCGTTTGCAGGCGCGCCTCGACGGCGCGTGCCACCGCGTCGGCCAGATCCGCGTCGGTCGTGATCAGGATGCTTTGCGCGCTTTCGTCATGCTCGGCCTGGCTCAGCAGATCGACGGCGATCCAGTCGGGATCGTTGTCGGTGTCGGCAATCACCAGGATTTCGGACGGCCCGGCGATCATGTCGATCCCGACACGCCCGAACACGCGGCGCTTGGCCGCGGCGACAAAGGCGTTGCCGGGTCCGGTGATCTTGTCCACCGGGCGGATGGTCTCCGTGCCATAGGCCAGCGCGGCAATCGCCTGGGCACCGCCGATGCGATAGATTGTCTCGACCCCGGCAAGCCGCGCGGCCAGCAAAACCAGGGGGTTGCAGACGCCATCGGGCGTGGGTGCGGTGATCACCAGGCGTTCAACGCCGGCGACGGCCGCCGGGATCGCATTCATCAATACCGACGACGGATACGACGCCAGGCCGCCCGGCACATACAATCCGGCCGCCGACACCGGCCCCCACCGCCAGCCCAGTGTCGCGCCGGTGTCGTCGGTCCAGCTTTCGTCAGCGGGCATCTGGCGCGCGTGATAGGCACGGATGCGTGCCGCCGCCAGTTCCAGCGCGGCGCGGTCTTCCGGCGAAACGGCGGCGATGGCCGCGTCGATCTGGGCCTCGGTGAAGGCCATCGTTTCGGGGGTCAGGGTCAGGCGGTCGAACTTTTCGGTCAGCTCGATCACGGCCGCATCGCCGTGCTTGCGCACGTCGGCGATGATCGCGGCCACGGTGTCGTCCACATCGGGGCTATCCTCGCGCTTCATAGTCAGAAGCGCGGCAAAGCGGTCTTCGAAGTCGGCATCGTTGGTTGACAGGAACTGGGGCATCGCGGCACTCCTTCTTGGGGCGCAGATAGCTTTGCACGCGCCCCGTCTCAAGCCCGTCAATCGGGGTGATGCGGAACCTTGCCGGAAACGGCGCGATAGGGGCGCGTGACGTCGCGCAACGACACGTCGAGCGCGGTCATGGTGACGGCGATCGCCCCGTCCCCCGCCAGCGTCACGATCACGCGGTCGGTGGTCGCGTCCTCGTCCATGGCCAGTGACAGCACCGACAGGATCTGATCGGCATCGCGCCGATCCACGCCCTGCGTCTGGACGCCGGCCACGTTGTCGAAGGTCAGCACCGAACGCACGCGGCTGACCTCGTCCGATGCGCCGCCCTTCGGCAGGTCTTCCCATCGCATGCGGTTGATCAGCAGCGCGAAGCGCCGCGCGCCGCGGTCCCACGTCATTTCCGACGCGGGCAGCACGCTGTCCTGCGTCAGGGCCGATATGACGCCCAGATCCTCGGGCGTCAGCGCCTGCAGGCGCAGGGGCTTTGCGCCACCGTCTTCAAAGCGGGCATC
Source organism: Oceaniglobus indicus (assembly GCF_002751875.1). Taxonomy (GTDB): domain Bacteria; phylum Pseudomonadota; class Alphaproteobacteria; order Rhodobacterales; family Rhodobacteraceae; genus Oceaniglobus; species Oceaniglobus indicus. The sequence goes on along the minus strand of NZ_NMZM01000019.1, from coordinate 11,278 downwards.
GTCAGCGGTCATCCCTTGATCCGTTCGATATGGGCCCCACAGGCGCCCAGTTTCTGTTCCACCCGCTCATAGCCGCGGTCGAGGTGATAGACCCGCGATACCACGGTTTCGCCTTCCGCCGCCAGACCAGCCAGGATCAACGACACCGACGCCCGCAGATCGGTCGCCATGACCCGCGCGCCTTTCAGCTTTTCGACACCGCGCACCGTGGCATGGCCGCCATGCACGTCGATGTCGGCCCCCATGCGGATCAGTTCGGGCGCATGCATGAAACGGTTCTCGAAGATCTTTTCCTCCAGCACCGATGTGCCGTCGGCGGTGCAGAGCAGCGCCATCATCTGCGCCTGAAGGTCGGTGGGAAAGCCGGGGAACGGTTCGGTTTCGATATCCACCGCCCGGATCCGGCCGTTCTTGCGCGCCACTTTCAGGCCACGCGGCGTTTCCGTCACCGAAATTCCGGCCGCATCCAGCTTTTCGCAGAAGGCGCCGACAAGGTCGATCCGCCCGCCGATACATTCAACCTCGCCACCGCAGAAGGCCGGGGCCAGCATATAGGTGCCCAGTTCGATCCGGTCGGTGACCACGGCGTGGGTCGCACCGTTCAAGGTATCGACGCCCTGGATCGTGATCGTCGAGGTGCCTTCGCCATCGATCTGCGCCCCCATCCGGCGCAGACATTGGGCAAGATCGACGATCTCCGGCTCGCGCGCGGCATTGTTCATGACGGTCGTGCCGCGGGCCAGGGTCGCGGCCATCAACGCGTTCTCGGTCGCGCCGACCGACACCAGCGGAAAGTCGATGGTGCCGCCCTTCAACCCGCCGACCGCCTTGGCATGGACATAACCGTCGCGCAGTTCGAGCTCGGCGCCCAGCGCCTCGAGCGCCCGAAGGTGCAGATCGACGGGCCGCGCCCCGATGGCACAGCCGCCGGGCAGCGACACGACCGCCTCGCCGAAGCGCGCCAGAAGCGGGCCCAGGACAAGGATCGAGGCCCGCATCTTGCGCACGATGTCGTAATCCGCGCGCCGGTTGTGGATGTCGTGGGACGACAGCGCCAGAACCTGGCCCTGCTGCATCGACGATACCTCGGCGCCCAACGATTGCAGCAGCGTCGTCATGGTGGCGATGTCCGACAGGCGCGGCGCGTTGGTCAGGGTCAGCGGTTCATCGCTCAGCAACGTCGCCGGCATCAGCGTGAGGCACGCGTTCTTGGCCCCCGCGATCGGGATTTCGCCGTGCAGCTCTCCACCGCCCCTTACCAGAATGGAATCCATCAATCCGCCTTCTTGTCCTGCGGCCCCTGCGGGCTGTTTTTGCCGCCCCCGGCATCGTCGCTGCGGGCGCGGGCCTGGGCCTTGCGCCGTTTCAGGTTGGCCTTCAACGCCGCTTTCAGACGTTCTTCGCGCAATGCGGCGGCGCTTTTCGGCGTGCCGGGGTCGTCTTTTCCTGCCATGGTCCGTCTCTAGCGCAGCGCGCCGTCCGGGTCCAGATCGCCCTTGGCGGGGATCACCAGACAGGGCGCAAGCGCAACGATCGCGACGCCGAAGACCGCCAGCACCGCGAACGCGAACGAAAGCGTCGTGGCATCCGCCAGAAACCCGATCAGGGGCGGCCCCATCAGCATCCCGCCATAGCCCAAGGTCGCAACGCTGGCGATGGCACGGCCGGGCCGTATCAGCGGATCGGCCGCAGCGCGTGAAAACGCCAGCGGCATGATCAGCGCGGCCCCCGCCCCGATCAGCGCGAAGCCCGCCAACGCAATCGCCAGGGCCGGCGCCAGCAGAACCGTGACCACCCCCAGAAACACGCAGACGCCCGACAATCGCGCCGACAGGGTAGTGCCCAGCCAGGCCACGGTCGCCGCACCCGACAGGCGGACCCCCACCATGGCGGCAGAGAACGCGACATAGCCCAGGGCGGCGCGCGCCTCGTCGATGCCCTTGACGCTGTCAAGGAATACCGCGCTCCAGTCCGCCATGGCCCCTTCGCAGAGCGCGGCGGACATCGCGATCAGCCCGACCAGGGCCAGCCGGCCTTTCGGAATCGCAAAGACCGATCCGGGCGCGTCGGACCGGTCCGATTTCCAATCGATGCGCGCAAACCACAACGCGACCGCCGTCACCAGCGCCCCGAGGACCAGGAAGTGCGGCCCCACCGGAACACCCAGCCGGACCGCGGCAAATCCCGACGCCGCCCCCAACCCGGCACCAAGGCTCCACATCGCGTGGAACACCGGCAGGATCGGCCGCGCCATGCGGCGTTCGACCTCGGCCCCCCAGGCGTTCATGGTCACGTCCATCGCGCCGTGCGCCGCGCCAAAGGCCAGCAGGGCAAGGGCCAACACCGGAAGGTTCGGCGAAAGGGCAAGGGCCGCCAGCGAAACCGCATAGGCCAGCGCGATGACGCGCGTGACACCGGCGGCGCCGCGCCGATCCGAGGCCCGCCCGGCCAGCGGAAAGGAAACGATCGCCCCGCCCCCGAGGCACAGCAGCAACAGCCCCAACTGATCCGAAGTCAGCGCGAAATGATCGACGAATGCCGGGATCCGCGACGCCCAGATCCCGAAAAGGGCGCCGTTCAGAATGAACATCGCGGTAACGCCACCGCGCGGGCCCCTGAAATCCGGCATTTGCTGTCTAGCGTCCTTTTCCTGTGGCCGTCCCGGATCGATTCGCCCGCAGCCACCGCGCGATCCGCTGCCTGTTGCCATGGTCCGACGATGGCGGCAGACAGGTCAGCAAGCGGTGTATCCGCCCGACTGCGGGAAGGAAACACCGGACAGGCCGGACCGACCGGACGCGGCGCGCAAGCGGCCGCCGCCACGCTTCGGTCTGGCTTGCGCGCCCTCCTGCCGTCATCTGCACAGCGCCCGGGTGGACGCCCATGGCGCATCGCCACCCAGGCCATCCCGCCCCCCTTTTGCGCGCGCAGACAATTCGCATCGAACCGCAATTCTTGCGCAAAACCCCCTTGCGCCGCCGCCGATCTGCGTCTATCCACCCGCCGACAACGCTGATCGCCCGGCTGACGGGCGGACAAGGTTGCAATGCTGTGGTAGCTCAGTGGTAGAGCACACCCTTGGTAAGGGTGAGGTCGAGAGTTCAATCCTCTCTCACAGCACCATTTAACTCAGATATAACAGCCACTTACGCCGACCCGCGAAATGCGGCTTCCCTCGTTTTGCGGAATTTTACGGGAACAAACGGGGCGCAATCGAACCAGATCGGTACAAATCCCGTACAGGATACGGCGGTTCGTGCCGGGTTTGTTCCCAATCTGGCAAAAGAAAACGCCGCGAACCTTGCAGGGTTCAACGGCGCTCTTGGTGACAGCTTTGCACGGCCAGTCAGCGCGAACCATACTGCATCCTTTGCGGCGCGTCACCCCATTTTGACGACGCATTGGGGGGCGCTGGTATGAACGCGCTGACCCCGATCGAGCCGAAATCGACGGGCCGCAATGCCATGTCGCTCTATGCCAAACCGGCGCACAAGGCCGTTGCCCGGATGGTCGGTTACGTCCTGACGTTGGGCGACTCGGCAAGCTGGCACGGCCTGACGATGGTGTTGATCGCCCGCCTGTCCGACACCGAACGAGCCGCGCTGGCCTATGCCGCATTGAACAGCCTGGACGATGCCGACGCATACAAGACGGCATCGGTGGCGTTGTTCGGCACCCTCAACGGGGAGGTGCTGGCATGAGCGTTTCAGAAATTCAGGCCAGCCGTAAAAAGCGCAACCGGGGGTATATCGACGGATACAAGCCAAGTGCCAAGACCCGCGCGCTTCTGGATCAGGCGCAAGACGTTTTGGATGAATACCGCCGGTTCTGGCCCCTGACATGCCGTCAGATTTTCTACCGCATGGTTGGCGCGCATGGTTACGACAAGACCGAGGCCGCTTATGGGCGGCTCTGTCACCACCTCGCCAATGCCCGCCGGGGCAAGATTATCCCCTTCGACGCGATCCGCGACGATGGAGTGACGACTTGGACGATGGACCACTTTGACGACCGCGACGACTTCTTGCGCCACGTCCGAGAACTCGGCGAGCGATACACCCGCAACAAGCTGACGGCGCAAGGTGTTCATATCGAGGTTTGGTGCGAGGCGGCGGGCATGTCGCCCCAGCTTTTCCGGGTGGCTGAACCGTATTCGGTGCCGGTCTATTCGTCGGGCGGCTTCGATAGCCTGACGGCCAAGAAGCGCTTGGCGAATCGGATCTGCGCAATCGAAAAGCGCGCCATCATTCTGCACCTTGGGGATTATGATCCCAGTGGCGTTTCGATCTTCGATAGCGTGGCCGAGGACGTAACGGCGTTCGTGATGGCAGATAGGCCGCACGGGTTCGTCAGTGTCGAGTTTGAGCGGGTGGCCCTGACCCGTGAGCAGGTGCAGCGCCATGACCTGCCCACGTCCCCAGCCAAGGCGACAGATAGCCGTTTCAAAAACTGGACCGGCGGAACATGCCAGCTTGAGGCACTTACCCCGGACGTGATTGCCAGCATCCTCAGGACGGCGATCACAAGACGTTTCGACTATGATCAGTTGGCGGTTGATCAATCGGCCGAGGAACACGACCGCATGATGATCAGCGGCCTGTTGCCTGACGGGCATGTGTGGCGGCACGACACCTGGGTTCCCATGACGCTGCTGGATGGTCCCTTGGGCATCTGTCTGCCCTATGACGCCACCTATCGCATCACGGCACAGGTCGGTGCAGGACCGGTTCCCGCGCCCGTCGCTGAGGCGTTCCGGCGGCTGGCCGAATGCCTGGCCGATGATCCCGGCACGGCGGGCGCGTCCAGCACGTCCGTTGAGATCGGCCCGATCCGCGAAGAACTCGAACGCAATCCGGCATGGGTTGCGAAGGCGATGCAATACAGCGGCGCGGGCGATCTTCTGCGCAATTACAGGAGGGCCTGAGCATGTGGCCATTCAAGCGAAAAGAGCCTGCCGTCGAAACCCGGTCATCCGGCACCGGATACACCACGCAAGTGATGCAGGCGCGCGCCGATTACATCACGGGCGTTGAAGGCATCGCGGAATTGACAGGGACCGTGCAAGGCTGTGTGAGCCTCTGGGAAGGCGGGCTGAGCCTTGCAGACGTGGAAGGCACCGACATGCTGACCCCGGCCATGCTGGCCCTTGCGGCGCGCGCTCTGGCGTTACGTGGTGAAGCCGTGTTCGTGATTCGCGAGGATGGGCTGTTGCCATGTTCCGATTGGGATTTGACGACGCGGTTTTCCCGGCCTGTCGCCTATCGTGTCGGCATTCCCGACACGGGCGGCGGCACCACGCAAACCGTCCTGGCGGGGGAAGTGATGCACCTGCGGATCGGCGCTGACATGGGTATGCCGTATGTCGGACAATCGCCCTTGCGGCGGGCGCGTCTGACGGCGGGTCTCTTGCAGACGATGGAATCGGCCTTGTCGGAAGTCTATGCGAACGCACCATTGGGTTCGTCTGTCATTCCGTTTCCCGAGGCACCGGACACCGATATGGGCGATCTGGCGCACGGGTTCCGGGGGATGCGCGGGCGTGTCCTGGTGCGTGAATCCGTCAACGTCACGGCGGCGGGCGGGCCTGCACCTCAGACCGATCTCAAGGCCAGCGATGTGACGCCGGACCTTTCCAAGGCCATGACGCGCGAGACGCTGGCGGCGGCGCGGTCCAGCATCGAAATGGTTTATGGCGTTCTGCCTGGGCTGGGCAATTCCGCCACCACGGGGCCGATGGTGCGCGAGGCGCAACGCCACCTTGCTCAATGGGCGCTTATGCCGATTGCCGCGATGATCGGCCAAGAGGCCAGCGAGAAATTTGGGCAAGCCGTAAAATTGGACGTGATGCGACCGCTGCAAGCGTTCGATGCCGGGGGCCGTGCGCGCGCCCTGGGGGCGATTGTGCAGACGCTGGCGATGGCGAAAGAGGCGGGCGTGGATCCGGCTGAGGCGCTGGACCTTGTGGATTGGAAGGATTGAGATTGGCAGGTTGCGCCACCGGGGGTCATGATCGCACCGGATGCAACCCCGTAAGTCGGTGAGTGGGTAAACCCCGACATGGCGCGGTCCTCAGCCTTTTCAGGGACGCGGCGCGGATCGACACGGCGCAACCGGGGTCGGTCATGGGCCGGGGGGCGGATGCTTCCCGGCCTATTTTTCATCATCGAGAGAAATAGGGAAATCGGGCGGATTGCTTATGTCCGCAGGTGGCGCCCGCAAGGACTTTTTAAGCTCTTCATACATGGTCTGTGCTGATGATTGCACAATACGGCGAAGTTGTTCCTCTTCTGGCAAACCAGAAAGATTAAAGGTCGAAGGATCATCGTAGTCCATGAGTGACTTTCCCCCCGTGACCCCCAAAAACATCTCTAGGGCGACGATTATTTCGGCGTTCATGCTGCGATTATTTCTTTCAGCCGATTGCTTTATCAAATCGCGCATCCCATCGGGAAGGCGGAGCATGAACTTGTCCTGCGTGTCGCTTGGGAAAGGTGTTCTAGCCATAGTGTCGATTTGACACCTTTTTCCGGTTGACGCAATGATGTCGAATCGCTACCTCTATGGTGTCAACTCGACACTATGAGGCCTCACATGACCACCCGCAAACCGATGCAGCTTCGCCTGCCCGACGATCTGAAAGATTGGATCAAGGGCCAAGCCGACAAGAACGGATCGTCGCAAAACAGCGAAGTGATCCGCGCCATCCGCGACCGCATGGAAACCGTGGCCGCACCTGAACCGACCAACGTTTAGGGGAGCGGGGGATTGACCGTTAAAGGATGCTTCGCTACAACCGAAGCAACCATATACGGAGCACGTTATGACGGTTTTTGCGAAATACAATCTTTCGCCTGGTGCGGTGGCCAGTTTCACTGAGCCGACGCCGGATTTGCAGCGCAACTATCGTCAGCGTGAAATGATGGGCGGCATCGGCCAGCTTGGCGAAAATGGTCGGTGGTCCTACTGTCTCAAAGACTTAGTGGCGATCTGGATATCCGACCGACTGAGCCAACGCGGCCGGGCGATGGATCGGCGGGACGCACTGCGTTATGGCAACGCATTTGCCGGCACGGTGATCCGGGCGTTTCTTGCTTTCAGCGGTGGACGAAATCCCGGAAAAGAACGCTACACGGTGGTTGTCAATGACGGTCATCCCGTCGAGGGGCAGGCGCACGGTATGTCACTGCGCACGGTCAATTCCATCGCTGAAATCGAAGAGTACAAGTTTGACTTTGTTCAGGTGTTCGACACTTGGCGTCTAGCGAAGACGATCCCTGATGACATCAAGACCCTGCTTATTGTTGCGTGGGAGAATGAGTGCGAGGACATTGGTTTGCCCGGTTTGGTTGAAGGTCTCGAAGAGTAATGGCCAACCGCCCCGCCCTTGGCTCTGCGCTCTTGGACACCGGTAAGACGCCGGTTGAATGGGTCGCTATTCTTGCCGAGCGGGGTCTGCACATGACCGAGCGGACGTTGCGTGAAAAAGCCAATCGCCACAATGCCCGCTATGGTCGCGGCAAGACGATGATCATCACGCCAGATCAGATCGACACAATCCTTATGGAGGGCCAGCAATGCCGCTTGAAGTCTATCTCCGGGGAGAAGTCTGGTACGTCAGGGGCCGCGTCGATTATGACGGCAGGTCAATCACAGAATACTACCGCGAAAGCACTGGCGCACTTACAGAGCAAGCGGCGCGGGAATGGTGCGCAAAGGAAACGGATCGGCAAAGGCGTCGTCACCTCATTGGACCGGAAGCGGACAAGCTGACCGTGAATGACGCTATTCTCGCATATGATGCCACGCGCGCCGACATTCGCCATGGTGGAAACAGCGCCCATTATAGCGGCGGCAGCGATCATGTGCAGATGCCAGCCTTTGAGACGTTCCGCAGCGCCGAGGCCTACTATGCAACCCTTGCCCATGAGCTAACCCACTGGACGAAGCACAAGAGTCGACTTGATCGTGATCTAGGGCGGAAGCGTTGGGGCGATGAAGGCTACGCCCGCGAGGAGCTTGTTGCAGAACTTGGCGCAGCATTTCTTTGCGCCGATCTGGAACTGACACCAGAGCCCCGCAGCGATCATGCCGCCTATATCCAAAGCTGGTTAAAGGTTTTGAAGGAAGACAAGCGCGCGATCTTCACCGCCGCCGCCCATGCGCAGCGCGCAGCAGATTTTCTGCATGGTCTTCAGCCTATGATCGAAGACGAGCAACCCCGAGCAGAGGAAGGAGTCGCCGCGTAAGCGGCGGCTCCCCGCATGGGGGAGGCATAAGACATGGAACAGCACAACATCACATGGCGCGGCATCGCGTTGAAAGTCGCCTTCACGCCGGAGAAATTCGGCTTGGTGGATCATATCGAGATCATGAGCGAAGGCCGCGCGCCGGTGCCCGTCACCGAGACAGGTTATCGCTCGCATTTCATTCCCGCCGGAACCGTGGCTGATCACGGCGGCGCGGTGGCTTTTGTCACCGCATGGCTGGAGCATGAAGCGGCGCGCACTGGTTGGAGCGGTGCGCAGCTTAGCATGTTTTGAGGGAGTAGAAAATTTCGCGGCTGGCCGGTAGGCCAGCCGCTGGGTGCCTATCATCTGATAGGCAGACAAGGCAAATGCGCCCATCTGATGATGGGCAGTGTCATGCAGGCACTGGTTTACTTCTGAGCCTTTATACTCAGCCAGTCTGAGCACTATGCGCACAACGTAAACTTGCCTCCGGCCAGGCAGCTTCCTTCGCGCCGTCTCACAGGACATGACCGAGATGGTCTTGGTCTGGCGATCAGGTTTCTGAAAATGCCTCGTTTACAATATCTTCCAGCATGGCCACTTCTTCCTCGGTAAGCTTGGAAAGGGGCTCTCGATCTCTCCGACGCTTTGGAAACTTCCCGTCATTCTGCCGAATAAAAATGATCACTTGCTGTGCAAGGTTATCGGGCATCTCGATTGCATTCATGATGGCGCGCATCGCCTCATCATGCCGCCTCAGATAATCAATCTCTTTTGGCAGGTCTTCTTCAATGGTCTTTTGCACGCATTCATACAAAAACTCTGCTTCAGCAGTGCAATCGTAAAAACGGTACAGATCGGAAGTGTCATTCAGCACTTCCACGTTGCCGCTCGGAAGTGCCCGCCATTCGATAAAGTTCATTAGCGGTGCGGAGTGTCCCTGAAGAGTTTCGCGATAGTCATCAATGCGATCCAGCATGACGGATGAGACCGGGAAAACCATTCCGGCGGGCGTGAATTTGCGCTCCGCAAGAACGTGATGAATCAGGCATCGGTGCAAACGGCCATTTCCATCGGCAAGCGGGTGAGTATAGACAAAGCCGAATGCAATGGCAGCCGCTTGCAGTACCGGATCGACATCGTCCGGATCACTGATCCTGAGCCTATTGTTGCACTCGTTCAGTGCGGTCATCAGATGAAAGACGTCTTCAGGCCGGGCACCGACAAATTCGGGAACAGGCTCGTTCTGGTGGTCCCGCTCACCAAGAAAAACACCTTCTTCACGATAGCCGACAGGCGTGAGGCGATCATCACCAATCAGGATGCGGTGTAGGCGGTATATCTCTGTCTGGTTCAGTGGGCGTTTGCCCGCTTCGAGAACAGCACGCCCCCAGCGTTCGAGCCGGTTGACCGGTGGCCTCTCGCCTTCGATCTCGAAGCTGGCGCGGCTGTCCGCGAGCAAAAGAAAACTTGCTGCGCGTGCCACAACATTACCGCCGGTCTTGCCGATTGTAACCTGTGCCTTGCTGGCCAAATCAAGGGCAACCATCTTCTCCAGCTTCTCCGTGCGCCGGATCACCGGACACAGCGCGCCCGTGCCAAGCAGGTTGTCGCGAACACGGTGTCGCTGAGAGAGCTTCTCTTTGCCCGTAAAATATAGCTTCGGGTCAAGGGCGGGGATAGCAGTTACGGATTGGGCATCGTCCAGTGCCAGCGTGTTTCCGGTCAGTGTCTCGTAGAAGAACCAGATGCGCCGCGAAAATGCGCCGGTCGGGGTCGCCTTGATGATGTCCTCAATGGATTGAATGGGTACGGATTGGAAAATTCGCTTGAGGATCAGTAAATCTATATTCTCATGCCGAAGGGCAAAGTTTAGGTGCCCTTCAAGGGTTTCCTCGGGTAAGTATCGCTTGTCGAATACGATCCATGGCCCATCCTCACGCCTGTTGCCTCTGACATGTCTTTCAGAAACGCAGGCAAGAGTGCGCACCGGCGCTCTGATCCCAAGGGAACACGCAAGAGCAGACCAGCCCACAAGGCTCGTCGCCTCTGGAAGTGGCTCATCCTGGAAGAAGTCTGGCCTCAGATCGTGTAGCTTCATAGGTCGAAATTCCGTCATTATCGTCGAAGATCACGCCACACGCGGCGTAAATGTCGAAAACAACCTTACAGGAACCGTCGTCGAAAATCAATCAGGAAGGTCGAAAATCGATCATAGAGAGCGATCCATGCACAAGGACGGTCACTCAGAGCGGTTTTGACGTTCACTTCAGGATCAATCTCGCTGTTTGTGATAGCCGGATGCCTGGCCGTTTACTCAACCACCAAATTACTTACCAAACCCCTTGCCTATAGAGACTTAGCGAGAGCTCCGCTGCTACCGATACTGGAATTCTGGCCGCTTCCGTGGCCGCTTTGAGTGGGCGGCCATGCCGCCGCCCTTCCTTCTCATGGAAGATAACGGCGCGCGGCTGCCCGTCTAGGCCAAGCTTCTGTTCGGCCATTTCTATGGCGGTCTCGAATGTGGCGGTATCGACGTGAACACCTTCGGGAGGGTTCAGGCTGAGCGAGAACAAATGCTGCTTGCAGCGCGTGCCCTTGGCGATGGCTTCCGCCTCTTGCAGCGCCGCATGCAATTCGTCTTCATTCATGAACCCGCGCAGCTCGTGCAGATCGACATGCTCGTTGTCGCGCATGTTGGTCAGATGTTTGGCCAGTTGAGCGGCATTTCCGCGCTGGGAACCTTTGAGGATCATGACGGCCCTCCGCTTCCAAGGGCACGCATGAGCGCATCCCGCATCGCAGCGACATCGGCGCAGGCTTGCTTGAGCTCGGCCTCCACATCGGGCGAAACAGGCAAAGCGCCACGGTTGGCGGCGCGGGCGAGTTGGTTGAGGTTCTGGGATAGGCGCGAGGCCCCGAGCGAGCCGAGGATACGGCCCAACTCTTGGTGATCCTGCACAGGATTGGTGTTGAGCTACTCCCCGATCATTGGACAGGATCTGGCATAAATTAAGCTACTCGTTGCACCTGGTGATCGGGTTGGGTTC
>NZ_NMZM01000018.1 GCF_002751875.1 Oceaniglobus indicus | reverse complement strand
CGCCCTTTAAGGCCTCCAGCGCGACCTTCGCCTTGAACTCCGGCGCATGCTGCTTGCGTTTAGACATCTGTAATCTCTTTGGTGTTGAAGATCAGCAGACTGCATATCGTAGCTTATGTCAGTGTCCGAATTTCGGGGGGTAGCTTAAGCCATGCGATCGGGAATGAGTTCGTTTCCGACTCGGCTGTTCGATACGCTCCTCTCTTCGCGCTCACGGATCCTCAATCCGCGGACCGCTCTTCGCGTCGATTTCCCGCGAGATCCCGTCGCGCAACAGGGCATCGATGTGCTCGATGGACGGGCCGTGCATGTCGGGGTGCCGGACAAGGTGATAGGTTCGCGTCAACGACGTGTCGGGAACGGCCAGTCGCATCACATCGGGTGCCTGATCCAGAAGGAAGGCGTGGACCAATCCGATGCCCATCCCGGCCCGCACCATGGCGAATTGCACCAGCGCGGAATTCGAGGCCGTCCCGGGTGGCGCCAATCCCGAACCTTCCTGAAAGTCCAGGCCGGGGTCGAAGATCATGTCCCTGAGATATCCGACCGACGCATGTCGCACCAGGGCGCGTCGGGTCAGGATCGGCGGGTGCCGTTGCAGGTAATCACGGCTTGCGGCAAGGCACAGTTCGTAATCACAGATCCGGCTGACTTTCAGACCGCTCCCGCGTGGGGGGGCGATGGTGATGGCCAGATCGGCCTCGCGGCGCCCCAGATCGGCCATGCGCGGCAGCGAGACGATCTCGAACGTCAGGGCAGGGTGGTCCCGGGTCAGGCTGGCGATCACGCGGGGCAGGATCGACGTGGCGACGCCGTCGGGGGCCCCGATGCGGATGCGCCCGGACAAGGCCGGGGTTGCCGGTGCCAGCATCTCGGCCCCTTGCGCGACCTCGCGGGCCATGGCGGACACGCGCGGCACAAGGGCGCGTCCGGCTTCGGTCAGCACGTAACCCCGCGACGATTTCACGAAAAGCGCGACGTTCACCGCCCGCTCGAGGCGCCGAATGCGCCGGCTGAGCGTCGCGGAATCCAACGCCAGGATACGTGCGGCGTCGGACAACTGGCCGCTTTGCGCCACTTGCAGGAACAGTTTCAGATCGTCCCAGTTCATCGCCCGTCCTTGCAGAAATGCAATGTCAGATTGCGACCTATCATCTTCTTTCGCAAGGAGTCGACCGTTACGCAGGGCGTGGCAACAGAAAGGACGGCCCATGAATACCATCGGACACTATGTTGACGGCTCGCGGACCCAGGGCGCTGCGCGCACCGCCGAAGTCTACAATCCTGCAACCGGGGCGGTGCAGGCGCATGTGGCACTGGCCAGCGCGGCCGAGTTGGACAGGGCGGTTGAGATCGCCGCCAGGGCGCAGCCGGCCTGGGCCGCGACAAACCCGCAACGCCGCGCCCGGGTGCTGATGAAGTTCGTCACCCTGCTGAACCGCGATATGGACAAGCTGGCCGAGGCCCTGTCGCGGGAACACGGCAAGACCCTGCCGGATGCAAGGGGTGACGTGCAGCGCGGGCTTGAGGTGGTCGAATTCTGCATCGGCGCACCGCATCATCTGAAGGGGGAATTCACCGACGCCGCCGGGCCGGGGATCGACATGTATTCCATGCGCCAGGCGCTTGGTGTCTGCGCCGGGATTACGCCGTTCAACTTTCCCGCGATGATCCCCTTGTGGATGTTCGCGCCCGCCATTGCCTGCGGCAATGCCTTCATCCTCAAGCCGTCCGAGCGTGACCCGTCGGTGCCGATCATGCTGGCCGAACTGTTCGAAGAAGCGGGTTTGCCCAAAGGGATCCTGCAGGTCGTCAATGGCGACAAGGAGGTGGTCGATGCGATCCTCGACAACGAAACCGTGCAGGCCGTCGGCTTTGTCGGCTCGACCCCCATCGCGGCCTATATCTATGAACGCGCAGCGGCGGGGGGCAAGCGTGTGCAGTGCTTTGGCGGCGCCAAGAACCACATGATCGTCATGCTCGACGCCGACATGGACAAGGCGGCCGATGCATTGATCGGGGCGGGTTACGGTGCCGCGGGCGAACGCTGCATGGCGATTTCGGTGGCGGTCCCGGTGGGAGAGGATACCGCCGACCGCCTGATCGAAAAACTGGTGCCGAGGATCGAGGCGTTGAAGGTCGGCCCCTATACGGCGGGGGATGATGTCGATTTCGGCCCCGTGGTCAGTGCCGCCGCCAAGGCCAACATCGAACGGATGGTGCAATCGGGCGTCGACGAAGGCGCGGAGCTGGTGGTCGACGGACGAAACCTGAAGCTGCAGGGGTATGAAGAGGGCTTTTTCGTCGGCCCGCATCTGTTTGATCGGGTGACCAGGGATATGGAGATCTACCGCAAGGAGATTTTCGGCCCGGTCCTGTCCTGCGTGCGGGCCGAAACCTATGAAGAGGCGCTGGGCCTGGCGATGGATCACGAATACGGCAACGGCACCGCGATCTATACTCGCGACGGCGACACGGCGCGCGATTTCGCGGCGCGCGTCAATGTGGGAATGGTCGGCATCAACGTGCCGATCCCGGTGCCGCTGGCCTATCATACCTTCGGGGGCTGGAAGAAATCCATGTTCGGCGATCTGAATCAGCATGGCCCGGATTCCTTCCGCTTCTACACCCGGACCAAGACCGTGACCGCCCGCTGGCCCAGCGGGATCAAGGAAGGCGGCGAATTCTCCATCCCGCTGATGGAGTGAGAGACGACAAGGCCGGGACTTTGCCGGCCTTGTCCGCGCCCCTGTGCAATAAATCCCAAGGGTGGACTTTTCTTGCAAACTTGTTGACCGACCGGCGATTCGCCTCGTATCTATCCGCTGTGCAGGAAATTGCGCGCCGTAAGATTTATTGCAAATGTGGCGGTCGTCACGGGGCGACCTCGGGAATCTTGCGTACTTTGGGAGGAGTAAAAATGACAAAATCCATCGCTACCGGCATCGCCGGCGCCTTCGTCCTGACCGCCATCGGTGCGGCCAGCGTTTCGGCCCAGGACACCCTGCGCTGCGAGCCGGGCGAAACCTATACCATGAACGTCATGGTTTCGTCGCATCCCTATTGGATTCCGGTCTATCAGGGGTTCAAGCAGGCCGCCGCCGCCTTCGGGTGTGAGACCACGTTTTCCGGCACGCCCGACTATGACATCTCGAAACAGATCGCATCGTTCGAGCAGGACATGGTAAAGCAACCCGCCGGCATCCTGGTTCACCCGATGCAGTCCGACCCCTTCATCGAGCCGATCAACCGCGCCATGGAAAGCGGCATCCAGGTCGCCACCTTTGCCGCGGATTCGCCGAATTCCAACCGCACCGCCTATGTCACCTCGGACAACCTTGCCGAATCCAAGTTCGCCGCCGAAGAGATCGTCAAGCAGATCGGCGAGAACGCTGAATACGCCGTGCTGGAAAACCCCGGCCAGTCGAACCACGACCTGCGCGTCACGTCGTTGATCTCGTACATGGAAGACAATTATCCCGACATGAAACTGGTGGGGCGTCAGGCCACGAACCAGGACAGCAACGCGGCCTATCGTGCGACCGCGTCGATCCTTCAGGCGAACCCGAACCTGGGCGCGCTGTGGATCCCCGAGGCCGGATCGGCCGAAGGCGCCGTTGCCGCCGTGCTGGAAGCGGACGCCGATGTTCTGGTGATGCACGCCGACATCACGCCGACCACGCTGGAACATATCCGCGAGGGCAACATCCACATGGCGATCAACCCGAACCAGGGCGTGCAGGGCTTCATGGGTTTCATGGCCGTGTTCATGGCGGCGCATTCCGACGTGTTCGATCCGTTCAACGACTACAAGACCTCGGGCTACAACCCGATGCAGTTCCCGTATATCGACAACGGCTTCTCGGTCATTACCGCGGACAATGCCGACAGCTTCGATCTGAACACCTACATGGAAGGGCGCGATACCAACTGATCGTGCCTGCCCCGCGGCGCAGGCCGCGGGGCGCCATCCACCCGCTTTCCCCCTTTCAGAAATGCAGGCCATGTCAGATCAGATGTTGCTTCAGATTTCCGGCGTGTCGAAATCCTTTGGTGCGGTTCACGCGCTGAGCGGTGTCGATTTCGGTGTCCGCGCCGGAGAGATCCACGCGCTGGCCGGCGAGAACGGCGCCGGGAAATCGACGTTGATGAACATCATCGACGGCATCCTGCAACCCGACGACGGTCGGATCCTGATCGACGGCAAGCCGGTGAAGATCGCATCCCCCACCGAGGCACAGCGCCTCGGGATCGGGTTCGTGCATCAGGAAATCGCGCTTTGCGACGATGTCAGCGTGGCCGAAAACATCTTCATGTCCGCCACCAACATCAGCAAATCGTTTCTGATGGATTACGCCGGGCAACGGCGCAAGGCAGGTCAGGTCCTGGCGCGGCTTTGCGATATCGACCCGGCCACACGGGCGGGCGATCTTTCGATCTCAAGTCAGCAGCTTGTCGAAATCGCCAAGGCGCTGACGCTTGATTGCCGGATCCTGATCCTCGACGAACCCACCGCCGCGCTGACCGAAAAAGAGGCGCAGCTTTTGTTCGGCATCATGCGCAAGCTGCGCGAACAGGGCATCGCGATCATCTATATCTCGCATCGCATGGTCGAGATCTTCGACAATTGCGACCGGGTCACCGTGTTTCGGGACGGACGCCACATCGTGACCCATGACGTGGCCGACATCGGCCCCGACGATGTGGTCAACGCCATGGTCGGGCGCAAGATCGAAACGCTTTACCCCGACAAACTGACCGATCCGGCGACCGACACCCTGCTGTCGGTGCGCGGTCTGGGCGATGGCGCGCGCATTCACGACGTGTCGTTCGATCTGCGCCGGGGTGAGATACTTGGTATTGCCGGGCTGATCGGATCCGGGCGCAGCGAGATCGTCAAGGGAATCTGCGGGCTGGAACCGGCACCGGAAGGTGAGATCGTGCTGGCGGGCAAGACCCTGAGGCGCGACGAATACCGCGACGCGATCGGCGACGGCATGGTCTATCTGTCCGAGGACCGGAAGGGCGACGGCGTGTTCCTGGAGATGTCCATCGCGTCGAACATCTCGGCCCTGCGCCCCGAACAGGTGGCCGGACGCTTCGGGCTGATCGATCGCAAACGCGAATTCGCGCAGGCCGAAGCCCTGGGCAAACGGTTGAACCTGAAATGCGGATCGTTGTGGGATCCGGTGTCGTCGCTCTCGGGCGGCAACCAGCAGAAGGTCGCGATTGCCAAGATGCTGTCGGTGGATCCGCGGATCATCTTCCTCGACGAACCGACGCGCGGCGTCGATGTGGGCGCCAAGGCCGAAATCCACCGCATCCTGCGCCAGTTGGCCAGCGAAGGCGTCGGCATCGTCGTCATATCCTCGGAGCTGCCCGAGCTGATCGGTCTGTGCGACCGGGCGCTGGTGGTGCGCGAGGGGCGGATCAGCGGCGTCGTCGCCGGCGACGAAATGACCGAAGAGAACATCATGCATCTGGCTTCGGTCATGGATGCCGAACGGGTCACCGCGAACGAAAAGGTGGGACAATGAACGCCGAGACGATAACCGCCGAAGGCCACCACAGCGAACGGTCGTTTCTGGCAAACCTGTTGCGGATGCGTGAAACCGGACTGATTGCGATCATCCTTGTGCTGTTCATCGTGATGTCCTTCGCGTCGCCGTATTTCCTGACCTGGGTGAACATGCGGGCGATGACGATGGCTTTCGCGGTCGAAGGCATCGTGGTGATCGGCATGACGATCCTGCTGATTTCGGGCGGTATCGACCTGTCGGTGGGTTCGGTCACGGCGCTGGCGATGGTGATCGCGGGCTGGCTGTTCCTGAACGGGGTCGATCCCTGGGTCGCATCGGGCATCGCGATCGCCTGCTGCACCGGGGTCGGCGCGATCATGGGCTTTTTCGTCACCCGCGTCGGATTGCACCATTTCATCGTCTCGCTGGCGATCATGGTGATTGCACGCGGGATCTGCCTGTTGGGCACCGGCGGTCGGCCTCTGGGTCTTTACACCCTGCCACCCGAGTTCAAGTTCATCGGCCAGGGGTCGCTTGGGCCGATCCCGCTGGTCATCGTGATCTTCGTGGTGATCGTGGTCGCCTTCGATTTCCTGCTGCGCCGCTCGACCATGTTCCGCAAGGTCTTTTACACCGGCAGCAACGAACGCGCCGCGGCCTATTCCGGCATTCGCACCAAGAAGGTGGTGTTCCTGACGACGACCCTGTGCTCGGGGCTGTGCGGATTTGCCGGCATCATATACATGGCGCGGTTCGGATCGGCCCAGCCAACGTTCGGCATCGGGATGGAACTGAACGTGATCGCCGCCGCCGTCATCGGCGGGGCCAGCCTGAACGGCGGCACCGGCACGATTTTCGGCGCGATCCTCGGCACGGTGTTGCTGTCGGTGGTGTCCAGTTCGCTCGCCCTGCTGGACGTGTCGGTCTATTGGCAGGACATCATCCGCGGTTCGATCCTGTTGGCCGCGGTCGCGATCGATCACTACTTCCACAAGCGGACACGCTGAGCCATGGGAAGCGATGCCATGCTTGATCGTCAGATAGATTTCGAGACAGCCCGCCAGGTTCACACGGTGCTGGTGCTGCATTTTCTTGAGGGTCTGAAGCAATCCGAGATCGCGAAACGGCTGAACCTGTCAACATCGAAGGTGAACCGGCTGATCGCGCAGGGCCGGCGTCTGGGCATGGTCAAGATCGAGATCGAAAGCCAGTTCCAGCAGCTTGTCGATCTGGAGACTGCCCTGGTATCCGCGACGTCGCTGAGCGATGCGATCGTGACGCCCACCGTGTCGGGCAATCCCGACACCACGTTGCAACAGGTCGGGCGCGCGGCGGCATCGCGCCTGCTGGCCACGATTCGCGACGGTGACATCATCGCGATCACGGGCGGCAAGGCGATAAGCGCGCTGGTCGACAACCTGAATGCCGACCGGCCGTTCGATGTGACCGTCGTACCGCTGACCGGGGGCGTGCAGGGCAAGTATTTCACCGACGTGAACCATCTGGCGACCCGGCTGGCCGAACGTCTGGGCGGGCGCGCGATGTTGATGCATGCACCGCTGTTCGCGGAAACCCGCGCCCAACGCGACATGCTGTTTCAGGTGGCATCCGTGCGCGAGGTCTTCGATCTGGCGCGGCGCGCCACGGTTGCCTTGGTCGGGATCGGCTCCATCGAACCCAGCGGGTCGAGCTATTACGATCTGAATCCGCTGCCCGGAAAGGACCGCCAGCACCTGATGGAAACGGGTGTCGTCGGTGAGTTCCTGGCGCATCTGATTCACGAGGATGGGCAGGTGGCGGCCTACGCGACCAATGCGTGTCTTGTGGCGCTCGCGCCGGGGGATCCGATCCGCCACGCCCAGGTGATCGGCATCGCGGCGGGGCCGGAAAAGGTGCGCCCGATCGATGCGGTCCTGAACGGCGGATACATCAGTTCGCTTGTCATCGATGAGGCGACAGCGACATCGGTTATCGAACAGAAGAAAGGCAACGATCATGCAGCATGACATGTTGACACGCGAAATCGGAAAATCAGGGATCGAGGCGTCAGCCATCGGTCTGGGCACATGGGCCATCGGTGGCTGGATGTGGGGGGGCACCGACGAGGCCGCCAGCATCGACGCCATCCGCGGGTCCATCGACGAGGGCGTAAGCCTGATCGACACCGCTCCGGCCTATGGCCAGGGCGTCGCCGAGGAGATCGTCGGCAAGGCCATCGAGGGGCGGCGCGACAAGGTGGTTCTGGCCACCAAGTGCGGCATCGTCTGGCACACGCAGAAGGGTAACCATTTCTTCGACGTCGACGGAAAGCCGGTGCATCGTTACCTGGGCCGCGAGTCGATTATCCACGAGGTGGAACAAAGCCTGCGTCGGCTGAAAACCGACCGGATCGACCATTACATCACCCATTGGCAGGATCCGACGACGCCCATCGACGAGACGATGGAGGCGCTGGAGCGGTTGAAGAAAGACGGCAAGATCCGGTCCATCGGTGCCAGCAACACCAGCCCCGAAGACCTGAAAGCCTATGTCGCCGCCGGGCAACTGGATGCGATCCAGGAAGAATACAGCATGGCCAAGCGTGATCTGGAAACCACGCTGGTGCCGCTGGCACGCGAGAACGGGATTTCGATCCTCAGCTATTCGTCGCTGGCCCTTGGGTTGCTGTCGGGAAAGATGACCGTGGATCGCACGTTCGACGGCGACGATCAGCGTCGCGACAACCCGCGCTTTTCCACGGCCAACCGTCAGAAGGTGGCCGAACTCATGAACGTGATCGAACCCGTCGCGGGCGCCCATGGTGCAACGCTGGCGCAAGTCGTCATCGCCTGGACGCTGCAACAGCCGGGGATCACATTCTCGCTCTGCGGTGCGCGCAATCCCGATCAGGCCCGCGAAAATGCCGCCGCCGGACGCATCCGGTTGGCCGACGACGATCTGCGCACCATCGACCGCGCTGTCGCCGACCATCTGGGCGATCTCGACGGCTGAAACCGGCCCGCACCCGTAACCCTTCAGCGCCGGCTTTCGCCGGTGATCGGAGATGTCATGCCCAAGCAACGTCAGACAGCCCTCGATGCGGTGCGCGCGAACCCGGCGTTCGACGTCGTCGTCGTGGGCGGTGGGATCAACGGCATCGGCGTCTACCGGGACCTGGCGTTGCAGGGCCTGCGGGTGCTTCTGATCGAACGGCGCGATTTCTGTTCCGGGTGCAGCGCCGCGCCATCGCGGATGATCCACGGCGGGCTGCGGTATCTCGAGAACGGCGAGTTCGACTTGGTGCGTGAATCCCTGGAAGAGCGCGATATCCTGCTGCGGCAGGCGGCACACATGGTGCGCCCGCTTCCGACGGTCATTCCCATCACGGGCGTGCTGTCGGGCACCCTGAACGCGGCCATGACCTTTCTGGGCCGATCCGGCAAACCGGCGCGGCGGGGCGCGTTGCCGATCCGTCTGGGGCTGTCGCTTTACGACTGGGTGACACGCAAGCGGCGCCTGCTACCGCGCCACCGGTTCCTGGGCCGTGCCGCCACCCGGCGCGAATGGCCCGCATTGCCGCGTGAAACCCGCTATGCCGCCATCTATCACGACGCCTGGATCAGCCACCCGGAACGGCTGGGACTTGAATTGATCGCCGAAGCCGCGCGGGGCGCGTCGGGTTCGGTTGCCCTGAACTATTCCGACATTGTTCCGGAGGGTGACGGATTCACCTTGACCGACGGCGAAACCGGCTCGCGCTTTCCCGTCATGGCGCGCTGTGTCGTGAACGCCACGGGGGCATGGCTGGACCGGACACGCGCCATTCTGTCACCGCAGGCAGCCGCCGCACCACTGGTGTCGGGGACAAAGGGATCGCACCTGATCCTTGACAACCCGTCGCTGTTTGCGGCGCTGGACGGACATATGGTGTTCTACGAGAACGACGACGGTCGCGTCTGCATCGTGTTTCCCTATCTCGGCCGGGTGCTGGCCGGATCGACGGATATCGCGGTCAAATCGCCCACGCGCACCCGCTGCGAACCTGACGAGCGGGACTATATGCTGAACGCGCTGGGGCGCATTTTTCCCGGCATCGCCATCGCGCCGGACCAGATCGTCTTCAGCTATAGCGGCATCCGCCCGCTGCCGGTCAGCGACCAGGATTACACCGGGCGCATTTCGCGCGGGCATGACGTGCGCCGAATGGATGGCGCGGTGCCGCAGTTTTGCATGGTGGGCGGCAAATGGACGACGTTCCGCGCCTTTGCCGCGCAGACTGCCGATCAGGTGCTGGCCGAACTTGGCAGGCCGCGCAAGGCCGACACCCGGGCGCTGCCGATCGGTGGCGGTGACGGATTTCCCCATGATCCGGCGGATCTTGTGCAGGAACTGGGCACGGCGTTCGGCGTCGGCCCGGCACGTGCCGCCCATCTGGTCGGCCTGCACGGGACGGGCGCGCGCGATGTGCTGGCGTCTTGCGCCGATCGCGACGACGCCCCGCTGGTTACCGGCGGCGTAATGACCCGCGGCGATATCCTTTACATGGTCCAGCACGAGAATGCGGTCCACCTGGCCGATCTCGTGCTCCGGCGCACGGGGTTGGCGATCACCGGCGTGATCTCGTCCGACCTGATCGACGCGATCAACGCCGTCATGGCGTCAGCATGGGGTTGGAGCGATGGTCGGGCCGCCGATGAACGCGCCGCCTTGCTGGATGAACTCGAAACCTATCACGGTGTAACCGCTGCCATGCTGGCGGAGCGGTCGCGCACAAGCCAATGCAACGACAGGAGTTTGCAATGCGTATAAGCACGAAGGCCCGGATGAACCGGATGTTCACCAACGGCGGTTGCCTTGATGTGGCGGTCGATCACGGGGTCTGCAACGAACCCAGCTTCCTGCCCGGTCTGGAAGACATGGCGCGTGTCATGGATACCCTGATCGACGCGAAACCCGACGCGATCCAGATGACCTATGGTCAGGCCGACCTGCTGCAATCGCGCCCGGAAAAGGACAAGCCCGCGCTGGTGATGCGGATCGACATGGGCAACCCCTATAACGATCAGCGGCACCGCGAGATGTGGTCGATGTTGCAGAACGCCGAGA
This sequence comes from Oceaniglobus indicus, assembly GCF_002751875.1. Taxonomy (GTDB): domain Bacteria; phylum Pseudomonadota; class Alphaproteobacteria; order Rhodobacterales; family Rhodobacteraceae; genus Oceaniglobus; species Oceaniglobus indicus. The sequence continues at coordinate 15,509 of NZ_NMZM01000018.1, read as the reverse complement.
ACCCGATCATCGGTGCGCTGGAAATGGATGCCGCCGCCGTGGTGGTCAACCTGTTCATGCTGCCCGACGAACCCGAACTGTTCCGTCAATGTGTCGAGAATATCAGCCGCGTGCGCGAGGATTGCCATCGCTTCGGGATGCCCTTGATGATCGAGCCGCTGGTGATGCTGCCCAACGACGTGCGCGGCGGCTATCAGGTGGATGGCGACGCCGAAAAGATCGTGACCCTGGTGCGTCTGGCCAGTGAAATGGGCGCCGACATCATCAAGGCCGACCCCACCGACAACGCCGAGGATTTCCACCGCGTGATCGAAGCGGCCCGCGTGCCGGTTCTGGTGCGGGGTGGTGGCAAGGCGGATCTGAAGACGGTGCTGGAGAAATCCGCGGCCCTGATGGCGCAGGGCGCGCAGGGCATGGTCTACGGGCGCAACATCTATCAGCATGACAACCCGCGCGCCGTGGTTGCCGCGCTCATGGCGTTGATCCACGATGGCGCGGATGGTGCAGAGGCCTGGGAGATCTATAACCGTGGCTGAAGCCGGGCCATACCTGCTGGGCCTGGACGCGGGCAACACCGTCATCAAGGCGGTGCTGTTCGATCTGACGGGCCGCCAGATCGCCATGCACGGGCTGGACGGACAATCCGCCAGCCCGGCGCCGGGCCATGTCGAACGAGACCTGAACGAGCTGTGGCGCAACGCCGGGCAGGCGATCCGCGGCTGCATCGACAAGGCCGGGATCGCGCCCGGCGACATCGCCGCAATCGGGTGTGCGGGACACGGCAACGGGCTGTATCTGCTGGATCGGGAAGGGGCGCCGCTGATCGGGATTCAGAGCCTCGATTCCCGCGCGTCCGACCTGGCCGCAGACCTGAAGGCGCGTCACGGCGATGCCCTGTTCGATATCTGCCTCCAGGCGCCCTGGCCGTCGCAGACCCCGGTCCTGCTGGCGTGGATCAAGGCGCACCGCCCGGACCTGTATGAACGCGCCGGCACTGCCCTGATGTGCAAGGATTTCATCGGCTTCCGGCTGACCGGCAACCGGTTCGCGGATACCTCCGACATGTCGGGGGCCGGTCTGACCGCGCTGCCTTCGGGGGAATACGACGCCGATCTGATGGCGCTTTACGGGTTGGATGATGCCATGCACCTGTTGCCCGATCTGCTCGACCCCGCACAGATCGCCGGGCATGTGACAGAGAGTGCGGCACGGGAAACCGGGCTGGTTGCGGGTATTCCGGTGGTCGCCGGTTTCTTCGATGTCGTGTCCTCGGCCCTTGGGGCAGGGGCGGGATCGCCGGGCGATGCGTCGGTCATCGTTGGCAGTTGGGGGATAAACCAGGTTTTCGTCACCGAACCGTCGCGCAACCGCGACGTCTTCATGGCCAGCCGGTTCGGCGAAGGCCGGTTCATCGAGATCGAATCCTCGGCCACCTCGGCCGCCAACCTTGAATGGTATGTGCGCGAATTCGTCGAACGCGGCGCGCATCACGACGATCCGTTCGGGCAATGCAATGAGGCAGTGGGCGCCATCACGCCACGCGTCGACGATCCGATCTATCACCCGTTCCTCTATGGCGCGCGCCTGAACGCCACCGCGCGCGCCGGGTTCTACGGGATTGCCGGCTGGCATGGCGAGGGCCACATCCTGCGCGCCCTGTTCGAGGGCGTGGCGTTCGAGCACCGCCGCCATATCGAGGTGTTGAAAGCGTCGGGCGCGGCGTTCGATCGGGCGATCCTGTCGGGCGGCGGCGCGCGCAGCCCCCATTGGCCGCAGATATTCGCCGACGTCCTGGGCATTCCCGTCACGACAGCCGAGGCGCAGGAGACCGGCGCCCTGGGCGCCGCCATCGGCGCCGGCATCGGCGCGGGGCTGTTCGACAGCTACGAAACGGGCGTGTCCGCGATGACCCGCAAGGGCGCAGAGTTCCGCCCCGATACGGCCATGCGCGACCACTACGACCGTCGATACCGTCTGTTCACCGAACTGACCCGTCGCATGGCGGACCTCTGGAAGGACATGGCATGACCGAGACGCAGATCGACGGGCGTTACGATTACATCATCGTCGGCGCGGGAACGGCGGGCTGCGTTCTGGCCAACCGGCTGAGCGCCGATCCCAAGGTGCGTGTCCTGCTGCTCGAGGCGGGAGGAAGCGACCGCTATCACTGGGTCAAGATCCCGGTCGGATATCTCTATTGCATCGGCAATCCGCGCACTGACTGGATGATGAAGACCGCGCCCGATCCGGGGTTGAACGGCCGCAGCCTCAGCTATCCACGCGGCCGTGTGCTGGGCGGCTGTTCCTCGGTCAACGGCATGATCTACATGCGCGGACAGGCGGCGGATTACGACGGCTGGCGGCAGATGGGCAATGCCGGATGGGGGTGGGACGACGTTCTGCCCTATTTCCTGAAATCCGAGGATCACCATGGCGGAACGACCGATCTGCACGGGGCAGGGGGCGAATGGAAGGTGTCGCGCCAGCGCCTGAAATGGGACATCCTGCAAGCGGTGCAGGAGGGCGCGCGCGAATTCGGCATCGAACCGCGCGCCGATTTCAACGATGGCAACAACGAAGGATCCGGCTTCTTCGAGGTCAACCAGAAGCGCGGCGTGCGCTGGAACACCGCCCAGGGGTTCTTGCGACCCGCCATGAAACGCGGCAATCTGCGCGTCATCACGCACGCTGAAACGACCTCGCTGATCCTTGAGGGGCGGCAGGTGCGGGGCGTGCGCTTTCGTCAGGGCGGAGCGGACAAAACTGCGCTCGCCGAGCGAGAGATTCTGTTGACCGCCGGGGCGATCAACTCGCCCAAGCTGCTCGAATTGTCGGGGATCGGTGCGGGCCATATCCTGTCCGACCGGGATGTGCCGGTTCATCACGATCTGCCCGGCGTGGGTGAAAACCTCCAGGATCATCTGCAAATCCGCACCGTTTATTCGGTGAAGGGCGCGAAAACGCTGAACACAATGGTTCATTCGTTCTGGGGCAAGGCACGGATGGGGCTGCAATATCTGACAACGCAAAGCGGCCCGCTGGCGATGGCACCCAGCCAGTTCGGGATGTTCACCAAATCCGATCCGACGCGGGACACGCCCGATCTGGAATACCACGTTCAACCGCTGTCGACCGACCGCCTGGGGGACCCGTTGCACAGCTTTCCGGCCATCACCGTGTCGGTCTGCAATTTGCGACCCGAAAGCACGGGAAGCGTGCACGTCAGCAGGGCCGACATCGCCGCGCAGCCGGACATCAGGCTGAATTACCTGTCCGCGCCCTCCGATCAACGGATCGCCGTCGCGTCGTTGCGACAGGCACGCCGGATCATGACTGCCCGGGCGTTGCAGCAATACGACCCGCACGAGATCCTCCCCGGGCCGGACCATGCCGACGATGAAAGCCTGCTGGACAAGGCCCGCGATATCGCCACGACCATCTTCCATCCCGTCGGCACCTGCCGGATGGGAGCGGATCCGATGGCGGTGGTCGATGATCGGCTGCGTGTGCACGGACTGCGCGGTCTGCGCGTGGTGGATGCGTCCGTCATGCCGAAGATCGTATCGGGCAATACGGCATCCCCGGTGGTCATGATCGCGGAAAAGGCCGCGGACATGATCGGTGCCGACGCTGCAAATCGCCGCGATTGAAGCCTCGATCCGTGGGCCTGATTGACTGCTGCCGGTCCTCGCGTGCTGAACCCTTCCTCCAAGGGCGTGAGCGACCAGCACAGCTGAAAGACCATCGGCAGACAGCCGCGCTGTATCCTGCCCCGGCCGATAGCCACGTGTGCGGCATGTCCTGAGCGAACAAAAACCTGCCGGCCGGGCCGCCGGACAGATGCCCGGCCTCCCCACGTCATTTCCGCCTCAAATCCGATGCCCGTGGCTTCAGCGAAAGATGCCACTTGCCCCAAGTGGCGCCTTTCATTTTGTCAGCGCCTCAACGGCTTGCGATCATGCTGGACTTACAGCGTGAATCCCTTCAGGCGCAGGGTTTTGGAACGGCGTCGCCCATGTTGCGAACCCGGGACAAAGGCCCAGCCCTGCATGCGACCGCGCCACGGTCACAATGGCGGGGTCGGGCAGTTCAGCGCGGTCAGGCAGGAGAAAGCCAGCGCAACATGTTAAGCCAGAGTGTGCGGTATCCTTCCCATGCGAGGAATTCGGGTGGCAGCCAATGCGGCGCCATGTCGGAAGCCCAGGCGATCGAGCGACCCTTGCCGTATTCACCGGTCACGAGAAGGGGATGCCCGCCTTCGTCGTCGGGAAGCCGAACCAGAACTTCGGCATTCTCGCGGGCAACGATCTCGTTGGCGCCGATGATGTAGGGCCAGTCCGGCGGAACACCCTTAAGGATCGGGTGATCGTGAGCTGCAAGGATCTTGGCCTTGAACCCGTCGGGCACTTCGAGCCGATCGTCGTAAGGCAGGCAGGTAACGGGAAGGGCCTCTTCCACCGGGGTGCGATGCCAGCGCCCGGAACCGTTGATCCCCTGAAACGTCAGGTAGCCGCCCACCATCATCAGGCCGCCGCCGTCGTGCGTCCAGTCGCGCAAGAGTTTCAGGCGGTTCGGGCGCCGTTCGCTCTTGATGAAGACCTCGGGCGGCAACAGCAGCGAGTTCGAGCCGATGTCGGAGATCATGATGATGTCCCACTTTGCCAGACCTTCGCGGTCGTAGGGCAGGTCGCGCACCGCCTCGTGGGAGGGCATGAAGGTGACCTCGAACTCGCTCTCCTTCATGGCATTCAGGAAGGCGTCGGCCCCGGTATGGTAATGCGCGCTGGAAAAATGGTCGAAACCCTTGAAGTGGGCCTCGCTGGTGATCCAGCTTTCGCCGGCCAGCAGAACTTTCTTGGTCATGGTCAGTCTCTTTGCGTGATTGTGTAAGGTGCACCCCCGGACGCATGGGGTCCGGGGGCGCCGTCAACGGTTGGTGCGGACCTGCCGCGCGCGTGATCTTACTTCATCTTCGCGAATTGCAAGCGGAATGCACCATCGGGCCACTGGATCCAATCCAGATCGCTGATCGAAGCCTGGAGCGTTTGCGGAAAGACGAGGAACAACAGGGGGGCCTCATCGGCAATGATCTTTTGCGCCTCGGAATAGAGCTTGGCGCGCGCGGCCTCGTCGGTTTCGATGCGCGCGTCCTTGAGCAGGCGGTCAACCTCGCCATTCTCCCAGCCCGGAAAGTTGTTCGGACCGTCAATGGTGAAGTAATTGAACATGTTGCCATCGGGATCGGAACGGCCCGACCAGGGTGACATGGTCAGATCCGAGGTGCGTTCGCGCAGAACCGTGATCAGGCTGGTCGAATCAATCTGGTTGATCGAGACGTCGAATCCGGCCTCGTTCGCCTGCGCCTGCAGGATCTGGGCGATCCGCACGTAGATGGGCGAATTGGTGACCGTGATTTCGACACTGACGGGCGTGTCGATACCGGCCTCCGCCAGCATCTGTCTCGCGCCCTCGGGGTCAGCGCGGGGTGCTTCGAGTGTATCGTCATAGGCCCAGCCGATCGAAGGTGGAATGGCGCCCAGTGACGGGCTGGCCGCGCCGAAATAGGCCGCCTGCACGATGACCTGAGGATCGACAGCCATCGAGAAGGCCCGACGCACATCCGCGTTGTCGAAAGGTGCCGCGGTCGTGTTGAACGAGAACGCGTTGAAGCCGAGGCCGGGGCTTTCCTTCAGCGTGAGGCTGTCGTCGCCTTCGACCTGCGGCACGAACTGGGGGGCGACCCCGTCGACGAGATGCACGGTGCCCGAGCGCAGGTTGTTGATCCGCGCGGTCTCATCCGGGATGGGGCGGAAGATCACTTGATCGACGTCGGGCTTGCCGCGCCAGTAGCCGTCGAATGCCGCGAGGGTAAGTTCGGAATTCTTCGTCCAGCTGACCACCTTGTATGGGCCGGCACCGACGGCCTGGGTCGCGAAATCCTCGCCCAGTTCCTGGATCGCGGTGGGCGAGGCGATCATGCCGGCACGGTTTGCAAGCACCTGAAGAAATGGCGCGTAGGGGTCGCTCAGCTTCAGCGTGATTTCCAGCGGGCCGGTCACTTCGATACTCTCGAGCGGGCCCAGCTCGCTGCCGCGCGGGCTGCCCGTGTTCGGATCGAGATAGCGATCGAGGTTGGCTTTTACCGCCTCTGCGTCCAGGGCCGTGCCGTCATGGAAGGTCAGCCCATCCTTGAGGGTGAGCACATAGGTGGTTTCGTCCGGCATCTCGTAAGACGCGAGGCCCGGTTCGATTGTCAGGTCGGGCGTCGTGTGCAGCAGTGGCTCGAAAATATTGTATTGCACCGCCAGTTCGAAGAACGAGGCCATGCGGGCAGGGTCCAGCGTGACGGGATCGGATACGATCGCGACGTCAATCGACGTGGTGTCCTGGGCCGCGACGATTGCGGGTGTGAAACCGGTGGTAAGCGCGGCGATTGCGGTCGCGGCGAGGAAGGATCTTCTTTTCATTTTCTGTTTCCCTGTCGGTTGCTGTTGGTCATGCAGTCCGGGGGTCATAAAAGTCGCGCAGGGCGTCTCCGATAACATTGAACCCCAGGACGGTGAGAAAGATCGCCAGCCCGGAGAACCACGCCATCCACGGCGCAAGCTCCAGAAATCCGATGGCGTCGCGCAGCATGTTGCCCCACGTCGCCGTCGGTGGCTGAGCGCCGAGCCCAAGGAAGGAAAGATAGGACTCGGTTATGATCGCTGCCGCGAACAGCAGAGATCCCTGCACCAAGATCGGAACCGCGATATTGGGCAGGATCGTGCGGGTCAGAATATTCCAACCCCCGAAGCCGAGCGCGCGCTTGGCCTCGACGAAGTCGAGCGAGCGAACCACCATCGTTTGTGCCCGCGCGATGCGGGCGAAGACGGGCAGGTTCACGACTGCGATGGCCAGGATGGCGTTGCCCAGGCTGGGCCCCAGGACAGCGGCGATCGCCAATGCCAAAAGCACGCTCGGAAAGGCAAAGATGACATCCATCAGTCGCATGACCACGGTGTCGGTCCAGCCTGCGAGATAACCGGCGATGGCCCCGATGAGACCACCTATGGCAAGCGATGCCAGAACGCTGACAAGACCGACCAACAGCGATACCCGCGCGCCATAGAAGACCCGGGTGAGGATGTCGCGCCCAAGTTCGTCGGTGCCGAACGGATGGGCAAGACTCGGGCCTTGAAGCACGGCGAGAAAGTCGGTGTCGTTCGGGCCATAGGGCGTCAGGACGGGCGCGAATATGGCCACGACGATCGCAAGTGCCACGAGACCGCCACCGAGGATCGCGCGCGGGCTCGACGGGAACCGCGCTGGCCGCGCAACGATGGCAGCGGGGGGAGATTCGACGGTGCTCATGACAGGCGCAACCTGGGATCGACGACCGTGTAGATGATATCGGTCACGAGATTGATGAACACGAACAGCCCGGCGGTGACCAGGACGGCGCCCTGAACCACCGGATAATCACGCGCGAATATCGCGTCGACCGTCAGCTTTCCGATGCCCGGCCACGAGAAGATCGTCTCGGTGATCACGACGCCGCCAAGGACCTGGCCGAACTGGATGCCGATCAGTGTGATGATCGGGATCTGCGCGTTTCGAAAGGCATGGGTCCAGATCACCTTGCGACGCGGTAAACCCTTGGCGCGTGCCGTGCGGACATAATCCGTTTGCAGCACCTCAAGCATGGTCGAACGTGTCATTCGCATGATCGCCGCGGCAAGGGCCGTGCCAAGGGTGATGGCGGGCAGGACGAGGTGCCACAGGAAAAGACCGAAGTCGTCGCTTGGCGGCACGTAACCCGAGGCTGGAAGGATGGGCAGATGGATGGCGAAAAGCAGGATCAGCAGCACTCCGATCCAGAAACTCGGCATCGACAATCCGAAGAGGCTGAGCAGCGAGGCCATGGCGTCGGCAGCCGTGTCGCGCCGTGTGGCCGCGACGACGCCCATTGGAATGGCGATGGCCAGCGAGATGATCGTCGCGGCCAGCGAAAGCCACAAGGTCGGCAGGAGCGCGGATGTCAGTAGCGACGAGACCTCGCGACCGCTCTGGATCGAGCGGCCAAAGTCGCCGGCGAAAAGGTTTCCGAGCCAAGTGAAATATTGAACGATCCACGGATCGTCGAGGGCATAGCGCAGGCGCAGTGCGGCGATAGCCTCGGGAGTGGCCTCCATCCCGAGAAGCGACACGACCGGATCGCCGGGAACGAGACGGACAAGCAGAAAAACCACAATTGAAACCCCGAAAAGAATCGGGATCAGACTGATCAAGCGTCCAAGTATCTGTTGTGCCACGATCTGCCTCTCTGTGCGAATATCGTGCATATTGGCTTCCTGAACCGGTTCAAGTTCATATTGAACCCGTTCAATTATTACTTTATGAGTCGATGAGGGTGGGTCTTGTCAATGGAGAATATCCCGGTGCAGCCAGACCATATTTCACGCTCACCCAAGCGAGAGGAGGGGCAGAATGCGTCACAAGCGGCGCGTGATGTGCTTGTAATTCGCGGCCTGTCGATCCGTTTCGCCAGCTTTGATGTGCTCGACCGGGTCGATCTGAGCGTGCGGGCGGGTGAGTTGGTTTGCGTCGTGGGTGAAAGCGGATCGGGCAAAAGCCTGACCGCACTGGCGACCATGGGGCTGACGCCGGATGTGGCGCGGGTCACGGCGGACCGCATGACCTTTGCCGACCATGATCTTCTGTCGCTCTCGGAGCATCAGCGACAAACCTTGCGCGGCAACGAGATGGCAATGATCTTTCAGGAGCCGATGACCTCGTTGAACCCGGTAATGACCATCGGGGAACAGATCACCGAACCGCTGCGCCAACACAGGGGCATGTCGGCGGACGACGCGCGGACCACCGCGATCGCGATGCTGCGGCGCGTTCAGATATCCGCACCGGAAACGCGGTTTTATCAGTATCCGCACCAGTTGTCTGGCGGGTTGCGCCAGCGTGTGATGATCGCCATGGCACTTGTGTGCCAGCCACGCCTGCTGATCGCCGACGAACCGACGACCGCGCTTGATGTGACGATACAGAAACAGATCCTGCAACTCGTGGATGAACTGCGTCATGAGATGGGAACATCGGTGCTGTTCATCACTCACGACCTCGCCGTCGTATCCGAGATCGCGGATCGTATCGCGGTGATCTATGCCGGACGGATCGTTGAGGAAGGCACCCGCGACGAGATTTTCGAAGACCCCCAACATCCCTATACACTATCGCTTTTTGCGGCGTTGCCCCGCCCCGAGGACAAGGGCCGCGATCTTGCGTCTATTCGTGGACAAGTGCCGGGCCCCGGCACCATGCCCGCGGGATGTCGTTTCGCGCCGAGGTGTCCGTTTGCCATCGACCTCTGCCACGCTGAATCTCCGCCTTTGGAAGTGCTCGGCAGTCCCACCCACCATGTCGCCTGCTGGCGCGCGCCACTTGAGGAGTCCGTCACGTGACGCGATCGCTGTTGGAGGTGAAGAATCTGAACAAGAGTTTCGGAGATGGCGGCGGCTTGTTTCGCAGGGCCCGCCGCGCTTCGGTCGTCACTGATGTGAGCTTTCGGATCGACCGCGGCGAGATATACGGATTGGTCGGCGAAAGCGGGTCGGGCAAATCGACCATCGGACGGACAGTGTTGCGCCTGCTGGAGGCCGATCGTGGCGAGGTTTGGTTCGATGGACAGGATGTCACAACACTGTCGCAGACGGATTTGCGGCGGCTGCGGCGGCGGATGCAGATCATCTTTCAGGACCCTTTCAGCTCGCTCGATCCGCGTGTGCGCGTGGGCGATGTGCTGGCCCAGCCCATCCGCCTGCATCGCTTGCGCGAGGGCGCGGCCGTGGACAAGCGCGTTGACGAGCTTCTCGAGACGACGGGTCTCGCGCCCCGTCACAAGTCACGCTATCCGCATGAATTTTCCGGCGGCCAGCGCCAGCGCATCGCCATTGCCCGCGCGCTCGCGGTCGAGCCTGACCTGATCGTTTGCGACGAAGCGGTCTCGGCGCTCGATGTCTCGATCCAGGCACAGATCCTCAACCTGTTGAGTCGGCTTCGCGACGATCTGGGGATGTCCTATCTGTTCATTTCGCACGATATGGCGGTGGTGCAGCATATCTCGGATCGGGTGGGCGTGCTCTATGCCGGGCGGCTGGTCGAGACGGGGAAGGTCGCGGATGTATTCGGGGCCGCCGCCCACCCTTATACCCGGATGTTGCTTGCCGCGACGCCAAGGCTGAGCGGGCGGAGCCTGGACACCGCGCAGACGATCGCGGGGGATCCACCCAGTCCGTTCAATCCGGTCGATGGCTGCGCCTTCGCATCGCGCTGCGCGTTTGCCACCGATAAATGCAAGGTCGACGCGCCGGCGCTGACAACATTTTCACGGGGCGATCATCATGCCGCATGCTGGCACACGGAGGACCTGGCACCCTTTGGCGGCACCGGTGCCGCAAGCGAAGCCCGGATGTCGCCGGCCTTCCAGCGCCGGATGGCCCTTTTGCGCCGCGCGCAAGCGGAAACAGCGACTTGAGCGGAGTGCCTCATAAGCCTGCGACCATCGCCGATGTCGCCGAACTGGCCGGCGTTGCCAAGAGTTCTGTGTCGAACTACCTCAACGGGCAGGTGCGCGTGGCCGATGCCACCGCTGCACGAATCTCGATGGCGATCACCAAGCTGAATTACCGGCCCACCGCCGTTGCGCGGTCACTTACGACGCGGCGGCGCAGTGTGCTCGACATCAACCGACTGCCACCCGGTTTGCCCTGTCTGACGGTTGTGGGTGATGCGTGCATCGAAACCATCGCACAGATCGGGGCGCTGCCGTCAAGCGGGGAACACGTGAGCGCGAAGCAGATCCTCAAGGTTCTCGGCGGCGCTGGGGCGAACGTCGCCGCACTTGCGGCGGGGCTGGGTGGGGAATTGGCGGTTTCGGTCTCGCTGCTGACTTCCCTCGGCTATGATCTCGACAGCGATTGGATCAATTCCGAACTCGCCAGCCGTGATGTCATCGTGATTTCATCCCCCGCCGATCCAGATCGGCGTGCGGCGCAGAGCATGGTCATGATCGCATCGGGCGCAGAACGCACGGTGATTTCCGAAGAGGTAGACCCGGGGCAGGTCGATCTTGACGGTTTCCTGTCACGCAACGAAGTGCCAGTGGACCGCCGTTGGTGCTTGCAGTTCGACGGGTACCACGTGGAATCCGCCCTCGCACGGATTTCAGATATCCGCGCGGCCGGGTTCCTGCCGGCGATGCATACGGCCGGCCTTTCACATGAACGCATGGACGAAATCCTGGAAGCGATCCTTGATGAGTTTGCCGTTGTGGTGGTCAGTCATGCCTCGCTTCCGCCCGATGGAGAGGGGGCGTTCATTGACCAGCTTGTCGAAACCTCGCTTGAGCGGGGGCAGTGGCCCGAGGCCGTGCTGGTTTGTGCCGGAACGGAAGGGCTTGTTGCGATCGAGCGTGGCGGGCGGTCTTGCCGCGTTGCGTTTCCGGATGTCGCTGCCGTCGACGAAGGCGGTATGGACGACGCCGTGGCGGCCACCTTCCTTGCTGCATGGCTGAACGGCATTTCCGTGTCGCGGGCGATTTCGATGGCTGCCAGAGCGGCAGCCATCGTGGCAGGCAGCGTCGGATCGCAAGAGCGCCGACCGCTCGTTTGCGACCTCGAAACCGCCTGATGAAAAATCAGGGCGCAGAATTCGCAAGGATCTCGGACAGGGTGAAGAACGATGACGCGATGTGGCGTCGCATGGATTCTCGCGCCGCATCGCCATCACGGTCCAGGATCGCCTCGGCAATCTCGGCATGTTCCGCGTGCGAACTCTGTTGGCGCTGTACGTGTGCCGAGAACTGCGCCGCCCGCCAAGGCAGCGTGCGCAGGTTCAGGTCGCTCAGCGTATTGGACAGGATTGCGTTGTGGCCGCCTTCACGGATCGCGGCATGAAACCGGGCGTTGATGTCGCTATAGCCAAGTTTACACTCTTGGCTGGCTTCCCCTTCGGTCAGGATAGCCTTCAGCCGATCGCATTCGATCGCGCTCATGCGGAGCGCAGCGAGTGCGGCGATGGCGCTTTCCACTTCGCCTACCGCCTCGAACAGTTCGGCAATGTCCTCGGCCTCAAGACGGCGAACGACAAGCGCGCTGTGCTGCCCCCGTACGGCGAGCCCCGACTGTTCCAACCGCAGCAGCGCTGCGCGAACGGTTGTCCGCGACAGCCCAAAGGACTCCGCAAGTTCGACCTCGTGAAGCGTTTCGCCCGATCCGAGGATGCCGGACACGATACGCTCGACAAGCGCGGTATGCACCGTGTCCGCACCGAGACTGCAATGCCGACCTGCCATCTGTTCTCCTGTCCGCCGACACATATCACTCAACTGGCGGCAGGCATGAGGCAATCGCCAGAGCGCAGATATGTCAACCCGAAGTTCGAAGGATCGTTATGCACGACTTTTTCTCCTACCGCCGGCCCAGCACTTACGCGCGCCATGCGATGGTCGCCACATCCCACCCGCTCGCTTCGGCGGCGGGTCTCGAAATCCTTGCACAAGGTGGCAATGCCGTAGACGCAGCGCTTGCTGCATCGGCGGTGCAGTGCGTCGTCGAGCCGCCGATGACCGGGATCGGGGGCGATTGCTTTGTACTTTATGCGCCGAAGAATGGGCCCGTGCGGGCGCTGAACGGCTCGGGCCGGGCGCCTGCCGGTGCCACGCTCGACGCGCTGCATGCCGCCGGTTTGACGAACGAGATCCCCCGCACGAGTCCGCACGCCGTAACCATCCCCGGGGCGATCTCGGCGTGGTGCCTTCTGCATGAAAGCCATGGCAGTCTGCCCTTGGAGCGCCTCTTCCTCCGGGCGATTTCCTATGCGAACGAAGGCTATCCCGTAACGCCACGGCTCGCGCAGGATTGGGCTGAAATGGCCGACCTGCTGCGCAAAGATGCCAGTGCAGCGAAACTGTTCCTGTCCAACGGCACGGCGCCGGGGCCGGGTGCAATACACCGTCAACCACTTCTGGGCGATCGTCTGCGCGAGATTGCCACCGATGGCCCCCGTGCGTTCTATGAAGGCCCTGTCGCTGCGTCGATGGCACGCTACCTGCGCGGGATCGGGGGCACGCAAACCGAAGAGGATTTCTTTGAGGCGCGCGACCAGGCATTCTGGACCGACCCGATCTCGGCACGGTATCGCGATGTCGAGATCTTCGAATGTCCGCCAAACGGCCAGGGCCTCTGCGCGTTGATGATCCTTCGGATTCTCGACGGTTTCGATCTGGGGCCGGACACGGCTTTGGCTGATCGTATTCATCTTCATGCCGAGGCCACGAAGCTGGCCTATCATCATCGCGATGGGCTGATTGGCGACCCGGCGCATTCGCCCGGCCTGGTGGACGAGCTGCTGTCGGATCGGACAATCGAGACCCTGCGCGCCCGGATCGACCCGACCCGCGCCCTGCCGCCCGCGCTGTGGTCGGAACCGGCACACGAAGATACCGTCTATATCAGCGTGGTTGACGCCGAGGGCAACGCGGTCTCGTTCATCAACTCACTTTTCCATGGGTTTGGATCGGGGCGCGTCGACCCCGATACGGGTGTGGTCTTCAATTCGCGCGGCAGTTCCTTCCGCATGACGTCCGACCATCCGAACGCAATCGCACCGGGCAAGCGTCCGCTGAACACGATCATTCCGGGAATTGCCCGCAAGGACGGGCGCGTCTGGATGAGTTTCGGCGTGATGGGCGGAGATTATCAGGCAGCGGGGCAAGCGGACCTGCTGTCGGCCATTATCGACCGGAACCTCGACCCCCAGGCGGCGATGGACGCGCCGCGGACGTTTGCTTTCCAGGGTGAGTTGCAGATCGAGCCGGGCATATCGCCAGCACTCCGCGCCGACCTGACGGCGCGCGGACACGCCCTGACGGTCGCCCCGACACCGATCGGGGGAAGTCAGGCGATCCTGATCGACCCGGATAGCGGGATTCTGTGCGGCGGCAGCGACAGCCGAAAGGATGGTATGGCAATCGGTCTGTGACGCGCTTGAGATCACGGGACTTTGCAGGACGGATACCGTAACCACGCCATTGGCACCGCCTGCCTGAGCTTCGCGCCCTGATCTAAGATACGTGTTTAACGACGTCGTTAACGACGTGTCTTATGCGGGGACATCGATGCGTGGTGAAATTCTTGGGGTGGAGCGACGGCGTTTCTGGCGTGACGAGGACAAGCTCGAGATTGTCATGTCGGTTGGGATAGACGGGGCGACGGTGACGCAGGTGGCGCAACGCCATGAGGTTACGCGGCAACAGATTTACGCCTGGCGGCATGACCTCAAGAAGAAGGGCCTGTGGACTCCCAATGCCGGGGCGCTTTTCTACCCTTTGGATATGCCAGTGCCGGCGGTGCAGCCTACGGCAGCTGATACGTCGCCACCAGTTGCAGTCGAATTGCGCTTACGGTGCGGCCATCGCCTTCATTTTGATAGCACGATAGACCCGGCCGCGCTGACGTCCTTGATCCGTGCCGTGGAAGCCGCATGATCGGCCCTGGCACCGGCGTTCGCGTGTATCTGGCCTGCGGTGTGACGGATATGCGAAAGGGGATCGCCGGGCTGGCGGCACTTGCCCAAGATGTGCTGCGTCAGAAACCCGCCAGTGGGGCGGTGTTTGCGTTCCGGGGACGGCGTGGTGACCGGCTGAAGCTGCTCTACTGGGACGGTCAGGGGTTTTGCCTCTATTACAAGGTGCTTGAGCGGGGACGTTTCCCTTGGCCGAGCGCCAAGGATGGGGCGGTGCGGCTGACCTCTGCACAGCTCGCGATGCTCTGGGAAGGCATCGACTGGCGGCGTCCCGATTGGGGCGCTCCGCCTGCGCGGGTCGGGTGATTTTGCGACCTGATTTGCTTTATTTATATGGTGCCATAGCCTGATTTTTGGTAGTCAGGCGCATGTCGAAACCTGATGAAAATTTGCCCCCTCTCGCGCATGCAAGCATGCGCTGCCGGGCAACGGATGATCCCGCTGAATTGAGGGCGATGATCGCGGCTTTGCAGGTAGAAAATGCTCGGATCGAGGCAGAGAACGCCAAGATGTCGGCGACATTGCGTGTCCATGATCAACTGGTTCAAGCGTTGCGCCTGCGGATCGCCAAGTTGCAGAAACTGGCCTTTGGCAAGTCCTCGGAAAAGGTCGAGCGCGAAATCGAGCAGCTGGAACTGGCGCTCGAAGACCTGTTGGTCGCCGTAGCGGAAAACGATGACGCGCCCATCGACGAAGGGCAGGATGAACCGTCACCGGAAGCTGCCGATGCGCCCGCCTTGCGTCGCCGCCCGCGTGTCTCGGATGGAACTCTGCGCGAGCGCCGTGAGCTTGATCCTGGCACCTGCTGCCCCGACTGTGGCGGCGATCTACGTGTGGTGGGCGAGGATGTCAGCGAACTCCTCGACATGATCGCCGCGCAGATGAAGGTGATCCAGATCGCCCGGATCAAGAAGTCCTGCCGCCGCTGCGAG
>NZ_NMZM01000017.1 GCF_002751875.1 Oceaniglobus indicus | reverse complement strand
GAACCCAACCCGATCACCAGGTGCAACGAGTAGCTTAATTTATGCCAGATCCTGTCCAATGATCGGGGAGTAGCTCAGGCGGCACGAAATTCGGTCACGCGGACCTTGCCGTGTCGGCCTCGCTGGCGTTGTGGCTGTCCGATCATCGCAGCATCGGGGCGCATATCGGCGAGGTGGCTTTGCGGGGGTTTTGTTAAGAAATCCCGCGCTGTCGCGATGCTCGTGACTTGCGCGCCCACGGTCGCCCGACGAGTTCAACGAGACGCGGGCAAACACCCCTGAAATATCGCGCGCTGATGGGTGTCTACGTGTTTTGGGCATCATTGCGCCTGTTGGCCCACAACGCGCGTTAGACAGGGGCTTACGCGGGTTGCTCTGCTTCGGCGATCTGCGGCACCTTCACGTCAATCTCCACGAGTCGAGCAACATGTTCCATGCCTTTAATAATCTCAAACTTTGGGATGGTTTTCAGCAGGTCCGAAGCAGATACCAACTCCAATTGTTTGGTCAGATACTCGTCGAAAATCGGGTCAGCGTCAAATGAGATACTATTGCGCCCTTCCTGTATAGCGACTCGAGTTGTAACCCCGCTTCCAGCAAAGAAATCCAATACCGTCGAACCCGGATAGGAAAGCGCGCGAACCAACCGCTCAATAACGACGGCGGGTTTTTGTGTTGGGTGGCCTACACGCTCTTTCGAATTACCGTTCAGTCGCGGCATCCGCCATACGTTAGTAGGGTTGCGCCCTTTCTCGACAGATTCAGGATTAAGGCGCTTGTCCTTCATATACACCTTCTTCGTTTCCTCGTCGTAAGGTTCCCGCACCGCGTCGAGGTCAAAGAAATACTTCTTCGATTTGGCGAACCAAGCGACTTCCTCATGGCGATTAGCGAAAAACCTTTGAGCGCTCATTCCGTTTGGGTAATTCCAGATGATCAGATTGGCCAACAGCATTTTGCTGTTCTGCCTCATATAGGAGATAAGCGACAGCAGGTCGCCAGATCCAGCTTCCCCCTGATACTGCAAGCCGCCAAATATCGCGATATTGCCTGTAGGGGCCAAAACGCGCTCTGCTTCTGAAAGCCAGTCCTTCGCCCAATCAATATAGTTAGAATGACTATCCCAGTCAGCCAACTGAATGTTATAGGGCGGATCGCAGATAATTAGTTGAATGGAATTGTCGGGGATCGCCGCAAGCGTAGTCAAGCAATCGCCAACTCCGACAACATGACGGGTGTTGGTGGGCAGTTCGGCACCTACTGCTGCCTTAGACGAATGCTTCTCCCCCGCCGTGTTCATAGCGTTCATCGCACGCAAGCCTGAATTTCTATGTGATCTGTTCGCCATGGGCTGCTCTATCCTCTTGTCTTTGTTGTTCTCATGGCGCGAAAAACGGCCTCCTGCCCGGAGCCAAACACTTTCGCGACTGGTGTTCGCGGACGTTATCAGATTTCCAAGTCGTCTGACAGCACATGTATGGACGTTTGGGCGACGGCAAGCAGGACTTCCGCCATAGCCTTTGCTGACCAAGGGTTTGCCTGAAAATAGAGGGAAGCGATTTGTAGCATCATCGGGGTGTCACCAGCTTGCACTACAATGTTTTCGCAGTAGTTCTGGTTAATCTCGCGACCGAGGCTACTCGCCGTTACACGATCAATTCTATTTAGCATCCCTGCCTTGTGTGAAATCTCGATCTGCCGCCCATCCGGCGTTGCGACTGAAAAGGTTTCCGTAGCGAAGTTGGAGCCTTGTAGGAAGACGACATATGGAAAGTGCCGCTCGTCAATCATGAAGTTACGAATTTCGACGATGTTCTTATGGACGCGTTCAATCGCGTTGCCAGCTACCATGAAATCTTGGTCTTTGGCCTTTCCCTGCTTAACCCCAGCAACAATCTTCTCAACGTCATTGCCCTGATGTTTCGATTCCCCAATCATGATCACGCGCCACTTACCGTTCTTATCGAGGACTTCAGTAATGGCACCATCGGGCCTAATGCTGGAGCTATCGACAAACAGAGCCTTTCCTAGCCGCGCATCAATCGCGTGAAGTTTGGCATGGATTTCTGACTTGCTGAGAGAGTTCCGCTGCCGAAACTCAAGGTTGGGAAACTCAATCGCAAGTTCTGCGAGGACTCCGGCAGTCACTTCGCGGATTGAAAGGTCATGCTTTTGGGCGGCTGCGCCGAATATGGTAAGGGGGCCACCGCCAAGTTCCTGCTGGACCCCCAGCCGAAGCGCCTGACCTTTACCCTTGAAGTGGACGTTCTTGCTCATCTCGCGACTTTCTATTTTGGTTTTGCGAGATGGTATCTTGGGAATCTGCGGGCGGGAAGCCTTCGTCTGGAAAAGTTGGCCGAAGGCTGTGATTAACTTTCCAGCGGTCGGAAAACTCCATCGTCATCTATCTCGATGACCTTGATCTCAAACCGGTCGCCTGTGTGAACAAGCGCGACCGGATACACACCTGACATGTGCTCGCGTGGTTCCGTGAGTTTCTTGTGCTGGCGTTTCAACGTGTAGTCCTCAACCCCGAACCAATCTTCCAATTCCTCAAAAACCTGCGCATCCGTTTTTGTGACCTTGCTGCGCCTCCGGTGCGCCTTGCCGCTATGATCATCGCGCGCCTCGGATCGAAGCTGCGCAACCCGCTCAACCAGTTCGAAGCGTTCCTCCTGCGCCTCAAGCGCCCCTTTGGGATCGCCATCGCGCCATCCCTCAAGCAGGGCGTGGCAGTCTTGGTATCGCCGCCAACGATGATCTTTTGCGTCGCCCCTGCGGTCTTGGGCCGGGAAGACGCCCTGCTTGTCTAGATCAAACAGGAAGCTGTCCGCGAACCATGTCATGAAATCACGCACGAATGACGGGTAGTCACGGTCCGTCTCATCGCAGAAGGTTTGTATTGAAGTTAGACATGATCTCGTCCTTTCAGACAGTTTGCGTTATGCCGTGTTGGCACGCCCTTTGTCACCGAAAGCGAGTTCCTTGGAAAAACAGCCGTTTCAAATCGAGTGTTTCGAGGAGGCTTTTCTCAACTACCTGCGTCAGCGTTTCGAGTTTGAACCGCTGGCCCACTATGTCATGGCGGCAATGCACCTCACCGCGCACTCGCGATCCTCGCAACGCACCCTGACGAAAGCGACATTGGCTTCTGCTCAATCAACGTATTGGTCGCAGGTCAGAAACTTTGCCCGCAAGACCCCGACGACAGAGAAGTGCTGTCGATCTTGATGGCAAGTAGCGAGTTCGGCTTTGCTGTCAGCGCAATCGAAGTAATGGCGCGTCAACTCCGCGAGATGCAAAACGTCTGGTGTGACGCCGCTGACGAACTCAAGAGCGAGGTGGCGGCATGACACAGCAATACTCAATCAAAGCTGCTCAAGAGCAGTCCATAACCGACGACTTGGCGCTCCGCACCGTTGAAGCCGCGCAGCGCATAATCAACGAGTATGTCGATCTTGGTTTCGTAACCGATGTTGTTCGAGATGAGGGCGGCTACCTCGGCTTTTCCTACGATCCCGAACGCTTTGCGCGCATGACGGCTGAAAGCTCTGCCGACGCTGCCTAATGTTGTAGAGTTGTTGCAGAGCCTACCAAAAACGACGATGGCCGCCCTTCGGGGCGGCCTTCATCATATTGATCTCATTCGAGAAAATTGGCTCCGGCGGTAGGGGGCTATCCGCCTGGCTAAACCACGTTGATTCCAAAGGAAAATTTCACGCGACTGTACACTGATCTCAATCGGACTCCAGAATGTGCCCGGAGTCGTGACGTACTCCGGGCATTAATTCAAGTACCATATTGCCGACGGATATCATCGATCGCGGAGCCCGCAGCAGATGGCACCTTGCGCCGCTCCCAAATTCATCGGCCGGTTTTGCGCCCCATGGTGCGCTGGAGTGTTGGCCCAATCTGAGCCCATGTGCGCAGTCGTCAGATCATATCTGCATCAGGGCAGGGGAGAATTTTCGACACGAGCGAAGTCAGGGCTGCGGAAACAGCAGAATGGGAAGCCGAGACGTCGATTGTGGATACAAAGAGACGGTTTGTGCCTTCGGGTCCGGCAATCTCGTAAGTCTGACAAACGGGATGATCCGGAAGCCCGTGGTGATGCGGATAAAGCAGCACGACCCGATCACAATCGTAGATCTGCGAATAGGCCATGAGCTGGTAGACGTCCGCCTGGCTTACGCCCTGCTTGGGATCGTCGATCCTTGGCGCCATGCGCTTCCATTTCGTGTCGATCACGATTGCAATCTTGCTTCCGTCGCGCACGATGATGTCGGGGCGGGTGCGAAAGCGTCCGATACCGTTTTCATACAGGCAATTCCTGTGACCGCCCTGGGTCGTGACTTGCAGGCCGGAACCGGCGAGCGCGCGCTTCAGGAGTTTGGAGATGTAGTCTTCGAACAGAACGTTCATTTCGAACAGCAATGCGTGGCCGTCTGTCGGCCCGGCGCTTGTGGTCTGGTATCGCTCACCCAAAAGCAGCCGGGCAAGCGACAGCAGATCTTGCCAGCGCCGGTTGGTGCGGTCGAGGGTGATGAGGTCCCACCGAAGCGCCGTGCGCGAAATTGCCGAGATATCGGCATAGACAAACGACAACTCCCGCAGGCTGCGCTGGTTGTCGGGTGCGGTCGCCAGCCGGCTGAGTTTGAGTATCGTGGCCTTCATGACCTGATTGAGCGCAATATCCGGTGAGAGCTCATCATACCGACAGGCCAGTTTCTGCGGCTGGGCGGCAAGAGTGGAAAATTGACGCGTTACATCCAGGCGACCGCGCAGGGCGGGCAGGTCATCTTCATGCGCGATATAGCGACGGGGAATACCCTGCCGGACGGCCTCGATCATCTTGCCGCAGAACAGCCGGATCAGGATTTCGAGCAGGGTGTCGCGCTGCCACCCGAGTTGGGCCGCGGTTTGCGCGTCGATCCTGATGTCGCGCGCCACCGCCAGCATGTGGACGAGCCGGCGGCGCAAGGTTTCGTCTGACGCGCTTTCCGCTTCGCCCATGGCCTCGATCTTGGGCAGGATCTCGAGTTGGCAGCCGGGGGCCGAGATCACGCCGACGACACCCCGGGCACGGATGTCCTTGCGGCGATGCTCAAGGACGCCGTCGCCACCCCGGCCGGAAAAAGGTGAGCGCCGCGCGACATCCACCAGGTGCGCGGCGTGGGTTTCGGGGATCGTATCCTCGCAGGTGCCGAATGCGATATGATCCCATTCACGCAGGCTGCGCCGGATCATTGCCCGGTCAGTCCGTCATAGGAGAAACCATCCTGTCGCAGGGACCAGCGGAAGCGGGGCGCGCCATCGCCTACGTCGTCCAATCCCGGCGGTGCCTTCAGAATTATGCGGATCATGAATCCCCCGTCGATCGGGCCCTCATGTGATGCCGCATCCCCGAGAACGGCGGCAACCTTGCCCCAATCCTCGAAGAAGTATTCGGCCAGCAGGGGAATGACCTTGTGCCGCATCACCGCGTCCACGTCCTCGCGGGATGTGCAGTTGATGAAATAGGCGTGTCCGATCTGATGTTCGCGATCATAGAGATATTCGATCCGTTCGTTGAGGGAGGTCAGAATCCGCGGCAGATCGAGGCCGCACCGTGCGGCCGCGTCGTGCATTTCTTTGATATCGTGTTCGGGCATCATCTCACGGAATTCGAACCGCCTGCGTAGCGCAGTGTCCAATAGCGCGATGGAGCGGTCGGCGGTGTTCATCGTGCCGAGGATATGCAGGTTGGCCGGCACGCCGAACTCCTCGCCGGAATATGGCAGGCGGACCTTCAGCGCATTTGGCATCCCCGTCCGCTTGTCCGGCTCGATCAGGGTGATCAACTCGCCGAACACCTTGGAGATGTTGGCGCGGTTGATCTCGTCGATGATGAGCACGAAGGGCAGCATTTCTGTCTGAGAACTATCACTGTCGCTGTTCATGTAGCGCTCGAACGTGGCCACGTTGAGGCGCGACGGGGAGAGGGGATAGATCGACCGCATGGTGAAGTTGCCGTCATAAATCTCGCTGGCCGGAACGCCTTCCCTGTCGACCCACAGCCATCGGACCGCGCGGCGATGGCTGTAGACCCGGCTGTCGCGCTGATGGTATTCATAGTTGCCGATGACCTCGCCAATTGCCCGGAAAAAGCCGTTACCCTTGGTCGCGACAACAATATCACCAATTTCCATCTGATTGCGAAAGACATCCAGCATCGCCACCTGGCCGGATTGCAGCGTCACATCGCCTTCGCGCGTGCCTTGCTCGTGGCAGACCTGCAGGATTTCATCGACATCCGAGAACCGATCGTCGGTGAAGTCGATATCCTCCCATCCCAGCAGCACGTGACCTTCCGAGATGGCCTCCTCGAACAGGTATTCTTCCGACGCCATGTTTGCGCGACCGATGGACATCTTGAAGACCTGACGGCCGGACAGGCTGATTGCATCGTCGCCTGTCTGCACTGAGATCCCGCTTTCCGCCCGGCTCGCAATCCGGCGGAAGATGCCGGGAACCGTCTCAAGGCGGAATCCGGTTCCCGATCCGCCCTCACCATCATCTTCGGTGGTGGGCTGCCGTCCCTCGATGAAGTCTTCGTAGGACATCGACTGATGGAAGGTGACGAACTCGATCCGCTTCTCTGCGCGTAGCTGATCATAGGCCGCCATGACCTCGCCGCGGTTGTCTGGTACGGGTTCGCCGCACAGGCCAAGCGCTTCAGCGGCGGTGGCGTAGGTCTTGCCGGTGCCCGGCGGGCCGTAGAGGATCAGGTTCGTCGGGGCCATTGGCTCTGCAACTCCAGTAACGGGCGTGTGGGGGCTCGCACTCCGAGCATCTTGATCGGTCAATTGATAGGTGAAAACCGTCGTGCTGCTGGGGTTGGGGCCGGTGATGTCAGGCTCGGCGGTTTCGATCATTTCCAGAAACGTGCGCCCCTCCAGCGCTTGACATATATTCGGAAAAGCGTTCGTGAGGCCCATGAGTTTCGCAAGATCACTGGCGCGGATCGGGACCTCCTTTTCGCCTGCATCCCGCGCCGGTTCGATGAAGTAATTCCGCGCACAGGCCCGAATGCGATCTGCATCGCCGAGCAGATGATCGTGTTCGGGAACGTCGCAAGGCTCACTTTCGGCATCGACGATGATGTATCCGGCATTGTGCAAACTCGCAGCCGCGCTTCCGGATGACCAGCCGCCGTTGAGAGAGGTCTTGTCGAGCAAGTACCCAACAATCGGCTTGGTCGGGTAGGGGCGTTCTGCCGCGCGGGAGGTGGAACGCACCCAGTAGCTGCTGGGATCAGCAAATGCGTCGAAAATACGGGAGTGGGCTCCACTCTTCTCGTATTGATCAAATGCGAGCATTGCTTTTTCGACATCGTCACGCGTCAATCGCGACGCCGCGCGGCCCTCTCTCATATCGACTATTTCGAACCCGAGTTCGCGCAGTTTCGCGCGCGATTGCGCTTCTCCGAAACCATTGAAATACTGCCGGGCATTCAGTGAAGGCCCGTCGGGTAACTTCGCGATAGCTGTGGCGACAGTTGCCTTGGCAGGATAAAGATTTGGATCGGCGATACTGTGATTTTGCGTGTCATCCTGCCGCTTTGTCCATTGCTGAGGCTTCGAAAAGCCGACGCGTTTCAGAAATGCTTCGGCTCCTTCGGCGTCACAATCATCCATGACAGCCAGTATTTCTGCCTTCGTCAGCCTGTTGACCCAGGCCATATGATCAATCTTGTCGGGCATCGCGAAATCATCGTTCCGAAAATCGTCGTAGAGACCTATGGCCTGCCGCAGAGTTGCAAGCCCGGTGCGAAGGTCTCCGTCAATTGGGACGGGGGACGGATTTGGACGCTGCTGCCGCTCGTCTTCCGTGCTATAGGCGAATTTCGAGAGCAGGCTTTCCTTTCCTTCGTTGTCCAGCGCCTCATCCAGATCGCCTATGAACTGCTCGACCCGGCGCACGTTGCTGATGCGGGCGCCTATGGTTCTGTCCTGATGGCCACGCCGATGGAGCCAGTCCCGAAAAATATCTTCTCTCACCTTTTCCACTCCCACATTTTCAACTCTCCACTACAGGATACATCGGTGCGCCCCAATCGCCCTCTGACGCGTCCATCAACAGATCGGCCATTACCGGAACGACATTTCGCAGAATTGCCGCCCCATCGCGAAGCTGGTCGCGATTTGTGGCGGAATTCCAGGTTGCGCCGCCATGCATGAGCTGATTGCGTAGGACATAGAGACGGTCGAACAGCATCGACAGGATGGTGACCGTTTCACCCGCGCGCAGCGCCGCGTGAAATCGCCGTCGGGCGGCGTCGAAACGGCCCTCCCAGTCCTGCGCCCCGCTGTCGCCGTGATGGAATTTCCAGAACGGAGCAAAGACGTAGCGGTTTTCGAGGAACAGGCGAATCGCACCGGGAAAGCTCGACCAGACGATGCCATAGAGGCGATTGTCGGCGTCGAGTCTCTCGAGTCGCAGAAAGAAGGTCTCGAAATCGTCTCGTGTACCAAAGGTCGACCGCTCGCCGCCATAGGCCGCGTTGAAGGCAATCCAGAGATACAGGAAGGCGGCGCCAGGATCTTCCGTTTCCCGTTCGGCCCGCCCGATCCAACTGATGGCGCGATGGATGCGCAGGGCGAAATCCTGTGGCCATTTGTCACGCTGGGCGCGTTGCCGGACCTTGAGGGTGGTGAAATCGGGAATGTTGTTGCTCATGAGGCCTCCTCCGGGGGCCAGGTCGGCAGCGCGCAGAGCGCGTTGACAAGGCGCATCTGTTCGACCGTTGCACAAGGGGTCTCGCGCAGACGCCGGGAGGCGAAAACGAGACTCAGCGCCTTGCCACGGCTGATCGCCACGTTAAGCCGCTCGCGAGAGAGCAGGAAATCGAGCCCGCGCGAGGTCTCCTCGGCACTCGAAGCGGTCATCGAGATCAGCGCAACGGGGGCCTCCTGGCCCTGAAACTTGTCCACGGTGCCGACGCGGATGCCCGGCAGGGCGTCGGCCAGCGCATTGACCTGCACGTTGTAGGGGGCCACGACGATGATGTCGGATGCGTAGAGCGGGCGGGTGGCGCCCTCGCGATCGGTGAAGGTACCCGTCGTCAGGGTTTCGACAGCGCGGCGGATGGCGTCGATCTCTTCTGGGCACTCTTGGGCGCGGCCTTCATGCGTGACCGGGACCATCCAGGCGCCTGCTGCGGGCAGATCTTTGGCCACGACCGCTTGCCGCGCGGTGCTGTCATGCGCGGTCAGGCGGCCCTCGTAGAATTGCTTGGAAATATAGCTGCAAAGGTCCGGATGCATCCGGCGGGTGACGGGAAGGAACAGGCCGCGTTCGCCCGCCACCGTGGTCTCATTACCCAAGAGCCAGTCGAGACAGGAGAGGTTCGCAGGGTGCGGATGCGCGCCCTGGACCACCTGGGGCAGTTGGTTCGGATCACCCACCAGCACGACATTTCGCGCGGCGTTGGTCATGGCGACGAGGTTTGCCAGCGAGACCTGCCCCGCCTCGTCGATGAACAGGTAGTCGAAGGCCCCGGCCAAATCCGGGCGGGAGAAGAGCCAGGCGGTGCCGCCGACCACGTCCGCATTCGACAGGACAGGATCGTCGTTCTTGTGCGTGGACTGTATACGGTCATAGGGGGACGCCATGGGCTCTTCACCCCGGCTGCCCTTGCGCGCGATGGACACATCCTCCACCGTAAAGGGCAGATCACGATCCTCCAGCGCGTCGATGCAGCCCATCAGCACATTACGGATCGCCTCGTGCGAGTTGGACGACACCGCCACGCGCTTGCCTTTGCGGACCAGTGCCAGGATGGCGCGGGCGGTGACGTAGGTCTTGCCGGTGCCGGGCGGACCCTGAACCGGCAGGATGGTGTTGTCCATGGCGGCAGTCGCCGCTTGCAGGGCTGCCACGGGATCGGCGCCATCGGCGATTGGCAGGGGCGATGGGGCGATCATTCGAGGGGCGGCGCGGGACAGCAGGTCTTCGGCCGCGCGGTTGGTTCGTGGGCCGAGCTGGTCTTCGATCACCTCCATGATTGCCGCGGGGATCGGATCAGCGTTAATGGCGAAAGTCGGCAGAAGATCGAGCCGGACGGGCAGATTGTGATCGCCGCGCTGACCTGCGGTAATGCGCAGGGACAAGCTGCGCGCACGCCGGTTCATGTCAACGATGGTGACCGTCGCCATGCCATCCCCAAGCAGAATCTGTGCGGATTTGCCGGCCCGCAGCTTAGTCTCCTGTGCCGGATAGCGATATGGGCGGATCTGCGCGGTCTTGTCGGGCTCGGCGGGTCCGGTTGCAGTCAGCCCGCCAAGACAATCCATATCGTCGCAGAGCTCTTCCGAAGTCTTCGCCGCCGCATCGAAAACCGCCCAAGCAGCGGGTTTGGCCTCTCTGCGATGGAACTGCGCCAGATCGAAGAGCAGCGCCGCGCGGCCTTCGGGCAGGTTTGCGGCAGCAAGCCGCGCGCGCAGGGCCTCGGCCTCGGCATCCGCCTCCTCAAAGCGCTCTTCCTGCGGCGGGGCGGGTTGAGGCCAGGGGCCATCGGGCCGGACCGAGACAAGCCAGTCGCGCAGCTCTTCGGTCGAAACGCAGTCGAGCCGATTGTAATCCTCGACTTCTTGCAAGATGGCGGGGTCGTCGCTCTCGCGCCACGCCTCATAGGCCACGACGGAGCCGCCGGCGGTCTTTACCTCACCGGTGCGCTCGAAGCCGTAGAGATGCTCCATATCCTTGATTGAATAGGATTTCTCCGAGACCGCCACGCCGCCACGCACCACTGCATAAAGGTCGCAAAAGCGCCGCTCGCGCAGCCATTTGTCGAGCTGCGCCTCACCCAACCCGTGCCGGGTGCACAGGCGGCGCAACGCGGTAATCTCGTAGGCGGCATAGTGGTAAATATGCGCGTGCGGATGCGCCGTGAGGCGTGCATCGAAGAGATCGAACAGGCGGGCCAGCGCCTGCTTTTCAGCGTCAAGGTCATGCGCCCAGAACGCGGTGAAATCCGTGCCATCCCAGACGCCGTGCAGGTATTCAAGGCCCTCGGTGCCTGCTTCGGCATAGAACGGATCGCCCTCGATGTCGTAGAAGAGATCGCCCTTCGCCGGTTCGGGCAGCAAATCAAATCCCTTGCCGTCCACCGGCTCGCGCAGCGCGTGATGCGGGCCCTTGGCGGGCCGATCCGACTGAAGCCGGGCCTGAAGGCGCAGACGCTCGAAGGTTGGTTCGGCAAGACGCGGCACGCGATCTTCGTGCACGGCCAGGGCGGCCATCGTCTTGACACCGGCGGCCTCCAGCTTGGCGACTTGCGTCCGGCTGATCCCGGCGACCCGGAACAGGCTGTCCTCGCCCTCCCAGACCTGCGCGCAATGGGTCCGCCAACGGCACAGATCGCAGGCGGCGCAAGGCACGGGACGGGTGGGCCAGGGGGCTTTGATGAAGGCTTCCAGCCGCTTGCGGGCCTGCCGGGCGTAATCGGCATATTCGGGCAGCCGAAAGCTCGCCCTTGTGCCATCGCCCAGCAGGACATGCGCATGATCCGGGGCGCGGCCCTGAAGCGGCGTGAGCAGATCGGAATAGAGCACCAGTTGCAGAAGATGCGATGGCGATGGCTTGCGCTTGAGCTTGGTGTCGGCCACCTCGTAGGAAAACGGGCCGAGATCCGACGGCATATCCACGCGCTCGAGAAAATCGGACCAGCCGCCCCAGGCGCCGCCTTCCAGAGCGCCCTGAAAAACCGTTCCCGATCCCCGGCGAAGAGCCTCAACCGTCGCAGTCACGGCTTCGGCGAAAGGCTGCTCCGCCGATATCTCGACCACGTCGCCAGCAGGCCGCAACGTCTCCAGATGCGATGCCTCATGGGCGTCGCCGTGGCGTTGCAGCAGGGCGGAATCCTCGCTGTCCGCAGCCGGTTCAGCCCCGCGCCCATGCAGCCGCTCGTGGTCGAGAAAGCTGGCGTGAGTGCAGGACATGAAGCGCATCAGGTCCGATGCCGACAGACGGATGCGGTCGTTCTCTTTCAGCATGTCGCGGGCTGCGTCTTTTCGGGCGCCGCGAGACGCAAGGCGTTGCCGCCCAGATCGCGGAAGGCGCGCTGGCGGCAGGTCAGGACGATGATCTGCAGATCGCCGGCCTGCCGGTGCAGGGCGTCGAACATGCGTTCGATCCGGTCGTCGTCGGTAAAGACCAGCGCGTCATCCAGGATGACCGGCGCGCCCCGTCCCGAGGCCGCCAGCATCCGGGCAAAGGCCAGCCGGACCAGCAACGCCACCTGTTCCTGCGTGCCGCCCGACAGGACGTCGATCGGTTCGGTCACACCGTTCCGGGTGAGCGCATCGGGCAAAAGCGATTCCTCGCCCCATGTCAGCTCAGCCTCGGGCCAAAGCAGATGAAGCAGGGGTTTCAGTTCCTTCGCGATGGGTGTGAAATAACGCTCGCGCGCCTCGTTTCTCGCGGCCTCCAGCGCCTTTTCCAGCCGCGAGAGAACGGCGACCTCGTTCTCGACCCGGGCGAGATTTGCCTGCGCAGCCTCAAGTTCCTGCTCCGTCTCGGCCAAGCGTTCCTCGACCGCGTCACCGGAAGCCCGGCTGATACGCTCGTCCAGCCGGGCGAGCAGGGGCTTCAGGCGGGCAATTTCTTCGCCCGCGCGCTTGTCGACGGACTGAGCGCGGGCCAGCGCCGCCTTGGTCGCCGCGAGATCCGGCGCATCCTTCGCCTTGGCGGCATGCGCCGCTTGCGCCGCGCGGTACGCCTCGGCGGCCGACTCTGCCTCTGCAGCCAGGTCGGCCTCGGAGCGGTTGCCGATTTTCTCCAGAGCATCCTCCGCACGTTTCAGCCGCTCGCGCAGCGAGGTAAGCATTGTCTCGGTACGCATCGCCTCAGAGCGGGCATCCGCAAGCCGTTCGGATGCGGTGTCGCGCGCGATGCGTGCCGTGTCATGCGCCGCGCGCGCATCGGTCAGCGTGGCCTCTGCGGTGTCCGGATCGGGGGTGTCCGCAACGGCGTCCATCTGCGGGATCTTCGCCAGCGCCTCGCGCAACCGGTCGATCCCTTGCGGTGCGAGGCTGTCCAGCACAGCCTTGGCTTCGCCGTGGCGACGCTCGGCCTCGGCCCGTGCAGAGGCCGCGTTGCGGGCCATGTCGAGATCGTCGGCGCCTACGTCCTTCAGCGCCTCGCGGAGCTTTTGCGCGGCGGCCTCAACCGAGTTGCCGTCATGAGCGGCCTCACCGGGGCGCACCTCCAGCGTGCCCACGCCGTCGATGGTCAGATGCGTGGCACGGGGCAGGGGAAGGGAGTGTCCGTCGGGCAAAGGAATATCCCCTGCGCGGATCGTGCCGATCCGGCCTTCGGCATAATGTGCGATGACCTGCGTCGCGGTGGCGTCACGCGCGGCAATAGCCGTGGAATGCGTGGCAGCGAACGCCTCGATCCGGCGCAGAGCCTTGGCATCCGGGCCGGTGCGGGCGGCGGCGGCGGTCTCCATCGCGCTGCGCGTCTTTTCGGCCTTGGCAATGCGCTCTTCCAGCTCGCGGCGCCGGTCGGCCCCGTCCTTCGCGGCCTGTGCACGCAAGGCACGCGTTCTGGCAGCCTCGGCAGTTTTCAGCGCCTCCTGCGCCTCCTCGAATGCGTGCTCTGCCGTGTCGCGCTGCGCACGTTGCCTTTCCAGATCAGCCTGTTTATCCTTCGCTTCGGCAGCCGCTTTTTCGACCAGTTGTGCGGCTTCTTTCCGCTCGGCCAGCGATGTGCGGAACGTATCCAGACGGGACTCTGCGCCCTCGGCGGTCAATCGCGCCATGTCGAGCTTGCGCGCCTCGGCTTCGACCTCTTCGGCATGGCGTT
This sequence comes from Oceaniglobus indicus, assembly GCF_002751875.1. Classification (GTDB taxonomy): domain Bacteria; phylum Pseudomonadota; class Alphaproteobacteria; order Rhodobacterales; family Rhodobacteraceae; genus Oceaniglobus; species Oceaniglobus indicus. Next base: position 14,300 of record NZ_NMZM01000017.1, on the reverse strand, counting down.
CGGCGGCGGCATGGCTGGCGCGGGTGGCCTCGAGTCTGCTCCGCCGGTCCTCGACCGCCTCGGGCGCCTCCCATTCGCGCAGGTCGCGGCGCGCGCGGGTGCGCTCGGCCAGCGCCTCATGCAGTTCCTGCGCAGTGGCGGCGAGGGCGTCGCGGCGGCTGGTCAACGCATCGACCTGGTCCTGAGCGTCCTTCCACGGGCCGTTCGTCTTTGGCCGCCCGGTCGTGGTGGCATAGCTCGTCAGCTCCTCGCGGCACCGTGCAAGGGCCAGGTCCATCCGCCGCCCGCCGGTCATCGCCTCCACTTCCTCGCCGACCGAGGTCATCAGGTCGCGCCGGGCTTGCAATGCGGCGTCCTGCTCCTTCTTCGAGCCGCCGGTCAGTTGGGTCATGCCCTGGCGCACCCAGATCAGCCCCGACGGCCCGCCCGCATCGCCGCCCAGCAGATCCACAATCCAGGCCTCTGCCGCATCGGATTGCGCGATCAGGTTCCCGTTCCGGTGAACCGTGGCGGCGGGCTTTTGAAACCAACGTTTGGCGACGCTGAAAAGTCCGTCTTCGGTCTCGACCTCGACGGTCACCTCCGGGGCGCCGCCCGCATGGGGCCGCAGCGAGGCCACGTCCTTGTCACGCGACCCGTGCGGTTTGAAGAACAGCGCCTGCATCGCGTCGAAGAGCGTGGATTTGCCGTGCTCATTGGGCTCGCACAGGACGTTCAGCCCGTCGCCGATGTCGGCCACCCGGCTCGGTTCGGTAAAACGGCGCACATTGTTCAGGGTGATGCTGCGGATCTTCATCTTGCGGCCTCCCGGACATAGGCGTAGAGGCGGGCAAGCGCATCGGCTGCCACCTCCCTGTCTGCCTGCGAGAGGGTTTCGGACTCTGCGTCGTCCATCAGCCCGTCCGCGGCGAGCCGCAGCGCGCCGCCGCGGTCGATCTCGTCAAGGTCGGCGGTCTCATACTGGGTCCCGAGCGCGTCGGTCACCAGTTCGAAATGCGCGAATTCGGGCGCACACCGGTCGGCGGCGCGCTGCAAGTCCACATGATCGGGCAATCCTGCCCAGCCCGTGGCGCTCACCCGCAGAAGCACATCGCGTCGGCCTGCACCGGGCAAGATCGCGGTCAGCGCGGCGGCGGCATCCTGTCGGGGGTGTAGCGTCAGATCCACCTGCGCCCACAGAAAGCTGCCGGTCTCGACTTCCTCGACCAGCGGCACAGCACCCGGGCCGTCAATCGCAACGCTGAGACAGACGCCACGGCGGCCATGCTTGAACCTGTCCTGCTCGGGGCTGCCGCAATACTGGACCCGGTCGGATACGGCTATCCGTCCGTGCCAGTCGCCAAGCGCGAGGTAATCGAGCCGCGCGCTCCGGTCCCGGTCCGGCGCGATTGCAGTGCCGCTTTCGGTGAAATCGGTGACGCCGCCATGGGCCAGGCCGATACGCAGCTTTCCATCATCGCTGGCCATCGTCACCAGCGGTTCCGAAGGATCGCTGGCGCTCGCGCGGAAGGCGACGGGGCAGGGCAGAAGGGTTGCGGCGTCCCCCATATCCTGCGGCGCGGCGTCCGTGAGGGCGATCACGTTAGCGGGCGCATCGCGGTGGATCGCCTCCCAAAGCGGTTCGGCGTCGCGCAAATTGTCATGGTTGCCCGGCAGCAACCACCAGATCAGCTCCGGCGCCTCGCCCATCGCCGCCAGCGCCTGCCGGATCACGACCGGTGACGGGGTCGCCGTATCGAAGGTGTCGCCGGCCAGCAGAACATGCGCGGCACCCTGGTCCCGTGCCGCCTGCGCCAACCGTCCGATCGCGCCGTGCCGCGCTTCCATGAGGCGGCCACGGATGTTGCCGTCGACGGGTTGCGGGATGTTGGCGAATTTCCGGCCTATGTGAAGGTCGGAGGTGTGGATGAAACGGAATGTCACGGGCAACTCCTGAAACTGATTCTTGACGGCGCGTTTGCGCAATGGTTCAAGAATTGTGCATGGGGGCGACAAAAGCTGTCATGGGAAGATGTTTGTGGTCTTGGCGCAGTGCTCCGTCGCTGGAAAGATGCCGCGCCGGAAGACACGCGACAGATCGGGCGCCGCTCTTGAATGGGTCCATGTGTTGCCTGCCTTCCCACTCAGGTTGATCATTGGTTTGGCCCCCATCAACTGTCCAAAGCGGACTAAATTATGGAAGAAGAACGAAGAACATGTCCCGATGTCACGGCAATGCGGGAAAGTCATTGCGCCTGTGCCGGTCCACCATCTCCCGCAGGGTCCCCGGCGCGATGACCTCGACCTGATCGCCCCACTGATACAAATGCCATGCCATCTCCATGTGCCCGGACGCCGTGAAGCGCATGGTCAACGATCCATCCGGTTCCTCGATCATGTCCTGCGCGGGGTGAAAGATGAACTGCCGGGCGGTCGGTGCGGCGTCGGGCGTGAAACGCCACTCCACCGGTCCGTATTCCGCATCCGAATGAAAGGACCCGAAGGCACGGGCCGCGAAGGCGCCAAGGTCGAACGCGGGATCGCGAGAGAAACTCCGCGCGGTGATCGCCGCATTCTCGATCCGGTCAAGGCGGAAGCGTCGCATCCGGCCGTCGCCCGTCGAAGGGCGCGCGACCAGATAACGCCGGATGCCAAGCAGAAGACCATGCGGTTCGAGAAGTCGTTCCCTTGGCCTGGCGTCCTGGGCACCACGATAGGACACCTTCAATTCCCAGGGCGCGCGCAAAGCCTCGGTCAGAACGCCAAGCAACTTCATGTCCGAGACCACGCGCGGTCCGGGGCGGGAGGCGAAGCCCTGAGCCTCCAGCAGCGCCTCAGCGTCGCCTTCGGTGCGTCGTGCATGGCTGGACGGCATTGCGGCAAGCAGCCGGTCCCTGAGCGCACGCAACCGCTGCGCGTCATCGGGCGCGCCATCCCGATCCGCCCGTTTCGCCGCCATGTCGAGCGCCGCAAGCTCGCTGTCGCGGATGCCCTGCGCCTGAAGCCAGCGCGGGTCGCTTCGGGGCATGTGCCAGCGCCTGCGCCTGTCTGCATCCTCGCCGATATCGACCTGCGGAAAGACCGCTTCGAACGCACGCATCATCCGCTGCGCGGTGCGGTGATCGCAGCCAAACTCGCGCGCGATATCCTGCAAGGAAATACCTTCGAAACTGGCCATTGCCATATCTGCGACGCGCAGGAGGTCGGAGGCTTTGGAGTAGGACATTCATGTACCTTGGCTGATCGCGAATTAAGATATTTCGGGTGGTGACAGTTTTTGCCATGCTGGTGCGGCTGGCTGGAGTTGTCAACGCATCGTAAACGGACAGGGCGTTTTCAAAGGCGTCAGCGCACCGATGATAGCTGATCAACAGAAGGTGCGATGGAAAAACGCGCTCCGCCATTAACCCAAACGTCGAAAAAGAAAGAGCAAAAGAACAACCATCAGCCTGGACGCCACTCGCAAACTGATTCAGATTGCCGGGAAATGTGGAAGGGCGAGATGGTTGACAAATAGCGAGTGTGGCCAATGTGAGATTTGCGCGAGCGGGCAAACGCAGATCCTGGAGGCTGATGCGGCCACATTGGTGCTGTCCTCACCAATCGGTGCGATCATTGCGCCGCGGCGGCACGTCGCGCGGTGGCAGAACCTGGACAAGCCCGAGCAACGCGCACTGATTGACCGGATTCCGGCCGTGCAGGAGGTATTCGAACGCGATGGTGGTATTGCCGAAGTTTCCTTCGTGGAAACCGGCCCGCATGTGCACCTGCGCATCGCGCGGCCACTTGGGGGCGACGGGCTGCTGCCGGGTCTGCCACACGACCACGCACTGATCTCTGGCGGTGAGGACGCGCTGCATGCCCATCTGCTCCCTTGGATCGACCGCGCGACGAGGATCGACTTGGCCGTTTCGTTCCTGATGGCCTCTGGTGTGCGACTGGTGATACCGCACCTGCGTGACTTGTTGGAGCGCGGCGGACGCCTGCGCCTGCTGACCGGTGACTACATGGATGTGACCGAGCCGGCAGCGCTACGATTGGTTGCCGATCTGATTGGCGACCGGCAGTTGCGCGTGTTTCGGGCGGCGCAGATCCCGTTCCATCCTAAGGCCTGGATCTTCGGCTTCGACGAGGGGACGGGTGCCATGATCGTTGGTTCATCCAACCTGTCGCGCTCTGCGCTGACCACGGGTGTGGAATGGAACATGCGCCATTTTGATCGAGCCGATGCCATCCCTTTGAACGCGGCACGCCAGGCATTCGATGCATTGCTGGAGCGGCCCGAGACAACCGACTTGACCGACGCCTGGATCGACGCCTACGAGGCACGCCGCCCGGAAACCCTCCCATCGGTTGCGGGGATCGCCCCCGAGCCAACACCGGATCAGCCGCGCCCTCACGAAGTTCAAGCTGAGGCGCTGAGGGCGCTGGAGGCCACTCGGGTCAAGGGATACGGGGCTGGCTTGGTCGTTCTGGCGACAGGGCTTGGCAAGACATTTCTTGCAGCCTTCGACAGTATCGCTGCACCGCGCGTCCTCTTCGTTGCGCATCGGGAAGAGATCCTGACCCAGGCGATCGACGCGTTTCGCGCAGTTCGGCCAAAGGCTCATATCGGACGCTACGCGGGGGGCGAAAAAGACAAAGATGCCGATATTCTTTTCGCCTCGGTCCAGACGCTGGCCCGAGCGGCGCATCTGGGTCAGTTTGCGCCGGATCGGTTCGACTACATCGTCGTCGACGAATTTCACCATGCGGCGGCCGCGACCTACCGGAGGATCATCGATCATTTTACACCCGGCTTTCTGTTGGGCCTGACCGCGACCCCGGACAGAAGCGATGGCGGCGATCTTCTGGGGTTATGCGAGGAAAACCTCGTCTACGAATGCGATCTTTGGGCGGGGATCGACCGAAAGCTGCTGTCGCCGTTTCACTATTACGGCGTGCCTGATCCGGTGGAATATGCGCAGATCCCATGGCGCAGCGGGCGTTTCGATGAGGCGGCGCTGACCGAGGCCGTCGCCACACAGGCGCGCGCCGAGAATGCGCTGGAACAGCTAAAAAAACGCGGTGGGCGCAAGGCAATCGGGTTTTGCGTCTCAAAGCGGCACGCTGATTTCATGGCGGATTTCGCCCGGTCGCGAGGTCTGCGCGCGGTGGCCGTACACTCGGGGGAGACCTCGGCGCCCCGGACATCAGCGCTGACGGCGCTCGAACAGGGCGCCCTCGACATCGTCTTTGCAGTCGACATGTTTAACGAAGGGGTCGACGTGCCAAGCATCGACACCGTGCTTATGCTGCGCCCCACCGAGAGCCCGGTCATCTGGTTGCAGCAGCTCGGCCGCGGTTTGCGCCGCTCAGCCGAAAAAACGCATCTGGCTGTGATCGATTACATTGGCAACCACCGGATCTTCCTGACCAAGGCCCGAACTCTGCTACGTGTCGGTGCAGGTGAAGGGGCATTGCGAATGGCGCTCGATGCATACGACGCCAACGAGCTGGCGTTTCCAGACGGCTGCGAAGTGACCTACGAGCTCGAGGCCCTCGATATCCTCAAGTCCCTGATCCGTCAGCCGCGCGACGGCGGGGAACTTGTCGCCTTCTATCGGGATTTCCGCGAGCGGCATGGCACGCGCCCGACAGCGTCCGAGGTTCAGCATGCCGGGTTCAATCCCGGGCGGACCGGACATGCGGGGTGGTTTGGACTCGTGAACGACATGGGCGATTTCGACGAGGATACACGTGCCACATGGACTGCGAACAAGGCGTTTTTCGACGAGGTGGAAACGACCAGTCTGACGCGTAGCTACAAGATGCTGATGCTACGCGCGATGATCGAAAGTGGTGCCATGCCCGGACGCATGGCAATTACCGATCTCGCCGCGCGGGTGGCGCGTTTCGCGCAACGAAACCCCGAGATCCGGTCCGACCTGAGCGTCGACCCGAATGACGTAAATGCCATCGCTGCCCTGTTGAAGAAATACCCCTTGAAAGTTTGGGCCGACACGCCCTGGTTCAGGTCGGGGCCGGGTGTGTTCGAGACCGCTTTGCAGGGGGGCGGCGCGTTGAGCCTCCTGGCGAGCGAACTCGTCGAGTGGCGCATCCTGCGGTATCTGCAAGGACGCGCAATCACCTACGAACAGCCCGAGCCCGCACCGGCCCTGCAAGCTGCTGAAGAGACGCGTCCCTTCCGTCATAGCCCGGAGTTGTGGAAGGAGTATCTTCGCGACCAGATTGCCCCGCTTTTCGGTGCGGAATTCAACACCGGATCGTGGAACGCGGGTATCGTGACGATCAAGCCGGTAAAGGCGATGGTGCTGCTCGTGACGATGGACAAGGGGAGCATGTCTGTCGGCGGCCATTACGCTGACCAGTTCGCCAGCCCGACGCGCTTCGTCTGGCAGTCGCAGACAAGCACAAAGAAGACCAGCGAGCGGGGGCGGATCATCTCGGGCGATGAGCCGGGCTGGACCGTGCATCTGTTCCTGAGAGGATCCAGATTGCGCGATAGCCGTGCTGCGCCATTTCGTTACGCCGGTCCCGTTGGGTTCGCCGGCTGGGAAGGCGAAGCGCCGATTACTGTTCAATGGGACCTTGCCGAGCCGCTGCCAACGCATCTCCAGGATCTGTTCGGGTTGAAACTCTGACGTCCAGAGATCGGCTTGTCCGTTTCGCAGGTAAAGATCCAGCAAAAGTGCGCAAACACTGATCGCCCACGATTTGAGTTCAATTCTGACATTTTTATGTGGCATGCATGGGCTGAATAATGGGGCAGATCGCCTCGGACTCGTTGTTTGATTTGCGCAATGGGATGCGGCGACAGTGCTTTTGCGGGATGGCAATTCCTTCCACAACCTGCGCTATTTGATATTGTTTCTGGAAATGGTCTTAATCGCTTTGTCATGTTTCAATCTCACGCCCCCGAAAATATGATCGACGAGCGTTCGCGGTTCCTTGGACGTTGCTTGTCTATCGACCTCGAGGTGGACCCGAAACGGGCGGCACTATTTGCCTTCGTAGCCGTACAGAATGGCGACGGTCCTGCGGTGGCTACGGGTCAGGGCGGCGTGGCGCGAGGACTGGATCGGCTTGAGCAGGTGTTGGCGGATTTCGCGCATCCGCTTGGCCACAACATCCTGCGCCACGATCTGGAACATCTCTTTGCGCAGCGGCCAGGACTGATAGCCCGGATGGATGCGCCGATCGACACGCTCTGGCTCAACCCGCTCGCCTTTCCGCGCAATCCCTATCATCATCTGGTCAAACACTACCATGATGGCCGCCTGCAAGCCGGGCATGTGAACGACCCGGAACTGGACGCGCGGCTGGTACTCAAAGTGCTGCGCAACCAGCTCGAAGCCTTCGACCAATTGAACGCCAAGACGCCGGATGCCCTAACGGCTTATCATTACCTCTGCACCCGCATGGATCGCTCGGGTGGGTTTGATGCCCTGTTCCGCCATGTCCGGAGGGCCGAGGTGCCAGAGCGGCAACAGGCGTTCGATGCCGTCCGGCGGTTGCTTGACGGGCGGGCATGTGACCAGTGCGTCGGCGAGATGCCTGGCCGGCTGGGCGACCCTCGCGAGGGCTGGCCGATGGCCTTTGCGCTGTCGTGGATCTTGGTCGCGGGCGGAGATTCCGTGATGCCACCCTGGGTGCGGGCCGCTTTTCCACAGGCGGCACAGATCGTCCGGGACTTGCGCGACACATCCTGCCGGGATCCTGCCTGTGCCTGGTGCGCGGAGATGAACGATCCGATCCGCGCCCTGCAAAAGTGGTTCGGGTTCGAATCCTTCCGCCCCGAGCCCGTTGACGACGAGGGGCGACCACTTCAGGAGCGTATAGTCGATGATGCGATGCGGGGCGAAAGCGTGCTGGGCATCCTGCCCACCGGCACCGGCAAGTCCGTCTGCTACCAGATTCCGGCCCTGACCAAGTTCGACAAGACCGGGAGCCTGAGCGTCGTGATCTCCCCGCTCGTTGCGCTTATGGCGGATCAGGTGCAGGGGATGGAGCGCACGGGCATCTCTTCGGCGGTGACGATCAACGGTATGTTGTCGATGCCCGAGCGGCAGGATGCGCTCGATAAGGTGCGGATGGGCGATGCGGCGATCCTGCTGATCTCGCCCGAACAGCTACGCAGCACCTCGATCCGGTCGGTGCTGGCGCAGCGCGAGGTCGGCCTGTGGGTGCTGGATGAGGCGCACTGCGTGTCGAAATGGGGCCATGATTTCCGGCCCGACTACCGCTATGTCGCCCGTTTTATCCGCGAATTTTCGGGCGATCAGCCCCCGGCACCGATGATCTGCCTGACCGCGACGGCCAAGCCCGAGGTGGTGCGCGACATCAGCGATCATTTCAACAGCCGCCTCGGTATCCAGCTGGCGCTGCTTGACGGGGGCGCTTCGCGCACGAACCTGTCCTTCGAGGTCTTGCCGACGGGGCGCGAAGGCAAGCTTTCGGACATTCTGGAGGTCATCACGGGCAAATTGCCGCCCGAGGGCGCATCGGGTGCGGTCGTCTATTGCGCGACACGCAAGGAAACCGAGCGTGTTGCGGAGTTTCTCAAGCAACAGGGGCTTTTGGCTGACCACTACCATGCCGGCCTGACGCCGGAGGAAAAGCATGACGTCCAGGAACGGTTCCGGGTGGGCGGTCTGCGGGTCATCGCGGCCACCAATGCCTTCGGTATGGGAATCGACAAGCCCGATATCCGGCTGGTCGTACATGGCGATATTCCGGGCTCGCTGGAAAATTACCTGCAAGAGGCCGGGCGGGCCGGGCGAGACAGAGCGCCGGCCAACTGCGTTCTGCTCTTCGCCGCGGACGATGTTGAACGCCAATTCTCGCTCTCGGCCCGGTCGCGGTTGGCGAAACACGAGATCGGTGCGATTCTCAAGGCATTGCGACGGATGGATGAGCGCACCCGTGGCAGTGGCAAGGTGGTGGCCACCCCGGGCGAGATCGTGCGTGAAGAAACCGATCGGGACTTCATCCGCGACGATGCGACTGATGATACGCGGGTCAAGACGGCAGTGTCCTGGCTGGAAGAGGCAACTTTGGTCTCGCGCGAGGAAAACCGCGTTCAGGTCTTCCCATCCTCGCTTTTGGTGCGAACCGTTGAGGAGGCGAACACGGCCTTGAAGAAGGCCGAACTTACCGGGGCGCGGCGCAAACAACTTCTCGCCATCGTGCAGCACCTTATGGTTTCGCCGGTCGATCAGGGTGTTTCGACCGACGAGCTTGCGGGTGTCAGCGGCCTGTTCCACGGCGCCCTGACCAAGGCGATGGCAGATCTCGAAACTCTCGGGATCGCGCGCAACGACATGGCGATCACGGTGTTTGTCCATATCGGCGTCGAAGGCCATTCGCGCAAACGATTGGAGCGAGCAGCCGCGCTCGAGCAGGCATTGATCGCCAAGATGCGCGAACTGGCCCCTGACACGGCTATCGAAGAAACAATGCCTCTGCATCTGTCCGAGACATGTCAGGTGTTGCGCGATGGCGGCCATGCGGATGCGCGGCCCGACATCGTGGAAAAGCTGCTGCGCGGCATGGCGCGCGACGGGCGCGATCGGGATGGCGGCCGTGGCAACCTGCGCCTGCGCAAGGCGTCCCGAAATACCTTGGCGGTGACGTTGCAGAGATCCTGGGGGATTGTCGATCAGACGGCGGCGTTGCGCTGGCAAGCGGCCGAACGGCTGGTGAATTTCCTCACCGGCAAAGTGGCGCAAGGCACACGGGGCAAGGACATACAGGTCGAAACCACGGTCGGGGACTTGCTGGCAACGCTGACAGGCGACGCCCTGCTTCAGACCGCCGGTGTTCGGGACATGACCAAACTCATGGAGCGGTCGCTGCTGTGGTTGCACGAGCAGGGCGTCGTTACCCTGGGCAAGGGGCTGACGGTGTTTCGCCCGGCAATGACGGTGCTTGTGAAGCCTACAAAAGCGGGGTTCACGCGGGAGGATTTTCAGCCGCTTGAGGAGCATTATCGCGAACAGACCCTGCAAACACATGTGATGGCCGCCTATGCGGAAAAGGGGTTGGAGGCGATAGACGAAGCGATCCGGTTTTCGGAAGATTACTTTGTGCTGGACCAGGACAGTTTTCTGCGCCGATGGATGCCCGGGCGCGGGACAGAACTTCGGCGCCAGACGACGGGTCGCTCATGGAAGCGAATCGTCGATGGGCTGGGCAACCCCGTCCAACAGGACATCGTGGCCGACGACCGCGAACAGACCAACGTTCTGGTACTGGCGGGGCCGGGCTCGGGCAAGACCCGGGTTCTCGTCCACCGAATCGCCTATCTGCTGCGGATCAAGCGGGAGGATCCTCGCGGGATTTTGGTGCTCAGCTACAACCGCCACGCTGCCGCCGAGATACGGGCGCGCCTGCGCCATCTGGTCGGCGAGGATGCGGGCCGGGTCACGGTCTCGACCTGCCATGCGCTCGCGATGCGGCTTGTTGGGGCCAGTTTTGCGGGTGACAGATCACAGCAACGCGACTTTGACGGCATCGTCACGGAGGCGGTGCGCCAGCTCAATGGCGAAGGGCTGAGCCGGTCCGAGGCCGAAGCGCAGCGCGAGGCTTTGATCCAGGGCTATCGCTGGATCCTTGTGGATGAATATCAGGACATCGGCCCCGAGGAATATGCGCTGATCGCCGCCATTGCCGGTCGGTCGCTGGAGGATCCGGACCTACGACTGAGCCTGTTTGCCGTGGGCGACGATGACCAGAACATCTATGCTTTTGCCGGTGCGTCGGTGCGCTATATTCGGCAGTTTGAGGAGGATTACCGGGCAAAGCCGAAATTCCTGACCGAAAACTATCGCTCCACCCGGCACATCATCGAGACGGCCAATGACGTCATCGCACCGGCAAAGGGGCGCATGAAAGAGGGCCGCGATATTTCAATTGATGCCCTGCGCACCTTGGAGCCCGCTGGCGGCTACATGGCGGGCCATGACCCGGTCGCGCAGGGACGCGTGCAACTGCTGACATGCCCGCAGGGCGATATGGAGCAGGCTGTTGCTGCGGTGGACGAACTCGTTCGGCTCTCCCGGCTCGATCCCGATTGGAACTGGGCGCGCACGGCGATCATCGCGCGGGAATGGCGTCGGCTCGGACCTGCACGGGCCTATGCCGAGCGCCTGAAAATTCCGGTGGAACTGGCCAATGAGGCGCTGCCCAGTGTCTGGCGTCTGCGCGAAATGCAGACCCTGGTTGAAGGTCTGCGCCGCGATCCCGGTGCGATGCTGGGAATACAGGATATTCTCGGCGTGCTGAACGAACAGCCGACCAATCGCTGGATCGAACTGATTGCCGAAGGTGTCGCGGATCTGGCGCGCGAGCTGGGCAAGAAAAGAATGCCGGTGCCCGATACGGTCGAATGGTTCGCTGACTGGGCGCGCGATACCCGAGGGTTGCAGCGCGGCCTGCTTTTGTTGACCGGTCACCGCGCCAAGGGGCTCGAATTCGACCATGTCGTGATACTGGATGGCGGCTGGCACGCGACGTCACGCGGCGAGGATACGGACGCACCTCGCAGGTTGTTCTACGTCAGTATGACCCGAGCGCGCCGCAGCCTTGCCGTGATGACAACCGGTGCGCATGCCTTCCTGCGGCCCGGATCGGAGCACGTGTTGGAGCGCAGGGTGGAGGCCTTGGGCCGGGCAGCGGCGCCACCCGCGGATCGATATCAGATGCCCGATCTGGAAGCCGTCGACCTTTCCTTTGCGGGTCGGCTGGGGGACAGCCACGAGGCGCATGCGGCGACCGCCGAAGCGCAGGTCGGCGCGCCTGTCGTGATTGAGGTCCGGGACGGGAAGTGGATGATCCTGGACCACGCAGGCCGTCTTCTGGGCCGCATGTCAAAAGGCTGGAGGCCACCCGAGGGTGCTGTGTTGGTCTCAGCCAGCGTGGGTGCCGTGGTTCGTTGGCGAAAATCCGACAATGATGAAAACTTCCAGCATCTTATACGCCGGGAAAAATGGGAAACAGTGCTGCCAGAGTTAGTCTTCAGGTCCTGTGAACAGGGCAATTGGCAGTGACCCCGTCGCAGTGTTCCGATTCCTCACTGGCCTGCCTCACCGTCTCATCCGTATCGGCCTCTCGATGCTCGACCTTTGCCGGTTTGGCACCTCTAAAATAACCCTCTCAAGCTCACGCGCCTGCTGCTCAGGGTCTTGACCAACATCAAATCGCGGTGGAGTCGGTTCAACGACCTTCCAACTTCCAAGCCTTTGTCGAGATGGATGCGAGCCGTGCGGCCATCTTGCCATTCGAGATAGATACGTCGCGGATGCGAACAGTAGATGGTGCCGAATATAGGGCTGTTGCCGTGCCCCGGCTTGCACATGCCGTTATCCCCAACGAGGCGCAGTTGCTCGCGGCCAGAGACGAGGGCCATCTCAATGAGATCATGACCACCGATCGCCATCTTCCTGTACGTCGCTGCGACGCGTGCCAGGAACTTCCTATGGATGTCGAGTGTCGCGCCCGTGTCGGAATTCCTTTCTGATCTGGCGGAGATGGAAGCTGAATTGTGCGCCGATCTTGGCGCTGGATAGTGAATTGAGGCGTGGATCTGCTCCACGATGACGTAATTTTCCCGTTACCGTCCCCGGACAGCCACGTCACGAATACTTCACTACTGCGCGCCGCAGCAAAGCACCCGTTTCGCAGCCATCCGAAGACGGCATTGGTCTCGCTGCCGAGCCCGGGCTTCGACAGCAGCCCTGCGCCGAAAAACCGGCGCGAGGCGTTGGCAAGGGGCCGCACGTGTTCGACCCGTGTCGCGTCGCTTCGCAGCCCTCCGCCCATGCAATTCCCCTGCTGCGCGCCGCAGTGGATCTGCATGGACAGGTTCCTGTTCAGCGACAAGTGCACCTGACACAATGAGTATATGGATCGATGTTCACGAAGCAAAAACGACTGTCGGTGATTTCCTGAAGTTTATTTTGACGGCACCAAACCCTGCCGCCTTTTTCAATTTATTGGCCAACTCGCCAAGCATTTAATCCCATCCTACGCCGCCGGGCGGCTCTTTCATGGGGATTCTATTGATTCTATTATTCAGGGGCGAATCGTCGATTAAAAACAGAACCTTATCGACCATATTGACGCAATTTCCCCCCAATATGACGCAATAACTCCGCCAATTGACGCAATTTCCCCCCTTATGACGCAAAAACTCCCCGAGATGACGAGATTATTCCCCACTCGGTGTGTTTGTCATGATGGATCGGACAAGGTTTCAGTTTCCAAGTCTCGTTCCAAGATATTTGCAGAAAATGCTTCGTCGTTTTGGCAAGTGGCCAATGTCATCAGTGAAGTTCGAGAACATCGCGAGCAACAGCTGAAGAAAGGAACCAAATTGCACTCGCCACCTGCTGTTCTGCGCGCCCTCATCGTGCGGCGCGCAGAACAGCGGTCGGCAATAACATGAACCTCCGCCCACTTCTTGACCCGGGACGAACCCCGGAAATTTCAATCGAAACAACAAGGAGGCCCCATGTTTCACGCATCCATACACCCCGCAGACATCACCAACCCCGCGTCCGGCGACGTCGCCTTTCGCCGGTTTCTATTGAGCCACAGTGAACCGCTTGGCCACGCGGCGGTCCTGCTCGGCGGTCGTCGCGGCGCCCGGCTGATCAACGCCATCCGCGAGGGCCTCGGCCAGACGGGGTCGCTGACGCGCCGCTTGCGGGGCCTGCTTCTCGAACTGCGCGATCTTCTGTTTCTGGAGCACGCTCACAGCGACGACTGGGATGATTACGGCTGCCTTCCAGTCTTGGAGCCTGATGATCCGATGATCCCTGAGCTTTGTTTGCTGGCCGATGGCCTCGAAGAGGCATTGCGACTGGCTGGGGTGATCTCGACGAATTCCTGGGTGGCCTGATAGAGCAGCCTGCATCGTCGCGCCGAATGCGGCGGTGCAGGGATCCAGAAAGAAGCTTGAATACGCAACTTTTTCCTTCGTACTCGAGAAGAACGGCCAATGTTCTCGTTACCAACACCCGAAGCCGCAAATACTTCGAAACCAGAGAGGATCCACCGAAAGACAGACATCTCCCTACGCTGCGGATCATGACGCCGATGAATCAGGCACGACCAGAAACGCTCACGCATGCAACAGGGAGACCAACATGCAAAACACCCCCACTACCATCGAAATCGACCTCGATCAGGCGCGTTACGACGCGGTTGCCGAGACTCAGGACCACCTTCGACGGCACGGAGTGAGCTACTCCCCGATCATTGGACAGGATCTGGCATAAATTAAGCTACTCGTTGCACCTGGTGATCGGGTTGGGTTC
>NZ_NMZM01000016.1 GCF_002751875.1 Oceaniglobus indicus | reverse complement strand
CCTTGAACATCGCCACCCGCCAGCTGGAATTGGGCGTGCGGATCTTCAGCCCCTCAAGGTCGGCGGGGGTGGTGATGGGGCGTTCGTTGTTGGTGATCTGGCGGAACCCGTTTTCCCAGATCGCCAGCGGACGGTATCCCTGCGCCTCGGCCGCGGGGACCAGCACATCCTTGAACAGCGTCTCGTCGATGCGGGCCAGGTGGGCGCGATCCTTGATCATGAACGGCAGATCGAAGATTGCATATTCCGGCGCGATTTCCGGCATCGTCGATGACGGCAGCGTCAGGGTCATGGTGCCCAGCTTGATCTTCTGGAGCATGTCCTTGTCCTTGCCCAGCTGGCTGTCGGCAAAGACCTTGACGACGGCCTTGTCGCCCAGCTTCTCGTTGGCGCGCCGGGCGAATTCGCTGGCCGTCTGTTCCTGCAGCGATCCGCTGGCGGCGGACAGGCCGAAGATGATCTCCTGTTGCGCCAGCGCTGGTGTTGCGACGGCGATTGCGGCGAGGGCCGCGAGGGTGTGACGAAGTTTCATGTTATCTCCTCCCAAAGATGTTTTTGTCAGACGTTTCGTTCAGGTCCAGTCGTCGGTTCCGGCGCGGATCCGTCCGATCAGGTCCGGCAGGGCGCGGCGCAGGGTGTCGTGATCGGCCGGATCGGCGTTGCCGGCGCCGCGCCGGGCCAGCTTGCGGCCCAGATGCACGGCGTTGAAGGTGGCGCCGGTGTCGGCCTTTCCCTGTCCCGCGATGTCATAGGCGGTGCCGTGGGCCGGGGTGACGATGGGAAACGGATAGCCGGCGATCAGGGTGACGCCGCGATCGAAGCCCAGAAGCTTCATCGCGATCTGGCCCTGGTCGTGGAACATGGTCAGCACCGCGTCGAATTCGCCGCGGATGGCGCGCACGAACACCGTGTCCGACGGCACCGGGCCGGTCACCGGCATCTGTTCGGCGCGCGCGCGTTCGACGGCGGGGGCGATGATGTCGTCGTCCTCGGTGCCGAAGTTGCGCCCGTCGCCGGCATGGGGGTTCAGCGCGGCAACGCCGATGCGCGGGCGTTCGAACCCCGCGCCCTCCATGATCTCGGACGTGAACTTCAGGCTCTGGTAGATCCGGTCGGTCGTCAGCGCGTCGGCCACCTCGCGCAGCGGGATGTGCGAGGTCACACGCGCGTTCCACACCTCGTCCAGCACGTTGAACTCGCGCCCCGACCGGGGGGCGGCGATGGTGGCGTTGATGAAGCCGATCTCGTCGACGTAATCGGGCTGCGCCAGCCGCATGGCGTGCTTGTTGAACGGGGTGAAGAACACCAGGTCGGCGATCCCCGCGTTGGCGATCGACAGGGCGGCGCGGAAGTTCTGCACCGAGGCGCGGCCGCCGGCCACGCCCGCCTCGCCCAGGGGCACGTCGGCGGGATCGCAGTTGCCCATGTCCAGCAGGACCGACCCCTCCGGCAGATCGCCCAGCATGTCGGCGGTGACGCGGGGCAGGTCCAGCGTGACGCCGGCCTGCGCACAGCCCAGCTCCAGCACGCGCGCATCGCCGATGACGATCATCTCGCCCGCCTCGACGGCGGGATCGGCCATGACCCGTGCGGCCAGTTCCGGCGAAACCCCTGCCGCATCTCCCAAAGCGAACGCTATCTTCATGCCAACCCCATGCGTGTCGAGAACGGATTCCCGCTGTTGTGTATTGTATACAAAATGCTGTGGTCAAAATTCAAGTCGTGATTTTCCGGAATCACAAGCTATTATTCCGCCAAGGAGTATCCCATGACCGACCAGCCATCCCCGCGCAGCACGCCCCAGACGGATCACCCGCTGGCGATCCGCAAGGAAACGCTGCACGACCAGGTGGCCAGCCGGGTGCGCGACCTGATCATCGAGGGCGTGCTGGAACCCGGCAGCCGGATCGACGAGACGACCCTGGTGCGCCAGCTGGGCGTGTCGCGCACGCCGTTCCGCGAATCCCTGCGCACCCTGGCGGCCGAGGGGCTGATCGTGATCCGCCCGTCGCGCGGCAGCCGGGTGCGCAAGCTCAGCCCGCCCGAGGTGCGCTCGATGCTCGAGGTGCTGGCCCACCTCGAGGCGCTGGTGGGCCGGCTGGCCTGCGAACGCGCATCCGACGCCGACATCGACGCCCTGCTGGATCTGCACAACCGGATGCTGGCCCATTACCGCGCCCGCGACCGCCTGCCCTATTACAAGCTGAACCAGGAGTTCCACAGCCGCCTGACCGCGCTCAGCGCCAACCCGACCCTGATCGAGATGCAATCCAACATCCAGGCCCGGCTGAAACGGATCCGCTTCATCGGCAACAGCACCCCCCAGCACTGGGCCGACGCCGTGGCCGAACACGAAGCCATGGTCGCCGCCCTGAAAGCCCGCGACAGCGCCGGACTGGCCGAAGTCATGGAACGCCACCTCGCCAACACATGGAAACGCGTCCAGAATAGCATCTGAAACGGGGCTGCCCCGCCCAGCCCTTCCGGTTCATGTGGCTCTCCGCGAGATCGACGGCGAAAGCCCGGCGTAAATCGCCGTGGGCAACCGTGGAAGCCCTGGCATGACGTAACGCGGCTTTCGAAGAATTTCTCGAGAGTTGCGCCAAACCTGTCGCTTCTTCCGAGCTTCGGCGTCAATGGTTCCGGGAACCGGCTCTACTCTTCGTCCGCTCGCCTTGCGACCCTCTTTCAGAAAGGCCGCCATTGGTAGCGGGCGTCATGCCTGTTTCTATCGGCGCATTCGTTTTTCGATTTGTCGTTTTTCCCAACCATCTCCGAAGAGGTTGAAAACCTCGAAGACACCGAGACCATGGGAAAAAAGACCAATGCCCCAACCGAATGCGACCCAAAGCACCCAGAAATGTCCCGGTCTAAAGAGCAGGTTCATGATCGTGAGGCCAGTGATCACCACGGCAAATACAAGAAGATGCATGTAGAATGCCTTGATGTCACGGACATACTCCATGGCTTCCTTTTCTTCGGCCGAGAGCCTGGCCAATTCGGGTCGGTCTTCCATTGTCACGTCCTGTTCCTTCTGGAGATTGTCGAAATCGGTTTCGAGAACGGAGGCGATGCACTTCAACGTCTCTGGGCTGGCATTGGCGCCGCGCTCAATCCGCTGTAACGTGCGCGTGCTGATGCCGGCCATGTGCGCGAGCTGTTCTTGAGACAGAGCCCTTTCCAAACGTAGCTTTCTGACAATCACGAGTGCATACCTTTCATTTTGCCGTCCAAGATAAAGTCTCGCCGTAAAGGACACCACGACAGGCCCACGACAATGACGCGACATTGTCGCGTCATAAGATCGCTCACGACGCCGCCCTGTGCGAGCGAAACCACACGAACCAGACGGGCTGGGGGCGGGCCCCGCGGACCGGTCCGGTTCGCGCACCTTCGCGGCATCGGGCAAACCGGGCCGTCGGGAAAGCCGGGGGCCGGCCACCCCTATCGGGCGGGAAACACCGCGCATCGCCGATGCGGTTTCCCCTCCATGCCTGGCGCGCGCGGCCCCGTCGGCCGGTCGTCCCGTGCGGACGCGCTCCACGGACGGGGGCACGGCAGCGATGCCCCCTGGCCGGCCCGCGCGATGCCATCGCCACACCCTGCGCGCCGCTGCCAACCCGACCCTGCCCGGGCCCCGTGAAACCGGCATCCGCCACCGGCCCGGGGCGCGGCGTTATCCGGGCGCACGCAGGGCGCGGTAGACCGTCATGCGGGAGATGCCCAGGTCGCGGGCGATCCGGGCCTTCGGGATGCCCTGGGCCACAAGCCGCCGGATCGCGGCGTCATCGACATGCTTGCGCCGCCCCTTGTAGACCCCCCTGCCCTTCGCCGCCTCGATCCCGGCACGCTGACGGTCGCGGATGAACTTTAGCTCCATGTCGGCCACCATGCCCAAGACGGTGACGACCATGCGGCCCATGTCGCCCGCCGTGGTGATGTCGGGCTCGAGGATGCGCAGCGACGCCCCCCGGGCGTCCAGCTCGTGCACCAGGTTCAGGACGTCGCGGGTCGAGCGGCCCAGCCGGTCGAGACGATGCACCACCAATTCATCCCCCGCGCGCAGGAACTCCAGCACCGTCGCCAATTCGCCGCGTCCCGTCCGCATCGCACCCGAGCCGGTCTCGGCGCGGATGATTGCGCAACCCGCCGCGGCCAGCCTGGCCTTCTGGATCCCGAGATCCTGGTCCGCCGTGCTGACGCGGGCATATCCGATCCGGGGCATGGCAAAATCCGTCACATTGGGGTGGCTGGCCGGGTGATACTGTCACAAGGGCCGATGCGCCACCCTTATGTGACGAATGAAGCTGTCACATCCACCTGTCACCTGCACCTGTGCCCAAAAGTGACGCGGGCCGGCCACCCGTTCAGCATTGCAAAAGCCCGACGCAGGCGGGGCTGAGGCGGCGATGCAGCAGCACCAGGTCGCGCGTGGGCACGGGCGGCGCCAGCGGTATGCGCCGGAGCGACGCGAGGCCCGCCAGCCCCGGCCAATCGGGCACGATGCCATAGCCGACGCCGCGCCCCACCGCGATGGCGATGGCCTCGAGGGCGTCCAGCTCGCACAGGATCCGCCCCGGCGGGACATGGGCGCGGATCCACGGCATGGCGATCCGCCCCCCCCAGCTGTCGGGGTCATAGACAAGCGCGCGTTCGGCGGACACGATCGCCGCAAGCGACCGGTCGTCACCGGCCGGCGCGATCATCACGAACGCCTGGGTTTCGACCGGCACACAGGCCATCGACTTGGGCACGGCAAAGGGCGGGCGCACCACGAAGGCGGCGTCGATCCGGTCCTCCAGCAGCCGGGCATAGAGATCGCCCGAGGTGCCGGGCACGAAGGTCAGGCTGGCGGCCGGGGCCTGTTCGGCGAACCGCGCCAGCACCCCCGGCACCCGGTCGCTCAGCGCGGTCGAGATCGCGCCCAGCCGGACCGGCCCGGCCAGCCCGGTGGGGTCCAGATCGCCGGCCAGCTGTCCCACCTGTTTCGCGATCTCGTTCAGACGGGGCAGGATCAGCGTGCATTGCCGGGTCGGCGCGACGGTCTGGCCGGTGCGGGTGACCAGGCGGTGGCCCAGTCTGGCCTCAAGGCTTCTGATGCGTTGCGCCACGGCGGCCGGGGTCAGGTTCTCGCGCCGTGCAGCGCCGGCAAAGGATCCGGTCTCGACCACGGCCAGCAGCGTGCGGATGAACCGGGTATCCATAGAAATCCTGTCTTCTGAGCCTACAGGAATATGCTAACCATATCTTTCCACGGCTGTTAGTCCTCATCCACGGCGGGGCGCGCGCCCTTGTCGGTGCAGGCGATGGGAGAGCCCGATGAAACCGATCACACCTTTCGTGCATGGCCTGAACGACGCCGCGGCGCAGGCCTGGCTGGCCGCCCTGCGGCAGGCCGCGCCGGGCCTCGACATCCGGTTCGCCACCGAAATCGCGCCGGCCGAGCGTGACCGCGTGGAAGTGGCCATCGTGGCGAATGCCGATCCGGCGGATCTGGCCGCGTTTCCCCGGCTGAAATGGGTGCAGAGCCTTTGGGCCGGGGTGGAACGGATCCTGCGCGACATGCCCGACGACGCGGTGCAGATCGTCCGCCTTGTCGATCCGCAACTGGGCGAGACGATGGCCGAGGCGGTGCTGGCTTGGACGCTGTTCCTGCACCGCGCCATGCCCGTCTATGGCGCCCAGCAGGCCCGTCGCGTCTGGCAACAGCACGATCTGCCCACCGCCGCCGAACGCCGCATCGGGGTTCTGGGGCTGGGCCACCTGGGGCAGAAATCGGCCGAACGCCTGGTGCGGAACGGGTTCGATGTTCTGGGCTGGAGCCGCACCGCCCGCGACGTGCCCGGCGTCACCACCTTCAGCGGCGCCGAGGGGCTGTCGCGGCTTGCGGCCCAGGCAGACATCGTCGTGGTGTTGCTGCCCTCGACCCCGCTGACGCGCGGCCTGCTGGACGCGCGGTTCCTGGCCGCCATGAAACCCGGCGCGTCGCTGATCAATTTCGCCCGCGGCGACATCGTCGTGCGCGACGACCTGCTGGCGGCCCTGGAAAGCCGCCATGTCGATCATGCCGTGCTGGATGTCTTCACGACCGAACCCCTGCCCGCAGACGATCCGCTGTGGGATCATCGCCAGATCACCGTCCTGCCCCATATCTCGGCCCCGACGAACCGGCGCACCGCGTCGGCGGTGGTGGCCGACAACATCGAAGCCTATTTCGCCACCGGCCGGATGCCGGCCACCGTGTCCCGTGAAACCGGATACTGACCCCCTGCCCCACAAGAACCGGAGCCCGACATGACCACCCTCGACGAGAAATTCAGCGCGCTGGCCGCCGACAACGCCCCCGGACAGGAGGTCCGCCAGGACACCGGCGATCTTGATGCGCAGATGAAGGGCGGTCTTTTCAACGGCGTTCCGGTCGATTTCTCGCACGGCGATGTCGATGCCTTCCCCCCCACCCCCGGCTCGGCCGAGGCGTGGAACGCCGGCTTCGCGGCGGGGGGTCGGCAGGCCTATACCGAATACCGCGGCGCGGCGGCGATCCGCGAGGGGCTGGCGGCGCGTCTCGGCACGTTCACCGGGTGTCCGGTTTCGGCGGAGCACGAGCTGATCATCACGCCGGGCACCCAGGGCGCGCTGTTCCTGGCGCTTGGCGCGACGGTGACCACGGGCACCAAGGTGGCGGTGGTCGAGCCGGATTATTTCGCCAACCGCAAGCTGGTCGCCTTCTTCGGCGGCGAGGTGGTTCCGATCGCCCTGTCCTGGCTGGGCGCGCGGGGCGAAAACGGCCCCGACCTGGCCCGGCTCGAGGCGGCGTTCAAGGACGGCACCGAGGTTCTGGTGTTCTCCACCCCGAACAACCCCACGGGTCTGGTGTATTCGCCCGAGGACATCGCCGCCATCGCACGGCTGGCGTCGCGCCACGGCGTGACGGTGATCGTCGATCAGCTCTATTCCCGGCTGCTCTATGACGGCGAACGCTACACGCACCTGCGCGCCGACGAGAACGCGCCGGAAAACCTGATCACGATCATGGGCCCGTCGAAGACCGAATCGCTCAGCGGGTTCCGGCTGGGCACGGCGTTCGGCAGTGCGAAACTGATCGAGCGGATGGAGCGGTTGCAGGCCATCGTGTCGCTGCGCGCGGCGGGATACAACCAGGCGGCGCTGGACACCTGGTTCAACGAACCCGACGGCTGGATGGCGGCGCGGATCGCGGACCACCAGGCGATCCGCGACGACCTGATCGGCGTGTTCCGGGGGGCCGGCCTTGCCACGGCCGTTCCGCAGGCGGGCAGCTATGTGTTTCCGGCGCTGCCGCCGCTCGACGTCTCGCCCGAGGTCTTCGTGCGCCTGCTGCGCCGCCAGGCCGGTGTCACGGTGACGCCGGGATCCGAGTTCGCCCCCGCCACGCGGGCCAGCATCCGGCTGAACTTCTCGCAGGATCACGCCGCGGCCGTCGCGGCGGCCAAGCGCATCGTGGAGATGGTGGCGCGCTACAAAAGCTGATCGGTGGGCACGTCGGACGGGGGGACATCTGGATGAGGCGACGCTTTGCGCCGCTGAACGCCCTGCGCGCCACCTCGGGCCTGCCAACGCCGCCGAGGATGTGAACGTCACCGAGACGGCCGTTTCGCGCCGGCTCGCAGATCCGGACACCGCCCTGTCTTACAGGCACACCCGCGTCCCCCTTGGACCACGCCCGATCCTTCCGGGGGGTCCTTGCCGGACGCGGCACAAGGGGCGGATCGGCGCCACACTGACCCGGCCCCGGAAAAATCCCGTTCTTTCCGTGCGATACCCTTGGATACCCGAAGGTACCCAAGGGTTCTCCGAGGTATCCTTGGCTACCCTATCCTACCCTATGATACCCTACCCTAGGCTAGGCTAGGGTTGCCATGGCTACCCTACTTCTGCATACCATTGGCCAGAGTTCCCTATCCCCGAGGTGGACATGCCCACAATCTCCTTTGCCACATCCAAGGGCGGCGCCGGCAAGACGACATCGGCCATCGTCCTGGCCACCGAACTGGCCGAAGGCACGGATGTCATCATGATCGACGCCGACCCGGCCCGCCGCCTGACCCGCTGGTCGACGCTGGCGCGCCTGCCCGACACCCTGCGCGTCGTCACCAGCGGCGGCGAGCGCACGATCCAGGACGAGATCGCCGAGGCACAGCGTGCCGCCACCTTCGTGGTCATCGACCTGGAGGGGTCGGCCAGCCGGCTGACGTCCTTTGCCATCGCCGAATCCGACCTGGTGGTCATCCCCTCGGGCGAGGAGCAGCAGGACGCCGACGCTGCCATCGAAACCCTGGCCGAAATCGAGATGGAGGGCAGGGCGCGGCGCCGCGCCATTCCCACCGCGATCCTGTTCGCGCGCACCTCGGCCGCCGTCAAAAGCAAGCTGGAAAAGCACATCCACCGCGAACTGACCAAGGCCGGGCGGGTGATGCAGACCGAGTTGCACCGGCGCACCGCGTTCTCGTCGCTGCACAACGCCGGTGGCGGGCTGCGACAGCTCGATCCCGCCGACGTCAACGGGATCGACAAGGCCGTGGCCAACGCCCAGGCCTTCGTCTCTGAAATCGTCGATATCCTCGAGGAAAGCCGCCATGCCCAAACCGCTTGACATGAACCGCCTGAAACAGTTCGAGACCAAGGCGATCACCACCGCGCCCCGGGCCGCGCCGCCGGCCAGCCCGCCAGAGCCCGAACGCTGGCCCAGCCGCGAGGCGCCACGCGACGGCCAGATCAGCATCAAGGCGCCGCTGGACACCATCGAGCGGTTCAAGCGGCTGTGCCGCGACGACCGGCGCACCTATGCCGACATGCTGCGCCTGCTGATGGACGGCCACGGGCCGGCGAAATGAGCACCCAGCGCGAACAACTGGACCTGTTCGTCGCGATCATCGGCGACATCCCGTTGCGCGATGACCGCGAGATGATGTCGGCCCCCATGGTCAGCCTGGCCAAGCGCAGCCCGATGCGGCTGGACTGGACGGGGCCGTCGGGCCAGAAGGTCACGATCACCGCCTCCGAGCAGACCGGCGGCATCGCCACGATCTATGATTTCGACATCCTGCTCTGGGGCATCTCGCAGATCAACGCCGGGGTGGAACGCGGCCAGAAACCCGGCGCCACCATCACCTTCCGCCCCTATGACCTGCTCAAGGCGGTGGGGCGGGCGACGGGGGGCAAGAACTACCAGCAGTTCAAGTCCGCCATCGCCCGGCTGCAGGGCACGCGGATCGAAACCACGATCCGGCGGCGCGACAAGGAACGCATGGAGGTGTTCAACCTGCTGGCCGACTACACCCTGGACGAGGACGACCACGGCCGCCCCCTGGGCGCGCAGATGACCCTGCCGCGCTGGATCTACCGCGCGGTGGTCGAGGGGCGCGAGGTGCTGGCGATCTCGCCGCGGTATTTCGAGCTGACCAGCGGGCTGGACCGGTTCCTCTATCGCCTGGCGCGCCGCCACGCGGGCAACGGGGTCGACAATCCCGAGGGCTGGATCTTTACCTTTCGCGACCTGCACAAGCGTACCGGATCGCCGGCCCCCTTCGGCCAGTTCTCGCGCGATCTTCGGATCGCGATCAAGCGCGACGCCCTGCCGACCTATACGATGACCGAGGAATCCGGCGCCAACGGCCCGGTGCTGCGGCTGGAATGGCGCCGGCTGCTGCTCTGAGCGTGTCTTTCGGGACACGGTGCATCACACACTTTTTCCCGCCACCGCCCCGGCGCCCGGCGGCGAAGCCACGGTGCATCACACATCGCAGGCACGGTGCATCACACACTCGGGCACGGTGCATCACACACTCGGGGTCTCGCGCAAGTCTCTGTTTTCACGACAGGAAACACCGATTCTGATTCGGTCTAACTACTTTAACTATTCTTATAACTGTTCCGCCTCTCCGAAGCGGGCTGTGGATAACTTTGCCGGGCGGCAAGGATGTGCAGGGAACATGGGCAATACGCCAATGCCCGCTGTCCCCACTTCCATCCCTGATGCCGTCGCAGAGGCCCGGAGAAGCCCGTCAGGCGCCGCTGTCGTCATTTGCCGGGGGAAATGGGCCGGCCGTTGAGGCAGCGCCTACAGGCCCGCTCTGCGGCGCCGTTCAGGCGTTGGCGTCATCCTCGGGCGCGTCATCCTCCAGCAGGATGCGGGCCGCATCGCCTTCCAGGTCTTCGTATTGACCATGGCGCAGGGTCCAGATGCAGGCGGCCAGGCCCACCGCCCCCAAAAACACCGACACCGGGATCAGGACGACCAGGATGTTCATCGGCGCACCGCGTTGGCCACGACCGTCACCGACGACAGCGACATCGCCAGCGCGGCTGCCAGCGGTGTGGCGAACCCGGCCAGCGCAATGGGGATGGCCACGGCGTTGTAGGCGGCGGCCAGGCCGAGGTTCTGGCGGATCCGGCGCAGCGCGCGGCGCGACGTGCGCAGGGTCTGCGCCACCGTGCCGAGATCCGAGGCCAGGATCACCCCGTCCGCCGCCACCCGTGCGGCGTCCAGCGCGCTGGCGGGGGCCAGCGACACATGGGCCGAGGCCAGCGCGGCGGTGTCGTTCAGCCCGTCGCCGATCATCAGCACATGGCGTCCCTCGGCCCCCAGTTCGGCCACCAGGGCGGCCTTGTCCTCGGGGCGCATCCCGGCATGGACCAGGTCGATCCCCAGCCTCTGTGCCAGCGCCTGGGCGGCGCCGGGGCGGTCGCCGGTCAGCATCCGCACCTCGAAGCCGTCGCGCAGCAGCGCCGCTACCATGTCGGCGGCCCCGGGGCGCAGGCTTTCGGTCATCTCGAGCGGGAACCGCGCCTGGCCCAGCACCAGTTCGGTGCCGTCGGCGCCGCGCCCCAGCGACACCGCGCCGCCCTGCCAGCGGCCGCTGACGCCGGTGCCGGTTGTTTCGCGGATATCCGTGACCTCGGCGGGATCGTGATCGGCCAGGGCGGCGGCGATCGCGCGCGACACCGGGTGCGACGAGGCCCGTGCCAGCGCCAGCGCGACACCGGCGGCGGCATCGTCCAGGCCGGTCAGGCGTGGCGTGCCCTCGGTCAGGGTGCCGGTCTTGTCCAGCAGCACGCAATCCACATCGGCCAGCCGTTCCAGTGCGCTGTCGGATTTCAGCAGCACCCCCATGCGGAACAGCCGCCCCGTGATGCTGGCGGTGACGGCGGGCACGGCCAGGCCCAGGGCGCAGGGGCAGGTGATGATCAGGACGGCGGTGGCGATGCCCACGGCCCGGTGCACATCGCCCGTGGCCAGCCACCAGCCGCCGAAGGTCAGCGCCGCCAGCGTGTGCACGATGGGGGCATAGAGCCGCGCGGCCCGATCCGCGATCCCGGAATAGCGGTGGCGCCCGGTTTCCGCGATCTCGACCAGGGCGGCGAGGCGGCGCAGGGTGCTGTCCTGGGCGCGGGCGGTGGCCTGCAGCACGAAGGGCGCATCCAGCACCGCCTCGCCGGCGCAGACCGCGTCACCGGCGGCGATGGCCACGGGCACGGATTCGCCGCTCAGGGCCGAACGGTCCAGCAGCGCGGCACTTTCGGCGGTGCCGTCCACCGGCACCCGGGCGCCGACGCTCAGCGCGATCCGGTCGCCCACGGCGATGTCGGCCACGGCCACGGTGCGCCGGGCGGTGCCGTCCAGCAGGGTGGCGCGGGGCACCTCGAGCGCGGTCAGCTCGGCCGCGGCCGAACGGGCGACGGCGCGGGCGCGGTGATCCAGGTACCGCCCGGCCAGCAGGAAGAACGTCAGCGACAGCGCAGCGTCGAACCAGGTGTCGGCGCCGGCGCTGTAGATCGTCTCGTGCAGGGAGGTCACGCAGGCCAGGGCGATCGCCAGGGCGATGGGGACATCCATGTTGACCCGTCCCGCCCGCAGGGCCGCGGCGGCGGACGAAAAGAACGGCACGGCGGCAAAGGCCAGGGCGGGCAGGGCGATGGCGGCGGAGATCCAGTGAAACAGCGCCTCGGTGGTGGCGGTGGCCCCCGACCACACCGCCACCGACAGCGCCATGACGTTCATCATCGCGAACCCGGCCACGGCGATGCGCGCCAGCAATGTGCGGCCGATATCGTCGCTGCCGCCCGTCTGCACGGTGTCGTCCAGCTCGTGCGCCTCGTATCCCGCCGCCTCGAGCGCGGCCAGCGCCGGGGCCGCGCCGAGATCCGGCGCGGTGACGATCCGCACCCGCCGCCGCCCCAGGTTCACCCGGGCGGCCCGCACCCCCGGCACGGCGCCCAGGGTGCCCTCGACGCCGCCGATGCAGGCGGCGCAATGGATGCCCGGCAACGACAGGTGCACGACATCGCCCGCCGCATCATGGGCGGTGTCATGGGCCATCGGCATCGGCGGGCAGGCGGGGCAGACGACGGTCATCATCTCACCCGGATCGGAATGCGGCGGCGGAACGCGGTGCCGTCGGACGCGCGCAGATCGACGCGCAGGTTCCAGTTGCCGCGCGCCAGGTCGGCGGGCGCGGCCAGGGCGGTGCCGGTCCAGGCGAACTGCGGCGTGGAATCCGAGGCGACGTTGGTGGCCCGCCCCAGGGTCGCCGAGACCACCTCGGGGCGCACCGGCGCGCCATCGGCACCCGTGATCGACAAGGTCAGCCGGCCGTCGCCGTAGCGTGCGCCGACATCCCAGCCAAGCGCGTCCTGTGCGGCGCGGTCGGCATCGAAGGTCTGACCGGCGACATAGGAGCTTTCGGTCTCGAGCCCGGGAAAGGTGCGGATGGCGTTGAACGCCAGCGCCAGGTTGACCGCGATGATGACCGAAAAGCCGCCGACGAACATGGCCAGGACATGCCAGCCGGTGATCCGCCGCGCGCTGCGGGGTGCATGGGTGGGCATCCTAGCTCTCCTTGCCGTTGAACAGCGTGTCGCGCCAGGCCCGTTCGCCCGATGCCGTGTCCTCGACCCAGAACCGGAACTCGGTGCGCTCGGCCTCGGCCGCGGGGGTGCCCGACGGGGCGGTGACATAGACGCGCTGCAACAGGGTGCTGTCGGGGGGCACCTTGACCGAGGTGCCGTCGCGCCCTTCCAGGGTGATGTCCAGCGCGCCGTCCGAGGTGACCGACAACTGGAAATCGCGCGGCTCGCCATGCTTGTTGCGCAGGCGGATGTCATAGGTGTTGCGGATCGTCCCGTCCGACATCGTCACGAAGGTGGGGTTGCGGATCGGCGCCACGGTCAGTTCGACATCGGGGCGGATGAACAGCGCGAACAGCAGACCGAAGCCGATGGCGGCCCAGATCACGGTATAGACGATGGTGCGGGGCCGGAAGACGTGCTTCCACAGCGGCACCGGGGTCCAGTCCTGGCTGTGGGGCATGACGAAGGGACGATCGGCGGCGTTCGGGGCAGGGGCGGGGGCGCCGTCCACCGGAACGGTGGCGGTTGACGTGTCCGGAACGGTGGCGGTTGACGTGTCCGGGACGGTGGCGGTCGCATCGGCCGTCAGATCCGCACGCGCGGCCGCGGTGGCGGCAGGCACGCCGGTTTCGGCGCCGCTGTCGTCGCCGGGGGCGTCGACGCCGAACGGGCGCACCGGGGCGTGTTCACCGGGCAGGACCGGCGGGCGGTCGTCCAGCGCCAGATAGTCGATCAACCCGCGCGGGCGGCCGATCTTGGCCATCACCTCGTCGCAGGCATCGATGCACAGCGCGCAGGTGATGCATTCCATCTGCTGGCCCTCGCGGATGTCGATGCCCATGGGGCAGACGTTGACGCAGGCCATGCAGTCGATGCAATCGCCCAGCGTCTCGCCCTCGCGCGACACGCGGCCCCCCGCCACGTCCAGCGAGACGGGCGCGGCGGCGGCGTCCTTGTCGGCCCCCGCGCCGTAACGGACGGGCGAGGCCGGGCCGACATCGGCGGCCACGGCGGCGCGGCGCGCGTTGCCGCGGCCGCGCGGCTCGCCGCGCCAGTCGCGGTAGCCGACGGTCAGGGTGCCCTCGTCCATCATCGCGCCCTGGATGCGCGGCCAGGGGCACATGTAGATGCAGACCTGTTCGCGCATGAAGCCGCCGAAGACGAAGGTGGTGGCGGTCAGGATGCCGATGGTGGCATAGGCGACCATGGGGGCGTCGAAGGTCACCAGCTGGCGCAACAGGGTGGGGGCGTCGGCGAAATAGAACACCCAGGCGCCGCCGGTGGCCACCGCGATCAGCAGCCAGACGACCCACTTGGTGATCCTGAGGCGCCACTTGCGCGCGCCCCAGGGGGCCTTGAACAGTCGCACCCGGGCGTTGCGGTCGCCCTCGATCCAGCGTTCGACCAGCAGGAACAGATCGGTCCACACCGTCTGCGGACAGGCATAGCCGCACCAGACCCGGCCGAGCGCCGAGGTGAACAGGAACAGCCCCAGCCCGGCCATGATCAGCAGGCCCGCGACGAAATAGAATTCATGGGGCCAGATCTCGATCCAGAAGAAATAGAACCGCCGGTTCGCAAGATCGATCAGCACCGCCTGGTCGGGCAGGGCAGGGCCCCGGTCCCAGCGGATCCAGGGCACCAGGTAATAGATCCCCAGCGTGATCGCCATGATCCACCACTTGAGGCGGCGGAAGAACCCCGAGACCCGGCGGGGAAAGACGGGTTCACGGGCGGCGAAGAGGGGGGCGTCGGACATCGGGCGCAATCCGTTCTGGGGCAGGGTCGCGCGGAACGCGCGCTGTGATTTCTTGCGCGGGACACGCGCTGTGATTTTTGCGCGATGGCCGCGCGTTGGTGTTCTCGCGCGATGGCCGCGCGCTGGTGTTGTCGCGCGACAGACGCGCGCTGGTGTTATGGCGCGAGGGTCGCGCCGTGGCTATGGCGCAGGATAGCGCGCCGTGCGGGTGACGCGAAGGGTCGCGTGCTGTGGCTTGCGCGCGGGCCCGTGCGACGGATCCGTGCAGCCCTGAATGTCGGTCCGGGGGCGCGCTTTGTGAAGGTCGCGCGGCGGACATGCGCAGATTTGTCGCGCGATGGCCGCGCGCCTGGACATTTGCGCGACTGCCGCGCGCTGACGAGACCGCGCGCCTGGACGTTGCGCGACGGCCATGCGCCCCTTCGGCACGCGCAGAACGCGGACCCGGAGACCCGGGCCGGCGGGAAACGGATCGCCCGCCGCACGCCTCCCGGTTCGCGCGGCGGGCAACGCGGCGGTCGCACGGACCAGCCGCGCGATCGCCGCAGCTCGGGTGCCGTTACTCGGGCACGACGGGTTCGACCGGCGCTTCGCCCGCTTCGGTCGGTGTCTCTTCGGCGTCCGCCGGGAAGCTGGCGTCGGGCACGTCGGCGGCCTCTTCCATCTCGTCGGCGGTCGGTTCTTCCTCGACCTGCGGTTCGGCCTCGCCGCCGCCCAGGCCGTGGACATAGGCCGCGACCGCGCGCACCTGCGCCTCGCCCAGGCGTTCGCCCCAGGGCGGCATGACGCCGAAGCGGGCGTTCTCGATCGTATAGCGCACCGCCTCGGGGGTGCCGCCATAGAGCCAGATCGCATCGGTCAGGTTCGGCGCGCCCAGTTCGCGGTCGCCCAGGCCCTCTTCGCCGTGGCAGGCCGAGCAGTTGTCCAGATACAGCTCGGCGCCCTCGGCGGTTTCCTCCTCGAGCCCCGACAGGCTGCGCACATAGGTCACCAGCGTGGCGATTTCCGCGTCTTCCAGGATCTCGCCGAAGGCCGGCATCTCGGAGTAGCGGGCATCGGGGTCGTCTTCGTTGCGGATGCCGTGGCGCACGGTCATGGCGATGTCGGTGATCTGTCCGCCCCAGAGCCAGTCGTCGTCCAGCAGGTTGGGATAGCCGGCGGCCTGAACGCCCGCCGCGCCCGCGCCGTGGCATTGCGAACAATTGTTGGCGAAGACCGACGCCCCGGCCGAGACGGCGAAGCGGTGCAGATCCTCGTTGCGGTCCAGCACACCGAGGTCGATGTTGACCAGGCTCTCGGTCAGCTCGGCGTTGGACAGGCGGACGGTTTCGATCTTTGCCGCCACCTCGCCGCGGGTGGTCCAGTCGAGAACGCCGCGCGTCGTGCCCGACACCAGCGGCCAGGCCGGATAGAGGATGGTATAGATCACCCCCCAGACGATGGTCCCGTAGAACGTCCACAGCCACCAGCGCGGCAGCGGCGTGTTCAGCTCCTCGATGCCGTCCCAGCTGTGGCCTGTGGTTTCGGTGCCTGTCTCTTCATCGATGCGTTTTTCGTGGCTGTGCTTGTCGTCAGACATCCGGTTGGCCTTTCGTCACGTCGCCCGTGGCGCGGTGGCGGGGGGGGATAGTGTCATCGTCATGCCGGAACGGCACCGCCGCCGCATCGTCGTGCATGGCGCGCGAGCCGGGGCGGAACGCCCAGACGATCACACCGAGGAAGATTCCGGTGAGGATCAGCAGCACCCAGCTGTCGGCCAGGTAGCGCAGGAAGGAATAGGTCTCCATCGTCGCTCCTAGCGGTCCGGGTCGGGGGTGAAGGTCGAGAAGTCGACCAGCGTGCCCAGCATCTGCAGGTAGGCGATCAGCGCATCCATTTCCGAAGTGCCGGGGCGGCCGTCGAAATTGCGCACCTGCGCGCCCGGATAGCGTTCGAGCAACCCGTCGATATCGCCGAACGGATCGGTCTGCACCCGGAAGTCGGCCCGCGCCGCGTTCACCATGTCATCGGTATAGGGCACGCCCACCATCCGGTGCGTCGCCACCAGGTCGCCGACATGTTCGCCGTCGATCAGGGTGTCCGACAGGAAGGCGTATTTCGGCATCACGCTTTCGGGCACCACCGATTGCGGGTCCATCAGGTGATCGACGTGCCATTCGTCGCTGTAGCGGCCGCCGATCCGGGCCAGGTCGGGTCCGGTGCGCTTGGAGCCCCACTGGTGCGGGTGGTCGTACATCGATTCCGCGGCCAGCGAATAATGGCCATAGCGTTCGACCTCGTCGCGCATCGGGCGGATCATCTGGCTGTGGCACAGGTAACAGCCCTCGCGCACGTAGATGTCGCGCCCGGTCAGCTCCAGCGGCGAATAGGGGCGCATGCCCTCGACCTTCTCGATCGTGTTCTCCAGCCAGAACAGTGGCGCGATCTCGACGATGCCGCCCACCGACACCACCGCGAAGCTGCCGATCAGCAACAGGGTGGCGTTGCGTTCGAACCGCTGGTGAAAGGTGATCGTCTGCGTCTCGGGCGGCAGTTCGTTGGGGATTTCCCCGGGCGCGTCCGATGCGGTCGCGACCTTGGGGTCGTCCTTCGGATCATAGTCCGGGCTTCTCGGGTCCTTGCTCATTCTACTACTACTCCGCGGGCGTTGCGACGACGGCGACGGCGCGGGGATCGCGGATGGTCATCCACATGTTCCACACCATGATGATTCCGCCCGCCACGTAAAGCGCACCACCGACGGCCCGCACGACGTACATCGGAAACTTGGCATCCACCGTGTCGGCGAACGAGTTGACGAGGAAGCCGTTGGCGTCGACCTCGCGCCACATCAGGCCCTCCATGATGCCGGTGACCCACATGGACGACGCGTAAAGCACGATCCCGATGGTCGCGAGCCAGAAGTGGGCGTTGATCGCGGACATGGAATACATCTGCTTGCGGCCCCAGAGTTTCGGCGTCAGGAAATACAGCGCCCCGAAGGTGATCATGCCGTTCCAGCCAAGCGCGCCGGAATGGACGTGTCCGATGGTCCAGTCGGTGTAATGCGACAGCGAGTTCACGGCGCGGATCGACATCATCGGCCCCTCGAACGTCGACATCCCGTAGAATGCCAGCGAGGCGACGAACATGCGGATGATCGGGTCGGTGCGGATCTTGTCCCAGGCCCCCTGAAGGGTCATCAGGCCGTTGATCATGCCCCCCCAGGACGGCATCCACAGGATGATCGAGAACACCATGCCCAGCGTCGCCGCCCAGTCGGGAAGCGCGGTATAGTGCAGATGGTGCGGCCCGGCCCAGATATAGAGGAAGATCAGCGCCCAGAAGTGGATGATCGACAGCTTGTAGGAATAGACCGGGCGCCCAGCCTGTTTCGGCACGAAGTAATACATCATCCCCAGGAACCCGGCGGTCAGGAAGAAGCCGACGGCGTTGTGGCCGTACCACCACTGGGTCATCGCGTCCTGCACGCCCGCGAAGACCTGGACCGACTTCGAGCCGAAGATCGACACCGGGATCGACAGGTTGTTGACCACATGCAGCATGGCGACGGTGACGATGAACGCCAGGTAGAACCAGTTGGCGACATAGATGTGGCGTTCGCGCCGGTTGATGATCGTGCCCATGAAGACGGCCAGGTAGGTCAGCCAGACGATGGTCAGCCAGATGTCGACATACCATTCGGGCTCGGCGTATTCCTTCGACTGGGTCGCGCCCAGCAGATAGCCGGTGGCGGCCAGCACGATGAACAGCTGATAGCCCCAGAAGACGAACCATGCGGCGGGACCGCCCCACAGCCGCGCGGCGCTGGTGCGCTGCACGACATAGAACGACGTGGCGATCAGCGCGTTGCCGCCGAAGGCGAAGATCACCGCCGAGGTGTGCAGCGGGCGCAGGCGGCCGAAGTTGGCATAGGGTTGCGCCCATTCGATGTTCAGCGCGGGAAACGCCAGCTGGAACGCGATGTAGGTGCCGGCCAGGAACCCGACGACACCCCAGAACGCGGTGGCGATCACGCCATAGCGGATCGGCCCGTCCATGTATCCGGTGGGGCGCGGCGGTGCGACGGCGGGGCCGTCATCGACCGGCATGGCGCGCATGGTCGCGACGAACAGGCCCGCCGCGACGGCCATGATCAGCAGCGCGTGAACCAGGTATGCAAGGTCGCGGGCGAAATTGGCCGCGATCGCCGAAGCAAGCGCGATCAGGCCCAGGGCCGCCAGCAGTGCATAGCCGGAGGGGCCTCTCAGATAATACGACATGTGAATTGTGCTTCCCTTTCCGGCAGGCTTTGCGCGTGCAATGTCAAAATAATCTGACCGGCACCTTGATTCAGGTCAAGTTCGTGTCAGGCCGGGGATTGACCGTCCTCGTCGTCGCCGGCTTCGGCCAGCAGGGCCGACAGGTCGCGGCAGCTGATCCCGCGCCGCCCGTCCAGATCGATCAGTCCGTCCTTGCGCAGCGCGGTCATCTGCCGGCTGACCGTTTCGATGGTCAGCCCCAGGTAGGTTGCCATCGCATCCCGCGTCAGCGGCAGTTGCGCGTGCAGCGGGCTGCCCTGGGTCGACACCCGGCGCAGGATGTTGGCCAGCAGGGTCGCGACCTTCTCGCGCGCGGTCTTGCGGCCGAGAACGATCATCCAGTCGCGCGCGGCGTCCAGTTCGTCCAGCGACATCTCCAGCATCCGTTCCATGACGTGGGGCGTCTCGCGCATCATCTGGCGGAATTCGGCGCGCCGGAACATGCAGAAGGTGACATCGGTGGCGGCGACGACCTCATAGGCGGCGACGGCGCGGTCGTTGCGGCCGATGAAATCCGACGGCATCAGCAGGCCGACCATCTGCATCCGGCCATCCTCCATCGACCGGGTCAGGGTCGCGCAGCCGCTGACCACCGATCCGACAAAGGCCAGGTCGGCGCCCTCCATGACGATCGTCTCGCCGGCGCGCCAGGTATGATAGGATTTCATCCCCTCGAGGCGGTCCAGTTCGCTGTCCTCGCAGGTGGCGCAGATCGCCCGGTGGCGGATCGGGCATTGCGAACAGCCGGGGCCGGCCAGGGTGCGGCCCGCGCGGGTCAGATCGGCCAGGGAGGGATCGATATGTGTCATGGCGCGTATCTGCCATTCCGCTTGACCTGAATCAAGGCGCGGCGCGCCGGGATCGGGCTTATGTGACAACATGATACACCTTGACCCGAAGCTGACGGAACGGGCGCTGTCGGCGCGCGCCCCCCGTTATACCAGTTATCCGCCCGCGACGCAGTTCGGACCGGACATCGGTGCCGATACGGCGTTGCGCTGGCTGAGCCGGATCGAACCGGGCACGCGGATCTCGCTTTATGCGCATATTCCGTTCTGCCGGCGGCTGTGCTGGTTCTGCGCCTGCCGCACCCAGGGCACCCAGAGCGAGGCCCCCCTGGCGCCCTATGTCGACGCGCTGGAAGCCGAGGCCGACATCATCCGCGCGGCGCTGCCCGGTGCGGTGTCGGTGGCGCACCTGCACCTCGGGGGCGGCACGCCGACGTTCCTGCCGCCCGACCTTCTGGTGCGGCTGTTCACCCTGCTCGAGGCGCGGTTCCCCCGTGCCGCCGACGCCGAGATCTCGGTCGAGGTCGATCCGACGGAAATCGACGGCCCCCGGCTGGACGCGCTGGCCGCCTCGGGCGTGACGCGGGCCAGCCTGGGGGTGCAGGATTTCGAACCGGCGGTGCAGGCCGCCATCGGCCGCCCCCAGAGCTTCGAGCAGACGAAGGCGGCGGTCGACGGCCTGCGCGCGCGCGATATCGCGGCGGTGAACCTGGATCTGCTGTATGGTCTGCCGAAACAGGACCGGGCCAGCCTGAACCGCACCATCGACATGGCGCTGTCGCTGAACCCCGACCGCCTGGCGCTCTATGGCTATGCCCATGTGCCCTGGGCGTCGAAACGCCAGGTGATGATCCGCGCCGACGACCTGCCCGACGGGGCGGCGCGGCTGGAGCTGTCGCTTCTGGCGGCCGAACGGTTCACCGCGGCGGGATACCAGCAGATCGGCATCGACCATTTCGCCCGCCCCGGGGATTCCATGGCCGTCGCGGCCCGCGCGGGCACCCTGCGGCGCAATTTCCAGGGCTATACGACGGATGCGGCGCAGACGCTGATCGGGCTGGGCGCCTCGGCGATCTCGCGGTTGCCGGGCGGCCATGCCCAGAACGCCTCGGGCACCGCCGACTGGAAGGCACGGGTGGCCAAGGGCCGCCCCGCCACCCTGCGCGGCCATGCCGAAACCGCCGAGGACCGGGTGCGCGGTGCGGCGATCGAACGGCTGTTGTGCGATTTCCGGGTCGATCCGGCGATGTCGGACGATCCCGACACGGTGCGCGCGCTGACGGCGCGGGCGGCGCAGGCCTGGGGGGGTGCGGTCACGCTGGACGGTGACGGCGTGCTGACGATCCGCGACGACGCCCGCCACCTGGCGCGGATGATCGCGGTGGAATTCGACGCCTATGCCTCGCCCGAGGGCCGCCACAGCATGGCCGTCTGAGCACGAACCGGCGCCGGAAACGGGGCCGTCGGCAGGCGCCCGAAAGGGGGCTGTCACGATGGGGTTGTCCGGTGGTGTCGGCCCTCCCGCCCCTGCATGACGGAGGCGGGAGGGCCGACGCGGCCGCCTTACGGCATCAACTGGCCGCCGTTCACCTCGATGGTCTGGCCGATGATGTAGCCGGCCAGCGCGTCCGAGGCGAGGAACATGTAGGCGCCGACACAATCCTCGGCCACGCCCAGCCGGCCCTGGGGCACCGTCGCCAGCATCGCGTCCAGCTGTTCCCTGGTCGAATACCGCTCGTGGAACGGCGTGGTGATGACGCCGGGGGCGACCGCGTTGACGCGGATGCCGTGGCCGATCCATTCCTTGGCCATGCCGCGGGTCACGTTCGACACGAACGCCTTGGACGAGCCATACATGCCCGCGCCGCCGCCGGCACCGTTGCGCGCCGCCACCGACGTGGTGTTGATGACGAAACCGCCCTGTTTTTTCAGGTGCGGAAAGGCCACGCGCGAGGCGGTGATGATCGACCGCGCGTTCAGGTCCATGATCTCCTCGTAATCCTTCTCGGTGGCTTCGGCATAGGGCACGCGCCGCACCATGCCGCCGGCGTTATTGATCAGCCCGTGCAGCCCGCCAAGGGCGCCCGCCGCATCCTCGATCGCGCGGCCGAAGGCGTCGGCGTCGCAGGCGTCGGCCTGGATCAGCTCGACGGTGCCGCCGGCATCGCGGATCTCGCCGGCCAGGGTTTCGGCGGCGTCACGGCTGGAATTGTAATGCACGCCCACCTTGGCGCCCTGGGCGGCAAAGGCCCGTGCCAGGGCGGCGCCGATGCCGGTGGATGCGCCGGTGATGAGAACGGATTTTCCGGAAAATTCCGACAACGTGTAGGGGAAATTGGACATGGTTTGATCCTGTTGCATGAAGAGCCGATGGTCGTGCGATCCCGCGCCGGTCTCTGACGGGTCTGGCCGCAAAGACAAACCTTGCGTGGAATCCGGAACCCGTGCAATACTTGTGGAACGATCCAAAAGCAATGGGGGCGCGGTAATCGCGGCCACCCAGGGGGGAAATGTATTATGAAGAATTCAGCCGGACTGGCCCTTGGTGTCAGCCTTGCGGCCCTGATCGCCGCACCGATCCACGCGACCGAACTGGTCGGCGCCGTGCAGTTCGACGAGGAGCATGCCTTCACCAAGGCACTGCGCGAATTCGAACGCGTGGCAAGCGAATGCTCGGGCGGGTCGCTGACGTTCGATCTGCACAAGAACTCGGAACTGGGTCTCGAGAAGGATTACTTCGAGAACATGGCCCAGGGGATCGCCGTCGATTACGCCGTCGTCAGCCCGTCGCACATGTCGACCTTCAGCCAGAAGGCGCCGCTGATGGACATGCCGTTCCTGTTCCGCGACCTGGACCACTGGAACGCGGTGATGGAGCAGGACGCGCTGGCGCCGCTGGCCCAGGACGTGCTGGAACAGGCCAACGTGCGCCTGATCGGCTATGCCGGGGGCGGCACCCGCAACCTGATCGTCAACAAGCCGGTGACGAACATGGAGGAGCTGAAGGGCCTGCCGATGCGCGTCATGGGCGCGCCGATCCAGACCCGCATCTTCGAGGCGATCCAGGCGGCACCGTCGGTCATCGCCTATGACGAGGTCTACAACGCCATCCAGACCGGCGTGATCGACGCCGCCGAAAACGAGGCGGCGGGCATCCAGCAGATGAAGTTCTATGAAGTCGGCCCCGACATCGCGCTGACCAAGCACGCGATCACGGTGCGCCCGATCGCGTTCTCGAACGCCACCTACGAGCGGCTGACCCCCGAGGAGCAGGAATGCGTCCTGAAGGCCGGCAAGGCCGGTGGCAAGCTGGGCCGCGACGTGGAAAGCGGCGAGGACAGCAAGAAGCTGGAAGAGATGGAGGCCGCCGGCCTGCTGAAGACCCACGAGTTCACCGAGCGTGACAAGCTTCTGGAACTGGCCGAGCCGGTGAAGCGTGCCTATGCCGAGGAACTGGGCGCGACCGACGTTCTCGAGTCGATCAACGCCGTCGAATGATCGCCGAAAGGTGATGGTTCCAGGGCGCGCGGCATGGTTCGCGCGCCCGCCTGTCCTTTTCTCCCTGCAACACCCTGCCTCGAAGTGTGAGTGGCGATGCGTGTCCTGCTGAACGGTTATTATCGTTTCCTGAAACTCGTGCTGACGGTTCTGATGGGGGTGCTGCTGGTCCCCGTGACGATGCAGATCCTCAGCCGCTATACCGGCCTGATCCCGCGTTATATCTGGACCGAGGAAATCGCCCGCTTCTGTTTCGTCTGGCTGATCCTGATCGGCGCGATGATCGGCGTGCGCGACCGCACCCATTTCGACGTCGACGTGTTGCCGCACAGTTCGAACCGGACGGTCGAATTCGCGATGGCGCAATTCGTCAATGTCGCGATCCTGATCATGGGGCTGTCGTTCCTGTGGTGGGGTTGGGACTTCGGCAAGCTGGGGGCACGCCAGCAATCGGAAATCTCGGGGTTGCCGATGCTGGCCATCTATATCGGCTGGCCGATGGCCGGGGTGACATGGGTGGTGTTCACCCTCGAGCGGATGCTCGACGATCTTGCAGAACTGCGCACGGGAGAGTCCCATGGGACCAGCTGAAGTCGCCGCCATCCTGTTCGGCACGTTCGGGGTATTGATCTTCCTGCGGGTGCCGGTGGCCTTTGCGCTGGGACTTGCCGTGGTGCCCGTGTTCTTCATCGAGGACCGGCTGACGCCGATCCTGCTGATGCGCGAGATGTTCAAGAGCTACAACTCGTTCGTCCTGCTGGCGGTGCCGTTCTTCCTTCTGGCGGCGAACCTGATGAACTCGTCGGGCATCACCGACCGGCTGATCCGGCTGGCGCGGGCCATGGTCGGGCACCTGCCCGGGGGTCTGGGCCATGTCAACGTCGTGGTGTCGATGCTGTTTGCGGGGATTTCCGGCTCGTCCACCGCCGATGCCGCCGGGATCGGATCGCTGCTGATCCCGCAGATGCGCAAGGAAGGCTACGACGCGTCCTTCTCGGTCGCCATCACCGCCTGTTCGTCGGTGATGGGGGTGATCATTCCGCCGTCGATCCTGATGGTGGTCTGGGGCGGTCTGATGTCGGTGTCGATCGGCGGGCTGTTCCTGGCCGGGGTCGTGCCGGGCATCCTGATCGCCGCGTCGCAGATGATCACGATCTATTTCTATGCCAAGAAGCGCGGCTATCCGGTGCACAACCGGTCGACCTTCATGGAACTGATGCGCGCCGGGGCCTCGGCCTCGCTGGCGCTGATGACGCCGATCATCATCGTCGGCGGCATTGTCGGCGGCTTCTTCACCCCGACCGAGGCGTCGGTGGTGGCGGTGATCTATTCGCTGATCCTGGGCGTCTTCGTCTATCGCTCGATCGCGCCGACCCAGCTTCCGGCGGTCCTGTACGACAGCGCGCGCTTTGCCGCGATCACGCTGTTCTGCATCGGCACGGCGTCGGCCTTCGGCTGGTGCCTGGCCTATTTCAAGATCCCCGCCGCCCTGGTGGACCAGATCGACCAGATGGGCCTCGGCATCGTCGGCATCGGCATCATGAGCGCGCTGGCCTTCCTGCTGATCGGCATGTTCATCGACGCGATCCCGGCGATCATCATCCTCGGCACCGTGCTCTATCCGGTGACGGTCCACGTCGGCATGCACCCGATCCACTTCGCGATCATCGGCGTGATGAGCCTGGCCTTCGGGCTGGTCACCCCGCCCTATGGGCTGTGTCTGCTGATCGCGGCGGCGATCGGCAAGATCCGGATGATCGACGCGCTGCGCGATGTGGTGGTGATCCTGCTGCCCATGGTGGGTGTGCTGATGCTGATCATCCTGCTGCCGGACCTGATCCTGGCCCTGCCGCGCTGGATGATGCCGACCTTCATCGACTGACGCGACATGCGGCCGGGCCTCTGGTCCGGCCGCGTGACAGGGGCCGGGACACGCGCCTTTCGCGGCGCCGCGGTCTCAGGCCCGGTCCGGCGCCATCCCCAGGAACGCCCGGATCGCGGGCACCTGGCCGTCCAGCATGTGACGGCCTTCGTGCACCGGATGCCCCCGGCGGGCCGCTTCGTGCAGCAGCGGCGTGACGGCGGGGGTCATGATCGCCTCGGCCACGAGGGTGCCGGGGGCCAGACCCCCGGGATCGAACGGCAACCGCGGGTCGCCTGCCATGCCGACCGGCGTGGCGTTGACGACGATATCGTGACTGTGATCGGGCGGGCCTGCCGTCACGTCGCCCGATCCCGACAGGCAGCGAACGGCGTCGCGGGCGCGGCGGGCGTCGAGATCCGAGATCGCCACCCGCGCGCCCCCCGCCAACAGCGCCTGGGCGATGGCCAGGCCCGCACCCCCCGCGCCGACCACCGCCACCGCCCGGCCCGCGACCCCGTAACCGGCCTGCCGCAACCCTTCGACGAACCCGATGCCGTCGGACAGGTCCGCCGCCCAGCCCCCTTCGATCGGGCGCAACAGGTTCGCCGCGCCGACGATCGCCACCCGGTCCGAGCGGACATGGGCCAGGGTCGCCGCCTGCATCTTGTGGGGCACCGTCACCACCAGCCCGCCGAAATTGGCGATGCCGTGCAGCCCGGCAAGAACGCCGACAAAGGCCTCGGGCGTCACGTCCAGCGCCACCATCCGCGCGTCCTGTCCGTCGCGTTCGAACAGCGCGTTGAACACCTCGGGGGATCGGACCTGGCCGACGGGATGGCCGATGATGGCGAACACTCGCCGGGTCATCGCGCGACCCCGCCCTGACCGGCCCCGCCGCTTCGGCCGGGCCGTGCCGGACATGCACGGGGCGCGGCGGCGGTATCCGTCATGGCGCGGCCCCCGTGCGGTTCGGATGCATCAGCGCGGATCGATGCCATGGGTGGTCAGCAATGCGCGCATCCGCTGTTCCGCCAGGTCGGGGCGGGCCAGCAGGCGGGCGCGGTCGGCCAGGCGGAACACCTCGGCGTAATGCACGATGCCGCGGCTGGCCTGCAGCCCGGCGGGCATGGTGAAATTCGCCTGGGTGCCGTTCAGCCACGACAGGAACGCGATCCCGGCCTTGTAGAACCGGGTCGGCGCGCAAAAGATCTCGCGGCTCAGCGGCACCGTGGGGGCCAGCAGCGCGTCATATGCCGCCCGCTCGCCCTCGGCCAGCGCCTCCAGCGCCTGGGCGGCGGCGGGGGCGATGGCGGCAAAGATCCCCAACAGCGCATCGGAATGATGCAGCCCGTCGCCCGCGATCAGCTCGGCATAATTGAAATCGTCCCCGGTATAGAGCTTCACCCCGGCGGGCAGGCGTTGGCGGAACGCCTCCTCGTGGGCGCGGTCCAGCAGCGAGATCTTGACCCCGTCCACCTTGCCCGGATCGGCGGCGATGATCGACAGCAGCGTGTCGGAGGCGGTGTCGATGTCGGCGTCGCCCCAGTATCCCGCCAGCGCCGGATCGAAAGCCGGGCCAAGCCAGTGCAGGATCACCGGCGCCGCGGCCTCGCGGATCAGCGTGCCATAGATCCGCGCATAGGTGTCGCGGTCGGCGGCCAGCGCCGGCAGGGCGCGGGTCGCCATCAGGATGATCTCGCCGCCCGCCGCCTCGATCACCTGCATCTGGTGGCGATAGGCGTCCAGGATCGCGGCCTCCGATCCAAGCCGGTCGGGGGCGACATGATCGGTGCCCGCGCCACAGGCGACGCGGGGGCGCGCGGAATGCGCCTTTGCCTCGGCCATGGTGCGGTCGATCAGCTCGCGCGCCGTGGCCCAATCCACGCCCATGCCGCGCTGCGCGGTGTCCATCGCCTCGGCCAGGTGCAGCCCCTGATCCCAGAGCGCGTGGCGCACGCCCAGGGTCGCGTCCCAGTCGATGGCGGGCCGCCCGCCCCAGGGGGTGTGGTCGGCCAGCGGGTCGGACACCAGGTGCGCGGCGGCGAATGCGGTGCGCGTGAAGGCGCGGCGCGGCGCGCGCGGGGTCAGCGGATCACCCGTCGGCTGATACCGGGTCAGCGTTCCGTCGGATTCGGGCAACAGCATGGGCGATACCTCACAGGGTGGGAATGGACAGGCCACCGTCGACGGGAATGACGGCGCCGGTGGAATAGGCCATGCGCCCCTCGATCAGGGGCAGCACCGCCCGGGCCACATCCTCGGGCAGGCCCCAGCGGCGGGCGGGCACCAGGCCGTCACGGATGCGCCCGTCGTAACGCTCGCGCACCGGGGCCGTCATCGGCGATGAGATGATGCCGGGGCGGATTTCGAAGACGCCGATGCCGTCCTGCGCCAACCGCCGCGCGAACAGCGCCACCATCATGGCCGCCCCCGCCTTCGACATGCAGTATTCGGCCCGTTCCTCGGACGCCATGCGCGCGCTGACCGAGGTGACGAAGACCATGGACCGATAGGGATCGGCAGGGGCGGCAACCAGACGGCGCGCCACCGCCTGGGCCAGGAAGAACGTCCCGCGCAGGTTGATGCCAGAGACCAGATCGAAGGCGTCGGGCGCCAGGGTCAGCATGTCGCCCCGTTGCGGCGCCCCCACCCCGGCGTTGGACACCAGCGCATGGGGCGCTCCCATGCGGGCCGCGATGCTGTCCAGCAGCGCCGGGATCCGGTCGGTGTCGCGCAAATCGTGGCGGAAATGCGCGGCCCGTGGCCCGATTTCGGCCAGCGCCGCGTCGATCACGCCGGCATCACCGCTTTCCGACACGATGGCCACGGCGTGGCCCGCCCCGTGCAGGACGCGGGCGATGCCCAGACCGATGCCGCGCTGCCCGCCGGTGACGATGATGCATCCCATGTTCAGCCCTCCGGGAAGGATGGCGGGCGCTTGGCGCGGAAGGCGGCGACGCCTTCGGCCTTGTCCGCGCTGGCCGCGATCATGCCGCCGGCCAGGGTTTCGATCATCGCGCCGCGGTCTTCGCCCACCGCGGCGTGGAGCATGTATTTCACCGTCTCGGTGGCCTGGGGCGAGGTTGGCAGCATCGCTTCGGCGATCTCCACCGCGCGGGCCGCCGGATCACCGGCGATCTCGGCCACGAACCCCAGGGCATGGGCGCGCGCGGCGTCGAGGGGGCGGGCGAACAGCGCCATCTCCTTGACCACCGCCTCGGGCAGCAGCCGCGCCAGCCGCTGGGTGCCCGACCATCCCGGCACCACGCCGACCTTGGGTTCGGGCAGCGCGAAACTCACGTTCGGCGCGGCCACGCGGATATCGCAGGCGGCGGCCAGTTCCAGACCGCCGCCGAAGGCGCCGCCGTCCAGCGCGGCAATGGTGGGCAGGCGCAGCCGGGCCAGGCGGTCGAACACCCGGTGCCCGCCGCGCACC
Organism: Oceaniglobus indicus; assembly: GCF_002751875.1. Classification (GTDB taxonomy): domain Bacteria; phylum Pseudomonadota; class Alphaproteobacteria; order Rhodobacterales; family Rhodobacteraceae; genus Oceaniglobus; species Oceaniglobus indicus. Next base: position 8,716 of record NZ_NMZM01000016.1, on the reverse strand, counting down.
CAGTGGCGGGCGAACTCCGCCGCCGCCAGATCGCCCCAGGCGTTGATGTCGGCCCCGGCACAGAAGGCGCGGGCCGGGGCGGCGCGGACGATCACGCAGCGCAGCCCGGTGGTGGCGTCGATCTGGGCACAATGATGCTCCAGCTGGCGCAGCATGTCGGGGGTGAAGGCGTTCAGCTTGCCGGGATTGTCCAGCGTCACGAAGGCCAGCGGCCCGTCGAGGTCAAGGTGCACCGCGCTCATGGCACCAGCCCCATGGGCGCGTCGCGCAGCAGCGCGGCGTCCATCGGGCGCGCGTCGGGCGCGATGGCGACGCGGCCCTGCGATGCGTTCACGATGTCGCGGGCCGGATCGATCCCCGGCATGATCTCGGTCGCCACCAGCCCCTCGGCGGTCAGCCGGATCACGCAGCGTTCGGTGACGTAAAGCACCTCCTGCCCCGTCTCGACCGCGCGCCGCCCCGAGAACGTGACATGTTCCACCTGTTCGACCATCTTGGGGAACTTGCCGGGGGCCGCGACGGTGATGCCGGTATCGTCCAGCCGCAGGTCGGCCCCCGCCTCGAAGAACCCCGAGAACACGATCCGCCGGGCGTTGGCGGTGATGTCGACGAAACCGCCGCAGCCCGCCGTCAGCCACGGCTTCTTGGCCAGGCGCGAGACGTTGACGTTGCCCTGCACGTCCACCTCCATGAACGACAGGAACGACCGGTCGAACCCGCCGCCCTGGAAGAACGTGAACTGGCTGGGTGCGGGGACGAAGGCGTCGGCGTTGGATGCGCATCCGAAGGCGAAACCGGTCAGCGGCATCCCCCCGACGGCGCCCTGTTCGATGGCCCAGGTGACGGCGCGTTCCTGTCCTTCCTCAAGCAGCACGCGCGGGATCAGGGCCGAGATGCCGAAGCCCAGGTTGGCGGTGTCGCCGCGCTTCAGCTCCATGGCCGCGCGCCGGGCGATGACCTTCTCGATGCCGTGGGGGGCCAGGTCGAAACTGTCCCAGGGGCGCATGATCTCGCCCGAGATGGCGGGATCGTGGGGCGTCTGGGTGGTCTGCATCTGGTCGGGGGCCACCACGATGGCGTCGACCAGGTGGCCCGGCACCCGCACGTCATGGGGGCGCAGGGATCCGCGCGCCGTCATCCGCTTGACCTGGGCGATGACGATGCCGCCGTGATTGCGCACCGCGATCGCCTGTTCCAGGTTGCCCAGGGTCGCGCCCTCATGCTCGAACGTCAGGTTGCCGTGGGTGTCGGCGGTGGTGGCGCGCAGGATCGCCACGTCGGGCACGATGTTGGGGAAATGCAGCCAGGTCCGGCCGCCGAAATCCACCCGCGCGACGATGGGATCCGCCGCCGCCCGTGCGTTCATGGCACACCCCTCGCGCACCGGATCGACGAAGGTGTCCAGCCCGGTCCGGGTCAGCACGCCGGGGCGGCGCGCGGCGACATCGCGGTGCATGTCGAACAGGATCCCCGAGGGCACGTTGTAGGCGGCGACGCGGTTGTCCTCGATCATCCGCCAGATCTCGGGCATGGGCAGGGACGACGGCCCCGACGGGTACGATCCCGCCAGCACCCGCGCCAGCAACCCGTCGCGCGCGATGTGGTCGATCCCCTTGACGCCATACATGTCGCCCGCCGCGATGGGGTGCAGGGTGGTCAACCCGCGCGGATGGCCTTCGGCGGCGAACCGGGCGCCGATGGCGGCCAGCACCGCATCGGGACAGCCCAGCCCCGAGGACGACGAAACGGTGACGGTCGCGCCATCGGGGATGCGTGCGGCGGCCTCTGCGGCGGTGATCATCTTGTCCGTCATCGCGTGCCTTCCTGTCCTGACCGGTCCGGCGGGGCCGGGATGCATGGTTCGCACCATCCTAGCAGAGTTTTTTGGAACGTTCCATATCATTGTCCGGGGCGGCGCCCCCACCGCTCAGCCGCGGAAGCCGGCGTCGCTGCTTTCGCGGGCGACCAGGGCCACATCGGCGCGCTGGATCGGTGCCGGGCGGGTGCCGTTCTCCATCCAGTCGAGCAGCCGTGCCGCGCTCTGGCGACCGAAGGCGGCGATGTCGCAGCTGATCGACGACAGCGGCGGCCAGACCTCGGAGCATTCGCGGATGTCGTCGCATCCGACCAGCTTGAACCCCGAGCCGAGAGCGCGGCCATGGCGCGCGAACCCGGCCATCATGCCAAGCGCGACCTGGTCGTTGAAACAGATCGCGGCGTCGATTTCGGGGTGGCGGGTGCACAGCAGGTCGGCCGTCTCGCGGCCGAAGGCGCGGGTGGACGCGCCGGTGAACAGGGTCGGCGCGATGCCCTTCTCGGCCATGACCGACAGGTAACCGGCCATCCGTTCCGCCGTGACCTCGCGCCCCTGCAAGCCGCCGACAAAGGCGATTCGCCGCGCGCCCTGGTCGAACAGGTGGCGCGCGGCCAGGGCGCCCCCGGTGGGTATGTCGAAGCCGGCAAAGGGAAAGCGCCCCTGCTGCGGATCGGTCCGGCGCAACACCTGCAGGGTGGGGATGCCGGCCAGTTCCAGCCGATCGAAGGTCGCGCCGGTGTCGCCATAGGCGGGCGAGATGATCACGCCGCGCACGCCGTGTTCGATCATCGAGCCGACGACGCGGTGCTGGGTCGCCGGATCCTCGTCGGTGTTGGCGATGACCGCGGCATGGCCGTGGCCGTCCAGGGCCATCTGCACCGAGGTGGCGAATTCGGTGAAGAACGGGTTGCGCAGGTCGTTGATGACCAGGCCGACCAGGTTGACCGTGCTGCCGCGCAGGGTCGCCGCCGCGCGGTTGTAGACATAGCCGACCTCGGCCATGGCGGTGCGCACCGCCTCGGCCGTGTCGCCATGCACCAGCGGGCTGTCGCGCAGCACCAGCGATACCGTGGATTTCGATACGCCCGCCCGCGCGGCAACGGTCAGGATGGTCGGCCGTTTGCCCATCTTCGCCCCTTTTCATCGATGCGGGGAACGGCAACATCCGCCCGCCCCTGCCCTTCGACAAGAATAGCGCAGGATGGCCGATAACCTATGCCCAATGCGACATGACGGCCCGGTGAACGCCCCGTCGGGGCGCGATCAGGCGGTGCGCCGCATCCGCGTCACGGCCCAGACGATCAGGGGAATGCACCAGATGGCGATGGTGAACAGGCCCAGGCCGGCGGCGATGGGACGTTCGAAGAAGGCCAGGAAACTGCCGTCGGCCTTGATCATCGAGGTGATGAAGTTCTGCTCGAGCATCGGCCCCAGCACCAGGCCCAGGATCGCGGGCGCGATGGGGATGTCGTTTTCATCCATCAGGAATCCCAGCACCCCGAAGATCAGCATCAGCACCACGCCGAAGGGGGTGTTGTTGATGGCGAAGGAGCCGACGATGCAGAACAGCAGGATGATCGGCATCAGAACCTTGCTGGGCACCGACAGGACCGTGCCCGCCGCCTTGATCGCCACCCAGCCGAGGGGCAGCATGATGATGTTGGCCAGCAGGAACACGACGAACACCGCATAGATCAGCTGCGGGTCGTTGATGAACACCGTGGGACCGGGGTTGATGCCCTTGATATAGAGCACGCCGATCACGATGGCGGTGATGCTGTCGCCGGGGATGCCGAACACCAGGGCGGGAATCCACGCGCCGCTGACGGCGGCGTTGTTGGACGCGCCCGCCTCGACCAGGCCCTCGACGTGGCCGGTGCCGAACTTTTCCTTCTCGCGCGAGAAGCGCTTCGAGATCGCATACGAGATCCAGGCCGCGATGTCGGCCCCCGCGCCGGGCAGCGCGCCGATGGCGGTGCCGAAGGCGCTGCCGCGCAGCACCTGCACCGGATAGCGGCACAGGTTGCGCCACTGGTCGCGGAAGATGCCGCCGCCGCGGTTCTTCGGGATCGGCGGGCGCGGCGTGTCGCGGTTGACCACGGCGCGCAGGACTTCGGAGACCGCGAACAGGCCGATCATCGCCGGGATGAACTGCACCCCGGCCAGCAATTCGACGTTGCCGAAGGTATAGCGCGGCTGGCCGGCGGGGTTGTCGATACCCACGGTGGCGGCGAACAGTCCGATCAGCAGGGCGATCAGCCCCTTGGACACGGCGCCGGGCGACACGAAGATCGCGCAGGACAGGCCCAGCACCACCAGCCAGAAGTATTCGAACGACGAGAATTTCAGCGCCACCTCGGCCAGCACCGGCGAAGCGGTCATCAGCACGATGGTGCCGAAGATGCCGCCGATGGCCGAGAACACCAGCGCCGCGCCCAATGCCTCCTGCGACCGGCCCTTGCGGGTCATCGCGTAAGCGTCCTCGACATAGGCGGCGCTGGCCGGGGTGCCCGGCATCCTGAGCAGGGCGCCGGGAATGTCGCCGGCAAAGATCGCCATGCCGGTGGCGGTGACGATGGCGGCGATGGCGGGCACCGGATCCATGAAGAAGGTGATCGGCACCAGCAGCGCGGTCGCCATGGTGGCGGTCAGGCCGGGGATCGATCCGACGAACATCCCGAACGCCGCCGAGGCGACGATGACGATCAGGACATAGGGCTGAAAGACAAGGCCGAGCGCCTCGATCATGACGGACATGGGCGCCTACCAGAGAAAGGACAGAAATCCGCTGCGTGGCAGCGGCACCAGAAGAAGACGGGCAAAGGCCTGTTGCACCACGATGGTGGCGACGATGGCCAGCGGCAGCGCCAGATACCAGCGCACCTGCATCACCAGCATCAGGATCAGCACCAGGGCGATGGCGACCGGCACGAAGCCGATCCGCCCGGCCAGCACGATATAGCCGACGATCAGCGCCAGCGTGACCAGCAGCGCGACCAGCGCGCCGGGCGTTTCGGCCCATGCGGGCAGCGTGGCCCGGGGGATCGCCGCGCCGGCGATCACGCTGCGCACGATCATGAACAGGCCCAGCAGAAGCGCCACGCCCGACAGCGCCAGCGGCATGGTTTCGGATCCATAGGACTGGTTCGGCAGGCGCGAGAAATTCTGCGCCGAGATCCAGATGCCGATGGCCGCCGCCACCAGCAGCAGCCCGAGGAGCATGTCGTTCAGCTTCACTTTCGACCCCGCTGACGTGTGCAAGATGCAAGGGGCGCCGCCCTTGCGGACGGCGCCCCCCGGCTCAGTTGGCGGCGAGTCCCGCTTCCTTCATCACCTTGCCCAGCCGGGCGTCGTCGTCGCCAACGACCTTGGTCGCCTCTTCGGCGTCGGCCCAGCGAAGGCCGAAGCCCCGGTCCTTCATGAAGCTCTGGTATTCCTCGCTGTCATAGGCCTTCTTGATCGCGGCCTCGAGCGTCGCCTTCACGTCGTCGGGCAGCCCGTCGGGGGCGGCGATCGACCGCCACACCGCATGGGTGTAATCGGTGCCGGTCCCTTCCTTGATGGTCTGCGCGTCGGGGAACAGCTCCTGGCGTTCCTCGGACATCGTCGCCAGCGCCTTCACGCGGCCCGCCTCGATCATCGAGCGGCCCTCGGCCAGGGACGACGGCACCAGGTCGACGCCACCGGCGACCATGTCGGTGATGCCGGGGGCGGCGCCTTCGCTGGGCACCCATGTCACCTGGTCGGGGTCAAGACCCTCGGCCATCAGCCAGCCGGCCAGGCCCAGGTGCCAGATGCCGCCCTGTCCGGTGCCCGATCCCTTGAACGTGCCCTTGGGTTCCGACTTGATCGCCGCCAGCAGCGATTCGACGTCCTGGTATTCGCTGTCGGCCGAGACCATCAGGCCGCCGGGATCCGAGTTGACCAGCGCCAGGATGTCGTAATCCTCATAGGTCAGGTCGGTCAGGCCCTGCCAGTGCATCATGTCGATCTCGATCGTCATGATGCCGATGGTATAGCCGTCGGGGGCGGCGTTCGCGATGGCGCTGTGGCCCACCACGCCCGATCCGCCGGTGCGGTTCACGACGTTGACCGGCACGCCCAGGTCTTCCTGCAACAGCGAGGCAAAGACGCGGCCCACCGCGTCGGTGCCGCCGCCGGCGCCCCATGGCACGATCATCTGGATCGGGCGCTCGGGGTAATCTTGCGCGGCCACGGACAATGCGGGCAGCATGCTGGCGGATGCCAGAAGTGCACCGAGTGCGATCATGTGTCGTCTTTGCATGTATTCCTCCACAGAACTTCTTGAATGATGACCGCCGGAACCGGCGCTCGGGGTCGTCTTGCCGCCGCGATCCACCCTCCCGGATCGGGCCGCACCGTTGCGCGGCCGCCATCGGCGGCGTTCACGATCCGGTCAGAAACCGACCATTGACCAGCGCCAAACGACTGTCAATCGACCTCTGTCGCGATCCTGGCGGCCGTCAGGATCCATAGAACAGCCCCACCAGCCACAGCGGCACGGCCGGCACATAGGTCACCAGAAGCAGCACCGCGACCAGCACGCCGATGAACGGCAGGTTGGTGCGGGTCGTGGCCCAGACGTCGGTTTTCGCGATGGAACAGGCGGTGATCAGCACGCTGGCCACCGGCGGGGTCTGCTGGCCAAGCGCGATGTTCAGCGTCAGCAGGATGCCGAAATGCACCGGATCAATGCCGATCTCGCGCACCAGCGGCATGAACACCGGCACCGTCAGGATGATCGCCGCCGCCCCGTGCAGCACCATCCCCACGCCCAGCAGGAAGACGTTGATGATCAGCAGCACCGCGATCTTGTTGGTGGTGATCGTGGTGATCCCCTCGGCCAGCCTTTGGGGCAGCTGGGTTTCGGTCAGATACAGGCCCAGCACCGCCGAGGCCGCCACCAGCAGCATCACGATGGCGGTCTGGTTCACCCCGTCCACCAGCGCCGAATAGAGCTTGCGCGCGTCCAGCTCGCGATAGACGAAACCGCCGATCAGCAGCGCCGCCAGAACCGCCAGCCCGGCGCCCTCGGTGGCGGTGACGATGCCGCCGAAGATGCCGCCCAGGATGATCAGCGGCAGCACCAGCGCCCAGCCCGCGCCCTTGAACGTGCTCCAGACGCGGCACAGATCGAACGCCTCCTCGCGCGGCAGATCGTACTTCACCGCGAAATACCAGCTGAGCGCCATCAGCCCCCCGGCCCCCAGAAGGCCCGGCACGATGCCGGCGACGAACAGCTGCACGATCGACGTGTCCGACAGCGCGCCATAGAGGATCATCGGGATCGACGGCGGAATGATGATCGCCAGCGACGCCGACGACGATGTGATCGCGGCGGCGAAGCGGGGCGAATAGCCCTTCTTCTTCATCGCCGGGATCAGGATCGACCCGGTGGCGGCCACGTCGGCCACGGCCGAGCCCGAGATTTCGGCAAAGAACAGCGACACGCCGACGTTCACCATGGCAAGGCCGCCGCGCACGAAGCCGATCAGCGACGACACGAAGGTGATCAGCCGGGTGGAAATGCCGCCGGTGTTCATCAGCGCCCCCGCCAGCACGAACAGCGGGATCGCGATCAGCGGAAAGCTGGTGGCGCCGTCATACAGCGACAGCGCCGCGTTCAGGAACCCGAGCGAGCCGTTGAGAAGATACATCCCGATCAGCGCCGCGCCCAGGATCGACACCGCGATCGGCACGCCGATGGCGATCATCAGGAACATCGACAGGATGATGAGACCTTCGGTCATGAACGATGCTCCCGGGCAAGTTCGGCTTCGGCGCGCGCGATCTCATGCGCGATTTCCTGGGCTTCGGGGTCAAGGCCGGCGCGCACGTCGCCCAGCCGGGCAGGCAATGTCAGCAGCCGGCCCAGCACCATCAGCGCGGCACTGACCGGCAGGATGCCCTGGATGAACCAGCGCGGCACGAAGCGCAGCGTCGTCATCGTCTCGTTGCCGAAGATCTCGAGGATCGCCCAGCCCGACCAGGCGGCGATGGCGAAGACGGCGACGAAGATCGCCTCGCCCAGCCAGAACAGCACCGCGCGCCCCACGGGCGGCAGGCCGAACAGCAACCCGTTGAACCCCAGGTGCGCGTTGCGCAGGGTCGCCAGGGCGGCCCCCAGGAAGGTGATCCAGGCCAGCATGACCACCGCCACCTCGTCATACCAGATCAGCGACCGGCCCGAATAGCGAAAGGCGACCCCGGCCAGGATCACGCAGGTCAGGGCGACGATCAGCGACAGCGTCACGACCTGAAGAACGACGTCGAGCGCGCGGGAAACCTTGGAAATCATCATGTTGCCTGTCTGAAACGAAAGGGGGTGGCACCATGGACGGCGCCACCCCGCACCCTCAGGAGCCTTCGGCCAGCGACAGGGCCTGGTCGATCATCGCCTGCCCGTTCTCGACCTCGGTCGCGAACTTCTCGTACAGCGGCTTGGAGGCTTCGACAAAGGCCGCGCGGTCGGTCTGGTTCACTTCCATGCCGCCCTCTTCCAGCTCTTTCAGAAGCGTGCCGTCCTGGGCCTCGCCCTGCTCGCGCGCCCACAGGGCGACTTCGGCGGCGGTTTCGGCCAGCACGGTCTGGACCTCGGGGTCCAGCTTTTCGAACGCGGTGATGCCGACGGTGGGATAGGCGGGCGAATAGACGTGGCCCGACATCGACAGGTATTTCTGCACCTCGTTCAGCTTGCCGCCCGCGATGTTGGTCAGCGGGTTTTCCTGGCCGTCGATGACGCCGGTCTGCAGCGCCACGAACACCTCGGAAAACGACATCGGCGTCGGGTTGGCGCCGTATTCCTTGAACATCGCCACCCGCCAGCTGGAATTGGGCGTGCGGATCTTCAGCCCCTCAAGGTCGGCGGGGGTGGTGATG
>NZ_NMZM01000015.1 GCF_002751875.1 Oceaniglobus indicus | reverse complement strand
GAACCCAACCCGATCACCAGGTGCAACGAGTAGCTTAATTTATGCCAGATCCTGTCCAATGATCGGGGAGTAGCTCAAGGTAACGAGAAAACGAGACCGAACCGAAACGGGCGAGGTTCGCCCAAACTGAGACTAAGGGTCATTCTGAGCCAAGCTTCGGCCAGACGGCGCGTCTATGAGGTTCGGTGGGTTCACGCAAACCCCTTTGATAACACGGAAAAATCCGTTCCCATCGGGGCGGTGTCACTGGTTCGCAATGGGGATAATGGCGGAGGAGGTGGGATTCGAACCCACGGTACGCTTTCACGCACGCCGGTTTTCAAGACCGGTGCAATCGACCACTCTGCCACTCCTCCGGATCGGGTCTGGCTACGCGGTTCGCGACGATTCGGGAAGAGGCATGCGTGCGGAATCTCGCGGTGCGGTGCGGCGGTGCTTTTCATGGCGGGTGCGAGACGCTAGAGTGCGCGCGCGGAGGCGATCCGCGCATGAGCAGCAATGCCGCGACAGGCATCCTGAAACAGGCACAATGGTGCGGCAACGACCGCACCGTCATGGGGGCAACCGATGACATCACTCTTAGCGAAGGCCGCTGTTCTGGGCGGGCTTCTTGCGCTTACCGCCGCCTGTCAGGACGGGCAGGGTTTTGCAACGCGCTCGACCGAGGCAGGCGGCGCGGACGATGCGCGCAGCATGCGGCGCGTCGATCGTGACATCGAGGCGCCGGAGGCGTTTCAACTGACCGACCAGGGGCTGTGGGATGGACGCCCGTCGCTCGGGGGGGTGTGGGTGGCCCATGCCGACGTGAAAGACCCCGAGCGGGTCATCATCCGCAACCAGGACAACGACAAGTTCGTGATCGGCGCCCTGTTCCGGCGCGAGCGCAACAATCCCGGCCCATCGATCCAGGTGTCGTCCGATGCGGCCGAAGCCCTGGGCATGCTTGCCGGGGCGCCGGCGACGCTGAACGTCACCGCCCTGCGTCGCGAAGACGTGGCCGAAGCGCCCGAACCCGCGACGGACGGTCTGATCGAAGCCCCCGAACAGATCGAGGCGCTGTCGCTGGACGGATCCGCCACCGACACCGAAGTCGCCGCCCCCGCCCGTCCGCCCGAGGCCAAGCCCGCGCAGGCCGAGAGCAAGGTCGCACGCCCCTATGTGCAGATCGGCATCTTCAGCGTCAAAGCCAACGCCAACGATACCGCCACCGCGCTGCGGGGGGCCGGCATGACGGCATCGGTCAACGAGCAGACCACCCAGGGCAAGACGTTCTATCGCGTCCTGGCCGGACCGGCCGCCAGCGCGGCCGAAAAAACGTCCCTTCTCGCAAAGGTGAAGGATATGGGCTTCAACGATGCGTATTTCGTCTCGAACTAGGCGTCGTTCAATGGCACCACGGTTCGACCAGAACCGTCACAGCAGGAGACAGGCCATGCCGCGCTTGCGTTTCTTCCACCGCACCGCAACCCCGTTTGCGGCGGCCCTGGCGTTGGTCGTCGCCTCCGCGCTGCCCGCCCGCGCGTTCGAGACACGCGCCAGCGCGGCGTATGTCTATGATGTCACGACCGACACCGTCCTTCTGGAAAAGGAGGCGACGACGCCCCTGCCCCCGGCCTCGATGTCCAAGCTGATGACCTTGAACATGCTGTTCGAGGCGCTGGCCGACGGCCGCGTCACCCTGGACACGCAGTTCGGCGTGTCGTCGCGGGCGACGGCCATGGGGGGGTCTTCGATGTATCTGCAGGTAACCGATCGGCCCACGGTCCAGGATCTGATCCAGGGAATCATCGTGCAATCGGGCAATGACGCCTGTGTCGTGGTGGCCGAAGGACTTGCCGGAAGCGAGGATTCCTTTGCGCGGATGATGAACCAGCGGGCCGAGGCCTTGGGCATGTCGGATTCGACCTTTGCCAATTCCAGCGGCTGGCCGAATCCGAACCACCGGATGTCGATGCGCGATCTCGGAACGCTCGCGACCCGGCTGATCGAGGAATTTCCCGAGTATTACGGCTATTTCGCCCAGGAAACCTTTGAATACGACGGTCGCGTGCCAGCCAATCACAACAACCGCAACCCGCTGTTGGGTCTTGGCATCGGCGCCGATGGTCTGAAGACGGGCCACACGCAGGAAGCGGGTTACGGCCTTGTCGGCTCGGCCGTGGCAGGTCCGCGCCGGGTGGTGTTCGTGATCACCGGTCTGCAAAGCGAAACGGCCCGCGCCGAAGAGGCCGAGCGCATCGTCAACTGGGCGTTCCGCCAGTTCGTGGAAAAGACGATCGTGAAGAAGGACCAGCAGGTCGCGCAGGCGGACGTCTGGCTGGGCCTGTCGGATCAGGTCGGTCTGGTCGCATCGGAAGATGTCTCGGGGCTGGTGCCTGCCCTTCTGCAGGATGACATCAAGGCGCGCGCGATCTACAACGGGCCGCTGAAAGCGCCGATCATGGCCGGCGAACCCATCGGAGAGCTGCTGATCGACCTTGGCGAATTGCCCGAGGTGCGCGTCACCCTGCTCGCCGACCGCGATGTCGGCAAGGGCGGGTTCCTGCCACACCTCAAGATGGCCGCGAACCGCCTTCTGGAAGATCTGAGGGCCGAGGATACAGCCACTGCCCCGGCCCCCGCCCAGTGACACGCCCCCCGTTCGAGCGTTCCGGCAGCGGCCTGTTCCTGACGTTCGAAGGCATCGACGGGTCGGGAAAATCGACACAGGCCCGCCGCCTGGCCGAAAGCCTGCGCGCCGCGGGCCATGAGGTCGTGCTGACGCGTGAACCCGGCGGCAGCCCCGGCGCCGAACAGATCCGTGCGCTGGTGCTTGAGGGTGAGCCTGACCGCTGGTCGGCGGAGACCGAGATCCTGCTGTTCACGGCCGCACGCCGCGACCATGTGGAACGCACCATCCAGCCGGCCCTTGCCGCCGGCAAGATCGTGATCTCGGACCGGTTCGCCGATTCCACCCGGATGTACCAGGGCCAGTCGCGCGGCGATCTGCGCGACCTGGTCGACCGGCTGCATGACCTGATGATCGGGCTCGAACCCGACCTGACGTTCCTGATCGACATGGATCCCGAGATAGGCCTGTCGCGGGCGCTGTCACGACAAACAAGCGAGGAACGGTTCGAGGCGTTCGGCGCCGATCTTCAGGCACGGATGCGGGCGGGGTTTCTGGACCTGGCGCGCGCGGCCTCCGACCGCTTCGTCACGATTGCCGGCGACGCCGACGTCGACACGACCGCCGCCGCGATCCGAACCGCGCTGGCCGCGCATCTTCCCGGGCGGTTCCATGGCTGACGACGACGTCCCGCCCGAGCCCGACCGCCGCGACGGCGCGCCCCATCCCCGCGAAACGGCAGTGCTGTTTGGCCAATCCACTGCCGAGGCCGCGTTCCTGAACGCCTTCAACGCCGGTCGTCAGCACCATGCATGGCTGATCAGCGGGCCGCGCGGCATCGGCAAGGCCACGCTGGCATGGAAGATCGCGCGCTTCCTTCTTGCCACCCCCCGAAACGACGGCGGCATGTTTGCAGGCGATCCGCCCACCAGCCTCGACATCGCGCCGGACCATCCCGTGGCGCGGCGCACACGGGCGCTGTCCGAGCCGGGTCTGTTGCTGGTCCGCCGCCCGTGGGATCAGAAGGACAAAAAGCTCAGAACCGTCATCACGGTCGACGAAATCCGCAAGCTGCACGACTTCTTCAACCTGTCGGCAAGTGACGGCGGACGCCGTGTCGTCATCATCGATCCGGCCGACGACATGAACACCAGCGCGTCGAACGCCCTGCTGAAACTGCTGGAAGAGCCGCCGAAGAACGCGACCCTTCTGTTGATCTCGCACACGCCGTCGCGCCTGCTGCCCACGATCCGGTCGCGGTGCCGCACGTTGCGCTGCACGCCCCTGCCGCCGCCGGACATGGCGCAGGCATTGCACGCGGCCGGCGTGGATCCGGGTGGCGATACGGCGGCGCTGGCCGAACTGGCCGAAGGATCCGTCGGCGAAGCGATGAGCTTGCTGCACCTCGACGGGCTCGCGCTCTACCACAGCCTCGTGCGGCTGACCGGCACCGCGCCGAACATCGACCGGGCCGCCCTGCTGGCGCTGGCGGGCACGGTCAACGGCCGTCAGAACGAACAACGCTTCGATCTGACGGTGCAGCTGATCCTGCGCCTGCTGTCGCGCCTCGCGCGCACCGGTGCCGGCCTGCCCCCCGCCGCGGCGATCACCGAAAGCGAACTGGCGATGCTGCACCGTCTGGCGCCCGACATCGGTGCCGCGCGCATCTGGGCGGACCTGCAACAGACGCTCGGCGCGCGCATGGCCCACGGCAAGGCGGTCAACCTTGACCCTTCGGCGCTTATCCTTGATATGGGACTGACCCTGAACGAAGGCGCGGCACGCGCCACCGCCTGAGGCTAAATGACCCAACCCCTGATCACCGACAGTCACTGCCACCTTGATTTTCCCGACTTCGATGGCGAACACGACGCGCTGATCGCGCGCGCGCGTGACGCGGGCGTGCACCGCATGGTCACGATCTGCACGAAACTGCGTAATGAACCGCAGGTCCGCGCCCTGGCCGAAGCCCACGATCCGGTGTTCTTCGCCGCCGGCACCCACCCGATGAGCGTGGCCAGCGAACCCATGGTCACCGTGGAGCAGCTGGAAACCGTCGCGCGCCATCCGAAATGCGTCGGGATCGGCGAAACGGGGCTGGACTATCACTATACCGCCGACAGCGCGACCGCCCAGCAAGACAGCCTGCGGGTGCATATCGAAGCGGCCCGGCGCACGGGACTGCCGCTGATCATCCACGCCCGCGACGCGGACGCCGACATGGCCCGCATCCTGACCGAAGAACACCGCGCCGCACCCTATGGCTGCGTCATGCACTGTTTCTCCAGTTCGGCCGACCTGGCCGCCGCAGCGCTCGACCTCGGGTTCTACCTGTCGATGTCGGGCATCACCGCCTTTCCGAAAAGCGGCGCGCTGCGAGACATCTTCGCCGCCGCGCCGCTCGACCGGATCCTGGTGGAAACCGACAGCCCCTACCTTGCCCCGCCGCCCCGCCGCGGCAAGCGGAACGAACCGGCGTTCACCGCCCATACGGCGAGGCGCGCCGCCGAAACCTTCGGCCTCGACCATGCCGATTTCGCGGCCCGGACCGAACGCAACTTCGACCGCCTGTTCACCAAGGCCGCAGCGTGGCGCGCGCGATGACCGGCTATCGCTTCACCATTCTCGGCTGCGGATCCTCGGGCGGCGTGCCGCGTCTCGGCGGACACTGGGGCGACTGCGATCCCGACAATCCGAAGAACACGCGCCGCCGCTGTTCATTGCTGGTGGAACGCGACGGCCCGAACGGCACGACCCGCGTGCTGATCGACGCCTCGCCCGACCTGCGCGCCCAACTGCTGGATGCCGGCATCGGCAGCCTCGACGCCGTCGCCTTCACCCACGCCCATGCCGATCACGTCCACGGGATCGACGATCTCAGGATGATCGTCTTCAACACCCGCGTGCGCCTTGCGGTATGGGCCGATGCCCCGACCCGCGACAGCCTGCTGAGCCGGTTCGGCTATATCTTCGAACAACCCAAGGGCTCCAGCTATCCGTCGATCTGCGCCATGAACACGATCGACGGTCCCTTCACCGTCGACGGCGCGGGCGGCCCGATCACGCTGACCCCGTTCGAGGTGGGCCATGGCTCCATCCCCGCTCTCGGGTTCCGCATTGCCGGCCTCGCCTATCTGCCGGACGTGAACGAGATCCCGGAATCGGCGTGGCCAACGCTGGAAAACCTCGACATCTGGATCGTCGACGCCCTGCGCCGCACGCCCCATCCGTCGCACGCCCATCTCGACCGCACGCTGGCCTGGATCGCACGCGCCCGCCCCAAACGCGCGATCCTGACCGACATGCACATCGATCTCGACCATGCCACCCTGGATGCCGAAACCCCCGACTATATCACCCCCGCCCACGATGGCATGGTCCTGATCCTGCCGTCCGACGGATAATGCGCGTTCGCCCGGCAGACCGTCATGCGCTTCGATCACGGCGCAACGCCGCTGTCCCGACCCAATCCGCTTCGCTTCGCACAAGGGCGCGCGCTCTGGTCTTCTTACTGATCCAAATACTCCCGCCGGAGGCTCCGACCCCGGCAATTTGCGCAAAGGTGCGATCATGCAGGCCCTGATCGACGTCATCCTCCCCGTCTTTCTGGTCATCGGCTTCGGCTATGTCGCGGTGTGGAAAAAGCTGTTTCCCGAAACCGGCGTCGACGGCCTGATGCGGTTCACCCAGAACTTCGCGATCCCCTGCCTTCTGTTCCGCGCCATTGCCGACCTGGACCTGGCCCAGGAATTTCCGGTGCCGATGCTTGCCGCCTTCTACCTTGGCGCGCTCACCGGATTTGGCGCCGGTTTTCTGGGCGCACGGTTCGTCTTTCACCGCCCTTGGCCGGATTGCGTGGCCATCGGCTTTTGCGGGCTGTTCTCGAACTCGGTCCTGCTGGGTTTGCCGATTGCCGAGCGCGCGTTCGGCACCGAATCGCTCAGCCTGAACTATGCGATCATCGCGATCCACGCGCCGTTCTGCTATGCCATCGGCGTCACACTGATGGAGATCACGCTGAACCGGGGCGGCCGTCCGCTCGACACTGCCCGCAAGGTGATGCGGGCGATGTTCCGCAATGCGCTGGTGATCGGGATCGCACTCGGGTTTGCCGTGAACCTGCTGTCGGTGCCGCTGCCCGCCGTTCTGACCGACGCGGTCGACCTGATGGTGCGTGCCGCGCTTCCCGCCGCGCTGTTCGGGCTGGGCGGTGTCCTGGTGCGCTATCGCCCCGAAGGCGACATGCGCGCGATCCTGTGGGTCTGTGGCTGTTCGCTGGTCCTGCACCCCGCCGTGGCCTATGGGCTCGGACTGGCGTTCGGCCTGTCCGATGGCGCCTTGCGCGCGGCGGTGCTGACGGGGGCGATGGCACCCGGCGTCAACACCTATATCTTTGCGAACATGTATGGCGCCGCCCGGCGCGTGGCGGCCTCGGGTGTTCTGATCGGCACGCTGCTGTCGATCTTCACCGTCTGGGTCTGGCTTGCGCTTTTGCCGTGAACGCCGCCGACGCGCGACCTTGGCCGGCATGGTGCGGTGCCGTCAGCGGACCGACGGCCGGGCCTCGTTTCAGGTGCCTTCGATGATGACGATGTCACTGTCGGAATTGGCCCGCCGGATCGCGGCCGCCGCCTGGTAGTCATCCGAGTGATAGCAATCGCGCGCCGCGTCGTAGCTGGGAAATTCGACGATCACATGGCGATCCTTCTGCGGCGCCTCGGGCGTTTCGGACAGACCGCCGCGCACCAGGAACTTGCCGCCGAAGCGTTCGACCACGGGCGTATCCAGCCGGACGTATTCGCCGTAGGCGTCGGCATTGGTGACGGTAACATGGACGATCCAGTAACCTTTTTTCATCGTGTTTTTCCTTGCAAGTTGATCCATGACGCACAGGCGACGCGCCACGCGGCCAAAGCGGTTGTTTCAGCCGCCGATCCACCCGTCAAGACATCCCGAAGGGGCGACCAGCCAGCGCTGCATGCGCCGACGTGCCGGATTGGAACGGAAAGCCGGCGGCGACGCGCGGCATTCACGGCCGATCGGACCTTCGCCGTGCGGTTTCGGCGTGATACGGCTGTGGCACGTGACGCGGCAGGTGGATCTCTGCGTCGTCTTCCTGTCGCTGAAGGACATTGCATGAATATCGTTTTCGACCTTGATGGCACGCTGATCGACAGCGCGCCGGACATTGCCGCCGCCGCCAATGCCACGCTGGGCGATATCGGCGTCGCGCCCCTGCCCCTTGCGGAAATCGTGTCGTTCATCGGCAACGGCGCAAGCGTTCTGATGCAGCGGGTGCTGGCGGCGCGTGATCTTGATGCCGCGCTGCACGAGACGCTCTATCCCGCGTTTCTGGCGCGCTATCAGGATGCGGTCGATCTGACGGTGCTGTATCCCGGTGTGCGCGAGATGCTGGACCATCTGGCGCGCGAGGGTCACGCGCTGAGATTGTGCACCAACAAACCCGTCGCACCGACCCGCGCCGTTCTGGCGCATTTCGGGCTGGACGATACCTTTGCGGCGGTCCTCGGCGGCGACAGCCTGGCCACGCGCAAGCCCGATCCCGCACCGCTGCACGCCACGATCGACGCCTTGGGGGGCGGCGAAACGCTCTATGTGGGCGACAGTGAAATCGACGCGGCAACGGCTGTGAACGCCGGCATCCGCTTTGCCCTGTTCACCGGCGGTTATCGCAAGGCCGGGATCGACGAGATCCCCCATGCCTTCCTGTTCGACCATCACGCTGACCTGGCCGACATCGTCAAGACCAGCGCGCGCAACGCATAACCCGCACGCGGGCATCCCGGCCGAACGCCGAAACGGCGCGGCGGTGGGTGTCAGGCGCTCATCCCGCCGTCGACGGGCAGGATTGCGCCGGTGACGAAGCTGGCGGCGTCCGACAGCAGGAACAGCGCGGCCTCGGCCACCTCCCACGGGGTGCCTTGCCGCTCCATGGGCACCAGGGACGCGCGGTCGGTGCTGGCCTGGGCGCCGGTGATGAAGGCGCGCACATGGGGCGTGTCGATCACGCCGGGCATCACCGCGTTGACGCGCACGTTGTCGGCGGCGTGGGCGCGGGCCAGCGAGGCGGTCAGTCGGTTCAACCCGGCCTTGGATGCCTCGTAGGCGGCATAGGAATAGGGACCGCCCCGCAGCGCCGCCAGCGACGACAGGAACACCAGCGATCCATGACCCTGCGCCACCATGCCGGGCACGACCGCACGCGCGAACAGATACGCGCTGCGCAGGTTCAGATCGAACACCCGGTCCCAGTCCTCGGGCGCGGTATCGACCGCGCCGCCCGGCACGCTGATGCCGACGCAATGCTGCGCGATGTCGATGCCGCCCCACAGGGTCTCGGCGCGCGCCACCATCGCCGGACCGGCGGCCGGATCGGTCGCATCGGCCTGCATCGCCACGGCCTCGCCGCCCGCGTCGGTGATCATGGCGGCGGTGTCGCTGGCCGCGGCCAGGGATCGGTCGGCGCACAGCACCCGCGCCCCTTCGCGTGCGAACAGAACGGCCGACGCGCGCCCGTTGCCCACACCTTCGCCCACCGACCCGGCCCCGAGGATCAGCGCCCGCTTGCCCGCCAGTCGGCCGGTCATCGCAAGACCGCCTCGGGCAGCCACAGCACCAGCCACGGCTGCCACACGATCAAGGCCAGAACGCCAAGCTGCATCAGCACGAAGGGCACGACCCCGCGATAGATCTGCGCGATCGACAGGGAATCCCCCGCCGCGCCCTTCAGATAGAACAGCGCGAACCCGAAGGGCGGCGTCAGGAACGAGGTTTGCAGGTTCACCGCCATCAGGATCGCGAACCAGTAGATCAGATCGCCCGACGCGACATGGGTGCCCAGATCCATCAGCTCGACGATGGGCGCCACAATGGGCAGCATGATCAGCGTGATCTCGATCCAGTCGAAGAAGAACCCGAGGATGAAGATCATCAGCATCAGCATCCCCAGCAGGCCCCAGTCGCCCATGTCCAGGCTGCGCGCGGTGTTGACGATGAAATGCTCACCGCCGACCATCCGGAACACATAGGCAAACCCCGTGGCCGCCACGAAGATGAAGAACAACATGCCGAGGGTGCGGATCGAATCGTCCATGGCATCGCCCAGAACAGGCAGGCTGAGGCGGCCGCGCACCAGCCCCAGCAACAGCGCGGCAAAGGCGCCGACGCCCGCCGCCTCGGTCGGGGTCGCGATGCCGCCGAGGATCGAGCCGAGCACCGCGATCACCAGCAGCATCGGCAACGCAAAGGACACCGCCGCCTCGCCCAGCAGGCCGGCGCGTTCGGCGTCGGTCAGGGGCGGCGCGGGCGGCGCCTTGGCCGGGTTCAGCGCCGACGAAATGACGATATAGACGATATAGACCCCGGCCAGGATCAGCCCCGGGATCAGCGCCGCCACGAACAGGCGTGCCAGGTTGATCGTCAGGATGTCGCCCATGAACACCAGCATCACCGACGGCGGAATGAGAATGCCCAGCGTCCCCGCCGACGCGACCACGCCCGCCGCCATTTCCGGTGCGTATCCACGTTGCAGCATCGTCGGCACCGCCAGCACCGTCAGCATCACCACCGACGCGCCGATGATCCCCGTCGCGGCGGCCAGGATCGTGCCCATCAGCGTCACCGCCAGGGCCAGGCCACCCGGCACCACGCGCAGCAGTTTTTGCAGCGTGATCAGAAGGTCTTCGGCGATGCGGGATTTTTCCATCAGCACGCCCATGAAGATGAACATGGGCGCGGCCACCAGAACCGGGTTTTCGATGATCCCACCATAGATGCGGTTGGGAATCAGGCTGGCCTGGACCAGGCGCATTTCGCCGGTCACATAGGCCAGCACGGCGAAGACAAAGGTGATGCCGCACAGCACAACCGCCACCGGCAGACCGGAAAACAGTCCGAAAACCAGGCTGGCGAACATCAGTCCAGGCAGGACGTCGATCAGAAGCTCCACAGGCCGGTCCTTGTGAATGGAGAGGTCAGCCGCTCGGGGGCGCGCAGCACGACGATCGCGCGCAACGCCACCGACCACGCGCCGCACAGCGCCAGCACGGCCGAAATCGGC
Organism: Oceaniglobus indicus; assembly: GCF_002751875.1. Taxonomy (GTDB): domain Bacteria; phylum Pseudomonadota; class Alphaproteobacteria; order Rhodobacterales; family Rhodobacteraceae; genus Oceaniglobus; species Oceaniglobus indicus. Next base: position 27,035 of record NZ_NMZM01000015.1, on the reverse strand, counting down.
ACGGTCGATTTGATGATCCAGCGATGCGACAGCCCAAGGCCCGCCGCCCCTTCGCCGCGGGTGAACGAGCGCATGGCGAAATCCCAGCCGAACCAGACGACGCCCAGAAGGAACGGCGTCAAAAGCACGATGATCCCGAACACCTCAAGCCTCAGCTTGCGCGCCTCGCTCCATTTCTGCGACAGGATGTCGATGCGCACATGGGCGTTGCGGGTATAGGCATAGCCGAAAGCCAGCACCGCGATTGCACCGTGCAGGTGCCATTCAAGTTCCTGCAACGCCACGGATCCGGTGTTGATGAAGCGCCGACCGATCACGTCATAGAGGATCACCGCCGTCAGGATCAGCAGCAGCACACCGGCAAGCCGGGCCGCCCAGACACAGATCTGTTCCAGCACGCGGGCGACGCCAAGCATTGTGTTCATGTCGGGTTTCCCGCGGATGCGGGGCGGCAGAACCGCCGCCCCGTTTGGTTGTTACTTGACATAACCGATGCTGCGCCAGCCCTTGTATTCGTCGCGGAAGGCGCTGACGTGTTCCCAGACCCGCTTGAAATCGGGATCTTCGGCGCTGCGCTCGGCCACCACCTCGTCCCAGCCCTTCTGGAACGCGGCCAGCATGTCGGACGACCATTCATGCACCTGGACGCCCTGTTCTTCCAGTTCGGCCAGCGGCTTCAGCTGGATCACTTCGCCCATGGCGGTCGTCTTGGCGACGTTCGCGGCGCAGACCTCTTCGATCACGGCGCGGTGCTGGTCCGACAGTTCATCCCAGTAATCCTGGTTCATGATGAAGATGATCAGCGAGCTTTGCTGGTGCCAGCCAGGGAAATAATAATGGTTCGCATGCTCCTGCATCCCCAGCGCCTGATCGATCGCGGGGAACGACACTTCGGCGGCGTCGATGGTGCCAAGGTTCAGCGCGCTCATCGTATCGGCCACCGGCAGCGATTGCGCCTGTGCGCCCAGCTTTTCCATCACCGCCGCGCCCAGTCCGAAGATGCGCATCTTCAACCCTTGCAGGTCTTCGGGCGAATTGATTTCCTTGTTGAACCAGCCCGACGCCTCGGGTGACAGGACCGTGCAAAGCTCGGTATGGATGTTGAAATCGGCGGTGATCTCGGCCCACAGCTCCTTGCCGCCGCCGTCATACCACCAAGCGGTGTATTCGACCGCATCGGGGCCGAACGGGAACGCGGTGAACAGCGACGCCGACGGGATCACGCTTTCGGCAAAGCCGGGCGAAAACCATCCGGCCTGGATCGCGCCGGTCGAGACCGAATCCCAGATCTCGTTGCTGTTCACCAACTCGCCGGGGTTGTGGAAGTTGATCTGAAGATCGCCGCCCGTCACCCGCGACACACGCCCGCCCAACTCGGCGCCCGTGGCCCCCAGAAGCGGCAGCGACGACGGATAGATCGACTGCATCTCGATGGTTTCGGCCTGCGCCATGCCGGCACACAACGCCAACGGCGCAAGCGACAGCAGTTTCAAAGTCTTCATCTTGTCTCCTCCCTGAGATCGTTTTCGGTCTTATGAACCGGCCTTGGTCGTGTCGGCAACCGGCATGCGTTTCAGCACGATTTCCGCGGTGATCAGAACCGGGTTCGCGCCGCGTTCGACATACCCGCGATACAGCTTGCCGCCATCGACACCGACGATGTCGATGTGCGGGCCGCGATTGACGGTCTGCCCCACCGGAGCATCCAGAATCAGGAATTCGCTGGGCAGGCTGTCGAGGTGGCTGCCATCCTCGAAATCCGTCTCGTTCAGACTGCCCAGGCCGAAGGCGCGGGCGGCGTCCCAGCCAAGGCGCGCGCAGGCATCGCCGAGCGCGGTGTCGAAATCCACGTTCGGACGGATCCGCAACAGCGCGTGATCGGCATCGCGCACGCCCGCGCCGGTGGTCTGGAACAGATCGAAATTGGTTTCGGGATCGTGGCGGCGTTCGAACCGGCCGCCGGTCACACCGATGCCGGTGGCGCGGACAGGTTCGGACAAGACGGTGCGCGGCGCCAGGATATGCCCCAGGGCGGTGGTGCCACCCTCGGGTGTCCAGCGTCCGTGACCGTGCAGGAAAGACTTGCCGTCATGGGTGCCGACGATCATCACCATGTGATCGATCACCCCCGCGCCATCAAAGGAATGGATGTCGGAATACCACGCGACGTGGTCGGCGTCGCTGGAATGGGCCGGAATGACATATTCCAGCGCCGACACCGGCGCGGCGTTGAAGTCGAGGTATCCACCGTCGCATCCGGCATCGGCCATCGCCTGTGCCACGGCATCCTCAAGCGGGATGCCCGGTCGCAGCATGACCTCGATCGCCTTGCCCTCGACCGGCAGCAGATCCAGCCGGTCCTCGGCCACGGGGCCGGGATGTGTGACGTGGCGCATCATGGAGTTCCCTTGCTCTGGCGTTTTTCCAACTCGTCCCGGATCAGGCGCTTGGCCAGTTTGCCATAGCCGGATTTCGGCAGCTCATCCCAGAAATGGAACGCCCGCGGCACCTTGTAGCCGGCCATTTTCTCTCGCAGGAAAGCCGACAACGCGGCGCCGTCCACCGCGTGACCGGGCTTCAGGACCGACACCGCCACGCCAACCTCGCCCCATTTCGGATCGGGCATCCCGAACACGGCGGTTTCGGTGATCGCCGGATGGGTCAGGATCTTCTCCTCGATCTCGCGCGGATAGATGTTCGAGCCGCCCGAAATGAACATGTCGGACTGGCGACCGGTGATATAGACGAAACCGTCTGCGTCCATGTGGCCCAGATCGCCGGTGCGGAACCACCCATCGCGGAAGGTCTTGGCGTTGGCTTCGGGATTGTCCCAGTATCCGGCAAAGACGGCGGGGCCGAGCACGCAGATCTCGCCGGTTTCGCCAGTGGCCACCTCGGCGCCCGTGTCGTCCTGGATTTCGACCTGCATGCCGGTCCGCGGTATCCCGCAGGTGCCCGCGCGGCTGTCGTCAAGGGCGGAATGGGCGTCTGGCGGCAACACGGTGATCGCGCCCGTGACCTCGCCCAGCCCGAAGTATTGCACCAGGACGGGGCCCAGCGTTTCCAGCGCCCGGACCTGGTCGGTGCGATACATCGGCGCACCGGCATAGATGATATAGCGCAGGGATGAATGGTCGGTCTGCGCCACTTCGGGCGCTTCGACCAGCATCTTCAGGATCGTGGGAACGGTGAAGATATTGGTGACCTTCCAGCGTTCCACCAAGCCCCAGATCTCGGCGGTGTCGAACTTTGCGGCGGTGGTCAGGATCGTCGGCGCGCCCTTGGCCGACGCCATCAACTGGTGCATCCCCGCGCCGTGCGACAGGGGTGCGACCACCAGCGATGCGTCGTCGGGGCCAAGACCGGGCACGAGATCGCAGAGGTGATTGTTGATGACAAAGCCCAACTGGCCGTGGGTCAGGACGCTGGCCTTGGGACGGCCGGTCGTGCCCGAGGTAAAGAAGAACCAGGCGGGATCGTCCCGATCGACGGCCGCCAGGGGCGGCGGCGGACCGGCCTTTTGCATCAGCTCGTCGATGTCAGGGCCAAAGTCGGCGGGTCCGATGGCGATCCGCGTGCTCAGGGCAAGTGCGTTGATCTTCGCGTGCTCGGGGAAGGCCGCATTGCAGATCAACAGCTTTGCGCCCGACAATTCCGCCATCCAGGCCAGATCGTCGGGCGCGCCACGAAAGTTTGCCGGCACCCAGACCGCACCAAGGCGGAAACAGGCGAACATGCTTTCGAACAACTGGTTGCAGTTTTGCGACTGCACCAAAACCCGGTCGCCCTTGCCGATGCCGTGATCGGCCAGCACCGCCGCCATGGCCGCGACGCGGTCGTTCAGATCGGCCCAGGTCCACACCCGGTCGCCCCAGACGAAGGCGGGGCGCGCGGCGTTGCGGCGGGCCTGTTGCTGCACGATGTGGCCCAGGTTCATCGTGCGGGTCGAGAATGGCGTCACGCTATTTCACCCGCTCCAGGATCGAGCAATAGCTGGTGACCGCCGCGCCGCCCATGTTGAACACGCCGGCCAGGTTGGCACCGGGAATCTGCATCCCACCCGCTTCGCCCATCAGCTGCATCGACGCCAGAACATGCATCGACACGCCGGTCGCTCCGATCGGATGTCCCTTGGACTTCAGGCCGCCCGAGGGGTTCACCGGCATCTTGCCGTCCTTCGCGGTCCATCCCTCGCGGATGGCCTTCCACCCCTGGCCCGGCGGGGTCAGGCCCATCGCCTCGTATTCAATCATCTCGGCGATGGTGAAACAATCATGGGTTTCCACCAGATCCAGATCGTCCAGCGTCACGCCCGCCTGTTCCTTGGCCGCATCCCAGGCCGCGCGCGGACCGGCAAATTCGGTGGGATCGCGGCGCGACAGGGGGAAGACGTCGTTCTTGTGGGCGCGGGCGCGAAACGCGATGGCGCGCGCCAGGGCTTCGGCGGTTTCGCGGTCGGTGACCACCAGCGCCGCCGCCCCGTCCGACACCAGCGAGCAATCGGTGCGCCGGAGCGGTCCCGCCACACGCGGGTTCTTGTCGGACACGGTGTTGCAGAACGCCACGCCCACGTCCTTTTTCAGGTGCGCAAAGGGGTTATCGACACCGTTGCGATGGTTCTTGGCCGCGATCATCGCCAGTTCTTCGGACTTGTCGCCGTTCTTCTGGAAATAGCTGTCGGCGATCTGCCCGAAGATCCCGGCAAATCCGGCGGGAAGACCGTCTTCCTCCTTGCGATAGGCGCCGCACAACAGGATATCGCCCACCTCGACGCCCGGTGTGGCGGTCATCTTTTCCGCGCCGATCACCAGCGCGATCCGTGCCCGCCCGGCCGCAACCGCATCCATGGCGGTATAGAGCGCGGCCGATCCCGACGCGCAGGCGTTTTCACAGCGCACCGCCGGTGTCCGCTCCAGCCCCGGAACGGCGACCGAGACCAGACCCGCCTCGAACCCCTGCTTAGAAAAGCCCGAGTTCAGAACGCCCACGGCCACCAGATCGACATCGCCCGGCGACACCCCGGCGTGCTCCAGCGCCTCGGTCCCGACGGACGCGATCAGCGCCTCGATATCCTCGGCCTCGAGCTTGCCGAAGGGGGTGTGGGCCCAGCCCACGATGACGGCGTCGTTCCTGCGCTCCATGGTCTTTCTCCCTTTCAGATCGCCGTCATCCGGCGGCGGTGGCGCCCGACGGCGCGTGCTTTGATTCATTGGCGTCCAGCCGGGCCAACCGGCGTTCGATGCTGGCGGCCTCCTCCAGCAACGGCGTGGACAGTTCGGCCTGTCGGTCCGGTCCCAACCGGTCCTCGATCGCCGCGATGGTCAGCGCGCCGACGACCGTCCCGCTCGCGGTGCGGATCGCGGCGGCGATGCCCCAGGATCCCGGAAAGATCAGGCCGGGATTCAGGGCAACACCCGTGGCGCGCGCGTCCGTCACCAGAACGGCCAGAACGTCCATGTCGACTTCGGGGCGCGCGGCGTGGATCGCTTCGGCGTTGGCGGCAAGGATGGCGTCGGCCCGCGCCACGGGCAAGGCCGCCAGAACGGCCAGACCGGCGGCCCCCATCCCCAGCGGATGGCGGTCTCCGACGCTCAGAACATGGGTGCGGATCGGGTATTGCCCCTCTTCGCGGTGCAGACAGACGGTCGAGATGCCCTCGAATGCGCTGAGGAAGGCGGTGTCGCCCGACAGACGGGCCAGCCGTGTCAGGCCGTCGCGCGCAATGTCGTGAATCAGGAAACGCGGCGCGGCAAGCTGGCCCATCAAGTAAGCCTCGACGCCCAGACGATAGCGCCCGGATACACCGTCCTGCACGGCCAGTTGCGCGTCGATCAGCGCAACCAGCAACCGGCGCAGGGTCGCGTTGGCCAGGCCCGTCTGGCGCGAAAGCTGGGAGAACGACGGATCGCCAAGGCGTCCGATGACGCGCAAGACCGATGCGGCACGCGACACGGTCTGCGCCCCCGCCCGCCGTTCCGGCAAAGTGCCCTGCCCGTTCGCTACGGCCCATCCTCCCTCTCGGCGGTCCGCTATCCGGATCGCCTTGAATTTACCAAACGATGTCGGGGTGGGACCGGGTTGTCAATCCGAACTTGCAGGGGTATCGCGCAAAATCGCCGCTGGTAAGCCCGTCCGCATAACGGACCTGTCACGTCTTACCCGTTGCGCCAGACACTCAGTCGCGACGTTCGAGAAGCTCGATCCGGTTGCCGAACGGGTCGGCGATATAGATGCGGCGGATGTCGGGCAGGTCGATGTCGGATTCCATTGCCACACCGCGCGCGGCCAGCTTGTCGCGGGTCACGTCCAGCGATGCCACCTGAAAGGCCGGATGCGCCTTCTTGGCCGGGCGAAACGGTTCTTCCCCGCCCAGATGCACGCGCACCGATCCCGCTTCGAACCAGCAACCGCCGCGATCTTCCAGCTCGGCCGGCTTTGCGACCTCGTGCATTTCCAGAACGTCGACGTAGAACGCCCGCGCCTTGGCTTCGGCCCCCTTGGGCATGGCCAGTTGCACATGGTGCAGCCCCATCAGCATCAATGTCTCTCCCCGCCCCCGGCGCCCTCAGGCACCGATCGAATTGCGCAGCAGTTCCTGCGAATAGGGATGCGTGGCCTGTCTGTCGCGCAGGGCCTGCACATCCATGATTTCCACGATCCGACCGTCCTTCATCACCGCCAGCCGTCCGCACATGTGGCCGACCACGGCAAGATCATGGGACACCATGACATAGGTCAGGCTCCGCTCGGCACGCAGGTCGGTCAGCAGGTTGAGGATCTCAGCCTGCACTGACACATCCAAGGCAGATGTCGGTTCGTCTAGCAACAATATTTCCGGCTCGCCGGCCAATGCGCGGGCGATTGCCACCCTCTGGCGCTGACCGCCCGACAACTGGTGGGGATAGCGGAACCGGAACTGTCCGCCCAGCCCGACATCGTCAAGCAGTTTCACCACACGGGCGTCTATGTCCTTGAATCCGTGCAGATGCAGCGTCTCGCCCAGCACGGCATCGACCGAATGGCGCGGATGCAGCGACGCATAGGGATCCTGAAACACCATCTGGACGGTCTTGTAGAACGCGCGATCCCGCCTTGGGCCCAGCGTCATGCCGTTGACCTCGATCCGGCCCGACCATGTCGGCGCAAGACCGGTGATCGCGCGCAGGATGGTGGATTTGCCCGACCCGGATTCCCCCACCAGCCCGAAACTTTCGCCGGCGGGCACATCGAAGGTGGCGTCCCTGACCGCATCCACGCGGTCGCGCCCCGTGCCGAACCAGACGTTCAGATCGCTGACCGACAACATGCTCATGCCCGGCCGCTCACGCTGGGGGCGTCGGCCCAGGCCGGGTCGCGTTTCAGAACCTGCAGCTTGCCCTGGGGCTGGTCCAGACGGGGCAGCGACTTCAGCAGACCGCGGGTATAGGGATGGGTCGCCTCGTGCAGGCGGTCGGCCTGGCACACCTCGACCACGCGACCGGAATACATGATCAGCACCCGGTCGCAGAAGTCCGCGACAAGGTTCAGATCGTGGGAAATGAAGATCAGGCCCATGCCCCGGTCGGTCACCAGCTTGTCCATGATCGACAGCACCTGACGTTGCACCGAGACGTCCAGCGCCGATGTGGGTTCGTCGGCGATAAGGATCTCGGGGTCGGGAATCAGCATCATGGCGATCATGATCCGCTGGCCCATGCCGCCCGACATCTCGTGCGGATAGGCGCGCATGACCCGTTCGGGGTCGCGGATCGACACGGCCTCCAACGCCTCGATCGCCGTGCTTTTCGCGCCCTTGCGGTCGGACTTGTTGGCCAGCCGATAGGCTTCGATCAACTGATCGCCGATCCGCATCACCGGGTTCAGCGAGAATTTCGGATCCTGCATCACCATCGAAATCCGTTGGCCACGCACCGCGCGCATGTCCTTTTCGGACTTCTGCAACAGGTCGTCGCCGCCGAGCTTGATGTGGTCGGCCTGCACGATCCCGGGCGGGCGGATCAGCCGCAGGATGGCACGCCCGGTCATCGACTTGCCCGACCCGGATTCACCGACGATGCCAAGACGTTCCTTGCCGAGGGTAAAGCTGACGCCGCGCACCGCGTCAAACACGCCCTGCCGCGTCGGGAACTTCACCCACAGGTTTTCGACGTCCAGAAGGCTCATGATCCGCTGTCCTTCGGGTCCAGAACGTCGCGCAATCCATCGCCCAGCAGGTTGAACGCCAGCGACACGGTAAAGATCGCCAGCCCCGGCATCGTCGCGACCCACCAATGGTCAAGGATGAAACGGCGTCCTTCGGAAATCATTGCCCCCCATTCCGGGCTGGGCGGTTGCGCGCCAAGACCGAGGAACCCCAGACCGGCAGCGGCCAAGATGATCCCGGCCATGTCCAACGTCACCCGCACGATCAGGGACGACACGCAGAGCGGCCAGATATGACGCATGATGATGCGCAGCGGTCCGGCCCCCTGAAGGCGGACCGCGCTGATGAAGTCCGAGCCACGGATCGTCAGCGTTTCGGCCCGCGCAATCCGCGCATAGGGCGGCCAGGCCGTCAGTGAAATCGCCAGCACGGCGTTTTCGATGCCCGCCCCCAGTGCGGCGACGAAGGCCAGCGCCAGCACCAGGCGCGGGAACGCCAGGAAGATGTCGGTGATCCGCATCAGCACGGAATCGACGAAGCCCCCCGCATAGCCCGAAACCGTGCCCACCAGCAGCCCGGCAATGGGCGCGATCAGCGCCACCAGCGCGACGATATACAGCGTGATCCGCGAGCCGAAAATCAGCCGCGACAGGATATCGCGGCCCAGACTGTCGGTGCCCAACACATGGCCATCGGTGCCCAGCGGTTGCAGGCGGTTCCCCAGATCCTGCGCATAGGGGTCGTGGGGCGCGATCAGCGGCGCGAAAATTGCGATCGCGACCAGCGCCACAAGGATGCCGAGGCCGATCATCGCCATGGTGTTCGACCGGAACGACAGCCAGCCCTTGTAGAACGAACTGTAGCGGGCATGGCGCCGCGAGGTCGGCGTTTCCGTCAAAAGCCAGGATCGCAGCGTCGGCGCGCCGCCGGGGGTGTCCGGTGTCGCGGTCATGGCACGCTCCTTTGGATTACGGGATCATTTGGCACGGGGATCGAGGAACTTGTACAACAGGTCGGAGAAGATGTTCAGAAGGATGAACACGGCGCCGACAACGACGGTCCCGCCCAGCACGGCGTTCATGTCGGCCGCCAGCAGCGCGGTGGTGATATAGCTGCCGATCCCCGGCCACGAGAAGATGATCTCGGTCAGGACCGACCCTTCCAGAAGCCCGGCATAGGACAGCGCGATCACGGTGATCAACTGCACCCGGATGTTCTTGAAGGCGTGGGTCCAGACCACGCTCCATTCGCTCATCCCCTTGACGCGGGCGGTGGTGATATATTCGGCCGAAAGCTGTTCCAGCATGAAGGACCGGGTCATCCGGCTGATATAGGCCAGCGAGTAATATCCCAACAGCGACGCCGGCAGGATGATGTGCGAAAAGGCGTCCTTGAACACGGCCCAGTTGCCGTCGATCAGGCTGTCGACCAGCAGCAGGCCGGTGATCGTCGGCATAACATCGACATAGAAGATGCCGACACGTCCCGGCCCGCCGACCCAACCCAGAATGCCGTAAAAGATCAACAATCCGACCAGACCCAGCCAGAAGATCGGCATGGAATATCCGACAAGTGCAACGACGCGCGCCACCTGGTCGATCCACGAGCCGCGCTTGACCGCAGCGATTACGCCCAGCGGCACGCCAAGCACGACGCCCATGATCACGCCGATGGTGGCCAGTTCCAGCGTCGCGGGGAACACCCGCGCGATGTCTTCGGCCACGGGGCGCGCGTTCAGCAGGGAAATGCCGAAATCGCCGCGGACCACATCGCCGATGTAATAGAGGAACTGCACGATCAACGGCTTGTCCAGGCCAAGCTGGACATAAACCGCGTCATAGGTCGATTGCGACGCCCGTTCGCCGACGATGGCCAGCACCGGATCGATGGGCATGACCCGTCCGATGATGAAGGTGACGAACAACAGGCCCAGCATGGTGACCAGGATCGACCCGATCACCGACGCGATCTTCCACAGCACGGGCATCAGGGGCGCGCGCTCGCGCCCCCGATCGGTATTTGCGGCATCCGCCACCTACTTGGTGACCGTCCAATAGGACGCGGCGGTGATCGCCTGTCCGGTGGAAAAGCCCTCGACGTTGTCGCGCATGGCGGTCTGTTCGATCTGCTGGAACATGATGATGAACGGCGAGATTTCGCGGAACTCGGCCTGCATGTCCTTGTACATCTGGATGCGGGTGTCGGTATCGGTCTCGATCACCGCGGCGTTCACCTTTTCCGTCAGCCCGCCGGTATCCCAGGCGTTGCGCCAGGCCAGAAGGCCGGTGGCGTTCGCCTCGTCGGAATTGTCGGGGTTATAGGCGAACGTGCCCGCGTTGGTCTGCGGATCGGGATAATCCGGCCCCCATTCGCCCAGATACAGGTCGAGTTCGCGCGCACGGTATCGCGCCAGGATCTGCGCCGCGGTGCCCACGGTGATGTTCAGCTTGATGCCGACCTGACCCAGGGTGTTCTGCAGCGATTGGGCGATCTCGATGCGTTCCTGGCTTTCGCGCACGCCCGCTTCGATGGTGAAACCCTCGGGAACACCGGCCTCTTCCAGCAGACCCTTTGCCTTTTCGATATCCAGGCTGAACGGATTTTCCTTCACCGATCCCAGATAGGTCTGGGGCAGGAAGTTCTGGTGGATCGTGTATTTCCCCTTGAGGAAGCTGTTCTGCATCCCTTCGTAGTCGACCAGATACTTGAACGCCTGCTTGACCTGCGGCTTGGACAATTGTTCGTTCTTCTGGTTCAGCGACGCATACATCAACCGCCCCTTCAACTCGTCCACGATCTTGACGCCATCGGCGCCTTCGATCCCGGCGATGTCCTCGGGGTTCAGGTTGCGGGCCATGTCGATGTCGCCACGCTCCAGCAACAGACGCTGCGACGCGCTTTCCTGCACGTGGCGCACGATCACGCGCTCCATCTCGGGGGCGCCCAGATAGAAATCGGGGTTCGACGACAGGGTGACGGATTCGTTCGGCTTCCAGGAATCCAGCTTGTAGGCATAGGAACCGGCCGAATTGGTCGCCATCCAGGTGTTGCCCATGTCACCGTCGACTTCGTTCTCCATCACCGTCTTGTAGTCGATGACGCTGCCCACCGTGGCTGTCAGCGCGTTCAACACGAAAGACGTGGCGTATTGCTGATCGGTGGTGATGGTGACGGTGTTGTCGTCGAAGGTGATCATCTCGTCGACGTTTTCGGGAGTAAAGCCGAACTGCGTCAGGATGAAGGCCGGTGTCTTGTTCAATTTCACGACCCGGCGCAGCGACATCGCTGCATCCTCGGCGGTGACGGGATTGCCCGAGGTGAACGTCATCCCCTCGCGCATGGTGAAGGTGATCGACTTGCCGTCCTCGCTGACCGACCATTCGGTGGCCAGGTCGGGCTGATATCCGGCCTCAAGGTTGGCGGGATCGAAGTTGACCAGGTTGCCATAGACGTTGCGCAGAACGTCAGATCCGGCGAATTCAAAGCTCTGGGCGGGATCCAGCGTGGTGATGTCGTCGATGCGGTTGGCGATCACCAGCATGTTGGGCGGCGTTTCGGCAAATGCCACGCCCCCGGTGACGGCGACGGCCAGGCCGATTGCGGCACTGCCGAGATATCGGTTCATCATGTTCATGTCGGTTTTCCCTCTCTGTTGTGTCTGTCGTTGTTGTCGTCGCCCGGGGTTAACGCCCCCAGGTCTTTTCCAGAACGCGCAGCCAGTTGCCGTGGCACAGCTTGGCGATCAGGTCGGCGTCATAGCCGTGATCGGCCATGGCCCGGCGCAGCACCGGCAGGTCGGCCACGGTTTTCACGCCGTCGGGCACCACCGCGCCGTCATAGTCCGAGCCCATGCCGACGCGATCCTCGCCCACCCGTTCGATCATGTGATCAAGATGGCGCAGCATCTGCGACACCGGCACATCGCCCAGCATCCGCCCGTCGTCACGCAGGAACGCGGCGGCAAAGTTCAGCCCCACCATGCCGTCGCTTTCCGCGATGGCATCCAACTGCTTGTCGGTCAGGTTGCGGGCATGGGGGCAGATCGCATGGGCGTTGGAATGGGTCGCCACCAACGGCGCATCCGAATGGCGCGCGACGTCCCAAAATCCTGCCTCGTTCAGGTGAGAAAGGTCCAGCATGATGCCGAGTTCATTACACCTCTTCACCAAACGCAAGCCATGTTCCGTCAACCCCGGACCGATGTCGCCGTCTGACGGATAGCGGAACGGAACGCCGTGGCCGAAGATCGTCGGACGGCTCCAGACCGGCCCGACCGAACGCAGCCCGGCCTGATACAGCACGTCCAGCGTATGCAGGTCGGGGTCGATCGCCTCGGCTCCTTCGATGTGAAAGATCGCGGCCAACCGGCCGGCCTCCAGCGCGCGCCGCAACTCGGCCACCGTCCGGACGATCACCAACGCGCCGCGCGTCTGAAGATCGAACAGGATCGCCGCCTGCGCCATGACCACCGGCGCGGCGTCCTCCCACGCCAATGGCGCGGGCAGCGGCAGGTCATAGGTGGCCTGCGTCATCTCGTCGTGTCGGGCCTCGCGATCGACGGGCGACGGAACGTAGACGGCAAAAAATCCGCCGCCAAAGCCGCCCGCCCTGGCCTTGGGCAGGTCGATCGCGCCGTCGCGCCCGTTCACGAAGCCGTCACAGGCATCCCGCCCGCCGGCATTGTAAAGCTTGAGCAAAACGTCGTTATGACCGTCGAAAATCGCGGGAACAGTATCGGACACGGAAACCTCGTCATTGTTCGTCAAAGCCTACACCATGATTGCGCGGAGGCGATAGGCCAATCCGCGCAGGGGGCGATCAGCCGGGCACCTGGCGCATCTTGTCGGGCAGCCAGGTCGCCAGATCGGGAACGAGGATCAGCACGAAGACCATCACCACCATGATGACGAACATCGGAATCGCCGCCTTGGCGATGAACCCCATCTCGTGGCCCGTCAGCCCCTGCAACACGAACAGGTTGAAGCCGATGGGCGGGGTGATCTGGGCCATTTCGACGACCACGACGATGAAGATGCCGAACCAGATCAGATCGATTCCCGCCTGTCGCACCATCGGTTCGACCACGGCCATGGTCAGAACCACCGATGAAATCCCGTCAAGGAAACAGCCCAGCACGATGTAGAAGACCAGCAGCGCCATCAAGAGCTGGAACCGGCTCAGCTCCCACCCCGCGATCAGGTCGGCCAGACCCCGCGGCAGGCCGGTGAACCCCATGGCCAGCGACAGGAACGCGGCCCCCGCAAGGATCAGCGCGATCATCGCGCTGGTGCGGGTCGCCCCCATCAGCGACGCGGCGAAGGTGGACCAGGTCAGCGATCCCTGCACCGCCGCCAGAACCAGCGCACCGATGACACCGAAGGCCGCCGCCTCGGTCGCGGTGGCAAGGCCCAGGTACATCGACCCGATCACCACCACGATCAGCGAGATCACGGGGATCAGGAACCGCGAATTGCGGATCTTGGCGCCAAGGGTCATCGCCGGTTCGTCGTCGGGGTTCCAGGTTTTCGACAGCCGCGAAACCACCGCCACATAGGCCATGAACATCACCGCCAGAACCAGCCCCGGCACGATGCCCGCGAAGAACAGCCGCGTGATGCTTTCGTTGATGGTGACCCCGTAAACGATCAGCGTCAGCGACGGCGGGATCATCAGGCCCAGCGTCGCCGCCCCCGCCAGCGTGCCGATCACCATGGTTTCGGGATAGTTGCGCTTGCGCAGTTCCGGGATGCTCATCTTGCCGACCGTTGTCAACGTCGCGGCGGAAGACCCTGAAACTGCGGCAAAAACCGTGCATCCGACGATGTTGGTGTGAACCAGCCCACCGGGCAGCGGCGCCATCCAGGGCGACAGCCCCCGAAACATGTCCTCGGACAGGCGGGTGCGGAACAGGATCTCGCCCATCCAGATGAACATCGGCAGCGCGGTCAGGGTCCAGGACGACGACGAGGCCCAGATCACCGTCGCCATGGTGTCGCCCACGGGACGGGTCGTGAACAGCTCCATCCCCACCCAGGCGACGCCCATCAGCGCCAGCCCCACCCAGACGCCGGACCCCAGCAGCACGAACAGCACGAACAGGAACAGGACGATTACATAAGCTTCCTGCATGTCATTCGCCCCGCGACTGATCGGCCAGATCGCGGGTGATCGCGTGGCGGCCGGTGAAGATGAGCTGAACCAGGTTGTCGGTCAGCGCGATGGCCAGGATCACCGCCCCGATCAACATGACCGATTGCGGAATCCACAGCGGCGTGGCGTCCTGACCCTGGCTGATATCGTTGAACTTCAACGAAAACCCGATCATCCGCCACGAAAAATACGCGACATACCACGCGACGGCGGATCCGATGGCAAAGCACCAGGTTTCCAGCCATCGCTGCCCCCGCGGCCCCAGCAGTTGCAGCACGATCGACACCCGGATGTGCGCGCCCCGGTCCAGCGCATGGGCGAACGCCAGGAACGACGCCCCCGCCATGGCATAGCCTGCGTAATCGGGCGCGCCCGGAAACACCTCGCCCGTCCAGCGGGCCAGCATCTGAAGCACCACCAGTATCAGGATCGCGATCAGACAGCCCGCGGCCAGAACCCCGGCCCCCAGATACAGACCGTCGAGGGTGCGGCGCAGCATCCGCACCTCAACCCTCCAGCCGGGCGGTATCGCCGGGGGCGATGGTGCCATCCGCGATCACCTCGGCATAGACGCCGAAATTCTTGGTGCCCCGAAGGTCGCGCAGGGCGCCGATGATGTCGCTGTCACGCTCGCCATTGTCGGGATCGGCGGAGGGCGCGGCACAGCGGCCCACCGGTTCGCACACCTTCAGGCGGGCGGTGCCCAGCGTGATCTCGCGCCCGATCCAGTCTTCCTCGTCCCAGGGATCGGCACCGTCGATCCAGACGTTGGCGCGAAACCGGTGCATCGCCATCGCGCGTCCGAACCGGTCGGACAGTTCCGACAGGCTGGCGCGGTTGTGGATCGAGACATAGGGCTGCGCCATGTCGGTCAGCGCCCGATCCGCCAGCCTTGCAACACTGCACGGACCGGGCCGCGCGCCCGGCAGATCGGCAACCCAATCGGCCAGCGTGTCATACTGCGACGCCTCGTCGGGATCGAAGGTCAGAGGATCGGCATCGGGGTGTTCCAGCCGCAACCGGCCATCCTGGCGCGTCAACGTCACCATCGCCAATGCCGGCGAATTCGCCACCACCTGGAAATTGCCGCGCCGCTGCCACGCGGGCGCGTCGGGATCGTATGCGCTGGCGCCATGGGTGACGGCAAAGGCACGGTCACCGGCGATGGTGCGCCCCGCGATCAGGTCGGCCTGCTCCAGCGTTTCGGCCCCCAACCCCTTGATCGGATAGCGAAACAGATGACGTATGCGCATGAAGCCCCTCCCGGCACGCAGAACGCGGCGCCCATCTGGACGCCGCGCCAGTTCAGTAAAGGCCGCTCAGTTCGCGCCGCGATAGGCATCGACCACGGCCTGTCCGGCCTCGCCCGCCTCTTCCAGCCACTCGGCCGTCATCGTCTCGCCGATGGCGTCCAGATCCGCCTTCAGCGTCTCGGACGGCGGCGCCACCGTCATGCCACCTTCGCGCAGACCCTCAAGGGTCAGCTGGGTATAGTTCTTCGACGCCTCCAGCCCGTTGGCGGCCGCCTGTTCGGCGCAGTCCGAAATCACGGCTTTCGCGTCCTCGGCGGTTTCGGCCCAGATGTCGGAATTGACCATGACATAGTTGTAGGGCAGCCAAGCATCGACGGTGTAGAAGTGCGACAGGTTCTCCCACACCTTCTGATCGTATCCCGTGGCCCCCGAGGAAATCATCGATTCGGCCACCCCTGTGGCGAACGCCTGCTGAAGCTCGGCCGCCTCGATCGACACCGGCAGCATCTTGGTCAACTCGGCAAAGCGCGCGGTCGTCGTGTTGTACGAGCGGAACTTGATCCCCTCCATGTCGGCCACCGATTCGACCGCCTTGTCGAAATACAACCCCTGCGGCGGCCAAGGAACGGCATAGAGCAACGTCAGGTTCTGCTCGCCCAGCGCCTCCTCAAGCTTGGGCCGCGCGGCCTCGAACAGCTTCGCCGAATCCTCGAACGAGGTCGCCAGGAACGGCACCGAATCCACCGCGAACAGCGGGTTTTCATTGGCATGGGCGGACATCAGGCGTTCGCCGATCTGCACCTGACCGGTCTGGATCGCCCGCTTGATGTCGGCGCCGCCGAACAGCGAACCCGAAGGATGGGTCTTGATCTCGATCGCGCCGTCGGTGCCCTTGGTGACGCAATCGCCAAAGCGTGCGGCGTTCTCGGAATGGAAATTGGTCGCGGAATAGGCCAGCGGCATGTCCCAGACCTCGGCCTGGGCGGCGGTCGCGGCGCAAAGCGCGGTGGCGGTCAGAAGCGTTGCAGTCAGTTTCATTTCCGGTCTCCCTGTTCGTGGTGGCGCCCTGTCCGTGCGCGCCGTGATCCCATGAACCGTGCCGGGGAATAGGGGGCAAGGTCAATCTCTGCTTTGCGCCCGCCGATCATCCGCGCCAGAACGCGGCCGGTTTTCGGCCCGCCGGTCAGCCCGACGTGGTGATGCCCGAAGCCCACGAAAGCGCCGCGCACACCGGGAATCTCGCCGATCACGGGAATCGAATCCGTGATCGCCGGTCGATGGCCCATCCATTCGGTCTTGTCCTCCCACGTCAGCCCCGGGATCGCGGCGCGCGCCTGGCGCAGCAACAGATCGAAGGGCGCGCGGGAGGGACCGGCATCCAGCCCGCCGAATTCGACCACGCCGGCCAGGCGCAAACGTCCGTCCATCGGCGTCATGACGAACTTGCCGCCCGCGATCATCGCCGGCACCTTCGGCACGGGCGACGCCCCCCACAGATCGATGTGATATCCCCGCTCGCTCTCCAGCGGAACGGCAAGGCCCAGCGAACCGGCCAACTTTGCACTCCAGACACCGGTCGCCAGGACCACCGCATCGCAGTCCACCGTCGCGCTGCCGGTTCGCACGCCACGAACCGCGCCGCCTTCGCACCGGATGGCGTCCACCTCGCCGCGCAAGGTCCGCGCGCCCAGCGTTCCGGCATATGCCGCCAGGTCCCGCACGTATCCCGCCGGATCGCGAATGCGGCCATGATTGCCCAATTGCACCGCGAACGACAGATCGTCCGAAAACACCGGATCGAAGGCATCCAGCGCGCCCGCCTCGATCTCGCGCCACTCAAAGCCATGGGCGGCCCGCAGATCCCAGCCGAACGAATCGCCAAGAAACGCCGCGCGATCGCGGTAAAGATACAGGTAATCGGTCGGCACGATCCAGCGCTCCGCATCCGAGCCCGCCGCCAGCGCCAGATGATCGGCCAGCGAGTCGCCGACGATCGGCGCCAGTGCTGCGGCAATGCGCCGGGCGTCGGGCGCATTCGCATGTGCGAGGTATTTCGCCAGCCACGGCGCCGCCCGCGGCAGATGCCGCCAGCGCACGAAAAGCGGCTGATCGCGGTTCAAGACCATGCCCGGCGCGCGCCCGATCAACCCCGGCCCCTGCACCGGCACGATGGCACAGGACGCCAGAACGCCCCCGTTGCCGAAACTGGTGCCCTCGCCCGGCCCCGCCCGATCAATCAGCGTCACGCGATGGCCATCGCGCAGCAGCCAGATCGCGCAGGACACCCCGACAATGCCCGCACCGATGATTGCCACGTGACGGCGCCCTGTCGCCTGCGCAGTCGATCCTTCCGTCATCATCATCGCTCCCTCGCCGCCTCACACATCATCACGCTTCCGAAAAACACCGCCCATGGCTTCTTACCGACGAAAATACTCCCGCCGGAGGCACCGGACCCCTGCGACAACGCCCGGCCCGATCATCCATGGCACCCCCATACACCATCAACCGTCCCCTGCATCGGCCACGAAATCACCACAGGCGCAACCACCACCCCATGTGTCAGCGGCGAAATCGCCTGTTCCCCCGGCGGCCGCTGTGCCAATGTCGCGCCGAACCAACATCACAGCGACAGGAGACTTTCATGAACACCTACGACCTCACCGGCAAGACCGCAGTCGTCACCGGCGCGGCACAGGGCCTCGGCCTGGCGATCGCGCGACGGCTGGCGGCTTCGGGCGCCCGTATCGCGGGCTGGGACATGAATGCCGACGCCTGCAAGGCTGCGATGAACGACCTGCCGGGCGATGGCCCCCACGCCGCGATGCGGTGCGATGTGGCGAACTGGGACAGCGTGACCGCGGCCCTGGAAGAGACCGAAAAGACTGTGGGCACCGTCGACATCCTGGTGAACTCGGCGGGGGTCGCGGGCCCCAACGCGCCGGTCATCGACTACGACAACGACGCGTTCGAACAGATCGTGGCGATCAACCTGACCGGCACCTATTTCACCAACAAGGCGGTGGTGAAGGGCATGCGCGAACGCGGTTATGGACGGATCTGCAACATCGCGTCGATCGCCGGCAAGGAAGGCAACCCCAACGCCTCGGCCTATTCGGCGTCCAAGGCCGGCGTCATCGGCTTCACCAAGTCGCTGGGCAAGGAAATGGCCGACGTCGACGTCGCCGTGAACTGCGTCACCCCGGCCGCCGCGCGCACGCCGATCTTCGATCAGATGAAGCAGGAACACATCGACTACATGCTGTCGAAGATCCCGCGCGGACGTTTCCTCGAGGTGGACGAGGCCGCGAACATGATCGTCTGGCTGGTGTCGGGCGAAAACACCTTCACCACCGGGGCCACGTTCGACCTGTCGGGCGGTCGCGCCACCTATTGAGCGGTGTGCCGGTGCGCGCGGCGGTCATTCCGCTGATGCCGTCGCGCGCGACCGGCACTGGCTGTTCGGTTTGGGCCGGGCCATGCCCCTGATCGTCCGCCGTTCGGATACCGGACAGCACCGCCGGCGCGCGGCCCCGGTGTCGATGAACGGCGCGGTGCCATTGCCCTCCAAATGGGTTGACCGCCCGCTCTGCCTCGGGCCGACTTGTTACCACCCGGCCCGCCACGCCGGGGCGCACGGCCGGGCGATCCACCTAGTGCGGCCGGCGGAACAGCGATTGCGCGGTATAGACAAGGATCGCGATGCCCACCGCGCCCAACAGGGCAACACCCAAAAGGACGATCACATCGATCGGCCCGCCGATGTCGCGCAGGGATGAATCGGTCATGACCTGCACGAAGACGACGGCCGCCACAGCGCCCACGGGCATGGAAAGCTGCGCCAGCAGGAACTTGCGCATCGACATTTCCCGATCGCGGATCAGGACATAGAGATAGGCCAGCGTGACGGCAATCGCCGCCGCGACCATGCTCCAGAACAGGGTGCGTCCGAAAATCTCCTCGAACACGGCGATCATGGTTTCGGGGGTCAGTTGTTCCATGGTCTGTCTCCTCAGGCCTTGCCGCGCAGCATCGCGTTATAGGTGGCCTTCAACGCCACCTCCTTCATCAACCAGCTGATCCACAGCTCCTCCAACGGGGCGATCAGGCCGGGGAACGACGGCGTCAGATTGTCGTGATAGTCGAACTCCACCAGCATGGCGCGCCCCACCCGGGTGACCAGCGGGCACGAGGTGTAACCGTCATATTCCTTAACGCCGTCGCGGCCCTCAAGGGTTGCGACCAGGTGGTCCTCGACGACCGGCACCTGCCATTTCACCGAGGCGGCCGTCTTGCCCTTGGGCACGCCGGCCACGTCGCCCAGGGCGAAGATCTCGGGATAACGCAGATGGCGCAGGGTCTTGCGGTCGACCTCGACCCAGCCCTGGTCGGTCCACCTGTCGGCCCAGCTGAGCCCGGACTGGCGGATCACGTCGGGCGCGCGCTGGGGCGGAATGACGTGGATGTAGTCATAGGGCATCTCGGCATCGCCGTCGGGTGTCGCGAAGGTCGCGACCTTGCGGCCCGGATCGATCGCCCGCAGGACATGGTTGTAATGGGTGGCGATGCCGCGATCCCCAAACAGCATCCGCACCTTTTCGGACACGATCGGAACACCGAACAGCGTGGCATTGTTCGACGCATAATGCATCTGGTGCCTGCCCTTGCCGGCCGCGCGGGTGGCGATGTCCTCGATCAGGAACGTGTGCTTCAGCGGGGCGCCGGCGCATTTCATCTCGGTCGCCGGGCGGGTGAACAGGCCGACGCCGCCCGCCTCGACGAACTCCGACGCCGCGGCCCAGGTCTTGGCCGCGTATTGCGGGCCGGCATAGAGCGCGCCGATGCCGTTTGTGCCGACAAGATCCAGCGAGAATCCCTCGATCGCGTCATGATCCAACACAAGGCCCGCCGCGACGATCAGAAAATCATAGGACAGCGTCTGACCCCCGGTTGTGCCGACGGTCTTCGCCTCGGGGTCGATGGCGGCGGCGGCCTCGGCGATCAGCGTGATGTCGCGGGACAACCAGTCAGTCGTCCGGGACTGGGTGTAAGACGCCGGTTTCAACCCGGCGGCCACCAACGACAGGCCGGGTTGATAGACATGTCCGGCGCTTGGATCGAGGATCGTGATATTGGCGCCCTCAAGCCGGTCGACCAGACGGTTGACCAGCGCGAGGCCGGCGGCCCCTGCCCCGATGACGACGATGCGCGCCTTGGTGCGGACCCTGGCCGCCGCGGCGGGACGTACGGCAGATGCCGTCGCAAGGCCGCCCGCGACAAGCCCGAGAAACGCACGACGCGAGGCCCGAAGATCTTGATCGTTCTTCATTGTTCCAGCTCCCTTTGCATGTCCTGCACCGCAGGCCCTGACGGCAAGGGCGGCATGAAGGCGCCCCGTGCCACGCTGTTCCACCGGGTGATCGGATCGACACCCCCTTCAACGGTCAGGGGCCATCGGCCCCGCCGGATCGGTCAAAAGCTCATCACCGTTGTTCCGGGCGCGACGATGGCGGCGCCCATGGCGTCGGGTGCCGCGGCGGTGACCCCGTCGATCAGCACGCTGGCATCGGCCCCCTTGCCCGGCAGATAGATCGCGCAGACCTGAACCTTGAGGTCGTTCTGTTCCATCATCGTCTTCATCAGGCCCTGCGGGCTGGCGCCCTTCGGGGGCTGTCCGTCGGTTGCCGTGGCCGGTGCGTCCTTCAGGGCGATATCTCCGGCCGGGCCGCACAACAGCAGTTCGGCCTGCGCCCCGGCAGCGATGGCGTTCATGGTCAGCACCATCGCCATCAGTTGTGTCTGCGGCTCGGGCGCGGTGAGGATCGTCACCAGCGCATTGGCATCCTGGGCCTGTGCGCTGCCGGCCAGGCCAACGGCGAAAACCGAAGCTGTCAGGAACTTGGAAAAGCGCATATTGATACTCCTTCAGGGCGTTGTGATTATTCCGGGATGCAGATCAGACCGGCGCGCATGGCCATGGCGGTTCGCACGATCAGGCCGGCCACCACCACGACCAACAGCACCAGCAGGCCGGTGCCGATCCACCCATGCGCGGTCGAGCCGGTGGCGCGGGCATAGCCGAAACTGGCAATCGCCAACGCGGCCAGGGGGAAGGACAGCGCCCACCACGACAGCGCGAACGGGATCTTGCGGAACCTCGACACCTGGGTTGCGACAAGCAGGGCAAAGACAAAGGCCGTGCTGATCAGGAAATGCCCGAAGGCGCCGGTTTCGCCCGTCAGGCCCATCCAGCTGCTGAAGGCCACCGCCGGCGGTGCCACTAGGATCATCAGCGTCGGCGCCATCTTGCCGGGCATCGGATCGTGGAACATCAGCCGGTTCACCACCAGCGTCAGCAGCACCACCCAGAAGACCAGCCCGCCGGAAAAGAACAGCCACGAGATTTCGACATACCCCAGCCGCGCCCCCGCCAGTGGCACGATCAGGTTGCCCACCGCGGGGATGAACCAGGCCGGCGTCAGCATGGCCGGCTGAAAGGCCCGGTGGCCGATCCAGGCCGAAAGCACCGACAAGGCCAGCACGCCCTGCAGCGCGGTGGCAAACATCCACAATGGCGCGGCAATGCCCGGCGCCCCGTCCAGCAGCGCCGCCGCCAACAGCAGCAGCGAAATCGAGATTGCGGGAAAGAAGGCGATCTTGACAGGATGGTGCCATTCGGCCGCGATTTCGCCCGGATGGCGCAGCGCCTTGGCGACAAGACCCAGCCCCAGCGCACCCAGCATCACGACCGACACCACCAGCACCCCGCGCGACACATCGTGACCCGTCCCGTAACTCGTCTCCGCCGCCCGCAGGGCAAGGGTCAGCCCCATCATGCCCATGCCGATGGCAAAGAAGGTGATCGGAAAATGCGCCAGCCGGGACGGCGCGGCAGGTTCGGGTGCGATGACGGACATGGCGGACCTTTCGGATATTTCATCGGAACGAAGCCGCAGGACGCAGGCGCAACGGTTCCTCAACCTCGATTTTCATGTCTTCCGCCGCGGAATTCGAAAGGCGACTCCGCGAGCAGTTAAATTCAGCTTTTGTAATATGTTTATCCGCAGGCGCCGAACGGGCGTTGATCTGGATCAACCGGCGGCGTCTTTGCGACAGGTTTTTTCCACAGCCACACGCCTTGTCGGCACGCGCGGATCCGACGCCGCCCGCCGTGGCAGGGCGTCGGATCGGGCATCACACGCCCCGGGCGGCCCGTGGTCTCATACCGCGGTTTGCGTCATTCGGGCGTTTCGCAGAACAGCCGATAGAGCAGATCGAGGATCTCGATGGCCCGGGCGTCCGTCAGGCGGTAATAGATCGCCTTGCCCTCGCGGCGGGGCGCGACGAGGCCCTCGGATCTGAGCCGCGCAAGCTGTTGCGACACGGCGGCCTGGCGCAGGGACAGAAGCGTTTCCAGTTCTGTCACCGATTTTTCGCCCGTCGCCAGATGGCACAGGATCATCAGCCGCCCTTCGTGGCTGAGCGCCTTCAGGAAGGTCGACGCATTGCGCGCACTTTCCATCATCCGCTCGAGTTCCGCGTCGGACAGATCCTTGTTTACGACAGGGGGCGACATGATGGCCTGTGATCCGTGGTTTACTCGAACGCCTACTAGCGTCTGAGCGGTGGCATGGCAATGCAACCCGATGTGCGCCGACCCTTGCGGCGCGGGACGCTACCGGCAATCATCGCGCGGGATCCGGGCAACGTGGCGCTCATCCCCCCTCGCCACCTTGTGTTTCCCGCCGGGTCGCCACAAGCTGTCTCGTGCCCTGGGCAACCTGCGCCGCAAAGGCACAACCGGGCACGCCGCGATGCCGGGTTTTCGGACCGGCGTCTGCACCAAGGCAGATCAATCCAGTGAAAGGCTCGAGATGTACAAATTCATGACCGGCTCAACCCACCAGCTGGCATCGCCCGAGATCGCCATCAACGCCATCCCGACCGATGACCGCATCTGGGTGCCGCAGGCGCCGAACGTCTTTTTCCGGCCGTTGTTCCTGAACACGCTGACCGGCCAATGGTGCAACCTTCTGAAGGTGACGAAGTCGGGCGTGCTGTCACGCCACGTCCACCCCGCACCGGTGTTCGGCTTCGTGCTGAAAGGTTCGTGGCGTTATCTCGAGCATGACTGGGTGGCCGAGAAGGATTCGTTCGTCTTTGAACCGCCGGGCGAGATTCACACGCTGACCGTTCCCGACGATTGCGACGAGATGATCACGCTTTTCAACATTTCCGGATGCATGGTCTATCTCGACGAGGACAACAAGCAGGTCGGTTATGAGGACGTGTTCACCAAGATCGACATGTGCCGCGCCCATTATGAAGAGAACGGCCTCGGCGGCGATTACGTGGATCAGTTCATCCGCTAGATCCGCCCGCCGATGCGGGGAAAGATACGGGTCTGGCCGGGCAAACCGGCCGGGTCCGCTCGGGGTGACCCGCGTGACCGAGGTTTGTGCGAACGGCATTTCAATTTTGGCGAGGACGCGGTGAACCCGTCTTTGGTCCAGAACATCTCGGCGGTGATATCGGCGGCGGCAAGCGCCCTTGGAAAGCCGACCCACGTGGAGGGCCCTCATGGTCAGTTCGGCGATCTCGTTGATCTCATCCGCCGTCGGCGCGCCGCCAATTCGATCAGGCCGGGGGCCTCGGCCGACCGGGATCAGCCGATCTGTTTCCGCATCGACCGGGGACGTGGGCCGGTCGGTCGGAATGATCGGCAGGGCGTCGATCATTCCCGTAACGGCGAACCGATGTCCGTCGAGCAGCATCGGATCGGCCGTGGCCAAGGTGCCGGCGGATGAAGGCAAGGGCATCAAGCTGAAACGACACGGTATTCTGGACGAATACAGTTTGATCGCCCCGCCGCAGCACCTGTATGCTGACCACGAACTTGACGGCGACGGTATCCGGCAAACCGCGGAGACGTTTCTGAAGGGCTGATCCGAAGCATGGGAAGGATACCGACATGAAAACGGCTGTTGTAACGGGCGGCGGCACCGGCATCGGGCTGGCGACCAGCAAGCGGCTTCTGGCGGCGGGATACCGGGTGATCGCGGGCGGCATCGACCACGACGATGACATCCCGGCCGAGATCGAATTCGTGCAGACCGACGTGACCGACCAGAACGACATCGAACGGCTGATCGGCGCGGCAGACCGGATCGACGCACTGATCCATTGCGCCGGCATCCTGCGCCAGGAAAAGGAATGGCAGGTGGCGGACTTCAAGACCGTCCTCGACGTCAACCTTACCGCATGCCTGGCGTCGGGCACGGCGGCCCTTCCCAAGCTGGAGGCCGCCGGCGGTTCGGTCGTCAATATCGCCTCGATGTGGAGTTATTTCGGATCGCCGAAATCGCCCGCCTATGCCGCGTCGAAGAACGGGATCGTTGCCCTGACCCGGTCAATGGCGACCGCCTGGGCGCCCCGTGGAATAAGGGCCAACGCCGTCGCGCCCGGCTGGATCGTGACCCGCATGGCCATGGGCGCCAAGAACGATCCGACCCGGGGGCCGAAGATCACCGAACGCATTCCCATGGGCCGCTGGGCCGAGCCCTCGGAAGTGGCCGACGTGATCAATTTCCTCGTCTCCGATCAGGCAAGTTACGTCAACGGCGTCGTGTTGCCGGTGGACGGCGGGTATTCCATCGCCTGATCGCTGGATGCGGCGCCGCGTCGCCTCGGGGTCGTCGCACGCAGGGGCGTGCAGAAATTTGAAATGCCGATGGGTGTCCGCCGTCAGCCGTGTGGGCCAGACGCAATATGGCCTCGCGCATCGGCGTGATCGAGATGCCTACATCAGGCGAAGATCATGATTAACCGGCTCTCGTCAGCATGTCTTGAAACGGTTCTGGCGGGACGCGGAACGATCTTTCGGCCATCATGAAACGTGAGCGGGCGCCGCGGACCACTCAGGCCTTCAGCATCTCCGCCACGACCGCGGCGATCTTTGTGCGGTCGACCGCGGTCGGTCGCGAAACCTGGGTTCGAGCTGTTGCTCGATCTTTTCGTATCCTGTCAGGAACGCGAAGGGAATGGACTGGCCGTCAAGGGCTTGCGCGACGGGCACGCTGGTCAGGTCATTGCCCAGGTTGACATCCAGAATGGCGGCGTCGGGCGGATCCCTGGATATCGCCTACAAGGCGGCATTGACTTTGTGATGGGGGCCGCAGACCGCGAACCCTTCCTCCTCCAGCATCATGGCAAGATCGAGGGCGATCAGCACCTCGTCATCGAGTATCAGTATTCGGCCCATCGTCCCCGTCCAATGTCGCGGCCAAGGGTGGCAGGTCAATACGACACCTCAGACCATCGCGTTCGAATTTCATGTCGATCTCGCCCTGCAATTCGGCGCGCAAGACCTTTTCGATAAGAAAACTGCCGAACCCTTCACCTTGTGGTTTAACCACCGGGGGGCCGTTTCGTTCCTTCCAGATCAGGCTTCGCCCGTCGCGGTTCTCGGTGATGATCCTGATCCTGCCGTTCTCGGTGCTGAGCGCGCCATACTTCGCGGCATTGGTCAGCAACTCGTGCATGCCCATGCCGATCCTGACGGCCTCGCGCGGGGTGAAGGTCAGCGTGTCGCCGGTCACTTCGATACGCTCGCCGGGAGTATCGGCATAGGCCGCGGCCTCGATCTCGACGATTTCGCCCAAGGTGGTGCCCCGCCAGCCTGCACCGGTCAGAAGGTCGTGGGTGCGCGAAATGGCACTCAACCTGGCATCAAGCCGCTGGCGATATTCCTCGGGGGTTTTCGTTCCCTTCACCAGGAAACGCGCGATGGCCGAGATCGTGGCGAGGGTGTTCTTCACCCTGTGCTGCAATTCAGCCAACAGAACGCGCTGGCGATCTTCCAATCCGCGCCGCTCGGTCACATCGGTAAAGACCAGGATGTACTGGTCCGAGCCTTCCACATGGCGCAGCCGGTCGAGATTGACCTGATACGTCAGCGCCTTGTCGTCGACCGCAAGACCGATATCAAACACCTTGGGAAGGTCGTCTTCGTGGTTCGCGGCGATCTGCGTCTCGATGGCCTCGCTTATCTCCTCGGGCAATTCCTGACGCAGGGCGCGGCGGGTCGTGCCCATCACGGGCAGGCCATGAAGCCCGCCTTCGGCCCAGACGATATCGCCTTGCCGGTCCAGCTGTACGAAATGCACCGGGTTCTGCGTCGCCGCCATGCGCAACCGCGCCTCGCTCTGCGCAAGATCGCGGGTCAGCGCGTATTCCTCGGTGACTTCGCGCACGCAGGTGCCTACGGCAAAGACCTCGCCTTCCGACGTGACCGGATAGTAATCGACGACCCAATGGCGCAGGTGGTCGGGGTCTTTCGGGGTGTGGCCCTCGACGCGGATGCCGCGCACCGACTTTCCGGTTTGCAGGACGCGACGCATCTGTTCGCCGATGTGAGCTACTCCCCGATCATTGGACAGGATCTGGCATAAATTAAGCTACTCGTTGCACCTGGTGATCGGGTTGGGTTC
>NZ_NMZM01000014.1 GCF_002751875.1 Oceaniglobus indicus | reverse complement strand
GGCCGAGGCCGACATCGATCTGCATCGAGATGTAGGGGTTGCCGCTGGTATTGCCGGTCTCGTTCCAGGCCGTGCCGATACGCACCTTGCGGCCTGATTTGTTGACTGCCGTCACGTCGTAATCCGGGCTGCGAGCGGACATCTTGGCCCGTGCCTCGAGCTGGATGGCGATGTCAAAGCGCGCCGAATGGATCATGCCGGTGTACTCGGCGGCTGAGGTCTCGACATTGCGGGTGAGGGTTCCTGCGAACATGGGATGGTTCCTTTTGGATTGGCCGGTGCCTGACGTTTTTGCCAACGCATCCGGGATTGCTTTCTCGACCCCTTGAGGGATCACAAATCAGAAAGCCTGCTTTCCTTTCAGCCCCGCCCACGGGTCAGCGCTGCCGTCCGAGTGGGAATGCCCCCGCGCCTCCGGGTGCTACGCTCCTCCCCTGCCCGTCCGGTCTTGATTGGTTGCCCGGATTTTCAACGCTGTCCTCCGACCGCGCGATGAAGAACTCCTCCTCTTTGCCGTTCAACCGTTGCCCTTCCTGGTCGGTCAGACCGATGCAGCTGCCGTTCGGCACATAGGTGATCAGGTACTGCCCAAGCCGGTCCTTGTGGACAACGTAGCCGGTATTGGCCCAATGCACGGTCTGGCCGGCATCGACGGCCGCCTTGATGTCTTCGAGTGTCATGCGAACCTCCTCAAGAAGAATGGTGGGGAAACGACGCAAGAAGCCCGGTCGTCCAACCGGGCTTCCATGCAGTATTCGTTTGGCAAACGGCCAAGAGCTGTCAGGCGCTTTGCGTGGCTTGCGTCGCGCGCGCCGCCATCCAATCCTTCAGGCCAAGAACCGTTCTTCCGGCGGCGACCTCGGAGGCCCAGGCGACCCTTGGGTCGCCGCAGGGCTCATCGCCAGAATGCCGGTCGATATGGCCATTGGCCATCCATGGCTCGGGCTGGATCCGTCGCAGCCAGTCCGCCATGCTCGGGATACGGCCCTGGCAATCTTCGCGGACATGTTGCTCGCCGATCCAGCGCACAGGTATGTCCCGACCAGCGCTATTGGTCAGGGTCAGGCCGAAGACACGTTCGGCTTCAAACAGGCCTTGAGCATGATGGCGCATGGCTCGGTGCGTGAAGAGCGCGAGGTGCTCTTTCGAGGCGTCGAACCAGTCGTGGACGGCTTGATAGTCGGACGGCACCCCGCCGAATTTCCGGGCAGAGCTTTCAGCATGATGAAGCGGATGGGCCATCTCAAAGACCCTCATCATAGCTGTGCGAGCATTCGACATAGCGGTCCGCGTGATCGAGGGTGATGCTGTCTAGTGCTATGTCCCAGGTCAGCGTGCCGTAGCCGCCCTCGTTGTTTTCGAACCCCGGGTGATGGTGATAGGCGAGCGACCAGGCGAAATCGCCAACTTCTGTGACAAGCGGCTCCGGCAGGTTGACCTCTGCAGGCCGCACCGTCACATCCTCGACATTGCCGGAGTCGCCATAGCCTTCATATTCGGCAGTGACCTCGCTGATGCCAAGCGCACGTAGTTGCGCGAGCAGCTCCACTCTGGATGCCTTCAAGGTGGTTTCGCGCTCTGCACGCCACTGAGCCGCCATTGCGGCATAGTCGATTTGGGGATTGGTCATGGGTCTGTCCTCTCGTCTGAATTTGGGGGGACCGGGCGTGGCATTGGTCTGCACGCGCCCGGAAAGCGCAGACCGGTGAAACCCAGATCCGCGACGCCCGACCGGAAGCCCGCTTTGACTTTTCAGGCGGCTTGTTCTGCCGCTCTGGCGGCTTCCTGCCCCACGATCCGGGCCAGAATGCTTCCCGTATCGATCCCGTCACCATGCGGCAGGAACACCCGCAGCTGGAAGGCGATGATCTCGGTAAAGCAGCCGAGGGCCTTGAGGCCGTCGATCATGCCCCGATCCGCGCCGCCCAGCTCGAGGCGCATCTCGCCTGCGACACGGCGACGGGTCAAGGTGAGACCCCGGCCCAGATCGACAGGCGCGGTGGTGCCGAGGGCGGTGGTCAACATCTCCTGCGGTGTTTGCGGGTTTGAGACGAGGAAGCGGGCGCGCAGCGCGGCCGCCCCTTCCTCGCTCAGCGTGCGCCCGATCATCGCGGTCGCCCCGTCGGGCGTGACGCGGTAAATGCGCTCATTGGTGGTCGGTATGTCCTTCCAGATTGGCAACAGCAGCCCGGTCAGCAGGTAGAGCTTGGTCGTGGTGGTTTTGGGAAGGGCAGCAGCCTCTTCACCCCAAAGACGTGCGAACTCGGGCCTGTCGATCTCTTCCCAAGCCGAGGACTCAAACCGTGCCTCTTCGAGATAGCTCGACCCGTTTGGCCGCACCGCCTTGCGCATCAGCGTGACAATGTCCTCGTCATACATCTGCATGGGCCGCGCCGAGATGAGCGCCGCGCGACCGGAGGCGCGATTGACCATCGGCAGCTTGTCCGGATTGCGAGATATGGCCTCTTCGGCGCCCAGGACATGGACCGGGTCCGTCACCTTGAGCCCGATGATCCGCGTCACGGCACCGGATTTCGGGCAGGTCCAGAGATCCTCTGTGGAGACCTGTTCGATCCTTTCGCCGCGCAGGGTTTCGACGCCGAGATCGAGCGTGCCCGCCGCGCGCGCCCGTTCCGTCTGATCAGCGATCCGGCGCATGAACTCGGCAAAGAGTGCGTTCTGCATGTGGATGGGCAGGGCAAGCACCCGGTTGAGAAACCGCTGGATCGGGGGAAGCTCCTCAAGGAGCACCCCGTCCTTGTCGATCAGCCGCAGGGCCGTCCGGTCGGTGAAGCTCTCGTAGCTCATCGCCTCAGCGCGCCCGGCGGCAAGATCGGCGAAATACCCACGCAGTGCCGCCCGCGCGATCGGGCTTTCGAGATTGTCCTCCTCGCGGAACATGCCCTGCGAGCCGGTCTCGCGCTGACCCTTGGTCAAGGCCCCCAGCTGGTCGAGGCGCTTGGCTATCGTCGAGGTGAAACGCTTTTCGCCATGCACATCCGAGGTGCAGACCCGGAAGAAGGGCGCGCTGACCTGGGCCGAGCGATGGGTGCGGCCCAGGCCCTGGATGGCCGCATCGGCGCGCCAGCCGGGCTCCAACAGGTAGTGCCGGCGTCGTTTCTGGTTCTTCGCCGTTTGCGCCGCATGGTAAGATCGGCCCGTCCCGCCCGCATCGGAGAAGATCAGGATGTCCTTCTCACCATCCATAAAGGCTTGGGTCTCCGACGAATTGCTGCTGGCGGCGCGCTTCTCGATGAAGAGGTGGCCATCGTCCGCCTTCAGAGGTCGAATCGACCTTCCGGTCACTTCGGCCACGGCCTCGTCGCCAAAAGCCCAGAGGATCTGATCGAGCGCCGAGGGGATCGGCGCCAGCGTCATCAACTCCATCATGGCCGCATCGCGCAGGGCAAGCGCTTCGCGGGAGACAACCAGCGCGCCATTGGCGTCGCGCAAGGGTTCAGCCACCATGTTGCCGTCGATCTCGACAAGCTTTTGCGCATGGATCGGGA
Organism: Oceaniglobus indicus; assembly: GCF_002751875.1. GTDB lineage: Bacteria > Pseudomonadota > Alphaproteobacteria > Rhodobacterales > Rhodobacteraceae > Oceaniglobus > Oceaniglobus indicus. Next base: position 38,227 of record NZ_NMZM01000014.1, on the reverse strand, counting down.
AGGCCTGTTCGAGGTAGCCAAGAACATAGTCGCGCGGCGTCAGCGCGCCCTCGACGAGCTCATCCTCTGGGTCCATCGTCTCGAGCCGGCGTTTCAGCAGGCTCTCGCCTGTCGAGACAACCTGGATGACGCATGCGTTGCCCGCCGCCAGATCATCCTCGATCGCGCGGATGATGGTCGGGGCCTTCATGCCCATCAGGAGATGGTTGAAGAAACGCTGCTTCGTGCTCTCGAAGCGGGACTTGGCCGAGGCGCGTGCGGCCGAGGCATTGGTCTCGCCAGAGGCGTCGTTGACGCCGGTCGCTGTCAGCGCCGCTTCGAGATTGTGATGGATCGTCCGAAACGCGCCCGCATAGGCGTCGTAGATCTCGATCTGGGCAGGGGTGAGCGCGTGTTCGAGCACGTCATACTCCACGCCGTCGAAACTGAGGGCGCGGGCCGTGTAGAGGCCGAGCGTCTTGAGATCGCGGGCAACCACCTCCATGGCGGCGACACCGCCGGCTTCCATCGCAGAAACGAAGCTCTCGCGGCTTGGGAAGGGGTATTCGGGGCCCTGCCCCCAGAGCCCCAGCCGCGCGGCATAGGCGAGGTTGTGCACGCTCGTGGCACCCGTGGCCGAGATGTAGAAGACGCGGGCGCGGGGTGCTGCCAGTTGCAGCCGCAGGCCCGCAAGGCCCTGCTGCGAGGGTTTGACCCCCCTGCCCTGCTCGGACCCGGCCGCGTTCTGCATGGCATGGGCCTCATCGAAGGCCAGCACGCCGTCGAACCCCGCGCCCATCCAGTCGAGAATCTGGCTGAGCCGCGTGGTGCTGCATTTGCCCGCGGACCGCAGCGTGGCGTAGGTGACGAAGAGGATGCCGTCGCCCATCGGGATGGGCTGGTCCGGTTTCCATTTGGAAAGCGGCTGAATGTCGGCAGGCGAGCCGCCGAGATCGGTCCAGTCGCGGATCGCGTCCTCGATAAGCGTGGCGGATTTGGAGACCCAGATCGCCTTCCTGCGCCCGGCCAGCCAGTTGACAAGGATGAGCCCTGCGCATTCGCGTCCCTTGCCGCAACCGGTGCCGTCGCCGAGAAAGTAACCAAGGCGATAGGCCCGTGCATCCGGGTCATCATCGGCGCGCGTCAGCTTGGGCTGGTCGTCATCGATGGTGAACCTACCGGGCAGGTCGCGCCCATGGGCATCATGCGCCATGATGATGGTCTCGAGCTGCGCCTCGGAGAGATGTCCCTCCTCGATCAACCGGGCGGGCAGGCGCAAGTCATCACTGCCCGTGTTTGAGGGCATGGGCGGGGCAACCGAGGCCATGGCGATGCTCTCGACGAGCGGCGTGGGATGTTCTTGTGCGCCCGCGATCTCGATCCGCTGCGGGCGGTAGCGCGCATAGATATCCGAGACCGGCATGTTGTCGCGCGGAGCATCAAAGTTTGTGAAGCTGAGCGGGCGAACGACATTGGCCCGGTGCTTGGAGGCGGTGACAACACCGGCAGCGGTCTTGCGCGGGGCAGATGATGGAACGGTTGGCCGAGCATGAGGGATCGCTTCAGCCCTTTGGGCGGGGCGCATCTCGGTCCGGGTTGCGGCCACGGCATCGACATATGCCAAGGCTTCATCCAGATCCCGCACAGGGACGCGGATCATCTCGCCGTCCTCCTGCACCTTGTCGAAGACCATCAGCTGGGTTTCGACAGAGGTGCCGAGCTTGCGGTAGACCTGCCCCGGCATCGTCAACGCCAGTCGCGGCGTCAGGAGGCCGCAGGCGCGGGACCAATGCGCGGCATCGCGTTCGGGCGTGAATCCTGGCGGCATGATCGCCACCAGCCGTCCGCCGGGTGCCAGGCGCTTTGCAGCCGCAACGAGATGTTTGGCCGCGATGTGCTTGTCTCGGGAGCGGTCGACCGAGGAGGCGAAGGGCGGGTTCATCACCACGACGTCGGGTAGAACCGGCGACTGAAGCAGATCGTCGATATGCTCGCCGTCATGGCCCGTCACCTCGCCGCCGAAAACCGCGCGCAGGAGGCGCTGTCGAAAGGGGTCGATTTCATTGAGCACAAGCGTGGCACCGGCCCGGGCGGCGAAAGCGGCCAGTGCACCGGTGCCCGCCGAGGGCTCCAGAACGGTCTCGCCCTTGCGGATCGCCGTGGCCTGCAAGACCAGCGCCGCAAATGGCAGCGGCGTGGAAAACTGCTGCAGCCGGATCTGCTGCTCGGAGCGGCGGGTTTCCGTCAGGAGCCGCGAGGCAAGCAGCTTTGCAGCGGCGATGTCACCTGCCGCGCCGTCCCCACGCAGCAGCACCTGAACAGCCGCGGCCTGCATCAGGTCATATGCCATGCGCCAGTCCCAGGCACCGCCGGCATCGCTGCCATGGAACGTCTCGCGCATGATACGCGCGAGCGCTGAACTGCGCAGGGGCTGGTTGTCGACCTCCGCGCCGATCTGCGCGAGGGCAGAGGTGAGGTTAGCGTCGGATTCAACAGGATTGGGGAGCGTTGAGAGAGGCTTGGACATGGGAAATTCCTTTGGATCAGGGGCTGAGTTCCAAAGGACAAAAAGCCCGCTCTACACTTTGAAGGCGTAGAGCGGGCAATTTCTTAGCGGGGGGCCTGCACCCCGATCATGGCCACTGCTGCGCAGCATGAAGAACGCGCAAAATGGTCACCATCTCAGGGCTTTCAGCATAAACCACGATGTAGTTCGGCCGAACAACCATCTCCCTAGTCCCGTCCACACGGCCCGCGCGGTACATCTGAGGGCGTTCTGGAAGGAGGGACGTCTTGTGTTCAATCTCGTCTTTGAGAACTTGGGCGGCATCCGGGTTGTCGTCAGAGATGTAGTCAATGATTGCCAGCAAGTCGGCTATGGCCGTGGCTTTCCATTCAAGATTTGGCAAGGCGCTTCCCGTCAATCAATGCCTGGGCGTCTTGCATCGCCTTGGCATGGGGCGTTGTGGGCCTTGGATCGTCCAGCGCTTCCTGTACCTTCGCCCTGAACCAGGCGTCATAGGCATCCGGATCAGCGGTCAATCCGGCAGGCAAGCCGCCTTCTGCGGCCACGCGGGTCAGAAGAATACGCACCGCGTCGGAGAGCGTCAGACCGACGCCCGCAAGTGCGTCCGAAGCCTGTGCTTTCAGCTGATCGTCAACACGGACATGAAGCATGGATGTTTGGGCAGGCATGGATGGTCCTCCAGTTGATGGAAGTGTTGTATCTCATTTGAGATACGAATTCAAGTCGGCAGTATGTGCGCGCGTGGTCCCGTGGTGTTGTCTCAGCGGGAAACTCAGCCACCCTGCCCCGCCAGGAACTCCGCCAGCACAGGACTGGCCTCGCCTTTTGCGGAGCTGAGCAGCTCCGAGCCCGCAAGCGAGGCCTTCGACAGGCGTACGAGCCCACCGGTTTCCTCGATGCGGTAGCAGCGGCGTTTTTGCCGGCCCCGCCTGTAGTGCGTCGCGGTGACGATCTGGCATGTACTGCCATCGGTGAGCGTCACGGGCGTGGCGAGCCTGATCTTGTCGCCTTCCTCGTAGTCCGGGATCGCAGCCCAATTCCGGCAGCGCTGACGCCAGTCCTGGGCGTAGCTGTCCGGGTCTTTCAGGTCGGAGAGAAGCTCGATCAGCCCAAGCGGAGCACGAGATTCGTTCGGGCCAGCACTTTCCTCCATGTCCTTGTAGCCCCAGCAGCCGTCATCGTATCGGGTGAGGAAGACAGCCCCGAAAGTGATGGAGCCATCCGCATCGGTGACATAGGTCGTGTCTTCGACAGGGGTGCCGTCGAGATTGGTGACCTTTGCCGCCGCATACCAGGTTGAGCCGACCTTGCAGGCCTTGACCAGTTCGGTTTTGCGCGTGTCGCCATGAGAGGTGCAGAGCCGGGTGATTTCTGCTTTCTCATCCGCGTAGGTCTGGACGCGGCCGTCGGTGTAGAAGAGCCATCCCATCACGCCACCCTCCGGTCATCGATTTCCATCAGCGCATCGAGCGGCACGCGATAGGGCTGCATGGCGTCGAAGTCCTCGCAGTTGCCGCAGTTCTGCACGATCGCGAAGGTGTCGCAGGCATCCTTGAGGATAACCCGGAAGGTGCCGCCGAGGCCCGAGGGCACTTCGTAGGTTCCGCCGATGAGATAATCCGAGGCCCGGCGCACGAAGACGCGGATGCTGTGGCCATCGGTGGCGAGCCGGATGGCCCCTCGCCCCCGGTCGATGAGCACCTGCACGTCATCCAGGATGTCGGTGTAGAACTGGCCGGTCAGATCACGAAACGCCATGCGGCGCTGCGCCATCCAGTCGGTGTCCCGAAACGGGTTCATGCCGTCGGCGAAGGCGAAGGAAGGATCGGCCTGCTCGGTGGTAACGATACGGGTGGTCGTGCCATCGATGCCGTTCGAGCGCAGATGCACACCATTGCCGACGATGAGGATCAGGGCGGGCCTGTCCACGGGCCCGTTCCAGTTGGGCAGGAAGGTCTTGCAGGCGCGCGCATGCGCGATTTGCGCCGCAACAGCGGAGGCAGAGAACTTGAGAATAGCCATGGGGATGTCTTTCCGTTGGGTGTGGGAGGGGTCGACCCGCGCGGGGAATGCCTCGCGCGGGTCGCGTGAGGACTCAGGCCGCTTGCGCGACCTCGCTGTCAGGCTCCGGAGATTCCTCGATGGGCTCCGCCTCATCACAGGCGACACCGGCCGTCTGCATCATCGGCGGGCACCAGGCGACCACGGCAGCGCGCTGCGCGTCCGTGAGCGTGGCGAAGGGCTCGGCGAAGAGCTTGTCGCAGAAGGCGACGATCTCTTTCTTGCTCGACGAGGCCAGCGTCACCGCCTCCTGGGCCAATCCCAGATCCTCGCCGAGGATCTTCAGGAGCCAAGCCTTCTTGAAGCGGTTGAAGAGCGCCGCATTCGGCGTCCAGTGGGCGCGGATGTCGGGCATGATCTCGATCTCGAACGCATGCATCAGGCTGTCGCGCTGGCGGTCCCGCGCGAAGCAGGACTGCGTGGTGCTGGCCGTGGCATAGGCCACGAGCTTGGCCTTCTCGCCGGCCTCCAGCGCGCGAAACGCCGCGAACTGATCGGCGGGCGCGCGGGTGTCATCGAGCCAGGAGAGATCAAGCGCATCATGCGCCGCCGCCACCTGCTCGAGCGAGGTCTCGTCGATCTCGTCCATCTTGGCATGGCTGCGGTATTCCTTGCGGGCATCGATCTTGATCGCCTGCGTCACGGCCATGCCGCTGGCCAGAACGTCGCTCACCAGCTTGAAGAGCGTCAGATCGAGCGTGGCTTCCGGATGCAGCGCCATCGCGGCCCCCAATGCCATGGCCCGCTCGGTCTTGAGATCGTCGGCCAGCGAGGCCGGGTAGGTGATTTCGCCGGCGTCGGGGGCTTCCTCCCCGGTCGTGTTGGCTGAGTCGGCGCGCGCGCCCTCTTCTTTCACGATGTCCTCCGGGCGCAAGAGGCCCACATGGAGCGTCACCTGCCCGCCCGACCAGGACGCGATCACGCCTGCACGGGCGAGATCCTCGGCGCTATAGGCCTCCTGCAGGTCGCGGGCGTCCTCTTCCAGAGCCTCCACTCGGTCGCAGAGCACGGCGTAGGCGTCCTCATCGAGCTCTTCGTTCTCCGTCTCGAGTTGCAGTTGCTCAAGCTCGGCGGTGATCTCATCGATGCGCTTCTGGGCAGCCTCATCCGGCTCGATCGGGCCGGGATAGACCCGGCCATAGTCCGCCATGGTCGCGTAATCGTAGCGGACCATCGCATCCGCCCAGGCAAAGCCCAGTTTCGCGCGAACCTCCTCGGCGGCGACCCCGAGCTTCTCGAGCAGGATGGTCTCGACCAGCGCCGCATCCTCGAGCACGGAATGCTCTTCCAGAAGGTCAGCCGCGACGGCACCGCCACGCGCCTCGTAGTCCGCGCGCACGAAGGCTCCGATATCGTCGCTGACCTGCACGCCGCGAGATTTGAGCGCTTGCCGGACGGTATAGGCCTGCAGATAGCTGTCTTCCTTGGTGAGCGCCTCGTAGACCTCGCGCTGAACCTCCTGGCTCGGGTGCTCGGCAAAGGCCTTCATCGTGTCGAGCGTGATCGTCTTCGCCCGAGCGGCGGCGCGGATATCGGGGTGGATCAGCCCGTAGCGCAACCGGCCTTTCACGGCGGCAACGGTCGTGCCGAAAGTCTTTGCGATGGTCTCAGGCGTCTGACCGTCGACCTCCATCATCCGCGCGAAGGCCTCGAACTCGTCAATCGCATTCATGGGGGCCTGCGTGATGTTCTCGGCGAGCGACAGTGCCGTGGTGACGTCGCAATCGTCCGGCACGAGGCGGCAGTCGATCTTGGTTTTCGCGGTGAACCCCTTCGCGACCTTGTCAGCGACCAGCTCCTTCAGCGCGGCATGGCGCCGGCCACCAGCGAGGACGGCGTATTTGCCGTCAAGCTTCTGGACCAGGAGCGGCTGGAGCAGGCCCAGAACGGCGATGCTGGCTTTGAGATGCGCGATGTTCTCGGGGTCATAGGTTTCCGGGGAGTTGCTGCGCACGTTGGCGGGATGGGCGGTCAGATCGCCGATAGCGACGGAGACGGGTTTGAAACTTGCGGTCATAGGATGTCCTTTTCGATGGGTATGGTGCGGCCCGCGCTCGCGCGCGACCAATCCCCGGCTTCGGGGATCAAAACGACAGAAGGCCCGCTTTGCCTTTTGAGGGGCAGCGGGCCTTCATCGTCTGAGATGTCAGGGGGGGGGGGCGTCCCCTGCCCCTTTACCAGTCGCGCGCCAGCATGATGGTCAGCACGCGCATGGTGGTGGCGGGGTTGTCCGGGGTCTCGGCCCCGTAGCGGAAATCCGAGCCTGCTTCATACAGATCGATCTTCCAGAACACGGTCTCTCCCCGGATATCGACCGCCCCGAAATCGTGCCAGCCCTCGGGATCATTCTCAGGCTCGAACGTGGCAAACTCACCGGTTGCTTTGACCGCCTCGGCCATGAAGCCATCGCCGGCCTCCATAAGCGAGCGGGTGACATGCATGCGGCCCTGGATGGGTTGCGCGGGCGGCACCCCAAGGCATGCAAGTTTGCGAAACGCGTCGTTCTGCACCGCGATCACGGTCGGATCCGGACGGTCTGGCTGGGGCTGTGCAGTAATGGTCATAGGGCTCTCCTTTGAGAAGTTGAAACACCCTTCCCAAAGCCTTCTTTCACTCTTGCTGACGCACACCCCTCAAGCGGCCTCAGCGTTCTCCCCGGCCCTGCCCGTCTCTGATCTGGCAATCAGATAGTCGCAGGCACGTTGCGCGTCCGCGGCGTGGCGGAAGATCGCGCCCTTATCTGAGCGAAGGACACGCAACCAGTTGTGCAGGTAGGCGGCATTCATCTCGAGCGTATGGGCCGTGAAGCCGAGTGTCTGACCCAAAAAAACCGAGGTCAGTTCGGCGACGATCTCTTCGCGGGCATAGGCCGTGTTGCCAAACTTCGAGAGCCCGAAATCGCGGTTTAGCCGATGCGGGGCTTTCGTGGCATGGGCCAGCTCATGGGCCCAGACCCCGTAGAAATTGCGCGGGTCGTGGAACCGGGTGATCGACGGCATGTAGACCTTGTCCACGGGCGGCAGGTAGTAGGCTTCCGTGCCGGTAAAGACGGTCGTGATGTCGATGGCATCGAAAAACGCCTGCATGTGCGGGATGGGCTCGGACGGCGGATGCTCGGGCACGGGCTCCGGGTCCGGAAAGAAGCTGTCGGGCAAGCCCTCGATCTGGCAGGCATTGAACACGCGGTAGGATTTCTGGAAGCGGAATATACGGGCTTCCTCGGAGTGATCATCCCCGTCGCTGCGGTCATGCTCATATGCGCCCGCGTCTTTCCGGCTTTGACCGTAATAAACGACGACAGAGGACTTCTCGCCCTTGCGGACCTTTGCGTCCAACGCATTGGCTTGCGGCAGCGTCATCCAGAAGGGAGAGCTGTGGCCCGCCATCACGGTCCGCATCGTCAGCAGGAAGTTGTTCACCCCTTGGTAGGGTTCTCCGCCCACGCGCAGGGGACGAGAGCTGCCACCTGCGGTCCATGGCTTGCGCCACGGCAGGACGCCGCGCTCGATGATGCGGATGATTTCGTTTGTGATGACCTCTGAGGCATCGAATTTGGGCGTGCGGGATCGGGCCATGGCTGGCCTCCTTTCGAGTTTTGGTGAGAGGGAGTGGTGACTAGGTTGACCGACAGGGGCGCGGATCGTTGGCGATCCTGGCACCGAGGGCTTCGACCATGTCGATGTAGGTGGTCAGCGACACGGACTGGCCGGGACCCGAAGAGTCAGGGTCGACCGATCCGTCCCGCGCCACCCGCGGCAGGTTCGCGAAGGTGATGAGATCGGTGACGGGTCGGATATCGATGAACGGCGTGCCACGTGCGACCGCAAGAGCGGCCAAGGGAAAGCGCTCGATGGGCGCGAAGGTCGACACGGTGGTCCAACCGAGATGGATGAATGTTCCACCCTCTCCGCAGATCACATGCGCGTTTGGCAATGACGCCGCCTGCTTCAGATAGCCGAGGTCACGCAGGACAGTCTCGCGCTCGAGCCGTTGTGCCTGCCCCGTCTGGCCGGTTCGGCGTAGTTCCTTGTGTCGCCACCACCAGGCAGCGGTCGCGCGCAACACGCGCAAAACACCTGTTTGCATCGGAATGCCCTTCATCAGGAAAGACAGACCGGAATCCGGCCCGGACCCATCTGAGGGACCCCAAAGGCCCTCATCCGTCAGTCACAAAACCCGAAGGACACTTTCACTCGTTAGGGATCTGATGCCGGAGATTGTTAAATGCGAAGCTCATGAGAACGCAGGATCCTGCACTTTCTGGCATCAGACCCCAATGAGGAACAGGATCAGGCCCGGACACCCTCTTTCGGGCATCCTCAGGCCTGACCTCCCCCGGCCCTCCTCTTCCTCTCAAACCCCATGATTTCTGCAGGCGGCTTGTATTTGTTCCCGTTATGTTCTATACTGAAAGCCCAGCTAAGAAGGGAGTTCCCTGATGGAAAGCACCACTTACGCCCTGCCCGCGACGCCAAAGCAGATTGCCTATGCGCGGTCGCTGGCCCTGCGCAACCAGACGCTTTTGCCGTGGGAGGTTCAGCAAGATCGGCGGTCCCTGAGCGCCTGGATCGACGCACAAGCCAAACTGAACCCAGGCGCGCAGGACAGCCGCCCGACATCAAAGCAGGTCGCCTTTGCCGAGCGCCTCGCCCGCATCAAGCGCCGCGCCGTGCCGGACGAATGCTTCCGCGACAAGGAGCTGATGTCGAAGTGGATCGATGGGAACAAGTGAAGCTGGGCAGACCCTGCAGTGATCGAGATTACTTCAGCCGATCGACAACGGATGCCCCGCCCGACCTGGCAAGCGCGATCAGGCTGGACTGGATTTTGGATGTGAAGACTGAACTGAACGTGCCGATGGGCGTGCGGTCCTCCCAGACATAGGACCGCTCCAGAATATCGGTGTTGATCTCGTCCAGCATGACCCATTTGCGAACATGGGTTTCCAACCCCACGCGCTGCGACTCGATCTGTGGCACCTCGATGAACTTGCGCGATGGCAAGGGCGGCTGCGTGGTGATCGGCAGGATGAACACCACGGTCTCGCTATCGGACTTGGCGACAGTGACGGCGATACAGACAGGCCGCGTCTTGCGGCCCTCGGTCTCGCCCGCCATCTGTTCGCGTTTCCACAGGAACGGATAGCGGAAAACCTCTCCAGCGGCAGGCTTAGTCATCCGCCCGCGTCAAGTCCCGCTCGAGCCCTTCAATCATCAGCGCCTTGAGATCCTCGGGCATCTCGTCAACCATATGAGCCTGTTGCGTGGCCCCCCGGGTGAGGTGCTGGTACTGGTCCATGCTCATCAGCACGAATTTCGGCTTGCGATGTTTGGTGATCGCAATCGGCGACCGAATGGCCGCGTCGAACAGGTCACTTGTGTGCCGCGTCAGGTCGGCCGCCTTGAACTCGGGAAGCTCATGCATGATCAGGGTCTCCATTTGTCCAGAATATACATACATTCTGGATATTCTGCAAGAGATGGGTTGAGCCCTTCCATGTGTCATCCGAACCGCCGCACGGTCTCAGTGTAGGTGTACTCATAGGCGGTGTTGCCGTCTTCAATGGACTCGTCCGAGGTCAGGTGGTCGTAGCCGCGAGAGACTGCCAACGCGCCGTAGCGGTCAAACATGACGAAGGCCCCTGCCCGCCCGATGTCTGTCGGATTGAAGGCTATCGGCCGGATCTCGATCTTTTGGATCTCTGCTTCCAACACGCCAAGCTGCGTATCGATCTCGGGGGGAGTTCATCTTGTCTAGCGTACTCGTTTTCCAAGGCCTGATACTCGGAGAGTAGTTTGGTATGGGTCGCTTCTTCATCCGTCACCAGCCAATCGAGCAGCATTGTGCCACCCTCAGCGTTATAAGCATTAACACAGACAAAGACGGCGGTAAGGTTGGCCACCTGGGCCGAGGCGTCTGTGAACATCTAGCAAACCTGGAATGGCTTCTTGTTTCATGATAAGTTGATCACATCCCAGACCTGCACCTGACGCGGGTGATCTGGGTTAACCTTCAAACCACCATTCTTCTTCTTGATGATCGTATGGTTTGAAGTGTGCCGCATTTGTCTCTTGATCTTCGATGGCTAAGCAGACTCACCAGCCGGTCGAGTTTATGTGGCAAGAGCATCAGTTTCCTTGCCTCATCATAGCGTCGAGGTAGGCGTTGTTGTTTTTCACCTGTCCTGTGCTGGCTCTCAAAATTAATTCGTCGAGTGCAATAAGGAGCTGCCCTGGACCTCGTTCTCTAAGGTGTTTTATGATCCTGCCTTGTTCTATTCTTAGCAATTTTCCGACATCGGCCAATATTTCGAGAACTGATTGATGATCTCTTGGTTCATCCGGGAAGAAGTCCGATACGTTTTTCAGGTCCGTCCAAGCCATAATTGTCGGATCTCGGCGTTCCTGAAAACCAGAGGTGCATTGCGCATCTGCTCTATCCTTTTTTATATTCAATCTTGTGGGTTCTACGTGCCGGACATTTTGTCCGTCGTCGCCGGACATTTGGTCGGGCATTGTTTCCTGAGTGTCATGGTTTCCGGCCGGAAACTCTCTGATGGTCGCTCCGACCAACTCTGCCAGCCTCTTGATAAGCTCTATGATTTCGTCGGCTTTGAGAGTTGCACGGCGTAGGATGTTTCGTACGTTTTGGAGAAATGAGACAGTCTCAACATCCTTTGCTTGGCGCAAAGCCTCGACACGAAGAGCCAGTGCCTCCGCCTTGAGCGACCGTAGCTTTTCCTGATCGCCCACAAGCTGTTCTGCGTGTTCGGTGAGCTCTCTTTCCCGATCATACATTGGCTGCAGATCGAAGCCAAAGGCATCTCTGATCAATCCACCGTAGCGAAGAGGGAACCGTTTGCGGGTTGCGCTATCCCTGCGCTGGATCAGCCCGGCATCCACGAGGTGTCCGATACACCGTCGAATCGTTCTCTCGTTCAGGCCGTTCGTTCTCTCAGACAATGATGCGTTTGAGGGAAAGACGATAGTCATTGGAGCTGTTTGTCCGGCCTTCTTCGGCATGAAGCTGATCAAGGCCTGCAGTGTTACCAGGTCATTTGGTGTCAGACCGAGTTCTTTGCGAAGCGCTCGGATCGGCTCGATGACCCTGTACGGGTTCGTACCGGGTACAGAAGATCGTTCCGCCAAGGCGGGTGTGTGAGAAAATACCTGTCTCATGATGATGTCGGCTGAAAAAGCTTCCCCGTTCACCGCGAACGGTGTTGAAAACGATTCGGCTTCGGGGTATCAATCAGGTGTCTAAGCTAATCGAGGCCCTTCGGAAGCACTGCTTTCGGGGGGTCTTTCCTTTTCTGGCCTGTCCTCCTTTCTGCTCAGTTTTCGTTATCGTCTATGTCAGGACCATCAAGATCCTGATCCCTGCCGGAGACTGGGTTACCCATGGGTTCCATTTTCTCCGGGGTAATGATCTGCCCTGGACCAGCGGCCTTCGCGTTCGCCAACGCGAGAAGAGCGGCCTCTGGATTCTCAGAGATCCACTTATGAAGCCCGTCATCTCCGTTCTTGACGGTGATGATCACGTTTCTTTTGGTGACCTTCACCATCCCGAGTTTTGTCTTGATTGCCGATGGGGCAGGGGGCTTGTGCTGTTTCAGGAGCCCTTCGAAGATCGCAAAGCGTTCGTCGGAGGTCTTGCCTGAACCTCTGGATTCCATGAGAGCATCATGGAATTCTCGGTTTCCGGCCGGAAACCCTTCATCTCCAGAGAAGCCAAGGCTCTCATAAGACTTTGCGGCAGCATACCAACGATCCCGTCCAACCCCGGGTGCCGCCCCGATCTTTTGAATGAGTTCAGTCGGAATACAGGAAGTGACTTGTTTCATGCGAGCAAGTCCCGTGAGCTTGTCACCGGCTTTCCTGGCTTTCTGATCGATGTTGAGGGCGTCACAGACCAGTCCCTCATCCTTGCCGGACTCTATGAGAGAACGTGCAAACAGGGCTTTCTCGATCCAGCTGAGGTCTTTTCGGAAGCTGTTTTCTTGGCCTTGTGCAAGAATCGCTTGATCCTCATCCAAGCCTCTGATGAGAGCCTTTGCGGGCTTGCCAATAAGTCGAAGGGCCGCTAATCGCCTGCGCCCATAGATGATCCTGTACCGCCCCCCTTCGGGGCTCAGAAGTATCGGGATAAGCTGTCCCTGCTTGTCAATGCTTTCAGCCAGTTCCCTGATGTCATCTTCGTCATCCAGGGCCAGACGATCCTGGAACTCGGAATCATCAATAAGGTCGGTACTGATTTCTTGAATTGAAGATTGTGCCGCATCCTGAAGAGAACGGGCCATTCCCGAAAGGGCAGGGGCTCGTGACTGGGTTCGAGTCGGAGAAATCGACGAGCTCTGCTGCTTTTCTTCATCCTCGGGAATGTCGAATGTGACTTTGCGGGCCATTACTTACGCCCCCATGCCGTTTTGATGAGCCCTTCGACCTCCGCCACAACCCCGTTGATGGACTCGATAGCCCGATCGTACGTCTGGCGATGAAAATCCGTTCTGGCGATCTCGAACAGTGTCTGTTGCGTGAGCCCAGCGTCAGAGACTGCGGAGGATTTCAGGAAAGGCTGAGTAAGAACGTCATCCGTGAACATGGTCCGCAGGAAAGCCGCCATCTGGGTTTGGGGGCCGTCATTGGGCTCGAAACGAGTGATTAGAAATCTCATGAAGTCCCAGTCGGGCGATGCGCCCACATCAGCAATTGTTGCCATGAGGCTGGATGTGAGCTGCAGGAATTGGGCCATCGAGGCGACGTCAAGCATGCTTGGAATGACAGTGACGACTAGGGATGTCGACGCTACCAAAGCCGATAGTGTGGTAAACCCGAGTTGCGGTGGGCAGTCGATGACGACAATGTCGTAGTCTGTCTCGACTTCATTAATGCAAAGGGCAAGCCGCTGATAGAACGGCGGCCTGATATTGTTTCGAAGGGCGTGTGCGGTTTCGGTCTCGAACTCAGAGAGCAACAAGCCGGCCGCGGCTAGATCGAGGTTGTGGAAATACGTTTTGCGCACAACGTCTCTAAATGGGATAGGGTCCTCGTACCGAAGGGCATCGTACACCGTTCCGGCCTCAGGGAAGTCGATTTCCGGCCGGAAACCGAACATGGTGGTCATGGAGGCTTGTGGGTCGAGATCGATTGCCAGAACTCGATAACCATCAAGGGCAAGCTTTTGGGCCAGATGAATCGCCGTTGTCGTCTTCCCAGCGCCCCCTTTGAAGTTGGCGATCGAAATGATCTGGATATGCTCCCCATCCCGACGACGAGGAACGATATGCTGGAACTTGGTGCTTGACCGGGCTATTTCGTGGCGCGCTATATCGATTTGCTCTGCAGTGTAGAACCTGCGGCCGCGGGCGTCTGTCTCGATTTCACCGAGATCGAGCTTGTCCTCGAAAAACATCTTCCGCAAAAAATCTTGGCTTACCCCGAGGATCTGGGCAACTTCCGTGGATGAGAAGCGTCTGAGAGCCTTTCGTTCATCAGGTAGAAACGACTTGCGCATATTCACATCAAGCGATTTGCTTAGACGTGTCGCCATCGTTTGGATCTTTTGATCCATTCTGATCCGCTGCTCGTTCATGCCCGTCCCGCCGCCCGTCTTCCGGGTCTATCTTGAGAAGGAACGCAAAACCGCCGGAAACTGATGGTTAGCGTTCTTCCGCAAAAATGTCAGGAAAGCGTTTGACAGGCAAGGATTTTTTCAAATGGTGGGCCGGTATCCGGTGAAATCATTTATTTACAATGACTTATCTTATTTCGCGGATCCAGCGCGTCAAGTGCTTGTGTCGCTGCCATCTCTTAAACGCAAGATGTACCCGATTCACATAGGCGGTTTTGCTTCCAAAGAACGAATCTGAGTCTCTTAAATCATTCCCAGTCTCTCGGCTCGCTCCAACAGCATCTTGACCGATGAGGGCTGCCATCTCGTTCGGCCACGGGGCGTGCGTTCGCGCATAGATTCCAGCCGTTCACAGATCGCTTGAAGCGTGATGTCAGGATCTGCGCCCTTGATGCCAGCAATAATGGCGGGCAAGCGATCGTCCGTTTCGCGGCGCCCGGCGCGGGCCAGCACCTCGGTAGGCAGGAAGCCGTCGCGGACATAGGCCTTCACAGCGCGCAGCAGGCGGCTTTGGGTCCAGCGACGCGCCTCGGGCAAGGGGCCGTTGATGATGCGCAGCACGTCCTCCCAAGCCAAGTCGGGTCGCAACCGGCGCACGTGGGGCACCCAATCTTGTGCCGTCTCGTTCAAACGCTCCATGTAGCCGTCCTGTCGCGCCAGCCGCACTTTGCGAAGAGCAGCAGGGTCTTTGGCACGCAGCCCAGGGTTCCCGCCCACGCGGCCCTTTGTGCGCGCGCTGGCGAGGCCGGCCTTGGTGCGTTCCCGGATCAGGGCGCGCTCGAACTCGGCCGCAGCGCCCAAGACCTGCAGCGTGAACTTGCCTTGCGGGGATCCGGTGTCGATCGGGTCCTGAATGGAACGAAAGAACGCACCCTTGGCCTCCAGCCGTTCGATCACCTCCAGCAAATGCGACAGGGATCGCGCGAGGCGGTCGATCCGCACGACAACCAGCGTGTCGCCCTTGCCGATGCGTTCTAACACCCGCGCAAGCACCGGCCGCGCACGATTGCCGCCCGAGGCCTGTTCTTCATGGATCTCGGCGCAGCCCGCGGATTTCAGGGCCTGCGACTGGGGCAGGGGGGTTTGATCCTCTGTTGAAACGCGCGCGTAGCCTATCAGGGGCATGAAAACGGGGCCGTTTGCAATTTCATATACCGTTACTAAACGACCGTTTGTAAACAGATGCAAGGGCGCTCTCTGTGATGCTGCTCATCAAAAATCCCTTGGTTTCCATACGCTGAGCGTGATCAGAGAGATCTCGCAGACCACCGCGCGCGCGTGCTATATAAGGTGTGTGGGCGCACCCTGACAAAACACTTGGGTAAAATGCAAAAGTGCCGTATTTTGCTCATATGAAGCCTCAAGTATCTGCGCAGTATGATAGTTTTGACGATCCTCTAGTGGATTCGGAGGGGCTTGAAGAGACGTCTGAGGACGACCTGTGGTTCCTGCCCGGTCCGATGGAAGTGGAGCCGGATTATCTTCCGCCCGGACCGAGGGTAGATCTGCGTGAAACCGCAGTCCTCGACGATTGGCGGAAGGCAGAGGCGGGCAATGCCGCCCATCTCGCCCGTGTGGCTGGCCGGACCGGCGCGCTAGACGATCGGCTGCACCGTGGCCCGGAAGGCTGGCGGCACAGGCTCGCGCTGATGGAGGCGGCAGACCTCAGCTGGTTTGTGGGCGACCGAATTGGACCGGATCGGCTGGCGCTCTGGATATCCATGCGCTTGTCCGGTGTGCAGGACGACACCGCAGCGCTCGCGCGTGTCGGATGGGCAGTGCGGCGTCTGACAGGCGGTCCCGGCCCAGAGGTGGACCTGTCCGCTTTCCTCGATCGCCGTGACCCCGAAAACATGGCGGATGAAGCCGAGCCCTTTGCGGATCGCGCGGGCGGTTGGCTTGACCTGATGGCGCAAGCCGCCGACCTGCACCCGATCACACGCGCCTGCATGGGGTTTCACCTCTGGAGCCTTGCGGGCCTCGGGCAACAGGGCGACCGGATGGAAGCGGCGGTTACCGCCGCACGCATTGCCGCCAGCGAAGGCCCGAGTTCGAATGGGGGGGCCATCTTTGCGCCTCTGGCTACACGCGGGGCAGGGGGGCTGCGCGCCAGTGGCCCATCGGCTGAGCGCTTAGAGCGTTGGCTCGAGGGAATGGAAACAGCATGCCTGACAGCAATGCGACACCTCGACGATATCCAGGCATGGTCAGCTCGGGCGGAAACCATGATGGCCCCGCTCTCTGGGAAGACACCACCAGCATTGCGCGCCGTGCTGACCGAATGGCCCGTCGTCTCCGCCCCAATGGCCGAGACCCTGACCGGTGCCAGCCGCGCCGCCGTCCAGCGAAACCTCGCCTGGATGGAAACGCGAGGCCTGATCCGCGAGGTGACTGGGCAGGGACGATATCGGATGTGGCGCACCACGACCTAAGAGATGAGCGTCATCGCTCGGTATCCTGACGGGTGCGTGCCAGTCGGCCAAAGTTCCGGTAGGAGGAGGCAAAGCCCGCCGGAACCTTGGTAATCAAGGTGCTCGAAGTTGGAGATACTCCTCGCCAGTGCGCAAGGTCGCTGTGGCCGGCGCTTCCGTGCGGTTGTGCCTTCACCATCTATGATTACTGGTGAAGGCGGCGAGCAAGACGCCCGGTATTTTGAACACCGCGCGGCCCTGTTTGTCGTTGCTGCTTTGCTTGCCCCCGTCACCGTGCAAGTCAAAGTTCACCATACTGCCGTTCGCGGCTCAGGCGAAGCGGGCGATATGGCCCTCCTCCATCGCCAGCTTCGACAGGATCTGACTCTGCAGCAACCGTGGACTCGGGAACAGGCCGGGTCAGGCTGGGCGCCGCGCGGATCTTTTCGTAGTAGCGGATGGTAAATTGCGGATCACAAGGATCGTGTGTGTTCACGAAAATATGTCCTTGAACCTCTAGCCACTAGAAGTCTTATCTAATCAAAGTGAACAGATACCGTTCTTGCCATAGATTGCTGGTGGGAACCGAAAGGGTAAGACATGCTGACAAGACGACACTTCATTCAAACAACAACGGCGCTATTCTCCGCGTCTGTTTCCAGCCCCCTGTTGGCCGATACCTGGCCCGCCGAGGCACAGAAAGCTGAATGGGACGCGCAAGTCACGCCGCCCGGATTCGATCCGGCTACGTCAAACCCTTGGGGCCTACACCCGCGCTTTTTGCCCCAGCGCGTGGTCGCGAAACCCGGACTCGTGCCAGGAGACATCCATGTCGATGCAGTCGCGCGGTATCTCTATCATATCGAGGAGAGCGGGACCGCAATGCGCTACGGTGTGGCCATTGCCCGGGGCAACCTATATGAGCCCGGGGTCTACACGATCAAACGCAAGGTGAGGTGGCCGCATTGGACGCCGACCCAGAACATGATCGAGCGGGATCCGGAAAACGCACGATGGGCCGACGGGATGGAACCCGGCCCCGAAAACGCTTTGGGATCACGAGCCATCTATCTGTACGTCGGAGACCGCGACACTTATCTTCGAATACACGGCACGCCCTATCCGCGAAGTATCGGCGGTCGAGCCAGTTCGGGTTGCGTGCGGATGGTCATGGCTCACATTAACGAACTTTATCCCAACGTTGAGATCGAATCGACGGCACATTTGTACTCAGCGGAGGACAGTGTCACCGCGCGAAGTTGAGTGTGGTGCGTAGGTCTGAGGCGCGTTGATGCAACGTGTGGCGCGTCCTCAAGCTTCGCGTGCCACGCAGATCGGATTACCGTTCGCCGTACGCAACGGCAGCAGCGTCGTTTCGACCGGCCCGCTGTGTTCGTACCAATAGCAGCCGTCTTCCGGCATGAGGCGCGCCGTTGCAACATCCTGATCCGGAGCAGCCATCGCAACCACGGCTTCGGGAACGTTGCCCGTCTGGTCTGCCGTGTCGTTCGGCCCTGTCGGCTGGATGGCGCATCCTGTCGTGAGCAAAAGCGCCACCGCAACCATCATTTTTTGCTTCAGCATCAAAACCTGCATCGAGTTTCCTTTCTTTTCTGTTTTTCTTCGTATCGGCTTTCTATGCCTAACGCCGTGATTGAGGCTGTCGTCGGACCGTCTAGCAAGAAAACAAACGGAAATACCACCGAACTTTTCTCTTGAAGCTCTAGCTACTGTAGGGGCTATGTCATGACAAAGCACCCGAATCCAGAGGTCCGTTCATGCCGTCCGACACCCACCGCCACGATCACGATCACGCCGAAGACGCCCAGGCAAGCGGCGGCAGTTGCTGTGGTAGCGCCGGAACGTGCGGCGACATCGCACCGACGACGCCCGCCCCAACCGGCGGGCGCAGTTTTCAGGTGTCCGGCCTCGATTGCGCCGAGGAGGTCGCGATCTTGAATAAGGTAATCGGCCCGCAGATCGGCGGGGCCGAGCATCTCGCGTTCGATGTGATCAACGGGAGGATGACCATTCTCGACAGCGCAAAGAGTGTATCGGACGACGAAGTTGCGGAACTTGTCGCGAGCACCGGCATGACCGCGAAGCCGTGGAATGCCGAGAACGCGTCGGTCGACCAAGCGGCCCATCTTGCACGACAGCGGCTGTTTACGGCTCTCAGCGGCGGCTTCTGGGCGGCGGGTTTTCTCTGGCACATCGTCGAGACAGGTATGGGCGGGGCGCTCGGCCTCTTCGCGGGGCACGGCGAAGCGCCGATGCCGCTGGCCGAGGCAGGGCTTTTTGCAGTTGCTATCCTATTCGGCGTTTGGCTTGTGGCACCGAAGGCATGGTCGTCCGCACGTCGGCTGTCGCCCGACATGAACCTGCTGATGGTTGTCGCAGTCGCCGGAGCCATCGGGCTCGGTGAATTCTTCGAGGCAGCGACAGTGGCTTTTTTCTTTTCGCTGTCCCTCTTTCTCGAAAGCTGGAGCGTTGGGCGCGCGCGGAACGCGGTGTCGGCGCTCCTGGATCTTGCGCCACCCACCGCGCGCGTGATCCGCGATGACGGAAGCGAGACCGACATGCCGGCGGCGCAAGTCGCCGTAGGCTCAAGCTTTATTGTACGCGGTGGCGACCGTATCCCGCTCGACGGCCTGGTGACGGGTGGCGCGGGCGCGGTCGACCAGGCGCCGATCACCGGCGAAAGTGCTTTGATACCCAAAGAGGCCGGAGACGAGGTCTATGCGGGCACGATCAACGGCGAAGGTACACTAACGGTGCGCGCCACGAAGGCCGCCTCGGATACCGTCTTGGCCAAGATCATCCGCATGGTCGGCGACGCTCATGCCCGCCGCGCGCCCGTGGAACAGTGGGTGGCAAAGTTCGCCCGCATCTACACGCCTATCGTCATGGCTCTCGCCGTCGCAATTGCGCTACTGCCGCCGCTTATCTTCGACGGAGCCTGGGATTACTGGTTCTACAATGCCCTCGTGCTGCTGGTGATCGCTTGCCCATGTGCTCTGGTCATCTCGACCCCTGTCTCCATCGTCGCAGCGCTCACCGCTTCGGCGCGGGCGGGCGTCCTCATCAAGGGCGGTGCCTATGTAGAGGCGCCGGGCAGGACGACGGCGCTGGCCATGGACAAGACCGGCACAATCACCATGGGCCAGCCGGAAGTGGCGGCGGTGCACCCGCTGGGCGGGGCTTCAGCGCAAGATCTGATGACCCTCGCCGCAGGACTGGAGGCACGTTCGTCGCACCCTTTGGCGCGTGCCATTCTCGCGCGGGCGGAGGCCGACGGCGTCAAGGTGTCCGCCGCAGAGGATACCCGCACCATTCCCGGCAGGGGACTTGAAGGACGCACTGACGGACGGTCGATCTGGCTGGGGTCGGACCGGTTTGCCGAGGAGAAGGGTTTCGGCGACGCCATTCCGAAGGATCTGCGGGAGCGGATCGAAGGCGCCGGCAGCACCCTTGTCGCTGTCGGCGATGAATCCGGTGTGACGGGCATTCTTGAACTGCGCGATCGCATCCGCCCTGATGCCAAGGGCATCGTGGCGCAACTTCACGCGCAGGGCGTGAAGACCATCGTCATGCTGACCGGTGACAACGAGCGAACAGCGCGCGCCGTTGCCGCCGAGGTCGGTATCGACGAGGTGCGCGCTGAGCTTCTGCCCGAAGACAAGGTGACAGCCATCGAAGACCTGGTCAAAACTCACGACATGGTTGCCATGATCGGCGACGGGGTGAACGATGCACCCGCAATGGCGCGCGCGCATTATGCCATCGCGATGGGTGCGGTTGGTTCTGACGCGGCAATCGAGACGGCGGACATTGCCCTTATGACCGACGACCTCGGCAAGGTGCCTTGGCTGATCGGTCATTCGCGCCGGACAATGTCGATTATCCATCAGAACATCGGTATTTCCTTGGCGACCAAGGGAGTTTTCGTTGTCGCTACCGCGTTCGGAATGGCATCGATGTGGGGCGCTATTGCAGCCGACGTGGGTGTGTCATTGCTGGTGGTGGCGAACGCCCTGCGCCTGCTCAACAGCCAAGAGGCCAAGGCACCGCCGTCCGGTGGCGAGCAGGTTGGGCCACAGATCGCAAAGGCCGCGCTTGCCCACGGACATTGATCACGCGGCATTTGCAAGGTAACATTATTTCCATATCAGACCTCACGAAAGAGGCATCGAGCAGTGAAAACCATCCGATTTCCCCGCCGCGCCGTCCTGTTGGGTGGCTTAGCGGCCTTTTTGTCGGGCTGTGCCGGCAAGTTCCGCAGCTATGACGGACCCGAAGTGACGCGACTTCGGCTCTACAAGGGACAGCGTTTGCTTGTTCTCGACGGATCCGATCGCGTGCTGCAAACCTATCCGATCGGGCTGGGCTTCGCTCCTCAGGGTCACAAGCAATTCGAGGGAGACGGTCGGACCCCGGAGGGCACCTACATAGTCGATAAGCGCAACCCTGAAAGTACGTATCATCTTTCAGTTGGCATCTCTTATCCGAATGAGGCCGACATCGCCTTTGCCGCAGCGCAGGGCCTTTCCCCCGGCGGCGACATCTTCATCCATGGTGGTCCACGCCCCGGCATCGACCCGACGGACATCCGCGACTGGACAGCTGGCTGCATCGCAGTCACAGATCGGCAGATCGAGGACATCTATGCAATGGTGAAGGACGGAACGCCTATCCACATCTTTGCATGACGGTCTTTCTCATTCGGCGGTAGTTAGCCGTCGCATTGGCCGCCAGAGCCCAGCTCCACGAAGCCAAGATGAGCGCCAGCAACATCCAGTCCCCAAAAAGCGCATATGGCGTAGGCGGCTGCGCTGAGGGAAGATCAGCGTCGATGATGCCCCTTTCCCCGGTATCGAGCCGCGCAACGATCTCTCCGTTCGCGTCGATGACCGCAGAGATGCCCGTATTGGCGGATCGGATGACAGGAAGGCCTTCCTCGACGGCGCGCATACGTGCGGATGCGAGATGCTGCTCGGGTCCGATACTTGTGCCGAACCAGGCATCGTTCGTCGCGTTGAATATCCAGTCAGGCCGGAACAGGTCGTCGACCACATGGCCTGGGAAGATGATCTCATAGCAGATCGCCACGGCGACCAGCGGCATACCCGGAAGCGCAAGCGTTCGCAGGCCCGGTCCGGGCGTAAAATCGCCCAGCCCCGCCGTCAGCCGCTCGATCGGCAACCAGCCGCGGAATGGCACGTATTCGCCAAAGGGCACGAGATGGTGTTTCGCGTATCCGGTCAGGATCTCACTGTTATCGTCAAAAGCCTGGACGGTGTTGAAATATCGGGTGCCATCCTCACTCGGTACACGGTCCGGCACTCCGGTGAGCAGCACGCTGCCGTCCGGAAGCGCAGCCGCGATACGGGATCGCGCCTGGGCATCCTCATCGAGGAAACCGGGAAAGGCGGTTTCCGGCCAGAGAAGAACGTCGAAATCGCCGGGCTGGGTTGAAAGCTCGATATAGCGCGCGAAGGTCGCCTCGCGGTTCTCGGGCGCCCATTTCTCCTCTTGGGGTACGTTGCCCTGAACGATGCGCAGGTCGACATCCGGTGGCTGTGGCGCATCCGACTGGAGGCGAAGCGTGCCGATGGCCCACATCGTCACGATGCCGGCCAGCGGCATGAGCGAGATGATCAATCGTTGTCGCCCGACCGCCATGAGAGCCGCGCCGGGGAGTGCCGCTACGAACACGGTGAGAAAGCTTAGCCCATAACTTCCCACCCAGGCGGCGTGCTGGCGAAGGGCGGCGTAATCAACAAGAGCGTAGCCGGCGAGGTTCCACGGAAAACCTGTCAGAACGTGACCGCGCAACCACTCGGCCGCGGTCCAGGAGGTCGCGAACAGGAGGCAGGCCAGGAGACTGCCCATGGCTCTGCGCCGCGCGATTTCGACGAAGAGCACGGCGGCAATGGCCGGGAAAATCGCAAGACCTGCGGACAATCCCGCGAGGGCCGGGATCGCCAGCGCCCCGAAACGCTCGGCCTCGACGTAGAAACTTTCCGCGATCCACGAAATCCCGAAACCGAACTGGCCGAGACCAAACGCCCAGCCGACGAGAAAGGCACGCCCGAAGGAGAGGTCGCGAAGACCGACAAACAACGCAGAATAGGCAACGGGAGCAAGCAGGAGAATCGAGAAAGGCGGGAAGGTTAGGACGGTCAGCGCCCCGGCGGCGAAACCAAGCGTCATCCGCGAGAGCAGACGTTTGCGCAGAGCGAAGCAGTTCAGAATTACCGGCTTCACGACTTGATCGGACGCCGCGCGCTGATCCAGGGTGCGGCCAGCAAGAGCCCCACGCCACTGACGACAAATACATCGGCCATGTTGAAGGCAGGCCAATGCGTTGAGTTGATGTAGAAATCCAGGAAATCCGTTACAGCCCGATATCGCACACGGTCAATAACATTGCCCAAGGCTCCACCGATGATCGCTCCGAAAGCGAGCGTTTCAACCGCATTTTCGGCGCGAAACAGCATAACCCCCAGCCAGCCGCAGATGGCAAGAGCGAGAGCTATGAGGCTCCACCATGGTGCGCCGCCAAGTAGTCCGAAAGTGACGCCATCATTGCGATAAAAGACAAGGTTAAAACCTGGAAACACGGCGATTCCAGTGCTTAAGGAGGCCGCATTCGCCACAACAATGGCTTTTGTGATCTGATCGATTACGAAAGCGGTAAGCGCCGCAAAAATACCGATCACCGGAGATAGTTTATGCACTGGCATTGCGTCACCCCAACCAAACATCGAGAAAAAGCATCAAAACGAGCCCGACGGCCAAGCCGAGCGTTGCCTTGTTCTGATGGCCGCTGCGATGGGTTTCGGGGATGATTTCGTGGCTGATGACATAGAGCATGGCGCCTGCGGCAAAGGCCAAGCCCCATGGCAGCAGCGGTTCCGACAGTGTGATGATGCCCGCCCCGAGCAAACCGCCAATCGGCTCGACCATGCCCGTTAGCGCGGCGATGCCCCATGCGCGCAGCTTCGGATATCCTTCGCCCAAGAGGGATACCGCGACGGCCAGCCCTTCAGGCGCATTCTGAAGCCCGATGCCGATAGCGAGTGGCAGACCGCCCTCCATACCTCCGGAACCGAAGCCAACTCCGACCGCGAGGCCTTCGGGGAAGTTGTGGATCGTGATCGCGATGATGAACAGCCAGACCCGCCGTAAGGACGCCGCTTCGGGCCCTTCGCGTCCCGTTCTGAAATGCTCGTGCGGCAGCCTTTCATTCATCAATGCAACGGCCCCCATGCCCAAAAGGATCGAGACGCAAACGATGGCCGCAGGCATCGCGCCGTTCTCGAACATCGGCTCCGCCGCATCCAACGCCGGGATGATCAGAGAAAAGAACGAGGCTGAGAGCATGACGCCGGCAGCGAAGCCGAGCGACAGATCGCGCGTCGCCCGCGACGGGATGCGCCCGAACAGCACGGGAATTGCTCCGACTGCCGTGAGCGATCCGGCGGCAAGGCTTCCGAGAAAGCCGAGCATTATCGGAGACAGGTTTTCCATAAGCGGGCCAGATTATCCTTCGGCGTAGCTTGAAAAGACTTCGGTCGACCCGTCCTCGCGGATGAGGAAGACATCATAAGCTTCACGGTTTTCTTCCGGCCCCATGCCGGGCGAGCCATAGGGCATTCCCGGAACGGCGAGGCCGACGGCGTCCGGGCGTTCCTCAAGAAGGCGGCGGATATCAGCGGCCGGGACATGGCCTTCAATCACGTAGCCCTCTATGAGCGCGGTATGGCAGGAGACCATGCGCTGCGGCACGCCGTTGTCGAGCTTGAAACGAACCAGCGACCCGCCAAACATGTTCTCGCCCGTCGGCGCGAATCCGTTTTCCTCGAGATGGTTCATCCAGGACAGGCAGCAGCCGCATCCGTTGGTCTTGCGGACGTCTATCGCTGTTGCCTCTGCGAGGGCCTGGGCCGCCGGGAACAGGGCGAGCGCGATGGTCAGAGCTTGGGTCATGCGTTTCATGGGTCAGAGCCTTTCGGTTGTCGTCTGGGCAATTTCGCTGTCAAGGTTTTCAGTCAGAAGCGCGCGCGCCTCGGTCAGACGCAACAGCGCGGCGGCATCATCCACCTCGTTCTCTGCGGCTTCGGCGAGCCTGTCGTCAGAGAGAGGGTCAGTCGGACGCCCATCTACGAGGACTTCGTAGTGCAGGTTGGGACCTGTTGCTGTGCCGGTTGCGCCAACGCGGCCGATCAAATCTCCCGCCGCCACGCGTTGGCCCTGTGTTAGGCCCTCCGACACGGCGCTGAGATGCGCGTAGCGCGTCATGGTCTCGGAGCCATGGGAGATTTCGACCACGCGTCCATAACCGCCTCGCCAGCCGATGAAGCTGACCCGGCCCGGTGCCGTCGTCCGTACCGGCGTCCCGCTTGCCGCGGCAAAATCGACGCCGGTGTGCATCCGGACGTTTCCGTAGACCGGATGTGTGCGGCGCCCGAACACCGAGCTGAGGCGCGCGCCCTCGACTGGCTGTGCAAAGACGCGAAGCACCTCGCCATCGACGTAGATCGTCGCCTGACCGCTGCCGTCGTCCGGCCAAACGATCTCGTAAAGCGAATCGCCGATTTCCAGTGCGGCGAAGGCGAGGTCCGGCTGTCCGATCTTGTCATCGCCGACGCGCGTCTCGCGCCAGAGAAGCCTTAGTGTCTCGCCTCCAGCCATCTCACGGCGGAAATCCACGGTTCCACCCAGCATTTGCGCAAGGTCCACGGCAAATCGGGCGGGGATGCCGGCATTGTCGAGTGCCGCGAAGATCGAGGTGTCGATCACGGCCTCCCCAGCAAGGGTTACGATCTCCGGATCCGGCGCCACGACCTGCGTGGACACCTGCTCGCCAAAAAGCACCTCGATCCGCACCCCGTCCTCGACGGCGAGCGAGACGGTGCGGGGGCTGCCATCCATAGTCGAAACAACAGTGACCGAATTCCCCGGCCGCAACCGTCGCAGATCGTATTCCGCGCCAAGTGCAAGGGCGACTTCCGCCCGGTCGTCTCCCGCAAGACCGGCTTCGGAAAGCAAGGAGTCGAGCGTTTCACCAGAAGAGATGTCGCGAGACCAAGTCAACAGGGGCGGTTCGATGGCCTGCATCGGCCTGTCAACAACAGCGGCCTGCAGCAGGGGCAAGGGGCCGAAGCCGGGTGTATCTTCCACCCACGCCGTAGCTGGCAGCGACAACGGAATATCCAGGCTCCGGGGAGCTTCAGGACGCTGGGGCATCCAGCTACCTGCCTGGGCAAGTTCTGGCGGCACGGGTTCTTTCGACAGAACATCGAAGAATGCGATAGCCGCCCCCGAAACGGTCCCCGCAAGCGCGACACCTGCCGCAAAAGTTCTGAGCCTCATGTCGCTCCCTCCGTTTCTTCTTCCAACGCGCGGCGGATCTTCGGTACCGCGAATTCCCTCGGTTCATGATAGTCAATCATGGTGACGAACCGTCCAGCGGCACCGAACAGGAAGACGCTGGCCGTGTGGTTCATCGTGTAGTCGCCGCCTTCCGTGGGCACCCGCTCGTAGGCAGCGCGGAAGCCGTCCGCGATGCGCGCAATCTGCCCCTCCGGTCCCGTCCAGCCGCGGATCGCTGGGTGGAAATAACTGACATATTCTGCCATCGCCTCGACGGTATCGCGCTCGGGATCGACCGTGATGAAAACCACGTTCAACTGTTTGGCTTCGTCTCCTAAATCGTCGAGCCAACCTGAAATGTCCGAGAGCGTGGTCGGGCAGACATCGGGGCAGTAAGTGAAACCGAAGAACGCCATCGTCGGTCGCCCGATCAGGGTTTCCGGCCCGACCTCGTTGCCTTCATGGTCAGTCAGGCGGAAATCCATCTCGGTCAGAGCCATAGGCCGCTGCTCGATAGGTTCGGGCGCACCGGGTCCGTCGACCCGCCACCAACCGACGAAGAGCGTCAAGGCAATTGCACCGGCACCGGCCGCGCCGTATCCTGCGATCGTCCTTCGTCGCATTAGTCTTCCGGTCCGCGTGCGGCGATGCCAAGGATCGGCACCTCGACTGTCACCTCGCCCCCGTCGACAAAAAGTAGGGTCAGCGGAAAGGTTTCCCCTTCCGTCATGGGTTGTTGTAGCCGCATCAACATCGCGTGGAGGCCGCCCGGCTCAAGCGCGACGCTCTCGCCCGGGGCGATCGCGATCTCACCTGCCGCGCTCATGGAACTCACACCTTCGGCATTGGTCTTCGTCTCGTGGATCTCGGGCATCATCGCGAGGGGTGTTGAAAGACCAATCAGCGTCACCGGCTCGTCGCCAGTGTTGCGGATCGTCATGTAGACGGCCCCGGGGCGGTTCATCCCTATGGAGGCGCGGGACCAGGCGCTTTCGACGACGACATCCACGGGTCCGGCTAGTGCGGGTACTGAGAGCCCTCCAAAGGTCAAGAGCGCGGCCAGTGTGCCCGTCATAATAATCTTTTTCATCGTTTTGGTCCTGCCTTTTCCATTCAGCTTTGCACGGCGGCAACTTCCGCGGCCACTAATCGACGCAGTTCTGCCTCCCCGAATGGATCGAGCGACTTGCCGTTTACAAAGAAAGTAGGAGTCTGGCGAACTCCCACGGTTTCGACGTCCGCACGATCCTGATTCAGGATCGCAACGACATCCGGTGCCAGCATTTGCGTGCGCGCGGCCTCTGCATCGAGTCCGGCAGTGGCGGCGATCTGGAGGATCAGACCGGGCTCAGGCGCGCCGTGCGACGCCCATCTCGGCTGATCCCGCAGAACGGCTTCGAGCACCGGCTCGTAAACGCCTTGCATGCGTGCTGCCTCGAGCACGCGGATCGCTTCCTCGGATGCCTCGCCATGAAACGCGGTGTAGCGGACAACGACGCGGACGGCATCTCCATGCTGTGCCATGATGTCCTTCACGATCGGATGGAAGGCGCGGCAAGCCTCGCAGGCCGGGTCAAAGAATTCGACAATCGTGACGGGCGCGTCGGCAGGTCCGAGGATGGGCGAGTAAGAGCGGATCATCGCGTCCGCGAGTTCCGGCGCAACGGTTTTTGCTTCGGCCGCGGGGCCGGGGCGAGTCGCGTACCAAGTGGCTCCGCCGAAACCGGCAACGCCGAGGGCGAGAACGGACAGGATTAAGCCGCGTCGATTCATGTTTGTGTTTCCTTCAATGAAAGTGCCGACAGGAACCCGATCAGTGCGAAGGCGACCAGCGCCATCAGCGGGATCGGAATGCCGAAGACCAATTGGTTATCATCGGTGCAAGAGGGGCCGGTGGCCGTGCAGGGCTGGATGCGTTCGGGGATCAGGCCCGCGTAGAGGCCCATGTGCCACAGGGCGACCACGCCACCACCAAGCGCCAGAGCGATGCCATAGCGCCCGACGCTGCCGTCTCGCCACCAAAGGCCGAGGCCGAGAATGATCGCGAGCGGGAACATGAAGGCGCGCTGGAACCAGCACAGCACGCAGGGTGTCTGCCCCATCACTTCGCCGATGAAAAGTACAGCAAGCGAGGCGACGAGGGCAACGATCCATGCCAGCCCGAGGGCGGTTTCTGCGGGTACGCGGTTCATGTCGGTCAGATCCTCTCTTCCAGATCGGCGAGAATCTCTTCAGCGGACGTGCCATAGGGCCATGAGTCTGCAAAGCCTGCCTCGGGGTCGAATAGAAACAGATGTGACGTGTGGCCCATTGTGTAGCCATCCGGAGCTGTAGCCTCTTCGATGCGTTCAAAGAAGATCGGAAACGTTTCGGATGTAGCGGCGATCTGTTCGGGCGTACCTGTCAGCCCGATGATGTTCGCATCGAACAGCGGAACGAATTCGGCGAGTGCCATGGGCGTGTCCCGTTCGGGGTCGATGGTTATGAAAATCGGCTGGACCCTCGCGGCATTGTCGCCCAGACCGTCCATCACCGCCGCGACCTCAGACAGTGTCGTCGGGCAGACATCGGGGCAGTTGCTGAAGCCGAAAAATACCAACATCCAACGCCCCGAAAAGTCTTCTTCCGTGCGAACCACACCTTGGTGGTCCGTCAATTCGAATGCAGCGACAAACGCTGGATCGTTGTCGGTTCGGGCGCGGTCAGCGCGATAGTCCGACCAGAGCAAAAGCCATACGAAGGCAAGCGACGCGACGCCTGCCAAAACCCAAAGAAATTTCTGTGCCGATGTAAGGGACAAACCTGCGCGCATGATTTTGATTCTTGATTATTGTCGCGTTTACATCCTCTAGCTACTAGAGGTTCAAGCGCGAAATCACGTTGTGGCTTAAACTCACGCGTCTGTGAATCCGGCACTTGTCTATTGAGGCGGCAAAACCTACACAGACTGTAACTTTTCATGGAGGCGAAGATGCTCACGATCGGCACTCTGTCAAAGAAGACCGGCACAAAGGTGCAGACCATTCGGTACTACGAGCAGATCGGGCTCATGCCCGAACCTGGCCGGACTGAAGGCGGACAGAGGCGCTATGACAATGCACAGCTCGACCGACTGTCCTTCATCCGCCATTCGCGACAACTCGGCTTCTCGCTTGATGCGATCCGCGAGCTGCTCGACCTCAGCGACCAGCCCAATCGGCCCTGCGAAGAAGTCGACGCGATTGCGCGTCGCCAGCTAAAGCAGGTGGAGCAGCGCATGGCCCGTCTGAAGGCGCTGCGCACCGAACTGAAACGCATGGTTCACGAATGCAGCGGTGGACGTACCGCCGATTGCAAGGTGCTTGAGGTGTTGCGGGATCATTCCGAATGTTTGACCGAACACGACGAGATCGGTGCCTGAGATGCCTGCCGCGCTTGCCTATCCGCTTGCGGCCTTGGCCGAGATCGCCGGGTGTTTCGCGATCTGGAGTTGGTGGCGCCTCGGCGCATCCGCGGCCTGGCTCGTACCCGGTATTGTAGCCTTGGTGGTATTCGGGTGGCTTCTGGCGCAAGTCGAAACGGTTGCTGCGGGCCGCGCCTTTGCCGCCTATGGCGGAGTCTACATTGCGGCTTCGGTACTGTGGATGTGGCTTGCAGAGGGTCACAGACCGGACAGGTGGGATACGCTTGGCACAGCCGTTTGCTTGCTCGGCGCAGCTATAATACTGGCCGCGCCACGAACCAATTGAACTTTATGGTTTGAACTTGAAACCGTCTCAAATCGCGATCTCATCGCCCCATAAAAAGGGCTATACTCTACTTTGGTTGAGACGCCTGACTGACAGCTCCCGGCGGTCGTAAATGGAACTGACCATTATTAATCAATCCGGAACTCTGATCTGCCCGAGAGGTTGAAGGATCATAGTCGACCAAGCGGAATGGGAAGTATGACTGCAGGAAAAGGAGCAAGCGAAAGACGCACCCTTTGGATTGTTCTCGGTCTAAACGTGGGTCTTGCCATGGCCTTTTTTGCGACCGGGGCCTTCGGGGATTCCAGTGCCCTGATCGCAAACGGGCTCGACAACCTTTCAGACAGCTTGGTCTACGCAATCAGTCTGTTTGCATTGTCGCGGTCTGCGAAATGGAAACGTGGTGCGGCGAATGTCTCGGGCTGCTTGCTGATCGTGTTCGCCATCGGGATCCTTTATGATGCTTGGCGCCGCTATGTCGGTGGGTCGGATCCCCTTGGCACCGTTATGATCGTCATGGCGCTGAGCGCGGCGGCCATCAACTCAGTTTGTGTCTGGTTGCTCGCTCGGCTCAAAGATCCGGACGTCAACATCCGCGCGGCCAATACTTTCAGCTGGAACGACTTTGCGGCAAACCTCGGAATCGTGGTCGCAGGTGGCCTCGTTGCCTGGCTGGGAACGAACTGGCCCGACCTAGTCGTCGGTGTGATTATCGCCGGGATCGCGGCCTGGGGCGGCGTCAATATCCTACGCGACGCACACGGTGAACACCACAAAGCAGTTCACACGGACAAGTAGTTGCGAGAGATCGTTTCTAAAAGAAGGGGTTGAAGCTGCAGTAACTATAGAGACTAGTCTGTTCCAAGACGATTCGAGGAGCGACTCCGTTGCAGATAACCAACCCCCTACTTGCACCCACCAAACTACTGGATTTTGATGCCGCGCCTCTTGCGCATCTAATAGAGAGCCGCAGCTGGCGCGACTTATCCGAATACGATCGGATCGGAGCTGCCTATGATTTCGTTCGAAATGAAATCTCGTTCGGATACAATCGAGCTGACGACATCCCCGCATCCGAGGTACTTTCCGACGGCTACGGGCAGTGCAATACGAAAGGCACGCTCTTAATGGCGCTGCTGCGTGGTGTTGGCGTTCGTTGCCGGTTGCATGGGTTTACGATCCACAAAGGCTTGCAGCGCGGTGTTGTCCCAGAGTTGGTGTATCCGCTTGCTCCAGAGGAAATTCTCCATTCGTGGGTAGAGATCGAATTTCAAGGGGCCTGGATCAACCTTGAAGGCTTCATCCTGGATGACGCTTTCTTCGAAGTCCTGCAAAGATCGTTCTCGGACACGGACAGTCTCTGCGGTTATGGCGCGGGCACAGATTGCCTTGGCGCACCTCCCGTCGCCTGGAACGGAGAAGATACCTACATTCAGAAAACCGGCATCGTGCAAGATTTCGGCGTGTACGATACGCCCGACGCCTTCTATTTGTCCCATGAGCAATCCTTTGGAAGGCTGCGTGGTGCCCTTTACCGTCATATAATACGCCACTGGATGAATGCGCGCGTACGTGGTTTCCGCAGCGGCCGCCTGAAGACTGACCGACGCGCGACACACGCGCATGAGGAGCCTGCCAATGCCGCATGATCACGGGCACGCGAATATCGATCCGAATTCTGGGGATCGACGGGTTGCGATCGCGATCTGGGCGAATGGGCTACTTACTGTTGCGCAAATCGTCGGGGGCATATTGTCGGGCAGTCTAGCACTTATCGCCGATGCGCTGCACAACTTTTCCGATATGGCCTCGCTTGTCATTGCCTTCGCCGCGCGCAAGATCGCGCGCCGCCCGGCCGATGAGCGCATGACTTTCGGCTATGGCCGGGTCGAAATCGTCGCTGCCCTGATCAACTACACCACCCTGATCGTGATCGGCTTCTACCTGATCTACGAAGGTGGCATGCGCATGATTGATCCACCCGAAGTCATGGGGTGGACCGTCGTCATTCTCGGTGGAATTGCGCTTGTGGTCGACACGCTGACCGCAATGCTGACCTATTCGATGCAGAAGGGGAGCGTGAACATCCGCGCGCTGTTTCTCCACAACCTTTCGGACGCGTTGGCTTCAGTGGCCGTCATAGTCGGCGGGACGCTCATTATACTTTATGATATGCGTTGGGTGGATCCGGCCATCACCATCGGCATCGCGCTCTACATCCTGTATCTGTCCTTCACCGAAATAGGGGGCCCAATTCGAACCCTGATGCTTGGGAGCCCACCAGATATTGATGGAAATGACGTGGTCAGAGCGATCCAGAGTGTCGATGGCGTTGTGAACGTGCATCATGTCCACCTGTGGCAAATGCAGGAGAACACTGCGGCATTGGACTGCCATATTGTTGTCGAACGCGACCGGATGGGTGAGGCCGACAAAATTAAAGAAAACGTCAAATCGGTGCTGCATGAACGTTTCTCAATCGAGCATTCCACGCTTGAATTCGAAGCGACCGACAATGCGCATCAGGAGGCGCAGGTGTTCGGACACCGCTCATGACGATTGCCCAAGGCATACTAGTGGTCGTAGGCCTGCTGTCCGGTCTGGTTTTGATTGGTGCGCTCTTTTGGTCGATCGCCCGCCCGTCCAAGTGCATCTGGCCTCCAAACAGATATGTCGCGTAGCCCTTAAATGGGCTCTGCCTCAATCTGTGTGGCGGAACGGTAGCATTCTCGCCCGCAACAATTCTGGACCGGCTCGACCGTACATGGCGCGTTTGAGCGTCTTCAGGCGATTGATCTGACCTTCTGCTTGGCCGTTGCTCCATGGCATCTCGATGGCGTTTTTGACTGCATCGAAGTCCCGGTTCAATGTGCGGGCAAAGCGCACGATGGGCGCCAGATCGGTTTCGATCGCGTTGTCGATCCATGCTGGGAGCGGGTCTGCTTGGCGGCCGCGCAGGATACCGTTGAACCGCATGGCGAGACTTCGCATCGTTGCGAAGGCGGGAGAACCGGCCTTGAGCGCGTCGACTTTCCGCGCTTGATCCGGGGTGAGCTTTCCGCGGGGTTTGATGCACAGCGCGGCTGCGATGACCGGGGAAATCGCGTGCCCCGTTTCCGGATCCCGGACCGGCTCCAGGATCTGGTGTTCCACGGCGGGGCCCTTCGTTTGCTTTTCGGCTCTGCGCCAACCCGCCAGCAACCGCTGCAGATGCGACTGACTCCCCTCGTAACCACGCTCTTGGATCATACGGAACAGGGCGCTTCCGTTTCGAATTCCGTCCTTCCAGCTCTGGCGCAGGAACTCTTCAAAGTACCACGGCGAAGTCCGCTTCAAAGCTGCCCGCCTGCGGTCCGGAGGTGTCTCGAACTGCAGCCATTTCGCGATGCTGCGACGCGGGAACCCTGTTCGCCGCCCGATCTCGCTGCAGGAAAGCCCCTGATTTCGGAGCGCATGGATGGTGGTGAAAATCTCTTCCCGAGACGTCCTATGCGCCAGGCGTGACTTCAGAAGGCTGCCGGCTGCGGTGATGTTGTCGGCGTCGGACAGCAGCGCCCTGCCGGTCGCACGGCCGTGAAGGTTCATTTGCTCCTCGATGGCCTGCCGCAGGTTTTGTACGATATGGAACCGGTCAGCGACCTGCTTCGCCTGCGGTGCCCCTTGCCGTGCTGCCTGGGCGTAGAGACCGCAGCGATCTCTGCTGATCACTTCCACCTCGGGGTGTCGCTTCAGCCAGTTGGTGCAGCTGACGACATCTCGATCCTCAAGAATGTCGATCACCACGCGACGCTCCAGATCCACAATGATCGTGCCGTAGGTTTGCGATTTCCGCCAACTCCAGTCGTCGATCCCGATGACTGTCGGCGACTCGCCACTGTCTTGGGCACGGTTCTTCAGCTGCCTAAGCACCGTGTCATCGCTGACTCCAAGGCCCAAACGATGCAACAACCGCTCGGCTGGCCGTCCGCCGGTCGCATGCCCAAGATGGGTGACAATCTCCCCGACACGCGAAGTACGACGTGCAAATGGACGCGCAATCGAGGCGATTTGGTCTGAGAATGTCCGGCGTGGGCAAGCGGGTGCCTGACATCGCCAACGGCAAATTGCGAGATCAACCGTTACCTCGTCTCCATGCGCGGGATAATCCTGCAGCCGCCGACGCCGCCAGCCGTGACGTCGGCGTGAATGCAATCCACAGTCTGGGCAGATGCCGTTTGGTGTCAGACTGCCCGATACAATCCACCCGCCGGAATCACTTCGTTCGACGCTTTGAATCGAAACTTCGCCCCCAGGCGACCAGTGCTTCTTCGAACTCACAACTATCCCTCCTGAATTTTCCAGTTTCAGGATAGTTCCGCCACACAAAGTGAGGCAGAGCCTGTAAATCTGCGTGACTTTCGTTCGCCGCATCGAGTGCGTGCCATAGGCGCTTGCCTCCAGACCAATGGATGTCACCCAGTCACGCACAATGCGCGCGTACTGGCGGGTAGAGATGTGAAGCCGTTCGTGAAAACGCCCAGGCCAGAGGTATTCGGATCCGACCATCAGCGGCTCCCGCATCCATCTTGCCAGCGATGCACGGGTACCTTCGGAGATTTCGAAGCGCACAGGTTTCTGGGTCTTGCTCTGAAGAACCGACGCGCGTTCTCTGATTTGGCCGGATGCCATAACATCGACCACCCTCATTTTCACCAGATCGCAGCCGCGCAGCTTGCTGTCGATGGCAAGATTGAAGAGGGCCAGATCACGGTGGTTCTCGGCCAATTCCAGCCGCACCCTGATCGCCCAGACGTGTTTGGGCTTGAGCGGCCTTTTCTGGCCGACGATCCGGCCTTTGTTCCAGGCTGGGCGTAAGGCGCGGATGGCCGGTAAGTTTGATGTTTCCATGATGGATCCTCCGATCCACCACGCCCTCCCACATCGACAACCCGACGTTGACAAGACATCATACCATATGATGCTGCGCCGCATCCGAGGTCGGCTTTGAGCCCAAAGTTCCGGACTCGCTGCGCAGTGGCGAATGTCGGTTTCCGGTTCGCACGTCAGCTTTTCCGCCAGATCACTCGGTTTCTGACAGATCACTCCGCGCATCCCGGATGATCATCCATGACGAATGCAGGAACAGCCCTGCGATGGCGAAAGCAACGATGAGGTCAGGCCAGGCACTGCCGAGCCAGGCGACCAGTCCGGCAGCGATCACCACGGCGAGGTTGCCGATGGCGTCGTTCCGGGAGAACAGCCATACGGCCCGCATGTTGGCGTCGCCCTTGCGGTGTTTTAGCAGCGGCAGCACCGCAAGAATGTTTACGATCAGCGCGCCCACGGCGAAGGCTCCCATTAACCCGGCCTCTGGTGTCGTCTGATTCAGGACACGCCAGATTGTGCTGCCGACAACGCCAAGCCCCAGAAATCCCAAGAACACGCCCTGGATCATCGCCGACCGCGCCCGCCATGTCAGACTCCAACCGATAGCGAGCAGGCCCAGAAAGGTGATTGCGCCGTCGCCCAAAAAATCCAGGGCATCTGCTTTCAAAGCTTGCGATCCGGACAGGAACCCGCCGAACATCTCGATCACCCCGTAGCCGAGATTGAGCAGGACCACGATCCAGAGCGCGCGGCGATAGCTCGGGTCTTTGTAAGCCGGATCGGACGATGTATCCCCGCTCTTGATCAGCTCAAAGCCATAGCCGGTTGCGTCCAGTGCTGGACGCACTTTCGGCAAGTCGTCTTCGGCGATCCGCAATGTCATGACATGGGTTGCGGCAGACACCTTCACATCGCCTTCAGCCACGCCCGCAGACCGAGCGGCCCGTTCGATCTCGGCGGCATCCTTGGCGCAGTCCATGCCATGCACCCGCATCCGGATCGGCAAAGACGTTGTAGGCAATGTGGTGTTATCTGCTCGGCTCATATGCGATCCTCTTGAAGGTAGCGTGCGAAAGAAGTCGCCGCTAACGTATCAGTGGATAATGATATGACATTGCAAAACATTCAAGACGATCTTTCGGCAGCTGACACCCTTGAGCCGCGGGCAAAGCTCTTCCGGGGTCTCGGCGACCCCAGCCGTCTTGCGATCCTCGATGCGCTACTGTCGGACGAACGCAGCGTGCAGGAAATCGTTACCCAAACAGGGCTTGGTCAGCCCAATGTCTCGAACCATCTGCGCTGCCTTTTGGATTGCGGTCTGGTCAGTCGCAGGAACGAAGGTCGGTTCGTCCGGTATCGCCTTGCGGACAGGCGGATCGCTGATCTCATCCGCGACGCAGATCAACTACTTGCCTCGACAGCCGTAGGGGTCGATGCCTGCCGAAGCTATACGGATTAACCGACGTGTCCTGCTGCAATGTTCTATTGGTGCGCCAGGCCTAAAGCAGCCATTTGCGCAGCCGCAGCAAAATGGCGCTTTGTCCGCTCAGCCGACGTCGGCCGTCGGAAAATGCTGCGCGACGCATGAAAGACCGCTTCGGTGAAACTGCGCCGCAGCGAGACCGCTCTGTCTCAAGGTCGGCAATGGGCCGACCACGTCTGGCGTACGGCTTCAGTCCAGATCGACGCCGCCGAGGCGCGGCGCATGTACATGCGTTCGGATTA
The DNA here is from genome assembly GCF_002751875.1 of Oceaniglobus indicus. Taxonomy (GTDB): domain Bacteria; phylum Pseudomonadota; class Alphaproteobacteria; order Rhodobacterales; family Rhodobacteraceae; genus Oceaniglobus; species Oceaniglobus indicus. Next base: position 1,922 of record NZ_NMZM01000014.1, on the reverse strand, counting down.
GGAACGCAGCGTCCGCGCCCGCGATGGCGCCGAAGAGATGCGCCTCCCACGAGACGCCGGGTTGGCCCGGAAGAACGCCCCAGAGAAGGGAGCCATAGAGAACACCGACCACCAGTGCCGCGCCCAGCGTGATCAATGAGCGATCCACGAAGCCGCGCGCGACGAGGAAGCCAAACCAGCCGAAGACCAACCCTGACGCACCGATATGGATGGCGGAGCTTCCGAACAGCCAGACGAGTCCGCCGCCGAGGCCGATCACCACTGCGTTCACCGGCAGCAAGGCCCTCGTGGTCGTGGCCACCAGCAGCCCACCCATCACCAAGAGCGGCGGCGTATTGGCCATAAGGTGCGCGAAGCTTCCATGCAGGAGGGGCATGGTGATGACACCATCCAATCCGCTGACGTGCCGGGGGATCAGGCCGAAGGCCGGGTTCAAGCCGTAGCCGGTGATCCAATTGACGACTTGGACCGCCCAGAGCAGTGCGACAAAAGCGGCAAGCGCTGCGGCGCGCCGCAAGAAGGCGCGCATGTGATCCCGGTTCATCATGTTGGCGACAGTAGACGTCACCACAGCACCTTCAACGGCTTTCGCACGCTGCACAGGATGCCACCTCCAGGAAAGGGGGTTCGAGGCGGCCAACTTCGGTACGGCTCAAGCCAAGAGAATGGCTCCGATCTTACACGGTGTTCCCCGGGCGAAAGGGCTGCGGTTCACGCTCGGGGCGCTTCAGGGCTTCGGCGAATTTGCGGGAATTGTCATCGATCGTGCTGTGCCACAGCTTCGAGACAAACGCCCGAGCGTCTTGGACCGTCATATCGTTCAGCGATGAGGACAACGCCATGAAAAGCTCATCTTTGCTGATCGCAGCGGCACTGTGCATAGCGTCCGCGTAAAATGAAGGGTCGTTCAGGACCTGTTCGCTTAGCGGCATCCGCGCGAGGTTCTCTTCCGGGATCGCCATGAAGATCGTGTCCTGCAGGTCGGTCAGATACGCACGCCGCGATGTGGACACCGGCTTTCCCACCGCCTTGGCCTCCAGATATGCCTGCTTTGTCCTGTCGAGCTTTGACCTTGCATGGGACATGATGACGGCGCGTTGTCGGGCGGGTAGCGCGAATCCGGTGCAGCGCTCGATATGGGCGAGGAGATCTTCAACCTCTGCCTCAACATCAAAGCTCTCGAACCATGGAACCGTCCCTGATCTAGCCGCCACGCGCCCGCCCTCGATATTGCGTTAATATATTATTGTATCGCATTTGCACCTGATCGCAAGCGGGTGGCGTCCTTCACGCAAGCGGACATGGAAAAAGGGGAACCGTGATCCCACGGCTCCCCTTTCGGTGCGGATCGTCTAATCTCGCGCGTTGGTCATGCGACCAGCGACAGCCCCGCGCCCGCGTCCTGCGGCTGCTCACCGCTGTCGATGAACGGGATGATCGAGAAGGTCTGCCCGCCGCGCTGTTCTTCGTTCTGCACGGCGTTGACGCGCAGGTCGCCATCAGGCGTGTTGATCAGCAGCGACAGGTAGTCATTGCCCGTGCGGCTGCTTTTGGCCATCCAGGCCGAGCCAACGCGGATCGGTGTGCCCCGGGGCGAGCTGACCTCGATGCGGTAATCGGGGTGGGTCTCCTCGGATTTGTAGCTATTCTCGATCAGCATGAACTCCAGATCGAACATCATGTTGGCGATGTATCCGGTGAAGGCGTTGTCGGCGTCCATGGCGGTGAGCTCGCCCGAGATCGAGCCGGATTTCATCAGGCCGTTCGAGACCAGCGGGATGATCTCGAACGCGTCGCTCTGGGCCGCGCGCGCCTCTTTCGTCTGCACCGCGTTGACCCGGAACGGGCCGAGGCCGACATCGATCTGCATCGAGATGTAGGGGTTGCCGCTGGTATTGCCGGTCTCGTTCCAGGCCGTGCCG
>NZ_NMZM01000013.1 GCF_002751875.1 Oceaniglobus indicus | reverse complement strand
TCGTCACACCCCAGGTCAAAAAATGCCCTCTGCTTCATACCGCAGCGGCCCGCTCAGGGCAATTTTTCGAGGTGCCCATTAGTTGGCTATATCCTCCAGCAGAGATCTTGGAGGCACAATAAGCGCGAAGAGGTTCGTCAAAGAGAGTTCGAGGCGTGCACTAAGATTATTGAAGATTTAGCACGTGCCTTTGACAAAAGGATTCTAGCAACTTCAGAATTCGTCTCGCACGTGAATAGAGGCGATGTTACCGAAGATGAGCTTCAGCACTACAGGAGTAGCGTCCGAGATTGGATGCACGAATTTTCTAACTTTAAATCAAGGATCTTTCATTTCTTCGGAAAAGAGAAAATGCTAAGCTTTGAAAACTCCGTTCACGCTAAAATAAGAGAGGTGAGTGACATCGCCTTGAGGACCAATCGGCTTGGTAAAGAAAACCTAAGCCCTACGCATCGAAAAGAGCAAGTAGAGGCGCAAAGGAGGTTGGATGCAGCGCGCTATGTCGCCTATCGATTCCTAGCCGAGCTTAACGAAATGACCGCAAATGAGGAAACAGCCAGAATATCTATATACGATAATATTAGCGTGGGTCGCCTCGACATGATTTCCAGAACTTATCTAATCCAAAGACTTCTAAACTTAAAACCGTAAGCTTGCTTCGCAATTTGAAGTCGATACTTCATCCTTCCCGACCAGAGGGGTGCAATATTTTCCGCAAACGCAATCAAATCATGTGGATCGGCTAGAGGGAAGAGGCCTGAATTAATATACTTTAGATAAACGGCTTTCGGGAACGGGAGCGGAAAAAGGCTGGCAATGAATGAAGCTTGATTTTCATCCAATTCGCACGCTCGCAAGCCAAATATTTTTCTAGAGGCGACCTCGCAACCCTGCATTCTGTAACCGAGATACGCGTTGTGAACATAGTAGTCAAATAGAGATCTCTTGGAAAGGTGCAAGTTCAGTATGCAGGCCAATATGATCTCGCGCGCCTTGCGTGCGAATGATCTTTCAAAGCGCCCCGTGGCAATTCTAACAATTTGCTGATCTATCGTGCTAATGCCGTTTATCTTTCCTTGCCTTACTAGACGGTTCAAGGCACGTAGGATTGAGCGCACCTCAAATCCTTTGTGGTGATAAAATCTGCGATCTTCTAAATAGAGAATTGCAATCTCTAGGTTCGATACGGCCTCTGACTTGAGCTGCAAAGAGTGATTGAAATAAAATCCGTAATCCCGATTGAAGTCGACCGCATCTTTAATTGTGTCCAGATCTCGATTCAGTGTGAGAAGAAACTTCTTCAATCCCAGATGGATACTTGGTTCGTGTATTTTTGAAGGAGGAATTCGCAATTTGTTCAACCTCAACCTTAACCAACATCCACAAGTTAGATACCATCAAGCGTGCTGCGGGCCAACTACCAAGCCTTTGAAGCTGGTCATAATCTTAATGAAAATGCATAGGTAGCGTAAGGATGTTTTTCATTGGTATCAATGGTCGGGCAGATTGCTGAAGTTATATCAAATCATCCGGGACGAACCGTGTTGCGGACATCGATGCAACGCGCAGCAAACTTCCGCTTCCCGCCCATCTCCCGATGTTCTTCGCGTTAGCCGCGCAAATCCAGCACCCGCCGCGAACGGCAGGAAGGTCCGCATAGCTGACCCTCGGAGCGTCGTAAAAACAACTGGGACGCACCATAGACTGACTGGGCATCTTATGTCAGGTGCAGAACACTATGGTCGCGGCAATCGGGTGACGATCAGCCAAGATCACCTCGCGTGTTCGGTCGAACCGGCGATGGGGTTCGTTGTCTGATTGCGGAACCGAGCATTGCGGCGAGAGGCTTTCAAGTGCCGGTTCTGATCGCGATCCAGATCGTGTGGCGGGCGCCGCGCCCGTTATGCCCGGCGCGGAGGGTTTGGGTGGTCGCCCGAAAGCCACATTCCGTCGGCCGCTTGGAAAAGTCCGTGTCCGGCGCAGCGGACCACACAGCCAAAACACCGCCAGCAGTAAGCGCGGCATGGGCACATCGCAGACCTCTGTCGTCATAGAGGGAATCATTCCCCGGACGGGTCAGGCCGTCCGGACCATTATCGACATCAAGGAGGATGGCGTCGAACGTCTTGTGCCCTGCTCTGATCTCGGCCCTGACATCGCCTGTTTTGATGTCGACCCTCGGGTCGGACAGGCAGTCCTTGAAAACCGGCTTCATCTCGTCGGAGGCCCAGTCGATTAATTCCGGCACGATCTCGGATACAGTCAGGCGCGTGTCGGGGGGGCGCGACAGCCTGCGCTGCGCGCAGGGTGAACCCCATCCCCAGTCCTCCGATCAGCACCCGCGCCGCCGATCGATCAGTCAAATGCGAGAAGGCAAGAGTAGCAAGCGCCTCTTCCGACGCTCCGAGGCGGCTGTTCATCAGTTCGTTGCCGTCCGCAAGACGGATCGAGAATTCTTCGCCCCGACGCATCAGCCTGAGCGTGTCCCCGCCCGGGGCGGTCGCCGTCGCCAACTGTGTCCAAGGCAGCATCCAGGTCACTCCGTGTTAAAAGTAGCCCGACCGCGCATCAGAAAATGAAGAGATTAAGTGGTGCCCGGGGGCGGAATCGAACCACCGACACGAGGATTTTCAATCCACTGCTCTACCCCTGAGCTACCCGGGCACGGGATGGCGGGTCGTTGCGCGAAGCGCTTTGCCGCCGGGGTTGTTGCCTTCTAGACGCGCGGCGATGGGGTTGTCCATAGGGCCGTGCGCAAAAATCTTATCTCAGACGTGTTGGCCGGCGTTCACCTCGATTTCGGTGCCCGTGACATAGCTCGATTGGTTGGAGCACAGGAAATACACGACGTCGGCGACTTCGCCCGGTTGGCCGAGGCGGCGCAGTGGCAGGGTCTGTACGATCTTGTCGGTTCCGGGCGACAGGATCGAGGTTTCGACCTCGCCCGGGGCGATGGCGTTGACCCGCACGCCGAGGGGCCCGAAGTCATGGGCCATTTCGCGGGTCAGCGCCGCCAACGCCGCCTTGGATGTGGAATAGGCCGCACCGGCGAAGGGATGCACCCGGGATCCGGCGATCGAGGTGACGTTGACGATGGCACCCGACGCCGCGGCCAGTTCGTCGCGCAGTCCCCGCGCCAAAACGACGGGTGCGAAGAAGTTGACGTGGAACACATGCCCCCAGGTCCGCAGGTCGGTCGTGATGGTGTTCAGGCGCGCGCCGTCCTCGCCCTTGGGCGAGATGCCGGCGTTGTTGACCAGCGCATCCAGCCGGCCATCCAGCTTGGCGCGGATCTCGTCGATGGCGCGGATCGTGTCGTTGGGGTCGGCCAGATCGACGACGATGTGATTGTCGGCGCCACCCGGCCAGGGACAACGCGGATCGAACGGCTGGCGCGAACAGGTCAGAACCCGCCAGCCTTCGGCGGAAAACCGTTTCACCGTGGCATGGCCGATGCCGCGGCTGGCGCCGGTCAGAACCAGGGTGCGTTGTCTTTCATGCTCGCTCACGGTGGATCCCATTGTGCACGGCCCTTGAGTGGACCTTCGTGACAGACTAACAGATGGCGAACCGAGGGACAGAGATGAAAAAGCGTGACCCAATGAAAAGCGACTGGATCGCCACCGCGCAGACGCTGAATGCCGCGCTGCCATATCTGCAACGTTATGACGGTGCCACCGTCGTCATCAAGCTGGGCGGTCACGCCATGGGCAGCGACGAGGGAATGGCCAGTTTTGCGCGTGATGTCGTGTTCATGCAGCAGACCGGCGTGAACCCGGTGATCGTCCACGGCGGCGGTCCGATGATCAACGAGATGCTGAAGCGGCTCGAGATCGTCTCGGAGTTTCGGGGCGGCAAGCGGGTGACGGACACCGCGACCATGGACGTGGTCGAGATGGTGTTGTCGGGCCTTGTCAACAAGCGGATCGTGCAGGCGGTCAATCGGGCGGGCGGCGGGGTGGTGCGCGCCGTGGGACTGTCGGGCAAGGACGCCGACCTGATGGTGTGCGAACAGACGGATCCCGACCTGGGCTTTGTCGGCACGCCGGTCGCGTTCAATCCCGAATTCCTGCGCTCGCTGCACCGGGCCGAGATCATTCCCGTGATCGCGCCCATCGGCGCCGGCACCAACGGCGAGACGTTCAACGTCAACGGCGACACGGCGGCGGGGGCCATCGCGGCATCGTTGAAAGCCGACCGGTTGCTGCTGCTGACCGATGTCGCCGGCGTCAAGGATGCATCGGGCGATATCGTTACCGAGATGACGCCGGCGCACATTCGCCAGATGATGGACGACGGCACGATCTCGGGGGGCATGATCCCCAAGGTGCAGACCGCGCTGGATGCCATCGCCGCCGGCGTGCGGGCGGCGGTGATCCTGGACGGACGGGCGGCGAATGCCTGCCTGCTCGAGCTTTACACCGACCATGGTGCGGGCAGCATCATTCGCACGCCACGATGACATTGGGCGAGGTGGAGCGGGCCCTGGCGCCGCACCGCCTGGCGGTGATGGGTGCGGCAACGGCTGACCATGCCGGCGATCTGCCCGATGGTGTCGCCACGTTGGTGATGATCGGACCGGCAGCCGCGGATTTCTGGGCCCACGTCACGGCCCAGCCCGAGTTTCACGATACCCGACCCGACCCGCTGGACCGTTGGTCGACACGGGTTCTGAACGGCGTCGCGGCTGACATGGGCGCCGCGGCGCTGTTTCCGTTCGGCGGACCGCCGTGGCATCCGTTTATCGGCTGGGCGCTGGCGACCGGCCGTGCGTGGGTTTCGCCGGTCGGCCTTCTGGTGCATGACACCGCGGGGCTGTTCGTGTCGTATCGCGGCGCGCTTGGCTTTGCGCGGCGGTTCGATCTGCCCGCGACGGGCGAAAGCCCATGTGCCACCTGCGCGACGCAGCCCTGCCGCAACGCCTGTCCCGTCTATGCCCTGACGCCCGACGGCTATGACGTGCCCGTCTGTCGGGCCTACCTGAACCGCCCCCAAGGCCGCGATTGCATGGATAATGGATGCGCGGTGCGCCGCGCCTGCCCCGTCAGCGCGACCGCCCGCCGCACCGCCACCCAATCCGCTTTCCACATGCAGGCCTTTTCCCGATGACATTGACCCTGATCCTGACACGCCACGCGAAATCCGAATGGGACGATCCCCGCCTGGACGACCATGACCGGACGTTGAATGCGCGCGGCCGTGACAGCGCACCGGCCATCGGGGCGTGGCTGAAGGATCGGCGACATCTGCCGCAACAGGCGTTGGTGTCGACCGCGACCCGCGCGGTCGAGACGTGGGAGGGGATGGCGCCCCATCTTGGATCCTGCGAGGTGTCGTTCCATCCGCGCCTGTATCATCCGGCACCCGACACGATGCTGACACACCTGGCGCGCGCCCGCGCACAGACCGTCCTGATGCTGACGCACAATCCCGGAATCGGCGCGCTGGCGGCATCGCTGGTGCGCGATGCCCCCGATCACCCGCGGTTTGCGGATTATCCCACGGCGGCCACCCTGGTGGTCCGCTTCGACGCACCGGCCTGGGCCGACATCACGTGTGGCACGGGCGAGGTTCTGGACTTCGTCGTCCCGCGGGATCTGATCGGCTGACAGACCGGACCGGGTTGCGCCACCCGACGCCGCACTTGCAAAATCGCGGCGAACACAGGACACCGACTGTTGCCAGGGCGCCGTGACGACCCGCAACCCAAGGAGATCGACATGACCGAAATCACCCTTCTTGATGGTGGCCTGGGGCAGGAGTTGATCGCGCGCTCGCACAAGGCGCCGACGCCCCTGTGGAGCACGCAGGCGATGCTGGACAATCCCGGCCTGGCCCAGGCGATACATGCCGATTTCTTCGCGGCCGGCGCCACCGTTGCAACGGCGAACACCTATGCCATGCACCGTGACCGGCTTGTCGATACGGAACACGCCGACCGCTTCGCCGAACTCCATGCCATGGCCCTGGGCGAGGCGCGGGCAGCGCGCGACGCCCATGGCAGCGGACGGGTGGCCGGCGCGATCGGGCCGCTGGTCGCCTCGTACCAGTTCGACCGGCATCCGGATCACGACACCGCCGTGCCGCTGTATTCCGAAGTCGCGCGGATTATGACGCCGCACGTCGATTTCCTGATCTGCGAAACGGTCGCCTCGGTGGATCATCTGGTGTCGGTGCTGGAGGGCGCGATGACAGTCGGCGTTCCGGTCTGGATCGCGCTGACCGTCGACGACCGCGACGGCACGTTGTTGCGGTCGGGCGAACCGGTTGCGGCGGCCGCCGCCGAAGCCGCGGCCGGCGGCGCCGAGGCAATCCTTGCCAATTGTTCGGCGCCCGAAGCGATGGCCGCGGCACTTTACGCCATCGCCCCCGCCGCACGGCCGTTCGGCGCCTATGCCAATGCCTTCACACAGATCACCGCCGATTTCCTGACCGAGCGTCCGACCGTCGACGCCCTGTCGCCCCGCCCCGAAATGACACCCGAACTCTATGCCGACATCGCCATGGGATGGGTCGCGCAGGGCGCCACCATCGTCGGCGGCTGTTGCGAAGTCGGACCGGCCCATATCGCCGAACTGGCCCGCCGTCTGCGCGCGGCGGGGCACGATATCGTCTGAAGCACCGAGACCCGGCAACGCCGCGCATGTCGAAGCGGCGCGACGCCTTCGGCGAGAGTATTTTCAGCAAGAAAAAGCAAGGGGGTCCAAGTGAACATCCGGACCGCCCGGAGGCATCGATGAGCGATTATTCACCACCTGATACGCCCCTTGAGGTCGTGCACCGGGATCACGAGCTCCTGCTGCTGGCGAAACCGGCGGGATTGCTTTCGGTTCCGGGCAAGGGGCCAGGTTTGGCAGATTGCCTGCTGACGCGGGCGCAGGCGGTCTTTCCCGAAACGCGTTTGGTGCATCGTCTGGACCGTGACACCTCGGGGATCATGGTGTTCGCATTGACCCCTCATGCCCAGCGCCACCTCGGGCTGCAATTCGAAAAGCGATACATGAAAAAATCCTATGTCGCGCGGGTGGCCGGCGCGCTGGAACCGGCGACCGGCACCGTCGATCTGCCGCTGATCGTCGATTGGGAAAACCGGCCCCGTCAGATGGTCGACCATGAGAACGGACGCGCGGCGCAGACCGATTGGCGGGTGATGCGGCGTGGCGATGGCGAAACCCGCGTGCGACTGTTTCCCAAGACCGGCCGGTCGCACCAGTTGCGCGTTCACATGCTGGCGCTGGGCCATCCGATCCTTGGCGACCCGTTCTATGCCACGGGTGCGGCGAGGGATCATGACCGCCTGATGTTGCACGCCGAAAGCCTGCGCCTGCGTCACCCAGATGGCGGCGTCGGAATGACGTTTCGCGTCAAGTGCCCGTTCTGATAGCAATCGGAACGGCGCTTCGGCCCTTCAGCCCAGCGCGCCCGCGATTTTCGCCGCAAGGTCACGGGCCACCGCCTGTTTCGGGGCGCGCGGCCATTCCTCGGTGCCGTCGTCGGTGATGATCGTCACGGCATTTTCCGCACCGCCCATGATGCCGGTCGCCGGTGAAACATCATTGGCGACGATCCAGTCGCATCCCTTGCGCTGCCGTTTGGCCGTGGCATGGGCGATCACGTCTTGGGTCTCGGCCGCGAAACCCACGACCAGCGCCGGACGCCCCGTCGTCATCCGTGACACGGTGGCAAGGATGTCGGGGTTTTCCGCAAAGGTCAGCGTGGGCATTCCATCGCCGGTCTTCTTGATCTTCTGATCCGAGGCACCGGTCACATGCCAATCGGCCACGGCCGCCGCAAAAACGGCGGCATCGGCGGGCAAGGCGCCCTGCACCGCCGACAGCATCTCGCGCGCGGTCTGGACGCGGATCACGTCGGCGCCCTGCGGTGGCGGCACCGCAGCCGGGCCGGTGACGAAGGTGACGCGCGCGCCGAGATCCAGAAGCGCGCGCGCCAGCGCCGTGCCCTGGGCCCCGGACGAGCGATTGGCGATATAACGCACCGGATCGATCGGTTCATGAGTCGGGCCCGACGTGACCAGAACATGCCGGCCCGCCAGCGGGCCATGGCCGAAGGCGGCGGCGATGGCGGCGATGATGTCGGGCACCTCGGACATTCGGCCGGGGCCGAATTCACCGCAGGCCATCGTGCCGTCGTCGGGACCGACCGACAGGATGCCGTCGCCATGCAGCACCGCCAGATTACGCACGGTGGCGGGGTGTTGCCACATCCGCACGTTCATCGCGGGCGCGATCAGCACCCGCTTGTCCGTCGCCATCAGCAGGGTCGAGGCAAGATCGTCGGCCTGGCCCGTCGCCATCTTCGCCATCAGATCGGCGGTGGCCGGTGCCACCACCACCAGATCGGCGGCTCGGGACAGTTCGATATGACCCATCTCGGCCTCGGCCGTCAAATCGAACAGATCGCTGAAGACCGCCCGCCCCGCCAGAGCGGAGACCGACAGCGGGGTGACGAATTCATGGGCCGCCCGGGTCATCACCGGCGTGACCTTGACGCCGCGCTCGCGCAGCCGGCGGATCAGATCCAGCGCCTTGAAGGCCGCGATGCCACCCGCGATGATCAGCAGAACATGTTTGCCGTGTAGCATGATGACCCCGCTATGCCGTGCGATGCAAACCTAGAAGCGGGCCGCGTCATGCACAAGCGCCGTGCAACACGCGCCAGCGTCAGCGAAAGACGGCGCACGGATCGTCGCGCACGGCGGCCGATGTGGCGATCGGGACGTCGAAGGAGGTGTCGGTGCCCGGTGGTCCATCCTCGATCTGGCCGATGGACAGGACGCGCAGTTCGGGGCGAGCGGTTTTCAAAAGTGCGGGCACGCCCCAATCGGTACGGGCATGACCGTTGCCGGTGATCACCGCAACCGGCCCCCCGACTGTGTCCAGCGCCTGGATTACCGCCCGCGCCAGCATCCCGTCGCGCAGGCGCTGCGCCTCGATCATGGTCGGGAGCATGGCCGCAGGCAGCGCGCCACAATGCGCGTCGGCCTGCAACTTTTCGCGCCGCGCCTGTTCATCCACGTCCAGCGGGGCCGTCAGGCCGAAGGCGGCCGCATCGTCGCCCAGTACGCTGGCGGCACCGTCGGCCATTGCCGCCCGCAGATCGCCACGGGCCACATCGGCGCCGAAAATGGACGCCGCGCCGAGCGCCCGGAACACCGGCGCATAGAGCGTGAAATCGGGCCAACCACTTTCGGCCCAACCGGTCGCGCGGGCAATCGCGGCGGGGCCATCCGCCTGCACGTCTTGCGCGATCCCGGCCTGTGTCGGCGTCAGCATTTCAAAGACAACGGCAACGGGCGACATTTGCGTCAACCAAGCGGCCTGATTGACGTGGTGTTCGGGATTGTCGTGGATTTCACCCATGATGACCACGTCGAACCCGCCCAGTTCGACGGCATCCGCGGCCACACCCGCGCACCAGGCCGGCGCCGCAAGGCAGATCGCCGCGCCGGCCAACAAGAACCTCACGCGAGGAAGTTCGACACTTCGCGCGATTGCGTCTCAAGCGTCTTCTTCATCTTGCCGAAGGCCGCCGCCTCCAGCTGTCGCACGCGCTCCTTGCTGAGGCCCAGTTCGTCGCCGAGGCTTTCCAAGGTCCGCGTTTCCTCGCGCAGTTTGCGCTCGCGCACAATGAACCTTTCGCGATCGTTCAGAACCGCCATCGCCGACAACAACCATTCGCGCAAGGTGTCCAGATCCTTGCGCCGCTCCACGGCCTCGGCCGCCTGTTCACCGTCATCTTCCAACGCGTCGATCCAGGCGCGGCCCTCGTCTTCCGACGACTGGGTGGCGTTCAGCGAATAATCCGAGCCGGACAGCCGCCCCTCCATCATTTCGACATCGTGCAGCGGCACGCCGACCTCGGTCGAGATCATCTGGCGCATCTGATGCTTGTCCAGAACCTCGCCCCGGGCAGCCGATTCACGCTCCAGACGGGCCTGAACCCGGCGCATGTTGAAAAACAGGGATTTCTGCGATGACGTGGATCCCGTCCGCACCATCGACCAGTTGCGCATGACGTAATCCTGGATGCTGGCCTTGATCCACCACACCGCATAGGTGGAAAAACGGACGCCGCGATCGGGGTCGAACTTGTCGGCCGCCTTCATCAGCCCAAGGCTGGCCTCCTGGATCAGGTCGTTCATCGGCGCACCATAGCGGCGGAATTTCGATGCCATGGATATGGCCAACCTCATGTACGCCGTGATCAACCGGTGCAACGCCTGTTCGTCGCGCTGGTCGCGCCAGGCATACGCCAGTTGCAATTCGGTCTCGGCATCCAAAAGCTCGGCCTTCATGGCCCGGCGTGGCAATGTCTGATCGTTGAAACCCTCGGCAGCCATGGTTTTGATCCCTTGATTTGGCCCGGAATTAAGAGCCTTGCGTTGTATATTTCGTTAAAACTACGTTGCTGGAACGCCCGTGGATCAAAGAAAGTTGCCTGTGATGTTGCCAAACCTGTCCTTTGTCCTAGGCGGCGCCGCTTCGGGCAAGTCGGATTTCGCCGAGACCTTGCTGAACGATCAGGGGCCGGGGCGCAGGATCTATGCTGCCACGGCGCAGGCGTTCGACGATGAAATGCGCGTTAAGATCGCGGCCCATCGTGCGGCGCGGGGGGACGGCTGGCTGACAATCGAAACACCGCTTGACCTGTCGCCCGCTTTCGATGCCGCCGGACCCGGCGATGCGATCCTGCTGGATTGCGCCACGCTCTGGCTCAGCAACCATATGCTGAACGACGCCGATCTCGAGGGCAAAACAGACGGTCTTGCGGCGCTGCTGGCCGGCGCACCGTGTCCGGTGGTGGTGGTCAGCAACGAGGTTGGGCAGGGCATCGTCCCCGACAACGCGCTGGCGCGGCGGTTTCGCAACGCACAAGGCAGATTGAACCGCCGGTTGGCCAGCGCTGCCGATCTGGTGGTCCTGATCACCGCTGGGCTGCCCAGGGTGCTGAAAGGCCGCATGCCCACGGGCGCGGCATGAGCGCGATCTGGTGGTGGGTGCGTCACGGCCCGACTCACGACCGGGCCATGTGCGGCTGGCGCGATGTGCCCGCCGACCTTTCGGATCACGCGGCCCTCAATCGGCTGGCGCGGTTCCTGCCAGGGGACGGCCTTGTGGTCTCTTCCGACCTGATCCGCGCCCGCGCGACCGCCGACGCCATCGCCGGCGCACGCCTGCGGCTGCCCCCGACATCCGCGTTGCGGGAATTCGATTTCGGAGCCTGGGATGGCATGGCTTTCGACGATATCGCCGCGCGCGACCCGGACTTGTCGCGCGCCTATTGGGAAACACCCGGCGACATCGCGGCCCCCGGCGGCGAAAGCTGGAACGCGGCCGCCGAACGCATCGCGCCGTTTGTCGATGATATCAACCAACGCCACCCCGACCGCCATGTAATCGCGGTGGCGCATTTCGGCGTCATCCTGTCACAGCTTGCCCGCGCGACGGGGCGCAGCCCCTACGATGTGCTGGCACAGAAGATCGACAACCTTTCGGTGACCCGACTGGACTATGCCGCCGGCGCGGCAGAGCTGATCAACCATCGCCCCTGACATTGGCGATGGATGACCTGACCCAGCGTTTCCATCGCCCCGCACTCCGCGCGACGAACCGTTTCCCGTTAAACTCACCGCCACCCGCATGAAAGCCGCACGCATCAAGCCGTCTGAAAAATCGTTGTCGGCGCGTCCGCTGAAACGACGGGAGCCTCCGGCGGGAGTGTATCGGGCAAGAAAAAGCACTGTCGCCCGGCTTTTTCTTGCTACAACTACTCCCGCCGGAGGCTCCCGAACTCTCATCCCGCTCTCCGGATCGTGGTGACGGAACGCGGAAAATTGGTGCGCGCCGCTCCATGAAACATACCTTAGGATGGATTGAACGATTGAACCGCCCAGGAATGCGCACTAACGCCTGAAAGTGCGTCGATGTCGCGGCTTGACCGTCCGCCATATCAAGAAATGCGGCAGGGGTATCACATGTGCCAACAGCAGGCCCATCACCTGGTCGGGGTTGACGGCGGCGGAACCGGCTGTCGTGCCGTCGTGTGCAGCCTTGACGGTCGGCCGCTCGGCCATGGGCACGGCGGCCCTGCCAATGCGACGACGGACATTGCGCAGGCCATCCACAGCGTCAGAACGGCTGTCAATGCCGCCCTGGTTTCCGCCGGGCTGACCCCGGAAACGGCCGCGCCATCGGTCTTTGCCCATATCGGGCTTGCCGGTGTTCTGGGGACGGCGCAGTCGGAACCGGTGGCGCGCGCGTTCGGGTTTGCGCGGGTGCGGGTGACCGGTGACCTTCCAACGTCGCTGGCCGGAGCGCTGGGCGAGCAGAGCGGTGCCCTGCTTGCGATCGGGACCGGCAGCCTGATTGCCGCGCAACACGGCGGTGCACAACGCAGCGTCGGCGGTTGGGGTCTTCAGGTGTCGGACCAGGCCTCGGGGGCCTGGCTGGGTCGTGCGCTTCTGGAACAGGTGATCCTGTGCTGTGATGCAATGGCGGACCACACGCCGTTGACCCGCGAAACCCTGGCCCGATACCCGTCCGGCCCCGCCGACATCGTTGCCTTCGCCGCCACCGCACGGCCGGCGGACTATGCCACCCTGGCCCCCGCCATCGTCGCGGCAGCGCAGGCCGGAGATGTCACGGGGCGCGATCTGATGCAGCGCGGCGCAGATTACCTGGGCCGCGCGATCGGGGTTCTGGACCTTGCCGGCGATGATGTGTTGTGTTTGTCGGGCGGGGTCGGTCCGCATTACGCGGATTTCCTGTCTTCCAACCACCGCGCGCGGCTGCGCCCGGCACGGGGCAATGCGCTGGACGGTGCGGCGCTTCTGGCGCGCTGTGCATTTGCAACCGAAATGCGGAGCTGAAACGGGCGGGGTCTGTCGGGCGTCGGCGGCGGCCGGAGCGCGGCCCGCATGGCACAGATCGAACGGAGTGGTACGGACACGGCATGACACATTTCGCATTGATGGGCGCGGATATCTTTGACGGCCACCGGTTGCATTCAGGGGCGGCCCTGCTGCTGAAGGACGGCGCCTTTGCCGGACTCGCGTCGGCGCCCGACGTGCCCCAAGGGTTCGCCGTGCGACAGCTTGACGGTGGAACATTGTGTCCTGGTTTCGTCGACCTTCAGGTGAATGGCGGCGGGGGCGTGATGTTCAACGACATCACCACGGCCGACGGGCTCGCGGCGATCGCGGCTGCCCATGCCACCACCGGCACGCGGTGGCTGTTGCCGACATTGATCACCGACACGCCGGAAAAGACCCGCGCGGCGATCGATGCCGTGGAATTGGCGCTGGCGCGGGGCGTGCCGGGACTCGCCGGGCTTCATCTCGAGGGGCCGCATCTGGCGCGCGCGCGCAAGGGCGCCCACGATCCCGCGCTGATCCGGCCGATGGAGGATGCGGACGAGGCCCTGCTGATCGACGCTGCCGCACGGTTGCCCAATCTGATGGTCACTCTCGCGCCCGAAACCGTCCCGATCGCGCGGATCGCGCGACTGGCACAGGCCGGAATAATCGTGTCGCTGGGCCACAGCGATTGCAGCTTCGAGGCGGCCAGTGCGGCAATCGCCGCCGGGGCGCGCTGTATCACCCACCTGTTCAACGCGATGAGCCAGATGACCAGCCGCGCGCCGGGACTGGTCGGCGCGGCCCTGCATCACGGCGCGGTGTCGGCTGGCCTGATCGCCGACATCATCCACGTTCACGCCGCCACGATGCGCATTGCACTGGCGGCCAAGACCGGGCCGGGGCGCGTGTTTCTGGTCAGCGACGCCATGTCGACCGTCGGTGCTGACATCACGTCGTTCACCCTCAACGGGCGCAAGGTTCTGCGCCGCGAGGGCCGTCTGACGCTGGAAGACGGCACGCTGGCCGGCGCCGATCTGGACTTTCCGACGGCCATCGGCGTGCTGCGCGACCACGTCGGCGTGTCGCTGGCCGACGCGCTGGCCATGGTAACGACAGGTCCGGCATCCCTGCTGCGGCAGGAGAACGGTGCCGGCAGCTTTCAAATCGGCCGACCCTGGGAAGGTGTGTATCTGGATCGCGCCGGAAAGATCGCGCCGCTACCCGTCTGAGCGTTAACCATTCCTAAACGTCCCCGATCTAGCCGTTAACCGTCGAGCAAGAGGAACGGAACGTGGTCGTCCGGACATTCACCGTGGCCTTCGAAGGCATCGAGGCGCGCCCGGTCGAGGTGCAATGTGCCGTTGCTCCCGGCCTGCCGGCGTTTTCGGTCGTCGGTCTGCCCGACAAGGCGGTGTCCGAGGCCCGCGAACGGGTTCGTGCCGCGCTGGCGTCGATGTCCATCGCGCTGCCGTCAAAGCGGATCACCATCAACCTGTCGCCCGCCGACCTGCCCAAGGAGGGGTCGCATTTCGACCTGCCCATCGCGTTGGCCTTGCTGGCGGCGCTCGACATCCTGCCAAAGGACAAGGTCGAAAACACCCTTTCGCTGGGCGAGTTGTCGCTGGATGGCACGTTGGTCCAGGTTGCCGGAAGCCTGCCCGCTGCGCTGACCGCCGCCGAGGAAGACCGGGTTCTGCTGTGTCCGCGCGGTTGTGGCGCCGAAGCCGCGTGGGTCGGGGCGGCGACCGTCATTGCGCCCGCCACCCTGGCCCAGGCCATCGCCCATTTCACGGGCCGCGCGCCGATTGCCCCGGCCGAGGCGGGTCAGGTGCCGATGGCGGGACAAGTCCGCGACCTGTCCGAGGTCAAGGGGCAGGAGCGCGCCAAACGCGCGCTGGAGATTGCCGCAGCGGGGCGGCATCACCTGTTGCTGGTGGGACCACCCGGATCGGGAAAGTCGATGCTGGTGAAACGGCTGGCCGGGATTCTGCCGCCGCTGTCACCGACAGAGGCGCTTGAAACCTCGATGATCCATTCGCTGGCCGGTCTGCTGACCGAGGGCGGCATCTCGCGCGAACGCCCGTTCATGGAGCCGCACCACACCGCGTCCATGGCGGCCATCGTCGGGGGCGGCAAAGGCGCGAAACCGGGGCAGATCTCGCTGGCGCACAACGGGGTTCTGTTCATGGACGAATTTCCCGAATACAGCCGCGCCGTGCTGGAAACGCTGCGCCAACCGATCGAAACGGGCGACGTCGTCGTCGCGCGCGCCAACGCCCATGTCCGCTATCCCTGTCGCTTCATGCTGGTTGCGGCGGCGAACCCCTGCAAATGCGGGCACATGACCGATCCGTCGCGGGCCTGTGCCCGGGTTCCGCTGTGTGGCGAGGATTACATGGGCAAGATTTCGGGCCCGTTGATGGACCGGTTCGACCTGCGGGTGGATGTGCCCCCGGTGTCGTTCCAGGATCTCGACCTGCCGGCGTCAGGCGAAAGCTCGGCCGTGGTGGCGGCCCGGGTCGCCGATGCACGCGACCGTCAGACGGCGCGCTTTGACACCGACATGGGCGTGACCGTGAACGCCGATGCCGAAGGCGCCCTGCTTGAAAGGATCGCGGCGCCCGATACGGCCGGGCGCGCGCTTCTGTTGCGGGCGGCTGACCGGTTCGGGCTGTCGGCGCGTGGTTATCACCGGGTCTTGCGGGTGGCACGCACCATTGCCGATCTCGACCAGAGCGATGAGGTGGCCGAGCCCCACATCGCCGAGGCGCTGAGTTTCCGCCTGCCCGCGGCCGGATCGTGACGCGGATCAGACAGCGGTATGGCGCGCCTCGATCGCCTCCCAGATCTTGGCCGTGACGTTCACCCCGTCAAACCGCTCCAACTCCATGAGGCCGGTGGGCGAGGTGACGTTGATTTCGGTCAGATAGTCGCCGATCACGTCGATACCGACAAAGATCTGGCCCTTCTCCGTCAACAACGGGCCGATCGCATCGCAGATTTCGCGATCCCGGTCGCTCAGCGCGATCTTTTCCGGCCGGCCGCCGACGTGCATGTTGGATCGGGTTTCCCCCGCTGCCGGAACGCGGTTGATCGCGCCCACGGCCTTGCCATCGACAAGGATCACCCGCTTGTCGCCCTTGGCGACGTCGGGCAGGAATTTCTGGGCGATCAGGGGTTCGCGGTTGATGCCGGAAAACAGCTCATGCAAGCTCGACAAATTGCGGTCGTCGGGGCCGAGACGGAACACTCCGGCACCGCCGTTGCCATACAGCGGTTTCAGGATGATATCGCCATGGTCGGCCTTGAACGCGCGCAGCGTTTCCAGGTCACGGGCGACGACCGTCGGCGGGATCAGGTCGGGAAACCGCAGGCACAACAGCTTTTCGGGATAGTTGCGCACCCAGAACGAATTGTTGACCACCTGCGTCGTGGACGGCAGGAAGTCCAGGATGTGGGTTGTCGTGATGTATCCCATGTCGAATGGCGGATCCTGGCGCAGCAAGACCACATCGAAGTCGGCCAGATCGACCTCGGCCTCCTGTCCGAGCGTGAAGTGATTGCCGACCTCGCGGCGCACCGTCAGCGGCCAGCCCCGTGCCGTCACGCGCCCTTGCTGCCACGCCAGCTTGTCGGGCGTGTAATAGAACAGCCGATGGCCGCGCGCCTGCGCTTCCTCGGCAATCCGGAACGAACTGTCCCCGGCGATATTCACCGTTTCGATCGGATCCATCTGGATGGCAACGTTCAGCGACATGGACAAAACTCCGTTCAGGGGCGACGCCCCTTTCTGGCCGAGCGGGCAGACGGGAGCAATGCCATTCGCCACATCAGAGAAAGGCGTTCTGACGTATCTCGATCATCCCCGAACGATCCATCAAGGCGGCGTCGAACCGCATGTCCGTGTTCTGGCCATCCGGTTCGCCGGCAACATATTCCGCGGCGGCCGAACATATCCTTTCGATCTGTCGTGGCGTGATTCGCGCGGCCGCCTGTGAATGGCTGCGCGATTTCTTCACCTCGACAAAGACCAGCGTGGCGCCTTCGCGAACGATCACGTCAATCTCGCCGCCGGTCCCGCGCCAGCGGCGTTCGACAATTTCGTATCCGCGTTGCATATATTCCGCTGCAACCCGGTCCTCGGCACAAAACCCCGCATGGTATGAAACTGCGCCTGTCATCTCTCCTCCTGATCGGCGGCCCCGATCGTCAGGCCCGCCTGATAGACGTCGCGCCGCGCAAGGCCCAGGTCACTGGCAACGCTGCGCGCCGCGTCCTTCAGCGTCATCGTTTCCAGCGCCACGCGCAACGCCGTGTCCAGATCGGCCTGTGTCGGCACTGACCGATCGCGATCGACGACCAGCACCACTTCGCCACGGGGCGGATCGGCTTCGCACCCCACCCTTACCTCTGCCACGGTGCCGCGGCGGATTTCTTCGAACTTCTTCGTCAATTCGCGACACAGCGCGATCTGCCGGTCTTCGCCCAACTCTGTGCCAAAATCCCTAAGGGAAGGTAAAAGTCGCTTGGCCGATTCGAAAAACACCAGCGTTGCCGGACAACCATTGAGTTCGCGCAATACCTTGCGGCGGGCACCGCTGGCGGGCGGCAGAAACCCCGCGAACAGGAACCGGTCCGTCGGCAGCCCGGCCAGGGTCAGCGCCGCCAGAACCGCGGACGGCCCCGGCGCGCCGGTCACGGCAAGGCCAGCGGCCACCACGTCACGGGCCAGTGCGAAACCCGGATCGGCCACCAGGGGCGTGCCGGCTTCCGACGCATAGGCCACGGATTTGCCGCTTGCGATCATCGCCAGCAGCTTCGGGCGCACCGCCGCACCGTTGTGATCGTGATAGGCCACCATCGGACGTCCGTTCACCGGGATGCCGTGAATCTCCATCAGCTTGCGGGCCGTCCGCGTGTCTTCGGCGGCGATCACATCGGCCGAGGCAAGGATGTCCAGCGCGCGCAGGGTGATGTCGCGGGCGGTTCCGATGGGCGTGGCCAGGAAATACAGGCCAGGATCGAGTGGGCGGATCTGTGCAATCATCGTCATATCCGCAACGTCTCCGATTTACACCGTCCGCATCTGCCCCTAGGGTCGGAAACGCCCCGTCCCGCCCCGCAAGAGAGTTGACCGATGTTTGCCTTTTTGACCGCCGCCCGCAAGCCGATTGCCCGGCTGGCCACCGCTGCCTTCGCCGCATTTGCCCTTGCCGCCTGTGATCCCGTCGCATTCGGCGGCGGTCCGTCCATCGATACATCCGCGCCGGTTCCGGTCGCGCTTTTGGTTCCCGCATCATCGGCGGACGGCGGCGCGATCCTTGCGCGCAGCCTGGAAAATGCCGCCCGGCTGGCCATTCAGGATCTGGACGGCGTCCAGATCGACCTGCGTGTCTATGATTCCGGCGGCCAGGCGGCGACGGCGTCGGCCGCGGCGCAGAAGGCCGTGAACGAAGGGGCGAAGGTCATTCTCGGGCCTGTCTTTGCCGATGCCGCCAACGCCGCCGGCGTGGCCGTGTCCGGCAAGGGCGTCAACGTTCTGAGCTTTTCCAACAACACCTCGATCGCCGGGGCCAACGTCTTTGTCTTGGGAAACACCTTTTCCAACACGGCAAACCGGCTGGTCAGCTATGCCGCCAGCCAGGGACGCAGCAACATCTACGTGATCCACGGCCAGAACACCGCCGAGGAACAGGGCCGCGACGCCATCGTCGGCGCCATCCAGGGCAGCGGCGCGCGTCTCGCCGGGGTGTCGTCGTTCGAGCTGTCGCAACAAGGCGTCACCCAGGCCGCGCCACGCCTGGCCGGTGAGGTCAAGGCCGCGGGTGCGGATACCGTGTTCCTGACCTCGGGCACCTCGGGCGCGCTTCCCTTCCTTGCCGATCTTCTACCGTCCAACGGCCTGTCGCCGGCTCAGACGCAATACGTCGGCCTGCAACGCCTGGACATTCCCAGCAGCGCACTGTCGCTGAAAGGTCTGCAGGGAAGCTGGTTCGCGCTGCCCGATCCCAATCTGTCGGCCCGCTTCAACAGCCGTTACCAGGCCGCATACGGCAGCAATCCCCATGCCATCGCCGGTTTGGCCTATGACGGGATCGCCGCGATCGGTGCGCTGGTGAAGACGGGCAAGCGCGACGCGCTGACGGCGCAATCCCTGACCCAGGGATCCGGGTTCATCGGCGTCAACGGCATCTTCCGCCTGCGCCCCGACGGCACGAACCAACGGGGAATGGCCGTGGCCCAGATCCGCAACAATCAGGTGGTTGTGATTGACCCTGCACCGAGAAGCTTCGGCGGCGCCGGTTTCTGATCCGGCCGTCCCCGACGACAGACACAGGGCGCGGGGCGATCTGATCCGCCCCGAGCACGAGATCTTCGACCGCGCCGCAGTGCTGGCGCGGATCGAGGCCGATATCGGCACACCGGACGACGAGGCCGGACAGCGCAAATGCGCGGTCGAGCATATCAAGCGGGCGCTCGAGTCCGGACGCACCGTGATCGCCGACGCGTTCACCGGGAACCCGATCAAGTCGCGCCCGACCGTGCGCGCCTACAGCTATCTGACCGATTGCGTCGTCACCCTGGTGCTGGAGGTCGCGACCCGCCACCTGCATCCGGGCGACGAACCCTTGGCCGTGCTGGCCGTGGGCGGTTACGGGCGGGCCGAAATGTGCCCGTTTTCCGACGTCGACCTGCTGTTCGTGACGCCGTCACAGATCACGCCCTGGGCCGAAACCGTCATCGAATCGATGCTCTACATGTTCTGGGATCTGCACCTGAAGGTCGGCCACGCAAGCCGCAGCATCGACGAATGCCTGCAGATCGCGCGTGACGATTACACCGTCCGCACCGCCCTGTTGGAACGCCGCCTGCTGGCCGGTGATCCGCACCTTGAGGAGCAGTTGGGCGAACGCCTGTGGTCCGATCTGTTCACCAAGACCGGCACGGAATACATCGCTGCCAAACTTGACGAACGCAGTCAGCGCCACACCAAGCAGGGCGTGCAGCGGTATGTCCTGGAGCCCAACGTGAAAGAGGGCAAGGGGGGCTTGCGCGATCTGCAAACGCTGTTCTGGATCGCGAAATACGTCAACCGGGTCGAAGACGTGTCCGACCTGGTGGCGGCCGGCACCTTCACCCAGGGCGAATTCGATCAGTTCCTGCGCGCCGAAAGCTTCCTTCTGGCGGTGCGCTGCCATCTGCATCTGGCCGCCGGACGGGCGATGGACCAGTTGACCTTCGACATGCAGGTCGCGGTGGCCGAACGCATGGGATACGAGGACAAGGGCGGTCGGCGCGGGGTCGAGCATTTCATGCAGACCTATTTCCGCCATGCCAACCGTGTCGGCGAACTGACCCGCATCCTGTTGACCGCGCTCGAGGCCGGGCAGAAGAAGGACGCGCCGCGCATGGTCGGCCTGTTCCGCCGCCGCAAGAAGACGCGCCCCGGATTCGCGATCGACCAGAATCGCCTGACCTATGAGGATCGCGCCGGATTTCTTGCCGATCCTCTCAACTTCCTGCGGATCTTCGAAGAGGCGTTGCGCACCGGATACCTGTTGCACCCCAATGCCATGCGCGCCATCGCGGCAAACCTGAACCTGATCGACAACACCATGCGCAAATCGCCCGAGGCGGTTCGCATCTTCATGGATCTTCTTCTTAAATATCCGATGCCCGACCGGGCGCTGCGGCGGATGAACGAACTGGGGGTGCTGGCCGCCTTCATCCCCGACTTCGAACCCATCGTCGCGATGATGCAGTTCAACATGTATCACCGCTATACGGTGGACGAACACACGATCCAGTGCATCAGCGCCCTGTCCCAGATCGAGCGTGGCGAACTGGTCGAGGAATTGCCGATCGTCAGCCGGATCCTGAAAGAGAAGTCGGTCAACCGCAAGGTCATGTATCTGTCGGTTCTGCTGCATGACATCGGCAAGGGCCGGACCGAAGACCACTCGGCCCTGGGCGCCAAGATCGCGCGCCGCATCTGTCCGGCCCTCGGGTTGAAACAGCGCGAAACCGATACGGTGGAATGGCTGGTGCGCTATCACCTGCTGATGTCGGACATCGCGCAGAAGCGCGACCTGTCCGACCCCCGCACGATCCGCGATTTCGCCAAGGCGGTGCGCAATCGCAAGCGCCTGGACCTGCTGACGGTGCTGACCGTCTGCGACATTCGCGGCGTCGGCCCCGGCACCTGGAACAACTGGAAGGCGCAACTGCTGCGCCAGCTCTATCGCGAAACTGCCGACGCGCTGGACAACGGGCTTGAGGCGCTGAACCGCGAAACCCGGGGCACCGAAGCCCGCCGCCTGCTACGCGAGGCGCTGTCGGGGTGGGACAAGGCGGCGGTGCGTCGTGAAACCCAACGCCATTACCCCCCTTATTGGCAGGGGCTGGACACCGACACCCACACCGTCTTTGCCCGCCTGCTGCGCGATATTCAGGACGGTGACATCAAGATCGACCTGAAGCCCGACGAAGACCGCGACGCCACCCGCGCCTGTTTCGCCATGGTCGACCATCCCGGTATCTTTTCACGCCTCGCCGGCGCCCTGGCCCTGGTGGGCGCCAACGTGGTCGACGCGCGCACCTATACGTCGAACGACGGCTATGCGACGGCGGTATTCTGGGTTCAGGACGCCGAAGGCCACCCCTATGCCCGCGAAAAGCTGGATCGCCTGCGCAAGATGATCGGCCGCACTCTCAAAGGCGAAGTGGTGACAAGCGACGCGCTGGAGCCGCGCGACAAGATGAAGAAGCGCGAAAAGGGCTTCCGCGTGCCGACGTCGATCACCTTCGACAACGACGGATCGGAAATCTACACCATCATCGAGGTCGACACCCGCGACCGCCCCGGCCTGCTGTATGACCTGACGCGCACGCTGGCCGCATCGAACATCTCGATCGCCTCGGCCGTCATCGCCACCTACGGCGAACAGGTGGTCGATACCTTCTATGTCAAGGACATGTTCGGCTTGAAATTCTATACCGAAAGCAAGCAGCGCACGATCGAGAAGCGCCTGCGCGAAGCCATCGAACAAGGCAGCAAGCGGGCCCGCGCCTGATGCTCAAGGGGTTTGTGACGGTCGGCGCCTGGACCCTCGTGTCGCGCGTGCTGGGCTTTGTGCGCGATATCATGATCGCCGCCTACCTTGGTGCCGGCCCGGTGGCCGAGGCGTTCCTGGTGGCCTTTTCCCTGCCCAACATGTTCCGCCGCTTCTTTGCCGAAGGCGCGTTCAACATGGCGTTCATCCCGCTGTTTTCGAAGAAACTGGAGGCGGGCGACGACGCGAAGGGTTTTGCGCAGGACGCTTTCGCCGGGATGATCGTGATCCTGTCCGTGTTCACCGCGATCGGAATCGTCGCGATGCCGTGGCTGGTGACGGCCATGGCAGGCGGATTCCGCGGCGATGAACGCTTCGATCTGGCGGTGGGATACGGGCGCATCGCGTTTCCCTACATCCTGTTCATCTCGCTGGCCGCATTGGTGTCGGGGGTTCTGAACGCCAACAAGCGGTTCCTTGCCGCCGCCGCCGCGCCGGTGCTGCTGAACGTCGTCTTCATCGCGGGCGTGCTGATCGGTGCCGCATTGGGCCGCCCACCGTCCGACATGCTGGGCATGGGGTTCGACGACATGCTGGGGCTCAGGGTGGGCGATACGCTGGCGCTTTCGGTCCCCATCGGCGGCGTCGCGCAACTGGCGCTGGTGTGGTGGGCGGCGTCGCGGGCCGGGTTCCGGCTGACCATCCGCCGCCCGCGCCTGACCCCCGAGTTGAAGAAACTGGCCGTGATCGCCGCCCCCGCCGCGCTGGCGGGTGGGGTCGTGCAAATCAATCTGCTGGTGGGCCGCCAGGTCGCCAGCTTCTTCGACGGTGCCATCGCCTGGCTGAACTATGCCGACCGGTTGTATCAACTGCCGCTGGGGGTCGTCGGCATCGCCATCGGCGTGGTCCTGCTGCCCGAACTGTCGCGCCGCCTTCAGGCCGAAGACACCGGCGGTGGCCGCCATGCCCTGTCGCGCGCTGCCGAAATGGCGCTGACCCTGACGGTGCCCTGCGCCGTGGCCTTCGTGGTGATCCCCCTGCCTGTCACCGCCACCCTGTTCCAGCGTGGCGCCTTCGGCCCCGAAGACACCCAGGCCACCGCCTGGGCGCTGGCGATTTACGGTCTCGGCCTGCCGGCCTTCGTCATGCAGAAGGTGCTGCAACCGCTGTTCTTCGCTCGTGAGGATACGAAGTCGCCGTTCCGCTATGCACTGGTCGCACTGGTCGTGAACGCGGCGCTGGCCATCGGGCTGATCCCGATTGCGGGATACCTTGCCGCCGCCTTGGGCACCACCCTGGCCGGCTGGGCGATGGTGCTGCTTCTGCTGCGGGGCAGCCGGGCAATGGGCGCGGCGGCCACCTTCGACGACCGGTTCCATCGCCGCGTCTGGCGCATCCTTGCGGCATCGCTGGGAATGGGGGCGTGTCTCTGGCTGGCGATGCTCGGGCTTGACCCTCTGTTCGCCATGGCCGCGTTCAAGGTGCCCGCGCTCGTCGGTCTGGTCCTCACCGGCATGGTCAGCTATTACGCCATCGGCACGGCGATCGGCGCCTTTGCCCTGTCGGATATCCGGGGTGCCGTGCGCCGCTGATCGGGTTTTTTTTCCGAATGTTTCTGCTGTACGAACTCGGTGAGGGATTCATATCGTGAATCCAGTGCCCTAGCTGGACGGCATGAGCAGACCCACACCCCCGGACCAAAAGATCAGGAACTGGCCGGTTCATAACGAAGCGCTCGATCGGCCGAGCTTTGTGATGATCCGGTTCGGCCCAGACGACCGGCGTTGTCGAAAGCATGTTGCGGCTTGTCGATCTCGCCCACTCAGGCGGGCTTCAGCTCCGTGGGCCGCTGCGTCGCCGTTTTTGCCATACCATAAAGGCCAGGCCGCCGACCAATGCGGCCCCAGCGATCAAGGCCAAGTGTCGCGGCCGCAGCCCCTCTCCGGCAGAGGTGTCTTCGCCCGGGCGATACCGCGGATCAAGCAGCCGAGTGTTCGCCAGAAACCCGCCAATAATGCCATCGGGCCGTGGATCAATCCGGCGCAGCCCGCGTCCTGTGGGCGCGTTCAGGCTCTCGATGGCTGCGATCAACGAATTTTCTTTTTGCAGGACCTCCTCGAAAACCTCTGGCGCGACCCCGAGATGCTCTGAGAGAAGACGGGCGCGAAAACCGGTGATCAGCGCCTCCGGCCCCTCGACCGCTAGGTCGCATTCGGTGTCAAACCCCATGGAGCGGTCGTTGAGATTGCTGGACCCAAGACGCAGAATTCTGGCGTCGGTGATCATGATCTTCGCATGCACGTAGATCGGTTCGCCCTTGGCGGTGACCGGATGAAAAATCCGAAAGCGATCCTGATGATCAGCGGCCCGTAAAGTGTCGATCATCCGTCCGCGCAGCACATGCATCGCGTCGTCCTCGAGCTGCGACAGGGCAGCCTCGGGATTGATCACGACGATTTCGGGGCCGCCGTGCTGTTTCAGGCGGTTCTCCAGCGCTGCGCAGACCGTTTCCGACGCGAAATACTGAGATTCGATATAGATTGCGTCCGTCGCTGCCTCGATGCTGTCGAGATAGAGCCGCTCGATCTCGTTTGTCAGCGGCGCGCCGTCATAGGGCGGCTCTGTTCGCGCGATGGCGACATCGACATCCGTGGCATCAACGTCCAGATCATCGGGCCATATATCTGTGGCCGTGCTGGAAGGACGCTCCAGCGTATCGCCTGTGGCGCGGTGCCAGCGCCTGCGAGACAGTTCTCCCAGCGCGGTCGCCACCGGGCCGGTCAGTGCCGAGGTGGCATCGTGCCATGGATCGGACGCGGAGCCATCCTTGCGCACGCGGCGTGGATCGTCCGGCAGGTGTTCGGACGTGTCCCAGCGGTCTTCGGTCGCGTCGATCCCTCCGCAAAAGACCAGTTTATCATCGGCTACGACAATTTTCTGATGGTGGCAGGCCCCGAAAGGGTGATGCCCGTCGAGAGCAAAGTGGATGCGGTCGCTTCCAAACATGCTCAGTGCGACTGTCGGTGCCCACCGGCCGGGCGCCGCAACGACCGCGCCATTCCATTTGAGCAGATAGATATTCAGCTTCGGCGCCCGCTTCACAGCGGCCTCGAGGAACGCGCCAAGCTGATTGGGAAACCCGTCAGGGGCGACCCCGTCACTGTCACTTTCTCCGGGTAGCATTTCGATCTCGAAGTCGAAGTCCCAACCGATGAACAGTAATTCCCGCTCCACACGGAGGATGATCTTGCGCAGGGCGCGGAAGTAATCCGCCGCATCAACGATCAAAGCCATTCTTTCTGCGCGCGCCACCCGCCAGCAGTTTTCATTGACCCGAAAGATTGACGTCCGTGTGTTTGAGCTTTGCATGACTGTACGTACCTAGGCTACTCCGCGTTTGTTTGACGGGATCTGGGGCAATTTGAACTACGCTTCGCACCTGCTGATCGAGCTGCGTTGCTTCGCTGCAGTAGATCACAGCGGGTGGTTTGCCGCCAAGGGCGGAATACGGGCGCTCATGATTTAGAAGTCGATCCATTTCTTGACGCCTGCTTTTGTCCCAGATCCAGCTGCGCACGCATGCAGGTGGACAAAGGTGGTTCGGTTGATTTGAACAGGTTCCGGGTGTTTTCCAAATGGTGTTCCGCTTCGGTTACGCCGCTACTGGGTCGGCATTGGCTGGTTGAAGCGGGCCTGATCAGGAGAGGCGCTGGACGAAGATGCTGTTGCGCCACGCGCCATTGCCATCCATGCCGATCTCGATCTCTCGGCCTTGCCGGAACCGTGATGAAGTTGTCCGGTGTGATCTGACTTCCCTGATTGGTGTTTAAGATCTCGGGCGCACCGTGACGCGCCAACACCTCCTTTTCTGCTTAATGCAAAAACCGCGTCCAGCGTGATCGACACGCGCCATACCATAACGCGGTGAGTGAACCAGTTCAGCACAGCGGCGAGGTAGATGAACCCGCGGGCCATCGGAATGTAGGTGATGTCCATCGCGCAGACCCCGTTGAGCCGGATAATGAGCAGCTTCCGTAGCAGATAGGGGTCGATTTCGTGCCGCGGCACCCCTTACGAGGTGTTGTCGTTGCGATAAAGCGCCTCAATGCCCATCCGTTTGATCAGCGTGGCAACGTGCAGCCACCCGACCTTGAACCCTGCCCGGCCCAGCAGCCCCTGCAGCGTGCGGCTGCCCGTGAAGCGGAGCTCCATGTGCAGTTTGTCGATCTGATGCATCGGCTTCAGATCCGCATCCGGCACCGGTCGCGGCTTCTAAGAGACGCTGCCCCGATTGATCCCCGGCACGATCGCCTGGCGGTAGGATCGATCATTTCATTGCGCTCGGCAACAGACCCGCCTTGCCGAGCGCGCCCGACAGAAAATCGTTCTCCAGCGTCAGATCGCCGATCTTCGCAGCAGGGCCTTCACGTCGATCACCGGTTCCGGCGTGGCCTTAGCAGCTTCGCCGAACGCCCCCATCGCGCCCTCAAGTAGCTGATCGCGCCACTGCTTGATCTGATGCGGATGAACGTCGAAGTGCTGCGCCGGCTCAATCAGCGTCGTCTTGCCATTGATCGCTGCTAAAGCCACTTTCGCCTTGAATGCCGGGCTGTGGTTCCGGCGCGATCGGTTTGCCATGGTCTTCTCTGCGCTCGCAGCATCATGCAGCCATCGCGCAGAAAATCCATTTGTCCCGGCTGTTCAGATTTTTAGAACCTCCTCCCTTGAAGATGCGCGAGATCGTGGCTCATAATCTGACGAACGAGCAAGGGGAAGAGCCTGAACAACCTTGCGATCGCGCAAGTATGTCTTTGTATGTCGGGCGATACAGATCTGAATTGCTTCGGTGATCCCGACTGCGGTAACTACGGGGTCAAGCCAGCGCCGACGAAGCACGCCTCCGCGGGGCGCGTCGCGGTCGAGATGCATGATGAGTACTCGAACGAGACCATTTTTCGGAACATTGTCCACGCTCGTGCCGTGATCCTGAATTGGGCCACCGATCTCAACGGAACACGCCCGCGTTCGGCGCTTGGCTGCCAGATCCCAAAGGAAATCACCCAGCATCTCACCACCACAACCGACACCCGCGCTGCGCCGTCCGCGCGGATGTCGGTTGGTCCACCTCTGACAATCGGCGTATCAAGCCAAAGGACTCCGGTTGCAGCCGTTTCAAATTCAGCGGCAGGTCAGCCGCGTCCGTCGATACGACGGGCGCGACCCTAGAAAACATCAACCGAACAACGGCCTTGCCTGAAGAATTGCCAAGGCTGCGCTGCGCGGCGTGCCGTCGAACGTGCTGGTGTTCAACTGTTCCTGATTTAGAAAACGTTGCATCAGACGGT
Source organism: Oceaniglobus indicus (assembly GCF_002751875.1). GTDB lineage: Bacteria > Pseudomonadota > Alphaproteobacteria > Rhodobacterales > Rhodobacteraceae > Oceaniglobus > Oceaniglobus indicus. Next base: position 19,225 of record NZ_NMZM01000013.1, on the reverse strand, counting down.
CTTGGAATTCAGGTGCTGCGAAATCTGAAACCTCGCTTACCCCGAACAAATTCTGGGCGCGCGTGCGGAATTCGACCAGTTGACGATCAAGGTCCAGCGCGCCGACACTTTGGGGGATAGACAGTGCGGTTTCGAAGACCGCCCGCACCGGACCCGTCGCCATGACCGTGAACCACTTGGCATCGTCCGACAGCGTTCGTCCGGTGATATTGCCGAGGTCACGCTCGAACCCGAGGGCCAGTCGCATTGTTGGGTTCACATCACCGACGGCCAGTTCGAATTGCCGGTCTTCGTAGGAAGCGATGATCCTTTCCGCAAAATCGGGAAATCCTGTCCGTGGACCGATTGCGTCGCCAAAGCCAAAAGCCTTGTTCAGGGCGAGGTAACGTTTGTCGGACATCCGATTGGGAAGCGAGCGGGGGTCAGCAGGATTGTCGCTGAGCATTTTTTCGATGAAGAAACGATTGTTTATGTCTTCATCCAGCCCGAAGGCGCCAAGCGCGACTTCCAGAAGTTGGCGGTCGTTCACCAGTTGTTCCGCCGTCGTGATCCCCGTGATTTTTTCACGGAAAGCCTCGGCATTGCGGCTCAATCGCGGTGAAGCGACGAAGGTCTCCTGCTGTGTCGCGCGGGTTCGTTGCAGAAACTGCCAGCCGGCGCTGCCGGAAAGCGGGGCGACCGGCGTGTACGTCATGACCCCGACATCGCGAAAAGCCGCGCCTCACGAGGGAGCACCGCCCGAAGGTATTTAAGAACGTAATAGGTCTGTCCGTTCTCCACTGCCCTCTGTGCGTTCGCAAGGGTGTCTGCGCTGTCGGGATCGACAAGAACCTGACGCAGCTGTTCGATACCGCCCAGCAGTTGGGGACGTGCCGCATCGGCGTCGACTTCGCCGGACAACACAAGCTGTGCGATGTAACACACGCGGCGCACGGGCGTATTCACATCGTCCGGGTGCAACGCATCGCGTAGCCGAAGAATGTTCGCACCGGGTGTGACGATGTTCAGCCGGCCGCGGCGGGCCCCGTTTTCAACGACGGCACCGTTGATGAGCACACGTTCGCTCGGTGCGAGCTTCAGAACCAGGCCGCTCATGCCGCAGACCGCTGTTCGCGCAAACCGGCCATGATGGCGGTGTTGATGTCAACAAGAGCATCCGAGGTCGCTTCGCCGGCCAGAACCTTTCGGCTGTGAGCATTCGTGAATTCGGAGAGATAGAAAATCCGGGCGCGCAGCGTTGGGGGCAGTTGGTTGCCATCTCCGGCGACATCCGCCGCCAGCAATCCCCAAAGGGTCCGGTTGTCATAAACGGCGCGCGCCGTCTGCGCGGGAGTCTCGGCCGTTTTCAGCGCGGTGGTGACTTTTACAAATGCGTCATATTCGTTGGATTGAGCCGAGCGCATGGGCGCCGTGACTGGTGAGTAGGCCGTTTTGGCGAGTTGAAAAGCGTTCACGTCTGTTCCTTTATGGAAGGCGCTTGGTCATGTTGGATCCAGAAGGTCGGACCGGGGGCATTCGTGCCCCCGGTCGCCACGTCTTATCGGAACAGCGACAGGATCGACTGTGGTGCCTGGTTGGCGATCGACAGCGACTGGATACCCAACTGCTGTTGGGTCTGAAGCGCCTGCAACCTGGCCGATGCCTCTTCCATGTCTGCATCGACCAGTGAACCGATGCCGGCCTTCAGCGAATCGGTCAGGTTCGAGACGAAGCTCGCCTGGGTTTCGATGCGTCCCTGCACGGAACCGAAGGATGCGGCTGCCGAGGTTGCCGCCTGGATCATGCCCTCGATATTGGCCAGGGCCGAGGTTGCGCCGGCTTCGGTCGAAACGTCCAGCGTACCAAGTTGTGCCAATGCACCGGTGCCGCGGGTGGCTTCGAATTCGATGCCGATGCCGGCTTCGTTCGTTTCGTTGGTGACCGTCAGTTCGCCCGCAGTGCTGATGTCCAGCGTGAAGGCGTTTTCATCGATACCGGCAGCTTGCAGCGCGTTTTTCAGCCCGCCGGTGACGGACTCTGCCGTATCGCCGGTCTTGACGGTGTAAAGCGCCTCGGTGTCGCCGATCTTCAGGCGCATCGTATCGCCTTCGATCAGGCCGGTAGCCGTGGCGAGAACGACCGCCGGATCGTTCTTGGCGAGCGCCGCGCCGCCGCCCTGGAACGCGAACGTATCGATGGTGAACGAATCCGTGGCACCGCCATTTTCGGTCAGTGCGGTGACCGGCGTGCCCATTGACGCCGCGGCGGCAGTAAGGGTGGTGCCGGCCGTCTGCGACAGGTTCTGCGCATCGACGCCGATGTTCGATACCGTGACGTTGCCTCCGCTGTCGCGGTCCAGCGACGAGAGGATGTCGACACCGGCAACACTGTTGGAATTGTTGGCGGTCTGCGACCCGTTGACCAGGTTCAGGCCGTTGAACTGGGCGGCACCGACGACCGAGGCGATCTGATCGGTGAACGCTTGGACGTCAGCCTGCAGCTTGTCGCGGGGAAGGTTGTCGGACTGCGCCGCAACAATCTTGTCCTTCATCTGTGTCAGAAGGTCGGTCACGGTTTCGGAGGCCTGGCGTGCGACGGCCACGGTGGATTCGCCGAGGGCCAGAGAGCTGGAGATGGCCTTGAAGCCCTGAACGTCGGATTCCATCACCTTGGAAATCGCCCAGATGGCGGAATTGTCTTTCGCGTTGGCAACCGATTTGCCGGTCGAGATCTCGCTTTGGGTCTTTTGCAGGCCGGAATTGATTGACTTGAGGCTTTGCAGCGCGACCATTGCGCCGGTGTTCGTCAGAATGCTGGACATGTATCTTCCTTTGGAAAACGACCGTTTTACAGCCGTGGGTTTCGTCGTGCGGATGCACGACATGGTGTGTCATTCTGACGTAATATCCGCGTCGACCTGGTTGTTCGGCGCGCATGTCACCGTGCTGGTGATCAATGACAATCTGGCCCGAATCTCTGAACAAGAAGATAACTTCGGATTTCGAAGTATATTGTTTTTGAATGAAATTCAGGCGCGTTTGGCGAGCGTGTGGCGGGGTGTGATGATCTGCGTACGCCGCCCGTCGGCGCCATAGGTTTCTGCGGGGGTGTTGCGCCCGACTTCGTCAAGGCGCATCCGCACGGTGTTGATGCCATCCCGGGCCGCCCGTGCCAGCGCCTGATTTTGATCGGCCGCCCTGCGCAGCACGTCGAGACGGGCACTGGCGGGCGGATCCTTTTCAAGCCGCGCCAACAGTGTTTCCTTGCGCCTGAGGATTGAGGCCAGACTTGTCAGGTCGCCGGACAGCAGGGCGCGGCGTTCCTCATCCAGCACCTGCTCCAGCCGGTTGGCGTTTCGCTCAGAGGGCATTGTCGCGCGCCTTCAATGCCTCGAACAGATGCTCGCTCAAACCTATTCCGCCAGCCATGACCATGTGTTCCGCCTGGGCATGGCGCAGGAACGACCCGAACTGTTCCTCGCCGGCGCCGCCGCCGAGAACCTGGCGTGATTCGCCGAGCCCCGCGGCTTTCAGCATTTCGGACAGAAACGCCGTTTCCATTTGCTGGGCGGCTTTGTGCAGCGCTCCGTCGTGGTCGGAAGGGCGGATGTGCGCGGATTGGGTGATCGGTGGCGATAACATGGCGACTCCTGTGGGTTCGCCGCCAGAAAACCTGATTGCGGTAAAGAATGGGTAACCAAAGTAGGTCATGACGTGAGGAAAGGCTGATGCTTGAGGGATAAACCATGCAACTTCCGTTATCGGCGAAAGGGTTTGCGCCATCGCAACCGATCTCCGGGCCTGGCGTTTCGCGCGACCAGGGTCGCGATGGCGAAGCCGCCTTCCGCGCTGCCATCGCATATGGTCCGCCTGATCGTGGCAAGCCCGACGGAAACGCCGCATCCGCTTTGCCAGGCACAGCTGCCGACGATTGGACGGAGCCCGCTGTTTCGGCAGATGATACGGCAGGGGTAACGGACAGCACGGATCAGGCGCCTCTCCGGCCCGATGCGGCGCTGATCGGCAAGATTGCTCCGGCCGATCCGGATAACCGCGAAACCATCGACGAGCCTTCGATGGAGGGCGATGGCAACCTTGAAGTTGCGAATCGGGTGTCGACCTGGCCGGGGGCTGACGCCGAACATCCGGTCACACCCGCAGCCGAAATGCTGACGAGCGGGCGGAAGCCTGCGGATTTGCCTTGGCACGTGACGGAGGTCGGGCGTGCGCCGGTCGGGACGGCGCCGCATGGTGCGATGCAACCCCACACCGATGAACGGTCGGCATCGATACCGTTGACCGGTCAGGAAGCCGGGCCCGAGAAGATGAAACCATTGACGCACAACGAGATGGTTCGCCACGGTTCTCGTGCCGAAGGCGGGTTGTCGAGCGAAACGGCGACAGCGTCCCGGCCCACGATTTCGATGACGGAGGCGCAGGTGCAACGGTCGGGCGATGGTCTTGCGTCAGCAGCGAATACCGTCATGGAGAATATGAGCGATGCGCCAAAAAACAGTTTGCCAGATCCGGCGTTGAACAGCGCCCAAGCGCGGAGGGTCGCCGGCAGCGTGACCAGCAACGGTCAGGTTCCGAATCGGCCAGAGACGAGCGGTGCGACTGATCAACCTCGGATCGGCGATGCCACCACGTCGCAGGGTCAGGCGTCGGGTTCGGCCGGGCGCGATGCGGTGAGAACGGTGGATTCCCATGCGCTTGCGGGCGCAATTGCGCAACGCTCGTCCAGATTATCTCTCTCAGGCTCGGCTGATGTCGTAGATGCACGACCCCAAGCGATAATCCCGGGTCACGGCGGCTGGATGCCGGACGTGAAAGCCGGGGCGGGCATCCCTCCGCCACAACCGGCAATCCTGACGGGTTCCGTTGCGAAAAACACCGCGTTCCCGAATGCGGCTTCATTGGCTTTCACGGCACTGCCTGCCGAAGATGCGCACACGTCGGAGGCAACCGATATCACGGCGCACCAGATTTCGCAGGTCGCGCCGCGCAGCCTTTCATCTGCGCCCCTTCCGGTCTCGGCATCGCAGGCAACAGTCGCGCCTCCCCCCGCACTGGAGCAGGTCGTGCGCGGCTTGGGCGGATTGGGTACAGGCCCGGTAGAAATCGCTCTTTCGCCCGAGGAATTGGGGCGTGTTCGCATGACGCTCTCGCACGGCGACGGGGCGGTCAATGTCACGGTCATGGCCGAACGGGATGAGACGCTGACGTTGCTGCGGCGCAATATCGATATGCTGGCGACCGAACTGCGCGATCTGGGTTTTCTGAACCTGTCGTTCCAGTTTTCCAGGAATGACAACAAGGACGGCCGTCAACACAAGGTGGCTTCGACCGCCGAAACCACCACCGCCCCGCCGCCGAACGATGCGCCTCCGGCGGCCGCCGGCACGACGGACGCCGTGTCAGCGCGTCTTGATATCAGGCTGTAAGGAACCTTTCATGGAAATTTCTGCTTCCTCCACCCAATCCGGCTTCGGCGCATCCACGTCCCGACCGGAAGATGCGGCTTCGGCGTCGATCAGCTCCGACTTCGACACATTTTTGCGGATGCTGACCACCCAGATCACGAATCAGGATCCGCTGAACCCGATGAATGCCGAAGAATTCGCGGTTCAACTCGCGACGTTCTCGGGAGTCGAACAACAGGTCCGGACCAACGATCTGCTTCAGGGGCTGGGGCAGCGGATGGGTCAGACCGGTTTGGGCGACATGGCCGGCTGGATCGGCCTAGACGTGCGCGCGGCGATGCCGGTCGAGGTCGATGGCGCGCCGGTCGAGGTAACGTTGCCGACGCCACTCGCCGGCTCCACCCATGAACTGATCGCGGTGGACAGGTATGGATCCGAGGTCGGGCGTTTCTCGGTATCCCCGGCGAATGGAACATTCACCTGGGACGGGCAAGATCCGAATGGCGTGCCGGTTCCGCCCGGGCTCTACAGCTTTACCCTCGAGAGTTTCGAGGGCGATTCGTTCGTTGCAAGCGCACCGGCCGAGATCTATGCCCCGGTGCGGGAGATCCGTTCGGATGCACAGGGTATCGTTCTGGTGTTCGACGGGGGTGTCGAACGTCTCAGCACCGATATCGGGGCGTTGCGACAGCACGGTTTCGATGCGGCATAAGGTGCCGGTCACGACGAAACCGATTGCGCTGATATCGTGAACAGGCAGCAGCTTGGGGTGGGGGATGCAGATCGAAAGGAAACAGCGGACATCGAACAAAACGACATGACCGCCCGGCCGGACATTATCGAAACACTGCGACACCACCTGCAGGATCGCGGACTGTCCGGGCCCGGGACGGAATGGATACCGCTGAAAGACGGGCGCACCAACATGGTGTGGCGTCTGAAAACGGCGGCGCAAGATCACTTGGTGTGCAAATTTTCACCGCGAGATCGCGGCACGCCCCTGTTTCCCAACCTTCCCGCGACCGAAGCCGCCCTCTTGCGGCACCTGGAGCCTACCGCCCTGGCGCCCGAACTCGTACATGCGGAGGAGATCGGCGCTGGCCATTGCCTGGTCTATCGCCATGTCGCGGGTGGTGCGGGCCTGGCGACGCCGCGCGATCTGCGCGTTGCCCTGGAACGGTTGCACCGTCACCAGATCCCCCGCGGGTTACGCCAATTGGACCTGACGGCAGACGCCCTGCTGGAAAGTGGCGATGCGATGCTCGAGCAGGTCGAACAATCCATGAAACATTCATTGCGTGCGCGGCGTCCGCGTCCCCGTGTGGTGCCGACGGGGGACGATTCGCTTCTGCACGGGGATCCCGTGCCGGGCAACGTGGTGGCGACCGCAGGTGGCGCGCGCTTCATCGACTGGCAATGCCCGGCGCGCGGCGATCCGGTCTTCGACTACGCGATCGCCCTGTCGCCAGCCATGCGCGTGCTGCACTGCGGCACCCCGTTGTCGAACGCAGAGCGCGATATCCTGTTGGCCGACCCCCGGCTGGCCGCGCGGTTCGATCTGGCCGAGCCGTTTCTGCTTTGGCGGATGGCGGTCTATTGCGCCTGGCGAATCTCGCGCGGTGTGGCCGCGTATCGTCCCGCCCTGCAGGCCGAGCTAGATCGACTGGATCAATGCTCCGAGCCATAGGCAGATCAATGACGCACCTGCGCCCACTCCGATCAACGCGGCCACTTCCCACGGGTTGCGGCCGGGTGCGGGTTTCACCGTCTCGTGGCGGTTCATCAGTGCAGCTTCCGCCAACTCGGGCAGGCGCGGCCCGAAGCGGCCCAGCACGCGCAGGGTACGGGTCATGTCCCGCAACAGCGCCTTGGGGCCGATATTGGCCTTGATGTAATCCTCGACGATCGGCTGCGCGATTTCCCAGATGTTGATTTGCGGATGCAGCGAGCGGGAGACGCCTTCGACGACGACCATGGTGCGCTGCAGCAGAATCAGTTCGGTTCGCGTCTCCATGCCGAACCGCTCGGTCACCTCGAAGAGATAGGTCAGCAGACGCGCCATCGAGATGCGGCTGGCGTCCATCCCGAAGATCGGCTCGCCCACCGCACGCAAAGCCTGGGCAAAGGCGTCGATGTCCTTGTCCGCCGGCACGTACCCGGCTTCGAAGTGCACTTCGGCCACGCGGCGATAGTCCTTGCGGATGAACCCGAAGAGGATTTCGGCGTAAACCCGGCGCGTATATTCATCCAGCCGCCCCATGATCCCGAAATCCAGCGCGACGATATCACCGTTCGGCGTGATCTTGAGATTGCCGTGATGCATGTCGGCATGGAAGAAACCATCGCGCAGGGCGTGACTCAGGAACAGCCGCAAGACCCGTTCGCCCAGGATCTTGCGATCGTGGCCGGCGGCGTCGATGGCGGCGATGTCGCCGGCGGATACGCCATCGACCCAATCGAGTGTCATCACCCGACGCGAAGACAGGAACCATTTCACCTGCGGCACGCCGAAACCGTCGTCGTTCGCGGTATTGGCGGCGAATTCCGCCGAGGATGACGTCTCCATCCTCAGGTCAAGCTCGCCCAGCACCACGCCTTCGAAATGCGTGATCACGTCCATCGGTTTCAGCCGTCGCGTCGAGGGGGCGAGGATCTCGATCATGCGGGCCGCCAGGTAAAAGGCATCCACGTCTTTCTGGAACGCCCGCTCGATTCCCGGCCGCAAGACCTTGACCGCAACATCTTCGCCGGTTTCACGCAGGGTCGCGCGGTGGACCTGCGCGATGGATGCGGCGGCGACGGGCTCGGAAAACGACGAAAACAGCGTATCGACATCGATCTCGAGTTCCTGCTCCACCATGGCGCGCGCTTCGGCCAGCGGAAAGGGCGGCAGCTTGTCCTGCAAGACGCGCATCTGCGCGGCCAGTTCTTCACCGACCACATCGGGACGGGTCGAAAGCACCTGGCCAAACTTGATATAGGCGGGGCCCAGGGCCGTCAGCGCGCGGGGCGCGGGGGGCTGCGACGGATCGCCCTTGTACCCGAGCCAGCGAAACGGCACGGCCAGAATCTTGGCCGCAAGGCGCAGGGACGGCGGTGCGTCGAACGCCTCCAGCACGACATTCATCGCACCGGTCCGCTCGAACGTGGCGCCGGTGCGGATCAGACGCAAGATATTGTGTGGTCCTCGCACGTTACAGCTTCCATCCGGAATGGAGCGCGGCAACACCCATCGTCAGGTTGCGGTACTTAACCTGTTCGAAACCTGCGTCGCGGATCATGGTGGCGAAGGTTTCCTGGTCGGGAAACTTGCGGATCGATTCGACCAGATACTGGTAACTGTCACGGTCACCCGCGATCGCCTGGCCCATGGCGGGGATCACATTGAAGGAGTAGCGGTCATAAGCCCATTGCATCGCCGGATTCGGCAATTGCGAAAATTCCAACACCATGAGACGGCCGCCGGTTTTCAGCACGCGAAACGCTTCGGACAGCGCTTCGTCAATCCGGGTGACGTTCCGGATGCCGAAGGAAATTGTATAGACATCGAAGGTGGCGTCGTCGAAGGGCAGGGCCATGGCGTCGCCGACGATCCAGTCAAGATGGCTGGCCATCTGTTCGGCTTCGGCCCGTTTGCGCCCTTCGATCAGCATCGATTCAGTCAGGTCGCAGACCGTGGCGTGGGCGGTCGGCGCGCGTTTCAGGAAGCGGAACGAAACGTCTCCCGTGCCGCCCGCGACGTCGAGCAGGCGCTGGCCCGGGCGGGGCGCCAGCCAGTCCATCATGGCATCCTTCCACAGACGGTGAACGCCACCCGACATCACATCGTTCATGATGTCGTATTTGCTGGCCACGTTGGTGAAGATCCCGTGGACGCGTCCCGATTTTTCCGTTTCGGGAATATCCTGGAAGCCGAAATGCGTCGTGCGGGGGGATGTGTCGTCGTCACTCATGGGGGCTTGCGATCCTTTGCAACTCTCCCTTCTTATAGAGCGCTGGGAAGTGGTTACAATTGCGAGGGGTTCCGCGATGCCCGAATTGCCCGAAGTCGAGACGGTTCGCCGCGGCTTGGCCCCCGTGATGGAGGGGCAGGTGATCACCCGCGCTCGGGTGAACCGGGCCGATCTGCGCTGGCCGTTCCCGCCGAACATGGCGGATCGGCTGACCGGCAAGCGGGTGCTGCGCTTGGGGCGCCGGTCGAAATACCTGCTGGCCGATCTGGACAGCGGCGAAACCCTGATCGTGCACCTGGGCATGTCGGGCCGGATGCTGGTGTCGGGGGATCCGCTGGGGCACTTTCACCATGAACATCCGGCGCCGGAAAAACATGACCACGTGGTCTTTGAAATGGCCAACGGCGCGCGGGTGACCTTCAACGATCCGCGCCGGTTCGGGGCGATGGACCTGATCGCGACCGCCGCGGTCGAATCGCATTGGCTGATCGAACGGATCGGTCCCGAGCCGTTTGGCAACGTCTTCAACGAAGATTACCTGGTCGCCGCGCTGAAGACCCGGCGAACCCCGCTGAAGACGGCCTTGCTGGACCAGCGGGTCGTTGCCGGTCTTGGCAACATCTACGTGTGCGAAACCCTGCACCGTGCGCGCATTTCGCCACGGCGCAAGGCCGCAAACCTGTCGGCGCGCCGGGCGGCCTCACTGGTTCCGGTGATTCGCGCGGTCCTGTCCGAAGCGATCGACGCGGGCGGTTCATCCCTGCGCGATCACCGCCAAAGCAATGGAGAACTTGGATATTTTCAACACCGCTTCCGTGTTTACGACCGCGAAGACCGCCCCTGCGTGACCGAGGGATGCACCGGAACGGTGCGGCGTATCGTGCAATCGGGCCGCTCGACCTTCTTCTGTGCCGCCTGCCAAAGATAGCTTGAAACGTCGGGCAACATTGGTAAGTCTTCGGCACTGACTTCCAAAGGGAAAGCCGACAGACCATGGCCTACAAGACGATCGTCGTCGAAATCGAGGACCACATCGCCCTGATCCGGCTGAACCGTCCGGACGCGATGAACGCGCTGAACGAGACGCTGCTGACGGAACTTGCCGAGGCGGTCAGTGACGCCGACGCCAACGACAAGGTCCGTTGCCTTATCCTGACGGGATCGGAAAAGGCATTTGCCGCCGGTGCCGACATCAAGGAGATGGCCACAAAAAGCTTTACCGAGATCTATGTCGAAGAGATGTTCGCCGTGCAGGCCGCGGCGATCGAACGGTGCCGCAAGCCGATCATCGCGGCGGTCGCCGGATATGCGCTGGGCGGCGGATGCGAATTGGCGATGATGTGCGATTTCATCATCGCGGCCGACAGCGCCAAGTTCGGCCAGCCCGAGATCAACCTGGGCGTCATCGCGGGCCTGGGCGGCACCCAGCGCCTGACACGGTTCGTGGGCAAGTCGAAGGCCATGGAGATGCATCTGACCGGCCGGTTCATGGACGCCGAAGAGGCCGAGCGCTCGGGCCTGGTCAGTCGCGTCGTGCCCGCCAAGAAGCTGATGGACGAGGCGATGGCGACGGCCGTGAAGATTTCGGAAAAGTCGATGCTGGCGGTCATGGCCGCGAAGGAATCGGTGAACCGCAGCTATGAAACCACGCTGAGCGAGGGCCTGTTGCACGAACGCCGCCTGTTCCAGTCGATGTTCGCCACCGAGGACCAGGCCGAAGGCATGGCCGCCTTCCTTGAAAAGCGCGAGGCGCAGTTCCGCGACCGCTGAGCTTTTCGGGTATACAACGATCCGCGGGCGGGCTATACGCCCCGGCAGACATGCGTGTGAGGCCCGCTCGGCCGGATTCGCCCGGTAATGAACCCGGGGTCGGGGCTTGCCGCGTCATTTGTTAATTTTGCTGTCCCGACGAAAGAGAACACACCATGGCAAATTCGCCCCAGTCCAAGAAGCGCGCGCGCCAGAACGAACGCCGCTATGCTGTCAACAAGGCCCGCCGGTCGCGGATCCGCACGTATCTGCGCAAGGTCGAAGAAGCCATCGCATCCGGCGATCCCGCTGCCGCGAAGACCGCGCTGCAGTCGGCGCAGCCCGAACTGATGCGCGGCGTCAGCAAGGGCGTCATGCACAAGAACACCGTGGCGCGGAAGATGTCGCGCCTGTCCAGCCGGGTGAAGGCCCTGGGCTGAATCGTTGTCGGCTCACTGATTCCGGAGGGCACCTCGGGAAATCGGAAAAAGGAAAGCGCGCCTGTGACAGGGCGCGTTTTTTTTGCGTTTCGTGGCCGATCGGCGCCGCAAACAGGCGGCTTTTCACCCACTCCGGGATTCGTTCCGGCAATGGATGAGTCAAGGCCAGAGTTCTGTTGCGCAGGGCTGAAACCCCTTGCTACCTTGATCCTGCGATTCACGTCGCTTGGGGGGACATGACGAAAAACGGGTTGCCCGAAAGTCGAATGACCGTGACGATGTTCACGGACGCTTGATCGGCAAACCGTTCGCCAACCGTATCGCGCTTCTTGGGGAAGAAGCGGCCAAAAACGGTAAGGCCGGGGGATCCGGTCGGCTTCGGGGGATGTGCCCCGGACATGTCCATGGAAAAAGAACCGCTTCGTGCGGGGGTCAGTCAGGCAGGCACCTTGCCAGTGTCGTTCGCATGATTGAGTCATAACTGTCCGTGCACCGACATCGGCACGCTGACCATTCATCGGAATGGTGCGGTGCCGGTCGAGCGGTGTAACCATTGACGTCGATTGTCGGTTTGCGGGGTGTTCTGCCAGATCCGCGGGCCGGGCTTGGGGTTGCGATGCGCAATCCCGGACACAGGCGCTTATAGGACGGGTACAGAGAAGAATGACGAACGAATCCTGGGGGACAATCCGACAAGAGCTGCTCAAGTCGGTGGGGCAAAACAACTATGTGAACTGGATTGAACCGCTGGAGTTCGAGGGGACGCAGGACGGCGTCGCACGTTTCAACGTGCCGTCGAATTTCCTTGGTGCCTGGGTCGACCGCAACTTCGGGGACCAGATCCTGCGCTTCATGGGGCGCACGGGCGAACCGGTGCACCGTCTTGAATTCAACGTTCCGACCGGCCGGCCGGCCCGCGCCCCGGCGCGCCCGCAACCGGCGGCGACGCCCGAGCGGCCGGTCGAACGTGTCGATTCGGATCTGCCGGGCGCCAAGCTGGACACCCGGTTCACCTTCGACACGTTCGTTGTCGGCAAGCCCAACGAACTGGCCCATGCGGCATCGCGCCGTGTCGCCGAGGGTGGGCCGGTCACGTTCAACCCGCTGTTCCTGTATGGCGGCGTCGGCTTGGGCAAGACGCACCTGATGCAGGCCATCGCCTGGGAGCTTCAGGCCCGCGATCCGTCGATCCGCGTGCTGTATCTGTCGGCCGAACAGTTCATGTATCGCTTCGTTCAGGCGCTGCGCGACAAGCAGATGATGGACTTCAAGCAATTGTTCCGCTCGGTCGACGTCCTGATGGTGGACGACGTCCAGTTCATTGCCGGCAAGGACAGCACCCAGGAAGAGTTCTTTCACACGTTCAACGCCCTGGTCGATCAGCGCAAGCAGATCATCATATCCGCCGACCGTGCCCCGTCGGAAATCGAGGGGCTGGAAAGCCGTATCGTCAGCCGACTGCAATCGGGGCTGGTCGTCGATCTGCATCCGACCAGCTATGAATTGCGGCTGGGGATCCTTCAGCAGAAGGTCGAGCAGCACCATGCGCAGTTTCCGGGTGCGGTTCTGGGCGATGGCGTGCTCGAGTTCCTGGCCCACCGCATCACGTCGAACGTGCGGGTTCTGGAAGGCGCACTGATGCGGCTTTTCGCGTTCGGATCCCTTGTCGGGCGCGAGATCGACATCCCGCTGACCCAGGAATGCCTGACCGACATCCTGCGCCAGAGCGACCGAAAGACCACGGTCGAGGAAATCCAGCGCAAGGTGTCGGATCACTACAACATCCGGCTGTCGGACCTGATCGGGCCCAAGCGGGTGCGCACCTTCGCGCGGCCGCGTCAGGTGGCGATGTATCTGTGCAAGCAACTGACCCAGCGGTCCCTGCCCGAAATCGGCCGTCGGTTCGGCGGCCGCGATCACACGACGATCATGCACGGCATCAAGCGGATCGAGGCCCTGAAGGGCAGCGATCCGCAGATCGCCGAAGATGTCGAACTGCTGCGCCGCTCCCTGGACGACCAGTAGGCTTCGACGCCACAATCCCGAACCGAACGTCGCAGGCCCTTGACGGGCCTGTGAAACATACGGAATGTCCACGAAATTTCTTGCGGTCGGGCAGGAAACGGTTAGGTTTTCCACCCCGGCAACTGATGGAGTGTGACATGAAGCTCAGCATCGAACGCGGCACGCTTCTGAAGGCCGTAGCCCAGGCGCAATCGGTCGTGGAACGTCGCAACACGATCCCGATCCTTGCCAACGTCCTGATCGAGGCGGAAGGCGACACCGTCAGCTTCCGCGCCACAGACCTGGACATCGAGGTGGTCGACAAGGCCGCCGCCAAGGTCGAACGTGCCGGATCGACGACTGTCAGCGCCGTCACCCTGCACGAAATCGTGCGCAAGCTGTCGGATGGGGCGTTGGTGTCGTTGTCCGACGATGGCGCGTCCGGGCGGCTGGTGGTCGAGGCGGGGCGCTCGAACTTTGCCCTTGCGACCCTGCCGCGCGAGGATTTCCCCGTGATGGCGACGTCGGAGTATTCGTCGAACTTCACCTGCCCCGCCAAGGTGCTGCGCCGCCTGTTCGACAAGTCGAAATTCGCCATCTCCACCGAGGAAACGCGCTATTACCTGAACGGTGTCTACATGCATGTCGCCGACGAGGGTGGCAACCTGACCCTGCGTTGCGTGGCGACCGACGGTCACCGCCTGGCCCGGATCGACGCCGACCTGCCGGTGAATGCCGAAGGGATGCCGGGCGTGATCGTGCCCCGCAAGACCGTGGGCGAGATGCGCAAGCTGCTTGAGGATGACGACGCCGAGATCGCCGTTTCGGTGTCGGAGACCAAGGTGCGCTTTGCCACGCCGACGATCACGCTGACCTCGAAGGTCATCGACGGCACCTTCCCGGATTACTCGCGCGTCATCCCCAAGGGGAACACCCGCCGCATGGAAGTGGACGCGGGCGATTTCGCCAAGGCGGTGGACCGGGTTGCCACGGTCAGCTCGGAACGCTCGCGCGCCGTGAAGATGCAGATGGACGAGGACCGCCTGATCCTGTCGGTGAACGCCCCCGACAGCGGCAACGCCGAGGAAGAACTGGTCGTCGCCTATTCCGATGAGAAGCTGGAAATCGGGTTCAACGCCAAATACCTGTTGGAGATCGCCAGCCAGGTGGACCGGGAAAACGCGGTGTTCCTGTTCAATTCGTCCGGCGATCCGACGTTGATGCAGGAAGGCAATGACCCGACGGCGGTTTATGTCGTCATGCCGATGCGCGTGTGACATCGGACGGAGCCTCCGGCGGGAGTATTTCGGTCAGTAAGAAATCCGGAGGTCCGGGTTGAGCGGCCTTGTCGTCGCATCGTTGCGCCTGTCCCATTTTCGATCGCATCGGCGGTTGTCGCTTCAGCTGTCGGGTGCGCCGGTGGCGTTGTTCGGGCCGAATGGCGCCGGCAAGACCAATCTGATCGAGGCGGTATCGCTGTTGTCGCCGGGGCGCGGTCTGCGCCGCGCCGCAATGGACGATCTGTTGCGCCGTCCCGAAGAATTGGGCTGGCGCATCGCCGCGGAGGTGCGCGGCGCGGATGGCCCCCACGAGATCGAGACCGGTGCCGAAGTGGGGCGGGCGCGTGAAACCCGGATCGACGGCAAGAGCGCGCCGCAGATCGCGCTGGGTCGAATCCTGAGGATGCTGTGGCTGGTGCCGTCCATGGACCGCCTGTGGATCGAGGGGGCCGAGGGCCGGCGGCGGTTCTGGGATCGCATGACGATGAGTTTCGAGCCGGCCCATGGCGACGCGGTTCTGGCGTATGAAAAGGCGATGCGCGAGCGGAACCGTCTGCTGAAGGATCAGGTGCGCGATCCGGCATGGTATGGGGCACTGGAGGCGCAGATGGCCGAAAGCGGGGCGCGGATCATCGCGAACCGGCACGAGGCCCTGGGCAAGGTGATGGCGGCGCAGCGACAGTCGCCCACGGATTTTCCGATCTCGGACCTGTTCGCCGTCACGGCGGCCGATGAGGATCCGGGTGATGCCATCGGATTGGTTGCGGCGCTGGCGGATGGGCGGCGCCGTGACCTTGCGGCGGGGCGGACGTTGGTGGGGCCGCACCGTGCGGATCTGGGCGCGGTGTTCGTGGCCAAGGGCGTGCCGGCCGCGCAATGTTCGACCGGCGAGCAGAAGGCCCTGCTCATATCCCTGATCCTGGCCAATGCCCGCGCATTGGCCGATGAAACCGGCGCCGCCCCCATCCTGTTGCTGGACGAGGTCGCGGCGCATCTGGACGACGGACGGCGCGCGGCCTTGTTCGACGAGATCTGCGCGCTGGAGTGTCAGGCCTGGATGACCGGCACCGGAGCCGAGTTGTTTTCGGACCTGGGCGATCGTGCCGAGCGGTTTCGCGTGGACGAGGTTGACGGTGTGTCGGCGGTGGTGCGGGTCACATGACCATCGGTCTGGCCGATATCGCGCTTTATACCGGTGCGCTGATGATCCTGTTCCTGACGCCCGGTCCGGTCTGGGTGGCGCTGAGCGCGCGGGCCCTGTCGGGGGGATTTTCCGCTGCGTGGCCACTGGCCCTGGGCGTTGTCGCGGGGGATCTGCTCTGGCCGCTTCTGGCGATCATGGGGGTGACATGGATCGTCAACGTTTTTGCCGGCTTCATGACAGTCCTGCGCTGGGTGGCCTGTGGCACGTTCCTGATCATGGGGATCCTGATCCTGCGAAACGCCGGCAGTGCCATTGCGCGCGACAGCCGCCTGACCCGTCCCGGGCGTTGGGCCGGGTTCGGTGCGGGGCTGGCCGTGATCCTGGGCAATCCCAAGGCGATCCTGTTCTACATGGGCGCCTTGCCCGGCTTTTTCGACCTGACGACGCTGCGCTGGCCCGACATGATGGTGATCGTTGCCATTTCGGCGCTGGTACCGCTGGTCTGCAACCTTGCCCTGGCATTTGGGATCGATCGCGCCAAGCGCAGCCTAACATCGCCCCGCGTGCTGAAACGTATCAACATCGCGGCGGGTCTGATGCTGATCGCGGTTGGCCTGGTCATCCCGCTGATCTGAACCGGTATCGCCAGACGTGCCGGGTATCGTCGGGTGAGGCCGGGGTCGCCCCTAAATCTTGTGGCGATCGCGTGACAACCCCCGCCGAAACCCCTATAAATTGCTGGCAACAACAAAGCAGGCTGGCATGTCCGACACATTGATCCCGCGCGAAGAATATGGCGCCGATTCCATCAAGGTTCTCAAGGGCCTGGATGCCGTGCGCAAACGGCCGGGCATGTATATCGGCGACACCGACGACGGCTCGGGCCTGCATCACATGGTGTACGAGGTCGTGGACAACGGCATCGACGAGGCGCTGGGCGGTTTCGCCGACGCGGTCAACGTCAAGATTCACGCCGACGGGTCGGTGTCGATCCGTGACAACGGGCGCGGAATCCCCGTCGGCATCCACGAGGAAGAGGGCGTTTCCGCCGCCGAGGTCATCATGACCCAGCTGCACGCCGGCGGCAAGTTCGACCAGAACAGCTATAAGGTGTCGGGGGGCCTGCATGGTGTCGGCGTTTCCGTGGTCAATGCGCTGTCCGACTGGCTCGAGCTGCGGATCTGGCGCGATGGCAAGGAACACCACGCGCGGTTCGAGCGCGGCGATACGGTCAAGCATCTCGAAGTGGTGGGCGATGCGAATGGTCGCAAGGGCACCGAGGTGCGGTTCCTGGCATCGACCACCACCTTTTCGAACCTGGATTACAGTTTCAAGACGCTGGAAAACCGCCTGCGCGAGTTGGCGTTCCTGAACTCGGGCGTGCGGATCATCCTCGAGGATGAACGCCCGGCCGAGCCGCTGAAGACCGAATTGTTCTATGAGGGCGGCGTCCGGGAATTCGTCAAGTATCTCGACCGCTCGAAGACGCCGGTGATCGACGATCCGATCTATGTCATCGGCGAAAAGGACGGAATCACCGTCGAAGTCGCGATGTGGTGGAACGAAAGCTATAACGAGATGGTGCTGCCGTTCACCAACAACATTCCCCAGCGCGACGGCGGCACCCATCTGTCGGGCTTTCGTGGCGCGCTGACGCGCACCCTGAACCTCTATGCCGGGGCCAGCGGTATCGCGAAGAAGGAAAAGATTAACTTTACCGGTGACGACGCGCGCGAGGGGTTGACCTGCGTGCTGTCGGTCAAGGTGCCCGATCCGAAATTCTCCAGCCAGACCAAGGACAAGCTGGTCAGCTCCGAAGTGCGCGGCGTGGTCGAGAACCTGGTGAACGAGAAACTGTCCGAGTGGTTCGAGGAAAATCCACAGCCCGCCCGCGCCATCGTCACCAAGATCGTGCAGGCCGCACTGGCCCGCGAAGCGGCCCGCAAGGCGCGCGAAAAGACCCGCGCCGATTCCACCAATGCCGTTGCCTCGCTGCCCGGCAAGCTGGCCGATTGTCAGGTCAAGGATCCGGCACAGCGCGAATTGTTCGTGGTCGAGGGCGACAGCGCCGGCGGCTCGGCCAAGCAGGGTCGCGCACGGTTCAACCAGGCCGTGCTGCCCCTGCGCGGCAAGATTCTGAACGTCGAGCGGGCGCGCTTTGACCGGATGCTGGCGTCCGACACTGTCGGCACGCTGATCACCGCGCTGGGCGCCGGGATCGGCCGTGACGAGTTCGATATCGAAAAGCTGCGGTATCACAAGATCATCATCATGACCGACGCCGACGTCGACGGCGCGCATATCCGCACGCTTCTGCTGACGTTCTTTTTCCGGCAGATGCCGCAGATCATCGAACACGGCTATCTCTATATCGCGCAGCCGCCGCTGTATAAGGTCTCGCGCGGCAAATCCGAGGTGTATCTGAAGGACCAGATGGCGCTTGAGGATTACCTGATCCAGATGGGCGTCGATGGCGCCGTGTTGCGGCTGGGCAATGGCGAGGAAATCGTCGCCCAGGACTTGGCCCGGGTCGTCGATGAAGGGCGCACCGTGCGCCGCATCCTGGATGCCTTCCCGACCCATTATCCGCAGCGGATCGTGGAACAGGCAGCGATTGCCGGTGCCTTCGTGGCGGGTGAAATCGATTCCGATCTGCAGGGTGTCGCCGACCGGGTCGCCGAGCGGCTGGACCTGATCGCGGTCGAATACGAAAAAGGCTGGCAGGGCCGGGTGACCCAGGATCACGGCATCCGCCTGGCGCGCGTGCTGCGCGGCGTCGAGGAGGTGCGGACGCTCGACGGTCCCGTCCTGCGCTCGGGCGAGGCCCGCCGCCTGGGCAGCCACACCGACGCCCTGCGCGAAATCTACAGAACGCCGGCCAAGCTGGTCCGAAAAGACCGCGAACAGCTGATCCATGGTCCGCTGGAATTGCTCGATGCGATCCTGAAGGAAGGCGAAAAGGGGCTGTCGCTGCAACGCTACAAGGGCCTGGGCGAAATGAACCCGGCACAATTGTGGGAAACCACGCTCGACCCCGAAGCGCGGACCCTGTTGCAGGTGCGCATCGATGACGTTGCCGAAGCCGACGACATCTTCACCAAGCTGATGGGCGACGTGGTGGAACCACGCCGCGACTTCATCCGCACCAACGCGCTGAACGTCGAAAACCTCGATTTCTAGGGTCAGGACCCATTGATTTTCGACTGGTTGCATGATTCACGGGTCGAAAATCGAGCGGTGAACATGTCTGATCT
>NZ_NMZM01000012.1 GCF_002751875.1 Oceaniglobus indicus | reverse complement strand
CGCCCTTTAAGGCCTCCAGCGCGACCTTCGCCTTGAACTCCGGCGCATGCTGCTTGCGTTTAGACATCTGTAATCTCCTTGGTGTTGAAGATCAGCAGACTGCATATCGTAGCTTATGTCAGTGTCCGAATTTCGGGGGGTAGCTTACCCGATGAGCCACCGGCGTGGCATGATTGCCCTCGGTGTCTTCTTTCAAGTTAGAAACGGTGCCGGCGATCTTCGTCGCGCGGCACATCGGCCAAGGCAAAGCCGGACAGGTGACAGACTTCCCCGGGCCGCGACGGCCAGCGCAGGGGATGAATGGGCGCGGTCGGTTCAGGCGTCGGGACGTCCGTGATCGGCCAGGCACTTCTCGTGGTCGCGCAGCACTTCGAGGATACGACAATCGGCGACGCGGTCGGCGTTGCATTCACGGATCATCCGCTGCAACTCGCCCCTCAGCGCCTCGAGCCGGGCGATCCGAGCCTCGACGTCGCTCAGCTGTTTCTGCGCCACCGCATCGACCTGCGCGCACGACCGTTCCGGGCTGTCCGACAGCTCCAGCAACTCCCGTATCGCCCCCAGCGAAAAGCCAAGCTCGCGCGCGTGGCGGATGAACGCAAGACGATCCAGCGCGACATCTTCATACCGTCGCTGGCCGCCGTCCGTTCGGCCCGGTTCCGGCATCAGGCCGATCTGTTCATAATAGCGGATCGTCTGCACCTTTGTGCCCGTCCGCCGGCCAAGTGTGCCGATGGAAAACATGTCGCTTTCTCCCCCGTTCTTCGGTTGCCGCGCCCGCGGGCCCTGCACCCGGACGGACAATTCGGAAATTTTCGCACTGCGCCTTGAACCTACAGTCGCTGTAGATTGTATATCCATTGTTGATCGGGAATCACAACGGAGCGCCAACATGGTCGACGCCACCACTGAGCAACGCGAATGGCGCGTGACGGGCATGGATTGCGGATCCTGCGCGGCCAAGGTGCGGGGCGCGGTCGAACGCCTGCCCGGCATCGCGGATGTCGATGTCGCGCTGATGGCCGAACGGTTGCGCCTGACGCTGGATGCCGCTCAGACCTCGCCCGAGGCCGTCGAGAAGGCCGTGCGCCGGGTCGGCTTCGGCATCGCGCCCAAGGGGGCGGCGCCGGAAAGGCCCAAGGGCGGCTTCGTGCTGCCCGAAGGGGCATTCCCCGTTGCCGACGCCGGCGCCGGCGACAATGCCGACAACGCGTCGGCGTCGCCCGATCAGCCACCCGTCGCCAGATGGTATCAGACGCCAAAGGGGCGTTTGGTCATCGGCACCGGGGCGCTGTTGGCGGCGGCGTGGGGTGCCCGCCTTGTCCTGCCGGCCGAGATCGCCCTCTGGGGTTTTGTCCTCGCCACGCTGATCGGCCTTGCCCCCGTGGCGGCGCGGGCTGTCGCGATGGCCCGTGCCGGCATGCCCTTCACCATCGAGATGCTGATGACGATCGCTGCGGGCGGCGCGCTGGTGATCGGCGAGGCGGAAGAGGCCGCACTGGTCGTGTTCCTGTTCGCCGTGGGCGAGCTTCTGGAAGGCATCTCGGCGGGCAAGGCCCGCGACAGCATCCGCGCGCTGTCCCGGCTGGTGCCACGGACCGCGCAGCTTGAGGCCGACGGCCGGACGCGCGCGGTTTCGGCCGCGAAACTGGCGGTCGGTCAGGTCGTCCAGGTCCGTCCGGGCGACCGCGTGCCCTGCGACGGCGAGGTGATCGCCGGAATATCCGGCGTCGACGAAAGCCCGGTGACCGGCGAAAGCGTCCCGATCCTGAAGGAAAGCGGCGCCCAGGTCTTTGCAGGGTCGATCAACACCGAGGCGTTGCTTCGCGTGCGCGTCACCAAAGCGGCCGAGGACAACACCATCGCCCGCATCGTGCGCCTTGTCGAAGAGGCCGAAAGCGCGCGCGCCCCCACCGAACGCTTCATCGACCGCTTCAGCCGGGTCTACATGCCGGCCGTCGTCGGTGCCGCGGTTCTGGTGGCGATCGTTCCGCCGCTGGCGTTTGGACAGGCTTGGGGCGAATGGGTCTATCGGGCGCTGGCGCTTCTGCTGATCGGCTGCCCCTGCGCGCTGGTGATCTCCGTGCCGGCCTCGATCACCTCGGCCCTTTCGACCGGGGCGCGCAACGGTCTGTTGATGAAGGGCGGCGCGGTGGTCGAGGCGGCCGCGCGCACCACCCACGTCGCCTTCGACAAGACCGGAACCCTGACGCACGGCAAGCCCCGCGTCACCGACCTGTCGGTGCTGGACGGACACGAGGCCGACCTGCTGGCGCTTGCTGCGGGTGTCGAAAGTGGCGCCAGCCATCCGCTGGGCCAGGCGATCTGTGCCGAAGCGGACCGGCGCGGCATCAACGCGGCCCCGGCCACGGGCGCGCGCGCCTTGCCCGGCAAGGGGGCCGAAGCCTTGATCGATGGCGCGACCGTCTGTGTCGGCTCACCCCGGCTGGCCGGCGAGCGGGGCGCGCTGAAGGACGATCTCGGCGATCGCACGGCCGCGCTGGAAGCCGAGGGCAAGACCGTGGTGATCGTGTTGCGCGATGACGTGGCGCAGGGCCTGATCGCCTTGCGCGATGAACCCCGCGCCGACGCGGCCGAGGCGGTCGCGGCACTGCGCAGCCTTGGCATTTCGTCGATCATGCTGACCGGGGACAATCCGCGCACTGCCCAGGCCATCGCCGGCGGATTGGGGATCGGGCACCGGGCCGGGCTTCTGCCCGAAGACAAGGTGGCGGCGATCCGCGACCTGACCACCGACGCCCGCGTGATGATGATCGGTGACGGCATCAACGATGCCCCCGCGCTGGCCGCCGCCCATGTCGGCGTCGCCATGGGGTCGGGCACCGACGTGGCGCTGGAGACGGCCGACGCCGCCATCCTGCGCAACCGCGTAACCGACGTGGCGGCCACGATCCGCCTGTCGCGCGCGGCCATGGCGAATATCCGCCAGAACATCGTCATCGCGCTGGGGTTGAAGGCGGTCTTCCTTGTGACGACGGTGTTCGGTATCACCGGCCTGTGGATCGCGATCCTTGCCGATACCGGCGCCACCGTGCTGGTCACGATGAACGCCCTGCGGCTGTTGTTCTACCGACCCTCCGACAGCTCGCCGGTTCAGGGGCACACGCCCCGCACCAATTCCGTAACCGCGACACCCTGAAAGGAACCTCCGATGATCCTCACCCGACGCTCGATGATCGCCCTGACCGCCGGCTTTGTGGCCATGGCCCCCTTTGGCGGGCTGGCGCAGGCTCCGCTGTCGATCCACGTTCTGAAGGATCCGAATTGCGGCTGTTGCACCGCCTGGATCGAGATCCTCAGGAACGATGGCTTCACCGTCACCACCGAACGCAGTTTCGGCACCCTGATGATGCGCCACAAGCTGGATCATGGCATCCCCCAGAACATGACCTCGTGCCACACCGGCGAGATCGAGGGTTACATGATCGAAGGGCACGTGCCGACGGCGGACATCCGCAGGCTTCTGGCCGAACGCCCCGATGCCATCGGCCTTACCGTGCCCGGCATGCCCTATGGATCGCCGGGCATGGGGCCGGAAGACCGGCGCGACGCCTATGATGTGTTCCTGATCCGGCGCGATGGCAGCACGGAGGTGTTCACCCATTACGAGGCCGCATGAAGCGGCAATGGGGCGTGGGTCGACGCGAGGGCATTGATGCGCGCCCTCTTGCCGCAACGCTTGAAGTCATCTGTCAGGAATGCGCCGCAACCGCCGGTTTTGCATTGAAAAACCTTTCGATCGCGCCCAGCAATGTGGCCCCGGTGAACGGCTTGCTCAACACCTGGCAGTTGCCCAGCGTTTCGGCCGAGGGCACATCGATGTCGCCGGTCGCAAAGACCACCGGCAGGTCCGCGTTCACCGCCCGTGCGTCCTGGGCCAGTTCTTCACCCGTGCCGTCGGGCAATCCGACGTCGGTGATCAGCACGTCCACACGCTCGGCCCGCAAACACGCGAGCGCATCGCGCGCGCTTGCGGCTTCCAGCACGTCATAACCGGCGTCGCGCAACTCATCCGCCATGTCGAGACGGATCAGCACGTCATCCTCGCAGATCAGAACACGCAGGCCGCGGGGCACGGGCCTGGGCTTGATTTCGGATTGCTCGAAAACGCCAGCCGCCTCGGTGGTTCTCGCGGGGATGGCGGTGCCGTCGGCTCCCAGAACCTCGCGGATCTTCTGTGCCAATTGCTGTTGCGTATAGGGCTTGCCGATCAGCTGAACCCCATCGTTCAGCCGCCCATCATCGACGATCGTGTCCTGCACATAGCCCGAGGTGAACAGAACCGGCACGTGCGGGCGCAACGCACGCATTTTTTCCGCCAGCGCCTGACCGTTCGTCTCACCCGGCATGACGACGTCGCTCAGCAGAAGATCGATGTCGTCATGTTTTGCGATCAGCTCCAGCGCCTGTTCGCCGTCCGATGCCCGCAGCACATGATACCCCAGATCGGTCAACATGCCGTATGCGACATCGCGCACCTCGTCGTCGTCCTCGACCAGCAGGATCGTTTCCGACCCGCCGATCAGTTCGGCGTCCTGGGCGGGGCCCTTCGATTGCGCATCCTCCAGCGACCGGGGCAGATAGATGCTGATGGTCGTGCCGACCCCGACCGTGCTGTCGATCGTGACGTGGCCTCCGGATTGCTTGGCAAAACCGTAAACCATCGACAGGCCCAACCCGGTGCCCTGGCCATCGGGTTTGGTGGTGAAGAACGGCTCGAATATACGTTCGAGCGTTTCGGGCGCCATGCCGCAACCGGTGTCGGTGATCGCCAGGCGAACGTATTCGCCGGGCGCGGCATCGGGGTGGGTGCGCGCAAAGGCTTCGTCCAGATCCGCGTTGGTCAGGTCGATCGTCAGCTTCCCCTGCCCGTCCATCGCATCGCGCGCGTTGATCGCCAGGTTCAAAAGGGCGTTTTCCATGCTGTTGCGATCGATGCTGGTGTTCCACAGACCGTCGGCACATTGTGTCTCAAGCGCGACCCCCTCGCCGATGGCGCTGCTCAGGATCTCGGTGGTGCCGTTCACCAGCCGGCTCAGATCCGTGACCACCGGGGCCAGAGCCTGCTTGCGGGCGAACGACAGCAACTGCGACGCCAGCGTGGCACCGCGTTCGACGCTGCGCATGGCCTGATCCAGACGCGACCAGGCGGCCGAGTCGGACGGGATGTTGCGCATCGCGAATTGCAGGTTGCCCAGCATGATCTGAAGCAGGTTGTTGAAATCGTGGGCGATTCCCCCGGCGAGCGCGCCGATCGCCTCGAGCTTCTGGCTTTGGCGCAGCGCCGCGTGCAACTCCTCCAGCTCGCGGTTCCGGCGTTCCACCCGGGCTTCCAGCGTCGCGTTCACCCGGGCGACCTCTGCCTCGACGGTCTTGCGTTCCTCGATATCGGTGTTGGTGCCGACCCAGCCGGTCAATGTTCCATCGTTCGTGCGCAAGGGCGACGCGCGCACGATATGCCAGCGATAGGTGCCGTCGAACTTGCGGACGCGAAACTCGGCCTCGTAGGCGACAGCCTCGCGGATGGCCGCCTGCCACTTGGTGGACGCCGCGTCCAGGTCGTCGGGGTGCAGGACCTTGACCCAGTCGGCGCCGTAAAGTTCGCCTTCCTTGTGCCCCGTGAATTCATACAGCCGGTCGTTCAGCCAGTTCAGCCCGCCGTCCTTTTCGGCGGTCCAGACATGGATCGGCATCGTCTGCGCCATGATGCGGAACTTGTCGCGCCGCGCGGTAAGCTCGGCTTGCGCGTTGATCTGGGCGGTGACATCGTGACCCTGCACGAAAATCCCCGTCGGCGTGCCCGAGTCGTCGTTCAGCGGGTGAAAGATGAAATCGACGAAGCGCTGCTCGGGGCGGGCCTCCGGCGAGGTCTGGATATTCACCGGCATCTCGGTGAACGAGACCGGCTCGCTCGTTTGATAGACCCGATCGAGCAGTTCGAAGAACCCCTGCCCTTCGACATCGGGCAACGCCACGCGGGCGGGCAGGCCGATCACGTCGCGGCCGCCGATCAGGTCGGTATAGGCCTGGTTCACGATCTGAAAGACGTGATCCGGCCCGCTCAGCGTTGCCATGAAACTGGGCGCATGATCGAACGCCGACTGGAAAAACTCGGTCATCTTTCCAAGCGCCAGGTTTTCGGTGGCCACCGCTTCCGCGCGATGCATGAGGGCCGCGCTGCGGGCATAGTTTTCGGGTTGCGCCACCGGTTCGCCCTGGACCAGGTCGGTCACTTCGACGGTGTTTTGCAGGATGAATTCGACGCGGCCGTGATCGTCCAGGATCGGGGTGTGGGTCGCGCTCCAGTATCGCTGGGCCTCGTGACCATCCTCGGTCTTGATGGGATAGGGGATCAGCGGCAGATGATCGGCCTGCCCCGTCTCGAACACACGGCGGAACGACCCTTGCAACATCTGTTCGGACACCGATGTGGCCGGCGCCGGGAAGACATCGGACATGAGATGCCCGATCACCGCGTCCTGCCCCCGGCCCGTCACCTTCAGATAGGCGTCGTTGGCCCAGATCATGCGCAGGTCGGTATCAAGCAGAACATAGGGCGACGGCGCGTTCGCGAAGAGAGCATTCAGATCAACTTGCATGGGTCCTCATCCACCAACCTTGAAGGGTCTGCCTTTACACGAAATTCATACCCTACGGACGCAGAGGGTTTCATCAGGAAAATGCGCCCGCCACCACCAAAGATCGCTTGCGGCGTGCGCCTAGTCGGCCAGACGTTCGCCCAACCGGTGCGGGCTGGACATCGCCGAACCCAGGGCTTCGCCGCCGAGAAGCTGAACGTGGCTCTGGATCGCGAAACGGTCGGTCATGCCGGCGATGTAATCCGCGACGATCCGCGCCAGCGCGGTGTCGTCCGCGGCATCGGCCACATCCTTGCGCCATTGCTTGGGCAACAGATCGGTGCGCGTCATGAACAGCGGGAACAGATCGTCGATCTTGCGGGTCACCTCGCGCCGCATCTCCACGACCGGCGGTGCGCGATACATCCGTTCGAACAGGAACTGCCGGATCACCTTCAGATCGGCCCAGACACCATCGGAAAACCGCACCACCGGACGCCCGGCATCGCGCACGTCCTGCGCGCTTTGCGGGTTCAGGTCAGCCAGCGCGGCGCGGGCCTGTTCGATCACGTCCTCGACCAGCAGGCCGAAGAACCGGCGCAGCGCCTCGTGGCGGCGGCGGTAATAGTTCAGGCCGGGATATTTCGTGTCGACCCGCGCGAAACAGCGATCCAGCAGCGGCATCCGGGCCAGTTCGTCAGTGTCGAACAATTCGGCCCGCAAGCCGTCATGCAGGTCGTGGTTGTTATAGGCGATATCATCTGCCAGCGCGGCCACCTGCGCCTCGGCGCTGGCATAGCTGTGCAGTTCCAGATCGTGGCGCGCGT
Organism: Oceaniglobus indicus; assembly: GCF_002751875.1. Taxonomy (GTDB): domain Bacteria; phylum Pseudomonadota; class Alphaproteobacteria; order Rhodobacterales; family Rhodobacteraceae; genus Oceaniglobus; species Oceaniglobus indicus. The sequence goes on along the minus strand of NZ_NMZM01000012.1, from coordinate 81,468 downwards.
TATAGTCGGCCAGCGCATAGGGAATATCGCCGACAACCGGACCGTTGTGCTTGGCGATGCCTTCCAGTGTTTCCCAGGTCAGGTTCAGCCCGTCGAATTCGGCGTAATGCCGCTCGAGCGAGGTGACGATGCGGATCGCCTGGGCGTTGTGATCGAACCCGCCATAGGGTTCCATCAGCGCCTGCAACGCTTCTTCGCCCGTATGCCCGAACGGTGGATGCCCCAGGTCGTGGGCCAGCGCGATGGCTTCGGTCAATTCGCCGTTCAGACCCAGAACACCGGCGATCGTGCGCGCCACCTGTGCCACCTCGATCGAATGGGTCAGCCGGGTGCGGAAATAATCGCCCTCGTGTTCGATGAACACCTGGGTCTTGTGCTTGAGCCGGCGAAAGGCGCTGGCGTGGATGATGCGGTCACGATCGCGTTGAAAACAGCTGCGGAATGCGCTTTCGTCTTCGGCGAACAATCTGCCACGGCTGTCTGCGGGCGATGAGGCGAAAGGCGCGGTCATGTCGATGGCCGTTCTTGTGAGGACGTCATCAAACCCATATATTGTGACAACACCCGAAACGGAACCGCGAAAGGCCGTACCATGGACCTCAACCTGCCGCCGAAAGTCACCGACCGCGCCTTTGCCCGCTTGGCCGAGATCGCCGAAGACACCGGAACGCCGCAGTCCCTGCGCGTCGCGGTGGAAGGCGGCGGATGCTCGGGGTTCCAGTATGAGATCAAGCTGGACGCGCCCGCCGAAGATGATCTGGTGCTCGAGAAGGCCGGCCAGAAAGTTCTGGTCGATTCCGTCTCGCTGCCGTTTCTGGCCAATGCCGTGATCGACTTCTCGGAAGAACTGATCGGTGCGCGTTTCGTGATCGAAAATCCCAACGCCTCGTCCTCCTGCGGCTGCGGCACGTCCTTTTCGATGTAAATCCTGTCGTGATCGACTGACCCGACACGGGCCGAACAGGCACCGTTCGCAACAAGAGTGCCATACGTGCAATTCATTCGGTTCTGTATGGTGGGCGGTGTCGGTTTCACCGTTGACGCCGGTCTTTTGCTTCTGGGCATCCGGTTCGGGTTCGACCCGCTGATTGTGCGCATCGCATCGGTCGCCGCCGCGGGGCTGGCGACGTGGCAAATCAACCGCCATTGGACCTTTTCCGCCCGGCGCGCGCGGGGCAGCAAGCGCGCACAGGCACGCGAAGGGTTGCGCTATGGCGTGGTGCAAAGCGGCGGCGCACTTTTGAATTATGCCGTCTTCGCGTTGATCGTCTCGCTTTGGGGGCGCTCGGCGGAACACGCGATGGTCGCGCTGGTGGCCGGATCCTCCTGTGGGTTGCTGCTCAACTTTCTGGGCGCCAAGTTTCTGGTCTTCCGCGCCCCCACCGCCTAGAAACGCTGCGACCCCAAGCCGGAGCATCCCATGCAGATCGCGACCTTCAACATCAACGGTATCAAGGCGCGCATCGGCGCGTTGTCCGATTGGCTGACCGAACAGACGCCCGATGTCGCCATCCTGCAAGAGATCAAGTCGGTGGACGAGAATTTCCCCCGCGACCATTTCGAGGACATGGGATACAACGTCGAAACCCACGGTCAGAAATCGTTCAACGGCGTGGCGATCCTGTCGAAACTGCCGCTGGAAGACGTGACGCGCGGCCTGCCCGGTGACGACGCCGACGAACAGGCCCGCTGGATCGAGGCGACCGTGGTGGGCAGGCGGGCGGTGCGGATTTGCGGGCTGTATCTGCCCAATGGCAACCCGGCGCCGGGGCCGAAATACGACTACAAGCTGGCATGGATGGAGCGGCTTCACGCGCGGGCGGTGGAGCTGCTGAAGGCCGAGGAACCGGCGCTGATGGCCGGGGACTACAACGTCATCCCGCAAGACATCGACGCCGCCCGCCCCGACGCCTGGCGCAAGGATGCGCTGGCCCTGCCCGACAGCCGCGCGGCGTTCCGGCGGATCCTGAACCTCGGCTATACCGAAGCTTTCCGCGCCCGTGTCCAGGGACCGGGCCACTATTCGTTCTGGGACTACCAGGCCGGCGCCTGGAACAAGAACGATGGCATCCGCATCGATCACTTTCTGCTGACACCGCAATGCGCCGACCTGATGCGAAACTGCTGGATCGAAACCGACGTGCGCGGGCGCGAAAAACCGTCGGACCATGTGCCTGTCTGGGTCGACCTGGACGCGTGAAGCCGGCTGAAGGTGGCGGGCGCTATTCCGCCGCCACCTTGCGCGCTTCCAGCATCGGCTTGAGATAGCGGCCCGTGTGACTGGCTTCGGTCGCCGCAACCTGTTCAGGCGTTCCCGTCGCCACCACCTGACCGCCGCCATCGCCACCCTCGGGACCGATGTCGATGATCCAGTCCGCGGTCTTGATCACGTCCAGGTTATGTTCGATCACGACAACCGAGTTGCCTTGGTCCACCAGTTCATGCAGCACCTCCAGCAGCTTGCGCACATCGTCAAAGTGCAGGCCGGTCGTCGGCTCGTCCAGGATATACAGGGTTCGACCCGTTGACCGCTTGGCCAGTTCCTTGGACAGTTTCACGCGCTGCGCCTCGCCACCCGACAGGGTCGTCGCCTGTTGCCCGACCTTGATATAGCCCAGGCCGACGCGCATCAGCGCATCCATCTTCTCGCGGATCGTCGGGACGGCCTTGAAAAACTCCTGCGCATCTTCAACCGTCATGTCAAGAACGTCCGATATGCTCTTGCCCTTGAACTGAATTTCCAAAGTTTCTCGATTGTATCGCGCGCCCTTGCAGGTCTCGCATTCGACATAGACGTCGGGCAGGAAATGCATCTCGATCTTGATGACCCCGTCGCCTTGGCATGCCTCGCAACGCCCGCCCTTGACGTTGAAGCTGAAGCGTCCCGGCTTGTAGCCACGGGCCTTGGCTTCGGGCAGACCAGCGAACCAGTCGCGGATCGGTGTGAACGCCCCGGTGTACGTCGCCGGATTCGAACGCGGAGTCCGCCCGATGGGGCGTTGGTCGATGTCGATGACCTTGTCCAGATGCTCCAACCCCTTGATCGTCTGGCACGGCGCGGGCGTCTGGCGCGCGCCGTTCAGCCGCATCGATGCCGTCTTGAACAGGGTTTCGATGGTCAGGGTGGATTTGCCACCCCCGGAAACGCCCGAAACACACAGGAAAAGCCCCAGAGGGAAATCGACCGTGACATCGCGCAGGTTGTTGCCGCTGGCCTCGACCACCGTCACCTTCTTCTTGTTGCCCTTGCGCCGTTCGGCCGGCACCGGAATTTCGCGCGCCCCTGTCAGGTATTGACCGGTCAGCGAATTGGCGTCGGCCATGATGTCGGCCGGCGTGCCCTTGGCCACCACTTGCCCGCCATGGGTGCCCGCGCCGGGGCCGATGTCAAAGACATAATCCGCCTCGCGGATCGCCTCTTCGTCGTGTTCCACCACGATAACGGTATTACCCTGATCCCGCAGGTTCTTCAGCGTATCCAGCAGGCGGTCATTGTCACGCTGGTGCAGGCCGATGGACGGCTCGTCCAGCACATAGAGAACGCCGGTCAGGCCCGAACCGATCTGTGATGCCAGCCGGATCCGCTGGGATTCGCCACCCGACAACGTGCCCGCATTGCGCGACAGGGTGAGGTATTCCAGCCCGACGTTGTTCAGGAATCCGAGGCGCTCGCGGATCTCCTTCAGGATCGCCCGCGCGATTTCGTTCTTCTGCTTCGACAGCTTTTCGGGCACCGCAAGGGTCCAGTCGTAAGCCTCGCGGATCGACATCTGCACCACTTCGCCCACATGCAATCCGGCGATCTTGACCGCCAGCGCCTCGGGCCGCAGGCGGTATCCGTTGCAGGCACCGCAGGGGCGGTTGTTCTGATAGCGTTCGAATTCTTCGCGGATCCAGGTGCTGTCGGTCTCCCGATAACGCCGTTGCATATTCGGGATCACCCCCTCGAACGGGCGCGACACGTTATAGACCCGGCCGCCTTCGTCATAGCGGAAGGCGATCTCGTCCTTGCCCGAGCCGTGCAGGAACGCCTGCTGGACGTGTTCGGGCAGATCCTTCCACTTGGCCGATTGCTTGAAGCCATAGTGTTTTGCCATCGCCTCGATCGTTTGCAGGAAATACGGCGACTTGCCCTTGCGCCAGGGCGCCAGCGCGCCGTCGGAAATCTTCAGGTTCTGATCGGGCACCACCAGCCGTTCGTCGAAGAACAGCTCGACCCCCAGCCCGTCACACACCGGACAGGCGCCGAACGGCGCATTGAACGAGAACAGGCGGGGCTCGATCTCGGGGATCGTGAAGCCGCTGACCGGACAGGCGAATTTCTCGGAAAAGGTGAAACGCTCGGGCTCGGGCGTTTCGCCGTCGTCGGCCGCCGCGGGGGCGGTTTCCAGGATCGCGATGCCATCCGCCAGGTCCAACGCGGTGCGGAAACTGTCGGCCAGGCGGGTTTCCAGGCCCTCGCGCACGACCAGGCGGTCGACGACGACGTCGATGTCGTGGCGGAACTTCTTGTCCAGCGTCGGCGGCTCGTCCAGCTCGTAAAACGCACCATCGACCTTGACCCGCTGGAACCCCTGCTTGCGAAGGTCCTGAAATTCCTTGCGGTATTCACCCTTGCGATCCCGAATGATCGGGGCCAGCAGATAACCGCGGGTTCCCTCCTCCATGGCCATCACGCGGTCGACCATGTCCTGCACCTGCTGCGCCTCGATGGGCAGGCCGGTGGCCGGCGAAAACGGTGTGCCCGCCCGCGCGAACAACAGGCGCATGTAGTCGTAGATCTCGGTCACCGTGCCAACGGTCGAGCGCGGGTTCTTCGATGTCGTCTTCTGTTCAATGCTGATCGCCGGAGACAGACCGCTGATATGATCGACGTCCGGTTTTTGCATGATATCAAGGAATTGGCGCGCATAGGCCGACAGGGATTCGACATACCGCCGCTGCCCCTCGGCATAGATTGTATCGAACGCCAGAGACGACTTGCCCGATCCCGACAGGCCGGTGATGACCACCAGCTGGTCACGCGGAATATCGACGTCGATCGATTTCAGATTGTGTTCGCGCGCGCCGCGCACCTCGATCATCTTCTGTTCGGGCATGGGCCACCTGTCCTTGAAGCAACGCGGGTTACATAGTCGTATCCTGGCCGTCTGCCACCCGTCCGCTGGAACATTTCACGAACTTTTACCATTTCTTTACGTCTTGCCGGCCATGTTCCTGTGGATAAGGACAATGGAAAGGGCCCCGACCGCACACAGACACGCCGCAAGCGTGAACAGGCCGGACATTCCGTTCGCCAGGGTCATAGCGAAAAACGGTGTGCCGAATGCCGTGCCGATGTTGCCCACCTGCGCCAGCGCCCCGCTGGCCCGCGCGCGCGACGGTCCCGACGCGTTCAGCGCCGGAATTGCGGCAAAACTGGCCCCCGGAACAAGGCCGTTGAGGCAGAAATAGCAAACCACAAGGGTCGCGGATTGGGGCCAAACGACCAGGGCGGCCGCCGTGCCGCCCGACGCGATGAACGCCAGGATGGCCAGGCGAAGCGGATCGATCAGCCGGCTCAGCGCGCCGGCCAGGAACGTGCCGCCCAACGACATCAACGGCAAGGCGGTGCCGCCCCATCCCATCAAGGGCGGCGCCAGGGTCAACAGCGCGACGAAGGACAAGGTATGCCAGAGGAAGATCAGCGCCGGTGCAACCGTATGCGGATCGCGATAGATCGCCACGTGCTCGGCCAGCAGGCCGCGCCCGATCGGCCCCGCCTTTCGCGCGCCGGGCGGCAGCCGCCACCAGAGCGCGACCGCCAAAAACCACAGCGCCATGCCGTGACCGGCAAGTATGGTTCCAAGTCCGTCAATCCGCAGCAAGCCGGGAAAGATCATGGCGGACACGGCAAAGGACACCCCAAAGAACATGCCCCAGATCCCCATGACGATGCCCTGATCCTGCGTCCGGGCCGCGGCGATCATCGCCGTGGGGGCGGCGACGACGATCACGAGGTGCGAGAACCCTTCGACCAGTCGCGAACTGAAATAGACCGGATAAGCCGGCTCCGCGGCCTGCAGCATCGACACCGCGCCGCCCAGGACAAGCGCGCCGACCAACATCGAACGCGCACCGAAACGCGCGACGATCATTCCCGCGCTCGCCCCGAAGATCACGCCGGCCACGCTGGTCAACGACACCAGCACCGCAACCGACGCGACATCGCGCCCGAACATCTGGGCGTGCTGTGCAAGGGTCAGCGCGACCTTGCTGAACTGGGCGGCCGCCAACAGGCCGGCCAGGAACAGAAGCGCAATGCGCAGCCAGTCGGTCTTTGCCAAACCATCCAACGGTAACCCGCCCGCGGATATGTCCGGCGCGTCCATGGTGATGGATTTCATGGCGTCATCGCGACAATGGCGCAGCCGGCAAGCGGCATCCGACGGCCGTCATCGCCTGCCCCGCCGCATTCAGCCCGACGTCGCGCCGCCCGACCGGATCTCGCTGACCACCGCGCCATATCCGCCTTCGTCGGTGAAGACGCGTTCCTTGTCATTCATCGACCGCCCCAAGGCGGCGTTGCGATACGGGAACCGCCCGAAGCGGCGGATCACCTCGCGGTGTGCCCGCGCATGCAGAAGATTGCTGCCCCCCGCCTCCATGCGCTTGGCAAACAGGCGCACCGACCGTTCCTGATCGGTCAGGCATTCGGAATGCATCAGCGGCATGTAGAAGAACTGTCGCGCAGGCGGATCGATCTTCATGTCCCATTCGCGCGCGATGGCCATCTTGGCGGCGGCCATCGCCGCCGCATCGGACGAGAACGCCTTTGCGGTGTCGCGGAACATGTTGCGCGGGAACTGATCGTTCAGAATGATATAGGCCAGCGTGCCCGAGGGCGAGGTCAGCCAATGGTCCAGCCCGCCCTTCTGCGATGCTTCCCAGTCATCCAGGAACCGATCCCGAATATCGGCATCCAGCTTGGCGGAACTGTCATACCACTTCTTCGGCCCGACCTCGTCCAGCCAATAGGTCAGTATCTCGTCCGGTGTCGACATCGCCACGCGCTCCCTCATCGCTTCCCCCGCGTTGAGCGTTGCAAAGAAACGATGCGATGACAAGGCATGGCGCGCGAAGGCGTGTCAGGCAGCAGCGTCATCTGCACGCACCTCTTCGGCATGTTCGACGGCCCATTCCTGCGCCGCCTCCAGAACAACGGCGGACGACGACGGCAGAACGGCGACATAGGCCGAGGTTTCATCCGGCGACGCGCGCTGGGTCATGCGATACAGACAATAGACCCCGAGGATCAGCATCAAGGTGGACATGAACACCCAGAACCCGGCCGGCCCGATCACGCTCATCATCCAGCCGACGATCAACGGGCCGGCAACGGCGCCGATCCCGTTGATGAACAGCAAGCCGCCCGATGCAGCGGCCATATCCTCGGCCTCGAGATAATCGTTGGTATAGGCGATCAACAGCGCATACAGCGGGTTGGCCACCCCCCCGATCACGAATCCGACGATCAGAAGCGTTGCGAATTCGGCGCCCAGAACGGCACCGACCATCGTCGCCGCCGATCCGACCAGAGCGGTCGAACAGATCAGCACCCGGCGATCAAAGCGGTCAGACAACCACCCCACCGGAAACTGGATGACCAGGCCGCCGACATAGATCATCGCAATGAACAGCGAAATCTGCGGCACGCTCAGCCCGGCCTGCGCACCATAGACGGCGGCCATGCCGAACTGTGCGGAAATCACCCCGCCCAGCAGGAACATCCCGACACACCCCGTCGGCGACACCGCATAAAGGGTTTTCAGGCTCATCGGTTTTGTCGTGTCGAAGGCGGGCGTCGGGTTGACCGAAAGCAGAATGGGCGCGAACGAGATCGACACCAGGACCGATGGAATGACGAACAGGATGAACCCCGAAGGATCCCCCAGCACGACGATCCCCTGGGCCGAGATGATGCCGAGCATCTGAACGATCATGTAGAGCGACAACGACTGGCCGCGCGTTTCATTGGTCGCGGCATTGTTCAGCCAGCTTTCGGCGGTGACATAGACGGCCGAAAAACAGAACCCGATCAGAACCCGCAACCCGGTCCAGACCCAGGGGTCGGCAATCGACGGATACAGGATGAGAATGGCCGAAATGAACGAGCCGAGTGCGGCAAACACGCGCACATGCCCCACCCGCCGGATCATCTCGGGCGCGATCCGCGATCCGCCGAGGAACCCGACGAAATAGGCAGACATCACCACGGACATCTCGAAGGTCGAGAATCCCTCGATGCTGCCGCGAACACCCAAAAGCGTTCCCTGAAGGCCGTTTCCGACCATGAGCAGACCCATGCCCAGGAACAGCGGCCAGGATGTGCGTATAACCTGAATCATCTGCGTTTCGCCTCCGATTTGGGCCCTATGGCCGCCGGGCCTGGCCCGTCGATGCCGGATCACCGTCCGCCCGACGCCCGCCGTTGGCGGGCGGTAACAGAAGCGACGCGTCCCCGTAAGAGAAAAAGCGATAGCGCTCGGCAATCGCATGGGCATAGATCCGGCGGATCCGTTCCGGCCCCATCAAAGCCGACACCAGCATCATCAGCGTCGATCTTGGCAGATGGAAGTTGGTCATCAGCGCGTCGGCAATCCGAAATTCAAAGCCGGGCGTGATGAAGATATCGGTCTCGCCGGTCCATGGTGCGATTTCACCGGGCCCGATGGCCGCGCTTTCGATCAGGCGCAGCGCCGTGGTGCCGACCGGAATGACGCGCCCACCGGCGGCCCTGGTGGCGTTGATCTCGGCCGCGGCGGCCGGGCTGACGGCGCCCCATTCCGCGTGCATCCTGTGATCGGCGATGTCATCCACCTTGACCGGCAGGAAGGTTCCCGCGCCGACATGCAGCGTCACATGGGTCAGATCGACCCCCCGGGCCGCCAGCGCGTCCATCACCGCATCGTCGAAATGCAACGAGGCCGTCGGCGCCGCCACCGCCCCCGCGTGGCGCGCCCACAGCGTCTGGTAATCCTCGCGATCCTGCGCATCGGCGGGCCGCCGCGCGGCGATATAGGGCGGCAGCGGCATCTGCCCCGCGGCCTCGAGCGCCGCATCGAACGCCGCCCCCGTGACATTGAACGCCAGCGTTGCAGTGCCCGCGTCGCGCGACACCAGCCGCGCCGCCAAACCGTCGGAAAACACGATCTCCTCGCCGTCGCGGATCTTGCGCAGCGGCTTCAGCAAGGCGCGCCACCTGCCGTCCGGCGCAGGATCCAGAAGCGTCACCTCGATCTTCGCGGCGCGATGGCCTTCGGCCCCGTCGCGGAACCGCTGACCGCTCAGGCGGGCGGGAATCACCTTGGTATCGTTCAGAACCAACCGGTCGCCAGGCCGCAGCCATGTCGCCAGGTCGGTGACACGTGCATCGGTGATCGCATCACCGTCCGCCACCAAAAGCCGCGCCGACGACCGTGGGCGCGCCGGTCGCGTGGCGATCAGGTCTTCGGGCAGATCGAAATCGAAATCGGACAGTTTCATGGCGCCCTTCTGGAACTCCGTCCGCAGGGCGTCAACCGCCCCTGCTTCTTACCGATCCAAATACTCATCTTCCGAACCCTCGCCCCGGGCGCACGGTCACCGCGTGGGCGGCGGGCGGCGGAACAGCTCGCGAAACATCCCGGGCGTCAGGATCGACAGCGGATTGACCGAAACCGCCGGTCGCGCTGCGGCTCCCCTGAGGGTGAAGTTGAACCCGAACAACCCCTCGCCGCGCCGCGTCAAGATCGCGCCGATCCCGTTCAGCAGGTAGATCGGCGAGATCACCCCCTGCATGTCGATCCGCTTGTCCGCCAACCGGTAAACCCCGTCCAGCGAGATGCCGAGCGACGCGCCGGTGGCACTGCCCTGATACAGGATCACCTGGGCCGGGGTCAGCCGGAAACTGGCCTGGGTGCGATCGAACACCAATCCGTCGCCGTTCAGCTGTTCCAGCAGGCCGACCACCGAAATCGCGCCCAACAGGTCGGCGATGGCCGGGGCGCCGCGGATGCGGATCCGCCCGACCTCCAACGTGCCGTCATAGGTGCCGGGATCGCCGGTGGGCTGCAACAGCAGGTTCATCGGCCCGTCATAGGCGTTCTTCACCAGACCCGCATCGCGCAGCACGCCACCGGCGTCGTTGGCGCGCAGGCGCACGGTGACGCCGCGCGGCCCCCCCGCCAGTTCGCCCTGAACCGGGGTGCCGCCGTTGATGCGGGCGGAAAAGCCGCCGCTGGTGGCGCGCCCGGCCGCCAGCCGCGCGACCACGCCGGTCAGCGCGATCCCCTCGGTCATTTCCAGACGGTCCAGATTCAACGCTATGGGCCCGCGCGGGCCGCCCGCACCGCCGCGGCTGCCGCCGAGACCCTTGATCGCGCGTCTGAAATCGACCGCTCCGCCGTTGACCGCCACGGCGGGCGGCACGCCCTTGCCGCGCCCGGTCAGAACGACGGGCGCGTCCAGCCAGCCGTTCAGGCGCACACGCTGGAACGACGCCTGTTTCAGCCCGCCGCCATCGGGGCGCAGGCTGATGCGGCCCGCGGCGTCCAGGCCGGGCGCGGCCAGCGTGATGCGATCCACCACCGGGGTTGCGCCAAGGGTCGCGGCGACCTCCAGCGCGCCCTTTGTGGAACGGGCCTTGGACCAACCCAGCGCATCCAGCGACAGGCCGATCCCGGCAAGATCGCTGGTCAGCGTCAGGCGCGGCGGCTGCCCTTTCGCCAGGTCGACGGTCAGAGCACCGGTGCCGCGCCCCGAAACGCTGCCCTCGGGCAGTGCGATCCCCAGGCGGCGCACCGCGTCGGCGCTCAGCTCGACCTGCGCGTTCACGCGGCTTGCGCCGCCGCCGCCTGGCACCCGGTCCAGCCGCCAGCGCCCGCTGGCCGCCACCCCGTCCAGCGTCGCATCGCCCGACACCACGACCGCTTCGCGCCCGACCGTGACCGCCAGCTGCCGCGCGGCCAGCGTGCGGCCGGGTATCAGCGTGGTCGATGTCAGGTTGTCCAGGGTGCCCTCGACCGCCAGGTCGATATCGTCGGGCGTCTGCCCCTTCGCGAACACCAGCCCCAGGTCGGCCTGCATCCTTGCGTGCGCCTCGGCCAGGTCCGGGCCCAGCGCACTGTCGGCCATCACGTTCAGGGGCGGGCCGCGCAGCAGGGTCATCAGCGCCGTCAGATCACTGTCGGTGCGCACCGAAATCTCGCCGCGGGCCGGTTTTTGCCGGGTGTCGGGCACGACCAGCGTCGAACCGGCGACGTCGATGACGCGCTGCGGCGACGCGGCGACCTGCCCCGCGTCCAGTGTCAGCGAAAACCGGTGATCGCCCACCGCCGCATATCCGGTGGCACCGGTGATCGGCGGCATGTCACGCAGATACCGCACCGACGCGCCGTCGAATCCGAAGGTCACGGCCAGTTCCGGCTTCGCGCCCGGCGACTTGCGCAATCCGCCGGCGACGTTGAACAGCCGGCCGCCTGAAATGTTCTCGGTCAGCCACTGTCGCGTTTTTGCGGCGACGGGGACCGGCCAGAAGTCATAGCCACGCGCCACCGGCACGGTATCGGTCTTGAAGTCCAGCGCCAGGTGCCAGCCATCCGGCCGCGCATCCGCCTGACCCTGCATGACATAATCGCGCCGGCCGGTGTCGGTGTCCTCGCTCAGCACCAGTTGGCCGATATCGACGCCGAAGGGGTTCAGCCGCAGGCGCACATCGGCCGATCCCTGATCGAACGTCACCGGCCCCTGGAAGAACCCCAGGGGCGGGATGCGCAGGCTGTCCAGCGAAAGCTGCGTCACCAGCGCGCCGGGACGGCCCCGCGAATCGATGTTGCGCAGATAGGCCTGGCCGCGGGCCTGCAGGCTCAGGTGTTCGCCTTCTACCGCGATCTGCGAAAAGGTCACCTTTTGCGCCGCCGCGGAGTAGTCGAAATAGGCCTTGGCGTTGTCGAACCGCAGCGGCGCGCCCTGCCCCGCCGGGGTCAGCAGGCCGGCGCCGATCTCAAGCGTTCCGGCCAGATCGGCCAAGGCGCCCGATTGCGTCAGCGTGGCCCGCAAAGCCCCCGAAATCGGCGCATCCAGCAGCGACAGGAAGGCCAGCGCGGGCGTCTGAACCGCGATGTCGCGGGCATCGACCCCATCGATGTTGGCGATGATCGCCGCCCGCCCACCATCGCGGAAGGTGCGCATCGACAGCGCCAGCCGTGCCAGATCGTCGGTGCCGTTGAACACCTCGGCGTTCAGCATCAGGTTCAGGCCGCGGGTCTCGGGCCGCAGGCTGAGCGTGGCATCGTCGATCGACCAGACCCGGGCCGATCGCGCATCCTCCAGCGTGACGTCCAGCCCCGCGATCTCGATCCCGTCCAGCCGGTCCAGCGCGCCCTCGGCGAACAACCGGTCCGCGACGTTCAGGATGGCGGCGATACCGGGAAATTGCCGCGGCACCAATCCGAACGACAATTCGAACCCACCCTCCGCGTCGCGCCGGATCCTCACATCGGCCCCGTCCAGCCGCAGGGTGCGCGGCGCGATGCGGCGCGCCAGCAACGCCCCCGGGTCAAAGGCGGCCTGCACCCGTTCGAGGTTCGCGATATCGCTGCCGTCGGTGTTGCGCAGCGTCACATCCAGCAGGCTGAGACGCGGCACGCCGTCACCGTCCAGGACGAACGACATCCCGCCCAGCCCGACCGAGCCCAGTTCCAGCCCCTCGTTCATCCGCATCTCGACGCGCGCGGTGATCCAGCCGGGCAGCGGCAGTTCACGGCCGCTGACGATCCACAACCCCAGGGCCAGCAGGATCGTCAGCAACACCGCGCGGAAGGTCCAGCGAAAGAAGAACATCACGGTGCGACGCACGGGACGGCGCGGGCGCGCGGCAGTGTGGCCGCGCGCATGTCTTTGTTGCGGGGTCGCCCCCCCTGTCCCCGCGCCGTGTCGCGCCATCGTCCGATCCGTTTCCCTGACGGCCTTTATCTTCGCCCCTGCGGGCGGTAAACGAAACCGCCAATCCACCAGCCGGAGATCACGTCGCCATGACCGACCCCCTGACAGGCCAGAAGGCACCCGATTTCACCCTGCCCCGCGACGGCGGCGGCACGGTCAGTCTGGCCGATCTGGCCGGCGCCCCGGTCGTGGTTTATTTCTATCCGCGCGATGACACGCCCGGCTGCACCCGCGAAGCCATCGACTTCAGCGAAAAGGCCGCCGATTTTGCCGCGCGCGGCGCAACGGTGCTGGGGATTTCCGCGGACAGCGTGGCCAAGCACGACCGGTTCCGCGACAAGCACGACCTGTCGATCGCCCTGCTTTCGGACGAGGACGCGGCGGTGTGCACGGCCTATGGCGTATGGGTCGAGAAGAAAATGTATGGCAAGACCTTCATGGGCATCGAACGCGCCACCTTCGTGGTCGGGGCCGATGGCACCATCGCGCAGGTCTGGCGCAAGGTGAAAGTGCCCGGCCACGTCGATGAGGTGCAGGCCGCGGTGGGCGAATTGACGGGCGGCGCACACGGCCAAGTTGAATGACGCAACGGTGCCGACGGGCATTTTCGACCATCCGCCGCGGGTTCCGCACCTGCACCGATTGTCGCACCGGTCGGCGAGAATCCGCCCAAGCCGGGGCAATTTAGCGCCCACAGTCAGGGAGTTGAGCAAAATCATTGCGAACGCCGGGCGGGACGGCTAGTCAAACCGTGGCGAACGTGGGGACGTTCGCGGCGACGCTTACGGACGCAAGTAACGGGACGGATCACTTGAAGACTCATAAGACAAATCTGGTGAAGGCAGCAGTGCAACGCGCCTTCCCCGAGCAGCGGTTGTTTCTCAAATCCGAAACCGAAACCCGCTTTGTGCGCCTTTCTTCGACGACTCAGCTTCTCGCGATTTCGGGATCCGCAGTCGTTGTCGGATGGACGATCGTCGCATCGGCGATCCTGCTGATGGACACGATCGGGTCGGGCAACGTGCGCGACCAGGTCAAGCGCGAGCAGGCAACCTATGAAAAGCGGCTGAACGCCCTGTCCGAGGAACGCGACATGCGCGCGGCCGAGGCCCACGCCGCCCAGGAACGTTTCAACTCGGCCCTCGCCCAGGTATCGCGCATGCAGTCCAGCCTGCTGGAATCCGAAGCACGCCGCGCCGAACTGGAAACCGGAATCGGTCTGACGCAGGACACGCTGCGGCGCACCATCGACGAACGCGACACCGCCCGCGATGAGGCCGATACGCTTCAGACGCAACTGGATGTCGCCGGGCTGTCCGATTCGGAAAAAGGCCGCATGCACGACGCCGAGAACACGCTGGACTATCTGTCCGCCGCGCTGGACACGACCGCGGCAGAGCGTGACATCATGGCCGGCCAGGCGGCCGAGGCCGAAGCCTTCGCCGAGGAAGTCATCAACAACCGCCGCACCGTCGAGATGCGCAACGAACAGATCTTCACCCAGCTGGAAGATGCGCTGGCAATTTCCGTGACCCCGCTGGACAAGATGTTCCGCGCGGCCGGGCTGGATACCGACAATCTTCTGAATGCCGTTCGCAAGGGGTATTCCGGCCAGGGCGGTCCGCTGACGCCGATCACCTTCTCGACCAAGGGCCAACAGCCCGATCCCGACAGCGCCCGTGCCAACGGCATTCTCGACAAGCTGGATCGCATGAACCTTTACCGGATCGCGGCACAGAAGGCGCCGTTCGCGCTGCCGCTCAAGGATGCGTTCCGCTTTACCTCGGGGTTCGGTCATCGCTGGGGCCGGCTGCACGCCGGAACCGATTTCGCCGCCAGCTATGGCACCCCGATCTATGCGACCGCCGACGGTGTCGTGACCCACGCCGGCTGGCAGTCGGGTTATGGTCGTCTGGTGAAGATCCAGCACGAGTTCGGGATCGAGACACGTTACGCACACCAGTCGAAGATTCGCGTCAAGGTCGGTCAAAGGGTCTCGCGCGGGGACCGGATCGGTGATATGGGGAATTCCGGACGTTCCACCGGAACCCATCTTCACTACGAGGTGCGTGTGGGCGGAAAAGCCGTCAATCCGATGACCTATATCAAGGCAGCGAAAGATGTTTTCTAAGAGCAAAATCAACGAGCCTGGACCGAAACAAGGGGGCGAGACCGTGCCATCACAGACCAGCTCCGCCACCGATGGTTCGTCGTCGCCTCGCACGTCCACCGATTTTTCGCCCTCGGCGCCGAAGGCCAAGCCGCCGGCATCCGTCCTGTCCGCCGATCTGGTCATCAAGGGCAACCTGAAGACAACGGGCGACATCCAGATCGAAGGCACCGTCGAAGGCGATATCCGTGCCCATCTGCTGACGGTCGGCGAAGGCGCCACGGTCAAGGGCGAGGTCATGGCCGATGATGTTGTCGTGAACGGCCGGGTCGTTGGCCGGGTGCGTGGCCTGAAGGTCCGTCTGACATCGACCGCCAAGGTCGAGGGCGACATCATCCACAAGACCATCGCCATCGAAAGCGGTGCGCATTTCGAAGGCTCGGTGCAGCGTCGTGATGACCCGCTGAACCCGTCGGGCCAGGGCAACCGCCCCGCCGGTGGTGCGAATACCCCGTCGGCTGACGCAAAGAACTAGGCCCGCTGCCCGCGCCTGACGGCGGCTTCGGGCAATCACGCTGGCGCGTTCTGACATCCCAAGCCTTGCAAGGCCCTGACGAACCATCGTCGGGGCCTTTTCGTGTTTGCGCGTTGCTGCACGAACCGGGCCGGCGCCCGGATCTCAGTTGAAGCCGAATTTCCAGACGGCCACGGGAACGCCCAGCAACAGGAACAGCGCGCCGATCAGCAGCGCACCGTCGCGCGTCAGAACACTGGCCGCGAACAGCGCGATCACCGCCGATGCGATCGACCCCGAGGTTGGCACCAGTTCCATGAACGGCATGAACAGCGTCAGCGCCATGACCAGCAGCAGCGGAATGAAGAACATCGGCCTGTGAAACAGGAAGGTGAACCGCTTTTTCAGGAACCGTTCAACAAAGTGCAGCGGCTTGCGCAGCCATCCGATCCCCTTGCACAGCTTGTCCGCTGCCAGTTTCCGCCGGGTGATGAACCCCGGCAGCCACAGGTGATCCCGGCCCACGATCATCTGGATCACCAGCAGGAAGGTGATCACGGCGACCATCGCCGTCAGACCGGGAATCGCGCTGGCCGGCGATGTCGAGATGAGCGAGAATACCAGCATCACCGACGCAAAGGACTTCTGCCCCAGCTTCTCGATGACGTCCTGCACCGTGATTTCCTCGCCTTCGACGGCGTCCTCGATCTGGTCGAGCATTTCACTCAGTGCGCGATAGTTGTCCATGCCGGTTCTCCCCGCTGTCGTGATGCCATCCCAACGCCGACGGCGGCGATAGTTCTCCAAATAAATCCGGCGCTGCCCGATTATTTTCCGTCTTGCGGCGGCAGCGTCGCGTAAAAGGCCGCCAATGCTTCGATGTCGGAATCGCTCAGGTGTTGGGCGGCCTTGCGCATAAGGTCAGCGCGTGGGCCACCACCGCGCTTGCCATCGCGCCACAGGGTCAGCTGCGTGCGCAGGTAAGGCGCCGGGAGGCGGCCGAGATCGGGGAACAGCTCGGATGTCTCGCTGGCGTCCGGGCCGTGGCAGGCCTGGCAGGCCGGAACATCCCGGTCGCCCGTTGCGGCTTGGGCCAGCGCGCGGCCTTCGGCGATCCGCTCTGCCGGCATGTCAGGCAACACGCCCCCCTCGGCGGGCCTGTCCGCGAACCATTGCGCCAGTCCGCCCAGCGTCTCGGCCGGCACTTCGCTGACGGCATGAGCCATGATGCCACTGGACCGCGTGCCATCCAGATAGGCGCGCAGCGACATCTCAAGGTAGGCCGCGCTTTGCTGTTCCAGCGGCGGCACATGGTCCGACCCGCCCTGTCCGTGACAGCCGAGACAGTAATCGCCGGGCGCGCGCGGCGCCGGGAGGTCAGTCAGCGCGGCATAGTCGTCGCCCGGCATCCCGTCCTGCACCGATACCAGGAACGCGACGACCGGCCAGACGTCGTCGTCGCGCGTGGCGGGCCAGTGGGGCATCCCGCTCATCTTGACGCCGTTGCTGACGATCCAATGCAACTCGTGCGGTTGCCAATCGGCGACGGCCGTGGCGATCATCGGCGGCGCCGGCACCATGGCGGCGATCGTGGCGCTGGGCGTTTCGCCGGGGGCGCCGTGGCAGGTGCGGCAGGCGGCGTCATAGTGTCGCGCGCCCAGTTCGATCAGCGAAGGATCCGCCAGGTCCGGCATGTCGTCGCGGCGCGATGCCCGCAGGCGCACCGAATTGCGAAACGTCGTGTGCAGCACCCAGGACACGCCGGGCAGATGCCCCACGCGCGCCGAGACGTTGAACAGGCCAAAGCCGACCACGGCACCGCCCGCAACGGCGCCCAGGACCGCCAGAACCATCAGGGTCTGCATGACACGTCTCATGGGCGCACCTCGCTTCGGGTCAGGGCGCGGCCGGTCAGGATCAGCCCGGCGACCAGATAGACCGGCGTGCCGATCCCCAGCATCAACAGCCCGCCCCATTGCTGGGCCGTCAGATCCGGCGCAAGGCCGCAGATTTCGGCATAGAGATCACGGGGCGACAACACGATCAACGCCCCCAGAAGCGTCATGTGCATCGAGGTCAGCAACAGCCCCCCCGCCCCCAGCAACGGCTGATCGGCACGCAAGCACCCGGCCCAGACCACAATCCCGGCGACCAGGAAGCTGCCCTGTTCCAGGATGAACCCACCGCGCTGAAGAAACGCCAGGCCATAGGCGCCGGGCAGATGCCAGGCCCAGACGACCGCGAACTCGACAACCGCCGCGATCATCGGCGGCAACGCCACGCGATCCGCCAGGTGGGGCGCGCCCAGCACCAGCAGCGGCGGAATCACCGCGACCAGCATCATGTGACGCAACATATGGGCTGGGAACGCGGCATCCAGCCACGTCGCGAGCGGCGGGGTCCAGATGAACGCGGCCAGCGCCGCGGCGGATATCAGTGCCGCACCCCTCATCGACAAGTCTCCAGCATCACGACCGGCAGCGTGCCGTAGACGACGCCGATGGCCGAGATCAGCGCCAGAAGAACCGCAGCATGGCCCAGGAACTGATGCCGATCCTCGGCCTCGCCCAGCGCGTTTGTGTAATCGCCGGTGTTGCGCACGTCCCATTGCCGCCACGCGCGCCAGCCCAGCCACAGGATGATGGCCAGCGCAACCAGCGTGAACAGCCCCAGGCCAAGGCGCGCCGCGCCCAAGAGGTCGGGCGCCTTGGCACAGGTGACCGCCACCACACCGTAGCTTGCGACGAAATGCGCCACCCACGTGGCCGGGGCAAGGGTGATCCGCCACAGGCTCTCGCGTTCCTCGCGGAACTCGCGGCGCTCTTCGTCGGGGTCGGGGCGATGTTCATCGCTCATCACAGCACCCCCGGCGCAAGTCCGATCACCGCTCCGGCGACCAGCACGGTCAGGCACAGGAAGTGCCAGAACAGCGTGACGTTCCACAGGTCCGCATCATGGCGCGGCGTCAGCTTGCCGCTCACGCTGCCCGCGAGACAGTAAAGCTGCATGATGATGCCGACCATGGCATGGGCGACGACCCAGATCATCAGCGCCCAGATGATCGCCGGATAGACATGGCTTGCCGGTTCAAGCGCCTGCACCGACGCGATCAGCGCCGCGCAGCCACCCGCCGCCAGAAGGGGCGCGGCCACCAGCGCGCCACGTGCCGCGCCCACGCGCCCTGCCCCGTTCCAGTGCCGCGCGCCCAGCGTCAGCGCCCAGGACAGGGCCAATACCAGCACAGCCAGCCCCACCAGCGCAGGTGCGGCGTGCATCGCACCCTCGGGCGGGAAATCAGGCTTGGCGGTCCAGTAGAAGAAGAAGCCGAACACCACGCTGGCAAAGGCCGTGGCGTCCCCCAGCATGGTGATCCAGACCGCCCACCAGCCAACGGCCTTTGGCCCCGACGCATAGGTCGGCAGGCGCAAGCCCAGACCGGCATCACGCATCCCGTGTTCGGGCGGGCGCGCGGTCGAGGTCCACAGCCAGTAAAGGATGCAGACCACCGCAAAGGCGCCCGAGACGATGGCCGGCGGATACATGTGGAATGTCGGGAAGATGAACGCGCCGCCCGTGAACGCGGCCGCCCACAGCGTGATCCACGTCGGACCGGTCACGCGCTGTGCCAGTTCGGGACTGGCGTCGATCACGCTGGTCACCAGGGTTTCGCGGTGGCCATGGGGGCTGTCGGGCAGGTAATAGCGCCCGGCGTCCATGCGCGCGACCAGATCGGGATCATCCCACAACGGATAGCGCGAGGTGATGTGCGGGATCGATCGCGCGCCCCAGTATTCCTCGGGCACGTCATGGCTCCATTCCAGGGTGCCCGCGTCCCACGGATTGCGCGGCACCTGGGTCTGGCTGCCCTTGGAGCGCAGCAGATCCCAGACGAACACCACGAAGCCGGCGGCGATCACGAAGGCGCCAAGGGTGGAGATCATGTTCAGCCAGCCCCAGCCGGACGCCTCGGGATAGGTGAAGATGCGCCGCGGCATGCCCAGCAAGCCGGTCAGGTGCATCGGCAGGAAGGTCACGTTGAACCCGGTGAAGATCAGCCAGAACGCCCAGCGGCCCAGACGTTCGCTCAGCATCTTCTTGCGGATGAACGGAAAGAAGTAATAGACCCCGGCGATCACCGGAAAGACCATGCCGCCGAACAGCGTGTAATGCAGGTGTGCGACGATGAAATAGCTGTCGTGCACCTGCCAGTTGAACGGTGCGATGGCCAGCATGACACCCGTCAGACCGCCGGCGGTAAAGATCGCCAGCGCCCCCGCGATCCACAGCATCGGCAGGCTCATCTTCACGCGTCCCGCGATCAGCGTCGCCGCAAAGGCGAAAAGCTGGATGCCAGTGGGGATCACCACGGCCTCGGATGCCGCCGAAAAGAACCCCAGCGAAATGTTGGGCAGGCCCGTGGTGAACATGTGATGCACCCACAGCCCGAACGACAGGAACCCGGTGCCGACGGCCGACAGCACGATCCAGGAATAGCCGACGATGGGGCGGCGCGCGACGGTGGGGATCACCATGGCGGCAATGGCGATCGAGGGCAGGAAGACGATGTAGACCTCGGGGTGGCCGAAGATCCAGAACAGGTGCTGCCACAGCATCGGATCGCCGCCGCGGGTGGGGTCGAAGAACGGCCAGTCGAAACTGCGTTCAAGCTCGAACAGGAAATCACCCGCGATCAGGGGTGGAAAGGCGAACAGGATCATGCCGCCGACCACCAGCACATACCAGGCATAAAGCGGCATGATGTTGACGCGCATCCCCGGCGGGCGGCACTTCAGCGCGCCGACGATCAGTTCCACGGCGGCGGCGATCGACGCGATCTCGATGAACGAAAGGCCCAGCAGCCAGATGTCGCTGCCCGGTCCTTCGTCCTGGGTGGCGAGGGGCGGATACATGAACCACCCGGCGGTGGGCGCAGCATCGAACAGCAGCGAACCCATCACGAACACGCCGCCAATGACGAAGCACCAGAAGCCGAAGGCCGACAGGCGCGGGAACGGCATGTCGCGTCCGCCTAGGAAGGCGGGCAGGATCAGGATCGCGATCGCCTCGAACATCGGCACGGCGAACAGGAACATCATCGCCGATCCGTGCATCGTGAAGAACTGGTTGAACCGGTCGGCCGAAATAAGATCGTTGTCGGGCAGCGCCAGTTGCAGCCGCATCACCAGCGCTAGCACACCCGCCAAAAGCATGAAGCCGAAGGCGGTCAGCGCATACCACAACCCGACCTCGGAATTGTTGACGGCGGTGAAATAACGCCAACCGGTGGGCGGCGCCCATGCCGCGCGCAACTCGGCCGCGGTGCGGTCCTGTTCGCCCTGCGGCACGGGTTCGGCCAGCATGTCGGCGGTCGGCGGATATGGCCCCGTGGGACCGGTTTGATCGGTATCGCTCATTCCAGTCCTTTCAGATATTGCGCCAGATCGGCCAGTTCCGCTGCGCCCAAGTGACCATAGCCGGGCATTTCGACCTCGGGCTTGATGGCGCCGGTGTGGGCGATCCACCGTTCGAAATCGGCGAGCGTGGTGGTCAGGGTGCCCGCCCCGAGGCTGAGACGACTGCCGACATGGGTCAGGTCCGGGCCCACCGCGCCGCGCGCCCCGGTGCCGCGCACGGCGTGACAGGCGCCGCACCCTTCGCGCGCGAAGATGCGGGCGCCCCGCCGGGCGGCGTCGGTCGTCGGCGATGTGGCGGGGGCGGCCTGCGCCTGCAGCCATGCGTTGAAATCATCGGGCGGCATCGCGACCACCTCGAACGCCATCAGCGCATGGCTTGCGCCGCAGAATTCGGCGCATTGCCCGCGCCAGCGGCCGGCGACTTCGGGCTTCAGCGACATGCGCGTCTCGCGGCCCGGGAACATGTCCATCTTGCCGCCCAACGACGGAATCCAGAAGGAATGGATGACGCGGGCCGAGTCCAGCCGGATCTCGCTGCGCTCGCCTGCTGGCAGCCGGATCTCGTTGGCCGCGACGATGGGTGTCTCGGCGCCCTCGGGCCAGTATTCGACCCGCCACCACCATTGCTCGCCGGTCACGCGCAGGGTCAGACCGTCGCCGGGCGCGCGCTGGTCGGGCATGATCGACAGACCATAGGTCAGCAATCCGCCCAGCACGATCGTGGGAAAGATCACACCGCCCCCCACGATCAGGCCGTTGGCGAACCGGCGGGACAGGGCCGCGCGGTTGATCCGGGTGACATAGAAGAACAACCCGTTGACCAACAACCACAGAATGACCGCGCCGCCCAGCATGACCCAGAAGAGGTTGCCAAGAACGCGCGCATCCTCGCCCGAGGGCGCAAGCGCGGATTGCTGACCTTCGCAGCCGGCAAGGATTACCGACGTCAGTAGCAGCAGGCCGGTTCTGCCCCTGTCCGCCCCGCCACGCCGACCGGTGTCAGTGGTGTTTGCGGTCATTGAACCTCGTCATTGCTTGGGTCGCGGGATGGCATGGGTCGGTCATCCCGGTGTGTCCGCCACCGCAGAGACGGCAAGCGTGGCGTCGTGACCGCCCCAGCGTTGCCGCAGATAGTTGACCAGCGCCGCCATTTCGTCGTCGTTCAGCCGGTCGGCGAACGCCGGCATCTCCTGCATCCGCTGATAGCCTGCCAGGTGCCGTGCGGGGATGCCTTCGCGGATGACGCGCACCAGGTTGATCGGGTTGTCGAACATCGCGCTGGTGTTGCTGGCCAGCGGGACCGAGCCGAACGGCTGACCGGCGCCGTCACTGCCGTGACAGCCGGCGCACAGGCCCAGGTACAAACGGTGGCCTTCGGGGTTTTGCGCGATCGCATCAGGGCGCGGATCCGGCGGCGAAGGTGGCGGCGCGCCGTCGGTCAGATAGGCGGCCACGGCCGCGATGTCTTCGGACGTCATGTATTTCGTCGAATGGCTGAGCACCGGGAACATGCGGAACGTCATGACGCCCTGCGGCGACAACCCGTTCGCAAGGAAGTGTTCCAGGTCATCGGTGGTCCAGCCGCGCCGTGCCAGGCCCGCGGGGGTGATATCCGGCGCCAGCGCATCCTCGATCACCGTGCCTTGCAGATGCTCATCCGTCTTGCGGGCATAGGCGAGGTTGCGGGGGGTATGGCATTCGCTGCAATGGCCCAGCACCTCGACCAGATAGCGGCCCCGCGCCATCGGCGCGGCAGGGTCTGTCGCGCCTGCCCCCGGATCCGGCAACTCCGGCGGTTCGGGCCGATAGATCAGGTTCCAGAACGCCAGCAGCGGGCGCAGGTTGAACGGAAACGCCAGTTCCGCGGGGCGGTTAGGCCGGTCGACCGGGTTCTGCGCCATCAGCCACACCCACAGCGCATCGTTGTCGGCCCGTGAAATCGCGTGATACGAGGTATAGGGCATGGCCGGATACAGGTGTTTGCCCCCGGGCGCGATGCCGTAAACCATCACCCGATACAGATCGTCGGCGCTGTAGCCGGCGATGCCGTGGTCGCGCGACGGGGTGATGTTGCTGCCATAGATCGTGCCGAAGGGCGTCTCCATCGGCGTCCCACCGGCCAGCGACAGACCGTCGGGCGATTCATGGCACGCCACACAGTCGCCGGTGCGCGCGACATAGGCGCCCGCCTGCACCATCTGTTCGCGGTCCCCTTCCGACAGCGAACTCAGATCACGGCTTGCCGGGGGTATCTCGCCCGGGCCGGTGAACGCGACATAGACGACAACCGCCCCGATCACGGCCGCTGCCAGCAGACCGGCAAGGATCAGCAGGACGCGCTTCATGATGCCGTGTCGCGGGTCGCGACCTCGTCGGTGGTGAGGCCGGGCGTATTCAGGATGACGTCGCGCGTCGCCTGCAGATAGCGCACATAGCCCGTGCAGCGGCAGATGTTTTCGTTCAGCGCCTCCAGCACGACGTCTTCCACGTCGTCCCGTGCCACCGGCGCGGTTTGCAGCCGTTCGACCAGCGTGGTGGCCGCGGCGACGAATCCCGGGGTGCAATAGCTGCACTGAAACGAGAAATGATCGAGAAACGCCTGCTGGATTGCCGACAGCTGCGTCACCGCGCCCTGATCATCGCGCGTCGCATGCCCCTCGACGGTGCGAAAGCTGCGTCCGTTGGCCCAGGCGACGCCCGTGATGCAGGCCGGCACGACCCGGGGGCCGTCGGCCGCATCGTGGATCACCGCGCAGGCCCGGCACACCCCCTGCCCGCAGCCATAGCGCGTGCCGGTCAGGTTCAGGTATTCCTGAAGATACTCCAGCAACATCAGATCTTCGGGCAGGTCCATCGGCTGGGTCTGTTTGCCGTTGATCTGCATCCTGACGGTCAGCATCCGTTCGGTCATGACAATGCCTCCTTGATCCTTTCCGGCGACAGCGGCGTCTCGTGGAACCTGACCCCGATGGCGTCATGCACCGCGTTGCAGATGGCCGAAACGACGGGGATCATCACCACCTCGGCGATGCCCTTCGGCGGGTCGGTGGCGGACAGGGGCGGTGCGACATCGCCCTGCTGCGACCAGACCGCGACATCGCGGGCACGCGGCAGACGGTAGCGGTTGAAGTTCCAGGTGCCGTTGCCGGGGCCGTCCTCGTAAAGCAGCAGTTCCTCGTAGAGGGCGTGACCGATGCCCATGGCGATGCCGCCCTGCAACTGGCCCGACACCAGTTCGGGCACGATCATGTTGCCGCACTCCATCCACGACTTGTGCGACAGTATCTGCACCTCGCCCGAACCGGTATTCACCGAAAGTTCGACCATCGTCGCCTGCGGGGCGTAATACACGACCGACGCATTGTTGCGCTGAACCGGCGGATAATCGACCCGGGTGCGCGGCTGAAACGCGAATCCGGCATCGCGCATCCGGGCGCGTTTCGCCGCATCCGCGCCTTCGCCCCATTTCACCGACAGCGCATCGATGGCGCCGCTGACCGGCGTGCCGTCGACATCGAACTCGGCACTCGCCCAGGCCCAGCGGTTGAACGTGTGTACCGTGACGCCGGTGATCAGCCCCTGCGCATGGGCGCGGCGGGCCAGATCGCCGAACGACAGCGGTTGCAGGCCGCCTGCCACAAGATGGCCATCACGCCATTCGGCCTGATCGCGGCGAACGGCAAGGGGTGCGGCCTGACCGCCGCCGATGCCCTCGTGCCAGATGCTTTGTGCCGCCTGCCACAGGCCGAGATCGAACAGCAGGCGCGCGGCTTCACCGGTGGCGTGACTGAAGTAATAGGCCGAGTTCGATGCGCTGCGCGGCGACGTGATGCGCGGCACCCAATGGGGATCCTGCGCCGCCTCGTCCTGATCGTCCTGCGACATCGTATAGGGTTCGTTGTTGCTGTGCAGGGGCAGTTCGGGCCAATCGATGACGGCAAAATCCACGCGATCGCAATAGCGCCCCAGGTGCGCCTCGGTCATCAGCATCTGCGACGTGGTCGATCCACAACCGATTTCCGACGCGACGTGGCGCATGTGCAATTCGCCCTCCGGCGTGACCTCAAGGCGGACCAGCGCCGCTTCGGCCCCGGTGCCGTAATCCTTCTGGACACAAGACACCCCCACGCCGTAACGATAGCCGGGGTGTTCCGCCTCGAACGCGGCCTTGCGTTCGGCGCGCGTGGTCCACAGCGGATCGGCCCCCGCCGCATCCAGCAGTTCACCCGCGCGCATGGTGCCTGCGGGGATGGCGCCCTGGGTGTTCTTCATCCCGCTGTGCATCAGGTTGCGCCGCCGCAGCTCGATCGGGTCGATCCCCAGATCCGTCGCGGCCTCATCGACCAGAAGTTCGAAGGCGACCATTGACTGCAGCGTGCCATAGCCCCGCATCGACCCGGCCGTGGGCGCACGGGATGCGTCGACCTGGACCGAGATGTCGGACTTCGGGAAATAGTGGATGCCCTGCAACGCACTGGCCGCCACCTGCCCGACCGACGGGCTGAAGTTCTTCGTCCCGCCGCCGTTGGCCCGCAGATCGGCGGCCAGTGACTGGAACAGGCCCGTCTCGCGATCCACGGCGAGGGTCATCCGGGTGTCGAACGGGTGCCGCTTGATCGCCCCCTGGAAGTGCGAATACCGATCCAGGGCAAAGCGCACGGGCCGCCCCTCGCCATACAGCGCGGCCAGGGCAACGTAGTACGGAAAGACGTGGTGCTCCTTCTGGCCGTAGCCCACGGTATAACCGGGATGAAGACGCAGCTCGTTCAGATCAAACCGGCTGCCCTTCACCATGGTTTCGATATGATCGGCATTGGTATAGGGCGATTGGGTGCCCACAACGACATGCAAAGCACCCCTTTCAGGATCATACCAGGCGTTGCCGTTGTCCGGTTCCAGCGCAGCGGGATCCACGTATTGCGAGGTATAGTGCCCCTGATAGACGGCCCATGTATCGGGTGGATCAGCCAGTTCGTCACGCAGATCGCCGGCGTGGGCCATACCGCGCGACGGCGCATCCCCTTGACGATCGGGCGCGGGCCAAGGCGAACCGCCGGCCTCAAAATCGGCAAAGATGATGGTATCGGCCAAGGGCGAATACCGGTCCGGTGCACCGGGCGTGGCGCCGCCGATCCGCACGAACCGCGCGCCACCATAGGGTGTGAGATCGGGCAGCTCGGTTTGCGCGCCCCAGATCAGTGCGTCGGCGTTGAATTGCAAAAGGCGCCGGGCGCGACGGAACCGGGTGTAGTCATGATAGATCAGAACCGCCGCGGGCTGACCGAGATAGCGGGCCGGCTCTCCGACGGGCAACAGAAGACGGCCGTAGAACGCCTCCTGCGTCATGCGCAAGCCATCGCGACGCACCCGTGCATCGTCGATCAGGACATCGGGCTGCAGATCGTCGGGCAACAACGTCTCGTTCACACCGCCAAACCGCTGATCGGCGCGATCCGCCCGCAACATCAAGGCGTGCGACTGCGTATCCGGCCAGCCCGGCATGTCACGGGCACGGATGTCGATGGCAAACACCTTGTTGCCCGTGACCTTTGGAATGCCGTCCTGGCGAAACCGGATCTTGCCGTCACGGATCCAGTTCGGCGGCTGATGTTTCGGCGCGGACTGCAACTCTGCCAGCGCCTTGTGCAGGGGAACAACCTGAACGGCCACCGCAGCCGAGCCGGCCGTTCGCAGAAAACCACGGCGTGAGAGCTTGACCATGAAACACACCTCCCAATTTTTGAAACGGGGAGAAGTGGCAAGAGTTCCGCAAAAATATACGCGTTTGTGGTGTCACGGAAGGATCCTGTGGGTTTTCAGGATCGCGCCAGCCCGGCTATCGGTCTGAAACAAATAGCGATTTGGCGCATTCCACGGTGAAGGCAGTGACGACGCACCGGAGCGTTGCGCATGCCCATTCTGATCCGACGAGCGAAGCAACAAGAGCATCGATCATCGCCGCCCCCGCTTCCAGTCATCGAGCCGACCGAAGACGTGACCGCGACACCCACGGGAGCCACCGCGATGAACACTCAGCGCAACGGTCGAGATACGTTACCAGCGGCAGGATCGCGGTCTGCCTGTCAGTCAGCACCGACTGCGCTACTTCAACACTGGCGGCGCCCAGCGTCGCCGGCCTCGCGGCGCGGCCGCCTTTTATGGTGCGGCTCAGGCAAAGAACTGGCGCGCGAGTTCGCGAAACGGGGCATCCGCACTGGCCTCAGACCCGACTTCCCTCCGACTTTTGGGAGAATCCGTCGGTTGATTTCTGGCATCATGCGGCCTTGGTTTCCAGTCTCGATTTCATTGCAAATTCATACGGCGTGAGATTGCTGCGGGAAGAATGGGGTCTGTTTCCGTTGTAGTCGTCCTTCCATGCGGCGATCTTCCCCCGCGCCTCGGCCAGTGATGGAACAGAGTTTCGTTCAAGAGCTTGTCTCTGAAGCTGCCGTTGAAGCTTTTGACGAAGGCGTTCTGCATCGGCTTGCCCGGCGCGATGTCGTGCCGCCCATGCTCGCGGCACACATCCGCCGTTGCCACGCCGCTTTCCTTTTGCTTCAGGAGCGCGATGATCTGCTCTTCGCTGAACCGTGATCTCTTCATTCTGTCCGTTTAATTCGCTGGGACGGACCCTACCTTGAAAAGGTGGAGGCAACGGGCAGCAGATCAAATGGTCTATCTGGCCCATATTCGCACGGCCTTTTCGCTGTCGAGCGGCGCCTGTGGCAGCCCGCTCATGCACCGCGTCCGTGTCGATGAGGGCCATGAGACCGGGCGGCATCGCACACGGCACGCCTGATGCGCGAGACCCCGTTGATCGCGCAACGAAAACGGCGGTTCAAGCGCACCACGGACAGCGAACATGCCTGGCCTGTCGCCCCGAACCTCGTGGCGCCGGACTGCACGGCGGGTTGACCGGAGGTGCGGACATCTCCTGCATCCGGACGGTGCAGGGGTGGCTCTACCTCACGGTCGTTCCGGACCTCTTCTTGCGCCGCGTCGTCGGCCGGGCGACGTGTGACCACCTGAAGCGCAATCTCGCGCTCGAAGCCCTGCGCCGTGCTTTGGTGGCTCGCAACCCCGAGCCGGGGGCTGGTCCTTCATTCAGACCGCGGGTCGCAATACTGCGTTGTTGACGATCAGGCGCTGCTCCGCAAACGCGGCATCCTGATCTCAATGAGCGGGCGGGGAAACTGCGGCGACTCTTGCGGCCGCGCGATGCTCTGCGATCTGGAACCTCGTCACATCCGCCGCGACCTGGCACGATACAATCCACACCCCGCCAACAACCGCCTGAAAACATGGCCATCCTTCGGGCGTTGGTGTCTTGATACAGGACTGGTTGAAACCGACCCGGCTGTCACCGTCCGCCTTAGGCTGACACCACGAACCGAAGGCCACACCCCATGGACCCGTGCTGACATAAAGACCTTCCGTGATGTCTGGCCGATCCTGTCTGCGCAACGCCTCGCATTCGAACTGCTCCATACGACCTGCGCTTCGATCGGCGATGCCACCAAGCTTTGCCCCGGAATGGTCCGTGACGGGTGGCTGCTTTATCGTGGTCAGAAATCCGGCAGCACTGCGGCATGCCCCATGACAATGGATGCACCCGCGTGGTTTGAACCATGCGATATGCTGGCCCGGTCCCAGCCGTGCCTGCACGGACGCGGGTTTCCACACCTGACGTCCCACGGGATTCGCAAACACCGCGGCGCGGTCTTCAAGGAAAATGGTGCCAGCGCCGACCAGAGGATGGCGATTATGAGTCCTGACCCTAAGCAATATCAGGTAATCTGGTCGTCAATCGACCGCCCACTCGAGGGATGCCGGCTCAGTAGACCCGAAATTATGTGTGCCAACGCCTCCAATTCAGTAAAGAATGTGTTCAAACTTTTTCCCTGTCGCTCCGCCATAATTCATAATTAAGCGTTTTTTATCAGCGGTTCGACGGGGAAAGTCGGAACCTGTTTCCGTCGTGGTGAAACTTTTCGTTCCTGTATGGTCTTTCGCAAGTCTGCCAACTTGCGGTAGCGGGCGGCTTCTGCTTCGGTTTCACGACCCATAGGCCTGTGTCTTGTGCAGCGCCTATAACACCACACTTGCGCGTGTAACGTCACGCTCGCTGATCCACGTTCGCGCGATCTCCTGGGTGCCATTCAGCGCCGCGCCGCTTTTACAGCCCGTCACGTCGAACTTCGTCGCCAACTCTCCCGCCAGCGCGGCCAGCGCAAACCGCTTCAGAACCCGACGCACCTGTCCGTCCTGTTCGATGTCTTGGGCGCTGATCGCAGCTTCAACGAAGCGTTTGATGAATCCTTCCATGCTGTCGTGGTAATCGTCGTTGCTGATGAGTCTTTCCACGAAGAATCGGCTGGCATGCTCGATCCTATGAATGCGAACAGCCTCCGGTGCGCCGGGACAGGGGGCGCCGATCAGGCCGGCTGAAGATGATGGAGATGCCGAACCCCCAATCAGGGGGCTGGACAGCTGGTCAGATCGCCGCGGAGAGCGGCAGGCTGGTGATGAAGCCGCAGGGGCACTGCGCTTCCCAGTCTTCGATGTCGCTCAGCCGCCATCGGGTCGTCCGACCGCCGAGCTTGACCGGCTTGGGAAAGTCGCCTTCGCGACGCCACCGCCAGATCGTGTCCTTGGAGACAGAGAAGCGAACCGCGACTTGCTCGACGGCCAGGTAGGTGTTCATGGGAACTGCATTCATGGACGTGCACTCTGCATGGTCTGCGCACGCATAATTTTCCCGAAGCCCTGATGGGCGTCGGGATGGGTAGGCGTGCGTCGGAGCGTTATGCCTATTTAGACCACATCCGACATGGAAAGTATCCAGGATTCTCATGGGCGCTGCGCGAACCGACGAATGTGTTGTTGTTGCGCCACGACTGTCATGTCCAGGTCGGAGACCCGCGCCGGGCCTAGCGCGTTTTCATTGGGGGCAAGGTTGGTGGCAAGGAACCACTGTCAAAATTTATTATAAATGATATCAAATACATGCACTGATATGTGGCGGACAGACAGCCCGCCATAAAGGCTAAGTAATACCGTGCAGCCAATAGCTTAAAGCACTGTAAGTGTGCGTAAATCCGAGGCTACCCCACTACGCGCAGTAAGCAACCTTGCGCGATGATATGCATCCGATTACCTTTCCTTTGTTGGGTGATATGTGGGGTAGGTCGATGCCAAGGGTTGCAAGTGAGTTGTCCGCGATAGACGTGAAGCGGTTGGCGCATCCCGGCGGCAAGCGGAACGTCCTGTATTCGGTCGGTGGCGTTCCTGGCCTTCACCTGCAACTGACTCCCAAAGATGGCCGCTCTTGGGTGTTGCGTGCCAAGGTTGGCACGGTGCGGCGGGATATCGGCTTGGGTGGCTTCCCGGCTGTCACGCTGTCACAGGCCCGCGACAAGGCGCGTGAGGCGCGCGACAAGATTGAGCGGGGCATTGATCCGATAGAGGAACGCAAAGCCGCCAAGGCCGCGCTGACAGCCGCCCAGCGCCGTGGTCTGACCTTTGCCGAGGCCACAGAACGGTATCTTGCCGCCAAGCTGGACGCGTTCAAGAACGCCAAGCATCGCCAGCAGTGGACAAACACGCTGGAAACCTACGCGAAACCTGAACTGGGTGAAATGCTGGTGCAGGATATCGCGGTGCAAGACGTGTTTCGCGTGCTGCAACCCATCTGGAAGGACAAGACGGAAACGGCATCGCGCGTTCGGGGCCGGATCGAGGCGGTGCTGTCGTGGGCAACGGTTGCGGGGCATCGCACGGGCGACAACCCGGCGCGCTGGTCGGGCAACCTGAAAGAACTGATGCCAGCACCTTCCAAGGTCGCGAAAGAGGACAATCAGCCTGCCGTGACCCTTGATGATGCGCCGCGCTGGTTTGCTGCCCTTCGGACGCGTGAGGGCTTTGGTGCGCGGGCTTTGGAGTTTCTGACCCTGACAGCAACCCGGTCGCAAGAAATACGCGGCGCGCAATGGGATGAAATCGACATGGACAAGGCGTTGTGGATCATCCCGGCGGTGCGCATGAAGAAAGAGCGGGAACACCGCATTCCGCTGTCTGGCGAGGCTGTGGCCTTGCTGAAAGCCCTGCCAAGGCTGCAAGACAACCCGCTGGTGTTTCCGGCCGCACGGGGCGGGCAAATGTCGGACATGACGCTGTCCGCTGCCATGAAGCGGATGCATCGCGCAGATGTTGAAGCGGGTGGCGCGGGCTTTGTGGATCGCACGTCAAAGCGCCCTGCGGTGCCGCATGGCCTGCGCAGCACGTTCCGTGATTGGGTGGCAGAGCGCACGACTTATCCCGGCGATATGGCAGAGGTGGCGCTGGCCCATAAGATCAGCAACGCGGTCGAGGCATCCTATCGGCGCGGTGACATGGTGGAGAAGCGCCGCAAGATGATGGGCGATTGGGCGCGGTTCGTTGTTGGTGTTGAGCGGTCAGGCAATGTTGTGAGGATAGGATGAGCTACGAAGATTTAGAAAATTATCAATTTGAATTGGAGCATTGGCGGTGGTGCGAGCATCTGTCGGTCATAGAGGCATCAATGCTGGCAGTCGGACTAAACCCCAGCAACTATGAGCCATCTTCTATGGCAGGACTTAAAGAAGGGCAATTCCACCGAATAGGCTCATCAAACAAAACTCAAAATTACCTGCACTCCCCCGAATTTGTGCCAGTTTTCCGTGCGATTTCGGGCGCCGCGATGCGCGGAACACTGCCGTGCAGCTTCGTGCACGATACACGGCATGTTCCGACTCAAAGATTTGGCGATATGGAATTTGATGTTGATCCAGAAATAAATGAAGATACCATCGCATACGACATACTGATTCAATCTGGCGTTCCTGTTTCGACAAACTTCGACATGCCAGACGATCAACCATTGCCGAGTTTGTATTTTGTTAAGGAGCCGAGCTGGGATCGAAGCTCGATAAAGGTGAACGAGCTTCGCGACTGGATGCGGCGGCTGGGTCAAAAGCCTACTTTTTTCTTCCCCGATACTGAGGTGGAAAACGATGCCTTCCGTAATCCAGCTCATGAACATTTCTCGGCTGAGTTAGATTACGCGGTCACAGTCTGGCAAGCACTCCTCCCCGAACGAAAATTTAAAGGCGGTGTCAAAGCCGCTATTGAGGCATGGATTGCTGCCAATCCCGCAGCGTGGCAAGGGGATGAGCCAATTTCAGGAGCAGCAAGGGATCGAATCGCAACACTAGTAAACTGGAACAAAGGCGGCGGCGCACCAAAGACAGGCGGTTAACCTACCTACCCGTTTCAGGAACCTACCCCCCCAATAAAGCCGCTTATTTCTATTGCGTGGGAGGAGCGTCTACCTGGAATGGAGAGCGCCATCTGTCCCAAACCGCGCAAGCTGGGTGGATAGGTTCGGCGGTCTACCTAAGTCGGTTTTCGAAACCTGCCTAGCTATTTCACCCTGTATTCTTCACGGCATGATGCAATCCAACGCAACCAGTTGGAGCGCATCACATGCCAACTACCTATCTCTCAGACCGCCAAATCGGCGCGCGCTACGGTGTCCATCACCTGACCCCGCGCCGCTGGATCAAGACCGATCCAACTTTTCCCAAACCGATCCGCCTGACCCCCGGCTGCACGCGCTGGAAGCTGTCAGATATCGAGGCTTGGGAAGCAGCAAAAGCCGACGCCGCTTAACGGAAAACCGCCACCCATTGAACGGGCAGCGGCTTTATTCGTTTCGGCTTTGACAGGCATATGAATACCCCCGTCCCGTTCTGGTTTCAAGGAAATCAGACAATGACATTCAACTCACAGACAAGGGGCGACCGCCCACCACCCAATGCCCTGCGCGTCAAAGCGTGGCGCGACCTGCCAGCAAACCGTACCCCGGCGCGCTACAAGATCACTGCCGATAGTGGCGATACTCATCAGATCAGCGTTGCGAAAGGCAACCGGATCATCTTGGACGCCTTGATTGAACAGCCGGTCTATTGTGCCAGCCCGGTGCGCATTTCTGACCGGGTTTGCATTCTGCGCCATGAATACGGCGTGCCGATCATCAAGGAAATGTACGAAAACGACGCGGCGACGGACCGCGCAAAATTCGGCGTCTACTTTCTCAACGCCAAGGTCGAGCGCGTTTCCGGTGGCGGAGGTGCTGCATGATGGCCCTGCGCATTGCCCGCATATGTCGCCAGCTTGGCGTTTCGCCATCTGTTGCAAGATCCATTGCCGCCCTTGCCTATGGGGAGGGCAAAGAATGACAGCCTTTCGGGTGGACACTTTGCCCGATGCAATCCGCAACGAGGTTGCCCGCCTGAAAAGGGCGGGCTTCCCCTTGCTGCCCTTGGGCGGTGCCGATGGCAAATCGCCACTGATGCGCGTTTGGGCTGGCCCTGACGTGACTTTGGCGCGGATCCTGGCCCCGATGCATCGGACAGGCTCACAAGTCTATGGTGTGCGGCTGGATGGTTTGGCCGTGATCGACTGTGACAGTGACGACAGCGCCCTTGTCGCTCAGATGGAAGCGCGGTTTGGCACAAGCCCTGTCCATATCAAAACGCCGCGCGGGCGGCACCTGTACTATCGCGCTGCCGGGGCCGTGCCGAACCTGCGCGGCGAAGGTTTGCCGGTCGATATCAAGACGGGTGCGCGCAGCTATGTGGTGGGGCCGTTGTCGCTTCGCCCCGATGGTGGGTTCTATGATCCGGCCAAAGGATTGCTGGGGAAAGACGCCCTGCCACTCTTGCGTTGCGCTGCCAGCCTTATGCCTGCGCCGATCCTGACCGGGCATCGGCACGTTGAACTTGTGAAAGAGGCCATGCGTATGGTGGAACTGGTGGACAGCGCGGCAGAGTTGCAAGCCAACCTTGCGGGCATCCGTGACGATTGGTGCGTCGATCCCGGAACCATGCCAGACGATGAATTGCGCGACATTGCAGATTGGGCTTGGAAGTGTCGTTTGGAAAACCGCATCTATCGAGGCCGTGACAGCGCCTTTCCCGTGCGACGGTTGGCGCTGGATGCCCTACGCGGTGCAGCCAACGGGGCGGATGCCATCGCGCTGCTGGTGCTGTTGGAAGATCAGCACGGTCACAGTCCCGGCAAACGCTTTCCCTTGGACTTTGACGCCATGCGGGCGGCTGGACTGCTGAACCTGTCCAAACCCCGTCTGCGCGCCGCACGTCGCACGCTGGAAGGTGCAGGTCTGTTGCGGCTGGTGGGTCGGCATCGGGCAGGCTCAAGACCACAGACCTTTGCCCTGACGAGGTCGCATTCGGGCATCGGCGTCGGGGGCAACGTTCAATCGCTGTCCGGTACGCGGCGCAGCACAGAGGCATCTAAGTCAGGGGGAAGGGTCTAGTATTACTTATGACGCGCGATTTCAGACCTACAAATCAGCGGGCAGGAGAAACGCCACGATGAACACCAAAAACAAAAAACAGACTGCGCCGTTGCCGTTAACCAGGGCGCAACAGGACCGCATCAAAGCAGTGGCAGAAAAGCAGGCTGCAAGAGCGGCTGGCCCGCCGATGACACTCAGATTGAAAGATGATGTGCTGCAAATCACGTTCACTCATGCGGACCCTGACTTGGCGAACATCCTGATGATGGCAGACCTTGCCACCTGTGATCCAAGTTTTATGGCAGGGGTTCAAGGTCAGGTGGCAGCCATTGGATCGCATGGCCGTAAGGTAGATGAAGGGGCCAGCAATTTTTTGCTGTCAGTGGTGCGCGGTGTGCAGCCGCGTGATGAATTGGAGACCATGCTGGCAGTGCAGATGGGGGCAATCCATCAAGCCACGATGATGATGGCGCGGCGGATGAACCTTGTGGAGACCATTCGCCAGCAAGACGCCGCCGAACGCGCGTTGAACAAACTGGCTCGCACCTATGTCACCCAGATGGAGGCGTTGAAACGCTATCGAACAGGCGGGCAGCAAAAGGTCACGGTCGAGCATGTGACAGTGAACAAAGGCGGACAAGCCATCGTCGGGGCCGTTGCGCACGGGGGGCGGGGTAGCAATGGAAAGTGACGCCAACCCCATGCAAAAGGCGCACAGCGCGCCCAGATGCCATGCCAAGGCCAAGACAACAGGCGAACGGTGCAACGCCCCGGCGCGGCGCGGCTGGCAAGTCTGCCGGATGCATGGCGCGGGCGGCGGCGCGCCATCTGGTCCCGGCAATGGGGCTTGGGTGCATGGCGACAGGTCGAAGGCCATGGAGCGAAACCGTCGCGCGCTGATGGCATTAGTGAAGCTGGCGCGAGATAGCGTCGATTCCCTACCCAACTGACCGGGGGCGGGCTTAAGCGCGCTAGTGTTCTGCACCTGACATAAGATGCCCAGTCAGTATATGGTGCGTCCTAGTCGTTCGTACGTCGCTCCTAGGGTCAGCTATGCTGACTTAGCGAACGTTGGCGACGGTGCAGTCTTAGAAATCTACTCCATCCAGCTTTGCGACCACGACCGTAAAGAGATCCTCGCGCTCATCGTCGAGCCTAGATAGGTCCCCACAAAATTCGAAATTCGGACGCAGCATCGCAAGGGCTGTCCCCGTATGTGCAGAAGACAAAAGCTTGACCAGATACTCACCAACGTATTCACCGTCAATCTGGAAGTAGACCTCGACATCTGCGAAGATGAAAACTGCTCGGGGATTGTTTTCCGCTGCGTAGTTGTCGGCTGTCCGTATCGCGTTGTTTTTGATGTATTCCCAATACTCATGCTCATTCGCGGCCTGACCTTCAGCGCATTTCGACTCCAAAACGGTCGTGGAATCAGCCGATACTGGCGTTGACAGGATCATCGGCACAGCGCAGATCATCGCGCAAAAGCGAAGATAAGAATGGGCCATAGCGAACCTCTTGCGGAGTTTCTATAATTCTAAGCGAGCAGAGCTTGACCTGTTAGTCAAGCTCTTATGATCTGCATGCCAAGGTTGGTGGTAAGGCCTTTATAGATTTCGCTAACTGTCAGAATGGAAAAGCGTTCAAATTGGGCTCAGAGCCGAAATCTGACAGTTTCGCTCTGGGATGCTGGACCCGCGCCCGACGCTCTGCGTCAATAGGGGATCTCCAGTCATGTGCAGAACACTAGGCATCGTGGCAAGGACCGGGCGGGATTGTCGTTTGCCCGTTTCCACAATTCAGAGAAACTGACGCAAGTCGGGGGGCATCCCGAACTCTGCACCTTTCGGGAAGAAAACCGGGGTGAATGCTTCGCCCACCTGTTAACACAGTTTTTCCCCGCGCGTGCGCGTGCGCGTGACGAATGGACCGCAACAGCGATTCTAAGCGTTTTTTCTATGTGGGGCGTTATGTGGGGTACTGCCGCAAAGACCCCGAAAAACTCAATGGAAACAAAGTCAAGTGGCGGAGGGAACGCGACTGACGTCGAACCTTCTCCGAATATTTAAATACCGATTTTTTAATTTTTTACCGACACCTACACAGACAGGGCTGACGTCCAACTGAAATGTCCCATGCTGGTAAAGGCACCGCTCGGCTTGATTCCTCCATTATGTGCGCATTTGAAGTGGTCTAAATACCTGCCGAAAACTGGAGAGTGGCATCGGCCAAATACAGTTCTCGGGATAAATTGGCTATCCTTTACCATTTTTTTTTCGAGGGCGATGGTAAAACGCGCATGAGTCCTTCACGCTTTTGTATGACTGGCGGCTTTCCAAGCCGCCAGTCATGTCAAACTTCAGCAACGCGGTTCTCACCGATCAGCCGCCTGTCGCGCGCATCCAGACCGTGCGGCGGGCCTCGATCGGGGTGCCTTGGACGACCGAAGTGATCTCCATGATCCCGTAAAGCGTGGACCAGTCCAGCGCCATCATCCGGTAGGTGAAATCCATTCTCGTTCCGTCGACAACCGCAGTGGAGGTTCCGATCAACCGTGGCAGCTCAAGCTGTGAACAATCCGCCACAAGGGCGACGTCATCGGGGCTGAGCAGCGGCTCCGGGATCTCGGGGTTGTCGGTCTCGACGGTCCAGCGCGGCTCGTCCGCCAGCCGCAGGACCAGCGGCGCCTGCATTTCGGGGTGGGTTGCCTGCAACGTCTCGCCCAACTGCCAGATAGTAATCGTGTCGACCTCGTCAGCGCCGGGAAACGGCAGGATCATGCCTCCGATTGCGGCATAGCCCGCCTGATGTTCGATCAGCCAGTCACCTGTAAAGATTTCCTGAATGCGCGGCCAATCGCCTTGCCCCGCCGTCCCGCACAGAGGCGGGTTTTCGGCAAGTGCAGGCAGGCCTGATCCGCCGAACATCAGGGTCAGGGTCCACAGAAGTCGCTTCATGTCAGCCTCCAAGATAACCGTTTCAATGCCGCTATTCCTCGATGAAGAATGGCGTGTCGAACGTGCCTTCGATCGCGCGGCAGTTGCCGGGGTCCGCCTCCGCGCCCATCCCGTCGGCGAAACACAAAACGCCGCGGAACGTGCCTGTCGCGTGGCCTGCGTCGCCCTCGATCTCCAATGTCGTGAATGTCACCTCCAGCGGCTCCGGCGCGCCGTCCGACAACCACATCTGCGTCCACCCTGCGGGTGCATAGGTCACGGCGGCCGAAATCGGCGCGGTGTCCGGCCCCGGCGCATGGGTCA
Organism: Oceaniglobus indicus; assembly: GCF_002751875.1. Classification (GTDB taxonomy): domain Bacteria; phylum Pseudomonadota; class Alphaproteobacteria; order Rhodobacterales; family Rhodobacteraceae; genus Oceaniglobus; species Oceaniglobus indicus. The sequence continues at coordinate 43,862 of NZ_NMZM01000012.1, read as the reverse complement.
TGTAATCGGCTTCGATCACGAAATTGCCGTCGCCGGTCATCAGGTTGAGACTGGAGAAGTTGCCGATTGTCCGGATCATGTAGGCCGTCGGTGAAACCTCGTCACCACTCGTCACGATCACGGTCGGTTGTTGCATGGTTTCGTCGCCGAAGGTGGCCGTGATGGTGCCGATTTCCTCGACCTCCCAAGCGGCGGCCGGGGTGGTGACGGCAATGGCAAGGGCCATCTGTAATGCGAGTTTTCTCATGTCATCTCCAATCTATCTGTCAGGCAGCGTCCGCGCGGCGCGCCGGGGTCAATTGCAATTGGGGGTGTTGAGCATGAATGCGCCGGCCTCCGAAACGCTTGCCAGCCCCTCGGCCATCAGCTCTTCGCCGATGACGCGGAAGTCGTCGTCGCTCAGGGCGAGCCCGTCGCGGATCTCGTTGATGTTCGACCTGTCAACGGTGCAGCCTGCGGCCTCGATCGCGGTGATCGTCCGCTCTTTGGGTGTTTGGGCTGTCGCTGTGCATCCGGGGGTTGTCAGCCGGAACACACCCATTTGCGACACATCCGCGAGCCCCTCTGCAACAAGTCCTTCGCCGATGACGCGAAATTCATCATCGCTCAGGGCGAGCCCGTCGAGGACGTCATTGACGTTCGTACCGTCGACGACGCAGCCTGCGGCCTCGATGGCGGCGACCGTGCGATCCCTGGGCGTGTCGGCATTGGCGGTCGTGACCGATGCACACAGGCACGCGGCAAGAAGAAGTAATGAACGGGTCATGGTCTCTTTCTCCCTCGGAAGTGATGGATGGTGGGGGTGTTTTCCGCAGCAGGCGGATCTAGCGGGTCGACGCTTGCCATCGGCATCGACAGGATCAGCGCCACCAGATCGGCCTGGCGGTGGGTTCCGGTCTTGTCGAAGATGTTGCGCAAGTGGAAGGCGACGGTTGTTGCGGACACCCCAAGGCGCTCCGCCACCTGATCCCGGCGCAGCCCGTCGGCCACAAGGCGTGCGACGCAGGCCTCCGTTGGGGTCAGGTCGAACAACTGACGAAGTGCTGCGGCATCAAGAGCCTCCCGGCGCATCGGATCGCACAGCGTCAGCATGGCGGTTGCTCCGTTCTGCGCCCGGCTCGACCCAAGCGATCGGCCAATCACCATCACACGGCGGTCATCGGGATTGAGCAAAAGCGCAGCGCCACTCCGCGTATCCGATGTCACCTCTGCGACAAGCGCGCAGAGCCTGCGTCCGTCTTCGCCCTGCGCGGTCAGACGCGACCCAAGGCTGCTTTGGGCCTGTTGTGCAAGATTTTTCGCGGCGAAATTCGTATGGACAACGCCGCCATCGCTATCCAGAAGAACGATCCCGATCGCCAGCCGGTCCAGCGCGGCGATCTGAAAGCCCTCGCTGCGGGCAGAGCGCAACCGGTGCACCTGGTCGAGCCGCGCTGCGATCATCGCGCGCAGAAGGTCATAGTCGATTGGTTTCGTCAGATAATCATCGGCCCCCGCCTGTCGCCCTTCGATCATCTGTTCGCGCGAGGACAAGGCCGTCAGGAAAACGAACGGAATATCGTCAAGGTCGGGCCGGGTAGCCCGCAGGTGGGCCAGCAGCGCGCGGCCGTCCATGCCCGGCATCACGATGTCGCAAAGCACAAGCTCCGGTCGACGCTCGTTCAGCCGCACAAGCGCCTCGGAGGCATCGCGGGCGGTCGAAACGTCATATCCCGCCTCGCGCAGATCTGCGGCGATATCGTCGCGCAGGGATGGTTCGTCCTCGACGCAGAGGATCAGCGGCCTGCTCATGCAGCCACCCCAGCCGGCAGGATCAGGCGCGCGATCAGCCCGCCTTGCTCACGCGGCAGCAGTGTCACGTCACCGCCCTGAAGTCGCGCCAGATGGCGCGCAAGCGGCAGCCCGAGGCCGGATCCCGGCAGGTCGCGATGTGCCGCACCGCGTGCAAAATTGTCGAAGGCGCTGTCCCGCTCTGGTTGCGTCATGCCGGGACCACGGTCGCAGATGTCACATACGGCGGCCTCGTCAACAAAAGCCGGAATGACCTCGATATCGCCACCGGGGGCCGCGTAGAGCAACGCGTTGGTGAGCAGGTTGAACAGGATTTCCTGCGTCAGCAACGGATCGCAATGCGCGTGCACCGGCTGGTTCGAGGCCTGGAAGCGCAGATGCCCGCCTTGCTGTGACCCTCGCAGGGATTGCACGTCCTCTATGGCCATCGCCGCGATTCCCGCGAGATCGTGGCGGGCCAGTTCGGGCGCGATGGCACCGCGATCGGCGCGCGCCATCAACAGAGCGGTGTCTGTCAGACGGACCAGCCGCGCCACCGCGTCGCGCGACACCTCCGCCTTGGCGCGGATCACCTCGAGGGTGGGCGGTTTGCCCGGCCGGGTCAGCCGGTGCATGGCGCTGTCGATCACCGCGAGCGGCGTGCGCACCTGATGCGCGATCAGATCGGTGAGGCGCCGATATCCGTCGGACACGGTGCGCTCGACGTTCAGATCACGCTCCAGCCGCTCGGCCCGTGCACGGTCCAGCTCCGCCCGCACCAGGCGGCGTTCGCGGTCGATGAGCAGGGCAGCCAGCGTGGCCCCTGCCAGCAGCGCGCCGAGGATGGCCGCGAGGGCCAGCAGATGCATTTGCCCGAGGCGGTCCAGCCGTTCGGACTGTATCTGCCATTCGCGCGCCATCACCCGGCTGGCCTTGGCGCGCAGGGCAGTCGACAACGCGGTGACATGCGCCGCGAGCGCCCCACGGTCGCCGCCCCGCGCCGGATCGAGCGCGAGCAATCCCGCGCGCCAGCCCATCAACCCTTCGGCCAGCCCGGCCTCTTGCAGAAAGCGCCATTGCGGACCGTCCCGCAGCAGGTTCAGGCGCGACACAAGAAGATCGAAGCGAAGCTGAATCAGGTCGTCCTCTGCGCCATCAGACAAGGCGGCGGCCAGATTCAGCGCCTCGATCTGGGTCTGACCGAAGATCCAGGTCATGTTTTCGGTCGCTGAAATCTGCATCTGGCGTTCCAGCCGGGCGATGTTGGCGGCTGCCAGCACCAGAAGTCCAAGGCAGATCACGATCAGCGCTGCCAGCCCGCCATACCCAAGGGAACCGCCCGCCCGCCTCATTGCACATGCAGCGCGACAAGTTGCCAGACCCATCGCATGTCATAGCGGATATCGGCCAGGACACCGTGATCGTCACGCGGATAGATTATCCAGATGGGCCCCTTGTCCCGCGGTGTCAGGGCGACGCCGTCCATGTAAAGCGCCGCGATCACGTCGAAGTCCTGAAAATCGCTGATCGGAATGTCGATGACGTAATCGTTCAGCGCCTGCGCGGTCACCACCTCGCCATCCGCCCCGGCATGGGCCAGGATGTCGCGCATCAAAACACCCCGGAACAGCGGCTGGCCGTCGGTGACCGTGGTCGAGGTCGCGATCTCGTGCCACATCATTCCGTCAAGGTCGGCACGGGTGATCTCCACCAGACCACCGTTAACCGCACCCGTCAGCCTCAGCACGGGGCCATCCGCCATCGCCCCAGTGGCGGCGAGCACAAGCATCGCCGGCGCAAGAAGACATCGCAAGAGGCGATCCGTGACTGTCATGACCCGCAATCCGCAATAAAAACAAATCCAATCTACCACGCAATAATCCTCTGCGCCCCATCCAAATGAACGGGGCGAGGCTTTGCTTGCGCGGCTACACTCAGGTGTCTGAGGGATGATAAAAGCAGCGAGTATTGAACATGCGGTGTCTCAGAAGTCTGATCTATGCCATGTCCTGCCTGCTGGCGGCGGCTGTCGCGGCGCAAGACATGGGCGGGCTTGTGACCGGTAGCTTCGGGGACCAGCCCTTGGAACTGGCAGTCTCCGCCGATCTGTCCGATGCCACGATCATCGGCAGTTTCGTCGATGCCGGGTTCCTGGCAGCACAGACAGAGGGTGACCTGGGGCCAGTCATCCTGACGCTGAGGCTCAGCGGCGAGTTGCCCGATCCCGGCGAGGTCGTTCTCGATATCGCCTTTGCGCGGGACATGGGGCGCAACTGGCAGGGCGATCAGGACACTCTGGACCTGGAGCTTGAAGAGATGGCCGCCACTGACGGGGCCGTCACCCTGTCAGGCACGATCACCGGCGAGGTCAGCGGCGGCCCGGCATCCGGGACCCTACCCGTCACTTTCAGCTTCAACGCGCAACTGGAAACGGTGAACTGACATGCGAAATATCGTACTGGCCATGATGATCCTTGCCGCCCCCGCAGGCGCGAACCCCGCCGATGGGGTCTATGACGCGTTCGACTGCACCGTCCCGGTCAGCGATCAACGCGTCACGCTGCTGGGCGACCGGATTGTCTACTATGAATCGAGTTGCCGCCTGACCGATCCGCAAATTGTCGAGGGCTGGGACAACGCCACGCTTTACTGGGCCAATTGCCGCGGCGAAGGGCAGGACTGGCGCACACGCACAATGCTGATGACGCGCATGGGCGGCGATCTGATCGTCGTCGGCAATGGTTGGTCGGAGCGCTACGCTCCCTGCCCGAACCGCAAGCCGGAGCTTGATTGATGCGCGCCGCGGCCCTCGCCCTTGCGATCAGCATCGCCACCCCCGTCTGGGCCGAAGATATCGCTACGGTGATCGTCTTCGATGCCTCCGGGTCGATGTGGAACCGACTGGAGGGTGATCTGAGTCGGATCGAGGTGGCACGAAATGTCATCGGCAGCTATTTCGTCGACCGTGATCCGGACGCACCCTATGCAATCGTGGCCTATGGGCACACTCGACGGGGCGATTGCGGTGATATCGAAGTGGTCACGCCCATGGGCCGCCATATCGGCGCAGGGCAGGCCAACAGGATCGTCGGGCTGATCCCGCAGGGCATGACGCCGCTGACCGACGCGCTGCGGGTGGCGCGCGACCAGATCCCGCCGACTGCCGAGGCCGCAGATATCGTGCTTATTACCGACGGGCTTGAGAATTGCGGCGGCGATCCCTGCGCGTTGGCCGCGCAGTTTGCCAGCGAAGGGATCGCCCTGCGCGCACATGTTGTCGGCTTCGGGATGGCCCCGGGTGAGGTCAACGCGCTGTCCTGCTTGCCCGAACAGACAGGCGGTTTACTGCTGGAGGCTTCGACCGGCGCGGAACTGGCCACAGCGTTGCGGCAGGTCACCGACTCCGAGCCTGTAGCCGTTACGGTCGTCATGTCACTTTTCGCGATCTCCGCCGAAACCTCCGCACCACTGGGCGCCGCCGATTGGCAGATTATCGATGCCGATGGCGCACTTGTCGCACAAGGCGCGCGGCGAGATCCCTTCGACATCGCCCTGCCGCCCGGCGACTACACCGTGGCCGCAACCGCCCCGGGCCATGCGGGCGAGATGGCCTTGACCGTCAGATCCGATATCGTTCAACGCGTTGCCGTGCCGCTGACCGAGGAGCGCCCCGAGGCCTCTCTCGTCGCGCCCGAAGGGGCCCCTGCGGGCGGCGCGCTGGAGGTCGGCTGGACAGGCCCGGATGCCGATGGCGACCGCATCACACTGGCCCGTCCCGGCGCGGGTGCGGGAGAACCACTGGCGGTGACGCTGACCCGGAACGGCTCCCCCGCGACGCTTCGCCTGCCCGATGAAATTGGCGTTTTCGAACTGCGGTATGAACAGAACAGACCGCAACGCATCCTCGCCACGGTTCCGATCACCCTGACCGCGACCGAGGCCAGCATCACGCCGCCCGGCCCTGTGCCGATCGGAGAACGCTTCGAGGTCGTTTGGACCGGCCCTTCGGGGCCACGCGACGAAATCATCCTTGCCGCGCTTGGGTCCGCCGACAATGCCCGCATCACGGCCACACAAACACGATGGGGATCGCCCGCGGGCCTGAGAGCGCCTGACGCGGCCGGAACATACGAACTGCGCTACCGCGTCGGCGCGTCGGGCCAGATCATCGCACGCGCGCAAATCACGGTAGGAGACACCAAATGATCCGCATCGTCACAATCCTGAGCGTCACTGCCCTACTTGCCGCCTGCGTCCCGCAAGAACAGACCCGATCCATCGCCCCATCTCCGGGAACGGTCAGTTTCGCCCCGCTGCGCGACGATCGCCCCGGCTCTTGCATCGTCGGTTATACGGTCAGCTACCCCGAAGGGATCGCGCCCCATGCGCGCCGCATCACCGTGGAGGAACCGGCCATCGGTGCCAGCAACAGCTACGATCTGCCGATCCCACCCCTCGGCCCGCCAAGCGCCTTCACACGGACGGGTGGCACGGAGACCTTTTCCATGTTGGGCGAAGCCACCGTCGTCGACTGCACCCCCGAATTGACCCGGCGAATCCTCACCGTTGGCCCTTGCACGCAGGGCCAATGCGCCCCGGCGCGGTTTGCGCCGGACGCATCGCTGGCATCTCTTGGCGTGACGGGAAGGGTTCGCGAATGATCCGCCTTGCCGTCTTCGGCCTGCACGACCCACACGCAGCGTCAGACGAGGCGCAGCAGGGCCCTGCAACACCCGGTGAAATCCGGTCTGAAAGCTTGGGAGGCCACCGCAAGGTCAGCTCCGGCGGGCGGTGGTCATGCTGAACCGCCTTTCCCTTGCCCTTTGCCTGATCGCCGCCCCGGCCCTCGCGCTGGAGCCCATCGGAACCGTTACCGCGCGGCTGCAAGAGGCCGACCTGTCCTGGAACGTTCTGCGCACTGACGATGGCGCGGCGATGGTGCAGGTCAACGCGATCGGCCCGCTGACGATGGTCAATCTGCACGCGACGGGCGACGGCAACGTAAGTTTCGGGCTTGTCTTTCAGGGACAGCCTTCCACGGATGTGCCACTCACCGGCATCACGGTCGAGATGTGGCCCGAAGGTGGGGACGGCCCGCTCTGGACCAGCAACGGCGCGCCGTCCCCACCGATCATGCGGTTCGAGCGGCTGGACCTTGACGGCGCGGGTCGCATGGAGGCCAGCTTTTCTGCCATTCTATGTCGGGGCGATGCGACCGAGACGTGTGAAACGGTGGAAGGTCGCTTCGACACCGAACTGAGTGAACCATGACACTTGCGAACCTCCTTGCCGATCCGCTGCGCGTGACGCAGGACAGCGACACGGTGCTCGAGATCGAGAACCGCCCGATGCGCCGCGCTGCGATTACGGTGGGTGCCATTCTGCTTGCCGTCGCAATGGCGCTTGCGGCGATTGCTGACGGGGCAATCGGAACCGGAGTCATGGTGCTGGCCGTGACGGCGCTGATCGGGTGGATGATCCTTGGCGAGACAGTGCAGCTTACGCAGTTGCGCCTTGACCGCGCCGCTGATCAGGCCCGCCTGCGCGTGACTGGCCTGAAGGGTCGCACCGAGCAGAAACTGCAACTGTCCCACCTCGAACGGGCTGAACCACGCACCCGCTATGGCAAGCACGCCAGCCGGGAGGTGGTGGAGCTTTACCTTGTCGGACCGGCAGGCGGCGGCATTGGCGACACGCGGATCCCGATGGGTCGCGCCGACCCCCAGGACGTGATCCGCATGGCGACCCTGATCAGCACATGGCTCGGGCGGGCACCGACAGGCGGCCGGCCATGATGGCCCGAACCAACACCCCCGCCCGCTTCGAGGTCGAACTGGCAATCCCACGCTTCATCCTGTGGTTCATGATGTTTCCGGTCATTCCGGTCACGCTTTTCGGGCTGGTGAACCTGCTTGGCGGTGAGATCATGACGGCACTGATCCTGCTGCTGGGCCTCAACGGGGCGTTCCTGCTGGGCTACGCCGCGATATCCGAACGCACGGTCCTGACGCTCGACAAGACCTCCGGGCGGGCCACTGTAGCCCGCGAGTCAAAGTTCCGCGCCCGTTCCGACGACTATCCGCTCGATGCGCTCGACAGCGCCGAGCTGGACCGCAGCCATACTTCTGGCGAAAGCCGCAGCACATCCAAGGTGCTGCTGGTTTTCCGCAACACCCGCCCGGCGACGCGCATTCCGCTGTCGGGCTGGGGGGTGTCGGGTGACGGGCCGGGGCGGATCGCCGACGAGATCAACGACTGGCTGCGGCACAATATGACACCATCAAGGTAATCTGCATAGGAGTAGACCCAAAATGACTCTCAGAACGGCACCATTGCTCGGCCTCGTGATCACCATGGGCCTGAGCACGCCGAGCTTAGCGCAAAGCTCGGGCGAGATCACCCTGACAATCGCCGGCGAAGCGTGGATCGTGCCGCTATCAGAGGAAAGTGACTGGAATGGCAGCGAACGCCGACCTTATATCTGGATCGATGCCCGCAGCCTCGACGAAGATGGCAGAGAAAACGTTGTGGTGGGACTGAGTTTCGACGCGCTGGACTGGACCGCCAGCGCCCCGGAGATGACCCTGTGGCGCTTCGAGGATGGCACGCTGATGAAACGGCTCTGGGCATTCGAGGAATCGAACCGGGGCGGATTGCAAGTCACACTCGACAGCCACGAGGTCGAGGGTGCCACACTGCGCATGACCGGTAGTCTTATGGGCATGCTGGGGCCCTCGGAAAACAGGGGAGAGACTATCGACATGTCTGACGGCGTTCCGGTATCGGGCAGCTTCAACGTCACGCTGGAGGCGCTCGACTGATCGGGGCCAGGCGCAAGGTGTCCTCGCAAATCTCGGGATGGGGCGGTTGCCACACTAAAGTCACCGCCGCCACTGCTTCCAGTCGTCGAGGCGAGCATAGATCGTGACCGCGACGCCCACGAGAGCCACCGCGATGAACACCCAGCGCAACGTGTCGAGATACGGGACCAGCGGCAGGATGGCGGTCTGCGTCTCGGTCAGCACCGACTGCGCGACCTCCACCCCGGCCGCGCCCAGTGTCGCCACACCGGCTGCCCCGCCACCTTTCATGGTGCGGCTTTGCGCCAGCACCTCGCGCACAGGCGGCGTGTCCTCGGCGAAGGCAGTCGCCCGCACCGGGAAGCGGTCGCCCCATTGGCGCGACGGGCCAAGATCGACATGGATGAACCCCGATCGCGGGTAGAAGCCGAAGCCGAGGAATTCGACCTCGCGCGCCGCAGCCTCGAAAGCTACCGGGTCGTGGTTCGACATTGCGATGTCGAAAGCCGCGCCGTCTATGTGCTTCGACCGGGTGGCACCCCTGACAGCGCGGTTGTGTTCCTGGCTGCGATAGGCGGACCGCACAATCAGAGGTTTGCCGAGCCGATCCCGCAGCGCCTGCAACTTGTCCAGCGCCGGTTCGTTGATTAGCAGCTTGCCGGTGCCGCGACAGGCAATTTCGGCGGGCGAGAAATTGGGCCAGCGCCAGGCTTTCTCCGGCACGTCGCGCCAATGGTCGTAGAATGTTGTGGTCATGGTGTCCTCCGGAAACGAAAAAACCGCCACAGAGGCGGTCGGGGTAAGGGTCGATGATGAGCGCGGATTGTCAGTCGCCGCCACCGCGCTGGAACGCCTCGAACATCAGGGCGCGCATGGCGCGGATGTCGGCTTCAATCCGTGCCAGCCGTTCGGCGTCGGTCTTGCGGTCCTCGGCGCGCTGACGCTCGATGCGGTTGCGCTCGGCCAACAGTTCGCGGTCAAGCCGGGCGAGCATGGCGTCGTTGGTGAAGGCCTTGCGCGCCACGGAGGCCAACAGGGCGATGGTGCCGCCGATCAGGGCTGTGATCGCGGCGGTCAGGCCATGGTCGCGGAAGGCCGTGCCGACCTCCTGCGCGAGGGAGTTTCGGTCTGTCATGGAAATTTCTTTCGATGATCTGCGGTAAGATTTCAGCCGATCTTGCAGCCCCAAAGGGAGGTCTGATCGGCGGCAAAGTACCCCTCCTGCGCGCGGAAGGTGCCCTGCAGTTCGACGGTATCGCCTGCCGTTAACGGCACCATCGTCTGCAGCCAGAGCGCGGTCGCGCCTGAGACATGCGCGCCGCTAATCTCGCCGTAGGAGCCCCGGACGTCGGTCGCGCCGTTCAGCACCAGCCGTCCGCGCATGCGGGCTGCAGTGCTGGAATTGACCTTGTAGAGCAGCGTCGCCCCGAAGAGGTAGGTCCCGTCCGCTGGGGCGGTGAACAGGTTTGTCCCGGCGTCGAACGCGCCCTGATCGTTGTAGTCGGTGTTGTTCAGCCCGATTTTCGTCCAGGTGCCGACGCCCACGTAATTGTCGTAATTCGTCCAGGCCTTGAAGCGCGGCAGGCGGGGCTGGTGGACGATGCCGGTGGCGTTGTCCACACTAAGGCCGTCGAAGAAGGCGCTGCCGTCGGCGGAGACCGCCACGCGGAACCTGTCCGAGCCGAACAGCCCCACCAGCGCTTTCGTCACGAAGCCGCTCTGCAGCGTCAAACCGAGATCGTCGCCCGCAGCCTCCTTGTTCATGGTGTAGAACAGATCGCCGGTCCCACCCTCGGCCACGGTCTTTGCCGTCCAGAGCGCGGCGTTCAGCTTGGCCGAGAACGGATTCGACGCATCCGCCGTCGTGCCAATCCCGAGGAGCGCCATGTTCTGCAGCGACGCAGGCGTCGTGCTGATCCACTCTAAGCCGTCGTATACCAACAGCAGCCCTTCGTCCTCGATCCATGCACGCCAGCCGGTCCGGGGCGGCAGGCGCAGCCAGGCCCCATCGGTGAACAGCGCCACGTTCAGGTCCCAGCCCGCCCAATCGCCCGTCGCACCGCTGGCCACGATATGGCGGTCGCCATCGGCAGGACTTCCCGGTGGCGCTGTCAGATCGCGGTCGAGGGCAGAAAGCTGCACGAGCCCGTCGAGCAGTCGCAGGGCCTCGTTGTGGGTGACATGCTTCTGGGCCTGCGCCGCCAGGATGTACGGGAGCAGCAGATTGGTGGTCGTATCAGACATGAAATTGCCCTCAGAGTTGGAGTGTGATGGTTTTGGCCGCCCCCCGCCCGATCAGGGCAGAGAGCTGATAGATGCTGATGCGGAGCGTAGAACCGAGCCCGAGCGGCGCACCCCAATCGGCGGTTTGCTGGGCGGCAGTGTAGATGACGCTCGTCGTAGTCGCGCTCAGCGTGCGTTTGACCTCTGCACCATCAAGGATCTCGATCTCGTAGGCTTCCAGTTCTTCAGCCAGCGGCACCTCCACAGCGCCCCAGCTGTCGGCGGAAAGAGCGCGGGACCGTCGCGTCCAGCGGATCGTCAGATCGCCGCGCGTGCGCGGTCTGCGCCATGGCTGCTCCACATGGGCCACGGAAAAGGGCCTTAGCCCAACGCCTGCGGGCGCAAAGCTCCGGGCAACATAGGTCTCATCGCTGACTGGGCGGCTCGCGGGGCCGATGCGCCAGTTCCACGGCAGCCCGAGATCGGCCTCCGCGATGGGCAAGGTTGTCAGAGCCTCATCCAGCACCACAACCCGGGCACCCGCCGGTGCCGGATTGGCCATTGCACCTTCCGTACCGCGCTGTCCGCGCAGCAAGCGCCTCAGCCGGTAGCGCCCCGGCGCGATCAATTCGGGAGCGCCCGCCTGCACGACCTCCCAGACACCCGGCGCGCTCTCGATGGCCAGCGCATTGGCACCGCCGAACAGCGTGAGGTCGGTGACGCCCTCCAGCGTGCCAGTCAGCAGATCGACCACCAGCGCATTGCCGAGATCAAAGCGTGAGGTCGGACCCGCGAAGAAATCCGAGACCAATGTCCCGATGCGGGCGCGGCTGCCGAACGTGGTCAACAGCTCAAACCCATCCATCGACGGGCTGCGGAACACCGCCATCTCGCCAGGCCACGGGACCGCGTGTGTGGCGATCAGAGGGCAGTGCGGCGGTTGGCCTTCGGTCAGTTGCGGCAGATCCATGAGCACCACTTCGGGCGCTCCGAACACGACGGACGACGGTCGGGGCGATCCGGGTGGCAGATCATGGGCTTCGCGGTCCTGACGGACGGCCTCGATGCCGCGAGCCTCTGCATCGGCGATGGAGACCAGCCGCAGCGGGATATCCCGTCCGTCATGGGCCAGCGTCACGACATCTGCCGGATCAAGCGCCAAGCGTGATGGTGGCAAGCGAAACGCTGCGGTCTCCCGCCCGGTCCACGCTTCCATCAGGGCCCGGCGGCAGCGGCGCTCGGCCTCCTCCGGTGGCACCGCCATCGGGAAGGACTCTGAGGCAATGCGCGTCGTGTCCACGGTGATGCGCCGCGCCTCGACGAGGGCGGCGTCGTAATCCTCATCGGCGCGGGCCACCTGCCACTTCAAGGCCTGTGGCAGTTCGGTTTCCTGCGCGCGGGTCAGTTCCAGCACATCCCCCTCTCGGGCGGCGACCAGATCGTCATGAGCCACGTTTGCCACCGCAGCGCGGCCGCGCATCACAAAGCGGATCACGCCTTCGGTTTCCACCGCATCAAAGCCGAAGTGGCGCGACAAGGTGGTGATCGAGGCACGCGGGGACTCCAGCGCACCGATGGCGTAGCCCTCCACCGCGCCCCAGAGACCTGTGACGTCGATCCGGCTTTCCGACATACCGGCGCGCAGGCATAGGTGGCGCACGAGGGCGGCCAGCGCGACGGCTCCGAGACGACCGTTCAGCCAATGCCCCAGCCGCCAGTTCGCGCCATCGGTCCAGACGTCTGTGAGTTCGGGAAAGAACGGATAGGGCCGCGCGTCCCATGTCCAGGCGGCGCATTCGGGGACATGCACCATGGGCCCGCCATAGACCGGTGACACCGGGTTGTTCGCGGCATCGCCCCAGAACAGATAGGTGGCCTCAAGATAGGCCCGCTGGATCGTATCATCGCGCCAGCCGCGCGAGAAATAGGGCGTTATGCTCTCGGACGACTTCGGGTCGAAAAACACGTTGGGCCGGTTGGTGCCCCGGTCGATGGCGGGACAGCCCAGCTCGGTGAACCAGATCGGTTTTGATTGCGGCACCCACGCTGTGGGTGTCGCGCTCTCCACACCGCCCGGACGGTTATAATGCGGGTTGGACCACCAATTGCGCAGATCCTTGTAGCGAAAGACCCAAGGCTTTCCGAACGCTCCATCACTGATCTGGGTGCGGATCTGGCCTGCGCGATCCGCCTCTGAGACGTAGAACCAATCGAAGCCTTCTCCGCCCGCGATGTTGCTCTGCAGATAGGCCCGGTCGTAGATCGCAGGCCAGCCTTCGTTCGGGGGCTCGCTCGAACCGATGGCGCTTGCCCCCTCACCATCCGCGTGCCCGAACCCGTCGCGCCAGTCCGACAGCGGCATGTAGTTGTCGATCGCGACGAAATCGATCTCCGGATCAGCCCAGAGCGGATCGAGGTGGAAGAATACGTCGCCAGAGGTATCGCCCGGCTGGTGCCCGAAGTATTCCGACCAGTCCGCCGCATAGCCGATCTTTGTGCTGGACCCGAGGATCGAGCGGACATCGGCGAGAAGATCCCGATAGGCCTGCACTGCAGGATAGGTGCTGGCACCCGAGCGGATCGTCGTCAGCCCCGGCATCTCGGTGCCAATCAGGAAGGCGTCGACCCCGCCCGCCGCCGCGCAGAGATGGGCGTAATGCAGCACCATGCGCCGCAGGCCCCAGTTGCCGGAGGGCCCGGTCCACGAAACCGACTGACCCGAGACGCTGAAGTTTGCCGGTGTGGCCGTGCCGAACAGCGCCGCGACCTGACTTGCAGCGGTGGGGGTCTTGTCCACGGTGCCCGCGTAGCCTGCAGCAGGCGAGCATGTAATCCGCCCGCGCCATGGAAACGCAGGCTGGCCGGTCTCGGCGGCATTGTCGGAATATGGGTTTGGCAGCGTGTTATCCGCAGGCACATCCATCAGGATAAACGGGTAGAGCGTCACGCGCAGCCCGCGCGCTTTCATCTCCTTGATCGCCTGGACCACGGCGAAATCAGCAGGCGTGCCGCCATAGACCGGGCGCTCCTGATCATCGCGACTCACGAGGAAAGCGTTGGCGCGGCTGACGCCGTTGACCGACCAATCCTCGGGTGTGGTGGTCTTCTCCAAGACCTCGACGCCGGGCCGCACCTTGCAAGTGCCTGCCCGCAGATCGTCGCCGAACCAGGCAACCACGAGGCTGACGCTTTCGACCTTCGGCGCCATGGCCTGCAGCCGGTCCAGCGCCACCACCATGTCGGCGGTGTCAGATACCGCGTTGAGGTTTTCGGGCGTTTGCGCGCCGCCACTGCCCCTGCGGATGCCTTCGGTTGCATAGCTAAACTCGCCCGATGCGGGTATCATGGTGACGGCGCGGGTCAGCCCCTCCGCCGTGTCTGGGTCCGCCAGCGGGCGGAACACCTCGAAGCTCATCTGCGGGATGCGGTTGCCGTAATCGCCCAGCGGCAGATCCTCGAAGACGACATAGGCGGTGCCGCGATAGGCGGGTGTGCCCGACGCGCCCATCTTGGCCGACATGAACGGATCGACGATCTGCGCTTCATCGCCCGGATACCAGCGCCATGTGACACCGGCGGTGTCCAACAATTTACCGTCGGCCCAGATGCGGCCGATGCCGGTAATCGGGCCTTCGCAGAGCGCCACCGCGAAGGAGGCAAAATAGAAATACTCGGAGCTTTGAACCTTGCCACCTCCGCCGCCGCCCTTGCCGCCGCCTTGCGTAGTGGTCTTGGTTTCCTCGCGGAAATCCGTCGCCCAGATGATATTGCCACCGATCCGCATGCGCCCGTAAAGGCGCGGGATCACAGCCCCTTCAGTGGCTGAGGTGATGCGCAGATTGTCCATCCGCGCGCCCTCGATCCGCTGGGTGGGGGCGAGCGAGGAGATGATCCAGCTGTCCACGACCGAGCCGATGGTGGAGCCGACAAAGCCGCCGATGGTAAAGGCACTGACGCCGAGGATCGCACCGCCAATGCTGCCGCCGATGGCAGCGCCAGCGGCACCGAGAACAAGACTGGCCATGTCAGACCCTCAGGGTTGCGGGAACAGAAAGGCGAAGGCAATGCGCCGCCGCCAAGCGGGAGTGAGCGGTTCCTCGATCACGCCAAGGCGCTCATAGGCGTGGAGGAAGGTGCCAGGCCCCGTGAGGATGCCCACATGCTTGGCAATGGCGCGAGGGGCCATGCGGAAAAGAATCAGCGCGCCGGGACTGACCTCTGCAGGCGAAACTTCGATCATCATGGCGCGCGCCCCTTCTGCCAACACTTCGCGCGGGCCGGTCTCGCCCCAATCGCGGCTATAGGGTGGGATCGGGAATGGCTCGGGGCCGACGACCTCGCGCCAGACGCCCCGGGCGAGCCCGAGACAGTCGCAGCCAACGCCGCGCAGGCTGGCCTGGTCGTGGTATGGCGTGCCCAGCCATTTGCGGGCAGCGGTGATGACGCGCTCGGGATTTGCGTTCACAACACACCGCCTTCATGCCCACCGTCCTTGTTGGCATAGCGCAGGATCGTGTCCTGGCCGGGGATGTGCGGGAAGCCCCGGAAGTTGGCGGTATTGGCGAACTTCGCGCCGCAGGTTTCGATCCGCTTGTCGCAGCCCGCGCGGACAACGAAGCCGTCGCCCTCAGCAATGGGCCGCACCGGCGCTTCCAGCAGCGTCAGAACCGCGTCGCCATCGATGACATCATGGGCGATCACTTCAGCGCGCCGCCCGGCATTCGCCCCGCTGGTCCACTCCACCGTGCCAAACGCGAACCAACCAAAGGTGAAACCGCCCAGCCCCGCTGCCAAAAATGCCCGGTCGCGCTGGAGATTGGTCACTGTCCCGAGGCCCCTGTAGACCGGGTTGCTCAGATCAACCCCGCAGCGCGCATCCCCGAGCGCCGCATCGCAGGTCGCCTGAAACGTCCGCCCGACTGTCTGCCCCAGCACATGGGCAAGGCTCCGGACCTCGGCCACAAAGGCCAACCGCCCGCGCCGGATCTGGCCGATGGCGCCGCGCCGCAGCAGGACGCGCTGGCCGGTGTCCGCCCAGTTCACCCGCCAGACCTCAACCTCGGCGTTGTCCCAGCGGCCGTCGAGAATGTCGGTCTCGGTGATGCGGTCCGAAGTCAGCACGCCCTCTGCGTCCTGCGCATCGACGGACAGGTCCGAGCCGGAACGCACCTCGGACGCCGTCAGGCCGCTCTCGGGTTCAAAATCGGTGCCATCGAAGCGGAGCGTCCGGTCGTGATCGGTGAAGCCGAAGGTGACGCCATCGGCCCGCGTGATCCGCCAACACCAGGCCAGCGTGGTTGTGCCCTCGTCGAGATGGGCCTGAAGATCAGGGGTGAGGGTCTTCATCTGCGGATCTCCAGCAGTGGAATGGAGGTGAAGGAGCCGAGCCGCTCGAGGTCGAGCGTCACATCGAGGGCGTCACTGTCGAAGCGGACGGGCACGTCAAATTCGAAGCCTGCGGTGATAACGACGCCGGAGCCCAGTGCGGTGCCGAAGGTGATAACGCCAGTCGTGGTGTCGACGGACCAACCGGAGGACTGCGCGTTGCCGTCAAGCGCGATGCGCACGGTTCCCGCCACCGGCTTGGTGATCGTCCGGGTCCAGGTCTGAGTGCCCGAAGCGTAGTGTTTGACCAGCTGGAAGGCGGTCATCGTCCCATCGCCGGTGCCAATTACCTGATCCGTGGCTGATGGCGTTCCCGAGGGCAGGCAGGACTTGTGGTCACCCCAGTCCTTGAAGCGAAATCCATGCAGCCGACCGTTGCGGGCCTCAAAGAAGGCCACGACCGCCGCCAAATCGTCTGCGCGGCGAATGCCGTAGGCGACATCATAGCGGCGGCGGCTGTTCGCCCAGCTGGCGTTGCGTTCCTCATCGCCGGAAGCGAGCTCGACGATCTGCGTCCGCCGCTCCGGCCCGCCGCGCGCGCCCCGGCTGATGTTGTCGGGAAACCGGATCTCGTGGAACGCCATCAAGTCTCTCCTTCGTTCGTGCTCTGGTCCCCACAACCGGTTTCCACTTGCGGTGTCGCACTCACATGCCCCTCCGGCCCAGCGAGACCGCGCGGGCAATGTCAGCGGCGACTTGGGTGCGCGATTGGCGGAAGCTCTCGGCGTCGCGGGCCATGATGGTGACGTTGACACCGCCACCCCCGCCATAGCTCTGGGCCTCACGACGCGACAGCACCCGCTCACCCCGCTGCAAGATGGCCGGGACTTCATCGTGACGCAGACCGGCGACGCCGCCGGAATGCATCCGGGGCGCAGCGGCAAAGGCCATCGCCGGAACCATGCGGCTTTGCCCTGCAGCCCCGACCATGCCACCCGCATGCAGGATGTCAGCGAAGATCCCGCCGCCAATGCCGCCAAGCGCGCCAGAAAGCGCATTGGCGATTGGTCCCAAGATGAACCGCCGCGCCGCCAGCTTGGCGAGATCAGCCAGCAGCGAAGTGGTGAGATCGCGGAAATCCAGCTTTCCGGTCTTCACGAACTGGCCCACCGCGTTCTCAGCCGACTGGAACGCCCCGACCAGGCTCTGGCCGATATCGCCGCCAATCTCACGGGCCTTGCTGGCGTAATCCGACAGCGCCGCCGTGATCGCTTGCCAGCCAGTGGCGGCGGCATTGGTGTCAGGTGTCGCGGCCGCCGCCGCAGCTCCGGCCGCAGCTCCCGCATCTGTAGCAGCGCTTCCGGCCTCACCAAGGGCGGCCTCCAGACGGTCGGCGGCGGCTGTCGCTTCGGTCAGCGCATCCGCACCGTCCTCATCGCTGCCGCGCATCGCGTCGCGCAGGGCCTGCCAAGCGGTCATGGGCCGTGCGGCTGCGTCCGAGAGCATCCCCGCCGCCTCGGAATACCCCGCTGCCCGACCGCGCGCGCCCTCGGCCATGCCGCCAAAGAGGTCTGGCGCTTCGAAAGGATCATCCGCGAAGGCGCAGTCGTAGGCCGCGCGGGCTCGGTCGCCCAGATCGACGGCCTCGGGCACGACGGATTTCCACGCCGACAGATCCGGCGCTGCGATGGCCCAATCGGGCCGCCGCCCGCCAAGGGTCAGCACGGTGTTGATCGCCTCGGTGACCCCGGCAATCCCGGTTTCCATCACCTCGACGAGGCCATTGATCGCGAGCGTCCCAATCCGGTCGAACACCTCCGGCAGCGCGCCCCAGATGGCCTGTACCGCCAGAAACGCGCCCTCGAAGGTGTTGATCGTGGCGTTGGCCCAGCGGGTCACGGCGTCCGTCGCCGTTTGTAACCCGTCATAAATACCGGCCTGTGCTGTGGCCCAGCTGCTTTCCACCCGTGCCCATGCAGCGACCGCGCTGAGCGATATCCGGTTCCAGACCTCGACGGCGACGTCTTTGAGCAAGCCCATAGCCTCGCCGAAGCCACCTGCGCCCGACATGAGACGCGTGAACTGGAACACCAGCTCGCCCGCGCCGACGATCAATGCGCCGATGCCGGTGCGGATCAGCGCCCCGCGCAACATGACCAGCGCCGTGGCGACCCCGCGCACGGACAACGCAGCTGCCGCCATGCCCGCCACCCAACGGCCTGCCATGAGACCCGCGAAGGTCGCGGCATAGGTGGTCAGACGCCCGATATTGTCAAAGAGCCCGCGAATGGCGATGCCCAGCGGCCCGGTGGTCCGCGCGACGCTGGCCAGTGCATTTGCCACCGCCTCCAGCGCCGGGGCGGCGGCCACCGCCAGCTGGTTCGAGACGCTGCGCCAGATCAGGCCAAGACGGGAGATCGCATCGTTCGTCCGCTCGATCTGGTCGGCGTCCTGTTCGGAGACCACGACGCCAAAGGCCAGCACATCCTCGGTCGCCTGGCGTAGCGTCGCGGTGTCGATGCGCGACATTGCGATGGAGCCTTCTTCGCCAAACAGCTGCCCGGCGATAGCGGCGCGCTCAGCCACTGGCACGAAATCCTCAATGGCCGCGTTGATCGCCCCAACACGCTGGTCCAATGGCAGGGCGATCAGCTCATTGGCCGATAGCCCCAGCCTGTCCAGTGCATCAGCAGCAGGTCCGGTCCCGGCGGCCGCCTGGCTCAACCGCCGCGTCAGGTCCTTGGTCGCCTGCTCGATCCCGGACATCGACACGCCTGCCAACTCGCCCGCGCGCTCTAGTGGCTGGATCGAGGCAACGGTCGTCCCGAGCGATTGCGCGAGCTTCGCCTGCGCATCGACATTCTGCAACCCGGAGCGGATCATCGCAGCCCCGGCAGCGGCCAGGGCCGCCGTGGCTGCAGCGGCCGCCAGCGTGGCGCGACGGGCAAAGGCCGCCACGCGGGCATTGGCCAGATCCATCTCGCGCGACAGACGGCCAAACCCGCGCGCTCCGGCTTCTCCGACACCTTCCAGCTCGGCGCGCACTTGGCGTCCACCCGTCGCCACAAGGCGGACGGAGACCCGTTTTTCAGCCATCACGGCGTCCTTCCATCTGTTCGTTGAGCTTACGCACCATCACCGCCTCGATCTCGGGCAGCAGTTCGGCGGCGATCAGAGTGTCGATGCCCAACGCGCGGGCCAAAGCCATGGCTGCGCCCATGTCCCAGCCCAGCACTGCGCCAGGCACGACGCGCAACTGCCCACCAAGACGACCGACCAGATCCCAGACCTGCCAGCCCTCAAAGGTCAGGGGCTGGTTCAGCCGCGCGGGGCAGGTTTCGCACGTCGCTTTACAGGCCGCGCAGTAGCTGTCGCCCCCGTCGAAGGACCATTCGGCGCGGGCGCGGAGACGTTTTTTTCCTGTTCCAGCAGCAGACCCCTCGCGACATATTGGGTCTGGAAGGCTTCAAAGACCGGCCAGACCTCCAGCAAGGCGTCGATGTTGTCAGGCGTGACAGGCACGGCTTCACCCGCATCGTCGCCCACACCCTCCCAGGCCAGCACCGCACGGCGGGCGACGGATTTGGCCATGGCCAGCGCCAGCTCCTCCTGGGAGGCCTCCTCGGGCATGGCCTCGATGGCGGGATCGGCGCGGGCGGAGACCATCAGCGCGGTGGTCAGGGGTGCCACCTGCAAGCGCAGGCCGGGGGCAAGCTCCAGCCATTCAGGAGCGGCGGTCAGGTTCAGTCGGAGCATCAATAGACCTCGATGTCGTTGATCAGGGTTGCGGTGCACATGCGGGCGGGGCTGACGGCCTTCGCCGCTTGCCAGTCGAAGGTGGCCTGCACGCCCTGCGGCCCAGAAATCTCGATCCGGGGACGCGGTAGATAGACGGCGTGCACGGTGAAGGTGAAACTCTCGCCCGAGGGCAGGACATAGGCAAAGCTGATCTCGCACGGGTCACCGTTGATCGCCTGATCCACCAGCGTCTGGTCTGCAAAGCGCACCTCGATCCGGCCGGTCAGCGCGGCAATGGACGGGTCAGCCCCGTCGATCTTGCCATCGCTGCGGATGGTCTCGATCCGGTCGAGATTGTTGGCATAGGTGATTTCCGCTGAGACCACATTGCCCAGCGCGCTGCCATTCCGGCTGATCGCCCCGTTGAAATGGCCGAAGCGCTGCAGAGCCAGACCGGCGGGTGTGCCTGCGCTGGTGGCCGTGGCGATGGTCTCGCCTTGCGCCACCAACCGGGCGGTTGCCGTCAGCAGGCCAGAGCGCTGCACCTGCCAGGTCAGCTGATCCAGCACGCAGCCGGAATACATGGCAAAGCGCGGCACCTCGGGCATGGCAGTCTCGATGGACATTGATGGCAGCGTCCACGATCCGGACTGGAATTCATGGGTATAGGGTGCCGCCGCACCGGTGGTCGTGGGATCACCGAAGGCCGCCTTGAGCCAGAAGCCGAAGGCCTCGGCGTCGATTGGCACCACGACATCACCATCCGCCGTCACCGCATCCTTGATGGGCGCCAGCGGATCGCGACCGTAGCCCAGCAGTTCGCTGTTCAGCAGCGGCTGTTCCGATCCCAGCGACGTGCTGGCAAAGGGCATTTTGGTGAAACCGCCGACGGGCGGTGTTCCATAGGTCGTCTCGAACGCAAGCGCCATCTGCGCCCGCGCCCCTTGGGCTCGTGCCATGTCGTTCTCCTGAGTGTTGGGGTGTCAGGCCAGCGGATCGGCCGTTGAATAATGCAGCACCACCGGAATGACGGCTGCCTTCAGGGCCGCCGCGCCTTCCACGGGTAGATCGACCGGCTGCGGCGCTTCGGCCTCGGCCCAGTCGCAAAGCCCACCAAGGGTGCGGTCGGCGGTAATCGCAGCGCCGATGCTTGCGATCAGCGTGTCGAAGGCGGCGTCACGGTCAGTGCTCTGAACAACCGCTTCAATCTCGGCGCGGTGCTCATAGTGGTAGCGCAACGGCGAGAGCGTGACTTCAGGCTCCCCCGGTTCGCCATCGCGCAGGATTAGCAGACCATCGGCGGGGATGCGTTCGGGTAGCACTTCGCCGCGCAAGGCAGTGGCGTGCAACACTGAAAGCCGCGCGTGCAGCGCGGCGAGGATGGTTTCGCGAGGGCTGGGCATTGGTGTTTCCAGTTTCACCAAGGCCCCGAAGGCCTCAGCGGTTGCGGTCGGGTTTTGGACCCTGCAGCGCCGCCAGCTTTCCCGGCAGGTCGGACCGGCTGTGCAGGAAGTCGATGATGATCACCTGATCTGGATCCTCGATAAACACGATGAAGTGCTGACCGCAGCGCGCAAACCGCAGATCCTCGGCCAGATCCGGATCGATCAGACGGCGGCAATCCTGCGACAAGGCAGTGCCGGCCGCGATATCACGACATTTGGCGATCAGGTCTTCTTCATAGGCATCAGCTTGTCGCAGCCCGAAGGTCTCAAAGGTCCAGCGCGCGATGTCGATCAGAGAAGTTTCCGCCGCCCGCGTCAGCCGCCATGGCCTCGGCATCAGGACTTTTTCCGAGCACCAGCGAATGCGCGACGCACGGCGTCCTCGCCAGACCCTTCGGCCAGATCACCCCGTCGCGCGTCCTCAAGGCCGGACGTCAGGCGTGCACGCAATTCTCCCAGCTCGGTCTCCTCGCGTTCGAGCAGCCGCAGGCCTGCCCGCAAAGCCTCGGAGGCATTCTGATAGCGCCCCGACGCGACCAGCCGGTCGACCAGGTCGGATTGGGTGTCGGTCAGAACAACATTTCGCGTGGCCATATGCGCCTCCATGCTTGATGTTGGCAATATATGCCAACGCAGGACGCATGTCGACCACCGTCGTCAGATCCGGGGTTCAACCCAGTTCGCCACGATCAACCCCGGCACACTGTCGAGCGCCCGGTCTGCATCACGACCAAGGTTCAGCCGTTTCGGCAATTTCACCTGCGGCACCAACAGGAAGATAGGAGCGGTGACCTGGTTGCGGCCGGTTTTCGAGCGCGATGCCACCGCCTGGCCGCGTTTGTTGATGCGAGCGGTGTCAGCGACGAGCAGGCTCGGACCTCGGCGGCGATAGACGAAGCGCAGGCGCAAACCGCGCCGCCGCTCCCATTCGCCCGGGGTGATCCGACGACCGCGCAGGCCTCGGCCCGCAGCTTCGGTCGGGATCGCTAGGTAGAACCCTTCTTTCGAGCGGATCAGCGGGCCAGTGTCATGGGCGCCCACGATGACCGGGGCTTTGGACCAGACCAGCGCGGCGGCATCGAGGCTTTCGCCAGCGTGCGGGAAGGTCTGGTTGCGGATCGAGCCCGCGAGCCGTCGCCCGAGCCCCGCGCCAGTGATCTGCATACGCCACGAAGACATCAACTCGGTCCCGGCTTCGCGCATGGCTGCTGTGACGGCCTTTTCGCCTGCCTTCACCTCGGCGGCCATGGCGGCGACGAGATCGGGCGTGATGTCGACCATCAGTTTCATGCTGGGCGCAAGTCCACAGTCCAAACGAGCCGCTCGCGGTCGCGGACGGGCTCACCTTGGATAAGGAACGCGTCCCCGTCGATCTCCAAGCGGTCGCCGGGGCGCGGGTTCGCGATATCAGCCACGCGCAGGTCGATACGAGTGGTCTCGGACCAGAGCCGTGCATCGCCGAAGTCTGTGATCGCATCCGCCTGCCGGGACACGACGCGCACCAGCACGGGTGCGCCGCCATCGGAGGTATAAACCGCTTCTCGCCCGATATTTGGATCGGCGAACAGCGCATCAACCACGGCGGCCAACGCTGTCATCAGAACGCGGCGTTCAAACGGACGCGCCCCACAGTGTCACCGGCTCCGCCAGCAACGGCTTCGGTGGCAACGCCGATCAACGTGTTCGATGTGGCCACGCTTGTGGTGCGCTTGTTGGTGTCGTCCCAATAGACCTTCGCGCCGACGGTCCAGGCCTGCGAGCCAACCTTGGTGAGGTCGAACACGCCGGTCAGCGCGGCCTCCACGGGATCGTTCAGGGCTGCGTCTGCGGATGCGATGCCGAAGATGGAGCCGACGAGCAGGCCGTCGCCGGAGGTCACGGCATAGGGCGCGGTCAGGGTGATGATGTTGCCGGGCTGGACGTAGTTCTTCATTGCGGGATCCTTTGCAAACAAGAACAGGCGGCCCGATTGGACCGCCCGTCAGAGGTGAAATGTCAGGGATTGCCCGGTTTATGCCCCCGGGTTCTTGTAAAGGCCGCGCCAGTCGATGGCCTTGGCACCGAAGTCGAGGCGGCACTTGATCTCGACGCCGTCGACGTCAAAGCCGTTGCGCGTCTCGATGTATGCGCCCTGCTGACCCTCGAGATAGGCGTATTCGATGGTGTCGATCTGGTTCGGGCTGGCCGCCAGATACCAGGCGGTCTCGCTGGCGGCGTCAAGCCGGGGCTCGCTGATCGGCGCGAGGGTCCGGATCGATTGTGGCACGACGTTTGCGGTCGCGGCGGGCACGAGGTTCTGGGCGACCATCTGCTCCGCCTTCAGTTCCAACGAAGCAGGCACAATCAGGAACGCGGGCCGCACGTTCAGCACCGTTTTCTTGTCGAGCCCGGTCTGCTTGGCCAACGCCGCTCGCGCCGCGCCCACAGCATCGACCGCCAGCGCCGCGCCGGTCCCTGCGAGGTTCTTGTGGGTGGTGTGGAACAGCGCGTTGCCGTCGGCCATCGCCGGGTTGGCGGTGATGACGCCCCAGACGACGTCGGATTCCAGCTGTGCGATGGAATTGCCGTACATCGCAGGGATCCGGGTGAAGGCGTCGAGATCGTCGTTGATCAGCGTCTGGCGGGTAATCGCGACAACCCGGCCATAGGTCTTGACCTTGTAGCTCTCCTTGCTCTCGCCGAGCGTGCCGCGCTTGAACTCACCACTTTCGCCGACTTCCAGAAGCTGCGGGGCTTCGCCGAGCTGGACCCGGTGCATGGCCTTGAAGTCGGTCGCGAGCACCTGGCGGCAGAACAGCATGAAGGTCCGGGGATAAGCCTCGTAGGCTTGCCGCAGCGTCTTGTTGGTGACGGCCGAGAGGATCTCGGGGAAGTCCGACGTCGAATGCAGGGCACGCGTCGCCACCTCATCACGCGACAGGCCGCGGGTGTTCACACCCACATTGCCGAGGCTTTCGCGGGCCAGCTCCATCAGCGTCATGCCGCGATACTGGCGGGCGGCGTCTTCAAGCTGGAACAGTGTCGGGCTGTAGCGGTGCAGGAGTGCGTTGGCCACGGCGTCACGGCGGGTGATCTGCTCGTCACGGCCGCCCAGCGGGATCGACACCTGGCTGAAGGTGCGAGTTTCCTCGGATTTTGCGGCGACCTGATCGAGGATCAGGCGGCGGGCCTCACCGATATCGGTACCGCGCTTGACCAGATCCTCGGCAAAGCTGCGCTCGAGGTTCAGACGGCCCGCCAGATCGTAGATCGTGGACACGCGGTCGCGCTCGCCCTCACGGGCCCGGGTCGCGACAGCTTCGGTATCAGGTGCGACCGGGGTGTCGGGCTTCTGCACCTTCGGTTGGGTGCGGGTTTCGTTTGCTGCGACCTTCGGATCGGGTGCAGGCGTTTTCGGCTCAAGCATGGTGGTGTCCTCGGCAGCATTGGTGTCGCTGGGCTGGTCTTTGGCCTCTGCGGCCGGGGCGCTGGATTTGTCCGTCATCGGGATGGCTCCTGTGTTAATTGGTGGGACGTCCCGGCGATGAAGGACGCAAGTTGCAAGGTCGGATTGGGCGCGAAACCCTGCGGCGGGATCTGCCCCGACCGGCACGGCGGACACCTCGAAGGGCGTCCAGTCGACGGCGCGCCAAAGCTCGCGGGCGGCTTCGGGTTTCGAGACCTCGAAGCGGTGGACCTGATAGCCGATGGACACTGCGCGGATGTGCCCTGCCTGAATGTCCCGCCAGATCGGTTCGACATCTGCGCGTTCAGAGATGCGGACCTGCGCGATACCGCGGCCGTTTTCGACGCGGGCCGAGCCCGGCACGACCGAGCCTATCACGGCGTCGAGCGTGTCGACCTCGTGCACCTTCAGGAACGGTGCGCCTGCGTTTAGCCGGTCAAGCCGCACATGGGTTGGATCTAGGCTGAGTTCCTCGTCATAAGGCTCGCCGAACAGGGTCGACCGACGAACGCGCGCCCCCGCCGACCAGATCACCTCGACGGTGCGGGCGTCGGTATCGGCTGAGTTCGGCGCAAGCTCCGCCGACCGGCGCAGGGCCGGCAGTTCGATCATCGTGTCCATGTGTTTCAGTCCTGTTGGTCGGCGTCGGGCCGCGCCGCGTCCGTATCGGAATCGTCAGCCGGATCGCTCGCGAGGTCATTGGCCGTGTCGTCGTCGGCGGGATCGTTCGCCGGATCGCTTGTTTGGGCGCTTCCGGTCTTGGTGACGCGGCGCGGATCACTGTCGAGCACCAGCCCGAGGGCATCGAGCTTGGCGTTTGTGGCGGCGATTTCGGCCAGCACCGCGTCGGGGTTCCGGCCCTGCCGGGCGATCACCTCGGCCAGCGTCATGGTGCCGGACCGGATCGACAGCAGGTTCGCCATCGCATCCTTCTGCGGATCGACCGCCTCGAACTTCGGCGGCGACCATTCGACCGGCACATCCGGCGACGGGATCTGACCCGCCGCCCATGCGGCCTCGGTGAACCAGCGCCAGACCGGCGCGCAGAACATCGGGATGAACAGCTGCCACTGCACCGCGTCGATCTGGCGGCGGAACTCGACGAGCCCCGCCCGGATCGAGGAATAGTTGACCTGGCTGAGATCCCCAGTGAGCAGCTCGTAAGGCACCCGGAACCCGGCCGAGATGGTGTGCAGGCTGGCCCGCTTGTATTCGCCATAGCCGCCGGTGGCCGACGGCTGGTTGAACCGGATATCCTTGCCCCCGCGCGCATAGGCGATAAGGCCCGGTTCGAACTGCTCGACCCGGTTGCCATCGGCATCGACCACAGAGGGCGCGATGCCCTGCTGCGCCTCGTCATCGCCGAAGACGATGGCGGTCACGCAGGCCTCAGTTTTCTTTCGGACCAGTTCGGCAACCTCATAGTCGTCAAGATCGCGCAAGCTGCGGATCACCGGCGCGCCCCAGGGCACGCCGCGCGCCTGTGTGCGCTGCTTCTCATACACATGGGCGATCTCGCTGGCCGGCACCGGGCGGCTCTGCAGACCGTTCTGCATCGCGCCATAGGCATCGCCCGGATGTTCGGCGTGCAGCCAATAGGCCCGGCGCTTGCCGACCGGGTCGAACTCGATGCCTTGGACCAGACGTCCCGCGCCCATGGCGCCGGATTTCGTGGCGTCGAGGAAGTCGGCCTCCAGCGCCTGTAGTTGAAGCGGGACGGGCAGACCGTCGCTCGCCCGGCGCAGACGCCGGCGCACCAGGACTTCACCCGCTTCTACCATTTCGCGGCAGATCAGGGTTTGCAGACCATAGAAGTCGAGCTGGCCGTCCGCGTCAGCGGCGTCCGACCACCGGGCGAAGAGTGCATCTACCTTGCGGTCCAGCGTGTCATTGCCGCTGGCGGCGCGCGGCATGATGCCCGCGCCGACGATGTTGTTCACCAGCACCGCCACGGCCTTGGCCGCATGCGGGTTGTTGCGCACCAGATCGCGCATCCTGTCCCGCAGGAGCGCCCCGGCGATGCCGACTTCGGTGTCGGCGGAAGTTCCCGGCGCACGCCACCCCTCCGTCCGCCGCCCTTTGGCCGCGCCATCATAACCCCGCGTCAGGGTCTCGAACGCCTGCCGGGCCAGCACGCGGCGGGCCGCCGTGCGCGGTGCCACCGAGGCAATCGCATGGTCAAACCAGTTCGCCGACATCAGCGATCCCCACGCGAGAAGCCCGCGAGCCCAGCCACCGGCAGCGGTCGGCCGACGCCCGCGATCGCGCGCTCGATGGTGCGGATACGGGCGAGCAGATCCTCGGCCGAGCCGTAATCGACCGACTTGCCGTCATAGCTGACGCGCGTCGTGCCGCTGGCATAGGCACGGCGCAGCGCCGAAAGCTCGGCTTCCGTCCAGTGGGTCATGTCAAAACCATCCTCCACGCCGTCCAAGCCAGTCGGAGCGGCGCTTGCCTTGCGACGTCTGCGTTTGCCTGTTGATCTGCCCGGCGGGATCCGCAGAGCTGTCGGCGACCCCAAGTTGATCCTCGAGATCGCGCCATTTCTCGTCGGTCCAGCGATCGGCCCCCGCGATCCATGCAGCGGCGCGGGCATAGACCCGGCAATCCAGCGCCTCGTTGCGCTCGCGCAGCTTCTGCCATTCCAGCCGGGCGAAGCCGCGTTTCGTGCGCACGGTGACCAGCTGCTCGGCCACGAACTGCTTCAGCCATTCATTCTCAACCCAATGCGGCAGGTGGACCGTGCCGGGTGAGAATGCCGCGCCGTCGGCGCGTTCTTCGTCGGTCGGTCGTTCCAGCCGCAGAAACCGATAGGTCTCGGCTTTGAAGGTGGACACCGCCACGGTCCAGAGGCGAGCGCCGCGGCGCAGCCGCTTGCCACCTTCGGTCGCGTCCACATAGGTCGGCCCTGACACCGGGCTCGCGCGGTTGAAGCCTTCGACGCCTTTTACCGGCGCGACCTGCGCGAACCCTTGCGCCCGGGACCAGCCATAGACGGCGGGGGCCTCGTAGCCGGTGTCGATCGCGAGCCTCGCAATCTTCAGATGCGCGCCGCGTTCATGCGGCCACGTTCGACCGAGCAGGTCGGTCAACTCGCCCCAAGCCTCATGCCGGTCGGGCCCACCTTCGATGACGATGTGATCGACGAGCCAGCTTTCCAGACCTCGGCCCCAGGCCCAGACATCGACCTCGATCCGATCCTTCTGCACGTCGGCCCCGGCGGTCAGGAACAGCCCGCCCGCGGGGACATTGCCCGGTTTCCAGCGTTCGCGCCGGTCGTAGAGCCTCTGCCAGTCCGGCGCTTCCCCCGTCTCGACCCATGTCTCGCCGAGGATCGTGTTGCGGAACGCCTTGATCGCCTCGTCCGAGCCTTGCGCCGCGTCCCAGGCCCGCACGATCCGCTCCCAACTGAGCCAGCCAATCGGCGAGTAAAGCGCCGAAAGGTGATAGCCCACGGTATTGGGATCGGCCGCCGTGGCGGTTGCGCGCCATTCGCCCGCTTCCAGCATTGCCGTCTTGTGGTGTTCGGCGATGGGTGTCTCACAACCCTCACAGTGGTATTCTGCCGTTTCCGGCTGTCCCTTTTCCCAGCGGAGCCGTTCGAACTTCAGCCACTGCATCTGCTGACAATGCGGACATGGTACGAAGAACCGGCGTTGGTCACTGGCCTCGTAGTCACGTTCGATCCGACTCATCCCCCGAATGGTCGGCGTCGAGACCAGGAACACCTTGCGCCTATGGGCAAAGGTCAATGATCGTGCTTCGGCCAGGGTGACCGGATCGCCTTCCTCGTCGGCCGAGGCCGGATAGGCATCGACCTCATCGAGGAAGATGTACCGCGCCGGGGTCGAGCGGAGACCTACCGCCGAGTTCGCACCGGTCATGATCAGGATGCCGCCTGCGAATTCCTTCGACAGCATCGTATTGCCCGCGTCCCGCGAGCGCGCCGGTTTGACCCGCTCCCGCAGCTCCGGGCTTTCGTCGATCAGCGGGTCGATCCGCTGGCGCGAGTTGCGCTTGGCCAGTTCCACCGTTGGCTGGACCGCGAGCATTGGCCCCGGCGCCTGGTGGATGGCAAAGCCGATCCAGTTGTTCCCGGCCTCGGTGGCACCGACCTGCGCGGCCTTCATGAAGACGATCCGCTGTGTCGGATCACCCGGGCTCAGCCGATCCATGATCTCGCCCATGTAGGGTGTGCGGGCCGTGCGATACCGGCCCGGTTCGGCCGAAGCCCGGCCCGACAGCATGCGGTGCCGATCCGCCCATTCCGAGACCGTCAGGTCCGGATCGGGCGTGAGGCCAGCGCCCCAGGCGCGCAGGATTTCGGTCGCGCCCTCGAAATCCTCATCTGAGATCAGGTTTGACCTCGGCAAGGTCGTCGAGTTGGGCGCGGACATGTTTCTCCAGAACCTTCTGCATCGCGGCGGGCTCGACGCCTAAATCGGCCGCCATCAGCGCTGCCGCGCGAGCGGGCCAGTTGACCCAGATGTCGCGCTCCTGCCGCGCCAGCCGAAACACCAGCGACAGCGCGCGGGCGCGGTCGATCAGTTCGCCTTTCAGCTTCTGCAGGCGGAGGCGGCGTTCCTGCGCCTTCAGCACCTCGTTGGCCGTCTTGGCCTGCAGGAAGGTGGTCCCGCCCCCCACTGGCGGGGCAGACATTCCCTGTTCGCGCAGCGTTTCGCCGACAGCTGAGACCGCCGCCTCCGGGACGGGTTTGAGCTTCGGCGTCGGTGCCTTGCGGGTTTTCGACGGGTCGGTTGCCTGCGCTCGCAGCGCATCGCTCGCCTCCGCGTCGATACTGCCATCGGAATGCAGAACCACGCGTCCCGTTGCCTTGGCCTTCTGGATAGCTCCGCGTGAGAGACCGACGCGGGCGGCGTATTGGCGCTCGCTCAGACCCTCCATGAAAAGCTCCGATTATCATTCAAAATCATGTGCTTATGTAGTTGATAAGCCTCCGCACCAGAGCGAACTTGGTTCCACGAAAACGATGCAACTCACCACGGAGCCGCCACTATGACCCGCCTGAACCCCCAGACAACGCCCCGCCACCAACTTCGCGCCGAGAAGGCTGCGCGGAACAAGGAAGCAGCGCTCAACGCCTTCATCGGCAAGAAGGCCGAGATCGACGAGATGCTCGCCCGGCTCCAGAGCCTCAGCGACGACCATTTCAACTGCCACCCCGACGAGGCGGGCTGGGCGATGGTCGGCACCCTTGAGCATTACGCCAGCCTCCTGAAGCGCATCACCGACAGCGCCTTCAGCGAAGGCGAGCACGCGGAGTGAGCACCATGGAAACCAGCACCATCCGAATGCCGATCCGCAAGCTACCCGATCACTTCGACCGAAGCCGTATCACCACTGTCCTCGACGAAATCGAAAGCGCCCTGATGGACGACGGCGGCGTTTATGTCCGCGCCTACGCTGACAGCATGACCATCACCATCGAGGTGCCGACCAATCAGCTGATTGATGCGGCCGCCTGCCTGAAGGACCTCGCCTTGATCTGACCTTGGGAACCCACCCCGAACTCCGGCCGCGCCGTTGCGCGGCTTGGGGTCGTAGAAGACCGCGACGGTCGCGGTCCGAACACGGAGACGACCCCATGACCAAGCTTTCCGACACCCAGACAATCATCCTGTCCCGCGCGGCCCAGACCGAGGACCGCATTGCCCTGCCGCTGCCTGACAACCTGCGCGGCGGGGCCGCCGCCAAAGTGGTCAGCGCGATGCTCGCAAAAGGCTTCCTCGAAGAGGTCGACGCCGACATGCGCAACGGTGAACCCGTCTGGCGCGAGACGGGCGACGGTCACGGCGTCACGCTGATTGCCACCGACGCAGGGCTTGCCGCCATTGGCATCGAGACTGACAGCGCGGAGACCACTCCGGCCGAGGACTCCGCACCCAAGATGCGCACACCGCGCGAGGGTACGAAGCAGGCCAAGCTGATCGCCATGCTGCGCGCCGAGAGTGGCGCGACCATCGAGGAAATCGTGGCCGCACTCGATTGGCAAGCTCACACCGCGAGGGGGGCAATGTCCGGCGCGCTGAAAAAGAAGCTCGGCCTGACGATCACCTCGGAAAAGATTGATGGACGAGGCCGCGTCTACGCTATCCGCGACTGACGCACACGGTCCAATTCACAGATGACCGCCGTCTCCTAGGGGCGGCGGTTTCTCATTTGGCGTTTCGCATCCGGATCGCCTCGAACAAGCGGCGCAGCGCGAAGGACCGCGCTATCGCTACCACGGTGAAGATCGCGCCCATTTTCAGGTTCTGCGCCAGCGTCGTGTGCAGCCCGAAGATCGGGAAGATCAGGATCTGCGTCACGACTGCCACGCCGTAGCCGACAAATACGTTGGCGACGGACTCGAACAGCGACATGAGGCGCGACTGCTTCATCCCGCCGCCTTATCCATCGGCCAGCAGTTCAGCCGCGAGAGTTCGCAGCGCATACGCCGCAACCAAGGGGACCACGCCGTTGCCACAGAGGCGAAGCCTGTCCACCCGGTGGGCCAACCCATCAGCGCCTCGACGAACAGCGGGTTCAAGGTCCGGCGCTGCTCGGAGATATCGCTCCCAGCCACCTGCGTCGCCAGGACCTGGCGGCCAAGCAGGCCGTTCACTGGCGTGTTCGCCAATGTTGTCGCCCCGTCCTTGTGATCGCGCGCCGTCGGCGTCATCCAGATGCGGCTGGCATAGGTCAGATCGGCCGTCTTGCGGTTGCCCGCGCTCGGTTTGCAGCCATCGTTCGCCATCGGCGTCGGCCAGTCCCGCGCCATGCCGTCCAGACCCTTCTCGTGTTTCCGGTCTCCGCCCCGGCTCCGGAAGCTGTCGGACTGCGGCGTCGGCCACATCGCTGCACTCGTTGCCAGGTTCATCCCATGCTTGCCTGCTTCTTGCGAGGGCGTTGGTTTCGTCTGCCGGTTCTCGTTCGCACTTGCCCTCGGCGTCGGCCACATTCGCAGCATCTCCGTCCGGTTGCCGCCACTCGAGCGGGTTCCAGAGCAAGCGCGCGGGGTCGGCCAGCTCGCAGCCTTCGCGGATGGCGAGGATGAACAGCCGCTCGCGTTTGTGGGGCGCACCGACTTCCGCCGCTGTAAAGAGGCCCGCCGCAAGGCGGTAGCCCATGCCGACCAGTCCGCTGGCGACTTCGGGGAAGCCGAGGCGCAGATGATGGGCGACATTCTCGAGGAAGACGAAGGGCGGCTCGCATTCACCGATGATCCGGGCGACGTGCGGCCAGAGGTGGCGTGGATCTTCGGTACCAAGGCGTTTGCCCGCAACCGAAAACGGCTGGCACGGATATCCCGCAGTGACGATGTCCACCGCGCCGCGCCAAGGGCGGCCGTCGAAGCTGGCAACGTCGTCCCAGACAGGTGCCGGATCCAGGGCCGCGTCTTCCATCCGCGCCACGAGAGTGGCTGCGGCGAAGGTTTCCCGTTCGACATGGCCCACAGTTCGATATCCGGGGATGGCAATGGTGAGCCCGAGGTCGATGCCGCCTGCGCCGGAACACAGAGAGAGGCCGAACAGGCATGCGTCTTCAGTTCCGGAAGTGCGCCCGGAGGAAGGTAGAGCCAGGTCATGCATTGCCTCAGGCTGCGGATTTGCGGTCGCGGGCGGACCCGGGTTCGCCGTTTGCGGCCGGGACATCGGCGGGGACGTTAGCGTTTTCACCCAACCGCTCAGTTCTAACCTGAGCGAAGGTCCGGCCATCACCGTCCAGGATCACCTCGCGCCCCGTGTCGGCCTGCCAGCGTTCGACGGCAACGTCGATGTAGGCCGGACTGATTTCCATCGCGAAGACGCGGCGACCATTGGCTTCACCGGCCATGATCTGCGAGCCGGAGCCGCAGAACGGCTCGTAGCAGAGACCGCCGCGCGCCACGTGCTGCCGCATCGGAATGCCGAACGCGTCGAGCGGTTTCGGCGTCGGATGATCGGGCCGGTCCTCCTTGGCAAAGCTCGGCAGCGCCCATGTGGACGGCAGCGTTTCCTCGGCCACCTTCGGCGGGCGGTTGGGGCGGCGCCAACCCATGAAGCAGGGTTCGTGTTTCCAGAGGTAGTGCGACCGGGTTAGGACCCCGCGGTCCTTCACCCAGATGATCTGCTGGTGGACGAAGGCCCCAGCCTTCTCCCAGCAGGCTTCCAGCATCGCCTGACGCCGCGAGGCGTGCCAGCAATACCAGGCGGCATTCTCGGCGATGGCTTCCGCCACTGCCGCCGCGATGAAGCCGTCGTAGAGTTCCGCGCCCTGCGAACTGTCGTCCCAGGTCGTGCCGTAGGATGCCGACCAGTCCTTGTTCCGCGTCGGATGGTTCGAGCCATCGTAATCGACAAGATACGGCGGATCGGTCGCAAACAGGATCGCCCGCTCGCCATCTGAGAAGCCGACCAGCGACAGGTCGTAATCCTCGGCGAGCAGGTCGTTGAGCTCGGCCGACAGCAGAGCTTCATCCCAAGTGCCGAGTTCCGTGAGCTTATTATCCGCGATCCGATAAGCGCGCCGCTGCGCCTCGGTCAGATGGCCAAGAACGATCACCGGCGCTTCGGTTAGCCCGAGTTGCGCCGCCGCCAGCACCCGGCCATGGCCCGCGATCAACTCGCCGTCGTCCGCGACGAGGCACGGCACCGTCCAGCCGAACTCGGCCATGCTCGCCGCGATCTTCGCGACCTGGTCCGCGCCATGCGCCTTTGCGTTTTTTGCATAAGGCTGGAGCTTGGCCAGCGGCCAGGTCTCGATCGCGTCCGGGGCAAAGCTGAGCGTCATGATGTCGGTTCGCCTCAATGGGGTGGATACCCTGGACTCCGGACACCGGGAGCCAGCCTGGACTCCGCAAAGGGTCCAGCGGCCGCCGGGGTGTCCGGTTCCAAGAGTTTGTTTTGTTGTGGTTTTCAGAAGATTGCGGGTGGATGCCCGCCGGGGTGGCTTCCCAAAAAACCGGCCCTGTCGCTGGCGATATTGCGCGCTTCGCCCGCCAGCATACGAAAGTGGCCCAGAAGGAACCAAGAATTCAATGCGTTAGCCGATTGGACCCCGGCTGGACCCTTCGCCGGACCCCGGAAGCCAGCTGCGAGGCCTCTGCCTGCGCGCTCCTCTCCCGAGTATATCCAATTTGTAGCCTCTCAGCCGGAAACTGTAACCCGTTGCGATGTCTCACTGAAAATTCTGTCACAGGACGATTTTTCTTGACAGGTTGTTCGCGTTCTCGACCACGAAACGCCGTGACCGCTTTGAAGGCGGCACGCGACCATTGAGCCGCCAAGTGATCAGCGCCAGGCCGTATTGCCAATGGCGGTTGGCCGCCGGGCGGCTGATCCCCATCTCCCAGCAGATCCGCTTCCACGGCGTGCGTTCGGCCCGCAGCCAGACGATCCGGGCATCATCCCGTTCCAGCCAGCGCAACCAGAGCAATGCCTCCTCGGCCTCAGAGATCTGGCGCGGTCCCGGCCGGGGCCGCCGCATCTGCGGCTCCTGACCAACCTTGTCCGCGAAGCTGTGGAAATACTCGGGCCATGCGTTGAAGAAGCCCTGCGGCATGACGCCGGGCAAGGTGCGGAAGACGTCGGCCGCACTCTCCAGCCGGTCCTCCACGCGCGCTGTGGTCCACTCAGTCATGGCGCACCTCCCGGTTTTGTTTGCCGTACAGGCGTTCGCCAAGCTGCCGCACCAGTTCGCGTTCGGGCCAGGTCAACCGGTCATCGTCGATGGCGACGGCCAGCAGGCCTTGCTCTTTCCAGCCGTCGCGTTTGACCTCATCGGGCTGACGGCGATGGCCGCCATAACCCTTGGGCGTGAAGCGCATTCCGGTCATTGGAAATGCCCCCACCGCTTGCCGTTGATGATGTCATCAACTGTCTGGCGAGAGACACCGAAACCGCTGGCTGCTTCCCGTCTTGGAATGCCCAAGGCATGCATCTTGCGGATGGCGAGTACGCAGACTTCATCGAGCTTCGACTGGCCATTCCTTGAACCACGATTGTGCGTGCCATGTAGGACTGTGTCCGCCATGTTCTCACGTTGCGTTGCCCAACGCAGGTTCCAAGGTTGGTTGCCGTCACGACTGCCGTCGCAATGGGCAACCACGTGACGTTTCGTAGGTGGTTGTCCGAGAAATGCCTTTGCGACAAGTCGATGAACTGGAATGCTTTTCTTTCGATTATTCCGCCAAAGCTGAACGTAGAGATACTGGTTCTGCGAGTTTGTCCATGGCTTGAGCGGGCGACCAGCGCGCGTGCCTTTGCCGGCAAGCGCCCGCCGTACATGACCATCCTCGGAGATTTCATATTCCGGCCAATCTGGAATTGTGCGCCATTCTGCGTTGAAATCCATCATGCCAAACCTCCATTCGTTTCAATCGCCCAGAACAGGATGGCGATGGCGTCAGCCTCATTGTCGTCGGCAGGGCTGAAACCTCGGGCGCGCGCCGCGTCAATCATGGCCTGTTTCGGCGCATTGCCCTTTCCAGTTGCGTGTTTCTTGATGGTGCCGACGGGGACGCCCTGATAAGGGATGCCCCGCAATTCAGCCCAACTGGTCAAACTGGCCATGAGGCCGCCAAAGACATGGGCTGCGTCGGTGCCCGCGTGGCGGCGGACTTCCTCGAACCAGATGGCGGCGATAGGACCGGACAACCGCTCCAGCTCACCCAGCCAGTTCGTGAAGCGCAGGTATCGCATCCCACCGCCATCGAACCGTCCATTGCGGAAGGATGCGGTGCCGCTGGTGATCAGCCCATCGGCGCCATGCAGGGCCCAGCCTGTTGTCGTGCCGAGATCGAGCGCGAGCAAGGTGCGCTGGCGGGTAAACGCAGGTGGCACGTTCTGGACGGCGTTCTGATTGGGGTTGGTCATGGTCTGGTCCGCCATGGGCTTTCTCCTTTTGTGATTGGCTGCTCGAGGGATGGAACGGGTCAGACTTCGACCCGAGGAATTGCCCAGGGGTAGGTGGTGGCTCTCCCCGCCTGTAGCGGGGAGGACACCTACCCCTTTAGGGGGGACTTTTCTGAAATCTGAAATCTGGCACAGGCCACTGATTTTGTTGAGCAAATCCAGATTTCGGAGCAGATTTCGGAAACCCCCTTCCAAAATCTGGAAAGGACCTTCCAAGCCCCTGAAACCAAATGGAAAAAGCCAGATTCCAGATTTCGCCAGGATTTCAGATTTTGCAAAATCTGGCCAGATTTCGGAATTCTGCACCCAGATTTCGGAGGACAAAACGGCGTGTTTCATCATGCGTCCTCCACCTCGCGATAGACCCAGACGGACGGATTTTCGACGGGCAGAACGGCACCGGTCTGTGGGCATTTATAGTGGCTGGGCAGGACATCGATCAGCTCCGGTGTGACCTCTCCGGTGTCGGGATCGACATGCTCCAGGCTGGTCGCCAGACGCATGGTCTCGACGCAGAGATAGCCGTATTTGTTCCGCTCGGTCGCCAGATCCAGCGCAGTCGCAGCGGCCCCGCGAACGAACTTCACGTAGCCTTTCGTGGTCAGCACGTTCAGGCGTTCGCGGATGATCGATTGCCCGCCAAGACCCCCGGTGTTCTCGAAGGTCTCCGCGAAATGGGTCATCGTGTACATCCGACCCTGAAGGGCCTCATGGTACAGCAGGCCGCAGATCACCTCGCCCTTTCGGTCCCGCTCGGCATCATGTTTCGCGCCGACCTCCTGGCGGACGAGGCGTTCGTTCATCGGGTTGATCTCGACCCATTGGCCAGCGACCTTGTCGATCACCTTGGGCGGCAGCGCGGGTCCATTGCGCAGCTCGATCTCCAGTTTTCGTTGCGGACAGTCTTCGTCGGGCCGATGCAGGATCAGGCCGGAGGTGTAGAAGCCGCGCAGGGCACTGGCGCCGGAGAGCGCGAGGAAGGGATCGTCCTTCACCTGCTGCTTGCTGAGCTTCTTGGTGTGATGGATCAGGATAACCCCGCAGTCGGGGTCGATGTGGTCGCGCAGAACCTCGACCCTTTCCTTCAGGAAAAACATCATGGCGGTGTTGTCGTTTTCGCCGCCACCATCGGGACCGCCGTCAAAGAGGTTCCGGATCGGGTCGACGCAGAGGATGTCCACTGGAGCCTCCGGGAACGCGGTTTGCACGGCGCGGGCAACCTGAACGCTGCCCTCATTGTCGAGCAGCATCTTCAGCTTCGGCGTTGCTACGAAGGTTTCCCTCGCAGCGGCCAACACCTCTGGCGGCAGGGCGATCTGCTTCAAGCGTTCGCGCAGATAGTGATATTGGATCTCGGCCTGCAGATAGAAAATCCGAAGCGGCCGTGGCGGCGTGAAGCCGAGGAACGGCACGCCAGCGGCCATGTGGACGAGCCACGAGATCAGCAGATCGCTCTTACCGACCTTCGGCGCGCCGCCCAGCACCAGAAGCCCGCCCGGCGTCAACACCCGCGGTGCGATGATGTCCTCCGGCATAGGGCTTTGGTCGTCCAGCAGCGCGCCGAGCGTGAAGGCGGGCATCTCGACGGGGCCCGGTGCGCCGGAATCCAGTCGGATCAGGGGCGGTCCGTATTTCTCGACATGCCGCTCCCAGAGCCGCTCGGACTCGCGCTTGAGCCGTTCCACTGGCCACTGGGGCCGCAACATCGCGGCGTTGTAGCCGCAGATACCTTCCCAACCCTCGTCCTTTGTCATCCGGCCCTCGTGGACCATGCGGATGAAATGACCGATTGCCGCTGATGCCCCCGCGAAGCGGGACCAATCGTCCTGCGCGCCCTCGCGCACCGGGGTCACCAGCACATTGTCCATGGCGGGCTTGTCAGGATGGCTGAACTCGGGTTGCAGGGACACGCCCGGCGCGGGCGGCATGTCGGTCACAGCCTCTACGAACTCGGCCAGATCGCGTTCGCGGTCGGCATTCAGCTCGACGATCCGCACCTGCGTCTTGAGACTATTCTTGTAATAGACTGAACCCGCGACCCGGATTGGCTGGTGGGCGGAGCGGAAATGCATGTCGCCACCGACCTTGGCCGCGATGTCGCCGCGCAGACGGCAGACACGGGCGATGTCGTCGCCCTCGGCGGGCTCGGACAGCATCCACCAGATGTGGGCTTTGCGCTGCCCCTCAGGTGTCATACCACCGCTTTCCACCACCATGGTCGGTGCGCCGAGATGGCGCTCCAGATGGGTGCGCTTGGCAGCGATGTCACCGGTGTCGAGATCGACCACGACGGTTTGCATCTGCAGGATTTCCGCGGCCTTGGCCTGACCGGGTGCGGCCACGGTGCCGGGGATCACGTAGACCGCTGCGCCTTCCCGCGACGCCCATGTGGCGAAGGTCGCCATCTTCTCCGGCGCGGCCAGGTCGGCATCGAGCCAGATGTTATGCGGGCGGCCATCGATGCCCTGACCCTTGTCGATGAAACTGCGGACCGGGATCAGGCCATCGCAATAGCCGAAGACGACCTGCATGAACTGGGCGATCTGTTCGGGATCGGGCTCGTCGCCGAAAGGATCGGCTTGCGGCGCGGCGTCGTTGAAATCGCGCCACGGGTTGAAATGGACGATGTTTTCCTTTGGCGTTTCTGGCGTTGCGTCGTGGCGCATGGGTGTGTCCTGGTCGGGATCTGATGGATCGGTGGGCTCGTCGGTCATGCTCAGGGCTCCGCCCGTTCGCGGCTGAAACGCTCCACTGGAGCGTTTCCAGAGACGCCGCTCACCTCCCAACACCGCTCGGCGTGGGCGCAGAACCGGCATTCGAAGAAGTCGCGATTGGCCGCGATGCGCGGCAGCAGTTCACCTGCGTCGGTGGCCTGCAGGATCCGCACTGCGCGGTCGGACATGCGCTGCGCCAGGTCGGCATCGAAGGGCACCAGCTCATGGTGCAGCTCGGCGGTGTCCTTGTTGATCGCCGTGAACAGCGCCGGTGCCGTCGAAATTTTCGGCACCGAGGGTTCCATGTAGGCTTGGTAGATTGCGATCTGGGCGGCATAGACAGGCTTGGAAATCGTGACGCCGTCCTTGACGCAGGCCCGCCAGTTCTTCGCGTTCATGGTCTTGCATTCCCAGAGCGCGGGAACACGCATGCCAAGCGCCGCCGGGGCTGAGGCAATGATCCCGTCGACATGGCCCCGGATGCGACCACCCGCGACGGAAAAGCCGAACTGGCCACCATCGCGTTTCTGGGTGACCAGATCGATCCCAGCGGCCCGCAGCCAGCGGATCGCCAGATCCTCGAGTTGATGACCAATCGCGAAGATCCGGAGCGTCTGCCCGCTGAAATCGGCACCCTCATCCTTCGGCGCACCGGCAAACTCGAATTGCAGCGCGCGTTCGCAGGCGTGTCCCAGACGGGACGCGCCGAGATAGGTCCGGGGCGGCGTGGCCTCGCGCTCGGCGATGAGGGCTGCATCGACCAGAGTGTTGATCCGCTCGGCCATGGAGGGACGCGGGTTGAAATTCAGCATCAGAACGGGATCTCATCTTCGAGCGCAATCTCCGCCATCTTGACGCGGAACGCTTCGACGGTGATCACGATCAGACGATGCATGTCGTTCTGGGTCAGCTGGGCCAGCGGCCGGTCCCAACCGATACGCTCCATCTCTGGGCCGAGCGCGCGCATCACGGCAGGCAGCGCCTGCGTTTCCTCTTTCGTAAAATCGACCATGCTCAATCCTTTCCGAGCTTTGAGTGTGAAAGCCGCCTGGCAGCCCATTGAGCAGAACCAGCGGCGGTTACGGTGAGCGCGCGGCCGGTTGGGATCGAACCAGCCGAAACCCCGTGTTCGGGATGTGCAGACGGCACAGAGCAGCGGGCGCGGATGCCAGAGGCGATCAACGCTCGGTCGATCCGAAGCCGCCTTGGGCGCGGATAGGATTTGCGCGACATGGCTCACGCGGCCCTCTGCCGCCTGGCTCGATTGGCCCGCGCCACATTTTCGGAGAGCGGAATCCAACGGCAATTGTGAGATGAATAGCCGCCGCGCGGATCAATCCGGTCTATGCTGAGATCATCCGCATAGCCGTGCGCCAGAGCCCAGCCGTAGAACTGGACCGGCTTCTCCCGCCATTGTCGACAAACGCGAATTCCGCGCGCGCCGTAGCGCGGGAAATCCTTGCTGTTGGGATTGTGGCACCGTGCCAACATCCCACGACGAATGTTCTCGAGCCGATGTCCGGTCATCCCGTGGGTCCGCCGTGAAGCCGCAATGAGGACCCGGGTCGCGCAACCACAACTCTTGACGGTCCCTCTGCGCAAACGGCTGCCATCCTTGATGGTCAGCCTTCCACATTTACAGCGGCACAGCCATTTTGGTCTCGGTGAAGCGCCGAAGCGCTCCACCACTGTCAAAAGGCCAAACCTCTGTCCTGTCATGTTGATCGCAGGCATCGGCATAGTCAGTCCGCCCACGAAGGTCGCCCATGCGGAGCCGGTGCTTGTGCCTCGTACGCCGTTTGATGCGCAGCAGAGGCAAAGCCTGGAGCTCCCGATGGTGCCGTCACCACCGGCGCCGTTCCCATGACCTGCGCATAGTCGCGATGGTCAGGCGTGACGGCGCTGCGGATCTCGTTCTTGTCGTCACCGCTGGCGTCGGTGCCGATGTCGATGCGGGCGATGAACTCGATCCCGTCGAGATCGGCAAAGCCGCTGATGCGCCGCGCGGCCTGCGCCTTGGCCGACATGTCCTTGTCGGAAATCCCGCGCGCCGAGTTCAGCATGCCGCGCACCAGGCTGCGGCCCATGTTGGTC
The DNA here is from genome assembly GCF_002751875.1 of Oceaniglobus indicus. Taxonomy (GTDB): domain Bacteria; phylum Pseudomonadota; class Alphaproteobacteria; order Rhodobacterales; family Rhodobacteraceae; genus Oceaniglobus; species Oceaniglobus indicus. Next base: position 3,413 of record NZ_NMZM01000012.1, on the reverse strand, counting down.
CAGTCGGGCCCCTTCGGGCTGTAGAGCCCGATCAGCGTGAAGATCTTGCGCCGGGCATATTGCCCCTCGGTCACGGTGAACTCACCGTTGAGATAGACAGCCCCGGTGGAGCCGCGGGTGGCATAGCCACCGGTCCAGCCCTGCGAGGCATCATCGAAGCCGCCCGGGCGGATGGTCAGGCGCACCTTGGCCAGAGTGCCCTTGGGGATGAGGTTGGTGTTGCTCTGCGCGTCGTTGAAATCGTTCCAGGAACCCATGGGGAACCTCCTTTTTCTGATCAGGATTGCGGTTGGGATTGGTCGGCATCGGCCGGGTCGGCGGGTGGCGGGGCATAGGTCAGGCGATCCGACGCCGGGGTCGTGGGCGTTCGGATTTTCGCCATCAGGCGGCCGAGATGGGGTTCTTCGACTTGGGCCAGGCGACCGGAGCGATCCTTGGCCGGAAAGTTCCAGGGGTTGATCGTCTGGCAAACGAAGGCGCGATACGGATCGCCGCCGTCGGCCTTCAGCTCAGCCATGGTGATCACTTCATCGACGATCCCCGGCAGCTCTAAGCCGGTCTTGGAGCCATCGATTTGCGGCTGAAACACCTTGCGATTGAAGTCGTCGAGCTTCTCGTCAAGGATCCCGACGAACCAGACGTTCTTGGCGCGCGTGTGCTGCAGATGGGTGAGCCAGCCGATCATCTCGCGGCCGTGCAGGCCGTAGGCACCCCGGACGTCTGGCTTGCCGGTCTTCTCCGACAGCGCCTCTGGCTGGCCCTTGCACCACCCGAAGCACAGCCGTCCCGCGACGGTGATCGAGTCCACGAAGATCGTGTCGTAGCGGTCCAGTGCTGTCGGATCGCCAAAACGGTCGCAGACCGCCTTGTAATGGGCCGGGCTATAGGGCTGCTCGTCGCGCAGCGCCGGGTTGGGCCCGCCGATGAACACCGCGAAATCCCGGCATTCCGCCCATGTGCGCGGCCGGATGCTGTCGCCCGTCCAGCCTTCGATGGCCAGATCGCCCGCTTCGAGATCCATGAACAGCGTGAGCTTGGGATCGAGGGTCCACAGAAGGGAGGTTTTCCCAATTCCACTTTTCCCTAAGATGCAGCCCTTGATGCCGCGCGGCTCGGCCAGCCGCTGGTCGGCGCTGATGATGGGGAGGCTCACTGGTCGGCCTCCTGCGCGAGGATCTCGACCTTCAGCGTGCCGGGCCGGACGGTGCGCGCATGCTCGAAACCCTGCCGGATGGCCTCGGGCCAGGCGGCGTATTTGCGCTCCGGCACCTTGTAGGCGAGATCGACGTATTCGGCCGGGTCGTCCCCGGCAGCGCGGATCCGCGCGACCATGTCGGCCAGTCGGTCCTGGTCCCAACCGACCCGCTTCGGCAGATCAGCCACCACGGTAAAATCGCCGTCGTCGAACCGGACGGTGCCGGTGTCTTTGCCTGCGGCTTGGCGTTCCTCGGTGGCGCGAGTGGCGTAGCGAACGGCCAGTCCAGCATCGAAGCGGGTCTTGGCGGCCTTGTCGCGCTTCAGGCGCTCGTCGATCTCGCGCTGCAGGATTGCCAGCAGCTCGACCGGCAGGGCTGCGATCTCAGCGGCGCTGAGGGACGGCAGATCGTCCAGCGTAGGTGTGTTCTCGGGGAATGGCATGAAATGGTCTCCGTGATCGGTGAAAAAGGATTGGAATGCAGGCATCACGCGGCAGCCCTGCCACTCGAACCGGCGGCGTCGCAGGGCTGCCCCTGTTCCGCGAGCAGTAGCTCGGACAGCGAGACGGCAGCGGCCTTCGGCTTGGGTCGGGCGACGGCGATGTAGGCGAACTGATCCGGGCCTATGCGCTCCTGCACGAGATGCACGAGACCCAGTTCAGCGGCCCAGAAGGCCCGCGATCCAAGCCTGCCCAACTCGGCCCGCACCGCATCCGACAACCCTGAAAAAACAGGGAAGATGTCGAGCACCAGAAAGCCGCGATGGTATTCGAGCCGGTCGCCGGGAACGGCCTGCGCCACCCAGGCACAGAACTGGATCTCGGAAAGCGGTCGGCTGGCGCGGACCGTGATGAAGGGTGTGGTTCCCATGATCATGATCTCCTCCTTTCGCCTCTACTCAGGCCGACGCGACATCGTCCCAGCAGGGGCCGAGGCCGCTTCGGCGTCAGTGATTGATGCGTTGTGCAGGTCGTCCGGCTGACCCGTGTCGGCGTCGGCGTAGACCGCCACGAGGGGCGTCCCGTCCTGATGGGACCCGGCATTCTCGATGCGGTATGCACGCTGGTTCTTCAGGATTTCCGGCAGCTCCCAGCGGCGGTAGAGGCCGGGGATGCGCGTGAGGTCTGCGGACAGGAGGTCGGCTTTGCGGATCATGCTGGTCGACTTTCGGTTTGAGTGGGGCGCGCGGTGGCGTCTGAATGGGAAAAGCCACCGCGCGGCAGGGATCGGGACATCCGGTCAGCGAAATTCTTGCAGGGCGTCGCGCAGACGCCGGGTTGCCCGCTGATAGCGTTTGCGCGTCGCCGCCTCGGATAGCCCCATCTCGGATGCGACCTCAGCCTGCGAGAACCCGTCGACGGCCACGCGGATCACCAGATCAGAATCCTTGCCGACGATGCGGACGAGATCGCGGTGGAGCAGTGCAGAGCTGGCGTTGGCTGACGCCTGATCGTCAGTTGGGATTTCGTCGGGATCGGCCTCGCTGCGCAGGCTCTGGTGCCTGTCCTTGCGTTGACGCGTTCTGATCAGGTCCCGCTCGATGTTCCGCAGAATGGTTGCCGCGATCCAATTGACGCGCTGCATATCCAGACCCCGAATGGCCTCGGACGCCCGGGCCAGGATTTCGGATGCAACCTCGTCGCCGGTGCCGATCCTGCGCCAGATCGATCTGCGCCGAACGGCATCCAGCCCCGGCCAGAGCGCCAGCAGCATCAGCGTCAGGGCACAATCGGAGACCGCGCCGCCGGACTGCGCGGCCGCGACCAGTGCAACCAGCAACCGGTTTTTGTCGTCTGGCGCACGGCAACCGACATGCAGCGTGTCCAGCAAAGCGGCGGGATCAGCGAAATGCGCGAGCGGTTCGCTGTTGCGACGAAGCGCTTCGAAGTTCCTTTGAAAGTTGAGAGTTGAAGAAGACAACATGAGGTGATCACGGATCTCGTGCCACGCGATGGACATTGGACGCCTGCCTTGCGGCCAGGCGTCCAGCGCCTTGTCGTGGCCAGGTCAGGACGTCGTGCGTCTCTGCGATTTCAGGAAATTGGTAAGATGCGCGCCTCAGCGCGCGGGAGATTGCGCCTGGTTCAGCGTGCCGCAGCCGCGACACGTGGCCTGAACCGGAAAGCCCACGAGATATTCGGTAACCACGCCATTGATACCGCGGCCTATGCGGCTTGACTGGCTGTCTCGGTGGGCCGCGGCACCCAGTTCCAGGGC
>NZ_NMZM01000011.1 GCF_002751875.1 Oceaniglobus indicus | reverse complement strand
GGGCGCGCGAAGATCTTCGAGATGACGCAGACCGCCGAAGATGCGGTTCTGGCCCCGGCGGATCCCGGCGGGATCTCGCATGATCTGCGCGCCGCGCTGGCGGCCCGGATTGCGCGACTGAACACCGAAGAAGACCTGGCCGAACGCTATGGCGCGCGCATCACCGGCGATGCGACGCTGGCCGATCCGGGTCAGGATGGCCGCGCCCAGGGCCTGGACGCCATCGTGGCCTTCATGGACAAGGTGGCGGTGCATACCGCGCAGGTCCGCGCCGAGGATGTGGAGGCCCTGAAATCCGCCGGCGTCAGCGATGCCGACATCGTGCGGCTGGCCGAGTTGAACGCGTTCCTCGCCTATCAGATCCGCCTGATCGCCGGCCTTCGCCTGATGGGAGCGAGCCAATGACCGAGAATACCCGTGTGGTCACCAAGTGGACCCGCACCGTGCCCGAATGGCAGCCGCGTGTGAAACCCGTCGATCTGCAAGAGGCGACCGAGGCCCAGCTTGATGCGCTTCAGGTCACGCCGTCGAATACCAAGGTGTCGGATTACGTCTTGGTCCTGGCCCATGACGTCGAGACGCTGAAGGTGCGCTCGCCGCTGTTCAACGGCATCATGTATGATCCGGGCGGGTTGTCGCGGTCCGAGCGCGAGCTGGGTGCCATCGGCGCGTCGATGATCAACCATTGCATCTATTGCGCCGCCGTTCATGCCAGCCGCCACGCCCAAATCGAAAAGAGCGAGGAGGTCACCGACCGCATCTTTGCCGCCGGCGCCAATGCCGACCTGTCGCCCCGTGACCGCGCCATCTTTGCCTTCGCGCTGAAACTGTCCAAGGCGCCGTCCGAAGCCGGGCCGACCGACATGGCGGCCCTGAAGGATGCCGGTCTGGACGACGCCGAGATTCTTGATCTGATCCTGTCCACCGCGCTGTTCGGCTGGGCCAACCGCCTGATGCACGTCCTGGGCGACCCGGTCCGCCGCGGCGACCCATCGTGATGCACCCCCGGAAACCCGGGTTGAAACATCTGGGGAAATTGGGCTTTGTGCGCGCGATGAAAGACGCGGCATGAAAAAGGATGATGGCATGACACGGAAGGTCGGATTGGCGGGCGCGGGATCGGTGGCGTTCTGCACGGCGGCGTTGCTGGCGCAGAACGGTCACGATCCGATGCTGTGGTCACCGTCCGGGAAGGGCATCGCCGATCTGGGGCAGGGGGCGACCCTGACCGCCACCGGCGCAGTCGAAACCACGTTGACCCCCCGTATCGCCGACAGCGCGAAGATGCTGGCCGATGAAAACGACGTCCTGATGATCGTGCTGCCGGGATACGGCCACAAGACCGCGCTGGACGCGCTGATCCCGCATATCCGCGACGGACAGCCGGTGATCATCTCGTCCCATGCCTCGTTCGGCGCGGTCTATCTGCGCCAGGCATTGGCGGCGCGCGGCGTCGATGCGCCGGTCACGGCCTGGGGCACCACCATCGTCACCGGGCGCCGGCAATCGGGCACCGCGACCAAGGTGAACACCATCCGCAGCCGGGTGGACATCTGCACCGTACCGGACACCGCGTCCGACGCCGGACTGGAGCTGTGCCGCGATCTGTTCGGCGACCGGTTCATGGTGCGCGACGGGTTGCTTGCGATATCGCTGTCCAACCTGAACCCGCAGAACCACATGGGCATCGCCCTTGGCAACATGACCCGCATGGAACGCGGCGAGGAGTGGAGCCAGGGCCAGAACGTCACCCCCAACGTCGGCCGCCTGCTGGAAGAACTGGACGCCGAGCGGATCGCCATCGCACAGGCGTTGGGGCTGGAGGTGCGCACGATCTTCGAACACTTCCACCTGTCGTTCCACGTTCCGGTCGCGTCGATTTCGGAAATGAACCAGCAGATGCATGCGCAGGGCAACGGCGGCACCGGACCCGCCACCGCCGACAGCCGTTATGTGACCGAGGATGTGCCCTATGGTCTGGCGTTGACGGTGGTCCTGGGCAATCTGGCGGGCAAGCCCGCGCATCTGCACGAGGCAGGCGTGCGCATTTTTTCGGCAATGTATGGCCGCGATTTCATGGCCGAGAATGAATTGCTGAACGCGCTGGACCTGTCGCGCTTTACACTGGACGATCTGCAGAAGGCCGCGCGAACCGGCCTTCTGCCAACCGGCGGCGCCACCAAGGCGTCGTGAAGACGACACTTCTCAATAGGGAGAGACACGATGACCAAGCTAATCCTCAACCGTCGCGGCTTTATCGGCAGCACCGCTGCCGCTGGCGGCCTGCTGGCCAGCCCGGCGTATCTGCGTCGTGCGCACGCGCAGGGATCGGGCGAAGTGAACATCTGGACCTATAACGACTTCGTCCCGAAGGCGTTCAAGGAACAGTTCGAATCCGAAACCGGCATCAAGGTGAACGTCCGCCTGGTCGACGACCAGGGCAAGCAGTTCAACCTGCTGGCCGCCGAACAGCCGAACCCGACCGTCGACATCATGACCGTTGCCGGCCACCGGTTCCTCCAGTTCATCGAAAGCGATCTGCTGGCGCCTTTGGACACCGGTCGCCTGGGCAACTGGGGCAACATCAACCCGACATTCTCGGAATCCGACTGGTCGACGATCAACGGCGAAAAGTGGGGTGCGCCGATCCTGTCGGGCATGGAGGTGCTGTCGTACAACACCGATTACGTCACCGCCGAGGAAGCCCAGACCTGGGACACCCTGTTCTCGGAGAAATACAAGGGTCAGACCGCCTATATCATCCAGGACATGCTGTCGATCGTGATGCTGATGATGGGCTACGACGGCAACTTCATCGAATATGCCGACGATCACGCCCGGGCCGCCGAGATCATGGAAGAGGTCAAGCAGTTCATGATCGACAAGAAGCCGCTGGTCCGGAAGTATTATGACGGTGGTGCGGAATTCCAGCAGATGATGGTCAATCAGGACATCCTTCTGGGCCACAGCTGGAACGGTCCGGCAGCGGCACTGATCAACGATGGCTTCCCTCTGGCGATGAGCATCCCGCAGGAAGGATCCTATGGCTTTGTCTATACCTTCAACATCGCCAAGAACGCGCCGAACGGCGACAACGCCTATACCTTCCTCGATGCATTGCTGTCGTCGCCCGAAATCGGCGCGGCGATGACCAAGGCATCGGGCTTCATCTCGACCTACAAGGGCGCGGACCAGTATCTGAACGAGCTGGAAAAGAAATCGACGTCGTTCCCCGAGGAGCAACTGGCCAACCTGCAGTTCTTCCGCGCCGAGGAGAACGAGCTGAAATACGGCCTGATGGATCCGGCCGTCGAAGCGATCAAGGCCGCCTGATCACTGCCGTTCTTCGTCCATCCCCGCTGTTGGCGGGGGTGGATGCCTGATTTCGTTCGACCCGACTGACCCTTCCGAAAAGAGCATCATGCCAAGCGACGCCGTCCAGACCCGCACCGCGCCGGGCACGCCCGACACATTGCCCTTCTGGGGCCGCATGACACGGTGGAGCCCGTATCGCGCGGTCGTCAATGTCATCTACGGCTCGCCCCGGCGGCAGTTCCTGATCCTCGCGATCTTTCCGGTGCTCTGGGTGCTGACCCAGCACCTGGGCCCGATGGTGCAGATGCTGCGCGTCAGCCTGACCAGTGCCTATCCCGTGGCCCCGGATACCGAGACGTATCTGACGCTGGAACATTACATCAAGTTCTTCGGCGACAGCATCTTCTGGCAACCGTTCTTCCGCACGCTGGCCTTTGCCTTCGTCTTCACCTTCTGCACCCTCGTCCTGACCTATCCGGTGGCGTATTTCCTGGCCCGGCATGTCAGCCGCAAGAACCAGATGCTGATGCTTCTGCTGTTGCTGATCCCGTTCTGGGTGGGTGAAATCGTGCGCACCTATGCGATCATGATCCTGCTCGGCAACACCGGTGCGCTGAACCTGGTGTTGAAGACGCTGGGCCTGATCGACCGGCCGATCCCGTTCATGTATACCAGTTTTTCCATGGGCGTCGGCATCGTCTATCTGACCGCGCTCTACATGCTGCTGCCGCTGTATTCCGCGCTGGAAAAACTGCCGACCAGCTATAACGAGGCGGCGGCCGACCTTGGCGCCGGGCCCTGGACGCGGTTCCGGCGGATCACCCTGCCGCTGACGCTCGAGGGGATCGGATCGGGCTGCACGCTGGTGTTCCTGATCTCGACCGGATTTTACGCCACGCCGATCCTGCTGGGCGGCCCGTCAACCACCGTGTTCGCCCAGACCATCGCCGGGTTCTTCCATACGGCGGGCGACCAATGGCCGACCGGCGCCGCCTTCGCGTCGATCATGTTCGCCGCCGCATTGCTGCTGACGGTTCTGTTTCAACGCATCATCAAGGCGATGCGCAAGGGAGACACCAAATGACCCGCGGCAGCCGCATCTTCATGTCCTGCATCTATTGGGCGTTCGTCCTGTATGTTTTCGTGCCGCTGGCCCTGATGATCCTGATGGGATTCAAGGACAGCAAGTTCATCGGCTTCCCGATCCGGTCCTGGACGCTGGACTGGTATACCGGCGTCTTCGACGACGGCGCGGTGGTGTCGGCCTTCGGCTATTCCATCGCCATCGCGGTGCTGTCCACGCTGGTGTCGATCCTTGTCGGCACCTGGATCGCCGTCCTGCTGGAAGGGCGCAAGTTCGTCGGCCGCCCCGTCGTGTTCGGCCTGGCGGTGATGCCGGCGCTGGTGCCGGGGATCATTTCCGCCATCGCATTCCGCATCTATGCGCGGGGTCTGGGGATCGAACCGGGAATGGGCGCCATCGTCTGGGCCCATGCCGTGCACAACGTGCCCTTCGTCGTGCTGGTCGTCATGGCCCGCCTGTCGACCCTGCCCAAGAGCCAGCTTGAGGCGGCGCGCGATCTGGGGGCCGATCCGATGGTGGTGTTCCTTCGCATCACGCTGCCGTACCTGGTTCCTGCGATCCTTGGCGCCAGCATCTTCTGCCTGTTGCTGTCGTTCGATGATTTCGTCCGCTCGTTCTTCCTCGGCGGATATGAACCCACGCTTCCGGTGTTGATCTTCGCCAAGCTGAGATCGGGCATGTCGCCCGAGATCAACGCCATAGCCACGGTCGCCCTGATCGTCACCGCTGCCATCGGCATCTGGGCCGAACGCTTTACCCGCCGCATGAACAAGGATTCGAAACCATGACCGACACTTCCCCCCTTGTTCGCATCGATGGCATAACCAAGAGCTTTGGTTCGACGGTCGCGCTGCATGACCTTGATCTGGACATCGCGCAGGGTGAATTCGTGACGTTCCTCGGCCCTTCGGGCTGTGGCAAATCCACGACGCTCCGCATTCTTGGCGGGTTCGAAACCCCCGACAAGGGCCGCGTGATCCTGGATGGGCAGGATGTGACGCGCCTGCCGCCCGACCGGCGCAACGTGAACATGGTGTTCCAGGATTACGCCCTGTTTCCCCATATGACCGTGGCCCAGAACATCGCTTTCGGCCTTGAACTCAAGGGGCTGGGCAAGGCCGCGATCAAGGCGCGGCTGGACGAGATCATGACGTTCCTCGAACTCGACGGATATGGCGACCGCTATCCCGGTCAGTTGTCCGGCGGCCAGCGCCAGCGCGTTGCCCTGGCGCGCGCCTTGGCGCCGGATCCGGCGCTGTTGCTGCTGGACGAACCCTTGGGCGCGTTGGACGCGAAACTGCGCGGGCAGGTCCAGAAGGAACTGAAATCGATTCAGCGCCGCACCCACAAGACGTTCTTTTTCGTGACCCACGATCAGGAAGAGGCGCTGACCATGTCGGACCGGATCGTCGTCATGAACAAGGGCCGCGTCGAACAGGACGGCACGCCGGAAGAGCTGTACTTCCATCCCGCCAGCCGTTTCGTCGCCGAGTTCATCGGCGAAACCAACCTGTTGAACGCTACGGTGCGCGGCATGGAAGGCAACGACGTCATCATGGACTGGCACGGCCAGACCCTGCGCGGGCACGTTGCACCGGGCCGCAAACTTCCGCAGGGGCCGGCGACGGCTTCGATCCGTCTTGAGCGGCTGGGGTTCGGCAAGGTGCGCCCGGAAACCGAGAACGCGGTTCAGGGGCGCGTCATCGGCAGCACCTTCCTGGGCAGCCGGATGGCGCTGGACGTGCGGGTGGAAAACGCCGGCGATGCGATTCTCAAGGCCTATGTCGACACTGCCACGGGCAGCACCCTGGGGGATGGGCCGGTCTGGATCGGCTGGGACGCCGACAGCATGGCGGTTCTGAACGACTGAACCGCCGATCATCGCCAGGCCCCAAGGGGCCTGTCGATAACGGTTCATAATCAGAGTTATGTTAATAAACCGTGCACCGGGACCAGCGCGCCCACATGCACGTTCCGCGTCGCTTGCTGTTGACCGCTTTGAGGTCGCGCGCAATAAGGCGCGGCATGCCGGACGGGCGCCACACAACCAGGAAACGGAGACGACGATGCGTTTGATCGGCGCGACAGCAGCGGTGATCTGCCGGATCAACGGGATCATCGGGCAGGTGTTCGCGTGGCTGTCTCTCGGGATTGTCGTGGTCTGCTTCACCGTCGTCGTGCAACGATACGTCTTCGCGATCAGCCATGTCTGGATGCAGGATCTGTATATCTGGCTGAACGGTGCGATGTTCACCGCCGTCGCCGGGTTCGCCCTGATGCGCGATGACCACGTCCGCGTCGACATCTTCTATCGTCCGGCCCGGGTCCGGACGCGGGCCATCGTCGACCTGGCCGGTACCCTGCTGTTCCTGCTGCCGTTCTGCACGGTTGTCTATCTCTATTCGATGCCTTTTGTCATGCGCGCCTGGTCTTACGCCGAAGGGTCGGCAAACGTCGGAGGCATGCCGGGACTCTATATCCTGAAGAGCTTTGTGATCGTCTTCGTGGCCCTCCTGGCGTTGCAGGGGATCGCGCTGATCTGCCGGTCGGTCCTGGTTTTGGGCGGGCGGTGCGATCTGGTGCCCGAGGTCATGCAATACCCGATCAAGCCGGCGGATGCCGCCACTGCCGCCGTCGAAGGAACGCATTGATGGATCCTGTCGTGATCGGAGAGGCCCTGTCGGGGCTGATGTTCTTCGGCATCATCGGTTTTCTGCTGCTTGGCTTTCCGGTGGCGTTCACCCTGGCCGGCGTGTCGCTGATGTTCGGCGCGGTCGGAATGTGGCTGGGCGTGTTCGATCCGTCCAATTTCGGCGCATTGCCAAACCGTTACATCGGGTTCATGACCAACGAGGTGCTGGTGGCGGTGCCGCTGTTCATCTTCATGGGCGTCATGCTGGAACGTTCCCGCATCGCCGAGCAACTGCTGATGACGATGGGCAAGCTGTTCGGCAACCTGCGCGGCGGCCTGGGGATTTCGGTCATCCTGGTCGGCGCGATGCTGGCCGCGTCCACCGGCGTTGTTGGTGCGACCGTGGTGACGATGGGGCTGATTTCGCTGCCTGCCATGCTGCGGGCGGGATACGATCCGAAACTGGCCACGGGCGTGATCTGTGCGTCGGGCACATTGGGCCAGATCGTGCCGCCCTCCACCGTGCTGATCTTCATGGGCGACATGCTGTCGGGGATCAATTCACAGGTGCAGATGGAAAAGGGCAACTTTGCCCCCGTTCCCGTGTCGGTGGGCGATCTGTTCGCGGGCGCGCTGTTACCCGGTTTCCTGCTGGTCGGGCTTTACCTGCTGTTCGTGATTTTCAAGGCGGTGAGCGATCCGCAATCCTGTCCCGCCACGCCGGTGCCGCCAGACCAGAAGAAGGACCTGGCGCGCGAGGTGGTCGTGGCACTGGTCCCGCCGCTTCTGTTGATTCTGGCGGTTCTCGGATCCATCCTGGGCGGCATCGCCACGCCCACCGAGGCCGCATCGGTCGGCGCGGTCGGCGCCATGGTTCTGGCGGCGTTGCGCTGGCGGCTGTCTTTCGCGATCCTGCGTCAGACGGTGATCAGCACGGCAACCATCACATCCATGGTGTTCGTGATCCTGTTGGGGGCGTCGGTGTTTTCGGTGGTCTTCCGCCTGATGGGCGGCGACAACCTGGTGCATGAATTCCTGTCCAGCCTGCCGGGCGGAACGCTGGCCGCTGTTGCGGTCGTGATGGCGATCATGTTCTTCCTCGGCTTCATCCTGGATACGTTCGAGATCATCTTCATCGTGATCCCGATCACCGCGCCCGTGCTGCTGATGCTGGATGTCGATCCGGTCTGGTTGGGTGTGCTGGTGGGAGTGAACCTGCAGACCTCGTTCCTGACGCCGCCGTTCGGTTTCGCGCTATTCTATCTGCGCGGTGTGGCGCCGGCCGATTTGCCAACCGGCGCCATCTACAGGGGGATCCTGCCGTTCGTCGTTCTCCAGATCGTGGCGATTGCCATCCTGTTCGCGTTTCCCGGCATCGTGACCTGGCTGCCACGGCTGATCGCGGGTTAGAGGCCGCGCCGCAGCCTCAGCGCTGAACCGGGTTCGACAACGTATCTCTTTCCAGCACGGCATCGCCGAGGATATCGGTCTGGTCCCCGTCGATGGTCGAGGTGCCATAAATCGTGCCGCCGACGGCATCGGCCCCCTCCAGAATGAAACCGCTCATCCCGATATCCAGTTCCTGGTCGTGATCGCCCCAGTCCAGTGTGCCCGCGCCGTTCACCCGGACGATGGAATCGCGGTATGCGCCGGCTTCGCCCTGTGGGCCGCCCGGGCCGCTGTGACCCAGCCGTCCGGTCAACTGGACGCTGCCGCCCGCCTGCGTTCCGTCGGTATCGTGGAAGTTCCACATCGCGCCGTTCACGTCATCCGATCCGAAATACAACGTCATGGCCATGTTCGCCACGATCTCGGACGACCGGCCGCCGGTCGAAGCGTCACTGTTGAAGCCTGCGATGCCGTTATAGGTTCCCGTGCCCGAACGGGGCCGGTCGCCGGAATCTTCCCAGCTGGTGATGGCGCTTGGCCGGTAGACGTTCAGCATTCCACTCAGGTCGTTGTTCATCCGGGCCCGCGATGCCAGATCGACCGGACGTTCGTTCGCTTCGGGCACCTCATCGGGAACCGCGACCGGGCCTGCTGCGCCGTTTCCACCGCCCCCGGAACACCCGGCCAGCCCGAATAGCAAGAAGACGGCTGTGGTGATCCGGAATTTCGTGGGGGTCGTCATGTGCCTGCTCCTGATTGCGTGTGGTCGTTGTGACCTTCACTGCCCGGCGCAGGTTATGCAGAGGAATACGACCAAAAATTGGCACGGTGCGGGCAAAAGCGTAAACAATGAAAGAAAAAACGGGGCGAGTGTTTCCACAAGCCCCGCATGGTGCGCTTCAGGATAACGGCACCCCCGCCGACGTTCTGCAAGGGGGCCTGCCTGTCGCGCCTTTCTCCCTCGTGCGCTGTGCGCCGGATCGGGCAAGGGGTGCGGTGGTGTCACGACACCCCCCGCGCCGATCACCGCGGCATCAGTATTTCAGATACTGTTCACGCGCACGGATATAGGGCGAATCGATCTTCTCGGTCCGGGTCCGCACCAGGTTCAGCGCCTCGATGAAGCTTTCGGTGGTCTTCTTCACCAAGGGATCGTCGCTGTTGCGCAGCTCCTCGATCACTTCAACCGAGGCCTTCGCACCGGCTTCCATGATGTCATCGGGGAAGTTGCGGACGATGACGCCGTGATCGTCCACCAGCGTCTTCAGGGCGCGTGGGTCGTTGGCCATGAAGTCGGCTGAAACCTGATCGTATTCCGCCTGCGACACATCGCGGATGATCGCCTGAAGGTCGTCGGGCAGTTCCTGGTACTTCTTCTTGTCCACGACCAGTTCGGTCGCGAGGCCCGCTTCGACGAAGGACGGCATGTAATAGTTCTTGGCGACCTGGTGGAATCCAAGCGCAAGATCGTTGTAGGGGCCGACGAATTCGGCGGCGTCCAGCGTGCCCGACTGCAACGCCTGGAAGATCTCGCCCGCGGCCATGTTCGTCACCGTCGCGCCCAGCTTTTCCCAGACCCGGCCGCCAAGGCCCGGCGTGCGGAAGCGGATGCCCTTGACGTCTTCGACGCTTTTCAGCTCGTCACGGAACCAGCCACCGGTCTGGGTGCCGGTGTTGCCCGACAGGAAGCCCTGAACGCCGAACTGGTCATAGATCTCGTCCCAGATCTCCTGACCGCCCATGAAGCGGACCCACGCGGTCAGCTCGGGGGTGGTCATGCCATAGGGCACGCCGGTGAAGAAGCTCAGCGCGGGGGATTTGTTCTGCCAGTAATAGGCGGCGCTGTGGCTCATCTCGGCGGTGCCGTCGATGACGGCATCCAGCGATTGCAGGGGCGGCACAAGCTCTCCGGCGGAATACACCTGAACGGTCAGACGCCCGCCGGTGGCGGTGGTGATGCGATCGGCCAGACGCTGGGCACCGACGCCGAGACCGGGAAAGTTCTTGGGCCAGGTCGTGACCATGCGCCACGTGATGTTGCCTTGCGCCACGGCGGGCGCGGCCAGCGCGACCCCCCCGACGCCAAGCGCGCCGGTGCGGATGAAAGAACGACGATCCATTATCGGAAACCTCCCTGGGATTCGGAATTGCGATGCGATGTCCGACACAGGGCCGGACCCGATCATGTCGCGGACATAAGCAGCGACAGGCGGAAATGTCCAACAAAACAGGGCAGGCCCGCGTGATAGCGCAAACAACGCGAAATGTTCGGTTTTTGCCGCGCGGCTGACCCAGCGGAACCCATATTTTCGCTTGCGCCTTTGTGCCAGTTCGCGATGCTACACCTCGATAACGATGTCGTGCGGTCCGCCGCGACAGACCCAAAAAGGAAACGAGCGATCCGAATGGCGAGCGTTCTTGAAGCGACCGGACTGACCAAGGAATTTCTCGGCTTCGTGGCCGTCGACAACGTTGACCTGTCCGTCGAGGAGGGCACGATTCACGCGCTGATCGGGCCGAACGGCGCCGGCAAGACGACGTGTTTCAATCTGCTGACGAAGTTCCTGCAACCGACCCGCGGCACGATCAAATACCGTGGCCGCGACATCACCGGAATGGCCCCTGCGGCCATTGCCCGGCTGGGGCTGGTGCGGTCATTCCAGATCTCGGCGGTGTTTTCCGATCTGACGGTGCTGGAAAACGTGCGCATCGCGCTGCAGCGCAAGCGCGGCGAAAGCTATGATTTCTGGCGGTCCGAAACCATCCTGGCACGGCTGGACGATGACGCGCGCGGGTATGTCGATCAGGTCGGCCTGACCGAGTTTTGCGATACCCGCGCCGGCGAACTGTCCTATGGCCGCAAGCGCGCGCTGGAAATCGCCACGACGCTGGCGCTGGAACCCGACATGCTGTTGCTGGACGAACCCATGGCCGGCATGGCGCAGGCCGATGTCGCGCTGATTTCGGCCCTGATCCGCAAGATCGCCAAGGGGCGCACGGTGCTGATGGTCGAACACAACCTGTCGGTTGTCGCCGACCTGTCGGACAAGATCACGGTGCTGGCGCGCGGCGCGATCCTGGCCGAGGGCGATTATGAAACCGTGTCGAACTCTCCCGCCGTGATCGACGCCTACATCGGAGCGGGCCATGACTGATCCCATTCTCAGCATCGAGGGCCTGAATGGCTGGTATGGCGAAAGCCATGTCCTTCACGGTATGGATTTCGTTGTAAATCCGGGCGAGGTGGTGACGTTGCTGGGTCGCAATGGCGCAGGCAAGACATCCACCCTGCTGGCGATCATGGGCATTCTCGGCAAACGCACCGGGTCGGTGAAGTTCAACGGCACCGAAACCATCAAGATGGAGCCGCGCCACATCGCGCGCGCCGGTCTGGCGCTCTGCCCCGAGGAGCGCGGCATCTTCGCGTCGCTGAACGTCGAGGAAAACATGATGCTGCCGCCCAAGGTCGCCGAAGGCGGGCTGAGCATCGAGCGCATCTATGACTTGTTCCCCAACCTTCTGGAACGCCGCCGCAGCCCCGGCACCAAGTTGTCGGGCGGCGAACAGCAGATGCTGGCCATCGCGCGGATCCTGCGCACCGGGGCGAAAACCCTGTTGCTGGACGAACCCACCGAGGGCCTGGCGCCCGTCATCGTGCAGCAGATCGGCCGCACGATCGAGGCATTGAAGGCCGAAGGGTTCACCATCCTGCTGGTCGAACAGAACTTCCGGTTTGCCGCATCGGTGGCCGACCGCCATTACGTGGTCGACCAGGGCCGGGTGATCGACATGATCCCCAACACCGAACTGGACGCCAACATGGACAAGCTGCACGCCTATCTGGGCGTCTGAACGATCCGCGCCGCACTCTGGCGCGCAAGATTTAACAGTGCCCGCAAACGGGCCAATGAGGAGGAGATGGACATGATCCGCAAACTTGCAATGGGCGCGACCGCGCTGACCATGCTGGGCACGATCCCGGCGATGGCGCAGGACACCATCGACGTGAAACTGGGCGTTCTGAATGACCGCTCGGGCGTTTATGCTGACCTGTCGGGCGAAGGATCCGTGGTTGCCACCCGCATGGCCGTCGAGGATTTCGACGCCGCCGCGCACGGCCTGAACGTCGAGATCATCTCGGCCGACCACCAGAACAAGCCCGACATCGGGTCGAACATCGCCCGTCAGTGGTATGACGTCGACGGCGTCAACGCCATCATCGACGTGCCCACATCCTCGGTCGCGCTGGCCGTGGCCGCGATCACGGCCGAAATGGGCGGCGTGATGCTGAACTCGGGCGCGGGATCGACCGAACTGACCCGTGGCCAGTGCCAGCCGACGACCGTTGACTGGACCTATGACACCGCCGCGCTGGCCAACGGCACCGGTGGCGCGATGACCACCGAAGGCGGGAAGAAGTGGTTCTTCCTGACCGCCGACTATGCCTTCGGCCACTCGCTCGAGGAAAACACCGCCGCGGTCGTCGAGGCCAATGGCGGCGAAGTTGTCGGCACCGTGCGCCATCCCTTCCCGGCCACCGACTTCTCGTCGTTCCTGTTGCAGGCCCAGGGGTCGGGCGCGGACGTGATCGGCCTGGCCAACGCCGGCGGTGACACCGTCAACGCGATCAAGCAGGCGTCCGAGTTCGGCATCACCCAGGCCGGTCAATCGCTGGCCGCGCTGTTGATGTTCGTCACCGACGTGCACGCCCTGGGTGCCGAAACCGCACAGGGTCTGAACCTGACCGAGGCGTTCTATTGGGATCAGAACGACAAGACCCGTGAATGGTCGGCCCGGTTCGAGGAAACGTTCGGATCCAAGCCCACCATGGTGCACGCCGGTGCCTATTCGGCAACGATGCATTACCTGCGCGCCGTCGCCGAAACCAAGACCACCGAAGGCCCCAAGGTCGTCGCCGCCATGAAAGCGGCCGAGTTCGACGATCCGCTGTTCGGCAAGGGCTATGTCCGTGCGGACGGTCGTGTGATCCACGACATGTACCTGTTCGAGGTCAAGGCACCGGGCGATTCGAAAGGCGAATGGGATCTCTATAACCAGAAGGCCACGATCTCGGGCGAGGACGCTTTCCTGCCGATGATCGACGAATGCGACTTCACCAAGAACGCGGGCTGATCGCGCATCGATGAACCGGCGCGGCAGGCCCTGCCGCCGCGCCGACCCTCTTTTTTCCGACAGGATTCCAGATGTTCGAACTTCTGAACATATCGCCACAGGTGTTGATGGGTCAGCTTCTGCTGGGGCTGATCAACGGGTCGTTCTATGCGGTCCTGTCGCTGGGGCTGGCCGTGATCTTCGGCCTGCTCAACATCATCAACTTCAGCCATGGCGCACAATACATGATGGGCGCCTTCGTGGCCTGGATGCTGCTGACCTATGTCGGCATCGGCTATTGGCCGTCGCTGATCCTCGCGCCGCTGATCGTCGGGGCGGTGGGGATCGTTCTGGAACGTTTGGCGCTGTCGCGACTATATCATCTGGACCATCTGTATGGCCTGCTGCTGACCTTTGGCGTCGCACTGATCATGCAGGGGCTGTTCCGCAACTACTATGGCATTTCCGGTCAACCCTATAACATTCCCGATGCGCTGTCAGGCGGGCAGAACCTGGGCTTCATGTTCCTGCCGAACTATCGCGCCTGGGTGGTCGTGGCCTCGATCGTCGTCTGCTTCGGCACGTGGTTCATGATCGAACGCACCCGGCTTGGCGCCTATCTGCGCGCTGCTACCGAAAACCCGGTGCTGGTTGGCGCCTTTGGCATCAACGTGCCGCGCATGATCATGCTGACCTACGGTTTCGGCGTGGCTTTGGCGGGCTTTGCCGGCGTGCTGGCCGCGCCGATCTATTCGGTGAACCCGAACATGGGGGCCGACCTGATCATCGTCGTCTTCGCCGTGGTCGTGATCGGCGGCATGGGATCGATCCTGGGCGCCATCGTCACCGGCTATGGCCTGGGCCTGATCGAGGGGCTGACGCGGGTGTTCTATCCCGAGGCCTCGTCGGTCGTCATTTTCGTGATCATGGCCATCGTGCTGATGATCAAACCCGAAGGTCTGTTCGGGAGGACAAGCTGATGGCCGACACCAAGCCCAAGACCGTCGGCATGCCGATGCTGCACAAGGTGATCTTCGCGGTGATGCTGGCGCTGCTGTGCGTGCTGCCGTTCGTCATCTATCCGGTGTTCGCGATGAAGGTGATGTGCTTTGCGCTGTTCGCCGCCGCGTTCAACCTGTTGCTGGGCTTCGGCGGCCTGCTGTCGTTTGGCCATGCGGCCTATTTCGGCGGTGCCAGCTATGTCGCCGCCCATGCCGCCAAGGTCTGGGGGCTGACCCCCGAACTGGCGATCCTGACCGGCACGCTGGCCGCCGCCGTGCTTGGCTTCCTGATCGGGTCGCTGGCGATCCGCCGCCAGGGCATCTATTTCGCCATGGTCACGCTGGCCTTTGCGCAGATGGTCTATTTCTTCGCGCTTCAGGCCGAATTCACCGGTGGCGAAGACGGCATCCAGGGCGTGCCGCGCGGCGATTTCCTGGGGCTGATCTCGCTTCAGGACAATACCGCGCTGTATTTCTTCGTTCTGGCGGTGACGTTCGGCGGCATCCTGATGCTGTATCGCATCGTTCATTCGCCCTTTGGCCAGGTGCTGAAGGCGATCCGCGAGAACGAGCCGCGCGCCATCTCGCTCGGCTATCAGGTGAACCGCTACAAGTTGATGGTGTTCACCCTGTCCGCCGCCTTCGCCGGGCTGGCCGGTGCGACGAAAAGCCAGGTGTTTCAGCTTGCGTCACTGACCGACGTGCACTGGTCGATGTCGGGCGAAGTGGTGCTGATGACGCTGCTGGGCGGCATGGGCACGATTTTCGGCCCGCTGGTGGGGGCGGCGGTGATCGTCAGCCTGCAGAACTATCTGGCGACCTTCGGGGCCTGGGTGACGATCATCCAGGGGGTGATCTTCGTTCTTGGCGTGCTCTTGTTCCGCAAGGGCATCGTCGGCGTCATCGCGGGCTGGCTGCGCCGGCCGCTCTGACCGGCATCGTCCGGCCCCGGATGGGGGCCGGACGGCAGGATCACTCGATGCGCATGGCTTCGGTTTCGATGATCAGATCGACCGTGTCACCCACCAGCCCGTTGTCGACCCCATAGGTCATGCCATAATCGCTGCGCTGCAACGTTCCGCGTGCCGAAATCCCCAGAACGAACCGCTTGTGACCGAAGGGATAGGGTTCGGCCTTGTTCAGCCACACCTCCAGGGTCAGCGGGCGGGTTTCGCCCAGTAACGTCAGGCTGCCGGTCACGCTGCCCGACGTCGCGTCGGTCGCGTGGCCTTCGCTGGCCGAAAAGGTCATGACCGGGTGCGCCCCGACGTTCAGGAAATCCTTGCTGCGCACATGCTTGTCGCGGGCATCGTTCAGCGTGATCACGCTGTCGGTCATCACCCGCACCTCAAGGTCCGACAGGGTCTGGGTGTCCATGTCAAAGGTGAACGCCCCCTCTACCGATGCGAACAGGCCCAACGTGCCGGCATACCCCACGTGATCGACAAGGAACGAGACGGTTGTGTGGACCGGGTCCAGTTCATATCGTTGCGGTTCGGCCAGGGCCGGCAACGCCAGCCCCGAAAGGACAAGTGCAACGGAAATTTTCGTCTTCATGGTGCCTCCGGAACTGTGCGACTGAGGACACAAGGCTAGGGCGCAATTCGCCCCACGCCAATCCCCCGGAGTGCGACACCACGATGCAGACAACCGAAACGCTGTGCTGTGCAAGCTGGAACATCCACCGCGGGCGGGGTGGCGATGGCCGGGTCGATGCCGACCGGATCCTCGGGGTGCTGGGCCGCGACATCGCGCCGTTGCGTCCCGATATCCTGGTGCTTCAGGAGGCCGACACCGATTGCCCGCCCCATTCCGCCGTCCTCGGGCGCGACCGGATCGAGGCCGCGACCGGGTTGCGCAGCCTGCACACCGGCCCGGGTCTGCGGTGGGGGCCGCAAAGCGATGGATTCCTCGGCGTGATCGTCCTGGTGCATCCCCGCATCATCGTGCGCCGGGCGGATGTGATCGACCTGCCCGGACATTGCCATCGCGGCGCGGTTGTGGCCGATCTTGCGCCGCGCGGCATGCACACGCTGCGCCTCGTCGCCACGCATCTGTCGCTTGCGCAATGGTTGCGCGCGGTCCAGATGCGCACCATCGGCCAGCATCTGATCCGTCGCGATGTCGCGGGAACGCCGACACCCGACACCGTCATCGTCGGAGATCTGAACGAATGGCGCCCCTGGTCCGGCTTGGCCCTGTCGCGCCGGATCACCGGGCGGCGCTGGCACGGTGCCGCGCGCGCCACGTTCCCGGTGGGCCGCCCGGTCCTGCCGCTGGACCGGATCCTGTGCGACCGGCCGGGGGTGGTGCGGGATGTGCGCGTGCCCGACAGTGCCGGCATACGTGCGGCATCTGATCACAGGCCCCTCGTGGCGCGGCTGGCCGTGCCGCGACGGCCTCTGTCGGACGCTTGACAGTTCCGCCGCCATGCTAACTTCATCCGGCATGTCCATGTTCGATACCTTCCGCCACCACAGCGCCCGCGCCTGCATCACGGCAGCGCCGATGCCGGCGTTTTTCGCGGTGGCGTTGGTTGGCCTGATCGTGGTGGGCGCGGGTACATGGGCGCTTGCGCCCGGTGCCGCCCTGATCACGCCCGCGATCACGATGACTGTCTTTGCCTTGGCCATGACCATCACCCTTGTCGGGCTCTGCGCCGGCTATCCCCATCGCCGGTTGGGGGCGTGCAACATGGTCACCCAGGTGCGCGCCATGCTGGCGGCGATCCTGACCACCGCGATCATCGTGCCCGCCGTCGCGGATCACGCGGCCATTGCCCTCTTCGCGCTTGCCATCACCGCGCTGTCACTGGACGGGATCGACGGCGCGCTGGCCCGCCACGCCGGGCTGACCTCGGACTTCGGCGCGCGGTTCGACATGGAGGTGGACGCCGCATTGGGCGCGATCCTGTCGCTGATCCTGATCCGCACCGGTGTGAGCGACACCACGTTCGCCCAAGCGTGCCTGATCGTCCTCGGCTTTGCGCGATACGGGTTTGTCGTGGCCGGCTGGCGTTTCGCCTGGCTGAAGGCCCCCCTGCCCTATCGCCTGTCGCGCCGGGTGATCTGTGTGGTGCAGATCGCCACATTGGCCGGCCTGCTGTTGCCCGCCGTCGCGTCGCACCTGGCGTCGTTTGCCTTGCCGGTCGCGGCCAGCCTGATCCTCTGGTCGTTCGCGCGTGACATTCTGTGGCTGGCCCGCAACCGGCCGGGAGTCGCGGCATGAGGTCGCGCCCGATCTGGCGGATCGCGACCCTGATTCTGGCGACACTGCTGCTGTATCTGGCGCTGGCCCTGCCCAACACGCCTGCGGCGATGGTGGCCGGCACCTTCATTCGCCTGCCGTTGGAACTTCCGGTTCTGATTGCCCTGCTTCTGGCGGTCGCCGCCCTGCCGCGCCTGTCGCGCGTGCTGCGCGTTGTCCTGAGCGTGGGCCTGACCGCCATCGTGCTGTTGAAGCTGGGTGATTTCATCACCTTCCAGACGTTTTCCAGACCGTTCAATCCGATCATCGACACGTTCATGTTTCCCGCCGGCATGAACCTGTTGACCGGCACGCTGGGCCGCCCCATGGCACTGGCCGTCGCCGTGGCCGCCATTCTGGCGGTGCTGGCGCTGGCCGTGCTGTTCTTTGCGGCGATGACCCGGTGGTCCCGCCCGGTTCCCCCGGTGGCGGTGCGTCGCTGGGCGGGTCTGTTCGCCGTGGTGTTCGCCGTCATTGCCATCGCCGATGCCGGGCGGTGGCTGCGCATCTGGGATGTCCCGCAAAACCCCGTTGGCAACGCCGCGACGACGCGGCTGGCCGTCCTCCACGCCCAACGCAGCGGCATCGCCGCGCGGAAGCTGGCCGAATATCGCAAGGCCGCGGATCAGGATCCCTTTGCCGACGCGACCGGGTTGTTCGATCTGCTCGCCGGGCGCGACGTGCTGGTGGTGTTCATCGAAAGCTATGGGCGCACCAGTTTCGACAATCCGCTGTATCGCCCGACCCATGTGCCGACGCTGCGTAGCGCCGAGCACGACGTGGCCGCCACCGGTCTTGCCATGCGCAGCGGTTGGCTGACCTCGCCCATCGCGGGTGGGCAAAGCTGGCTGGCTCACGGCACGTTCGCATCAGGGTTGCGAACCGGCGATCAGGCCCGCTACGGCGCGATGCTGGCCAGCTCGCGCCAGACGCTTTTTCACCTGGCAAACGCCGCCGGGTATCGGACCGCGGCGGTGATGCCCGCAATTACCCTGCCCTGGCCCGAAGGACCGATGATCGGCTTTCAGCGGATCCTGCCGGCGGCCGATCTCGGCTATGCGGGTGAGCCGTTCAACTGGATCACCATGCCCGATCAATACACGTTGTCGGCCTGGCCCGATCTGCTGGGCGAGGATCCGCGCCCGGATTTCATCCAGATCGCGCTGATCTCGTCGCACGCGCCGTGGGTGCCGGTGCCCCGAATGGTAGATTGGGCCGACGTCGGTGACGGGCGGATTTTCGATCAATGGGCAACGTCGGGCGATCCGCCCAAGGTGGTCTGGCGCGACCGCGACAGGGTGCGCGACCAATACCGCCAGGCCATCGATTATGCGCTTCAGGCGACCTTTTCGTTCGTCACGCGAAGGGCCGCCGCCACGGGCGAGGACGCGCCGCTGGTCATTGTCCTCGGCGATCATCAACCGGCCCCGTTCGTGTCGCAGATCGAAAGCCGCGATGTGCCCGTGCATCTGATCGGCCCCCCCCGGGTGATCGACCGACTGGACGGCTGGGCGTTCACCGACGGCCTCGTGCCTGATGACAGCACGCCGGTCTGGCCGATGGAATCCTTCCGCGACCGCTTTGTCAGCGCGTTTTCATCGGGCCTTGCGGCATCGGGCGGCACATGAAGCGCGGCGTCGCCATCGTTCTGCGCCTTGGTGTCTCAGTCGCGATGTTGGCCGCCGTGCTGGTCCTGACCGATGGGGCCGCCGCGCTGGCGCGTCTGGCCGACGCCGATATCGTATGGTTGATCGCAGCCGGCGCGCTGCTGAGCGTTCAGACGGTCCTGATGGCCGCCCGCTGGCGGCTGACCGCGGGCCGGCTGGGGCTGCATATCGGCTGGGATGTGGCGATCGGCGAATATTACCTGGCGCAACTGGTGAACATGACGCTTCCCGGCGGCGTTGTCGGCGATGTCGCCCGCACGGCGCGCAGCCGCCATGACGCGGGCCTGGCCCCGGCGATCCATGCGGTGATGATCGAACGTCTGGCGGGACAGATCGCGATGTTCACCGTTCTGCTGGCAGGCCTGTGCGGCGCGATGCTGGTTCCGTCCGGCATCACGGTACCGAGCGTGTTCGCCACCGTTGCCCTCACGGGCCTTGCCACGGTTGCTGCGGGTTTGATCGCCATGGCGGTCTGGCCGCGCTGGCGGCCCGACGGCGTGACCGCCGATTTCGCCGTGTCTCTGCGACGCGCCCTGTTCGCCCGCGACGTGGCCTGGAAGCAGGTGTTGCTGGCCTTGGCCATCGTTGCGTTGAACCTGGCCGCCTTCGCCGCCGCGGCCCGAGCCACCGGCACGGTTCTGGGGTTCGCCGCCTGCGTGATTTTGATCCCGCTGATCCTGACCGCGATGACGATCCCCTTTGCCGTCGGCGGCTGGGGCTGGCGTGAAGGGGCTGCGGCGGCGCTGTTTCCCCTGGCCGATGCGACGGGCGAAGCCGGGGTCGCGGCGGGCCTTGCCTTTGGCCTGGTGATGCTGATCGCCAGCGTGCCGGGCGCGCTCTGGCCGATGGTCGGGGTCTCTGCCTTGCCGCCTGTGCGGTCGCGCCCTAGTTGAATGGCCTGAAACAGGCGACAGACGGAACTTTGACATGACCGACAGACACAAGCCATGGGCCGGGCTGAGCCGGCGACACTTTCTTGCCACCGGCGCGGCCGCCACCTTGGCGCCGCACCTGGCGCGCGCGCAGGATCGTGCCGTGGCGCTTCAGCTTTCGTGGCTTCATTCGGTGCAGTTTGCCGGCAGCTACATCGCCCGCGACCGGGGGTATTGGGCCGATCAGGGTCTGCGCGTCGCATTGAACCCGGGCGGGCCGAATGCTCCGGTCGAACCGCCGGTGGTGGCGGGCAACGCCCTGGTCGGGATTTCGGCCGCCGATTACACGGCGGCCGCCGTGGCGCAGGGCGCGCCGTTCCGCATCATCGCCGTGGCGATGCAGAAGAACCCGTTCACCATCGCGTCGCTTCCCGCCAATCCGGTCAACGCCCCGCAGGATCTGGAGGGAAAGCGGATCGGCATGGCGCTGGCCAACATGCCGGTGCTGTCGGCGTTCTGCACGATCAACAACGTCGATCTTGACCGGATCGAGGTCGTGCCGACCCAATACGACGCCGCCCCCCTGGTGGCCGGACAGGTCGATTGCCTGCTGTGCTGGGCCACCGACCTGCCCGTCGCCATGACCGTTCAGGGCATCGAAAACACCACGATGATCATGGCCGATCATGGTTATGCGGTTCACTCGCAAACCTATATCGCCACCGATGACAGCATCGCGAACTGGCGTGCCGATCTGGTGGCCCTGCTGCGTGGCGAGGCCAGGGGATGGAACGATTGCCGCGCCGACCCCGAGGCCGCGGCACGGCTGACCGTCGACATGTTCCCCGATGCCGGGTTGGACCTTGCGACCCAGCAGATGCAGCTGGACCGGCAACTGCCGCTGATGTTCTCCGATCTGACGGATGATCACGGGTTCGGCTGGTTCACCGATGACACCGTCGCCGCCAACATCGATACGCTGGCGCTTCTGGGTCGCGACGTGGGGCCCGACCTGTGGGACCGCACCCTGCTTGAGGAAGCGCATGGCGGCTGACATCGGCATACGCGGTCAGGCGGTGCGCTGCGAAGATCTGTCGCGCACCTTCACCTCGCCCGCGGGGTCGATTGCCGCCGTCGATGCGACCGATGTCACGTTCGCTGCCGGACAGACCACGGCGTTGGTCGGGCCGTCGGGGTGTGGCAAGTCGACCCTTCTGCGTCTGATCGCGGGGTTGGAGGCGCCGACCACCGGCACCGTGCGCATCGGTGACGAAACCCCGGCGCAGACCTGTCAGCGCGGCGCGCTGGCGGTGGCGTTTCAGGATGCCTCGCTTCTGCCATGGCGCACCCTGCGCGGCAACATCGCGCTTGCGTTGACCCTCGCGCGGCGGCCCGCCGATCCCGACCGGGTGGACCGCCTGATTGCCAAGGTCGG
The DNA here is from genome assembly GCF_002751875.1 of Oceaniglobus indicus. GTDB lineage: Bacteria > Pseudomonadota > Alphaproteobacteria > Rhodobacterales > Rhodobacteraceae > Oceaniglobus > Oceaniglobus indicus. Next base: position 70,395 of record NZ_NMZM01000011.1, on the reverse strand, counting down.
CCTGCAGGGGTTCGAGGATCGCCGTCCTGCCGAACTGTCGGGCGGAATGCGCCAGCGCGCCGCCATCGCCCGCTGCCTTGTGGGCGACCCCGAGTTGTTGCTGCTCGACGAACCTTTCGGTGCGGTGGATGAGCTGACCCGGCGGCGCCTGAATTACGAGCTGCCCAAACTCTGGCAGGCGAACGGAACCACGGCGCTTCTGGTGACCCATTCCGTGACCGAGGCCGTTCTGGTGGCCGACCGCGTGCTGGTCATGTCGCCGCGCCCGGGCCGGATCGTGGCCGACATTGACATCGACCTGCCCCAACCGCGCACACGGGGGCTGGAGAGCGAAACCGCCTTCCGCACCCTGACCGCCACCGTCGCCGAAGCCCTGATGGACATCGCGCCACCCCGGCAGTTCGCGGCACAATGACCGCCGGGGTGCTGCGCCACCGCCAGGCCGCATGGGGACAGGGCGGCGCGCGCGCGCTTGCCATCGTCGCCGTGCTCGCCCTGTGGGAGCTGGCGGCCCGGGCGAATGCCGACAGTTTCGTGCTGGCCGGACCGGTCGAGGTGGCACGATATCTGTGGCAAAACGCACCCCTCCTGACCCGCGCGCTTGGCGCCACGTTGCAATCCGCCGCCTGGGGGTTCGTGTGGGGCAACCTGGCCGCCATCCTGTTGGCGGTCGCGGTCGTGCTGATCCCGCGGGCCGAACGGGTGGTGGCCGCGCTGGCACTGATCGTGTTCTGCCTGCCGCTGGTGGCGACGGGGCCGATCCTGCGGGTTCTGTTCGGGCAAGGCAACGGGCCACAGATCACGCTGGCCGCACTGGCCGTCTATTACACCACCTTCCTGCCTTTGGTCGTCGGGCTCAGGGCGGTGCCGCAAAGCTGGCTGGACCTGATCCGCAGCCATGGCCGGGGGCGGATGACACAGCTGATCCACGTGCGCGCGCCCGCCTCGTTCCCCTATCTGATCGCGGGGCTTCAGATCGCGGCACCGGCGGCGATCCTCGGCGCCATGGTTGGTGAGTTCACCGGCGCCGAACGCGGTCTTGGCGTTCTGACGATCCGTGCCATGCGCGCGCTCGATGTCGATGCGACCTGGGCCATCGCCACGCTGGCGGCCGGGGTTTCGATCCTAGCCTATGGGGGATTCGGGGCGTTGGTCCGACGGCTGCGCGTCGAGTCGCCGGCGGTGTTGCTGACCCCGCCGGATCACCGCCACCGCCGCCCGCCGTGGCGGCGGCTGGCCGATATCGGGGTGATCGTCGCCATCGCTCTGGTGCTCTGGCAGGCAACGATGGACCTGTTCGATCTGAACCCGTTCTTTGCCAAACGGCCCGGCGATGTGGTCGCGTTTCTGCTGACCGGGCCCGACGCCGCCGCACACCGCGCGACACTGTTTGCCGCCTACGGCGAAACCCTGGTGTTCACCCTGCCGGGGTATCTGGCGGGGCTCGCCCTTGGCGCGGGCCTGGCCTGCGGCGTGGTGTTGATGCCGGGTCTGGCGACCACCGCCCTGCCCCTGTCGGTGGCGTTGCGGTCGGTCCCGATCGTTGCCACAGCACCGCTGATCGTGCTTGCGCTGGGACGCGGGGCGGTGGGCACGATCACCATCGTCACCGTCATGATCTTCTTTCCAACGCTCGTCGCCTGTCTTCAGGGGCTGCGCCAGACCCCCGGCCAGATCATCGACATCTTCGACACCTACGCATCCGGACGTTGGCGCCTGTTGCGGCTGGCCCGGGTGCCCGCGATGTTGCCCGCCTTTTTCGCCTCGGCCCGCATGGCCGTGCCCGCCGCCATCCTTGCCGTCACCACCGCCGAATGGCTGGCCACCGGAAACGGCATCGGAAGCTTGATGGCGTTGACGGCATCGACGTCCGACTACAACATGTTGTGGAGCGCGATCGTCCTTGTGGCGCTGACCGCCGCGCTGGCCTATGGCGCCGTCGCCTGGATCGAGGCGCAGGTGCTGGCCGTTTACGCAATGGAACAGACGGTGCGCCGATGAAACCCGATATCATCTTTGCCATTCCCGGCGACATGCATCGCGCCACCGGCGGCTTCATCTATGAGGCGACGGTGCTGCGCGAATTGCGCATGCTGGGGCTTCACGTCGAACACCTGCAACTGCCCGCCGGTTTCCCCGATCCCACCGACGACGAGATCGCCGAAACCCTGCGCCTGTTGCGCGCCGTGCCGCCGGACGTTGCAATCCTTCTGGACGGGTTCATTCCGGGCACCGTCGATCCCGATGGATTGGCCAGCGTTGTGGCGCCGTTGGTGCCGATCATCCATCACCCCCTCGGGATGGAAACCGGCCTGACGCCGGATCGGGCCGCATACCTGTTGCGCAACGAGGCCGTGGCCCTGCGCCACGCCCGCCGCATTGTGGTGCCCAGCCCGCACACGGCCCGGTTGCTGATCGATGAATTCGCCATCCCCGAGGGTAAGATCGGCATCGCCCCGCCCGGTTTTCACGCGGTCGATGCCAGGCCGCAACCGGTCACGCCCCCCCTGATCCTGGCGGTGGGCCTTCTGACCGCGCGCAAGGGGCATGACGTTCTTCTGGACGCGCTGGCCCGGATCAGCGATCTTGCATGGCGGGCGCAGATCGTCGGCGGCACCCATGAAGACGCGGTGGCCGATGCCCTGCGGCGGCAGGCGGACACGTTGGGTCTGTCGGACCGGGTCAGGTTCAGCGGACAGTTGCGCGACGCCGATCTTGACCGGGCCTATGATGCCGCGTCGATCTTTGCGCTTGCGACGCGGTTCGAAGGATACGGCATGGTATTCGGCGAAGCGATGCTGCGCGGTTTGCCGATCGTCACCTGTCGGGCGGGCGCCGTGCCCGACACGGTCGGCGATGCCGCACGGCTGGTGGCACCCGACGACGCCGCGGGCTTTGCGGCCGCATTGCGCGATTTGCTGACGGATGAGGCCGCGCGCGAACGGCTGGCGCAAAGGTCGGCCACCATGGGGCGCGCCCTGCCCCGCTGGCGCGACACGGCCGCGCAGGTGGCCGCGTCCGTGCGACAGGCGATGATCGACCGCCGGTCATAGCCCCGCCAACCGGCGTTCCATCGAAAAGGCCGCGCCCGTTGCCTGGCGCGGCCTTTCTGCATCTGGCACGGAAGCGTCCGGTTCAGCCGGCGCGACGCGCCGCTTCGGGATCGTCCGAGCCGCCTTGCGGCACCAGCGCGCGCACCAGGGTCCGCATGTCGAGGATACCCACCTCTTCGCCGTTCTTCATCACGCGGTAACACTTGTTGGTGTCGCCGCCCGATGCCTCGATCACGGATTCGAGGTTGGCGTCGTGATCGACCTCGCCGGCGATGTCCTTAGTGCCCGTTCCCGTCTTCTGCATCACCGACCGGGTGCGCAACACGCGGGCCCGGTTGATGTCGCTCACGAAGTCCTCGATATACGGGTCCGCCGGGTTCAGCAGGATATGCTGCGGCTCGCCCTGCTGGACGATGAAGCCGTCCTTGAGGATCACCAGGTGATCGGCCAGCTTCAGGGATTCGTCCAGATCGTGGGTGATGAACACCACCGTCTTGGCCAGTTCGGCCTGCAATTCGATCAGCAGGTTCTGCATGTCGGTGCGGATCAGCGGATCCAGCGCCGAGAACGCCTCGTCCATCAGCATGATGTCGGAGTTGCTGGTCAGGGCGCGGGCGATGCCGACGCGCTGCTGCATACCACCCGAAAGCTGGTGGGGATACTGGTCGTCCTGCCCCTCCAGCCCGACGCGCGCCAGCCACTTGCGCGCCTCGTCGGCGTATTTCTTCTTGCTCTCGCCTTCCACCGACGGGGCAAGCCCGGTGTTTTCCAGAACCGTGCGATGGGGAAACAGCGCGAATTTCTGAAACACCATCGACATCCGGTGCTGACGCAGATCGCGCAGCTGCTTGTCGTTATAGGACAGGATGTCGTCGCCGTCGATCAGCACCTGGCCGGCGGTGGGGTCGATCAACCGGTTCAGGTGACGGATCAGGGTCGATTTCCCCGACCCGGACAGACCCATGATGACGGTCGTCTTGCCCGCCGGCATGTCGACGTTGATGTCGTTCAGACCCAGCACATGGCCGTGTTCGGCCAGAAGCTCGGTCTTGCCCATGCCCTGTTTGACGTGATCCAGCGCCATTTCGGGATTGTCCCCGAAGATCTTGTAGAGGTTGCGGATCCTGATCTTGATATCGTCTGACATATCCATCCCCTTAATTCTGGCTGGCGTTGATGCGCGCAAGCGCCGCCTTGGTCACCCGATCAAGGATGATGGCAAGCAACACGATCCCGAGGCCGGACAACAGACCGACGCCCAGTTCAAGGCTGCGGATCCCGCGCAGGACCAGGACGCCGAGACCGGGTGCCGACACCAGCGAGGCGATGACGACCATGGCGAGGCTCATCATGATGGTCTGGTTCACACCGGCCATGATGTTGGGCAGCGCCAGCGGAATCTGGACCCCGAACAGCTTCTGACGGTCGGTCATCCCGAAGGCGTCGGCCGCTTCGATGACATCCTGATCGACCAGCCGGATGCCGAGGTCCGTCAGGCGCACCACCGGCACGATGGCATAAAGGATGATCGCGATGCCATACAGCTTCGGCTCGGTCACCGAGAACAGGAAGATCAGCGGGATCAGATAGACAAAGGGCGGCAGGGTCTGAAGCATGTCGAGGATCGGGATCATCACCCGCTGGGTGCGGTCGCTGCGCGACATGGCGATGCCGATGGGCACCCCGAGCAAGACACAGATGAACGCACAGACGAAGATGATCGCCAGCGTCTGCATGGTGTAGTCGTAATAATCCACGAAGGCGAGAAACCCGAAGCACACCGCAACCAGCGCCACCAGTTTCAGCGACCGGCCCACGGCATAGGAAATCAGCATCAGCAGCGGGATCATGATCCACCAGGGCACCGCCTGCATCAGCCAGAGCATTTCGTTCAATGCCCAGCTCAGCGGTTGGGTCAGCGGATCGACGACGATCTTCAGCGTGTCCTTGATGTTCAGGAACCCTGTTTCCAACCCCGTCGTCAGGTCGCGCGATTGCGGGATGGTCTCGCAAGCGTCATGCAGCGCATCCAGCGAAGGAAACGGGGTGTCCCATGCTGAAACCGCCGTGTCTTCGCCGGTGGTCTGGCCCAGAAGGTCCGCCATGGACATCGGGCCGTCGCCGGATCCGCCGTCGCCGCACCAGCCGCGCAATCCCAGCTTGTCGAAAATGAAATCGTATGTCGCCATGCGTCCCTCATACGGGGCGCTTCGCGGCCCCTCTGTCACTGTTCCAGCATCGGAAATGCCAAGGCCCGGCGCATCCCGCACCGGACCACGGCGAACTTTCGTCTTGTCTTATTGCAGCAGTTTGGACAGCCGCTTGCGGGCGTCGTCGTTCAGCCAACCGGCCCATTTGTCCTTGTTGTTCTGCAGGAAATAGACGGCGGTTTCTTCGGTGGACGCCTTGGTTTCGCCCTTCCAGGCCAGAAGCGTGCTCATCTCGTCGGTGCTGAAGCTGATGTTGCGGATCATCTCGGCGACTTCGGGTTCGCGGTCGATGAACGCCTTGGTCGCAACCGTGTAGACCGGGCTGGGCGGATAGGCCGTCTTTTGCGGGTTGGCGCGCTGGGGGTCGAGGTTGAATTCATGCGCCTCGGCATCCGCTTCGCCAATGTCGACCATCGTCATGTCGAGGCGTCCCATCAGGGCCGTCGGCTCCCAATAGTAACCGAACCACGGCTCGCGCGCCTCATAGGCGGAGGCCAGCGATGCGGCCAGGGTTTCGCCCGACCCGTGATCGAAGATCTCGATCCCGGCCTTCTCGATGCCATAGGCATCGGCGATGTTGTGGTTGATGATGTTGCACACCCAACCGCCATCGGGACAGTTGTTGAACCGGTTCCCGACCAGATCGGGGTTCTCGACGATGCCCTGGATCGTCTTCAGTTCGGGGTGTTCCTCGGCCAGGTAGGTCGGAATCCACCAGGCTTCGATGCCGCCCGGGTCCAGGACCTTGGCCATGTCGTCGATCACGCCGTCGGCCTTCAGCTTGTCATAGGCGCTGCCCGCGGAATTGACCCACAGCTCGGTGACGATATCCGGCTCGTTGTTTTCGGCCAGCGAGGTCAGCGCGGGAATCGTGTCCGAGGGCACGCGGGTCACGGAACATCCGTATCCCTGTTCCATCAGGAAGGTCGCGATCTCGGTGGTGATGATCGCCGAGGCAAAGGTCATCTCGGTGATCGAAACCTCGCCGCAATCGGCAAGCGAGGCTGTCGGAAGCGCGGCGCCCATGACGGCGGCGAATGCAAAGTTTCTCATGCCATGTCTCTTTTTTTTGTTTCTCATGGTTGGAACAGGCGGGACCGGTGCGGCCCCGCCCGCGATCGCATTACTTCAGCAGCGCCGCCAGGTTCTCACGGGCGCTTTCGTTGATCCAGTTCTTCCAGGTGTCCTTGTTGTTCTGGAGGAAGTAGACGGCGGCCTCTTCGCTGGTGGCGTTGTTCTCGTCCATCCACGCCAGAAGGCTGCTCATCTCGTCGGTCTTGAACTGGACGTTCGACATCATCTCGGTGACGTCGGGGTGGGATTCCTGGAAATCCTTGGTCACGACCGTCAGGATCGGCGCGGTGGCGAATTCGGTCACCGCGGCGTCGGGCGAATCAGCGTTCTGGTTGGCCAGCTGTGCCGCCTCGATCTCGTCACCCAGGCTGACCTTGGTCATGTCGAACTTGCCCAGCGGGGTGGTCGGACCCCAGTAATAGCCGAACCAGGGTTCTTCGCTCTCGACGGCCGATGCCATCGACGTGGCCAGCGTTTCGCCCGATCCGTGGTTGAACACCTCGATGCCCGAACTTTCCAGGTCCAGCGCCCGGATCAGGTTGTCGTTGACGATGCGGCAGCCCCAGCCATCGGGGCAGTTGTTGAACATGCCGCCGACCAGGTCGGGGTTTTCCATCACGCCTTCGATGGTCTTCAGTTCGGGATGCTCTTCGGCCAGGTAGGTCGGGATCCACCAGCCTTCGACACCGCCGGGATCCAGCACGCTGGTCAGTTCGACGATCTTGCCGTCGGCCTTGATCTTCTTGTAGGCATCGCCGGCCGAGTTCGGCCACAGTTCGGGAACGATGTCGGGTTCGTTGTTTTCCGACAGCGACGTGACCGCCGGCGTCGTGTCGGACGGCACGATCGTCACGTCGCAGCCATAGCCCTGCTCGAGCAGGAAGTTGGACACCGCAACCACGACACCGGCCGAGGCCCAGTTCATTTCCGCGATGGTGACTTCACCGCAATCTTCCTGTGCGAAGGCGACGCCGGGGGCGATGACGGCGGCAAGGGCCGCGCTAAGGATATAGCGTTTCATGGGTTAGCTCCTGTTGGGGTGGATCAGATTGGCGCGACGCCGCATGTCGGTGTCCGCCGGAAAAGCGCCGGTCGGGTTGCGTCTGCCTGTTCGCCCAGGGGCGGGCAGGCCGGGTCCGGAACTATGATCTGCCGAAACAAGAAGATGACGTAACCCTTCGGTCGTTGCTTTGCGCATAAGTTACGGCTTTGCGCAAAAAAAGCAACCCGAACGTCCCGCAAGGCCCCGCCGTCCGGCCCGGCGGTCGGCCGCGGCGCCCGCATTCGACCCGAAACGGCGCCGACAATGGCGTGTTGCCGGCGCCACGGCCGAGGTTGCCAAATCATGGCAAACACAACGTGTGACGCGGGAATCAGGCTTTGCCGCGCCGCAGGTGGGGCACGACGCCCATCGGCGCGGTCACGTCCTTCCGTCGCTGCGAACGACCCATCCTGCACGCGCACCGATGTACGTCTCGCGCCATCGCGACACCCTGGCCGGAGATGCCGAAAAACGGCCCGCGTCGGCATCTGTTTCCCGGTTGATGCGAAGGCGATTCCATCGGGCCGGAATACCGTTATGGTGAACGCCGCTTGCAAACCGCCAGAGGCCGCCCCGTGATCCCCTCCCATGTCGCCGAAATGCTGAAGAACATCCGCGCCCGTTTCGACGCACGCAGCATTGCCGCGCGGATGCGGCCCGACACCGCCGCGTTCCGCACGCTGCGCCCGGTGCGCCACGCCGGGCGCGACAGCGTGGAACGGTATTGGCAGCGGCTGGGCGAAATCGGCGCCGTGACCGACGCGGATCGTGACGCCATGGCCGATCCCGCAACGCTGGACCTTGCCGAAACCTACAGCCGCAATGTCGAAAACTTCATCGGCACGGTGAAGGTGCCGGTGGGGGTGATCGGCCCGCTCAGGGTGCGTGGCGTGAACGCCATGGGCGACTACAACGTGCCGCTGGCCACCACCGAGGCGGCATTGGTCGCCTCCTATGGGCGCGGCGCCCACGCAGCGTCGCGCGCCGGCGGCGTGTCGACGGCCGTGCTTTATGAAGGCGTGATCCGCACGCCCGCCTTCCGGTTCGACGGGTTGCTGGACGCCGGATTGTTCGTGGAATGGATCGCGGGCCAGGGCGATGCGCTGCGCGATGCCGCGCAGGCGACCACACGGCACGGGCGGCTGATCTCGCTCGAGCCGATCATCGACAACGACACGGTGTTCCTGATCGCGCGGTTTTCCACGGGCGATGCGGCGGGGCAGAACATGGTCACCATCGCCACCGATGCCATGTGCCGCGACATCGCCGCGCGCTGTCCGGTGACCATCCGGAAGTGGTATATCGAGGGCAACTTTTCGGGCGACAAGAAGGCGTCGTTCCTGGGGCTGATGACGGGCCGGGGGCGCAAGGTCAGCGCGTCGGTCACCCTGCCCGCCGCCATCGTCGAACGCCACCTTGGCACCACGGTCGACGACATGCTGGATTATGGCCGCGTTGCCGGGTTGGGGGCGCAACTGTCCGGCCAACTGGGCGCACAGGCGCATTACGCCAACGGCTTGGCCGCGCTGTATCTGGCCACCGGGCAGGACGCCGCCTGCGTCGCCGAAAGCGCCATGGGCTTCACCCGGATGGAGGCGCGGGGGGCCGATCTGTTCTGTTCGGTGACGATGCCCAACATCCTTGTCGGATCCGTGGGCGGCGGCACCGGTCTGCCATCGCAAGCCGCCGGTCTGAACATCCTGGGCCTGCGCGGCACCGGTCACGGTGCGGCCCTGGCCGAGGTTACGGCGGCACTGTGCCTGTGCGGCGAAATCTCGATCGTCGCGGCCATCGCTGCGGGCCATTTCACCCGCGCCCACGAAGGGCTGGCGCGACACCGATGACCTTGTTCCACCGCCTCTGGACCTACCAGGCCGAACGTTTTCCCCTGAAACAGGTGGTGCCGCTGCTGGCGGTATTTTCCGCCGCAAGCGTCACGCTTTCGGCGGTGCTGGCGGCGCGCCCCCTGCCCGGCATCGCATCATATCTGACCGCCTTTCTGCTGGTGCTGATCGTCTTTTTCCAGATGCGTGTCGCGGATGAGGTCAAGGACCACGACGACGACCGCCGGTTTCGCCCCGAACGCCCGATCCCGCGCGGCCTGGTGTCGCTGCGGCTGATCGTGGGGCTGGGGCTGGGGTGCGTGCCCGTGGCGGTGGCGGTGGCGCTGATCCATGGTGGCGGAGTGATCTGGCTCTTGGCGCTGGTGTGGCTCTGGCTGGCCGCGATGAGCGTCGAGTTCGGCACGCCCGCCTGGCTGAAGGCGCGGCCGGTGATCTATCTGCTGTCGCACATGGCGATCATGCCGCTGATCGACCTGATGCTGACCGGTGTCGAATGGGGCGCCCATGGCCACCCCGCGCCGGGGTTGTGGGTGTTCATCGCCCTGTCGTTCGTGAACGGCTGCGTTCTGGAACTGGGCCGCAAGATCAAGGCCCCCCAGGGCGAACGTGCGGGGGTCGAGACGTATTCCGCGCTCTGGGGGATCGACCGCGCCCTTGCCGTCTGGCTGGGGCTGATTGTTGGCGCGGTGATTTTGCTGGGCGTCCTGGGCGCGCTGGCGCCGGGGCCGTGGTGGAGTCTGGCCGGGATCGGGGCGGCGGGCGCCGCGATCTGTGCCACGCTGGCTTCTGCCCTGTCACGCAGGCCCGGCGAAACCGCCGCCGCGCGGGTGGACATGGCGGCGGGGCTGTGGGTTTTCCTGTGTTATGCCGCCGCCGGCCTCGTGCCGCTTTTGTTCAAGGGGCTGCCATGATCGTGTCGCAAACCGACGCCACCGACCCCGCCCGTGTAGGCGGCAAGGCGGCCGCACTGGCGCGGCTTGCGCGCGAAGGCTTCGCGCCGCCCGCCTTCTTCGTCATCGAACCCGCGGCCTTCGGTGACGGGGGCACGCCCGATCCCGCACTGGCCGACAGGGTGGATGCCGCTTTGACCGCCCTCGGCCCCGGTCCCTATGCCGTGCGTTCATCCGGGCAGGCCGAAGACGGCGCAACGCACAGCCACGCGGGCCAGTTCGACAGCCTGTTGAACGTTGCGCGGGGCGGCGTGCTGGATGCGGCGGCGCGGGTCTGGGCCTCGGGCTTCGGCGAAACGGTTGCCACGTATCGCGCGCTGAAAACCGGCGATGCCGCGACCCCGCCCGCCATCGTGGTGCAGCGGATGATCGCGGCGCGGGTGTCGGGCGTGATCTTCACCGCCGATCCGGTCAGCGGACGGCGCGACCGGATGGCGCTTTCGGCGATCCGGGGATTGGGCGACCGGCTGGTATCAGGCGAGGCGGACGGACAGACCTGGAGGATCGGCACCGATGGCCCGATCGAAACGCCCGCGGATCCGGTGCTGACCCCGGATCAGATAGACCGCATTACCGACACCGCGCGCCGGATCGAAACCGCCTTCGGCGCGCCGCAGGATATCGAATGGGCGATGGATGACGCGGGCCTGCACATCCTGCAATCGCGGCCCATCACCACGCCGCTGCGCCCGCCAGCCAACCCCGATGACGCTGTGACGGTGTTCGACAATTCCAACGTGGTCGAAAGCTATCCCGGCGTCGTCTCGCCCCTGACCTATTCCTTTGCGCTGCACGTCTATGGCCGCGTCTATCGCGCCTTCGTGGCGCTGTTGGGGGTGAAACGCGCCAGTATCGACGCCAACGCGCCGGTGTTCGACAACATGCTGGGCCGGGTTGACGGGCGGGTGTATTATAACCTGCTGAACTGGTATCGCGCGCTGGCCCTGTTGCCGGGTTTCGCGCTGAACCGCGGATGGATGGACACGATGATGGGTCTTGACGACCCGCTGCCGCCCGACCTGACCGCCGGGATCGGGCCGCCGCCCGCCCGGGGGATGGCGCGCGTGCGCGAAGTCGCGCGGATGGTTCCCGTTGCCATCGGGCTGGTCGGCGCGGCGATCCGGCTGAACCGCACCCGCGCCGATTTCGAACGACGCCTGAACGACGCGTTGGAATCACCGCTGGACCTTGCCACGGCGGGGACGACGGCGCTGGCCGCCGAATACCGACGGATCGAGACCACGCTGCTTGATCGTTGGGACGCGCCGCTGGTCAATGATTTCCTGTGCATGATGGCGTTCGGGGCCTCGCGCAACCTGCTGGAACGCTGGCTGGGGGCCGAGGGCCTGGCCCTGCACAACGACGTGATGATCGGTCAGGGCGATATCGTCTCGGCCGAACCCGCCGCCCGTATCGCGGCCATGGGGGCACGGGTGGCGGAGGCCGGACTGACCGATGCAGTGCGAAACGACAGGGCACGCGCATTGGACGGGGCGCCCGGCATCCGCGCCGATTACGATGCCTACCTCGCAAGATTCGGGGACCGCTGCACCGAGGAGTTGAAGCTGGAAAGCCTGCCCCTGACCGCCGATCCCGCGCCCCTGGTCGCCGCCATCGCAGCCCACGCCGAACGCCCCGCCAAGGCGCGGCCGGCGGCACCGCGTCCCGACTGGAAAGGCCTCTTTCCCCGCAATCCTCTGCGCCGCGCCATGGCCCGCAGGCTGACCGGCTATGCCGCGAACCGGGTGCGCGACCGCGAAAACCTGCGGTTCCAGCGCACGCGCATCTTCGGCCACGCACGGCGGGTCTTCCTGGCCCTGGGGCGCGAGTTTCACGCGCGCGGCCTGCTGGACGATCCGCGCGACGTGCTGTTCCTGACGGTGCCCGAGGTGCTGGGCGCAGTCGAAGGTTTCGGGCTGATCGCCGATCCGGCCGCCGTCGCCCGCGCCCGCAAGGCCGAGGATGCCGCCGCCCGCGCCCGTCCCGACCCGCCCGAGCGGATCACCCTGCACGGCCCGGCGATCCTGACCGGGCGGGCGCGGGCTGCCACGGCGCCCGCCACTGGCGCCGCCGATACCATGCGCACCGGCACCGGATGCTGCGCCGGAACCGTTACGGGCCGCGCGCAGGTCATCCGCGATCCGCGCACCGAATCCCTGACGCCGGGGGATATCCTGATCGCGCGCCACACCGATCCCGGATGGATCGCGGTGTTTTCTAACGCCTCGGCCATCGTGGTCGAACGCGGCTCGCTTCTATCCCATTCGGCCATCGTCGCGCGCGAGTTGGGCATCCCCTGCGTCGTGGCGTTGAAGGGGGCGACCGGCTGGATCGAAACCGGCGACACGATCACCGTCGACGGCACCACCGGAAAGGTGATGCGGCAATGACATCGGAAATCGCCACCAAGGCCCGGTTCGATCACATTCGTTACGCCCAGCTGTGGGAGGATGCCGACGTGCTCTGCGCCGCGCTGCCGCAGGCCCCCGGCGCCGACCTGGTGTCGATCTGTTCGGCCGGCGACAACGCGCTGGCGATGCTGACGTTAGATCCGACCCGCGTCGTGGTGGTCGATCTGTCACCGGCACAGATCGCCTGCCTGCACCTGCGGATCGCAGCGTTCCGCACGCTGGAGCATGGCGAATTCCTGACGCTGATGGGATCGCGACCGGGCGACCGGCGAACGCTTCTGAACCGCACCTTGGCGAACACCGACCCGGACACGGCCGCCTTCTGGCGTGCGCTCAGCGATGACGTCGTGGCCCATGGTGCTGGGGGTGTGGGCAAGTTCGAACGGTACTTTCGCATCTTCCGCCGCCGGTTGCTGCCGCTGGCCCACACGCGCCGCACCATCGACGACATCTTCGTCTCGCGCCCGCCCGAAGCCCGCGCCGCCTTCCTGCATGACCGGTTCGAGACCTGGCGCTGGCGGCTTCTGCTCAACGTCTTCTTTTCGCGCGTCGTGATGGGGCGGATGGGGCGCGATGCCGCGTTCTTCGATCACGTCGAAGGATCGGTCGCCGCCCACGTCACCCGACGCATCCGGCACGCCGCCATCGTCTGCGATCCGGCGCAAAACCCTTATCTGCACTGGATTATGAAGGGCACCCATGGCGACGCCCTGCCGATGACCTGGCGGGCCGAACATTACGACACGATCCGCAATCGGCTGGACCGGCTCGACATCCGGCCCGGATCGCTTGAGGCGGCGGTGGGCACCGGTGAACGCTTCGACGGATTCAACCTTTCGGATATCTTCGAATACATGTCGCCGCCGGTGTTCAGCCGGGTTTACGGCGATATCCTGGGCGCCGCGCACCCCGGCGCGCGGCTGGTCTATTGGAACATGATGGCACCGCGCCGGGTGCCCGATGAACACGCAAGCCGCATCGAAACCCTGAGCGATCTGGAGAACGCGCAAAAGGCCCGCGACAAGGCGTTCTTCTATTCGGATTTCGTGGTGGAACAGGTGAGAGGATGAACGTCGCCGCCCAGATCGCTATCGCCGTCGGCTCGATCGCGGTGTTGCTGGCGGTGATGGTTGCGGTGCGCCATCACGCCCGAAAGCATGACCTGTCGGCCGAGGTGCAGCGCAAGCTGGTGCATATCGGCACCGGGCTATACGCCCTGACCCTGCCGTGGCTGTTTGCCGACCGCTGGCCGGTGTTCATGCTGGTGGCGCTGACGCTGGTGGTGATGGGCGTGCTGCGCCTGCCCGCCATCCGGTCGGGTCTTGGCGCCACCCTGCACGGGGTCGAACGGCAATCCTGGGGCGATATCCTTCTGGCGCTGGCCGTCGGCACCGTGTTCCTGTTGTCGCAGGGCGAATCGATACTTTATATCCTGCCGATTGCGGTGCTGGCCCTGGCCGATGCCGCCGCTGCCCTGACCGGAAGCCGCTATGGGCGCGGGTTCTTCCAGGTCGAGGAGGGGCGCAAGAGCATCGAGGGTTCGGTCGCGTTCTTTATGGTGACGCTGATCCTGTCGATGGTCTGCCTGTTGCTGCTGACCCAGGTCGGGCGGGCGAACGTGATCGTCCTGTCGATCCTGGTCGCCGCATTCGGCACCCTGGTCGAGGCCGATTCGTGGCGCGGCTTCGACAACTTCTTCCTGCCCGCCGGACTGCTGGTGTTCCTGCAAAGCCACATGGCGACCCCGATGCCCGAGTTGATCGCGCTGGCCGTGATCCTGCTGACGGCCATCCTGGGGTTTCTGGCCATCGCGCGGCACCTCGGTCTCAGCACGCATACCGCGCGCGTCTATGTCGTGGCGATCTTCCTGCTGCTGTCGGTGACGACAATCGAGAATACCGTTCTGCCGATCATGGTCTTTGTCGCCCACGCCGCCGCGCGCATCGCCAATCCCGGCACCTCGGCCCACCCCGAACTGGACATCGTCGCGGCGGTGGCGATGATCAGCTTTGCGTGGCTGGCGCTGGGGCTGGCGACGGGGCTGAATGCGCTGGCCTTCTATGGGCTGACCGCCATGGGGCTGTGTCTGGGCTTGATCGCGCTGGCGCTGGCACCCCTGTCGGTGGTGTGGCGGTGGATCGGCGGCGCGGTCGCGGCGGCGGCGCTGGTCTGGATCCATCGCCTGCTTCTGGGCACGCCGGGGGACGGGATGATTGCCGATTTGACATGGGCCGGAGAAACGACATCGCTGGCCATGGCCTGTGCGGCGGTGGCCATCGCGGTGCCGCTTGTCCGCCCGGCGCTGTTCGTGCGGATCCGTGCCGCGCGGCTGGCCCTGCTGGCGATGGCGCTGCCGCTGGGCGGCTATCTATGGCTGGCGAAGGAGAATACCGGATGGTGAGCGAAAAGATCGAGGCGGACGGCGCCCGCCTGACCCTGCACCACGCCGCACCCGAAATGGAACCGGGGGTGGCGACCATGGCCGTCAGCGGCTTGCGCTGCCCGTCGTCCGACGCCGGTGCCGCGGTGTTGCGCGCCGCGGCCGCGCGCGCCCGGTCCGCCGGGGCGCAGGCCCTCATCGGCCCGATGGAGGGCGACACATGGCACGCCTATCGCCTGGTCACCTATTCGGACGGCCGCCCGCCTTTCATGATGGAGCCGATCAGCGGCGCCCATGATCTTGCCGCCTTCGATCTGGCCGGCTTCGCCACCATCGGGCGATACAAATCCACATTGGTTTCGCTTGGCGAGGTGGCCGACGACGCGCCCGACCCGCCCGGCCTGACCATCGCACCCTGGGATGGCCGTAACCCGGAAGCGCTGTTTCGCCAGGTTCACGCCCTGTCATCGACGGCTTTCGCGGCGAACCCGTTCTATCGACCCATCGGGGTGGCCGATTTCCTGGCCATGTATCTGCCGCTCGTGCCGATGATGAAGCCGGACTTTGTGCTGTTCGCGCGCGACGACACCGGCGGGCTGGCCGGTTTCCTGTTCGGCATTCCCGATTACGCCCAGGGGCCGTCACCGACGACCGCGATCCTCAAGACCTATGCCAGTCTGCAACGGGGCGCGGGGCGGGCATTGTCGCGCCGGTTTCACGCCAATGCCCGCGCATCGGGCCATTCACAGGTGATCCATGCGCTGATGCACGACGACAACCCGTCCGCCGACCGCAGCGATCTGGACGGTGCCGCCGTGTTCCGCCGCTATGCCCTGATGGGCCGGCGGATCGATGGATGACCTGCCCACCGCATTCGCCCGGGCCGCCGAACGGTATGGCGCGCGGACTGCGCTGATCGGGCGGGACGGCTCGGCCACCACCTTTGCCGCCTTGCAGGACCGGGTGCAGGCGCTGGCCGCCGGGTTCCGGCATCGCGGGGTAAAGCCGGGCGACCGGGCGCTGGTGGCGATGCCGGTGGGGCCAGATCTCTATGCATCGCTCGCCGCGTTGTGGACCCTGGGCGCGACGGCGGTTCTGCCCGAACCGGCCATGGGCCTGCGCGGGCTGCGAGACGCCTTGCGCGCGGCGCCGGTAAGCGCGTTCTGTGCATCGGGGCCTTACCGCCTGTTGCGCGCTGTCATGCCGGGCCTTTGGGGCACCCGGATGCTGACCCCCGCCGACGGTATTCCCAACGATGTTGTCGCGCCGGTTTGCACGGCGGACGACGTCGCGCTGATCTCGTTCACGTCCGGATCGACCGGCACGCCGAAGGCCATCGCGCGCAGCCACCGGTTCCTGATGGCGCAACGCCGGGCCGTCGCGCCGTTGCTGCACAGCGATCACGACGAAATCGATCTGGTGGCGTTCCCGGTGTTCGTGCTGGTGAACCTTGGCGCCGGCCGCACATCCGTCTTGCCCGACTGGCCGATGCGCAAACCCGGACGCGCGACGCCTGCTGCCCTATCGGCGCTGATCGAACGCCATGGCGTGACCCGCGCGCTGCTGCCGCCCGCGCTGTGCGAACGCCTGGCCGAAACGGCGCCGCCCGCGCATCTGGCGACGCTGTTCACCGGCGGCGGGCCGATCTTTCCCGATCTGGTGGCGCGCCTGAGGGCGGTTGCGCCGGACCTGCGGATCGTTTCGGTCTATGGCTCGACCGAGGCCGAACCGATTGCCGAAATCGACGCGGCCGACACCACGGATGCCGACCGCGCGGCGATGGCCCGGGGCCACGGCCTTTTGGCCGGACACCCGGCACCCGGCATCACCATCCGGATCGAGGACGACGAAATACTGGTTGCGGGCGACCATGTGGTATCGGGCTATCTGGATCCCGCCCGCGATGTCGAAACCAAACGCCGGATCGACGGCACGTTGTGGCACCGCACCGGGGATGCGGGGCGGCTCGACGAAGACGGGCGGCTGTGGCTTCTGGGGCGCATCGGCGGGCGGATCAAGACCGCTAAGGGCGCGCTTTACCCCTTCAGCGTGGAAACCGCCGCGCGCAGCTGGCCCGGCGTGCGGCATGCCGCCTTGGCGCAGGTCGATGGCAAGGCGGTGCTGGCCATCGAAGGGGTTGCAACGTCAACCGCCGGCTGGACGGATCGTGCCGCCGCCCTGGGCATCGATCGGGTCGCCCCCGTGGCCAGAATCCCCATGGACCGGCGGCACCGGTCAAAGGTGGATCACGGCGCGCTGGCGCGGCTGCTGCGCTGAATGCGAAAGGGACCATCGTTTCGGGCCGTCCGCTGAGCGACCAAACCTGACGATCTCAATCGGGCATGATGAAACCCGCGGACCTTCAGACTGCCGGGCCGGATGCGGCCAAGGCGTCCAGCGTGTCGTAATGCGCCCGCGACTGATCGCAAAGCGCGTCGAACAACGGTTGCATCCTTGCGTAATGTTCGGCCCATGCGGGATCCGGCAGAACCTCACGCGCATGACGGACCAGCCGTTCGGCGGCCTGCGTCAAATCCCGGTCCGCGCCGGTCGCGACGGCGGCCAGAGCGGCACAGCCCACCAACCCGCACTCCGGCTCCTCCGGGATCAGGATCGGGCGGTCATAGATCGCCGCCTTGATCCGCAACCAAAGGTCCGCCTTGGCCCCGCCGCCGGATGCGATCAGAACCTCGGGGCGGGTGCCGGTGGCACGCTCCATCACTCTGAGGTGACGATTGACGGCGAATCCGACCCCTTCCAGGACGGCGCGGTGCATCTGTGCCAGGCCATGCCCCGCCGCCAGCCCGAAGAACTGGGCGCGCGAATTGCGGTGCGCCCCCAACCGTTCGCCGACGAGGTAAGGCAGGAACAACAGCGTATCGGCGCCCGGTGCAGCGCCCGCCGCCATATCCATGATCTGGGCATAGCCAAGATCGTTGTCATGGAATGCACGCCGCGCCCACCGGGCCGAATCGCCGCCCGCCTCAAGCAGGACGAACGCGCCCCAGTTGCCTTCGGGCGTGCCGACGTTGCAGATCTCGGGGTCCAGCACGGGCTTTTCCGACACCACTGTCACGATCGACGAGGTACCGGCGACCTCGGATGCGAGGCCCGGCCGACACACGCCCGAACCCAGAAGCGCCACGGGATAATCGCCCCCGCCCACCAGAACCGGCGTGCCCCGGGCCAGCCCCGTCGCCCGCGCCGCATCCGGTGTGACATGGCCCAGGATTTCGGTCGGCATGCGGATCGGCGGCATCATCGCGCGCGACAGGCCCAGATCGGACAGCACGATGTCGGACCAGTCACCGGTGACGGGATCCATCAGGAACGAACAGGCGGCGTCGGTCCAATCCATCGCCCTTTCGCCGGTCAGACGCAGATTGACGTAATCCTTGGGCATCAGGACGGTGCGGCTTTGCGACCATGCCGCGGGATCGTTGTCGCGCAACCATTGCAGTTTGAACGCGGGCCAGGCGGGGGTCGGCGGATTGGCGGTGCGCGACAGCCAATCGGCAACGTCATGCCCGGCCTCGAACCGACGCACATGATCCAGCGTGCGCTTGTCGTTCCAGAGCGGCACGGCGTCGCGCGTGGGCCGCCCGTCATCATCCACCAGCACGGTGCCGTGCATCTGCCCGCAAGCGGCCAGCGCGGAGATGGTCGCACCGTTGTCGCGTGCCCAATCCGTGGCCTGTTTCAGCGTCGCACAGGTTGCGGCCCACCAATCATCGGGGCGCTGCTCCGACCACCCATAGGCGGGGACGATCTGGTCATAGGTTTGTGCCGCGACGTGCAGAACCCGTCCGTCCGCCCCCATGATCGCGGCGCGGGTGGATCCGGTTCCGATATCCAGTGCGACGGTGCAGGCGCCCCCCGACATCAGCGGGACCACGGCGCCATCACGGCGACCAGTGTGGCGAAAGCGGATCCGTTCATTGCCTGCCCCCGGAAAGCGGCCGCGTCGGGCCGCCGAACGACCGGGCGCGCGCCAGTATTCACGAAGCGTAATTACCAAATCGGCACAGGTCAACAGGCTTCGCCGCCAGATTTACGCCCAAACCGCGCGGTTTCATTTGAAATCTTCCACCATTTCAGACATACCCAAGCGCATATCGTAGTTTTGCTACATTTTGAGAGGGCATTTCCGTGAAACTCGCCGAACCGCAGGTCTGTGACATCGCCGTTGCCGAAGGGCTGCTGAAGAATGGCAATGGCCACTACCGGAAAACCTTCGACGATCTGGCCGGGCTCTATGCCGACACCGCCGCGTTTGATGCCCTGCTGGCCGATCGCAGGGGGCAGGTCGCCTATGAGGTCACGTCGTATACGCCGGGCAGCAAGGTGTCGGATCTCATCATGGGTGTCACCCGGATGGAGCCGGGCCGTGTCGGCGACGAATACTTCATGACGCGCGGGCACATCCACGCCAAGGGCGACCGTCCCGAGATCTATTATGGGCAGTCGGGCAGCGGCCTGATGCAACTGGAAAGCCCCGAGGGCGAGGTGCGCCTGGTTCCCATCGGCGCGCAGACCATCTGTTACGTGCCGCCGTTCTGGATTCACCGGTCGATCAACGTCGGCACCGATGATCTGGTGATGATGTTCGCCTACCCCGCCGACTCGGGCCAGGATTACGGCATCATCGAACGGTCGGGTGGAATGCGCGTGCGGGTGGTCGACGACGGGGCCGGCGGCTGGACACAGATCGACAACCCCGATTGGCGCGCCCGAACCGAAGCCGACATCGCGGCAATCCATGCCGATGCAGGAGCCGTGGCATGACCTATCCCGCCTGCACCAAGCCAACGCTGCATTTCATCGGCGTCACCACGGCCAGCAGTTCGATCATGACGGTGTTTCCGGCCTGGGCCGAACACCTGGGCCTGACCGATGCCCAGATCTCGGGCATCGATTTTCCGCTGCATGCCGATCCTGCGGCCTATCGGCGTGCCGTCGAATACATTCGCGACGACCCCCATTCCATGGGTGCGCTGGTGACCACGCACAAGATCGACCTGTTCGATGCCTGCCGCGACCTGTTCGACGTGATCGACCCCTTCGCGCAGCTGATGGGCGAGGTCAGCTGTATTTCCAAGCGCGACGGCAAGCTGATCTGTCATGCAAAGGATCCGATCTCGTCGGGCCTGGCGATCGATGGCTTTCTCGGCGACGATTACTGGTCGCGTTCGGGCGGCGAGGTGTTTTCGATCGGCGCCGGGGGATCGACCATCGCGCTGACGTGGCACCTGATGCGCCGCGAACGCGGCGGCAACGTCCCGGCACGCATCGTGGTGTCGGACCGCACGCAATCGCGGCTGGACGAGATCGCCCATGTTCACGCCCAGATCGACAGCGGCGTGCCCGTCGACTATGTGCTGGCCGCCGACGCCACCACCAACGACGCGGCACTGGCGGCGCTGAAGCCCGGATCGCTGGTCATCAACGCCACGGGCCTTGGCAAGGATGCGCCGGGATCCCCCCTGACCGACGCGGCAGCCTTTCCGCAAAGCGCGGTGGTGTGGGATCTGAATTATCGCGGAGAACTGGTGTTTCTCGACCTGGCCCGGGCACAGGCCGACACCCGGCACCTGCGTGTGGTGGACGGCTGGACCTACTTCATCCACGGCTGGACCCAGGTGATCGCCGAGGTGTTCGACATCGAGATCGGCACCGACGCCGACACCATCGCACGCCTGACCGACATCGCCCACGCCGCGAAGGGATAGCCGGTGATCCGCATCCTGTCAGTGCGGCGTCGGCACGGGGCGCGCGCCGATGTTCCTGGCTGAAGCCCCCTGCCCCGCCCCCCTGGCCGAGGTTCTGGCAAAGCCGCCGGGCCGCGAGGTCATGCTTTACTGGTTGGGGCAGGCCGGTTTCGTGATCGACGGCGCCCATCGGCGGCTGGTCATCGACCCCTACCTGTCGGATTCGCTGGCCGAAAAATATCGTGGCACGGCCTTTCCCCATGTCCGCCTGATGCCACCGCCTGTGCTGCCCCACGAAATCCGCCACGTCGATGCGGTTCTGGCCACCCACGCCCATAGCGACCACCTTGACCCCGGCACCCTGCCCGCGCTGATGGCGACCAACCCCGGCGCGCCGCTGATCGCACCACGGGCCGTTTGCCAGACCGCGCTGGAACGTGCGGCCCTTTCCCCCGACCGCCTGGTCGCCATGGACACGGGGCAAACCGTGCATCCGGCCGCTGGTCTGGCGATCACCGCCACCCGCGCCGCCCACGAGGATCTGGCCCGTGATGACGGCGGCCACCACATGTTTCTGGGATATGCGATGACACTGGGTGGGGTGTGCATCTTCCATCCGGGTGACACCATTCCGTTCGATGGCCAAACCGCCGAAGTCGCCGCGCTTCGCGCCGATATCGCACTGTTGCCGGTCAACGGGCGTGACGCGGATCGCGCAGCCAACGGCGTGCCCGGCAATCTGACCCCGCAAGAGGCGCTGACGCTGGCGCGCGAGACAGGCATCGGCGCGGTCATCGCGCATCATTTCGACCTGTTCGCGTTCAACACTGTCCCCCGGGCCGAGGTCGAGGAGATGGCACGGGCCGCCCATCCGCTGACATGGCGCGCGGCGCGCACCGGCGTCGCCTTCATACCGCACCCCCGGCCGGGATCGCCCCGATGACCCCGCCCGCCCCCGGCGTCGCGCCCGGCCGCAATATCCTGGACAGGATCCGGGTCCGTCATGGCGAGTTGCGCAAATCCGACCGCAAGGTGGCGGATGCGGTGCTGGCGGATCCGCACCGGATCATGAACGCCACGGTTGCCGAAACCGCCGATCTGGCCGGCGTAAGCCAGCCGACGGTGATCCGCTTCTGCACCGCAATTGGCTGTGACGGCTTCCAGGATCTGAAGATCCGGCTGGCGCAGGCCCTGGCCCTGGGCACGCCCGCCACCCATTCCGCCATCGGCGACCGGGACACCCCGGACGAGGTTGCGGCGAAGATCTTCGATTATACGATGACATCGCTGGATTGGGCGCGCCACGCGCTGAACATGGAGCAGATGAACGCGGCGGTCGAGTTGATCCTGAAGGCGACGCATCTCGAGGTGTTCGGCTTTGGCGCCTCGGCCATCGTGGCGCAGGATCTGCAACAGAAGTTTCCCCTGTTCGGCATTCCGTGCAATGCGACGATGGACAGTCATCAACAACTGATGGCGGCGTCGATGATGCGTCCGGGGGCGGTCGCCGTGGCGATTTCGAACACCGGCGCCACACGCTCGATCGTCGAGCTGGCCCGCCTGGCGCGCGAGGGCGGCGCCAGGGTGATCGCCATCACCGGATCCACCCAGACCACGCTGATGTCGCATTCGGATGTGGTGATAAACGTCGAAACGCTGGACAATACGGATGTGTTCACGCCGACGACCTCGCGCATCGCCGCTCTGGTGGCCGCCGACATCCTGTCGACCCTCGTCGCCCGTCGTCTGGGCGACGCGCACAACCGCCGCCTTGTCCGCATGAAAGGCCAGCTTGCGCGGATGCGCCGCGACGAACCGATCTGATCACCACGCGCAGTGCGCGGCGATGCGGCTGCCACCAAACCGGCGTTCAGGCGGCATCAATCCGATCGGTTCGCCCAGATCGGGGGGCGTGCGACTTGTCGCATTGGCCCTTCTGTCGCGGTGCCCTAGACCCTGCGGTGTTTCGGGACCATATTGACGCACAAGACCGTGGTTCGACAGGACCGACCCGCCAACCACCACGCCACGAGGAAAGCCATGGATTTCGACGCCGTATTCCAGAGCCAGCTGGACACCCTGAAAGCCGAGGGCAACTATCGGATTTTCGCAGAGATGGAGCGGTCGGCCGGCTGTTACCCGCGTGCCGTCAACCATGGTCCCGGCGGCGCCCGGGACGTGACGGTGTGGTGTTCGAACGATTACCTCGGCATGGGCCAGCATCCCGACGTGGTGAACGCGATGATCGACGCCACCCGCGCCAACGGAACCGGCGCCGGCGGCACGCGCAACATTTCCGGCACCAACCGGCATCACATCGCGCTGGAACACGAACTGGCCGACCTCCACGGCAAGGACGCCGCGCTGCTGTTCACATCGGGATACGTCAGCAACTGGGCCGCGCTCGGGACGCTGGGGGCGCGGCTGCCGAATGCCGTGATCCTGTCGGATGCGCTGAACCACGCCAGCATGATCGAAGGCATCCGCCATTCGCGCGCGCCCAAGGCGATCTGGAAGCACAACGACCCCGAAGACCTGAACCGCAAACTGGCGGCCCTGCCGCCGGAAACCACCAAGATCGTCGCATTCGAATCGGTCTATTCGATGGACGGCGACATCGCCCCCATCGCCGAGATCTGCGATGTGGCCGAAGCCCACGGCGCGATGACATATATCGACGAGGTGCACGCCGTCGGGATGTATGGCCCGCGCGGTGGCGGCGTGGCCGAAGAGCTGGGGGTGATGGATCGCATCACCCTGATCGAAGGCACCCTGGGCAAGGCGTTCGGGTGTTTCGGCGGCTATATCACCGGGTCGGCGGCGCTGTGCGATTTCATCCGCAGCTTTGCCTCGGGGTTCATCTTTACCACTGCCCTGCCCCCGTCTGTGGCGGCGGCGGCGCAAACCTCGATCGCGCACCTGAAGGTGTCGGGCGACGAGCGTCGGCGCCAACGCGAACAGGTGGCCAAGTTGCGCGCGCGGCTGGATTTTTACGGGATCCCGCATCTGGACAACCCCAGCCACATCATTCCGGTGATGATCGGCGATGCGGTCAAGACACGTCTGATTTGTGACATCCTGATGCGCGACTTCGGAATCTACGTGCAGCCGATCAATTACCCGACCGTCCCGCGCGGCACCGAGCGTCTGCGCCTGACCCCCGGACCGTTTCACACCGATTCGGACATCGAACACCTGTGCCGCGCCCTGAACTCGCTCTGGCAGCAATGCGCGCTGGCCCGTCAGGTGGCCTGAGGAACAATTCCGCTCACCGTGGCTTTATATTGCTCCAGCGTGGTTTAGATTGCAGGGTCGAAGCGTAAGGGAGAAACCAATGAACAAGTTTGTTATTCTGGCAGCCGCCGGCCTTCTGACAGGCCCGGCCTTTGCTGACGGCCATGCCTCGGGCGACGCCGAAGCCGGCGAGAAGGTGTTCAACCAATGCCAGTCCTGCCACATCATCAAGACCGACGACGGTGAAGTCCTGGCCGGGCGCAGTGCGCGGACCGGCCCCAACCTCTATGGCATCCCCGGAAGCCCTGCCGGGTCGAAGGATTTCCGCTATGGCAAGGGGATCGAGGAAGCCGCCGATATGGGGTTGGTCTGGAACGAGGAAACCTTCGTCAAATACGTGATGGATCCGACCGGATATCTGCGCGAATTCACCGGCAACGACGGCGCACGCGGCAAGATGTCGTTCAAGCTGCGCAAGGAAGAAGACGCCGTGAACGTCTGGGCCTTCATCGCCTCGGTTTCACCCGAACCCGAGGGCGAGGGTAAAGCGGACCCCGAAAGCTGATCATCCCCTCCTGCGTCATATCGGGCCGCCGCGACAACCGGCGGCCCTTGTCGTGTCCGCCATGACCCGGTCGCCGTCCTTCGGGCTGTTCCTTGCGACGGCGGCGGCGCTGTTGCTGTCGCCCGACACCTTGATGATGCGGCTGTCGGGGCTTGATGGATTTGCCATGATGGCTTGGCGCGGCGGGCTGAGCGCGCCGGTCCTGTTGTCCGTCTGGTTCATCACCAGCGGCCACCGGCGGCGCGATCTGGGGTTCCTGTTCAGTGGCGCGGGACTGGCCGTGGCCGCCTGCCAATTCGTCAACGCCGCGGTGTTCAGCCTGTCGATCTCGGTCGCGCCCGTGTCTGTGGTTCTGTTCGGCGTCGCCACGGTGCCCGTCTGTGCCGCGGTGTTCGCGCGCATCCTGCTGGGCGAAACCGCGGGCGCGGCCACCTGGATCACGATTGCCGCGGTTCTGAGCGGTATCGCCATCGCGGTGTTCGGCGATGGCGGCGGCGCGGTCGGCTTCGATGTCGCGACGTTCCTTGGCGCGCTTGGCGGCCTGGTTGTGGCCGGCGCGCTGGCGCTGACCTTCGTGCTGCTGCGCGCCCACGGGCATCTGCCGATCCTGCTGACCCTTGGCACCGGCGCGGCGCTGAGCGGGGCAAGCGGGCTTATCCTGGCGGGCGCTAATGGTGTGACGGACGGCAACCTGATCCCCATCGCCATTGCGGGTCTCGGGATCCTGCCTGCATCGTTCTTCATGCTGTCGCTGGCGTCGCGGTTCACCGATGCGGCGAATGTCAGCCTGTTGTTGCTTCTGGAAACCGCCCTCGGGCCGCTTCTGGTCTGGGCCGGCACGGGTGAGGCCGTTGGTGGACCGGCCTTCCTTGGCGGCAGCGTCGTGATCGCAAGTCTGGCGATCTATCTGATGCATGCGCGCCGCGTCACGCGGCGCGGCTGAGCGGTTCCCTGCGCGAACTCATGCCGCCCCGGCCCGGATGGTGACGGTCTGGCCCGGTCCGAACACGGCGGCCACCGCGACGCGCAGGGTCTTGTCCAGATGCGTCTCGATATACTGGCCCACGAAGCCGCTTCTGACGCCCAGCTGCACCGTGCCGTCATCGTCGCTGATGCAATCGAGCTTGGAAAACCACGCCGAGTAGCCGGCCGGGTCGAGATCACGCAAGACCTTCTGGACCTCACCCCATCTGCCCTGTGCCGCCGGCACCGCCACTTCGGCGGGCGATGCGGCCCCGTCCGGCACCACGGCCACCGCTTCCGGCGCCGAAAGCTGCCGCATCCGTTCGGTAAAATCCGCGCCGACCGTGGTCCAGACCGGCTCGGACAATCGACAGATTTCCGCGATGTTCAGGCGATAGGCGGCCACCCTGCCCCGCACGCCTGGTCGCGTGCACAACAGGATCCGTCCCGTCAGCAGCCGCTTGACCTCGCGTTTTGCCGTGCGCTCGTCGACGGCCCAAAGGCGCGCCATCTCGGCCTGGCCCATGGAAAGCTCATCACGGCTCCAGTTATACCGTGCCGTTACGATCGCCGCGAGGCGCAGCATCGAGGCGCGCTGACCCTGGCTGCCGTGCAACCCTGCCACCGTCATGGCAGTCAATATGTCGTATTTGACGGATCCCGCCTTGGGGCCCGTGATCCTGCCATGCATCGTCATATCTTCGCCTGTCCTGCCGGTGCGCGTTTTCGTGCTTTGCCGGATCTCGGTCCGATTCTGCTTGGGACCATCTAGCCTGAAAATCCCGACATCTGTCAAGCGTGGCGGAAAAACAGGATTTCCCCCTTCTCTGAATTTCTGAAAGAGAATCCGGTGAAGAATGGTGAAGGGGGACAGCCATGTGACACCAAATCGGCGGGTTCGTGTCACCAAAATGCATTCCGCGCGCAACGCCCTGTCACCCCATCGCCGGGCCTTTCAACGCGGATCGCCGAGTTACCCGAGGTTTTTCCCGTTATCGCCCCGCTTCGGGCAAGCGACGGGACGAAATATTCCATTTTGCAAATATCCGCTTTTCGCGTTATCCGTTTTGGCAGCAGAAAAAACAAGAGAGCAGAGATGCGGGATCATACAGACCTTCAACAGATGAACGAACGCAGCCTGGTCCAGCAGACCGCGGTGCGGCGCGCGACCTTTTCGCCGGGCGAGGTCAAGACGCTGCGCCCGTTCTCGATCTGGGAGATCAGTCAGTTCATGTTCGACGTACCGGCCGACACATTGCGCAAGAAACTGGCCGACGATCCGTCCCTGCCCCAAGGCGTCACGGAAGAAGATGGCCGGCAACGCTGGTTCACCCTGGAGGAGATCAACGAATTGCGCCGCCGCGTCCGGTTTCGGGGCAAATCCCTGATGGCGAAACGACCCAAGGGGCGGGCGATGCGGATTGCCGTCTCGAATTTCAAGGGTGGCGTCGGCAAGACCGTGGTCGCCCAGCACCTGGCGAACGCCGCGGCCTTGGATGGATACCGCGTGCTCTGCGTCGATTTCGACCCTCAGGCCACGCTGACCCATTCCATGGGCATCACCGAGGTGCGTGAATGGAACACCGTCTGGGGCATCATGTGCCGGGATCTCTGTCGCGAGGCCGACCGCATCGCCGAAAGTTTCGACGACCCCGACGACTGCCCCTACCCCGCCAGTGACGAACTGCCTGACGATGTGCAATCGATCGGCGCCCAGCGTGTTCAGGATTTCATTCAGCACACATGCTGGCCCACAATCGACATCATCCCGTCCTGTGCCAATGCCGCCTTCGTCGAATTTGCCAGCGCGCAATATCGCTCGCTGCACAAGGCGTGGAGCTTTTTCGGCTGCGTGGCGCGCTATCTCGATGAACTGCCCGACGACCAATACGATCTGATCATCTTCGACTGTCCGCCGGCCATCGGCTATCAATCCCTGAACGCGGCGTTTGCGGCCGACATCCTCTATATTCCCTCGGGACCCGGATACTGGGAGTACGACAGCACGACCAGCTATCTGGGTCAGCTGGGCGATGCCATGGCGGATATTTCAGACGGCTTTGCGGATCTGGCGGCGGACGCCGGCATCTCGCTGCCGAAGCGGTTCTTCGATATTCGGGTGCTGATGACCCGCTTCGAGGCGACAAACCCCCTTCACGTTGCGATGATGGATGCCTTCCGCAACGTCTTTGGTGATGACGTCTGTCAGAACCCCATCGAGATGACCCGTGCGGTGGAGCAATCGGGACGGTTCCAGATGTCGGTTTATGAACAGGATTACCGCCAGATGACGCGTGAGACGTGGAAGCGCGCGCGCCAGAGCTTCGATCGTGCCTATGGCGAGTTCCGCGATACCGTGTTGGCCGCGTGGTCGGCCAATGTCGAAAAGAAAGGGGAGCATTGAGATGTCGAGCAAGAACAAATTCGGCTTCACCGACCTGGGGCCCGCCGCCGACAATCCGCGCCGCGAACGGTCGGTGGGGCCGATGGGTGCGGCAGTGCGCGACACCGCCGTGAACCTGAAGGAAACGACCGAGGCAAAGGTCGTGCAGCGGCGCCAGAACGCCGAGGACGCCAAGGCCTTCCGCGAGGCGCAGGCCGAAGGCCGCGTTCTGACCGCGCTGCCTCTGTCGCAGATCGCAACGGATGAATTGCCGCGCGACCGGATGGATTTGGACGCCGTCGCCGGATCCGACGAGATGGAAGAGTTGAAGGCCTCGATCCGCGAGCGTGGCCAGAAGGAGCCGATCGAGGTTTACGTCGGGGCCGACGGGCAATACCAGCTGAAGAAGGGATGGCGACGGTTGACGGCGCTGTCGCAACTGTTTGCCGAAACCGGCTCCGATGACTTCGCGCGGGTCGTTGCGCGGATCGAAACGGGGCAGGGCGACCGCCTGGACCGCTATATCGACATGGTCGAGGAAAACGTCGTGCGCGAGGATCTGTCCTTCGCCGAGATGGCGCAGGTGGCGATCACGGCGGCGTCCGACGAGGGCGTTGGTCATGGTGACGCCGATGCGCTTGTCGGGCGGCTTTATGCCTCGCTGCACAAGATGAAGCGGTCCTACATCCGCAGCTTTGTCTACCTGTTGACCGAGCTCGGTTCGGATTTGCGTTGGCCCAAGGACATATCGCGCAACCTTGGTGTCGATGTGGCGCGCCTGTTGAAGTCGGGGCAGGGCGACGTCGACAAGTTGCGCCGTGACCTGGCCACCGTGACGGGCCGCGAAGATCAGGCGCGGGCGCTGGCCGCATTCGTGAAGTCCGCAGCAGCGCCAACAGCCCGCCGCGCCGCCGATGCGCCGCGCGAGAAGTTCGAGTTTCACCACGGTGACCTGAAGGTCACGGCGCGGCGGGGCGAGTGCAGAATCGTCAGCCCCATGGATTTCACCAAGGTGCCGCGCCCGGTTCTGGATCGCGCGATACGGGCGTTCGAGGCCGAACTGGGGCGCATGAAGCCCGAGTAACCCGCGGGTTACTCAGCTGGTTCGGTCGGTGGTAACCCGCGGGTTACGATCGGCGGGTATTTTCTAAGCCATTGATAACACGATGTAATGTCTAGCACCGCGACCGTGTAGCCTGATATCGCTCCGATCATCGACAGCTCCGCTGGTCCATGGGCGGTATCTTGTCATGCGGTCATTGGAAACGCCGCCCGGTGGCGTTATCTGTTGGGTATGGATTGGATGTTGTTTCTCGTATTCATGGCCACCTGCGCCGCGGCAGCGGCGACCGGTGTGCTGATTCGGCCCGGCGAATGGTATCGCGATTTGGCCAAGCCAGGCTGGACGCCTCCCAACCGTGCGTTTCCGGTGATCTGGACGGTGCTCTACATCCTGATCGCGATTGCCGCCGCACGGGTGGCCGACAACGCGGGCAATACAATGGCCCTCGCACTGTGGGCGTTGCAGATCACCCTCAACGCCGTGTGGACGCCCGTGTTTTTCGGCCTCAGGATGATGCGGGCGGGGCTGGTCGTGATCGCCGCCTTGTGGCTGGCGGTCGCACTTACCATGGTCGCGTTCTTTCAGGTCGACATGATCGCGGGCGCGCTTTTCCTGCCTTATCTGTTGTGGGTGACGGTGGCGGGCGCGCTCAACTTCTCGGTCTGGCGGTTGAACCCTCAGGCGAGTGCCGGCCAACGGAGCGACGCGTGATGACCTGTGTCGCCGTGGGGCTGGATCGCAGGAATGCGGCATGAAGCCCTTTGAGGCACGCATCGAGCGTGCCATGGCGAACGCACTCCATATGGCCGGTGCCGATCTATGCCCTTCGCGTCTTGCGGCTGCCGTCGAATATGCGGTTTTGCCGGGGGGCGCGCGGATCCGGCCGACCCTGTGCCTGTCTGTGGCGGCCGCTTGTGGTGATCCGCGCTCCGATCTGGCGGATGCCGCCGCGGTCTCGCTTGAGCTGGTTCATTCCGCAAGCCTGGTTCACGACGACCTGCCGTGCTTTGACGATGCGGACATCCGGCGCGGCAAACCCACGGTGCATCGCGCGTTCTCGCAGCAAGTGGCCGTGTTGGCGGGTGACAGCCTGATCGTTCTTGCCTTCGACGTTCTGGCGCGCGCGGCGGTGAACGATTCGGCCACCGGCATCGCGATGATCCGGGCCCTGACGCAAGGCACCGGGATGCATGGCGGGATCTGTGCGGGGCAGGGGTGGGAGAGCGAACCCGACATCGATCTGTCGGCCTATCATCGGGCCAAGACCGGCGCGCTGTTCGTGGCGGCGACGGCGATGGGTGCGCTGGCTGCCGGCCAGGCGCCGCGCCCTTGGGAGGACGTGGGCGCGAAACTGGGCGAGGCGTTCCAGATCGCCGATGACATGAGCGATGTGACAGGCGATGCCGCGGCGCTTGGCAAGCCCACGGATCAGGACGGCCGACACCATCGCCCGAACGCGGTGTCCCGGCTTGGCGTTCATGGCGCGCGCCAACGCTTCGACGACCTGATCGACAGTGCCATCGCGGCAATCCCGCCCTGCGGCGGCCAGCGCGAGTTTGCGGACATGGTGCGCGGGTATGCGCAACGCCTGGGCGTGCCCGGCCACCGTGCTGACAACGGCGTCCGGGCGCCGGGTCAGTAGACCTTGACCGGCGCGCCCAGCTTGACCCGGTCATAAAGCCCGATCACGTGCTCGTTCTTCAGCCGGATACAGCCCGACGACACGGCGGTGCCGATGGTCCAGGGCTGTGGCGTGCCGTGGATCCGGTAATAGGTGTCGCGATTGCCGCGATACAGATACAGCGCCCGTGCCCCCAGGGGGTTGTCGGGGCCGCCGGGCACGCCGCCGGCGTATTTGGCGTATTTCTCGGGCTCACGGCGGATCATGTTCTGGGTCGGCGTCCAGCTGGGCCATTCTTCCTTGCGCCGGATCGTTGCGCCGCCCTTCAGGTTGCGTCCCGCATCGCCGACGGCGACATGGTATTCGATCGCCACGCCGGGTTCGGTGACGAAGTACAGCACGAAGTATTCGGGAAACACATGGATGCTTCCCGGGGCCACGTCATCGCGGATCCGCTTGACGACGGGATCGAAGCTTTCGGGCGTGGTGTGGGGGGCGCCGACATGGGCCGAAACGCCGAGGGGGGTCAGAACCGCAAGCGATGCTCCGGTCTGGATGAAATGACGACGTGTAAGCATGGCAGTCCTTCAACGGTCGTGTAAATGGTCAGACATCACATGCCACCAAGGGCATATGTGTTCAACGCCCGAACGCCGCAATGTATCCCACATGAAGCGCCGCGGCCACGTTCACAAAAACGTCAGATGCAAGGGCCGAACGGCCGCGCGACGGTTTCGGCGCCAAAGCCGATGCAATCGTCGGGGGCGACAAGCGGTCTAGATCGGCCCCTTGCCGGCCATCTTGCGTTCGGCCAATGTCACATCGTCATCGAATCCCAGCGCCAGGATCGCGTGGGTCAGGCCATCGGCGATGTAATCGACCCGGAACGTCTTGCCCTCGGGAGTGCCGCTGATCCTGTCCCACGTGCCGGCATGGCCGGTATAAGTATAGGATCCCGGTGCCTGTTGCCTGGTCCAGAAGAACGGCGTGCTGTCATAGCTTTGGTTCCGGCCCAGCATGTTGCGCGCCGCCAGCTCTCCGGTTTCCTGGGCAAACCGCCAATGTTCGATTCGCATCTTGCCCCAGGGTGTTGGCACACGGGCGATGTCGCCCGCGAGGAAAACGTCATCGAACCCTGGCACCGACAGATCCGCGTTCACTTCTATGCTGCCGTCGTCGGCCCGTTTGAAAGGCAGGAACTCGGTGCGCGGCTTTGCTCCGATCGCGATCAGCACCAAGTCGGTTTCGACGTGGTCCCCGGAGCCGAGGCAGACACGGCTGACGCGACTGTCGCCGGCAATGTTGTCGACCTTGGCCGAGGTCACGAACCGGACACCGGCATCGCGATGTTCCTGCATGATGCGTTGGCCTGCCTCGGCCCCGAACACCGCTTTCAAAGGAACGTCGCCGTTCATGATCACGGTCACCTCGACGCCGTCCCGTCCGCTGAGCCCCGCGGCAACCTCGAGCCCGATGAAGCCGCCGCCGATGATGGCCACGCGACAGGGCCTCTTGCCGGGCCAATGGGCCAGATCGTCGCGGATCCTGTCGGCATCGGCCACCGTGCGCAGCGTGTGGACACCCTTCAGGTGTGCGCGATCCGGGTCCAACCTGCGCGGCGCGCTGCCCGTCGCGATCAGCAGCCGATCATAGTCGATGCGTTCGGAAGAATGGCGCAGAACCACCTCGCGCGTGTCGGTGTCGACCTCGGCGACGCTGGCGTGGCGCAGTTCGATGTCCAGTTCGGCGCGGTCCGCGTCGCGGCGCACCAAGGGGACGTCGGGTGTTCCGTCGCCCGCCAGATACCCTTTCGACAGTTCGACCCGGTCCAGCGGGCCGTGCGGCTCATCGCTCAGCACGACGATGTCGCCCCCGAACCCCTCGCGGCGCAGTGTCTCGGCGGCGCGCCAACCGGCCGCGCCGGCGCCGATGATGACGAACCGGCGGCTATCGTCACCGCCGCGCGCCATGGCGGGCAGGGGGTGCGCGACGCTGTCGGACGGAACGGTCACGAAAACATCGTCACCGTCGATGCGGACGTCATAGCGCGCCAGGTTTTCACAGGCGGGCGGCGCCAGCACTTCGCCCGAGTCGATTGCGAACGAAGCCCGGTGCGCCGCGCACACGATGCGGTCCCCGCTCACCACGCCTTTTGACAGGGGAACACCGCGATGCGGGCATTTGGCGGCCAGGGCATGAACAGTGTCGCCTCGCCGGATCAACAGAACGGGCGTGCCGTCCAGATCGACCTCGGTCGGCTGGTTTTCCGCCAGATCGCTCAGTCGGGTGGCTGCGTGCTCTGCCATCGGGAAGCTCCTGCTTTCGGGCATCTGGTGACGCAGCGGTCGGGATTGTCCGATGAAACGCCACATTGGCCGAACGTGCAATTGGCCGACATGGTTCCCCGCACAGCGCGGCAGCGATGCGCAGAAGGGTTTGGATCCCGCCCCGACATATCAGAATGGATATGATCGCGACGCACCTCTTTCATTGACGCCGAAGGATGCTGTCTGCATCACTTGATCATCGGTGGCTTGGAAAGATCGCCGGACCAACAAAACCGGCTGCCGCAAGGTGGCGCTTATCGGCCGTCGCTGCGACGGCACAGGGAGGATACATGACACGTCTCAAAACGGCCTTGGCCGCCGCGGTCCTCGTGACCGGATCGCTGATCACCGCGCCCGTTCTGGCACAGGACAAGGGCACAATCGGCATCGCCATGCCGACGAAATCGTCGGCCCGCTGGATCACCGATGGCGAATCGATGGTGAAGCAGTTCGAAGAGGCGGGATACGCCACCGATCTGCAGTATGCCGAAGACGACATCCCCAACCAGCTTGCCCAGATCGAGAACATGATCACGAAAGAGGTCGACGCCCTTGTGATCGCCTCCATCGACGGCACCACACTGTCGAACGCCCTGGCGAACGCCGCCGCGCTGGATATTCCGGTGATCGCCTATGACCGTCTGATCCGCGAGTCCGGCGACGTCAGCTATTATGCGACCTTCGACAACTTCAAGGTCGGCGTGCAGCAGGCGACATCGCTGGTCGACGGACTGAAACAGCGGTTTCCCGATGTATCGCCGTGGAACGTAGAACTGTTCGGCGGATCGCCCGACGACAACAACGCCTATTTCTTCTATGACGGTGCCATGTCGGTGCTGCAGCCGCTGATCGACGACGGATCGATCAATATCGTGTCGGGCCAGACCGGCATGGACACGGTCGGCACCCTGCGCTGGGACGGGGCGGTGGCGCAGGCCCGCATGGATAACCTCCTGTCCGCCAACTATAC
Source organism: Oceaniglobus indicus (assembly GCF_002751875.1). Taxonomy (GTDB): domain Bacteria; phylum Pseudomonadota; class Alphaproteobacteria; order Rhodobacterales; family Rhodobacteraceae; genus Oceaniglobus; species Oceaniglobus indicus. The sequence goes on along the minus strand of NZ_NMZM01000011.1, from coordinate 36,597 downwards.
CGACAAGACCGTGCATGGCGTGCTGTCGCCCTATGACGGGTTGTCGATCGGCATCCTGTCGTCGCTGAAGGGTGTCGGATACGGATCGGGCGACCAGAAGATGCCGATCGTCACCGGTCAGGACGCCGAGGTTCAATCGGTCAAGTCGATCCTGAACGACGAACAGTATTCGACCATCTTCAAGGACACCCGCGAACTGGCCCGCGTGACCGTCGGCATGGTTCAGGCCCTGCTGGAAGGCGGCGAGCCCGAAATCAACGACACCGAGACCTATGACAACGGCGTCCTGGTCGTGCCGTCCTACCTGCTCGAGCCGCTGCCGGTGGACAAGTCGAACTGGGAAGAACGCCTGATCGACACCGGGTATTACACCAAGGACCAGATCGAGTAATCGCGGTCGCCGCTGCCGGCCCCGTCGCGGGCCGGACGCACCCTGACCCGATTCCACCGTCCATCCGTGCCGAGGCCCCCATGTCCGCCCTTCTCGAAATGCAGTCGATCACAAAGACCTTTCCCGGGGTCAAGGCGCTGGATCGCGTCAACCTGACCGTCCGCGAAGGCGAGATCCATGCGCTTGTCGGTGAAAACGGTGCCGGCAAATCCACGCTGATGAAGGTGCTGTCGGGCGTCTATCCCCACGGCAGCTATGACGGCAAGATCATCTATGATGGCGAGGAGGCGCGGTTCGGTTCGATCAACGATTCCGAAAAGCGCGGCATCATCATCATTCACCAGGAACTGGCGCTGGTGCCATTGCTGTCGATCGCCGAGAACCTGTTCCTGGGCAATGAATGTGCCAACAGGGGCGTCATCTCGTGGCCCGAAACCTATCGGCGCACCGAAGAATTGCTGAAGAAGGTCGGGTTGCGCGAAAGCCCGACAACGCTGGTCGACAGGCTGGGCGTGGGCAAGCAGCAGCTGGTCGAAATCGCCAAGGCGCTGTCCAAGGACGTGCGCCTGCTGATCCTGGACGAACCCACCGCCGCCTTGCAGGAAAACGACAGCGCCAAGTTGCTGGACCTTCTGGAAGAGCTGCGCCGGCAGGGGATCACGTCGATCCTGATCTCGCACAAGCTGAACGAGGTGTCGCGCGTTGCCGACACCATCACCGTGATCCGCGACGGCGGCGCGATTTCGACGCTGGATGCGAAGGCGGGCGAGATCAGCGAAGACCGCATCATCCGCGACATGGTGGGCCGCGACATGTCGCACCGCTATCCCGACCGACAGCGCAACCCCGGCGATCTGCTGTTCGAGGTCAGGGACTGGAACGTCACCCATCCCGAACACGCCGACCGGCAGGTCATCAAGGGCGCGTCGTTCACCGTGAAGAAGGGCGAGATTGTCGGCATCGCGGGGCTGATGGGATCGGGGCGCACCGAACTGGCGATGTCGCTGTTCGGGCGCAGTTACGGGCGCAACATCACCGGCACCGCCATGCTGCACGGCAAACCGGTGGACCTGTCCACGGTGGACCGTGCGATTGCCGCGGGCCTTGCCTATGTCACGGAAGACCGCAAGTCGCTGGGCCTGGTGCTGGACGATCCGATCTCGCGCAACATCACGCTGGCCAATCTGGCCGGTGTGTCGCGCAACGGCGTGCTGAGCGAGGGGCGGGAACAGCAGACAGCGGAAAAATACCGCAAGGCGATGAACATCCGCACCCCCGGCGTGCATCAGAAGGTGGTGAACCTGTCGGGCGGCAACCAGCAGAAGGTCGTGCTGGGCAAGTGGCTGTTCACCGATCCCCAGGTCCTGATCCTCGATGAACCGACACGCGGCATCGACGTCGGCGCCAAGTTCGAAATCTACAACATCATGAACGATCTGGCCGCCGAAGGGCGCGGCGTCGTCATGATCTCGTCCGAGATGCCCGAGCTTCTGGGCATGTGCGACCGCATCTATGTCATGAACGAAGGCCGACTGGTGGGTGAGCTGAGCGCGGCCGAGGCCAGCCAGGAACGCATCATGTCGTTCATCGTCAACACGAAGAAACCCGCCATGGACAAGGAACCGGCGATATGAGCGACACCGCCGAAACCCGCGCCGACGACGCCCCGTCGATCAAGGACTACCTGGGCGAACATATCCGCGACTACGGGATGCTGATCGCGCTGGTGGTGATCATGGTGTTCTTCCAGTTCACCACCGACGGCACGCTGCTGCGCCCGGTCAACATCACCAACCTGTTCCTGCAGAACAGTTACATCATCATCATGGCGCTGGGGATGCTGCTGGTCATCGTCGCCGGGCATATCGATCTGTCGGTCGGCTCGGTCGTCGGGTTCATCGGTGCGCTGGCGGCGGTGATGATCGTGCAATGGGGCTGGTCGATGTGGTTGGCCGTCCCGGCCTGCCTGGCGATCGGGGCGGGGATCGGCGCGGCCCAGGGATACTGGATCGCCTACTGGCGGATTCCGTCGTTCATCGTCACGCTGGCGGGGATGCTGGTGTTTCGCGGTGCGTCGCTGTGGCTGCTGGAAGGGCAATCGGTCGGCCCGTTCCCGTCCGAATTCCAGAAGCTCTCGACCGGCTTCATTCCCGATCTGGTGCCGTTCCTCGGCGATCTGGTGGCGAACATCACGGGTGCCAAGCGGGTGAACGGGTTCGCCGTGCTGTGCGGGATCCTGATCGCCGGCGGCATCGTCTGGCTGGGTATCCGCGCCCGCCAGCGTGACGCCCGGTTCGGAATGACCAGCGAACCGATGCCGTTCTTCGTGATCCGCACCGCGCTGGTCGCCGGGGCGATCGTGTTCATCTCCTACAAGTTGTCGACGTTCAGGGGCTTGCCCAACGTGCTGATCACCATGGGTTTGCTGACGGTCGTCTATGCCTTCCTGACCGAACGCACGACCACCGGGCGCCGCGTCTATGCCCTGGGCGGCAACGAAAAGGCCGCCAAGCTGTCGGGCATCAAGACCGAGCGCCTGACCTTCCTGACCTTCGTGAACATGGGCCTGCTGGCCGGTCTGGCCGGTCTGATCTTTGCCGCGCGTCTGAACACCGCGACCCCCAAGGCCGGCGTCGCGTTCGAGTTGGACGTGATCGCGGCCGTGTTCATCGGGGGTGCGTCGATGTCCGGCGGCGTGGGCAAGATCGTGGGCGCCGTGGTGGGTGCCTTCATCATGGGCGTGATGAACAACGGCATGTCGATCATGGGCATCGGCATCGACTATCAACAGGTGATCAAGGGGCTGGTGCTGCTCGCCGCCGTGATCTTCGACGTCTACAACAAATCCAAACAGGGGTGATCCGACCCTTGGGCAACCGAAACAGGGCCGATCGAGGCCCGGACAAAACCAAGCAAGGCTGATACATGACGTTCAAACCCGCACAATGGCCCCGCAAGCTGCGCTCGCAGGAATGGTTCTCGGGCACCACCAAGGATGCGATCTATCACCGCAGCTGGATGAAGAACCAGGGCTTCCCGTCCGACCTGTTCGACGGCCGCCCGATCATCGGCATCTGCAACACGTGGTCGGAACTGACCCCGTGCAACGCGCACCTGCGCGACCTGGCCGAACGGGTAAAGAACGGCGTCTGGGAGGCAGGCGGCTTTCCGGTCGAATTCCCGGTGTTCTCGCCGTCTGAATCCACCCTGCGCCCCACGGCGATGATGTTCCGCAACCTGTGCTCGATGGACGTGGAAGAGGCGGTCCGCGGCAAATGCATCGACGGTGTCGTCCTGTTGGCCGGCTGCGACAAGACCACGCCGGCGCTTCTGATGGGTGCGGCGTCGGTCGACCTGCCGGCCATCGTGGTATCCGGCGGCCCCATGCTGAACGGGTATTTCCAGGGTGAACGGGTCGGGTCGGGCACGCACCTGTGGAAGTTCTCCGAAGCGGTGAAGGCGGGCGAGATGACGGCCGAGGAATTCGTCGAGGCGGAATCGTCCATGTCCCGCTCGGCGGGCTCGTGCAACACCATGGGCACTGCCAGCACGATGGCATCCATGGCCGAGGCGTTGGGCATGGCGCTGTCCGGCAACGCGGCGATCCCGGCGGTGGATTCGCGCCGCCGGATGATGGCGCAGCTGACCGGGCGGCGCATCGTGCAGATGGTCAAGGACGATCTGAAACCGTCCGACATCATGACCAAGGACGCGTTCGAAAACGCCATCCGCACCAACGGCGCCATCGGCGGGTCGACAAATGCCGTGGTTCACCTGCTGGCAATCGCGGGTCGCGTCGGCGTCGATCTGACGCTGGACGATTGGGACCGCTGCGGGCAGGGCGTGCCGACCATCGTCAACCTCATGCCATCGGGCAAATACCTGATGGAGGAGTTCTTCTATGCGGGCGGTCTGCCCGTGGTCATCAGGCACCTCGGCGAATCCGGCCTGCTGCACAAGGACGCGCTGACCGTATCGGGCGGCCCGATCTGGGACGAGGTGAAGGATGCGAAGAACTGGAACGACGACGTGATCCTGCCGGTGGAAAAGGCGTTGACCCAATCGGGCGGCATCGCCGTGTTGCGCGGCAACCTTGCACCGGGCGGCGCGGTCCTGAAACCGTCGGCGGCGACCGAAAGCCTGCTGAGTCACAAGGGCAGGGCGGTCGTGTTCGAGGATATCGACGACTACAAGGCTCGCATCGAAGACCCCGATCTGGATATCGACGAGACCTGCATCATGGTGCTGAAGAACTGTGGCCCGCGTGGCTATCCCGGCATGGCCGAGGTGGGCAACATGGGTCTGCCGCCGAAGATCCTGAAGAAGGGGATCACCGACATGATCCGCATTTCCGACGCGAGGATGAGCGGAACCGCCTATGGCACCGTGGTTTTGCACACCTCGCCCGAGGCGGCACGCGGCGGCCCGCTGGCCGTCGTCCGGAACGGGGACATGATCGAATTGGACGTGCCCAACCGGCGGCTGCATCTGGACATTTCCGACGATGAACTGGCCGACCGACTGGCGGCGTGGCAATCGCCGATCCAGACGCCGGTGGGCGGTTATGCGCAGCTGTATCATGAACGGGTCACAGGGGCCGATACGGGGGCGGATTTCGATTTCCTGGTCGGCTGTCGCGGCAACGCGGTGGCACGGGAATCGCACTGATGGCCACGAAGATCGCACTGGTCGGCATTGGCAAGATCGCCGTGGACCAACACGTTCCGGCGCTCAAGGCCAGTGCCGACTGGGATCTGGCCGCCACGGTCAGTCGGTCGGGACGGGTGGACGGGATCGAGGCATTCACCGACATGGCCGCAATGCTTGAGGCGCGACCGGACATCCCGGTCGTGTCGCTGGCCCTGCCACCGGCGCCGCGGTTCGCCTATGCCGAAGCCTGCCTGAAGGCGGGCCGTCACGTGATGCTGGAAAAACCGCCGGGCATGACCTTGGCGGAAATCCACATGCTGGAGGTCATGGCGGCCGAGCGGAACCTGTCACTCTATGCCACATGGCACAGCCGGATGGCGACCGGCGTTCAGCCCGCCCGCGACTGGCTGGCCGACAAGGTGATCCGCCGCGTGCACATCACCTGGCGCGAGGACGTGCGCAAATGGCATCCCGGTCAGGACTGGGTGTTCGAGCCGGGCGGCATGGGGGTGTTCGATCCCGGCATCAACGCCCTGTCGATCCTGACCGAAATCCTGCCCGCACCAGTGCGGGTGATCAAGGCGCGTCTGGAAACGCCCGAAAACCGGCAGACGCCGATCGGCGCGCAGATCACGTTCAGCGACAACGTCACCATGGATCTGGATTGGCGCCAGGAAGGGCCGCAAACCTGGACCATCGAGGCGGAAACCGATGGCGGCACCCTGACCCTGACCGATGGCGGCGCGAACATGAGCATCGACGGACAAGCCCAGGTCACGGATGGCGACCGCGAATATCCGCGACTTTATGCCCGGATGGCGGATCTGGTGAAGACCGGCGCGCGGGACATGGATCTGACGCCGATGATCCATGTGTCCGACGCGATGATGCTGGGCGAACGGGTGGTGGTGGAACCGTTCCACTTCTGAGCATGCGCCGGGGGCTGGCATCCGGCCTTGCCCCCGGTTAGCGTGATGGCGCACCGGTTCGCAGACGAGGGAGGCCGCGGTGGGCACGCCGAAACACGACAGTTATGACGTGGTCATCGTCGGTGGCGCGATGATCGGATCCTCGGTCGCATGGTGGCTGGGGCGCGACGCGGATTTCGACGGTCGCGTGCTGGTGATCGAACGCGACCCGACCTATGAATGTGCCTCGACCTCGCACACCAACAGCTGCATCCGCCAACAGTTCAGCACTGCCATCAACATCCGCATGTCACAGTTCGCGGCCGACTTCCTGCGCAACTTCGGCGACTGGATGGGCGAGCCCGAACCGGCACGCCTGAAATTGCAGAGCTTCGGCTATCTCTACCTTGCCGGAAGCGAAGCCGGGGCAGCGGCCCTGAAGGCGGCGCAGGCCGTGCAGGCGGCCAACGGCGCCGCCACCCGGCACATGACGCCGGATCAGATCGCCGACGCCTATCCGTTCTATCACCTCGACGATATCGTCGCCGCCAACCACAACACGGTGGACGAGGGGTATTTCGACGGCGCGTCGATGTTCGACGCCTTCCGCCGCAAGGCCCGCGCCTTCGGCGTCGAATACGTGACGGACGAGGTCGTTTCGATGATCCGCAACGGCGACCGGATCGAAAGCGTTACGTTGGCGTCGGGGCGGGTGATCGGCTGTGGCACGCTGGTCAATGCCACCGGGCCGCGGGCCGCAAGGACCGCCGCCATGGCCGGCATCCGCCTGCCGGTCGAGCCGCGCAAACGGTTCACCTTCCTCTTTTCCGCCCGGACGCCGTTGCCCTGTGACCTGCCGTTGACCATCGACCCCTCGGGGGTCCACGTCCGCACGGACGGAGTGCATTACATGGCCGGATGCGCCCCCGACGACGACAGCGCCGTGGCGTTCGACGATTTCCAGATGGACCACGAAATCTGGGAAGATCGGGTATGGCCGACGCTGGCGCACCGGATTCCGGCGTTCGAGGCGATCCGCCTGCACCAAAGCTGGGCCGGACATTACGCAATGAACACGCTGGACCGCAACGCCGTGATCGGCCCCCATACCGAGATCGGCAATTTCATCTTTGCCAACGGGTTTTCCGGCCATGGGTTGCAACAGGCTCCCGCGGTGGGGCGCGGCGTGGCGGAATGGATCGTCCATGGCGCTTACCGCACGCTGGACCTGGCACCGTTCGGCTACGCCCGCATCGCCGACAACGAACCGATCATCGAGCAAGCTGTCATCTGATCCCATCGAAAGGCCCTGAAATGAAAAAGATCGTGCTGACCGGCGCTGCCGGGCGCCTTGGTTCATACCTGCGCGAACCGCTGTCGAAGATGTGCGATACGCTGCTGTCCACCGACATCACCGATGTCGGGCAGACCTATGACGGCGAAACCTTCGTGAAGGCGGACCTGGCAAGCATGGACCAGATCGCGCCGCTTCTGGAAGGCGCCGACATGGTGGTGCATTTCGGTGCCATCGTCGATGAAGCCCCGTTCGAGGACCTGCTGGGCCCGAATTTCGTTGGCTCCTACAACATCTGGGAGGCGGCCAGCAAACACGGTGTGCGGCGGGTGGTCTATGCCAGCTCGATCCATGCGGTCGGGATGTATCCCAAGACCGAACGCATCGGCATCGACGTGCCCCACCGTCCCGACACCTTCTATGGCCTGGCCAAGTGCTTTACCGAGGATCTGGGGCGGATGTACTGGGAAAAGCGGGGGGTGGAATCGGTGCACCTGCGAATCCTGTCGGCCGCCCAGGTCAACAACCCCCGCGCGTTGGGATCGTGGTTGTCCTATGACGACCTGATCCACCTTGTTCAGCGGGCCATCGACACGCCGGTCACCGGGTTCTCGATCGTTTACGGCGTGTCGAACAACGACCGCGTGCCGGTCGACAACACCGCCGCCGCCTTCCTGGGATACCGGCCCAAGGACAATGCCGAGGTCTATGCCGAACAGGTCCTGGCCGACGCCGAACCGCAGGATCCCCGCGATCCGGGGAACATGTGCCAGGGCGGACCATTCGCCGCCGTCGATCTGGGGCGCAGCGGTCTGGCGCAGATGAACGTGGTGGATGATCGTAAGAAGACCTGAGCGGCGCGATCGCTGCGCCGTTCGGGATTCGAGTATTTGGAGCAAGAAAAAACCCGGCGAGGTCCGTCATGGCAGCCGCCGGGTTGACGTTTTCAGGGCGCGGCGGAACAGTCGGGCCGATCAAGTTGGGGGAGAACCGAGATGGAATATCGCACGCTGGGACGGTCGGGGCTGAAGGTTTCGGCCCTGACGATGGGCACTTTCACATTCGGCGGCAAAGGCGATTTCGCCATGGCCGGCGAACAGGGCGTGCCCGAGGCGCGGCGCCTGGTCGATCTGTGCATCGATCACGGCGTGAACCTGTTCGATACCGCCAACATGTATTCCGACGGGCGGTCGGAAGAAATCCTGGGCGAGGTTCTGGAGGGGCGGCGCGACAAGGTTCTGATCAACTCGAAGGCGCGGATGCCGACGCCGGGGGGCGGGCCAAACGACGAGGGCACGTCGCGCTATCACCTGATCCGTGAATGCGAGAAGAGCCTGAAGCGGCTGCGCACCGATCATATCGACGTCTATTTCATGCATGAATGGGATGGGATCACCCCGGTCGAGGAGACGATGGCGGCGCTGGATACCTTGGTCCAGCATGGCAAGGTGCGGTATGTCGGCTGTTCCAACTACTCTGGCTGGCAGGTGTCGAAATCGCTCATGGCGTCCGAGCGCAACGGCCACGCCCGGTTCGTGACGCAGCAGATCCATTATACCCTGGAAGCCCGCGAAGCCGAGTACGAGTTGCTGCCGCTGTCGGTGGATCAGGGGTTGGGCGTGATGATCTGGTCACCCATGGCGGCGGGCCTGCTGTCGGGCAAGCACCGGCGCGATCAGGCGGCGCCCGAAGCCTCGCGCCAGTTCAATGGCTGGAGTGAGCCGCCGATCCGCGACGAGGAGAAGCTGTGGAACATCGTCGACGTCCTGGTCGAGATCGGCGAGGAGCATGGCGTGTCGGCCGCGCAGGTCAATCTGGCCTGGTTGCTGACCCGACCTGCGGTGGCGACGCTGGTGATCGGCGGTCGGAAGGAGCAGCAGTTCCTGGACAACTTCAAGGCCCTCGACGTCAAGCTGAGCGAGGACCAGTTGAAGCGCCTGCACGAGGTCAGCCAACTGCCGTTCATCTATCCCTATTGGCACCAGCGCAACTTCGCGACGAACCGCTTTTCCGAGGCGGATTGGGCATTACACCGGGAATACCTGGACGGCTGAGGCGGGGGCACTGCCGATGCGACCTGCGCAAGTGGCCCGTCGGGCGAAGATCCTTCGCCCGACGGCGCCCATGGGGCCTGTTAGTCGCGGTTGGCCAGCGCCTTGATGATGCGCGTCATGGCCAGCATGCCGGGATCGTCCATTCCCTTGCTTTTCTCGGCAAAGATCCGGGCGCGGCCAATGGTGGCGGGTTTGTCGCGCATCCGGTCCATCGCGTCCTCGGCGGCCTTGACCGCGCTGTCGGCCAAGGCGTCGGGATCGCTTTCGCCCTGGGTCGCTTGCGCGACGGCGTCCAGGCTGTCCAGAACAGTCTTGCCGCCCAGATCGGCCTTGCCCCGGGCCATCATGGCATCGCGTGCAAGGCCGGTCAGGCGCGAGGTTTCGGCGGGATCGACCTCGGTCCGGCCCTTCACGTCTTTCGCGATCGCCATCAACCCCGTCGCCATCAGCGTGCCATAGGACGAGCCCGAGGATTTGGTGAACGCCTGCGCGCAGGCCAGCAGCGCCGCGCCCAGATCTTCGGGCAGATCCGCCGCCTTGTCCGAAATGGCGCGCATGCCCCGGGTCATGGTGACGCCCAGATCGCCGTCGCCCAGGGCGCCGTCGGCACGGTTCAACTCTTCGAAGTCGCGTTCCATTGCCGATGTCAGGCGGTCGATCGCCGCCACCATTGCCGCGCGATCGATCATCCGACCCTCCAGAATGCACAGTCGCAGGGCGCGGTCAGCATCTGTTCCATGTCCCCCTCAAGCTTGCACAGGGTGAACGACACGCCGGCCATTTCCATCGACGTGGCATAACGCCCGACCAGCGGCATGACGATGGTGGCGCCGGCATCCTCGAGCCGCTGTTTCACCGTGCGATAGAGGATATAGAGTTCTTCCAGCGGCGTCGCCCCCAGCGAGTTCACCATGACCGACACCCGGTCGCCCGAGGCCAGCGGCATGTCGTCCAAGAGGCGATCCATCATTTCCTCGGCGATGGCGTCTGCTGGGCGCAGCTTGTCGCGCCAGACGCCGGGTTCGCCGTGGATGCCCATGCCCATCTCCATCTCGTCATCGCCGATGTCGAACGTGGGCTTGCCCGCCTGCGGCACCGTGCAGGACGACAGCGCGGCCCCGACCGAGCGGCAATTGTCGGCGGTCTGTTGGGCGATCTTCGTGACCGCGTCCAGATCGCGGCCCGCTTCGGCGGCGGCGCCGGCGATCTTGAAGGCATAGACCATGCCCGCGACGCCACGCCGCTTTTCCTTTTCCGCCGGCGGGGCCGAGGCCACGTCGTCGCTCAGCAGGACGGTGGTGCAGGTGATATCCTCGAAATCGACCAGATCGCCGGCCATGTCGAAGTTCATCACGTCGCCGCCGTAGTTGCCGTAAAGCCGCAGCACGCCGGCGCCCCGGTCGGCCACGCGGATTGCATCGGCCATCTGTTCGGCCGAGGGCGAGGCGAAGACGTCGCCGATGGCGGCCGCATCCAGCAGGCCGGTGCCGACATAGCCACAGAACACCGGCAGGTGGCCCGATCCGCCACCGGTGACAATGCCGACCTTGCCTTCGGCAGGCAGGGTCGCGCGGGCAAGAACCCGGCCGTCGTCGCCGTGCAGCCGGTAATGTTCGGGGTGCGCCGCAACCATGCCGGCCAGGGTTTCATCGACGTAATCGACAGGGTCGTTCAGGATCTTCTTCATCTTCGATCTCCGGAATTCAGGTTGTTCGTTCGCGCCGCAACAGGGCGGCGGCGCGGGGGCTGTTGACCAGCATGACAAAGATCAGCAGCACACCCCAGATCAGTTCGCGGGCAAAGTTCGACACCTGCAGCATGTTCAGCCCGCTGGACAGGAATTGCATCGACAGCACGGCCAGCACGACGCCGATCACCTTGCCATAACCGCCATAGGGATTCACCCCGCCCAGCACCGCGATCAGGATCGACAGCAGCAAATAGGACGACCCGTAATCCGCCTTGGCCGAGTTTGCGCGGCTCATCACCAGCATCCCCGCCACGGCCGAAAGGGCGCCCGACAGCATGTAGACCCGCAGTAACAATCCGTTCACGTTGATCGCCGCGAATCGGGCGGCGCGGGGGTTGGCGCCGAACATGATCAGTTTCAGACCGAACGCCGTGCGGCTGACGATGAAGGCGACGATGGCCGCCAGCAGGGCGAACAGGATCAGCGGCACGGGCACGCCAAGGACCAGCCCGTTGCCAAGCCAAGCCGCGGCGGCCGGAAACCCCATGACCGCGCTGCCGCCGGTCAGCGCGACCGCGATGCCGGTAAAGATCAACCCCGAACCGAGGGTCGCCAGGATCGGCGGCATTCCGACAAAGGCGACCAGCGCACCGTTGAACAGCCCGCAGACCGCGCCGATGGACAGCGCGACCACCATGGACAGGATCAGCCACATCACCGCGCCCGCGCCGACCGCGGTTTCCCCGGCGATGCTGGCCAGGATCATCGCGGCGACCACCGCCGACAGGTTCGACACCCCCACCACCGACAGGTCGATGCCGCCGGTCAGCATGGTGACCGTGACGGCCAGCGCGAGGATCGCGAACTCGGGGAACTGGAACGCCATCGATGTCAGGTTCTGCACCGAAAGGAACCGGTCCGGCGACAGGACAGCCATGAAGACAAAGACCAGAACGGCGATCAGGGCAAGGCGTGCCTCGGGAGAGGACAGGCGCGAGGATATGGTGCGGCTCATGGTCGTCTTCCTCATGCTGCGCGGGCTTCGGCGCGTTTCGCCTGCCAAGCGGGCAGGCCGGTGCCGACAAGGATCAGGATGCCGATGGTGATCGACTGGAACGTCGACGGGATGCCCAGGACGATCAGGCTGTTCTGCACCAGAACGATCAGCGCGACGCCCAGCAAGGTGCCCGTCAGCGTGCCGTATCCGCCCGCAAGGCGCGCACCGCCCAGAACCACGGCGGCAATCACCGACAACTCAAGCCCGACCAGATCAAAGGGGTTCGCGAGGCGCGACATCGACGCATGGATGATCCCGGCGAGGCCGGCCAGGGCGCCGACATAGACATAGACGAAGAATTGCACCCGCGTGACGTGGATGCCGATGCGCCGCGCGCTTTCGTCCGATCCGCCGATGGCAAAGATCGACCGGCCCAGCATCGTCTTGTGCAGGATGAACCAGGTCAGCACGACGACGATCACCAGCGCGGCAAAGGCCCAGGGCAGCGAATAGAACGACCCGTCGGCGTTGGTGCCGCGCACCATCATCATGCGGGAAAATCCGCGCATGTCGGGGGGCAGCGCCGAGATCATCTTGGAGCCGACAAAGGTCAGAAGGAAGCCGCGGAACACCGACAGCGTGCCGAGGGTCACGATCAGGGTCGGCAGGCGGAACACCGCGATCAGCACCCCGTTGATGCATCCCAGAAGCGCGCCCAGCACCATGGCAATGGCAAAGATCACATACCACGGCAGGCCCGGCGCGTATTCCAGCAGGAACACCGTGGTCGTGTACATGGCAAAGGCGGCGATCGCGGTGAACGACACGTCGATGCCCCCCGACACCAGGACAAGCATCGCGCCGACCGAAAAGATGCCGAGGATGATGCCGTTGCGCAGCAGGTCAGTCAGGGTCGGAATCGACAGGAACCGAGGGTCGGACAGGGCGGCAAAGGCGCAGAACGCCAGGATCACCAGCGCAACCAGCACTTCGTTGCGGGCAAGGTTGATGTTCTTCATGACGCAAGCCTGTGGCCGAGATCGGTTTCGTCGGTGTCGGTGCCGATGATCTCATCGGTGATGCGCCCGCCCTTCATCACCAGCAGGCGATGACAGGTGGCCAGCAGTTCGGGCAGGTCGTCGGAAATCACGATGACGCCCAGCCCTTCATGGGCCAGTGCCTGGATGATGTCGTGGATCTCGGATTTCGACCCCACGTCAACACCCACGGATGGCCCGTTCAGGATCAGAACCTTCGGGCCGCGCGCCAGCCAGCGGGCCAGAACCACCCGTTGCTGGTTGCCCCCTGACAGCGAGCGCACCGGCGCTTCGGGGTCGGAATGTTTCACCGACAGTTTCTTAAGCCAGTCGCGCGCCTCGCCCCAAAGCCCCGCAAGATCCAGCATCGCGCCCCGGTCATAGGCGTCGAGCCGACCGACGGCGACGTTGCGCTGAATGCTCTGGTCCAGGAACAGGCCTTCGGTCAGGCGGTCTTCCGGAACGTATCCGATGCCGGCGGCGGCCGCCTTCAACGGATCGCCCAGGGGGATCGGCGCGCCGTTCAGGGTGATCGTGCCGGTGTCGGGCGCGACGAGGCCGAACAGCGCCTTGGCCAATTCGGTACGCCCGCTGCCAAGCAGTCCGGAGACGCCCAGCACCTCGCCCGCGCGCAGATCGAACCCGATATCGTGGAACACGCCGTCCTTCGACAGGCCCGCGACCTTCATCAACACGGGGGCGTCGGCAGCCAGCGGATCGGGCGGGGTTTCGGCCACGTCACGCCCGGTCATCGCCCGGGTCAGCGATGCGGAATCGAACTCGGTCGCGGGGCCTTCGGCGACCTTTTCGCCGTTCCTCAGCACAACGACCTTTTCACAGACCTCAAGCACCTCGGCGAGCTTGTGGGATACGAACAGCACCGCGACACCATCGGCCTTCAGCCGCCGGATGATCCCCAACAGGGTCTTGACCTCGCGTTCGGTCAGGGCGGTCGTCGGTTCGTCCATGATGATCAGGCGCGCATCCATGGCAAGCGCGCGGCAGATCGCGGTCAGTTGCTTGTGCACCACCGGCAGGCTCTCGACCCGCGCATCCAGTGAAATGTCGACCCCGACCCGCTTCAGCGTTTCGGCGGCAATCCGGCGGGCCTCGGCCTTGCGATACAAGGCACCCTGAGCGGACAACTGGGTGGAAAAGGCGATGTTTTCCGCCACCGACAGGTTCGGAAACAGCGAGAAATCCTGGAATATCACCATGACGCCCGCGTCCGCCGATGCGCGCGGCGACAGCGCGCCCTGGGCAACACCCGAAAACCGAATGTCACCGGCATTGCGCGGCTCGACCCCGGCGAGGATCTTGATCAGGGTCGATTTGCCACTGCCGTTTTCACCGGCCAGGCACACCGCTTCGCCGGCGCGGATCGTGAAATCGACATTCGAAAGTGCAACGATGCCGGAATATTTCTTTGTCACGCCGGTCATCTCGACCAGCGGCGGATCGGTGTCGGACAACGGACAACCTTTCGACGGAAACGGCGGAATGGCGAAGAAGGGAAGGGGGCCGCCATCCGGCAGCCCCCAACGGCGTCATTCCTCAGAACGGATAGTCGGCCATGTTGTCGGCATCGACGTTGACCCATGCCTGACCATAGATGACCTTGCCGTCCAGCTTGATCGCCTCATAGCCTTCCAGGCCCAGATCCATCCCATCGGTGACCTCTTCACCGTCCATGATCATCTGCGCGACCTTGTTCATCGCGTATCCGGCAATCGACGGATCCCAGAAGCCGATGCCGTCGACGGCGCCGGTTTCCAGATACTGCTGCGCGATCGACGGCAGCGAGGTGCCGAAGACGCAGGTATCATCCTCCAGCCCGCGTTCCTCGATCGCCAGGCCGATGCCCGCCACGTCGGTCGAGGCGGACCCCTGCATGCCCTTCACATTCGGGAAGGCGCGCAGCACCTCCTGGGCCTTGGCATAGGCCTGTTGTTGATCGTCGAAGGTTTCGTTGCGATCGCCGACCTGGGTCATGTTCGGATAGTTGGCTTTCTGGTGCGCGATGGCGCCGTCGATCCACTGTGTATGGGTCTGCGACGTCAGCGAGCCGACGAAGACCGCGTATTCGCCTTCACCGCCCATGCAGGTGGCCAGTTGTTCCATCAGGTTGGCGCCGAAATCCTCGTTCTTGAAGGCTTCGATATCGTACTGGGTGTTCTCCTGGCTGGCGGCCTCGTGGGTGACCACGACGATGCCCGCGTCCATGGCGCGTTTCAGCACCGGTTCCAGCGCTTCGGGCGACATCGGCACCACGGCCAAGGCATCGACACCCTGGGCGATCATGTCTTCGATCAGCGCGGCCTGCTGCTGCGGATCGGCCTGGGCCGGGCCGACCTGAAAGGCGTTGGTGCCTGTATCCTCGGCGTATTTGTCGACGCCCTGTTCCATGCGGTCGAACCATTGAATCCCGGCGATCTTGACGACGGTGGCGATGGATGTCTCCTCCTGCGCCGTGGCGGCCAGCGGCGCCGCCAGCGTGGTCGCACCCAGGATTGCGGCAAGAAGTTTGGTTTTGTTGGTCATGGTCGTCCTCCCTTGATGGCGCGTTTTGTTTTCGCGCCGGTTTGTTGCAGATCAGTCTATCGAAGGCTTGGTGCTTTTCCAGACATTCCTTGCAGATCGTTGACGTTTTCCCGCCCCGGATCGGCGATCAACCCGGTCACCAGGTCCGGTTCGGCCAGATGCGGCAGATGACCGGCGTCGGGGATCAGGTGAATGGCGGTGCGCGGCGGACAGGCGGCGCAATCGGTCCAGCGGATCACCCGGTCATCCAGCCCGAAGATCGCCGTCACCGGACAGCTCAGCCGTGCAAGATCGGGGGCGATGTCGGTTTGCTGCACACCGTCCCGGGCGCCCTGGCGCGACAGGGCCAGCATGGCGGGGCGGGTGGCCTTCAGCCGGGTCAGTTCTGTATCCAGGACAGTGGCCGATACCGGCCCCGCCCCCAACAGCGCAAAGCCGCGCGCCAGTCCCTCGGGCGTTGCGGCGTGGCCCATCACGTCGAGGAAATCGGCGTTGATCCGCGGGCCGAGACCGGCAGGCGCGAGCAGGATAAGCCGCAGCGCGCGCGGCCCGATGGCGCGGGCGATGCGCGTGGCCAGGACGGCGCCCAAGGAATGGCCGACCAGGATCACCGGACCCTCGGGCACAAGCCGCGCCAGCGCGTCGCCGACGATCTCGAGCGTTTCCATCGCGTCGCTGTCGCCGTGGCCGGGCAGGTCGGGCACCAGCACCGGATGACCCGCGGCGGCGATGCGATCCGGCAGATCGCGCCAGCCGCGCCCGTGATCGAACAGCCCGTGCAACATCAGGACCGGAGCGCCGGCAGCGTCCGGCGCCAGGCGACGCAGGGCGATGGCGCCATGGGGTGTATCGATCCGGTCCGATGCCTTGCGACTGGCGGCGGCGGCCCGACCGCCCCGCGCCGCCTCGACATCGTCGCCGGTGATCCGGCCACGCCGCCCCGTGCCGGTGATGCCGTCGAGCGCCAAGCCCGCCCGTTTCGCAAGACGCCGGGCGCGGGGGCTGGCGGCGGTGGGCCCTTCGGGGGTCAGGGGCTGGATCGGCGTCGGATTCGAGTATTTTTCGCAAGAAAAAGCAGGGGCGGATTCGGCCGCGTCTGATGTAGCGGTTCCGGGTGCCTCTGTGGGGGTGGTACCCTGCGGGGTTTCGGTTGGGCCATCCGTCTCAATTTCGGCAATCGGGTCGCCCAGGGCGACGGTGTCGCCTTCGGCCACCAGGTGCCGGGCCATGGTGCCGGATTTCAGGGCGGGAACTTCGACGACGGTCTTGTCGGTTTCGACCTCGAGCAGGACATCGCCCCGCTGGAAGGCGGTGCCGGGGGCAACCAGCCAATCCGTCACCTTCGCCTCTTCCATGGTTTCGCCGAGGCGGGGCAGGGTGATCGTGCTCAGGCCCATGCCAGGGTGTCCCTGCGCATCATCCAGAGGCCGGTTTCGGCGATCAGCCCGGCGTCGGGGATCGAGCCCGCTTCCAGTTTCGGGGATACCGGGATCGGAATATCCTCGCCACCGATGCGCAACACGGGCTCTTCCAGCCAGTCAAAGCACGATTCGCCGATGCGGGCGGCGATTTCCGAGGCGACCGATCCGGTCAGCGCGGCTTCGGTTACCACCATGGCACGGCCGGTGTCGCGGACCGAGGCAAGGATCGGCGCCATGTCCAGCGGGTTGAGGCAGCGCAGGTCGATCACCGTGGCCTCGACGCCCTGTTCGGCCATGGCATCGGCGGCTTTCAGGGCCTCGTGCACCATGCGGGAGTAGGTGACGATGGTGATGTCGCCGCCGGTCCGGCGGATGGCCGGCTGACCCCAATCGGCATCGGCACGTGCAGTGTCAAGGTTACCTTTCATGGTGTAAAGGCCCTTGTGTTCGATGAAGCAGACCGGGTCGCGCTGGCGCAGGGCATCGCGCAGCAGGTGATAGCCGTCGTTCACCGTGGCCGGCATGCAGAGCCGCAGGCCCGGCGTGTGCATCATCCATGCCTCGAGGCTTTGGGAATGTTGCGCGGCGGCGGATCGGCCCGTGCCGCCCTGGGTGCGCAGGACCATCGGCACTTCGATCTGGCCGCCGAACATGTAGCGGCTCTTGGCGGCCTGGTTGGCCAGTTGATCCATGACGAGGCCGATGAAATCGACATACATCAGCTCGACCACGGGTTTCAGACCGGTCATGGCGGCGCCGACCGCCGCGCCGACGATACCGGCCTCGGAGATCGGGGAATCGATGACACGATCGGCGCCGTAAATGTCGATTAACCCCTTGGTCACACCATAGGCGCCGCCATAGACGCCGACCTCTTCGCCGATCAGGATCACGTCGTCGTCTTCGGCCATGGCGTCGAGCAGGGCCTGGCGGATCGCCTCGCGGTAGGTTGTCTGTTGGGCAGTCATGGGGTTTCCGTCAGGATGGCGCGCAGGCGGTCGCGCTGGGGGGCCGGTGCGGGGCTGTCGGGATGGAAGACGTCCTCGAACATCGTGTCCAGCGGCGGGGGCGATGCGGTGACAGCGGATTCGAGGGCGGCGTCCATTTCATCGTCCGCCTTGGTGTCGATCCTTTCCATGTCAGCATCCGAGCCGAGGCCGCTTTCGATCAATCGTTCACGCGCCTTCAGGACGGGATCGCGCTTGCGGCCTTCTTCCTCTTCTTCGGGGGTGCGATAGGGGCTCTTGTCCATCCGCGCGTGGCCGTAAAACCGGAACGACGAGATTTCGAGGAAGCCGGGTTTGCCACCCCGCGCGTCCGCGATCAGGGATTGCGCCGTGTCGTGGACTTCTTCGACGTCGGTGCCGTCGGCATGGGCCGCCTGCAGGCCGAACGCCTCGGCGCGTTCGCCGAAGGCCAGCTTGCCCACCGCGCGGTCGATCCGCGTGCCCATGCCGTACTGGTTGTTGAGGCAGCAGAAGATCACCGGCAATCTCCACAGCGCGGCCATGTTCATCGCCTCATACAGGATGCCCTGCTGCATGGCGCCGTCGCCGAAGAACGCGACCGAGACATGGCCGGTGCCCTTGTTGCGATAGGTCAGACCGGCGCCGACGACATGGGGGATACCGCCGCCGACGATGGCATTGGCCCCGAGATGCCCCAGCGCATGGGACGCGATGTGCATCGAGCCGCCCTTGCCGCGGCAATAGCCGTCGGCCTTGCCGCCGATTTCCGCCATCATGCGCGCCGGGTCGGCGCCGCGCCCCAGGAACACGCCGTGGCCGCGGTGGTGGGTGGTGAAGGTGTCGCCGTCGCCCATCGCATCCGTGACGCCGACGACGGCCTCTTCCCCGATCGACAGGTGCAGCATGGATCCCGCGCTTTCGCCGCGCAGGAACAATTCGCCCACCCGTTCCTCGAAGCTGCGGATCCGGCGCATGGTGCGGTAACGATCCAGCGGCGCGGTGTTCTTCTGGGCGTTCATGTATCCCTCAGGGGTTTCAGCGCGCCATAGGCGGCGCGGTAGCGGGCATAGATCGGGGCATAGGCCGCGTGGGTTTCGGGATCGGGTTCGATCACCTGCGCGGTGCGCACCATGGCGTCGCATCCCGCGTCGATACTGTCGAAATGGCCCGCGCCGGTGGCGGCCAGGATCGCGGCGCCAAGGGGGCAGGCCTCGGGCTCGTCGGTCAGGATCAGGGGGATGCCCAGCGTATCGGCGTGGATCTGCAACCACAGGGGCGCGCGTGTGGCGCCGCCGGCGACGACGATGCGCTTTGCCTCGAACGCCGCGCCGAAACTGTCGACGATCAGCCGGGTGCCAAGGCAGATGCCTTCGATCAGCGCGCGATAGACGTGGGCCCGGGTATGGTTCAAGGTCAGGCCGGTGATCGCGCCGCGCGCCAGCGGGTCGGTGTGGGGCGTGCGGTTGCCTTGGAAATGGTCCGACACCAGCAAGCCTTCCGCGCCTGGCGGGATCTCTGCCGCCGCGGCGTTCAGGTCGTCGAATGATGTGTCTTCGGCAAAATGACGCTTGAACCACGCGATCACCGATCCGGTCGAGGTCTGGCCGCCCTCGATCACCGCGCGGCCGGGATAGACGCAATCCATGTAGGTGCCCCAGACGCCCTTGGCGTGCACCGTTTCGGATGCGATGCCAAGGTGCAGGTGGGACGAGCCGGTGATCATCGCCAGATCGCCCGGATTGCGCACGCCAAGGCCGATCATGCCGATGAAGGCGTCGGCGCCGCCCTGCACCACCTTGGTGGTTTCGGGCAGGCCGAGATGTTTCGCGGCTTCAGGCGTCAGCGGTCCGACCACATCACCGGGGGCGCGGATGTCGGACGGCCACTTGTCCTTCAAGTCCTGCAGATCCATGCGGCGTAGCAACCCGTCGGGCCAGCCGCCGTGATCGGTCTGGTAATGCCAGCGCATGGTCAGGTTGTTCAGCGACGCGCACCATTTTCCCGTCAGCCGCAGGTTCAGGTAATCCTGATATTCACCGATCCTTGCCGCCTTGCCCCAGATCCCGGGTTCATTGCGCGCGATCCACAGCGCCTTGGGGATCATCCATTCCGGCGACACCGGCCCGGCGCCGCCGCCGTTGATGCGCAGCGCCGGATCGCCGGTGGATGCGATGTCGGCGGCTTCGGTGTGGGCGCGCATGTCCATCCACATGATGGCCGGACGCAGGGGCTTGTCGGCCTCGTCCAGCGCCACGACGGTGCAGGACGTGGTGTCGGCACAGATCGCCGTGACGCTGGCCGGATCGACGCCGGCGTCCGCGATCGCGCCCTTCACCGCCACGCCGCAACAGGCCCACCAATCGTCGGGCGATTGTTCGGCGCGACCGGGGCTGGGAAAGTCGGTGGCATAGGGGGCCTTGCACGACCCCAGCGAGCGGCCCGCCAGGTCGAACACATGGGCGCGCAGGCCTTCGGTGCCACCGTCGATGCCGATCACATGTGTCATTCCGCGCCTCCCCAGACGGTCTGATGCTGCGCCTGCAATGCCGCACTTGAAACAATAGTGCAGGCGTTGCACAAAAGTGTTATCGTTTGAGCTGCAACAGGTCAATCCGCTTGTCGCCCCGAAAATCCCCGATTCAGGCAGTCTGCACCATGGCACCGAACCGCACCGATACCGACGATCCGGTCCAGGCCGCGTGGCTGTATCACGTCGGCGGGCTGAGCCAGGAGGAGGTGAGCCAGCGGTTGGGCATCTCGCGCTTCAAGGTGCTGCGCCTGCTGGCCGAAGCGCGTGACAGCGGCATCGTGCGCGTCAGCATCGATCACGAGACGACGGGAACGCTGGCCCTGGCCGACCGCCTGGCCGAACGGTTTTCCCTGGCCGAGGTTCAGGTCGCGCCGATGGACGGGATGCCCGACGACGACGCGGTGGCCCGCCGGGCGGTCGGAATTGTCGGCGCGGGGTTTTTGGCGCGGATCGCCCGCGGTGACGGGGGACAGAAGATCGGCGTCGGCTGGGGGCGGACGCTGGCCGCCATGACCGATGCGCTGACCGGGTTGCGCAATCCGAACCTGACGTTCGTGTCGCTGATGGGGACCATGGCGCGCACGTCGGTCGCCAATCCGGTGGATATCTGCGCGCGCCTGGCCAGCCTGACGGGAGGCGGCGCGATGTTCCTGCCCGCGCCGTTCCTTGCGGACAGCGTCGAGGATTGCACGGTCATTCTGCGTCAACGGCTGGTGCGCGAGACTTTGCGCGCGGCGCAGACGGCGGACCGGATGATGATTTCGGCCGGCGAATGTGCGCCGGGCGCGATCCTCTATGACAGCGGTATCCTGACCGATGACGACGCCCGGGCCCTGGCCGCCGCCGGGGTCGCGGGCGACAGCACCGGCAAGTTCTTTCGCGCCGACGGATCGCTGGCCGATACGCCTCTGAACGCGCGCGCGCCGTCGATCGGGCTGGACGATCTGCATCGGGTCGATGTGACGCTGATGGTGGCCGGAACGGCCAAGCGGCGCGCGGCGCTGGCCGTTCTGCGGGCGGGGTTCGTCAACCGCCTGATGGTCGATGCCCGGCTGGGTGCCGCACTGCTGGCGGCCGACACTCAGGATTGACGGGCGATGCTGTTGCCGGCGGTATCGAAGAAATGCAGCTTGTCGCGCGTCAGGGTCAGCCCGATCGCGTCGCCCGCGTTGACATCGACATTGCCGTGCACGCGCAGCAGGATCGAGCCCAGGTCCGGGCTTTCAGTATAGATGTTCGTATCCGATCCCAACCGTTCGACCAGTTGCGCGGTGACGTCGATGTCGCCGGCACCCTGGTGCGCCAGCCCCAGGTGTTCGGGCCGTATGCCCAGTTGCACGGCCCCTTTCGGCGCGGCGATCACCGGGCTCTTGCCGATCTGCATCCCGCCTTCGACGGCAGTCGCATCCAGGATGTTCATGTTGGGCGAGCCGATGAAGGTGGCGACAAAGCGGTTCGCGGGGCGTTCATACAGGTCCAATGGCGTGCCCACCTGCTGGATCCTGCCCGCGTCCAGCACGACGATCCGGTCGGCCAGGGTCATCGCCTCGACCTGGTCGTGGGTGACATAGATCATCGTCGTCGACAGGCGTTGGTGCAGGCGCGCGATTTCCAGCCGCATCTCGACGCGCAGGGCGGCATCCAGGTTGGACAGCGGTTCGTCGAACAGGAATGCCTTGGGGTCGCGCACGATGGCCCGGCCCATGGCGACCCTCTGGCGCTGGCCGCCCGACAGCGCCTTGGGATAACGATCCAGCAGCTTGTCCAGGCCCAGGGTCGCGGCGGCGCCGGCCACGGGGCCCAGACGCTCGCGTTTGGGTGTCTTCCGGATCTCCATGGAAAAGCCCATGTTCCGGCCCACCGTCATGTGCGGGTAAAGCGCGTAGGACTGGAACACCATGGCGATGTCGCGGTCGCGCGGCGGCACGTCGTTCATCAGCTTGCCGCCGATGGTGAAATCGCCGCCGGTGATCGGCTCCAACCCCGCCACCATCCGCAACAGGGTGGACTTGCCGCAGCCGGACGGTCCGACCAGCACGATGAATTCACCGTCGGCGATGTTCAGGTCGATGTCGCGCAGCACCTCGACGTTGCCGTATTTCTTCGAGACGGACCGCATTTCGATGGTTGCCATTGCATCACCCTTTCACGGCGCCGGACGTCAGCCCCTGCACCAGATAGCGTTGTATGAAGAAGAAGAAGAGGCACGACGGCACCAGCGCCAGAACGCCCGCCGCCATCATCTGCCCCCAGTCGACCGAGAATTTGGAAACAAAGGTCAGCAGGCCCACGGGGAAGGTCATCGCGTCGTTCTTCGAGATCAGCATCAGCGCGAACAACAGCTCGGACCACGCGGCGGTGAACACGAAGCCCAGCGTCGCCGCCAGCCCCGGCAGGGTCAACGGCAGGATCACGAGGCGCAGCGCCTGCGGACGGGTGCAGCCGTCGATCATCGCCGCTTCCTCCAGATCCTTGGGGATGCCGTCAAAGAAGCTCTGCATCAGGAAGGTCGCGAAGGGGATGTTGAAGGCGGTATAGACGACGATCAGCGAGGTCAGCGAATTCAGCATCCCCAGGCTGGACACGATCTTGTAGATCGGCGCGATGATCATCAGCAGCGGAAACATCTGCGTCAGCAGCATCAGCGCGATCACGATCCCCTTGCCGCGGAACCGGAACCGCGAAAACGCATACCCGGCGGCCGCGGCGATCAGGGTGGTCGCGGCCGCGGTGGACAGCGACACGATGACCGAGTTGGTGAAATAGCCCATGAAATCGGACTGGAAGATCACCTTGCGGAAATTGTCGAAGGTCAGCGCCGAAGGCCAGAGCGCGGTGCCGTCGGAAAAGATCAGCGCATCGGGGGTCAGCGCGATCTTGACCAGCCAATACAGCGGGAACAGCGCGAAGGCGACATAGCCCAGGATCGCCGCGTATTTCAGCGTGACCATGACGGGTGACGGACGGAATGCAGAGGCCATCAGGTTTTCACCAGCTTCGCGCGGATCACCAGCAACAGTGCCGCATAGACGAACAACACCGCCAGAAGCGCAACGGCGATCGCCGAGGCATAGCCGAAGTCCAGCTTCCGGAATGCGGTCGTGAAAATGTATGTCGACAGGATCTGTGTCGAATTGGCAGGACCACCGCCGGTCATGACATAGATCAGGTCGGCGAAATTGGCGACCCAGATGGCGCGCAGCATGACCGTGATCGCGATCATCGGGCCAAGGAAGGGCAGCGTGATCTTGGTGAAACACTGCCACGGGGTGGCGCCGTCGATCTCGGCGGCCTCATACAGCTCGCCGGGGATGGATTGCAGCGCGGCCAGCAGGGTGATCGCGAAAAAAGGCACACCGTACCACACGTTCGCCATGATCGGCCCCCACATCGCCGTCTCGGGATTGGACAGGATGTTGTAGGGTTCGCCGAGAATCCCCATCGCCGCCCACCAATGGGGCAGGGGGCCGATGATCGGGTTCAGCAGCCACGCCCAGGTCAGCGCGATCAGGAACGTCGGCACGGCCCACGGCAGGAAGACCAGCGCCTGAACGATGCGCTTGCCGTGGAACGGGCGGGTC
The DNA here is from genome assembly GCF_002751875.1 of Oceaniglobus indicus. Classification (GTDB taxonomy): domain Bacteria; phylum Pseudomonadota; class Alphaproteobacteria; order Rhodobacterales; family Rhodobacteraceae; genus Oceaniglobus; species Oceaniglobus indicus. The sequence continues at coordinate 12,535 of NZ_NMZM01000011.1, read as the reverse complement.
AGCAGCATCGCCAGCCCCAGGCCCAGCAAAAATTGCAGCGTCACCGATCCGAAGGTCCACCAGAAGGTGTTGACCATGGCCGTCCAGAACCGTTTGTCATCGCCCAGTTCGGCAAAGTTCTCGAGCCCGATGTAACCGGTGTCGAACGGGCGCAGCAGATTGATCGACTGCACCGAATACGACACGCCGATGAACAGCGGGATCAGCATCACGAAGCAGATCAGCAGCACCGCGGGCGACAGATACAACCAGGGCTCGACGGCATATCGGAAATAGGCCCGGCCAAATCGCGTCCGGGGCATCCCGGACGCGTTCGCTATGGTGGTCGGCTGGCTCACTTGCCGGCCTGGTACTTGCTGTATTCCTCGGTCAGGAATTCAGCCCACTCGTCGGCCATTTCCTGGGCCGTGATTTCGCCCAGCAGCGCCTGCTGCCAGGTTTCCAGAGCGATGGAGTCCGAGAAATAGCCGAACTGCTCCAGATAGTTGGGCATGATCATCGGCGAATAGGCGGGATCATTCAGCTCGGTGAACCAGCCGGCGAACTGTTCGCTCTGGAAATAGGGGTCCTGTTCGGCGCCCTCGTGGATCGGGATCACGCCCACCCGCTTGGCCCAGGTCTTGTTCGACTCGGGCGACGACAGATGCGCGATCAGCGACCAGGTCTCGTCCTTGTTGTCGCTGGACTGGAACATCGACCAGCCGGTATAGCCGATGGTCGGGAACGACTTGCCGTCCGGCCCCTTGGGGATCGGCGCGACGGCGAAGCTGCTTTCGTCCATCCGCGATGCGACCGCGATCAGGGCGTCGGGATCCTGATCGAGGAATGCGCAGGTGCCCGAATAGAAGCCCGCGACCACCTCGTTGAAGCCCCAGGACACGGAATCACGCGGCGTCAGCCCGTCCTGATAGAGGTCGATCAGATACTGGAAGCCGGCCACCGCTTCGGGCGTGTTCAGCGTGCTCTTGCCGTCATCGTCGAAATAGATGTCGTTGCCGCGCATGCCGGTCGCCAGCATCATCCAGGCGTTCAGGCCACCGGGACCGCCGCGCAGGCAGTATCCCGACTTGCCGTCCAGCTTCGAAATCGCTTCGGAGGCGGTGCGGAACTCCTCCCAGGTTTCGGGCGGGCCGTCGACGCCGGCCTCGGCCAGCAGGTCCTTGTTATAGAACATCGCCCGCAGGTAGAAGCCATAGGGCAGCTGCTTGAAACTGCCATCGGCGGTCATCGATCCCATGTCGATGGTGGCCTGGGTCAGGGTATCGCCATGTTCCCAATCCGCGACCATGGGGCCCAGATCGACCAGCTGGTCGGCATAGAGCGCAAGCCAGCGTTCGGGCATCTCGACCAGGTCGGGAATGTCGCCGCCGGCAACCATGGTGGCCAGCTTCTCGAAGGCCTGCCCCCAGGGCAGCGAGACGATTTCGACGGTGTTGCCGGTCTCGGCTTCCCATTCCGACACGATCTCCGTCAGGGTCACGGTGCGTTCCGGGCTGGTGATGACCTCGACCAGAGTCAGGTCGGCCGCATGGGCGGTGCCCGTCAGGGCCATGGCCAGGGCCGTGGTGGTCAGTAGGCGTTTCATGTTTTTTCTCTCCCTAGGTTGCAATTCGCGTTGGCGGTGTCCGACCCTCTGGCGGGGTCGGTCCGGTCAGGTGTGCGCGTCGTCCAATGCCTGCTGGATGTCGTTCCACAGATCCTCGACATCCTCGAGGCCGATGGAAATGCGGATCAGGCGGGGCGACACGCCGAAGGTCTGCATCGAGTTTTTCGGCCCCGCCTGATCCAGCGCGATGGCACAGGGCAGGACCAGCGATTCGAATCCGCCCCAGCTGACGCCAAGCCGGAAATGCTTCAGCGCGTCGGCAAAACGTGGAATATCGACGCTGTCGGCCACCTCGAACGACATCAGGCCGGACCGCCCGATCAACCCCGGCACGGTGTTCGCGCCGGGCGCGTTGACGCGCGTGACGTCGGCGCGATCCGCCAGGCGATCGACGAAGACATCGGCGCTGCGCTGATGTTCACGCATGCGGGCGGGCAGGGTACGCAGGCCGCGGATCAGCAGCCAGGCCTCGAACGGGGCCAGCTTGCCGCCCAGCAACGGCAGCGTCAGATCCCGCAGCTTGGCGATGATCTCGGCCGTGGACACGACCACACCGGCCACGGTGTCGGAATGACCCGAGATGTATTTCGACGCGGAATGCAGGGTGACATCGATGCCCAGATCCAGCGGCCGCTGAAAGATCGGTGTCGCCCACGAGTTGTCGATCACCGTCAGGGTGCCATGGCGCCGTGCATGGGCCGCCACGCGGCGCAGGTCCATGGCGTCGAACACGGCCGAGGTGGGGCTTTCCAGATAGGCCAGGGTCACGCCCTTCAGCAGGTCGGGGTCTTCGGCAAAGGCGCGCGGCGCGTGATAGGTCACCTCGACACCGATGGGGCGCAGCATCCGTTCCAGCAGGCGGAAGGCATCGGGATAGACATGTTCGACACAGGCGATCCGGTCACCCGGTTTGACCAGCGCGAACAGCGTCGACGATATGGCGGCCATGCCCGATGCAAAGCCGACCGCCGCCTCGCCGCCTTCCAGTTTCGCCATCATTCCTTCGAATGCGGCAACGGTGGGGTTCTGCACCCGGGTGTAGAGCGCGCGATCGTCGCGGCCGGCCATGCGGTCGGCAAAGGCGGCGTAGTTGTCGAAGGTGAACAGCGACGTCTGATAGATCGGCGGTGTCACCGATCCGTCGGCATGGCCGTAGGGTTCGGACAACAGGGTGGCAGGGCTCAGATCATCCAATTTACGTATCTTTCGTGATTGCGCGGGTGGCGTCGTTCATGATGTCCATGATCTCGTTCATCAGGCGCACGGCGCCTTGTTCGTCGCCGCCCGTGACCGCCTCGCTGAAAGGCCGGTGCAGCGGGATCGTCTCGCTGCCCAGTTGGGCCTGCCCGAACGGCGCGGCATACAGTTCGTCGAAGGTCGTCAGCAGCTGGTGGATCAACTGGCCGAACAGCGGGTTGCCCGACGCGCGGTGAATGGCGCCGTGAAACAGGTGATCCGCCGCACGCCAGTCGCCGCCGGACTCGTAAACCTCCATCAGGTCCAGCATCCGGCCGGTGATGTCGTGGCGGGCGCGATCGTCGGCACGGCGCGCGGCCAGGCGCGCGGCTTCGGCTTCCAGCGGGCGGCGCACCTCGAGCATACGGCGCAGGCTTTCCGCTTCGAGGGTCAGCGACAGACCGCCGGTGTTGCAGACCGGCGCCATCAATATCGTGCCGGCGCCCTTGTTGCGTTGCACGATTCCCATGACCTGCCAGGCGCCCAGGGCTTCGCGCACGGTGGAACGCGCAACGCTCAGATCCCGGGCGATGTCCAGCTCGCTGGGCAGCCGGTCGCCCTGTTGCAGGCCACGCGCGGCGATCATTTCCGACAGCGCGTCGATCACCGCCCGCTTCTTTCCCTTGGGCGGTGACGTGGGATGCAAGGGTTGGGCGACAACATGATCCATGGGCCGAGCTAGCCATCAATGTCGGACATAGTCAACAATTTTGTCCGACATTGTTTCGGCGCCCTTGCTCCGACTTGAGCATCGTGGCGTTTGCGGCCATCGTGCCAATTCAGGGACCGGCGGGGGATGAGATGACGGATTCGAAGATACGGCTGGGCGCGGACATCGGCGGCACCTTCACCGACGTGGTCCTGGAAACGGGCAGCGGCGCGTTTTCCACCAAGGTCCTGACCACCTATGACGCGCCGGAACGCGCCATCGTCGAGGGCATGTTGCAGGTGTGCGCACGGGCCGGGATCGCGCCCGCCGACATCGGCCAGATCATCCATGGCACCACCCTGGCCACCAATGCGCTGATCGAACGGCGCGGGGCGAAGACGGCATTGGTCACGACCGAGGGCTTTCGCGACGTGATCGAGATGCGCACCGAATCGCGATTCGAGCAATACGATCTGAACATGGTGCTGCCCGAACCGCTTTTGCCGCGGCAGATGCGCTTCACCGTGCCCGAACGGATCGACGCCGACGGCGGCATCCTGATCCCGCTGGACGAAGACGCCGTGGCCGAGACCGCCGACCGGATCGCGGCCACGGGGGCAGAAAGCATCGCCATCGGCCTGCTCCATTCCTATCTGAATCCCGATCACGAACGCCGGGTGGCGGCGATCCTGGGCGAACGGATGCCCGACGTCATGCTGTCGCTGTCGTGCGAGGTGTCGCCGCAGATGCGCGAATACGAACGCTTCAACACCGCCATCGCCAACGCTTATGTCAAGCCGCAGATGAAATCCTATCTGGGCCGACTGCGCGAAAAGATGCGCGACCAGGGGGCGGTGTGCGACATCTTCCTGATGCATTCGGGCGGGGGCATCATATCGCTGGAAAGTGCGGCGGAATTTCCCGTGCGGCTGGTCGAATCCGGCCCGGCTGGGGGCGCGGTGTTCGCCGCCCATATCGCCGCGCGTCACGGGTTGGACCGGGTCCTGTCGTTCGACATGGGGGGCACCACCGCCAAGATCTGCCTGATCCGCGACGGCGCGCCCAAGACGGCCCGCGTGTTCGAAGTGGCCCGATCCTATCGGTTCAAGAAGGGGTCGGGGATGCCGATCTCGATCCCCGTCATCGACATGGTGGAGATCGGGGCAGGGGGCGGATCGCTGGCCCACGTTGACGGGATGCGCCAGATCCGCGTCGGCCCCGAAAGCGCCGGATCCGAACCCGGACCGGCCTGTTACGCGCGCGGCGGCACCCGTCCCGCCGTCACCGACGCCGATCTCGTGCTGGGCCGGCTGGACCCCGACGGTTTCGCCGGCGGCACGATGACGCTGGACGCGGGCGCGTCGGATACCGCCTTGGTCACGCATCTGGGCGAAACCCTGGACATGGACGGCCCCACCGCGGCCTTCGGCCTGTCCGAGGTGGTGGATGAAAACATGGCCAACGCCGCCCGTGTCCATGCCGTCGAAAACGGCGAGGATCTGGCCGGATACACCATGATCGCCTTTGGCGGCGCGGCGCCGCTGCACGCCGGGCGGCTGTGCGAAAAGCTGGGCATCACCCGCCTTCTGGTGCCGCCCGGGGCCGGGGTGGGATCGGCCATCGGCTTTCTGCGCGCGCCGTTCAGCTTCGAGGCGACGCGGTCGGTCTATATGCGGCTTGACGATCTCGACACGGCGAAGGTCACCGATCTGCTGTCCGAGTTGCAGCGGGAAGCCACCGCGTTCGTGCGCGGATGTGATGCCACGGCCGAGATTTCGGCCGAGTATAAAGCCTATATGCGCTATGCCGGGCAGGGCTGGGAAATCCCCATCGAATTGTCTCCTGCCGATGCAGAAGCCCCCGACGCCGACACCTTCCGCCGCCTGTTCGATGCGGCCTACGTCAGGCTGTTCTCGCGGACCGTGGCGGGGTTGGACATCGAAATCACGCTGTGGTCCGTGAACGCGGCCACGACGGTGCCGCCGGTCGATCCGGTGAAATCCTTGGCGCGATCGGGCGAGGCGTCGAAATCCGGCACGCGCGAGATCTTCGATCCGGCCCGGTCTGCATTCCGCACCGCGCAGGTGGTGCGCCGCGCCGACATCGCGACGGGTCAGACCGTCGAAGGCCCCGCCGCCATCACCGAGGACGAGACGACCATCATCGTCCCGTCCAGCCGCCGCGCCATCCGGCAGTCGGACGGTTGCATCGACATCACGGCGAAGGAATAGACCATGGCAGACAAACGCAGCACCGTCGCCCTGCAGATCATGTGGAACCGTCTGATCTCGGTGGTCGAGGAACAGGCCCAGGCGCTGATCCGCACCGCGTTTTCGCCGTCGGTGCGCGAGGCGGGGGATCTGTCCGCCGGAGTTTACGACGCCGACGGGCGGATGCTGGCGCAGGCGGTGACCGGCACGCCGGGGCATGTGAATGCCATGGCCGATGCGGTGGCGCATTTCATCCGCCGCATCGGGCCCGACAACATCCACGAGGGCGACGTCTATCTGACCAACGATCCCTGGGAAGGCACCGGTCATCTGCACGATTTCACAGTGGTGACGCCGTCCTTCCACAACGGCGCGCTGGTCGGGTTCTTCGCCTGCACCGCTCATGTGGTCGATGTCGGCGGGCGCGGCTTTGGCGCCGATGCCAACAGCGTCTACGAGGAAGGGCTGTATATCCCGATCATGAAGTTCGCCGATCGCGGCACGGTCGATCAGACCCTGCTCGGGATCGTGCGCGGCAACGTGCGCCAGCCCGATCAGCTGGTCGGTGATCTCTATGCGCTGGCCAACTGCAACGAGATCGGCCACCGCCGCCTGAGCGCCATGATGGACGAATTCGCACTGGGCGACCTGACCGAAATCGCCACGTTCATCTTCGACAACTCGCGGCGCGCCACGCTGGACCGGATCGCGGCACTTCCCCGCCGATCCGCTGCCGGAGAGATGACAATCGACGGATTTTCCGCCCCGATCACCATGAAGGTGCGGCTGGACGTTCAGGCCGACCGGATCGTCGTGGATTTCGACGGCACCTCGGGGCTGGACGCCAAGGGCATCAACTGTCCCTTTGTCTATGCCAAGGCCTATGCCTGTTACGCTCTGAAATGCGCCATCGCCCCCGAAGTGCCCAACAACGCGGCATCGCTGGCCCCGTTCGAGGTTACCGCACCCGAAGATTGCATCGTCAACGCTCGCCATCCCGCGCCGGTGGCCCTGCGCCATATCGTCGGCCATTTCGTGCCCGATGCCGTCTATGCCGCGCTGGATCAAATCCTGCCCGATGTGGTGCCGGCCGAAGGGGCCGGATGCCTGTGCAATTTCCAGATGTCGGTGCGCCCCGGTCACGGTGCGCCGCAAGGGGCGCGGCGGGCCGAGGTTCTGACCTTCAACTCTGGCGGTTCGGGCGCACGGCCCACGGTCGACGGTCTGAACGCCACGGCGTTTCCGTCGGGCGTGATGACGATGCCGGTCGAGGCCACGGAACACGCCGGCCCCGTCGTCATCTGGCGCAAGGAACTGCGGCCGGATTCCGGCGGCGCCGGCGAACATCGCGGCGGCCTTGGGCAGTATATGGAGGTTGGCGCGCGGGATGGATACATCTTCGATCTGTCGGCGATGCTGGACCGGGTCGATCATCCCGCGCGCGGCCGCCACGGCGGCGCCAACGGCGCGCCGACGACCATCGCGCAGGACGACGGCACCGCGATGCGCGGCAAGGGAAAACAGCCGGTGCCATACGGCGGCCGGGTTGCCATGGCGTTTCCGGGTGGCGGCGGATACGGCGCGCCGAAAGACCGCGCGCCCGAGCGGGTGAAACGCGATCTGGCACGCGGCTATATCTCGCCATGGACGGCGGCCGAGGTTTACGGGCTGGAGGCGGACGACATCGAAGCCGCCCTGGCCGCGGCCGCACGCGGCGAGGATGTCTGAGCGTCCGTTGCAAGGCATGGGGCGTGCGCAGGGTTGGGGAAGCACAGCGTAGCACCCCCCGAGCGACCCTTGCGGCACGAACCGCCGGAACGCGCCTCAGGTCAGCGGAATCGGGCGTTGTTCGGCAATCGCCTCCATCGCGAAGAAGGATGTGACGGTTTCCAGTTCGATCTCGCCGATCAGGCGCTTGTAGACCTCGTCATAGCTGTTCATGTCACGGGTGATGACCTTGAGCAGGTAATCGTAATCGCCGCCGATGCGGAAAAAGTCGATGACATCGGGGATCGACGACACATGGGCGCGAAACGTCCTGAGCCACGTGGCCGAGTGATGACGTGTGCGCACCAGCACGAACACCACCATCCCCGCGCCCAGCCGGTCACGATCCAGAACCACCGTGCGGTTGCGGATGATGCCCGACGCCTCAAGCGCCTTGAGCCGCCGCCAGCAGGCGTTCTGCGACAGTCCGATCCGGTCGGCCAGGTCACGTTGGGATTGCGTCGCGTCGCGCTGAAGCTCTTCCAGAATACGACGGTCAAGATGATCTATTTTTTGGTCCATGCCCGATCATGTGATAGATAAATGGCCTTTTCAAGGGTAAGATATGTGAAGGAAATCTAATTCTTTGCGTCATACTGGGACAGCCTTCCAGCCACGTCAGGAGTATCGATGTCCCCCCTCGAAGATTTTGCCCACGCCCTGCGGCGCGACGATATCCACGCTTGGATTCAAGGCGGCTTGATCGGCGACGATGCGCGGATCGACGGTCCGTTCGGGGACAAGCCGCTGATCTATGCCGATTACGTCGCCTCGGGCCGGGCCTTGGCGCAGGTCGAGGATTTCATGCGCGACCGCGTGCTGCCCTATTACGCCAACAGCCACACGCAGGCGTCCTATTGCGGGGCCTTCATGACGAAACTGCGCGAGGCGGCGCGCGCCACCATCGCGCGGCTGACGGGGGCGGGGCCGGACACCAGCGTGATCTTCACCGGCGCGGGATCGACCGCGGGGATCAACCGCATCGTCGGATTGCTGGAAATCGATGCGATCACGCGGCGTGGTGATCGGGCGGTGGTTCTGATCGGCCCTTACGAGCATCATTCGAACCTGTTGCCCTGGCGCGAAAGCGGCGCCGAAGTGGTCGAGATCGCCGAAGCGGCGGAAGGCGGGCCGGACATGACCGATCTGGGTGTCGCGCTGGAGGCGGCGAAAGAGGCTGCGCTGATCGTCGGCGCATTCTCGGCGGCGTCCAACGTGACCGGGATCATCACCGACACCGATGTCGTGACACGACTGCTGAAACAGCACGGTGCGCTTGCGATCTGGGATTACGGATGTGCGGGGCCATACCTGCCCATGGACATGAAGGCGGGGACCGATGCGGCCAAGGATGCCATCGTGTTTTCCAGCCACAAGTTTCCCGGTGGGCCGGGGGCCTCGGGCATCACCGTGATCCGCGATGCCATCGCCACGCGGCAAAGCCCGACGCTGGCGGGTGGCGGCACGGTCAGTTTCGTGTCGCCTTGGGGGCATGTCTATTCGCGCCACCTGTCGCACCGCGAGGAAGGTGGCACGCCCAACGTCACCGGCGATATCCGCGCGGCGTTGTGCTTGATGATCAAGGACGCGCTGGGGCAGGAGTGGCTGATCCGCCGGCAGAATGAATTGCGCGAACGGGCGCTGACCGTCTGGCGCGACAATCCGAACATGACGATCCTCGGGCGCGAACGCTCGGGTCCAGCGTTGCCGATCTTTTCCTTCATGCTGAAAGACGACGCGGGCGCGCCGGTGCATCACCAGTTTTTCACACGGTTGCTCAGCGATCTGCACGGCGTCCAGGCGCGCGGCGGCTGTGCCTGTGCCGGATCCTATGCGCACCGTTTGCTGAACCTCGACAAGGCCAGTTCCGACGCGACCTTCGCAGCCATTGCGGCAGGCACCGAGACGGACAAACCGGGTTGGGTCCGGCTGAACCTGTCGGCGCTGATGTCGGACGCCAAGGTGGACACGATCATCGCGGCGGTGGACAGTCTTGCGCGCAAGGCGGCCGATTACCGGTCATTCTATGTGGCCGACACCGCGACGGCGCGGTATACATCCGTCGACAACATCCCGGAGCGTTCGGCAGTTTGAAATCGCCATTTGCATATTCCGCCTTCCGGTCGCTGTTCGCGGCACAGGTCTGTTCGCTGGTCGCGGTCGGGCTGCTGACCGTTGGCCTGTCGATGGCGGCCTATCGCATCGGCGGGGCCGTTGCGGCCGGTCAGATCCTGGGCCTGCTGTTCGCGTTGAAGATGGTGGCCTATGTCGGCTTCGCCCCCCTGGCCGAGCCTCTGCTGTCGCGTTGGCCGCGCAAGCGGGTGATGATCGCGCTGGACCTCGTGCGCCTGTCGCTGCTGATCCCCATGGCCTTCGTCACCGAGACCTGGGAAATCGGGCTGTTGGCCTTTGCGTTCTTCGTCGTGTCGTCCGGGTTCACCCCGCTGTTCCAGACGGTCATTCCCGACCTGCTGAGCGATGAGGCCGTCTATACCCGCGCGCTGGTCATCTCGCGCATCGCCTATACGCTTGAATCGGTGCTCAGCCCGGTGATTGCGGCGGTCGCGTTGCAGATCTTTGCGCCATCGACGCTGTTCCTGATCTCGGCACTGGCCTTCGGCGGTTCGGTCCTGGCGCTGATCGCGACGGGGTTTCCGGCGTCGCGGCCGGATGCGCGCAAGCGGTCGTTCCTGGTGCGGGCCATGACCGGCCTGCGCATCTTCCACAAGACGCCGCGCCTGCGCGGTCTGTTCCTGTTCAACCTGTCGCTGTCGCTGGTGCTTGCGTGGGTTCTGGTCAACACCGTGGGCTTTGCCGGGCTTCGGCTGGGCGATGCGGCGGGGAAATATCCGATCCTGATGGCGTTCTATGGGGCGGGTGCGGCGGTCGGCGCGCTGATCGTGCCGCGGACGCTGGCCCGGTTCACCGAACGCCGGGTGATGGCCGCGGGTGTCTTTGCCTTCGCCGCGCTTGGCGGTCTGATCCTGCTGCCGTTGACATTCCCGGCGCTGTCGATGCTCTGGGCCGGCTTCGGGCTGGCTTCGTCGCTGGTGATGACGCCCGGCGGGTTGGTCATCGTGCGCTCGGCCGGCACCGACGACCGCGCCGCACTGTTTGCCGCGCAATTCTCGCTCAGCCATTTCGGCTGGCTCATCGCCTATCCGCTGGCCGGGTGGCTGGGTGGGGTCGTGGCGCTGGAAACCGCGCTGGTGGTGTTGTGTGTCGTGGCGGTCTGCGTCACACTTGCCGCACTTCGGGTCTGGCCCGCTGCCGATCCGTTGGTGCGGCCCCACGCGCACCCGGATCTGCCCGCCGACCATCCGCATCTGCGCGAACATGGCGCCGACGCCGGTCATAGTCACGCCTTTCACATCGACGATCTGCATCCCAGATGGGCCTGATCGTCACGCCGCCCCTTCATTTCCAAATGTTCCGTCAGGAAGCCGACCATGCCTAACGATTACGACCACACCATAGACGCCATCGGCCTTGCCGCGCTGGAACAGCATCTGAAATCGGCGCTGGATTGCCTGTGCTATCCGGGCAAATCCTGGGTGCCGCCGCGCGAAGGGGTAAGCGACGTCGTGATCATCGGCGGCGGCATGTGCGGCATGGTGGCGTGGCTGGCCCTGCGCACCGGCGGGATCGACAACGTCCGCGTTCTGGATCGCAGCCCCGAGGGGCTGGAAGGGCCGTGGCTGACCTATGCGCGGATGGAGACATTGCGTTCACCCAAGACCCTGACCGGTCCGGCGTTCGGCCATGGCACGTTGACGTTCCAGGCATGGTATCGCGCCCAGCACGGCGCCGACGCCTGGGACGCGCTGGACAAGATCCCGCGCCCGATGTGGATGGAATACCTGCGCTGGTATCGCCGCGTGCTGGACATTCCGGTGGACAACGGCGTGTCGGTCGATCGGGTCGAACCCGAGGGCGATCTGCTTCGCCTGCACCTGTCGGGGGCCGACAGCGGCAGCATTCTGACCCGCAAACTGATCTTCGCCACGGGCCGCGACGGCACCGGCAAGCCGAACATCCCCGGTTTCGTCTCGGGCCTGCCGCAAGACCTGTGGGCCCATTCGGCGGACGACATCGATTTCGGCGCGCTGAAGGGCAAGCGCGTGGCGGTCGTCGGCGTGGGCGCGTCGGCGGTGGACAACGCGGCCGAGGCGCTGGAACACGGCGCGGCCGAGGTGCGCCACCTGATCCGGCGCGAGAAAATGCCGACGATCAACAAGATGATGGGCATCGGCAGCTATGGCTTCACCGCCGGATACGGTGCCCTGTCCGACGCGTGGCGCTGGCAGTTCATGCGCTACAGCTTTGTCACCCAGACGCCGCCGCCCCACGGATCGACCAAGCGGGTGTCGCGCCACGACAACGCCTATTTCCATTTCGGCAAGGGCGTCGCCACCACCGAGGAGCGCAATGGCGCCGTCCGCGTCGGTTTCACCGATGGCACGTCCTATGAAACCGATTTCCTGATCCTCGGGACCGGGTTCACCGTCGATCCCATGGCGCGCAGCGAATTCGGCGATGCCGCCGACAACATCCTGCTGTGGCAGGACGTCTATCAGCCGCCCAAAGGGGAAGAGCATCGCGATCTGGGCCGGTTCCCTTATCTGAATCCGGATTTCACCTTCCGCGAAAAGGTGGAAGGCACCGCGCCCTGGCTGTCCAACGTCTATTGCTTCAACTATGGCGCGACGGCCAGCCTGGGAAAGGTCAGCGGCGACATCCCCGGCGTGTCGGAGGGCGCGGCATGGCTGGCGCGCGAGATCGCGGCGACCTTCTATGCCGAAGATATCGAACAGCATTGGCAGGCGTTGGTCGATTATGACACGCCCGAACTGAAGGGCGACGAATGGGAGCCGAGCGTCTTGGAAACCGGCACCAGGGAAGGAAAAGTGGCATGAGCGGATTGACCGACACCACCGCGTTCGCGCTGAGCGGCGTTGCCGCCGGATCGCCGGCCGGGCAGGCCGCCGAGGGGCGCGCGAAGATCTTCGAGATGACGCAGACCGCCGAAGATGCGGTTCTGGCCCCGGCGGATCCCGGCGGGATCTC
>NZ_NMZM01000010.1 GCF_002751875.1 Oceaniglobus indicus | reverse complement strand
CGCCCTTTAAGGCCTCCAGCGCGACCTTCGCCTTGAACTCCGGCGCATGCTGCTTGCGTTTAGACATCTGTAATCTCCTTGGTGTTGAAGATCAGCAGACTGCATATCGTAGCTTATGTCAGTGTCCGAATTTCGGGGGGTAGCTTAATCTACATCCGGCGACAATCACCGGAGGGATATCTTCGATCTTGTAGAGGGCCGCGATGCGCAGCAGCACCTCCTCGACGATGGGGGATCCCTTCTTGGGCTTGGCCGCGATCAGCTTGCGCCGCCCGTGCGCCCAACAAAAAGCCAGCCGCAGCGGATCGCCACCCGTGCGTTTCGGCGTGGCCAGATGGGTATAGCCGGCATAGGCATCGACCTGGATCGTAACATTGAAGCCGTTGAGGATTTCAGCGGCGTATTCGCCCTTTCGCCCGGGCCGGTAATGGAACACTACGCCGGGCGGCGCGGGGCCGTTCCAGCCACGATCATCGCGCAACACCGCCCAAAGATAGCCGGTTTTGGTTTTCCCCTTGCCCGGGTCCAGCACCGGGGCGGTGGTTTCATCGACGTAGAGCCGCGTGCTGTCGGCCAGCAGTTGCTTGGCCATGTGATCGACCACGGGGGCGATCAGGGCACCGGTCCGGCCCATCCAGTCGGCCAGCACCGAGCGGTCGATCGGCACCCCGTGCCGCGCCATCACCACGGCCTGCCGGTTCAGCGGCATGTGCTCGGAATGCTTGGACACGGCGATCTGCGCCAGCAGAGCCTCGGTCGGCCAACTGCTCTCCAGCAGATGCGCGGGCGCCTTGGCTTGCACCACGCCGGTGCGCCCCTTGGGGCCGGCATATCGGGGCCGGACCGTGACGATGACCTGATAGCGCGCGGGGATGTAATCCAGCCGTTCGCTGCGGTCTTCGCCAATCCGCACCATGTCGCCGCAGCCCCAGGGGCACAGGATGCTATCGGGCTCGACCACGCGCTCGACACGCGGCAGGCTTTCGGGCAGTGCCCGGGCCTTGCGCGGCGCGCGGGGCTTGCGCTTCTCGGGGTCCGGCTCGCTGGCCGCGATCCTGTCCTCGACAGCGGCGATCTGCGCCTGCGTTTCGGCGATGGCGGTTTCCAGATCTTCCAGCGCCAGTTCCAGTTGCGCCGGAGCCAGCTTTTCCGATTTCGGCCCGAACTTCGTGCGCCGGTAATCCTGAACCTGACCTTCCAGCTTCTCAACCAGAGCCTTCAACTCGGTGATGAAGGCCTCTTTTCGGCCACCACCGCCTGTTCGTGCTGGCGCACCGCGCGTTCGACCGAAAGCTCGAACTGAACCGCCGCAAAGGCCTTCACCACCTCGGGCGGCAGGTCAGGAAACTGGCTGAGATCGAGGGGGTGCGACATGCGCCTTCCTACCCGATCCGGGACAGAAAGCCCAATAAAACAACACCAAAATAGACCCGCCGAGTCATCCTGCCGCAGCGGGCGGCAACACCCGCCGCGCCACCACCCGCCGCCAATCCAGACCTTCGAACAGGGCTTCCGCCTGCGCCCGGGACAGCCGCATCGTGCCGTCCTGCACCTTCGGCCAGGCAAAGCTGCCCTGTTCCAGGACCTTGTAGATCAGCACCATCCCGGTCCCATCCCAGACCAGGATCTTCAACCTGTCCCCCCGCTTCGAGCGGAAAACCACCGTTACCCCGGAATATGGGTCGAGCTTCAGCTCGGTCTGCACGATCAGCGCCAGAGCGTTGTGCCCGCACCTGAAGTCGACCGGCTTCGTCGCGATCAGGGTCGGCAGCCGTTGGCCCGCGACAGTCACGATCCACCTCGCAGCGCGCGCACCAGTGCGGCCGCGCGCTCCACCGCGACATCGCAAGGAATGCGCAGCAGCAGATCGGGCCCCACCTCGATCGTCATCATGCCGCTGCCGTTCTGAGAGACCTCGACCACAGCTGATCCTTGCTGATCCACAGGGTCGGGCAGAATGGACAGCGGCACAAAGGCAGGTTCCGTGACCGCAGAGCTTGGGGATGTGGTCAGCACGTCCATCAGGTCGCTCGGCAAAGCAAGCCGACCCTGACGGGCATGCCGACGCCAATCTGACAGGTGATGGGGAAGGATGTCATAGCGCGCCGCCACATCGCAGACCCGTGCACCCGGCTGAAGGCTTTCGGCGACGATCCGCGCCTTCCCCTCAACTGGCCACCACCGCTTGCCCCGCCGACGCGGCTCGACAACCTCGCACCGCCCCCTGAACCCGTTACCACCATCCGCCATGCGCAATCTCCATCTGCTCAAGCAGACCTTCTCGCAGGCGCGGCAGGCGTCAGGAACACATCAATTGAATGGGGCGTGGCCGCCGCTTACCGAATTTCGGGTGTCGGACGTATCCCAAGCCGAGATGCTACCTTGGATTGCAGCATTGGTCGCGGATCTGGTCACGAACAGGGAGGTCAGCATTCGGACGCTGATCGACTGGCAGCACCAGATCGCTGCGCGCATCCGATGGAAAATCCACGCGATCCGTGGCGACGAGAAGACCCGAGCGCACCAGATGGCGCTTTTTGACGATCAGACAAAGCCGACCTGGTCCGACAGTCGGGTGGTCCGGTTCGACGAAATGATCTACCAGGATGTGCCCACGCAACCGACGGGGGCCTTCGGGTTCAAACGTCACCTACTGGGCGCCGAATTCCAATGTGCCTGGAGCCTCGACAGCCTCGATGAGGTCGACGTCTGGGTCCGCAACGTGGCGCGACACCCGGACTCATTTTCCCCTCCACGCGTCGGCCGGAGATTCTACCCGGACTTCGTCGCCAGGCTGCAAGAAGGCCGCATTTTCGTAGTGGAATACAAGTGCGAGCACCTGATCGGCGCGCCAGAGGCGCGTGAGAAGGACGCCATCGGCAGGATCTGGGCCCGCACCACGGACATCGTGTTCCTCATGGTGCGCAAGGTAGCTCACGGTGCGAGATGACAGACCAGATGAGGAATGCAGTTGCGAGGAACTGACAAGATCGTCGGCGCTACTAAGGCCGCAGTTCGCGCGAGCGGATATGAGTCGGCACCCCGTAGAGAGGCGCCGCCAATCCCTGCCCGTCAGTGCGCACCGTATGGCATCAGCCCCACCTGTGCGCGGCCCGAGTGGTTGGCATAGACGGTCTTTTTCCTGAGATAGGATTCCAGCCCGTGCACCCCGTCATCGCCGCCGGGGCCGGAATTGCGGTATCCGGTGTGGAAGCCCTGCAGCGCCTCGGGGCCGATGCGGTTCAGATAGACCTCGCCGAAGTCGATTTCGTGGATCGCGCGCATGATCCGTCGGAAATCGTTGGTGAACAGATAGGCCGAAAGGCCATAGGCGCTGGCATTGGCGATTTTCACCGCATGGTCGAAATCGCGCACCTTCATCAGCGGCACGACGGGACCGAAGACCTCGTACTGCATGATTTCCATGTCGGAATCCTCGACCGACAGCACCGTGGGCGTCAGCCAGTTTCCACCCTCGACCGGCGCGCTGTCGGGGCGGCCGCCCTGCAGCAACACCTCGGCGCCCGCCGTCACTGCCGCCGCGGTCAGGCGTTCGACCTTTTCCAGTTCGGCGACGGAAATCTTGGGGCCGATGTCGGTGGCATCCTCCATCGGATCGCCGACGCGCAGTTTCTTCGCGGCGGCGACGAAGCGGCGGGCGAATTCGTCGTGCACGGCCTCATGCACCAGGATCCGTTCGGCGCAGATGCAGACCTGACCGCAGTTCATGAACCGCGAGGTGACGGCAGCGGCCACCGCGATGTCCAGATCGGCGTCCTCCATCACGATGAAGGGCGCCTTGCCGCCCAGTTCCAGCGAAACGGGCACCAGGTTGTCGGCGGCGGTGCGCATGATCTTCTTGCCCGTGGGCACCGAGCCGGTCATCGTGATCAGGTTCACGTCCGGGTTTGAGGTCAGCGCCGCGCCCACGGTCGCGCCGTCGCCGGTGACGATGTTGACCACGCCGTCGGGCACCCCCGCCTCGGCCATCAGGCGGGCCATGAACAGCGCCGACAGCGGCGTTTCCTCGTGGGGTTTCAGCACGATGGTGTTGCCGGTGATCATCGCGGGTGCCACCTTGCGCGACACCAGCGCGGCGGGATAGTTCCACGGGATGATGCCGACCACGACACCCACCGGCACCCGCTGGATCCAGATCTGTTCGTCGGGCAGGTCCGAGGGCAGGATTTCGCCCTGGATGCGGCGGGCGAATTCGGCGTAATAGCTGAAGAATTCCGCCGCGCCGCCCACTTCGCCGCGGGCCTCGGTGATCGGCTTGCCCTGTTCGCGCACCACCAGCTTCGCCAGCGCATCGGCGTTGTCGCGGATCAGCCCGGCGATGCGCTGCATGATCGCGGCGCGTTCCACCGGGGCCAGGGCGGCCCAGGCCGGTTGCGCCCGTCGGGCGGCGGCGATGGCCTGTTGCACTTGACCGCTGCCCGCTTCGGGGACTTCGGCGATGGTGGAGCCGTCGGTGGGGTTCAGGACGGCGCGCGGCGTGCCTTCGCCGGGCACGAAGGCGCCGTCGATCCACATGCGGCTGAAATCGGTGGTCATCTGCTGTCTCCTTTCAGGTGTGCGTGCTGTCGGGCGCCAGTTGCAGCGCGTAATCGATGGCCTCGATCAGGCTGTTGGAATCGGCGATTCCCTGTCCCGCGATATCGAAGGCGGTGCCGTGATCGACCGAGGTGCGGATGATCGGCAGGCCCAGAGTGACGTTGACGCCGCTCATGCCCGTCCAGCGGCCGGTCTCGCGGTCCACCGCAAAGCCCAGCAGCTTGACCGGGATATGGCCCTGGTCGTGATACATCGCCACGACGGCGTCGTATTGGCCGGCCTTCAGCTTGACGAAGACCGTATCGCCCGGCACCGGGCCGATCACATCGCGCCCGCGCGCCACATAATCGCGCACCAGCGGTTCGGTGACGTCGATGTCATGGCGCCCGAAGATGCCGCCCTCGCCGGCATGGGGGTTCAGCGCGGCAATGGCGATGCGCGGCGCGACGATCCCCATACGGATCAGGGTGTCATGGGTCAGATCCACCACCCGCGAGATCCGTTCGGGCGTGGCGCGCGCGGTCACGTCCTGCAGCGCGCAATGCGTCGACACATGCGACACCCGGAAATCGCCGTGGGCCAGCATCATGACGCTGTCGCGCACCCCGGTCAGATCGGCCAGCATTTCGGTATGGCCGGCGTAATCGTGGCCGGCCAGATGCAGCGCCTCCTTGTTCAGCGGGCCGGTCACGATGCCCGCAATGCACTTTTCCATCGCAAGCCGCGTCGCCAGTTCAACCGCGCGGTAGGCCTGTTCGCCGCCATCGGGTGATACCTTGCCAGGCGCGATGGTGTTTGCAGGCGCCGGGGTGGCCAAGATGGCGGCGCCCGCCATGTCGTCAAGCCCCGCCTCGGTGATGGTATCTGGCACCGGCAGGCCCAGGTCGGCGCCAGTCCGCTGCAGCGTTGCAGCATCGCCCACCAGCAGCAGCGACAGCGCGCCGTCGTCGAGACGCGGTGCAAGGTCGCGCACCGCCTTCAGCGCGATCTCGGGGCCGATGCCGGCCGGATCGCCTATGGTCACCGCAAGGATCGGTCTGGTCACGGGGTACCTCATTTGATGATCAGGATCTTGCTTCGGTCGATGGTCAGGAACACGGCGAAGATCAACACCAGCCCCTTCACGATGCTTTGCAGATAGGGGTCGACGCCGGTCATGTTCATGCCGTTGGACAGGATGGCGATGATCAGCACCCCCAGGATCGTGCCGCGGATCCGCCCGATGCCGCCGGTCAGGGGCGTGCCGCCCACCACCACCGCCGCGATCACGTCCAGCTCCAGCCCCTGCGCCAGTTGCGAGGTCGCCGCCATGGTGCGCGCGCTTTGCAGCAACCCGGCCACCCCGCAGAGCAGCCCGCAGAGGGTGAACACCCCCAGCTTGACCCGCGCCACATAGATGCCGCTGAGCGCGGCGACCCGTTCGCCGCCGCCGATGGCGCGCACCTCGCGCCCGAACACCGTGTGGTTGAAGATAAGCGCGCCGAAGGCGGTGGCGATCAGCGCGATGATGACCGTGTTGGGCACGCCGCCCAGCCGCCCGGCATAGAGGTTCAGGAAGTCGGCGTCGGAAATCGACACCGGCGCGCCCCGGGTGAACAGCAGCACGACACCGCGGAAGATCACCAATGTACCCAGCGTCACGATGAACGACGGCACCCGGCCATAGGCGAACAGCACGCCGTTCACCAGACCGCACAACAGCCCCACGCCCATGGCGGGCAGGATCGCCCAGACGCCCATGGTGTCCGACAGGCTGGCCGCCGCCAGCGCGCTGAGCGCGATCATCGAACCCACCGACAGGTCGATCGAGCCGTTGACGATCACGAAGGTCATCGCCACCGCCGCCACCAGCAGAACGGCGCTTTGCTGCATTACGATCAGCAGGTTGCCGATGGTCACGAACCGGTCCGACAGCAGCCCGAAGATGGCACAGAGCACCACCAGCAGAACCACCGGAAACGCCCGCTGCGCGCGGGTGCGCCAGCTTTTGGCGGGGGCTGGGCGGGCGGCGGGCGCGTCTTTCGGGGTCACATCATCCATTTCACGATCTCTTCTTCGGTCAGTTCGGCGCCGGGGGCGAAGCGGTGGGATATGGCGCCCATGCGGGTGACGATCACGCGGTCCGACAGGCCGATCAGCTCGTGCAGATCCTCGGTGACCATCAGCACGGCCATGCCGTCGTCGGCCAGACGCCGGATCACGCGATAGATCTCGCTGCGCGCGCCCACGTCCACGCCGCGCGTCGGGTTGTTCAGCAGCAGCACCCGGGGCCGCGCCGCCAGACATTTGCCCAGAACGACCTTCTGCATGTTGCCGCCGCTCAGATCGCCGGTGGTCATCTCGACGCTCTGCGCCCGGATGCCCAGCGACGCGACCTGTTCATCGGCGCTTTGGCGCATTGCGCGCCGGTCCGACACGATGCCCATTCGCCGGGGGCGGGTGGCAAGGGTCAGGTTCTCCAGCACGCTGAAATCGGTCACGACGCCCTCGCCGGTGCGGTCGCCGGGCAACGTGGCAATGCCGCGCGCCCAGCCGTCGCGCGGCAGGCGCGGGCGATAGGGTGCGCCGTGGAGCCGGATTTCACCGCCGCTAAGGGGGTCCTGACCGGCCAGCGCGGCGACGATGGCCTCGCCGCCCGATCCCTTCAGTCCGCCGATGCCGAGGATTTCGCCCCGCTTCAGGGTCAGATCCAGCGGACCCGACATCGCGCGGGTGGTGACCCCCGAGGCTTCGATCGCGGGATCGCCGACCGCTGTGGGCCTCGACGCCGGGAACATGCCGCCCGACATGTCGCGCCCGACCATCAGTTCGGTTAACCGTTCCTCGTCCATCCCGTCGGTGTCATAGGCGCCCACCAGCGCGCCGTCCTTCAGCACCACCATACGGTCGGAAATCGCGAACAGCTCGGCCAGATGATGGGACACCATGGCGATGCCCAGCCCCTGCCGCCGGAGTTCGGCGATGACATCCAGCAGGCGCGCCGCCTCATCGCGGTTCAGGAAGGCGGTGCTTTCGTCGAAGAACACATAGCGCGGGTTCAGCGCCAGGGCGCGCGCCACCTCGACCGTCTTGATCTGCCCCAGATCGAGCGAATCGACAGGATCGTCCACGGTGAATTCGGCACCGATCCGGTCAAGGATCGCCTGCGCCGCCGCCTTCAGGGCGCGGCCGTCGAGAATTCCGAAACAGCGGAAATCGCGCAGATGGCCCAACATCACGTTCTCGGCGATGCTGAGGGCCATGTTCACGTTCAATTCCTGAAACACCAGCGCGACACCCGCCGCCTCGGCCTCGCGCTGGCTGCGCGGATCATAGGGGCGGGCGTCGATCGTCACCTCGCCCGCATCGCGGCGGACCACGGCGGCCAGCACCTTCAGCAGCGTGGACTTGCCCGCGCCGTTCTCGCCGACCAGCGCCACGACCTCGCCGGGCGCGACGTCGGCCGAGACATCGGCCAGCGCCTGCGAGCCGCCAAAGCTTTTCGATATGCCGCGCGCCTGCAACACCGCTCACCGCCGTCCGTTCGTCCTGAAGAAAAAAGGGGGCGCCCGGACAAAAGGGGCGCCCCGAACCGGATCAGTCGCTGTATTCCATCTCGAACACGGCGGTTTCGGCATCCGGGTTGTGGGTGCGCGAACGATCCTTGAAGTCATACTCCGGCACGCCGCCGAATTCGGCGCGGAACTGTTCGACCCGGTCCTGGGTCAGCGGCAGCAGATCCAGCTTGACGTTGGCCTGATCTGCCGGGATTTCCTTGCCGTTCAGGTGGTCATACATCAGCACCAGCGCGAAACCGCCCTGCAGCCAGTGACCGCCGATGTCGAACAGCAACTCGCCCTTTTCGACCGCATCGACGTTCTCGGGGTTCAGGTCCATGCCGACGACCATGATATCCTCGCCCGGGGTCTGGCCCGCGGCGGTGATGGCGGCCATCACGCCAGTCGCGGTGCCGCCGTTGGCGGCCCAGACGCCCTGAACCTGCGGATTGCCCTGCCAGAGGCTTTCGAACACCGACTGGGACGTGTCGCGCACGAAGTTGCCGTCGACCTCGCCCACGACCTCGACATCCGGATTGGCGTCCAGCGCATCCTGCAGCCCGGCGCGCCGGTCGATGGCCACCGAGGTGCCGCCGGTGCCGTTGACCACCGCGATGTGCTTCTTGCCGTCCTCGCCCGGTTCCAGGCTGTCGAACAGCGCCTCGGCCATCTGGCGCCCGGCGTCGCGGTCGCTGGGGCCGACGAACGCCAGATAGTTGGGATAATTCGCGTCCTGAGGGTCGAATTCCGCATAGCTGTCGGTCAGGATCACCGGGATGTCGGCATTGCGCGCCATGATCAGCCCCGGCACCGCGGTGGCCCAATAGGGCGTATAGATGATGCCGTCGACGCCCTGCGCGACCAGGTCTTCCAGCGACTTGATCATCTGGTCGGGCTTGTTGTCGGCGTTCAGCACCTTCAGATCGACGCCCAGCTCATCCGCGCCCTTCTTCATGAAATCCACGTAGGAATTCCAGAATTGCGCATCCAGCGTCGGCACGACCACCCCGACGTCATAATCTTCGGCCATTGCCGCCGTCGAGATCATCAGACCCGCGACACCCGCGACGGCACCTTTCAACATGTTTCGCATGACACTCCTCCCTGAAGCATGACCGACAGTTCCAATGCGAATCTGCCTTTCTGGAATAATCTGGCACTTCTTGGCGGCTTATGGAAGAATATTCTTACTTTTGTTTCTGTAATGGTGTTCTTTGGAACTATTGGCAGGATTCGAACCATGGGATACTGGTGATCACGACAGGGAGGCCTTGGATGCTGGCACCGATGCGGCGCGCGCGGATCATCGAACTGGTGCGCAAGGAGGGCGTGGCCACGCTGCGCCAGATGTCGCAGGCGGTGGGCGCGTCGGTGTCCACCCTGCGCCGCGATGTCGACTACCTTTGCGAGGTCGGGCATCTGGAACGCACCCACGGCGGCGCCATGATCAACCTCGACCGCCTGGCCAGTTTCGAGCCGGAGCCAGAGATCGCCACCGAACTGGAGCAGG
This sequence comes from Oceaniglobus indicus, assembly GCF_002751875.1. GTDB lineage: Bacteria > Pseudomonadota > Alphaproteobacteria > Rhodobacterales > Rhodobacteraceae > Oceaniglobus > Oceaniglobus indicus. The sequence continues at coordinate 158,713 of NZ_NMZM01000010.1, read as the reverse complement.
CCGCGAAACGCGGAATCGGTCTGCACGCGGCGACGTTGATCCGCCCCGGTCAGACCGTCATCTTCGACAGCGGCACCACGACCGCAGCGGCGGCGCGCGCGGCGCGCGACCGGTGCATCGCGTTTACCGCCTTCACCAACGACTTGGATATCGCGCGGTTGCTCTCTGCCAGCGCGGCGATCCAGACGTTCGTTACCGGCGGGCAGGTGCGACACGGGTCGGCCACCATCCTGGGAGCGGACGCGCGCCAGTCGGTCGCCAGATTGCGCGCCGACATCGCCTTTGTGGGCACTCACGCCCTGACCGCCGAAACGCTGTCGGACACCACTATCGAGCTGGCGGAATTCAAGCGATCGCTGCTCAATGCGGCGCAACGGGTGGTGCTTCTGGCCGACAGCAGCAAGATCTTCAGCCGTGCGTTCTGCTCATTCGGCAGTACCGCCGACGTGTCGCAGATCGTCACCGACGACCGCATCACGGCCGCAGCGCTGGACGAACTGCGCGCCAGAGGCATTGTCGTTGGACGTGTCGGACGGATCGAACAATGACCCTCGAGCTCTGCATCGTGGCCGACGATCTGACCGGGGCGCTGGACACCGCGGCACCGTTCGCCACGCCGGATGGTCCGGTGACCGTCGCACTGCCCGGCCGGCCGCTCCCGCGGGTCACGCGCTTGGCGGTCAGTACAGAAAGCCGCGATCTGGACGTCATGGATGCGCGCGTGCGTGTGGCTGCAGCCGGCCGCGGCGCAGCAAGGGGGGATGCTCTGTGGTTCAAGAAGGTCGACAGCGTCCTGCGCGGCCATCCGTTCGACGAGACAGCGCAGATGATGCAAGTGCTGGGGTTCGATCACTGCGTATTCGCGCCCGCCTTTCCCGCCATGGGCAGAATCACGCGACGCGGAATGAACTTGGTGCGGGACGGTGACGGGTGGATGCCGACTGCCGGATGCGACATCGCCGCGGAATTTGCTGGGATCGGCTTGAGCGCCGAACCGAATGCAACCGACCGGGGCGGCGGCGCCCAGGTTATCGTCGTCGATGCCGAAACTGACATCGATCTGTCGCATGCCGTTGTGCGGCACGCGGGCAGCGACGTTCTCTGGGCCGGGTCGCGCGGCCTCGCCGAGGCGCTCGTGGGGGGGGCCACACCTGTCCCGACACCCCGTATCGGGGTTCTGATCGTCGGCACCACCCATCCTGCGACCCGTGCGCAACTCAGGCATTGCCAGGCACATGGGATGGGTCCGACACGGCTGATCGATCCGATTCCGGGCGCCGCGAACGCCACTGCCACACGCGACGCGCTGCGGCGCGCTATGGTGCGATTGGACCCCGGCCTCCTGCAGAACGCGGCACTGTTCGTCGTCGGGGGCGATACCCTGACCGTGGTGATGGACACGCTTGACGTGTTGCATCTTGAATGTCGAGGCGAAATCGGTCCGGGCCTTCCCTACGCGACACTTTACGGTGGTGCGTTAGACGGTTGCGGTCTGATCACCAAATCGGGCGGCTTCGGAGATCGCGATTTGCTGGCAAGATTGCTGATGAATGCCGACTGAGCGCCCGCTCAGTTCGGATCCAGATGCCGATCGAAACGCGCCGAACGTCTGAGCGGTCCCCGGGTTCTGCGCCGCGCGGTTGCCCAGAACGACCAGCCCGCCTCCCAATCTAAAACCCGCAGACTCTCATACTGAACGAGAGACGCAAAAACGGGGGAGGACAATCGCAGAGATGGCGAAGATCCTCGGTGCGTTAGCACACCAGTCGACACAGGACACGATACCTGCGACTGTAGATGGGGCGAGGAGCGACTTCTCCGAGATCTGCATGATTATGCGGTGCCACATCTACTTCGCTTGAAAAAACCGGGGCGATGCCGCCAATACCGCGCCCGAAAATGTGAACGATGCGACAGTTTTCAGACTGACCGTCAATCGGTACTGACTGGGTGGTTACCCTTATTTCAATCGAAGAAACCGAGTTAAATACGGCTGTACTTTTGGTATCAAGATCACCAGCGTAGATGATCTCCTGCCGTAGAACGGGCCAAAATGTGCAGCCTGACCGCAAGCCCCCCGGCGCGACAATTTCCCCCGGGGGGGGGCGGATCCGACGTTCACATCACCCGCTCATAATCTTCATCAGGCTGCGGTGCGCTGCCGCATGATCGAGCACTTCGTTGCGCTTCTCGAGAAAGACCCTGAGCAGGTTCTGCAACTCGATGAGTTCGGCGCCGCGATTAGAATAGACCGGTGTATCCTGAATTTCACCATGCGGGCCAAATTCAACATCGCCCGTCTGCAGAAACCTTTGCTCCCATCCCAGGCGCTCCGATGCGATACTGCGTTCGAGAATTCCCCTGACGGCATCAAAGCCGCCGTCGCCTGCCTCATCGAAAGGCTGGCGTTCTTTCAGTATTGCGAGGCAACGCGACACGAAGGCGACTTCTTTGGCAACCCGATGGCTCCACACGCCGTCCGGATCGAAACCGCCCAATCGCTGCACGTCCCGCGAACCAGTTCGCGCATCCGACCAGGCTTCAGATCTTTCGCCGGATGACATCCTGCAACATCTCGCGGTCCAGCGTCAGGTCGGCAACGATCTTCTTCAGCCGACCATTCTCGTCCTCGAGCTGCTTCAACCATCTCGGTCGGCAACAAGCCGGCATACTTTTTCTTCCAGTTGAAGTAGGTTGCTTGGCTGATGCCTACCTTGCGGCAGATCTCGGCAAACGGCGTGCCCTCTTCGCCCTGCTTGATGATGAACGCCTTTTGCGCGTCCGAAAACTTCGATGCCTTCATGTGAGTCCGCTCCTCTCCCAGCCGGGAAATCTTAACGGAAAACTCCAGCTTCAAGTGGTCCAATTTGCTGAAATCAGATCAAGCCGGCTTCAGAATAAGCCCGAACGGGCAGTCCCGTCCTCAGGCCTTGTCGCACTCGGGCTCATGCGCTCCGGTTCATTCCATGTCAGGATAAAGCCGTGCGGCAAATGCCTACGGATCGGTTTTCCGAAGTCGAACGGCATCGTCGGACAGCGTCAGCACCCAATCGCCGTGCCGCAGCGTGCCAGGTTCGCCGTTGAGCATGCAGCGAGTTGCACTGCAGATCTCAGCCCAAAACAAGATCTGCGTGACACAGGCGCGGGCATTTCTGCTACCTGTGCGTTCGGCATACAATCGAAGAGTTCCGAATTTCTCTTTCGTTTGCAGGATATTGATCGCAACGGGGCGATCCTCGGGTCGCGTCATGAGGGCCGAAAGACCGGAAATGGCACGCTCCATCAGCGGCACCCATCCGTTCGGAATATGGCGGATCGACTCGGAGCCCAGAATTCCCGCGCCGTCTGCCAGGCTGGTCATTGCTTCGACACGTCGTTGATACTCCATGCCAGAGCGCGGCGCGCTTCCCGTCGGCGCGGGAAAGACCGGACTCATGTTCACCGAAACCATGCTCCACTTTCCGGGCCATTCTGAGAGGGCGGCCCTGGCGAGATCGTGCAGGTGTGGATCCGCTTCCCTCGCCGTCGAGACTTCGCAGAACGTCAGCTCGCGCCCACTCGTCGGCAGCCTGCCAAAGGTAGATTGGCTGCTTGGAGATCGCGGCTACGACGCCGACTGGTTCAGAGAAGCGCTGAAAGACAAGGGCATACGTGCCTGCATCCCTGGACGAAAACAGCGCAAGAAGCCTGTCCGATATGACAAGCGTCGGTACAAACGCCGCAACCGGATCGAGATCATGTTCGGCAGATTGAAGGACTGGCGACGGGTGGCAACCCGATACGACCGCTGTCCGAAGGTCTTTCTGTCGACCATCGCTCTCGCAGCACTTGTCATCTGTTGGCTATGAGTCCTGACCCTAAAAATACTGATCGCTATTCAGGCGCCTTGATAGATTCAACCTCGACCCGTGCACATACGTGTTGGCTCAGTTGGATGCGTCCTTCACAAATGCGAGGTCACGCGTTGTGGACAAAGAACTTCCTTCGTGGATGGTATCTGATAGGATGTCCTGGTGCGGGGAGGCCATCTATGCATGACGATCCTGAGAAGAGTGCAAAGCCACGCTTTGCCACGGGGCGTGAGATGCACAAGCGTCTGGCGCGTACCGGGCCGCCACTTGATGTGACAATTCAGGGTCTTCCGCGTCGGCGACAAGCTCGACTGTCCTTGGATCTTCAATCGACATGTTCCGAGCAGCGCCCTGATGACTGAAAGTCTGACACGTGATCCTCTGGTGCATAAATCGCGTTCATTTGTGAGCGTAAAAACAAGGATTGCTTCATCCAGACAGGTGTCTGCGAGATGACGAAAAAATATGTGCACAGTTGGCGAAAAATCTTGCGCGCAAACTCGACGCCAACACATTGATTTCTCGTGCGGCCAAACGAAAAAATACGCGCACCCCTACAGGAGGCAGCGGCGCGCTTGTTGTCGGGTGGGGACTGACGGCGTGAATCGTTCGGGGTGCGGTATCCCCCCCGTGTCGCACCTGACCAAGGTGATGGGAGAGACGGATGTTTTTTGATGGGCCGTATATCGATGCTCTTGCCCGGGGCGCGCTGCTCAGCGTGATCGGCCTTTTCTGGATCATCCTGCTGGTCCGCGTCGTCGGGTTGAGGTCGTTCTCGAAGATGACCAACTTCGACTTCGTGATGACGGTGGCGATGGGATCGCTTCTTGCCGGTGCGTCGCAATCACAGCAGTGGACGGGGTTTTTGCAGACCCTGACGTCGATGGCGTGCCTGTTTGCCGTGCAATATACCGTTTCCCGCCTGCGGCGCTGGTCGCCCCGGCTGGACGAGCTGGTTCAGAATACCCCGGTTCTGCTGATGAAGGATGGGGTGATCCTGCACGACGCTTTGCGCGCGACCCGGGTGGCCGAAGAAGACCTGATCGCGAAACTGCGCGAAGCGAACGCCCTTGAATTGTCGTCGGTGCGTGCCGTGGTGCTGGAAACGACGGGCAACATCTCGGTGCTGCATGGCGAACAGGTTGATGAAAAGCTGTTCATGGGTGTCACCCCGGCCTGACCCCTGCGGCGCGCGGCCGGATAACCGGCGTCGGGGTTGCACAGGATCAGGACGTTCGATCAACCGTCTGACCAGCGTTGAAGTGCGTCGATGACCTCATTGCTCAGCGTTTGCAGGTTGGATTGAGTTTCGATTGCGGGGCAATCCGCCTTCAGGCGCGCGGTCATGTCGGACATCGAAAACACGTTGGCCCCCTTCAATTCCCCCAGTTGATCCCATGTTACGGGCACCGCCACCGGGGCACCGGGGCGTGCGCGCAGGGCATAGGGCGCAATGGCCGTCGCGCCGCGTTCGTTGCGCAGCCAGTCGATGAAGATCCGGCCCTTGCGCTTGGACTTCGACATGGTGGCGGTGTAACGGTCGGGGTTTCGCGTGGCCATGACATGCGCGAATGTCTTGGAGAAAAGCTTGATCGTGTCCCAGCTGCGCGTGCGGCGCAGCGCCAGCCAGACATGCACCCCCTTGCCGCCGGTCACGATGGCGCCGCTTTGCAGGCCAAGATCCGCCAAGGCATCGCGCACCTCGAACGCCGCATCCCGCACGTCAGACCACTCCAGCCCCTCGTCGGGGTCCAGATCGAACACCATCCGATCCGGCCGGTCCAGCCTGTCGGTGCGCGCCCCCCAGATGTGAAATTCGATGCCCCCCATCTGCGCCGCCGCGATCAGGCTTTCGGGGCGCGTGGCATAGAGGTAATCGGCCGGCTCGCCGTCGCTTTCCTCGATCGTGATCCGGCCCAGTTCGGACGGCATCCCGCCGTTGTCGTGCTTCTGGAAGAAGCAGGCGTCATCGATCCCCGAAGGGCAGCGAAACAGCGACAGCGGACGATGACCGGCCAGCGCGATCATCCTGTCGCCCACCCGTTCGTAATGCTGCGCCACGTCGCCCTTGGTGCATCCGGCATCGGGAAAGACCTTGCGACCGGCGTTGCTGATGCGGATGCCCGCGACGGTGGTTTCGCGCTCGGGTTTCACGGGCGTCTCCAGAGTGATCTCGGCCGCGGGTTTGTCTTCGCGCAGGCCCAGGAAACTGCCGTGGCGCACGGCGCCGTCGGCGGTGAATTCGCTGAACTCGACCTCGGCCACCAGGTCGGGCCGCACCCAACGGGCCTGTTTCGCGATGGCGGTCGGCACATCTTGTGCGGGCGGGGTCTTGCGCCCTGTCATGGCACGCACAATGTCGTCCATCGCGGTGTCGGAAAAGCCGGTGCCGACGCGGCCGCGGTACCGCAGGGCGCCGTCTTCGTGGCTGCCCAGCAAAAGCGACGCGAAAGGCCGCCCGCGTTTGTCAGACGGCGAATAGCCGATGATGACGAACTCCTGCCTGCGGGTGCATTTGATCTTGCGCCATGCCTTTGTGCGGGTGCCACGATAGGGGGCATCGATCCGTTTGCTGACGATCCCCTCGGCGCCCGCCTTGCACGCCCGGGCGAACACGTCCGGCCCGTTGCCGACGATCTGATCGGTCAGGCGCAGGGGGCCTTGGGCGGGCACGCCGCTCAGCAGCTCGGACAGCCGGGCGCGTCGCGCGTCCTGGGGAAGCTTGCGAAGGTCTTCGCCGTCGACATGCAGCAGATCGAACGCAAAGAACACCAGCGCCGTGCCGTCCTTCAGCGCCTTTTGCAGCGCGGAAAACGCCGATCCCTGGATGCGGGCGGCCATCACCTCGCCGTCGATCAGGGCGCTGTCGCAGGGCAGCGGATCGAAGGCGCCGTCCAGTGCATGAAAACGGTCGGTCCAGTCCTTTCCCGACCGCGTGTAGAGCCGTGTGCCGCCCTTTCCGAGCGCGGCAAGACAGCGGTAGCCGTCGAACTTGGTCTCGTGCAGCCAATCGTCGCCTTCCGGGGCCTCGGACACAAGCGTGGCAAGCTGTGGCGTGATGAAGGCCGGGCGCTTGCGGCTGCGGTCGGGGGCCGGGTCGGGGTCGGGCGGTGCTTTGGCGGGCGCATTTTCGCCGATCTGTGTCATCGTGCGTCCGGTCTTGACCGAAACCGCCTTGCCCTTGGTCAACCCGTCAGCGTCGCCGGCAGCATAATCGTCACGTTCCTTGATCAGCAACCAGTTTTCGCGTTTCTCGCCCGGTTTCGCGCGCATCCGCACCAACGCCCAGCCGCCCTTCATCCGCTGGCCCTGCAGGGTGAATTTCAACTTGCCGTCGCCCAGCCCCTTGTCGATGTCGTCCTGCGGCACCCAGGTCCCGGTATCCCACAGCATCACCGTGCCGCCGCCATATTGCCCCTTGGGGATCGTTCCCTCGAAATCGCCATAGTCCAGGGGATGATCCTCGGTCCGCACGGCAAGCCGTTTCTCGCCCGGATCGGGCGATGGCCCCTTGGTGACCGCCCAACTGAGCAGCACGCCGTTCCATTCCAGCCGGAAATCGTAGTGCAGGCGCGTGGCTGCATGTTTCTGCACCACGAAGCGCCGTCGCACACCGCCCCTGCCCACCTGTCCGCGCGGCTCGTCCGTGCGGCTGAAGTCCCGCATCCGGTTGTAGTCTGACAGGGGGTCGGGGGCCTTGGCCATCTAGGATGCCTTCTTGCGCGCCGCCTTCTTGCGGGGCTTCCTGGCGTCGGCATTCTTCAGGCTTTGCTTCAAGGCCGACATCAGGTCCACCACGTTCTCACCGTCGCCGGTGCCGCCGCCATCGTCGGCGCGGACGCGTGGCGTCTTCTTGTTCTTGATCTTGGCGTCCAGCAGATCCTGCATCGCCTCGGCGTATTTGTCGTGATAGGCGCCGGCATCGAAGGGTGCGCTCTTGCGGTCGATCAGCGATGTGGCCACCTCGAGCAGTTCCTTGTCGACCTTCTCATCCTCGATATCGGTGAAGATCTGATCGGCCTCGCGCAGCTCATCCTCGTAATGCAGCGTCTCCATCAACAGGCCGTCGCCGCAGGGCTTGACCGCTGCCAGGTATTCCTTGCCCCGCATGGTAACCTGCCCCAGGCCGACCTTGCCCGCATTGCGCAAGGCATCGCGCACGACACGATAGGCGTCCTGCGCCAGATCGTCGGAGGCCGTGATGTAATAGGGCTTGTTGAAATAGAGCGGCGAGATTTCGCAGGCGTCGACGAACTGAACCAGCTCGAAGGTCTTCTTCGTTTCCAGCTTTATCGCGTCGATCTCGTCCGGGTCCAGCAGGATGTATTCATCATCGCCGACCTCGTATCCCTTGACGATATCCTCGGATTTGACGGGCCCCAAGCCGGGCACCGATTTCTCATAGCGCACGCGCTTGCCCGATGGTTCGTGGATCTGGCGAAACGATACCCGTGCCCCGGTCTTGGTGGCCGAGAAGATCTCGACCGGGATGGAAACCAGCGAGAGGCGAAGTTGTCCTTTCCAGAGCGCACGCGGTGCCATGTCGGTCCTTCCGTTTGTTGGGGATCACCCGCGAACAGGGGTCCTCACCTTGAAACGGAACAACAGTCGTGGTGGTTCCCTCGGCAGACCTCAGCGCCCGACGGCATAGGCCTGCATCAGGCGCGGTGTCGCCGCCGCCGCAAGGGTGCCATCGGCGCTGCGCAGCGCTGCGGTCAGGCGTCCGACGCTCCAGGGCTCGGCCACCGTGACGCTGTGACCCCGGGCGCGCAGGGCGTCGATCACATCGGCGCCGATCGCGGGTTCGATCATCATCGCGCCCGGTTGGCATTGGCGCGGATAGAACGACCCCTGGAAGTGCATCGAATGGAACAGCGGCGCATCGATCCCCTGTTGCAGATCGAACCCGTGATGCACGAAACGCAGGAACCAGATCAGTTGCCACTGATCCTGCTGATCGCCCCCGGGCGATCCGAACGCCAGCCGCATGCCGTCTTTTTCCGCCAGCGTCGGGGTCAACGTCGTGCGCGGGCGACGCCCGGGCGCAAGCGAGGTCGGCAAGCCGTCTTCCAGCCAGAACATCTGGGCGCGCGAGTTCAGCGCGAAGCCGAGGCCGGGGATAACGGGCGAGCTTTGCAGCCATCCACCCGAGGGGGTTGCCGCCACCACGTTGCCCCAGCGGTCGATCACGTCCAGGTGCACGGTATCGCCACGTTTTTCGGTCAGATGCGCCATGGTCGGTTCCTGCGGCGCGACCGGGCCAAGGCCGAAGTCCCGCGCCGCGCGTTCGATATATCGGTCGGCCAAGTGTTCAAACCCCGGCACCCGGCCGGGGCGCTGATCCAACGATGCCTGCGGGCCGATCAGCGCGCGGCGTCCGGCAGTGTAGTCTGCGCTGAGCAGGTGCCCGATCGGAATGTCCGCATGATCGGGGTCGCCGTAATAGGCCTCGCGATCGGCATAGGCCAGCTTGATCGTCTCGATCACGGTATGGACGAATTCATCGCCCATCGGGTCCATCGCGGCGATGTCGATCTCCGACAGGATCGCGAGGGCCTGCAACAGCACCGGCCCCTGGGACCACGGCCCGCACTTGTGGATCTTCCAGCCGTGGTAACCCAGGCTCAGCGGGTCTTCGTATGTCGCCTGCCATCCCGCCATGTCTGCCCGCGACAGGACCGCCGCACGGGGGGTGTCCGAGACGTCGCACACGCGCGCGGTGGCCAGGTAATCGGCGATGGCGTCGGCGACGAAGCCCGTGCTCCACGCCGCGCGGGCCGCGTCGATCTGGGTTGTCCGGTCGCTCGATGCGGCTTCGGCGTCGTCCACGATGCGTTGATAGGTGCGCGCCAGATCGGGATTGCGGAACAGGGCGTTGGCGGCGGGCGCCCGGCCGTCCGGGGTCCAGACGGCCGCCGATGTGGGCCATTCGGCGGCGAAAAAATCGGCAAGGCTTTCGATGGTCGCGGCGACGCGGGGCAGGATCGGATGGCCGTCGCGGGCATAGCCGATGGCGGGTGCCATGACGTCGGCCAAGGACATCGTGCCGTGATCGCGCAGCATCAGCATCCAGCCATCGAAAGCGCCCGGAACGACGGTGGCCAGCAGGCCCGATCCGGGAATCAGGGTCAGCCCCTGCGCCTTGTAATGGTCGATGGTCGCACCGGCGGGCGCGACCCCTTGGGCGCATACCACCTTGGTTTCATTGGTGTCCGCCCGGTGAAAGATCGCGGGCATGTCACCGGCGGGGCCGTTCAGGTGCGGTTCGACCACCTGCAGCACCAGCGCCGTGGCGACGGCGGCGTCGAAAGCGTTGCCGCCGCGTTCCAGGATGCCGAATCCCACGGCCGATCCGATCCAGTGGGTCGAGGCGACAACGCCGAAGGTGCCGCGTATCTCGGGGCGGGTGGTGAAATCGGACATCGGGAACCTCGGCGTGAAACGGGTGATGGGATGGCGATAGCATATTCCGGCAACCTTCGGAAATCCCTGCCGGATGGCCCGGTGCGGTCAGCTTGCCGCCACCGGGGGAAACGCCACGCTGACCCGCAGGCCGGGGCCGGCGTCGCCCAGATCCAGCCGGGCGTCGTGCAGGTCTGCCACCACCGCCACCAGCGACAGGCCCAGCCCGCTGCCCGGCGTGTTGCGCGACCGGTCCAGTCGATACAGACGTTGCAGCACGTTGGCGCGCTCGGCTTCGGGGATGCCGGGGCCGGTGTCGGTGACGCTGAGGGTGGTGCTGCCCGCCCCGCCGGTCACGGTCACCTCGATTTCGGTGCCCGGATCGGTGTGGCGCAGCGCGTTCTCGATCAGGTTGGCGATGGCCTGACCCAACAGGTCGCGATCGCCGCGCACCCGCGCGCCCGGATCCGCACGGATGCGCAGGGCATGGCCCGTTTCCGCCGCGGTCGGTTCATACAGTTCACCGACCGTTTCGGCCACGCGCGACAGGTCCACATCAGTAAACCGGCCCCGCGGCGAGCCGGATTCGACCTGCGCGATCTGCAACAGCGCGTGAAACACCGCCACCACCCCGTCGAGATCGCCGCGCGCCGCATCGACCAGCGCGCGGGCATCGTCGGGCAGATCGGCGCGATCCAGATCGTCGAGATGGACGGCGATGCGTTGCAGCGGCGTCTTGAGGTCATGGGCCACATCGGACGACACTTGCCGCAATGCCTCGTGCGCGGTCTGCTGCGCCTCGGCCATGCGGTCGATCCGATGGCCGATCTGGGCCATGTCGGCGGACCAGCCGCGCCCCGGATGCACCCGTGCCGCCAGATCGCCGGTGGTCAGCCGGTCCAGCGTCGCCTCCATCGCGCGGACCTGTGCGGCGCTGCGCCGCGCCAGGAAAAGACCGCCCGACAGCGCGATCAGGAACGTCGGCAGCAGCGACCACAACACGATGCGCCGGAAGGTTTCCGACAATTCGTCGATTTCAGCCCGCGAGCGGGCGATGGTCAGTTGCCCGCCGTGCAGGACCGCCCCCAGCGCCAGATATTCGCCGGAAAAGCCGGAGCCATCGCCCCGCGTCAGGTGATATCCGTTTTCATCGCGCGACAGGGTGGCATTGCCGAAATGCCGCCCGGACGGCGCGAAGTAACTCAGCAGCATCCGGTCGGGATCGGTCACGCGGCCTTCTGCCCGGACCAGCGCGGCCAGCGCGGCGGCGCTGGGCGCGGCGCGGAACCCGGCCATGTCCTGGCGCAGATCGTCGCGCATGGCGGTGTCCAGCGACGCGCGCGACACCGCCCAGGACGCCGCCAGCGAGGTCAGCGAGACGACGACGAACAGCGCCAGCAGCGACAGCGCCAAGCGCACCGGCATCGACCGGATCAGGGACAGGAGCGTGCGGTTCATGCGTCGATCCGGTATCCCGCGCCGCGCAGGGTCTGGATCAACTCGGTGTCGAACGGCCGATCCACCTTGGCGCGGAGCCGCGAGATATGGGTTTCGACCACGTTGGTTTTCGGATCGAAACTGATGTCCCACACCGCTTCCAGCAGCATCGTGCGCGTCTGCACCCGCCCCTTGCGCCGCAGCAGGTGTTCCAGCAGCGCGAATTCACGCGGCAGCAGGTCGATCTTCTGGCCCGCCCGCGTGACCTGCCGCGTGACAAGGTCCATGGTCAGGTCGCCCGCCGACAGCACCGTGTTCTGTTCGATGGCCTGCGGGCGGCGGGCCAGGGCCGCGACCCGTGCCGACAGTTCGCCAAAGGCGAAGGGCTTGGTCAGGTAATCGTCACCGCCCGCGTTCAGCCCGTCGATGCGATCCTCGACGCTGCCCAGCGACGTCAGGAACAGCGCGGGCGTTCGGTTGCCGGCGCCGCGCAGGGTTTTCATCAATGTCAGTCCGTCGATTTCAGGCAGCATCCGGTCCACGATCATCACGTCGTAGGTGCCCGCCGTGGCCTGCACCAGACCGTCGCGGCCGTTGTCGACCAGATCGACGGTGTGGCCTTCTTCGCGCAAGCCCCGCGCGATATAGCCGCCCGTCGTCGTGTCGTCTTCGATCACCAGCAATCTCATGGCTGCTTCCCCTTCGGACGTTCCCCGCCCCTGTCGTTCGTCCAATCTAGGGGGCAGGGGCGCGAAGCGCAGGTTACAGATTTGTATAGCGCGGGGGAACGCCATGTCAGGTGTGCCTTGCATATGGGGGGCATCACAGTTTTCCACGGAGTTCAGGAAATGCAACGAAGCAGATTGACCAACCGCCTTGCCAGTGTCGCGCTGATCGGTGCGCTGAGCGCGGGGGGCGCCATGACCGTCCTTCCGGTGCCCGCCTTTGCCGTGCCGGCCGGTGGCTATGGCGACCTTGTCGAAGCCGTGTCGCCCAGCGTGGTGTTCATCGAGGTGACGGCCGCCGTTTCCCCTGCCGCTGCCGACCCGTCCGACATGCTGGAAGGCATGCCCGACGAGTTGAAGCGCCGGTTCGGCGACATGTTCAAGGATCGGCGCGGTGGCCCGGCCCGGCCCGCACGCGGCGTCGGATCCGGTTTCATCATCTCGGAGGACGGCACCATCGTCACCAACGCCCATGTCGTTGACGGCGCCGAAGAGGTGAACGTCAAGCTGGCCGATGGGCGCAGCTTCACCGCCGAGGTGATCGGGACCGACCCCCTGACCGACATCGCCGTGCTGCGGGTGGATGCGGGCGAAGATCTTCCCGCGATTAAGTTTGGATCGTCCGACACCATGCGTCCGGGCGACGAGGTGGTGGCCGTCGGCAACCCCTTCGGTCTGGGTGGCACCGTGACATCGGGCATCGTTTCCGCCACGTCGCGCAACATCAATTCGGGCCCGTTCGATGACTTCATCCAGACGGATGCGGCAATCAACCGGGGCAATTCCGGCGGCCCGCTGTTCAACAACGCAGGCGAGGTAATCGGCGTCAACACGGCCATCTTCTCGCCCGATGGCGGCTCGGTCGGGATCGGTTTCGCCGTGCCGTCGGACCTTGTGAAGACCATCGTCGCCGACCTGCAGGACGACGGAGAGATCACGCGCGGCTGGCTGGGCGTGCAGATCAAGCCGATGCCCGAGGATATCGCGTCGGTGCTGGGCTATGACACGCCGAAGGGCGCGGTGGTCGAAGACGTGGTCCAAGACAGCCCCGCCGACAAGGCCGGCCTGGTGGACGGCGACATCATCCTGTCGTTCGACGGCACCGAGATCGTCGAGGTCCGTGACCTGACCCGTGTCGTTGCCTCGACGGCGCCGGACAAGACCGCCGACATGGTGGTGTTGCACAAGGGGCAGGAAAAAACCCTCAGCGTCACGATCGGCGCCCTGGCCAAGAAAGAGGCCTGATCGCCTCACGCAATCCGGCGTTGTCCCAAGGCGGCGTCGGTCAGCCCTGCCCGTTCGCGGGTGGGGTGCTGCGCGTTCCGGCGAAGGGAGGCGCCGGGACGCGTCGGTCAGTCATCGACCGCGCGGATCAGCTTGCGTTCCAGCACCCGCAGCACCGTGCGCAGGTCGGCGCCGCGTTTCAGGATCTGGCCGTCCATTCCGATCACCGCATATTGCCCCTGGCGGCCGCGCAGCTTGGGGCGCTTCTCGATCCGATACAGCGGGTTTTCGGCGGTGCGCCGGAACACCGCGAACACCGCCACCTCGCGCAGGAACGACATGCCATAGTCGCGCCATTCCCCGGCGGCGACCATTCGGCCATACAGCGTCATGATCGCGCCCAGTTCGCGCCGGTCGAAGACGACCTTCTCATCGGGGTCGGGACGGCCGGGAAAGGGGGTGGGGGGTTGCATGTTCATTCCCTTCAATGTGGTGCGATGGCCCGGGTTTGGCAATCCCCGCGCGGCGTTGCCCGGATTCCGCCACAGGATCACCGCGAAATCAGCACCGATCGGTCCCGGGGCGGCCCGATTGCACCGCCATGAATGGGGCATAGCGAAAGAACGCTACCCCGGTGCCGTGTCAACAACGCCCCCACCCAGTTCGCGGCACCGGGACAACCCCACCTTTTCAGCAGGCCACGACCGATGACCTTGCACGCCGTCGTGGCGTTTGGCTGCCGCCCCGGGCCGGTCACGAAAATTTCGCTGGATTTGTGGGGGCGGGTCTTTACCCTGCCTGCATCCAGCCTGAAAGGTCAGACATGAAGAAATTCCTCCCCCTCGCCGCCGCTTTTGCCGTCACCGTTTTCGGTGCGGCCCTTGTCCATGCCCAGGCCACCGATGATCCGGTCAAGGCCCGGCAGACGTTGATGAAAACCGTCGGCGCCCAGACCAAGATCCTGGGTGCCCAGGCCAAGGCGGGCGATGCCTTCGATCCCGAAGCGGCCCGTGCCGCGGCGATGACGCTGGCAGAGGCGGCAGGACAGGTTCCGGCAGCGTTCGAAACCGAAGCGCTCGACGGCGAAACCGAGGCGGTGCCAGCGATCTGGGAAAACTACGACGACTTCACGCAAAAGGCGACCGCGCTGGAAACCTCGGCCATGGCCGCCGCCGACGCGTCGTCCGCCGCCGAGATGGGCACGGCGATGCAGACGATCGGCGGGACCTGCAAGGCCTGCCACGAGGATTATCGCCAGAAGAAGTGATCCTCAGCCGCAGAAGATCCTCGTGATCCGGCCCTTGTCGTCCAGCGTGAAATTCGTCCGCGTCTCGATGTAATCCAGCGTCATGGCCGAATCCGGCCCAAGGATGCGGATGTCGGGACCGGACGGCAGGGAGACGCCCGCGATGTCGCTGCCGACGAGATGGCCATAGGCTTCGGCGCCGCAGGTGTCCGGTTGGGGCGGGGTGCTTTCGGCGGGCACACAGGCGGTGACGGCGGCAAACAGGGCGCCGAGCGCCGAAAACTTGATCAGAGGTTGCATTTCACGGGCCTTTTTGAACAGGGTCGGGATAACCTTAGATAGTCAGGAGAACCGCCATGAGAACCCGTGCCGCAGTTGCCCTCGAAGCCGGCAAGCCGCTCGAGATCATGGAGGTGAACCTGGAAGGCCCGAAGGCTGGCGAGGTTCTGGTGGAAATGAAGGCCACCGGTCTGTGCCATACCGATGAATTCACCCGCTCGGGCGCCGACCCCGAAGGCGCGTTCCCGGCGATCCTGGGGCACGAGGGCGCCGGTGTCGTGCTCGAAGTGGGCGCAGGCGTGACGTCGCTGAAGCCCGGCGATCACGTCATTCCGCTCTACACGCCCGAATGCCGTGAATGCGAATACTGCCTGAACCCCAAGACCAATCTGTGCCAGGCGATCCGCACGACCCAGGGGCAGGGCGTGATGCCCGATGGCACCTCGCGGTTTTCGATGCTCGATGGCACGCCGATCCTGCACTACATGGGCTGTTCGACTTTCGCCAACCATTCGGTTCTGCCCGAAATCGCGCTGGCCAAGGTCCGCAAGGACGCGCCGTTCGACAAGATCTGCTATATCGGCTGTGGTGTCACCACCGGCATCGGCGCGGTCATCAACACCGCCAAGGTCGAGATCGGGTCAAACTGCGTCGTCTTCGGGCTGGGCGGCATCGGGCTGAACGTGATCCAGGGACTGCGACTGGCGGGGGCCGACATGATCGTCGGCGTCGACATCAATCCCGACAAGCGCGCCATCGCCGAACGCTTCGGCATGACCCACTTCGTGAACCCCAGGGAAATCGACGGTGACGTCGTGCCCTACCTGGTCGATCTGACCCGGGGCGGCGCCGATTATTCGTTCGAGTGCATCGGCAACACCACCCTGATGCGCCAGGCGCTGGAATGCGCCCACAAGGGGTGGGGCGAATCGATCATCATCGGCGTCGCCGGCGCCGGCGAGGAAATCAGCACGCGGCCGTTCCAGCTGGTCACCGGCCGGTCGTGGCGCGGCACGGCCTTCGGCGGGGCGCGCGGCCGCACCGACGTGCCGAAGATCGTCGACTGGTACATGGACGGCAAGATCGAGATCGACCCGATGATCACCCACACCATGCCGCTGGACGATATCAACAAGGGTTTCGACCTGATGCATCAAGGCAAATCGATCCGCGGCGTCGTCGTCTATTGATTGGCCGACAAACCCGGCGCACCCCAGCTTTTTCTTGCCGAAAATACTCATGGCGCGCGGGTGCGCCAATCCGTAACGCACGACGGGGACACACCTCCCCGTGCCGGCGGTCTGGTCTTACATGACCGCGCCGATCTAATAAGGGCACGACATGAAACAGAATGACCGCCCCCTGTATGCCGTCCTGATCGACGCCGACAACATTCCCGCCCGCCATGCCGGCGCGATCCTCAAGGAAATCACCGGCTTCGGCGAACCGGCCCTACGCCGGGTCTATGGCGACTGGTCGTCGGGACAGTTGCGCAACTGGTCTGAAACCGTGCGCGGCCTGGGTCTTGTTGCCCATCAGGAGACGGCGAACACCAAGGGCAAGAACGCGTCGGATATCGGTCTGGTGATCGACGCGATGGATATCCTGCACACCGGCCGCTTCGATGGTTTCGTGCTGGTCAGCTCCGATTCGGACTTTACCGCGCTGGCGAACCGGATCCGCGAACAGGGGCTGGTCGTCATCGGCATTGGCGAGGCAAAGGCGCCCGAATCCCTGCGCAACGTGTGCAACCGGTTCATATTGATCGAAAACATCGTCGACGAGGTTCCGGTCCAGAAGACAAGGGACGAGGCCGACGACACGCCCGACTCCAAGCCCGTGAAGCAATCCCCGGTCGAGGCGGTGCCGCTGATCCTGAAGGCGATGGACCGCATCGCGCAGGATGACGAATGGTATGCGCTGGGCCCGCTGGGCCAGTATATCGTCGCCAACAACCCCGATTTCGACACCCGCACCTATGGCAAGAAGAAGCTGAGCGATCTTGTTCTGGAACTGAAGCGGTTCGAGACCAAGCGCGAGGCCAACCAGCTTTACGTGCGGCGCGTCGACTGATCGGCGCCCGGCGCGTCGCGCCGGGATTTGCGGCCGTACCGGGCAATGAACATCTCGACCGCCCCGGTGATCACGTGATCGCTTTCGGCGGCGCTGAACTGGGTCTGCACCCCGAACACCAGTCGCGGAAACAGCTGTGCCTTGCACAGCTCGGCGAACTGGTGCGCGGCCAGCCGCGTGTCGTCGATGTCGAGTTCGCCCCGATCGATCGCGAGGTCGAAGTATCGGCACAGGGTGGCTTCGATCATCGCCGGGCCGCTGGCATAGAATTGTGCGCCCAACTCGGGAAACCGGTCGGTTTCCGCCACGCAGATCCGAAACACCCGCTGGCCGAAATCCGACAGGCAGAACCGCAAAAGCTGTGCGCCGGCCTGGGGCAACACCTCGTGGGGGGGCGCGTTCATGTCGATCCTCGATGTCGCCTCTGACGCCTGCCGGGCACATTCGGTTTTCGTGACCTCGAGAAACAGCGCCCGCTTGTCCGGAAAATAGCTGTAGAGCGTCGCCTTCGAGACTTCGGCAACCTTCGCGATGCTGTCGACGCTGGCGCCATCGAACCCATCCCTGAGAAACACGGCCCGCGCGCCATCCAGCACCTGCGCGAACTTGCGCCCCTTCTTGATACCGTCCGTCATCACGATCCCGTCACCCGCCATTTCGCCAAGAGTAGGGCGGATGGTTCATCTTCCGCAACCAAGCGAAATCACCCCACCCGGAAAACCCGCTTGCGGTGCGCACCGCATGCATTAAATTAGAATGATTCTAAACAAGGAGCGCCAGATGATTCCGGGACTGTCCAATCGCCGCCGCTTTGCCGACCTGTCGCAACAGGAGATCCTGGCCCTCGCCATATCGTCCGAGGAAGACGACGCGCGGATCTACCGAACCTACGGTGAACGCCTGCGCGCGGGGTTTCCCGGCTCGGCCGCCGTCTTCGATGCGATGGCCGCCGAAGAAGACGACCACCGGCGCCGCCTGATCGACATGCACCGGGACCGCTTCGGCGAGGTCATCCCCCTGATCCGGCGCGAACACGTCCAGGGGTTCTATGCGCGCCGTCCCGTGTGGCTGATCGACAACCTGGGGCTGGAGCGGATCCGCGATGAAGCGGTCATGATGGAGCGGGACGCCCGCCGGTTTTACGAACGCGCCGCATCACGGACGACCGACGCGGGGATCCGCGCGCTGCTGGGCGATCTGGCCGCCGCCGAGGCCGGCCATTCCGAACTGGCCGAAACGCTGACAAAGACCCATCTGGACGACGAACAGCGCGACACCGAGGAACGTGTCGCCCACCGCCAGTTCGTGCTGACCTGGGTGCAGCCGGGATTGGCGGGTTTGATGGACGGGTCGGTTTCCACCCTAGCGCCGATCTTTGCCGCCGCCTTTGCGACCGGCGACACATGGCAGACCTTCCTGGTCGGGCTGGCCGCGTCGGTCGGGGCCGGAATCTCGATGGGATTTACCGAAGCCGCGAGCGATGATGGCGCGATCTCGGGGCGGGGCAGCCCGATCAAGCGCGGCATCGCATCGGGCGTGATGACCACCATCGGCGGGCTGGGCCATGCGCTGCCCTACCTGATCCCCGATTTCTGGACGGCGACCACAATCGCGATCATCGTGGTGTTCATTGAACTCTGGATCATCGCCTGGATCCAGAACCGGTTCATGGAAACGCCGTTCTTCCGGGCGGCGTTCCAGGTGGTTCTGGGCGGTGCTTTGGTTCTGGCGGCGGGCGTTCTGATCGGGTTCGGCTAGCGCCCACCGATCGGACGGGCGCGCGTGCTGCGGGTGTCGGAGCCTCCGGCGGGAGTATTTCGGGCAAGAAAAAGCCGGGGGAAGTCCGGTCTGGACTTTTCTCGCCATTGCGGGGCGGGCGCTTAGTGGATAGCGCTGCGCCATGATCGAGATCTTTTTGAAGACCCTGCCGTTTTTCGCGCTGATCGCCTTGGGGTGCTGGGCCGGTCGCACGCGGTTCTTCACGGCCGAGGCGACCGCCTATCTGACGAAGTTCGTCTTCTACTTCGCCCTGTCGGCGATGTTGTTCCGGTTTTCCGCGACGCTGTCGTTCTGGCAGGTGCTGGATTGGGATATCGTCGCGGCCTACCTGTGCGCCTCGGTCGTGGTTTACCTGCTGGCGACGCTGGTTGCGATGATCCGCCGGGTCGGCATCGAGCAGGCGGCGATCGAGGCGCAATGCGCCGTTATCGGCAACGTCGGCTTCCTTGGCGTGCCGATGCTGGTTCTGCTGTTGGGCGAGGCGGCGATCGGGCCGGTGATGCTGATCCTTGCCGTCGACCTGATCGTCTTCGGATCGCTGGTGGTGATCCTGATCACCGGGGCGCGCGATGGGCGGGTGGCACCGGGAATCCTGTTGACGGTGGGACGGGGGTTGATCCGCAATCCGATGATCGTATCGATCATCCTTGGGTTTTCGTGGTCGGCGATGGAATGGCCGATTCCGGCACCGATGGACGAATTCCTGGCGATCCTGGGCGGGGCGGCGACACCTGGGGCGTTGTTCGCCATCGGTGCCTCGCTGGCGGGCAAATCGGCGGAGCGCCTGCGCGTCGCCGTCTGGCTGTCGGTCTGCAAGCTGATCGTGCACCCGCTGGCGGTGGCGGTGTCGGCCCTGATGATCTTTGCCGTCGATCCCTATTCGGCGGGTGTCATGATCGCGGCGACCGCCCTGCCTGTGGCGGGCAACGTGTATATCATCGCGCAGCATTACGGGGTCGCGCCGCAGCGGGTGTCGGCGTCGATCCTGATTTCCACCGCCGCTTCGGTGCTGACCGTGTCGGCGGTGATCGCGTGGGTCGGCGGCTGAGCGGTTGCCAGTTTCGGGCCGAGCGGCTAGCGATGGGGTGAATCCACAAGGGAGTGCGCGCAATGAAGACGATTTCCGAGAATGCCTGTTTTGGTGGTGTCCAGGGCGTCTATTCCCACGCGTCCAAGGCGACGGGGACCGACATGACCTTCGGTCTGTTCCTGCCGGCCGAGGCAAAGGATGGTCCGGTGCCGGTGCTGTGGTTCCTGGCGGGGCTGACCTGCACCCACGAGAACGCGATGACCAAGGCGGGGGCGCAGGCCCATGCCGCGGCGCAGGGTATCGCGCTGGTGTTTCCCGACACGTCGCCGCGCGGTGATGGCGTGGCCGACGACGACGCCTTCGACATGGGGCAGGGGGCCGGGTTCTATCTGAACGCGACCGAGGCGCCCTGGGCGAAACATTTCCGGATGTGGGATTATCTGGCCGATGATCTGCCCGCGGCGTTGGCGGACATGCCGCTGGACCGGGAACGTCAGGCGATCACCGGACATTCCATGGGCGGACATGGCGCGCTGACGCTGGCCATGGGTCTGCCGGGACGGTTCCGGTCGGTTTCGGCCTTTTCGCCGATCTGCAATCCGATGCAGAGCGATTGGGGCCGCAAGCAGTTCACCGGCTATCTGGGCGCGGACGAATCGACCTGGACGAAGCACGATGCCTCGGTGCAGATGCGCGAGACCGGGTTTGCCGGGCCGATGCTGCTGGACACCGGGACCGACGATCAGTTCTATGACCTGCTGCGCCCCGGCGCCATGGCCGAGGCGATTGCCGCCCGTCGCCAGCAGGCGGTGATGCGTCTGCAACCGGGATACGATCACAGCTATTTCTTCGTCTCGACCTTCATGGAGGATCACGTCGATTTCCATGCCGAGGCGCTCTACGCATGATCTATGTCGATGCCGACGCCTGCCCGGTCAAGGCCGAGGCCGAAGCCGTGGCCACCCGTCTGGGCGTCAAGACGTTCCTGGTGTGCAATGGCGGGTTGCGCCCCTCGGCCAACCCGCTGGTCGAAACGGTATTCGTATCCGACGGCCCGGACGTGGCCGACATGTGGATTGCCGAACGGGCCAAGACGGGCGACGTGGTGGTCACGGGCGACATCCCGCTGGCCGCGCGCTGTGTCGAGGCCGGTGCCCGCGTCATCCGCCACAACGGCGAGGCGCTGACCGCCGCGAACATCGGCAACGTCTTGGCCACGCGCGATCTGATGACCGACCTGCGCGCGGCCGATCCGTTCCGGCAGGGCGGCGGCAAGGGTTTCACCAAGGCCGACCGGTCGCGGTTTCTGGATGCGCTGGACCGGGCGGTGCGTGCCGCGCAGGGAGATGTGAGATGAGCGTGAAGGCCGTCGTGTTCGACATCGGCAACGTGCTGATCGAATGGAATCCCCACAGGTATTACGACGCAAAGATCGGTGCTGACAGACGGCGCGCCCTGTTCGATGCCGTGGATCTGGAGGCGATGAACCTGTCGATCGACGCCGGGGCGCCGTTCCGCGAAACGATCTATGCCATGGCCGACGCGCACCCCGAATGGCGCGACGACATCCGCGACTGGCACGACAACTGGATCGAGATGGCCAGTCCGTCGATCCCCCACTCCGTATCCCTGTTGCGGGCGTTGCGGGCGCGGGATGTGCCGGTTTTCGCGCTGACGAACTTTGGCGTCGACAGCTTTGCCTATGCGGCCACGCAATACCCGTTCTTCAACGAATTCGACCGCGCCTATGTGTCGGGGCGGATGGAACTGATCAAGCCCGATCCGGCGATCTATGCCGCGCTTGAGGCGGATTGCGGCGTCGCGCCCGATGCCCTGCTGTTCACCGACGACAGGCCCGAAAACATCGAGGCCGCGGCGGCGCGGGGATGGCGGACGCATCTGTTCGACGGACCCGCCGGATTTGCCGCCCGTCTGGTCGCCGAAGGCTTGTTGGACGATGCGGCCGCCGCCCCATGACGCCCGATGCGCGCGCCGTGGCTGACGTGGTGACGTGATGGGTTGGGTCCTGGTCACCCTGTTCCTGGCCGGGCTGGTGGCGCTGCCGTTCGTGGCCGAACGTCTGCGCCGCCCGCTGGACGATGGCGACCGTGCAGCGGCCCCCGGTCAGGGTGCCGATCTGGCGGAGGGGGTGACCTGGTATCGCTGGCGCGGGCCCGTGGGTGGGCCGGTGGCGGTCTGCGTCCACGGATTGACCACGCCTTCGGACATTTTCGATCCGTTGGCGGACCGACTGGCCGACAGTGGATATCGGGTTCTGACCTATGATCTGCCGGGGCGTGGGTTTTCCGATACCGTGTCGGGGATTCAGGACCGCGCGTTCTTTCTGCGTCAGCTGAACGGGCTGCTGGCCCACCAGGGCGTCGGGCGGATCGATCTGTTGATCGGCTATTCCATGGGCGGTGCGATCGCGACCTGTTTTGCGGCCGAAACACCCGAAAGGGTGGGGCGGCTGGTCTTGCTGGCCCCGGCCGGGTTGTTTCACAATGCGGGCGTCATGGCCGATCTGGCCACACGGATCCCGCTGTTGGGCGACTGGATCATGATGGTGCCGGGTGGCGTGCTGATGCGGCGGGGCATCCGGGGCGATGATGCGCTGGTGCGGGTGCAGCGGGCGCAGACACGGCGACGCGGGTTCCTGCCCGGCGTGCTGTCGTCGTTGCGCCATATGCTGGCCGTGAATCTGGGCGGTGAACATCGGGCGATCCGCGCTGCCGGGATCCCGACCCTTGCGCTGTGGGGCGAGGATGACACCGTGATCCCCGCCTCGAATGTCGGGCGGCTGGCCGAGGTCAACCGCGATGCGCGTCACGAAATCCTGCCGGGCGCCACCCATGCGCTGCCCCATACCCACAGTGCCGCGGTCATGGCCGAGATCGCGACGTTCGTTTCGGAAACCTGAATGCGCGCGGGGTCAACCCTTCTGGCGCAGCATCGCAAGCCGGATCAGGGTCCGTTCGACCAGTGCCATCTGCGGCACCTGCGCCGCCGAGCGCAGCGTCAGGTCGGTGTCGATCAGCGCATGCAAGGCCTGTTCCAGCCGCCGCACACCCCAGGATTGCGCCTGTTTCGCCATGACCTGTGGCCGGTTCGAAAAGATCCGCCCGCCGGGATTGACCGCCGCCGCGTGCAGGGTGCGGAAATGACGGGTGGCGTTGATGCACAGGGTCACGGGGTTCACGCCCTGCGCCTGGATTCGCGCCATGACCGGCCCGATTTCATTCGCCCGCCCGTCGGTCACGATATCGAGGATGTCGTCCACCGCCGCCTCGGTCGAGACAGGTGCGACGGCGGACACGTCGGCGACAGCCAGAGGAGTGTCGTCGTTCAGCTTGTAGAGCGACAGTTTTTCCATCGTCTGGCGGAAATCACCGGGGTCAAGCGTCCGGGCCAGGGCGTTCAGCGCGTCGCGGGCGTCGGTGTCGATCCGGGTCAGGCCGGCAGCTTTCAGGTCACGCTCGATCTCTTCGCGGGTCGGTGGATCGTCATAGATGGCGGCGGCGAGGGCGTTCCTGTGCTGCTCGAACAGCTTGCGCACCGGGCTGGTGGCTTTCAGCGCGCCCGCGGTGACGACGATCTGCGCGTCGCCGGGGTTCCAGACTGAAAACGCGGCCTTCAACGCGTCAGCGGTGTATTGGGTCGCGTCCTCGACAAAGACGACGCGCGGGCCGGGAAAGAACCCCTGGGCCTTGATCGCGTCGGTCAGATCGGCGCCGCCCTTGCGCAGATCGCCCGCCGGGATCCGGGTCAGACGCATCTCGGCGTCGCCATCGGGGCCGATCAGCGCCGCGATCACCTGTTGGCGTTTCAGGGCCACGCGCATGGCATCCGTGCCGTAAATCAGCAATCCCGCGCGGGTCGAATCGGGTTTGGCGAAATACCCCGAGGCTTCGCGCGGCGACAGTTTCACGTGCGCCAGCCCGGCGCGGTGGCGATCAGCCGACTGACCAGTTGATCGGCCAGGATCGTCATCAACCGGCGGCGCGCGTCACGCTCGGCCGTCTGCACCGTCACCGTGTTGCCGGCGATGGAGCCTCGGGTGTTGTCGAACACCGGTGCGGAATATTCGGTAAAGTTGCGCACGATGCCGTCGGTGACGGTCACATCGTCCGACAACCGGTGCAGGGCCCAGGTCAGCTCACCCCGGATGCGATAGCGGGTGATTTCCTGGTCCGGCGTCACGCCCAATCCGTCCTGCCCGACGGCAAGGCTGGCCGACAGGCGATGGGTCGCGGCTTCGCCCCGGCCCAGGCGTTCTTCCAGGCGGCGCACCAGAAGATACCCGGCTTCATCCGATGGCGCATCGACGCGGATCGAGCCGCGCAACCCTTCAGCGGCGCCGCCGGGGCCATAGGCGGGGGTGAACCCGCATCCCGCCAGCGCGCCAAGCCCCAGAAGGAAGATCCGGCGATCAGACCACGACATTGACGATCCGCCCCGGCACCACGATCAGTTTCTTCGGCGCGCCCCCGTCCAGCGCCCGTTGCACGGCCTTGTCGGCCATCACCAGCGCCTCGATATCGGGTTTCGCCATGTCGGCGGGCACCGTGATTTCCGAGCGTCGCTTGCCGTTGATCTGGATCGGCAGCGTCACCTCGTCATCCACCAGCATGGCATCGTCGGCGACGGGCCAAGCGGCCAGCGTCACCAGACCATCGCCGCCCAGTTGCGACCAGAGGTCTTCGGCCAGATG
The DNA here is from genome assembly GCF_002751875.1 of Oceaniglobus indicus. Classification (GTDB taxonomy): domain Bacteria; phylum Pseudomonadota; class Alphaproteobacteria; order Rhodobacterales; family Rhodobacteraceae; genus Oceaniglobus; species Oceaniglobus indicus. The sequence continues at coordinate 133,956 of NZ_NMZM01000010.1, read as the reverse complement.
CGGTGTCATGGGCGACATCAGTTGCACCAATGTGCGCGCCGCCTCGATCTTCGCCGCGCGGCCGGCCTGCGATTTGCCGAGGGTCGCGGTGAAGGCATAGAGCCGCGCGACGGCCGAGTTGAAGCCGAAGGATTCGATGCCCATAGACACGTCGTGGATCGTCTTGTGCATCTCGCGAAGCAGATCCTTGTCGCCGGGTTGCGCGCCTTCGTCGGGCGATTCGATGATCTCGGTCACGATGCGCCAGACGCGGCCCAGGTGGCGGTGGGTGGCGTCCGCGCCGCTGGCCGTCCATTCCACATCGCGTTCGGGCGGGCTGTCGGACAGCACGAACCAGCGCGCGGTGTCGGCGCCATACTGGTTTATGATGTCCACCGGATCGACGACGTTGCGCTTGGATTTCGACATCTTGGCCGAGGGGATGATTTCCACCTCGCGCCCGTCGGCCAGTTTGCCGTCATTCACTTCGGACGGAAGGTGATAGACCGGACGCCCGTTGGCGTCGCGGGTCAGATAGATCTCGTGCGTCACCATCCCCTGCGTGAACAGCGCATCGAAAGGTTCGATGGCGCTGGCCGGCAGGTGACCGCAGGCGTGCATGGCGCGGGCGTAGAACCGCGAATACAGCAGGTGCAGGATCGCGTGTTCGACGCCGCCGATGTATTGATCGACGTTCATCCAGTATGCGGCCTCGTCGGCATCGGTGGGCGTTTCCGCGTCCGGTGACGTGAAACGCGCGTAATACCACGACGAATCGACGAAGGTGTCCATCGTGTCCGTCTCGCGCTGGGCCGGGGCGCCGCATTTGGGGCAGGGCACATCGCGCCATGTGGGATGCCAGCTGAGCGCGTTGCCGGGCCGGTCAAAGGTGACATCCTCGGGCAGTTCGATCGGCAGGTTTTCCTTTTTCTCGGGCACGACGCCGCAGGTGGCGCAATGCACCACCGGGATCGGACAGCCCCAATAGCGTTGCCGCGACAGCCCCCAGTCGCGCAGGCGGAACTTGGTCACCCCATGGCCGACGCCGTGTTCCTCGCAAAACGCGATGGCGGCGTCGATGGCGGCGTTCGCAGTGAGTCGAGTTTCGCCGAAGAAACCACGCAAATAGGTGTATTCCTCATTCTTAGCTGGTGGAACATTTGCTTCGACATCGAAAGCATAGGCCAGCATTGTCATCTCGGTTTCACCATCCAGATGACCAAATCCTTCCGCACCGGACCAATCTAGATCAGGGCGGTCCGATGGCAGTTTCACCGCTTCCGTGTAGTCCTCATCGACAAACACCGGAATGATAGGAAGATCGTACTTGCGCGCAAAATCGTGATCGCGCTGGTCGTGGGCGGGGCAGCCGAAGATCGCGCCGGTGCCATAATCCATCAGGATGAAGTTCGCGACGTAAACCGGCAGCTCCCACGCGGTGTCGAACGGATGGCGCACCCGCAGACCGGTGTCGAAACCCTTCTTCTCGGCCTTTTCCATCTCTTCCTCGGCCGTGCCCATCTTGCGGCATTCGGCGTTGAAGGCGGCCAGGTCTTCGTTTTCCTTCTCAAGCTCGCGCGCCAGGGGATGATCAGGGGATATGCCGATGAAGGACGCGCCCAGCATCGTGTCGGGGCGGGTGGTATAGACCTCGATCCGGTCATGGCCGTCGGGTCCGTCGATCAGCGAGAACGCGAATTGCAGGCCGCGCGACTTGCCGATCCAGTTCTTCTGCATCGTCTTGACCTTGTCGGGCCAGTTGTCGAGGCTGTCGAGCGCGGTCAGCAATTCTTCGGAATAGTCGGAGATCTTGAAGAACCATTGCGTCAGCTCGCGCCGTTCCACCGTCGCGCCGGAGCGCCAGCCCTTGCCGTCCTCGACCTGTTCGTTGGCCAGCACGGTCATGTCCACCGGATCCCAGTTGACCACCGCGTTCTTGCGATACACCAACCCCTTTGCCAGAAAATCCAGGAACATCGCCTGTTGCTTGCCGTAATATTCGGGATCGCAGGTGGCGAATTCGCGCGACCAGTCCAGCGACAGGCCCAGCAGCGCGAACTGTTCCTTCATGTTCGCGATGTTGCTGCGTGTCCAAGTCCCGGGGTGGATGCCGCGTTCGATGCTGGCGTTTTCCGCCGGCAGGCCGAAGGCATCCCACCCCATGGGGTGCAGCACCGCGTGACCCGTCGCGATCCGGTGACGGGCCACGACATCGCCCATGGTATAGTTGCGCACATGCCCGATGTGCAGATCGCCCGAGGGATAGGGAAACATCTCGAGCACGTAATACTTGGGCTTGTCGGGATCGGCCTTGGCCGTGAAGACCTCTGCGTCGGCCCAGGCCTTCTGCCACTTGGGTTCGATATCGGCGGCATTGTATCGGGACATGGGTCGGTAACCTTTTTCGGACGCGGGGATGGGCCACGGTTTGATATGGCGGCAACGGGCGCGGGTCCAGTGCCGCGACGACCGTGCATCGCATTAATTCAACCGCCCAGATCGAAGGTGACCCGCCGGCGCGATCGGGCTAGCGTGCGTCAGACCTTTCACCGATGACGGACGATTCATGAAAATCCTCTTCCTGCACCAGAATTTTCCCGGCCAGTTCAAGCATCTTGCACCCGCCTTGGCCGCCAAGAGGCATCAGGTGGTCGCCCTGACATCGCGGGTGCAGAAGGCGCAGACCTGGAACGGCGTGCAGATCATTCCCTACAAGTGGGCGGATCCCGAGGGGCAGAAGCACCATCCGTGGCTGACCAACCTGAACGGCGCATTGCATCGCGGCACCGCCGTCTATCGCGCCTGTCATGCGCTGGCCGAACGCGGTTACGTGCCGGATATCGTCGTCGCGCACACCGGCTGGGGCGAGGCGTTGTTCGTTCAGGATGTCTGGCCCAAAACCCGACTGGGCGTGTTCAGCGAATTTCACTATCAGCACGAGGGCGCCGATATCGGGTTCGATCCCGAATTCACCGCCGATGGCGCCTTTGGCGAGGCGGCGCGGATGCGGATGCGCAACCTGTCGATGCGCAACCAGCTTGAGCGCGCGCATATGGCGCTGTGCCCGACCGAATGGCAGGCCAGCACACACCCCGACGACCTGCGTCGCAAGATCACCGTGGTCCATGACGGGATCGACACCGACATCGACCGTCCCGATCCCGGCGCGGTGTTCGACCACGGCGGGGTGCGCCTGACCCGCGAAGACGAGGTCATCACCTTCGTCAATCGCAACCTCGAACCCTATCGCGGCTTTCACGTTTTCATGCGGTCGCTGGGCGACCTTCTGGCGCGGCGGCCGAATGCGCGGGTGATGGTCGTCGGCGGCGATGGCGTCAGCTATGGGTCGGCGCCCAAGACCGGCCGGTCATGGAAAGAAACCATGCTGGCCGAGGTGGGCGATTCGATTCCCGCCGCCGACATGGCGCGCGTGCATTTCGTCGGCAAGCTGCCGTATGCGGATTTCATCCGTCTGCTTCAGGTGTCCACGGTCCACGTCTATCTGACCTATCCGTTCGTCCTGAGCTGGAGCCTGATGGAAGCCATGGCGATCGAATGCGCCATCGTTGCCAGCGATACGCAACCCGTGGCCGAGGTGATCGAGGACGGAAAGAACGGCCTGCTGTTCGATTTCTTCGATGGCGGCGCGATGGTCGATCGGATCGACGCGCTGTGCCGCGATCCCGAACGGCGCGCGGCGCTGGGCCGTGCGGCACGGGCCAAGGTGATGGCGGATTACGATCTGAAAACCGTCTGCCTGCCACGACAGTTCGAATGGGTCGAGAGATTGGCGGCGGTAAGCCCCTGACGGGGGGTCAGAGCCGCCCGTCGCGCACCCGCATCTGCCGCGCGCGGGTCAGGATCGCATCTTCGATGGCGCGCACGGTGTCCGTGCTGGCCGGTCCCGATGTCGTGGCCAGCGCCACGTTCAGCGACCGCGCGTCCAGGGCCGGATCCTGCACATAGACGGTGGCACGATAGGCACGCCCCCCGCCCGGCGGGCGACCATAGCCATAGACCAGGACGCCGGAAAACGGATCGGCCGATTCGATGGGCATGAAGTTCAGCACTTCCTGGGCGGCGTTCCAGATGTACTTGTTCACTTCGATGGTGGTGTTCGGATCGTCGTTGTTGCTGAACAATTCGAAGATGCTGCGCCCCTCATCGCGTTGGGGGCCGACCGGAATTTCGGTATCGTTCTGGGGAAGAATGCCGCATGACGATGTCGCCAGAACCGCGGACAGCAGCGTGCCTGCCCAGATCGCGCCGATTTTCGCCATGTTTTCAACCTCCGCTCACCACATGCGCCCTGCATCGTCATGCCGGAGCGCACCGTAGTTCGCTTTCTAGCCAGCACTTAAGGCTGTCACAAGGGGCTTGCGCGATGCCGCGGTCGCAAATGTCGGCGTCGCACCTTGTCGGGGTGCGCGAAACCGACTGTGGCAAAGACGCACCATTCCCGACGATGCTGACGGTCATGCCCTCGGTCCTGTTGCAAATGGAGGCTGGCAGAGCGAAACAACATGCAGTCAATCCGGCCACACGGTTTGATCCACCTGCTTAGAGAGACAAGGGAAACTCAAATGAAAAAAGTTCTGTTTGCGACCACCGCAATCGTTCTTACGGCCGGCGCTGCGGCTGCACAGAATGTCACCATTTCGGGCACGGCTCGCGCTGGTCTCAACTACGTTGAGAACCGCGGCCTTGGTCAGAACGACACGATCGTTGAGCATCGCCTGCGCTTCAACATCGATGCCGCCAAAGAAACCGACTCCGGTGTGACCTTCGGTGGACGTACCCGTATCCAGTACGACGAGAACAACTCCGCGTCGGCACTGAACGCTGCCTACGTCTATGCCGAGTACAACGGTCTGCGCGTCGAAGTCGGTAACGCCAACACCGCGATGGACACCGTTGCCCTGATGTTCAACGCCGAGCTTGGCTTCATCGGTCAGACCTTCGGCTCCTACAACGGTCAGGCCTTCAACGCCTACCGCACCGGCGCTTACGGCGCAGGCCAGACCAACCGCATGGGCGTGTTCGGTTCGTACTCGATCGCTGGCTTCAACCTGAAGGCTTCGTACCTGACCCCGGATCAGCTGAACGATCCCCTGCCGGCCGGCGTCAAGGAAGAATTCCAGATGGCCGCTGACTACAACTTCGGCGCCTTCACCATCGCCGGTGCCTTCGGCCTGAACGCGGGCTTCATCGACAACCGCGACGAATACTTCCTGGGTGGTGAATATGCGTTCAACCCCGATGGAAACGTCGGCCTGCACATCAACCACACCAACTTCTCCGGCGTGGGCGACATGACCACGGTTACCCTCTACGGTAACTACCAGTTCGGTGCGATCACCGCTCGCGGCTACATCGCGAACAACGATCTGGCCGGCAACAAGACCGACGTCGCAGTTGGCGTTGGCGCAGACTACGACCTGGGCGGCGCGACGCTGGCCGGTGGTATCGAGCGTGACTACAACGAAGACATGCGCGCCAACCTGGGTGTGAAGTTCTCCTTCTGATCCGAACCGGATCTCTGGAAGCGGAAAGAGCGGGCCTTGTGCCCGCTCTTTTCTTTTGTGCGCCGACCTTTGCGTGATGGCGGCGATGGCGTATGCCGGTTTCAAAACCACCCGAAACGGAGCGCCCCCATGAGCCTGGCCGACATCACCGCCCGCATCCATGCCGCCGAACAGAAAGCCGGACGACCGCAGGGTGCGACCGAACTGATCGCCATTTCCAAGGTGCAGCCCCTCGAGCGGGTCGAGGCCGTACTGACCGAGGGACATCGGATTTTCGGCGAAAACAAGGTGCAGGAGGCCGCGGGAAAATGGCCCGAATTGCAGGACAGATTCGGCGCGTGCAAGCTGCATCTTGTCGGCCCGCTGCAATCGAACAAGACCCGGCAGGCGATGGAACTGTTCCAGGTGATCCACACCGTTGACCGGCCGAAGCTGGCCAGGGCCATCGCGCGGATTGCCGACGAAACCGGATCCTGCCCCGATCTGTTCATCCAGGTGAACACGGGTGAAGAGGATCAGAAAGCGGGTGTCTCGCCCGCCGATGTGGACGGCTTCGTGTCCGAATGCCTGGCGCTGAACCTGCCGGTCATCGGCCTGATGTGCATCCCCCCCGTCGACGAAGAGCCAAACCTGCATTTCGCGCTGCTGGCAAAATTCGCCGAACGCAACGGGCTTGCCGGCCTGTCCATGGGCATGTCCGGCGATTTCGAGCGCGCGATCGCGCTTGGCGCGACCCATGTGCGCGTCGGTTCGGCCATTTTCGGCGAACGCACGACGGGTTAGGGCACGATCAGCCGCGTGCCGGGCCGGATGCGCGACGCGATCGCCCGCAGGTGGTCGGCGCGCAGGCCCACGCAGCCTTCGGTCGGATATCCCGGCCGGCGCCAGCGATGGATGAAGATCGCCGATCCGCGTCCCGCAACGCCGTCGGGCCAGTTCCAGTCGGTCAACAATACCAGGTCATACACGGGATCGGCGCGGCGCAGGCGTTCATGGCTGAACCGATGCGGCGCGCGCACCATCCGGTTGTATGCCGGGTCGGCGGGATCGTCGGACCACAGATCGCCAACGCGAATCGGCTGCGCCCAATCGGCTGGGCGGGCCATCCGGTCGGGGCGCCACAGCATGCCGACAACGCGGTGCACGCCGCGGGGGGTGGCACCGTCGCCCTCGCGCTTGTCCCGGCGTACGCCGCCGCGCCCCACGGTGCAGGGATAGATCCGCCCGCCAAAGCGCAGCCCGCGCGGGGTCAGCACAAGATCCGCGGCGTTCAAAACAGGTGCCCCGACTTGGCGGCCTTGGTGGCGAGATAGACTTCGTTCAGCGGATTCGCCCCCACCGCCAGCGGCACCCGTTCGACCACGTCGATGCCACAGCTTTCCAGACGCTCGACCTTGCGGGGGTTGTTGGTCAGCAGGCGGACCTGTCGGACACCCATGCGCGACAGGATCCGCGCGCCGATGCGAAAGTCGCGTTCGTCATCCTCGAACCCCAGCCGATGATTTGCCTCGACCGTATCGAACCCCTGGTCCTGCAACGAATAGGCGCGCATCTTGTTGGCCAAACCGATGCCGCGCCCCTCCTGGTTGAGATACAGCAGGATCCCGCCCCCCGCCGCCGCCATCTGTGCGAGGGCGCCGTTCAACTGCGGGCCGCAATCGCATTTCAGCGATCCCAGGATGTCACCGGTGAAACACGCGGAATGAAGCCGGGTCAGAACCGGGCGGGTGCGGTCGGGCTGACCCACCTCGATTGCATAATGTTCGTCGCCACCGTCGTCGGGCCGGAAGATATGAAGCCGGCCCAGGCCCGCCGCCATGGGCAGACGTGCGGCAATGACCCCGTGCATGTCGGGAACCGGGTCCAGCACGGTGGCAAAATCCGGCAGGCCGATGTGGGTCAGATCACCGTGCGGGGCGGTGTGGGCGGGCGCCAACAGCACCGCCGGCAACAAACGCGCCGATTTCATCAGGGCCACGCCGACCCGCGCGACATCGGCGCCCGGCCCGCGGTCGAACCGGAACGGGCCCTTCATCGGCATGTTCAGATCTTCTGCCGGGTCGGCCAGGGCGCGCAGCCGCGACAATGGCATCTCGGGCGGCACCACGATGCGGGTCAGATCGCCGTCATAGACCGGCGCCTTCAACGTCTGCGCCCGCCAATGGGTGATCGCCACCACCACGCTGCCCACGTCCAGAAGATCGCGGTATCGTTCTTGCGCGATCATTTCGGGGGACACGGCGAACATCGCATCGGTCCCCGTCCCGAGGACAATGGGAATCCCCATGCGCAGGTCGGATCGCGCCCGTGCCAGGCGTTCGGCCATGGAAAGCTGAAAGCTCATTTTTCACTCCCGGTCATTGGCGTTCTCATACGTGGATGTGACCAAATGTGAAACAATACTATCTCTACGGACACGACCGCGTGATCGCACCAACGGATTTCTTGTCAGAGCCGTTACTGCTTCACATCTGCATTACCGAAGCAAGGAGTTCCCATGGCCAACCTGAAGAAGATACTGCTTGTCGACGACGATGAGGATCTGCGCGAAGCGCTGAGCGAGCAATTGGTCATGACCGAGGATTTCGACGTTTTCGAGGCCGCGACCGGTGCCGAAGCGTCGGAAAAGGCCCGCGAAAGCCTGTATGACCTTGTCATTCTGGACGTGGGTCTGCCCGATACCGATGGGCGCGAATTATGCCGCCGGCTGCGCAAGCAGGGGGTGAAATGTCCGATCCTGATGCTGACGGGCCATGACAGCGATGCCGACACCATCCTGGGCCTGGATGCGGGGGCGAACGACTATATCACCAAACCGTTCCGCTTTCCCGTGCTGCTTGCGCGGATCCGCGCGCAGTTGCGCCAGCACGAGCAATCCGAGGATGCGGTGTTCCAACTGGGGCCCTATTCGTTCCGGCCGGCGCAGAAGCTTTTGGTGGACGAGGCGGACAAGAAGATCCGCCTGACCGAAAAGGAAACCAACATCCTCAAGTTTCTGTATCGCGCGACGGATGGCGTGGTCGCACGCGATGTGTTGCTGCACGAAGTGTGGGGATACAATGCCGGCGTCACGACCCATACGCTCGAGACCCATATTTACCGTTTGCGACAAAAAATTGAACCCGATCCGACCAACGCGCGTTTGCTCGTCACGGAAAGCGGCGGATACCGGCTGGTGGCCTAGCCACCGGTCCACAGCGCGTCCGAGGCTGAAACCGTGTGGCACCCGGCGTATCGGGTTCATGATACGCAGAACTGGTCCGGGCCTTGGCCCGGACCTTTTCATATGTGGTCAAACAATACGTATGGTTTTCCCCACTGGCGGGCGTGTGCATTGCGGGCCATCCTGATGGTGCCAGAAGCGACGCCGTCACCCTCCCTGTGTTCCGCGCGAACAGATGGCGCCGTTTCTGCCCGGATCCTGCCGGTCCGGCCATCTCTTCTTCTTGTTGAACTGACCCGGGCTCTGCGGTCCGGGTCTTTTTTGTGCCCCCGACCCTGTCACGCGTTGGGACCAGGGGGTATGAAACAGGCCATGACAGTCCCTGATTTCAGCTTTGAAACCGCGTTTGCCGCGCGCGGGTTTGCACGGATCGCCGGCGTCGACGAGGTGGGGCGCGGGCCGCTGGCCGGCCCGGTCACGGCGGCGGCGGTGGTGTTGAACCCGCTGCGCATTCCCGAGGGCCTCGACGACTCGAAAAAGCTGAGCATGAAGACCCGACAGCGCCTGTCCGACCTGTTGTGGCAACAGGCCGAGGTCAGCATCGGCGAGGCCAGCGTCGAGGAGATCGAGCACCTCAATATCCTGCGCGCATCGCATCTGGCCATGCGCCGCGCGATCGAGGGTCTGAAACGTCCGGTCGACATGGCGCTGGTCGACGGGTCGATGGTGCCGCCCTTGCCCTGCGACGCACAACCTCTGGTCAAGGGTGAGTGCCGGTCGCTTTCGATCGCTGCCGCCTCGATTGTGGCGAAAATCTGGCGAGATTTGGGCATGGTTGCCTTGGCGCAACAGCATCCCGGATATGGTTGGGAGACCAACATGGGATATGGGTCGCCGCGGCATCTGTCCGCGCTGAAAAATCTAGGGGTCACCCCACATCATAGGCGTTCGTTCGCGCCGGTCCACAAGATGTTGTATCAACAGAATTAACTAAGTCACTGATTCAAAAACAAATTGACCGCGAATCCCGGATGACTCATCTTGGCTTCAACAACATTGGACGCCGATAACGGTGCCAGGATCGAGGCAGTGATGACCATTAAAACCAAGGGCGGCGCCGCGGCGCCTCCACCTGTTGACGACGCAAGAAACGCGGCCGAGCTGCCGTTGAACCAGATCCTTTCGGGGGATTGTGTCGAGCGGATGAACGCGCTGCCCGAAGGGTCGATCGACCTGATCTTCGCCGACCCGCCATACAACCTGCAGTTGAAGGGCGACCTGTGCCGTCCCGACAATTCGCGGGTCGATGCCGTCGATGATGCCTGGGACCAATTCGCCAGCTTCCAGACCTATGACACGTTCACCAACGCCTGGCTGAAGGCGGCGCGCCGCCTGTTGAAGCCGAACGGGGCGATCTGGGTGATCGGCAGCTATCACAACATCTTCCGGGTGGGTGCCGCGCTTCAGAATGCTGGATACTGGATCCTGAACGACGTGGTCTGGCGCAAGTCCAACCCGATGCCGAACTTTCGCGGCAAGCGTCTGACCAATGCCCACGAGACGCTGATCTGGGCGTCGCGCGACGAAGGCAGCAAGTACACCTTCAACTACGAGGCGTTGAAGCAGCTGAACGAGGGCACCCAGATGCGCAGCGATTGGGTGCTGCCGATCTGCACCGGCCACGAACGGCTGAAGGACGACGCGGGCGACAAGGCCCACCCGACGCAAAAGCCGCAATCCCTGCTGCACCGGGTCATCCTGGGAACGACCAATCCCGGCGATGTCGTGCTGGATCCGTTCTTCGGCACCGGGACCACCGGCGCGGTGGCCAAGATGCTGGGCCGTGACTTCATCGGCATCGAACGCGAACAGGCGTACCGCGACGCCGCGGAAAAGCGGCTGAATTCGGTGCGCAAGTTCGACCGGGAAGCGTTGAGCGTGACAACATCCAAGCGTGCCGAGCCCCGCGTCCCGTTCGGCCAGCTGGTCGAACGCGGCATGCTGCGCCCCGGTGAAATGCTGATAAACCCGCGTGGCCAGATGGCCAAGGTTCGCGCCGATGGCACCCTGATCGCCGATGACGTCAAGGGGTCGATCCACCAGGTCGGCGCCGCCATGGAAGGCGCGCCGTCGTGCAACGGCTGGACATACTGGAGCTTCAAGCGCGATGGCAAATCGGTGCCCATCGACATCCTGCGCCAGCAGATCCGCGCCGAGATGACCTGAGCCACCCCATTCACGAACACCCCCGAGTTACCGCCGGTGCCCGTGGCTTCTGCCACGTGGCCCCACCTTGCCCCGCCCCTGTGGCGGGGCTTTTTTGTGCCGCCCCCTTATGAGTGTCCGCGTGGGTCCCTAGGTGTGGATCAAAGCAAAGGACATACCATGACCCAAGACGCCTATCGCATCACGCTGGCCAGCCGGCCCAAGGGAAACCCGACACAAGACAACTTCGGCCGCGAAACCGTCACGCTTGATCCGCCGGCCAAGGGGCAGGTCGCCGTGCGCACGATCTGGCTGTCGCTCGATCCCTACATGCGCGGGCGGATGGACGATGCGAAATCCTATGCCGTTCCGGTGCCGTTGGGCGCGCCCATGGAAGGCGAAGGCGTGGGCGAGGTGACGGCATCCGAACACCCCGATTTCAAACCGGGCGATATCGTCATCGGGCGCACGGGCTGGGCCAGTGCCGCCGTTCTGGACGGCGATGGGCTGCGCAAGGTCGATCCCGACATCGCGCCGATTTCCACCGCCCTCGGCGCTTTGGGGATGCCCGGCCTGACGGCCTGGGTCGGTCTGAACGATGTGGCCGAGGCGAAATCGGGCGAAACCATCGTCGTGTCCGCCGCCACCGGCGCAGTCGGTGGCGTTGTCGGGCAACTGGCCAGGGCCAAGGGGATGCGGGTGATCGGCGTCGCCGGCGGGCCTGAGAAATGCGCCTATGCGGTCGATGAATTGGGCTATGACGTCTGCCTTGATCACCACGCGGATGACCTGGCCGAACAGATGGCCAAGGCCGCGCCCGATGGTATCGACATCTATTACGAAAGCGTCGGTGGCAAGACCCTGTCGGCGGTGATCCCGCAGATGAACATCGGCGGACGCATTCCGGTGATCGGCATGATCGCTTGGTATTCCGGCAACAACCTGGATGATGCGCTGCCGCTGCCCGCCGTGTGGCGCGCGATCCTGTCCAAGCGGCTCAAGGTGCAGGGCATGATCGTGTTCGACCACCACGATCGTCGCGCGGCGTTCGAGAAAGAAGTGGGTGCCATGATCCGCGATGGCGATCTGACTTACCGCGAAACGGTTGCCGAAGGACTGGACGCTGCCCCACAGGCCTTCATGGACATGCTGAAAGGCGGCAATTTCGGCAAGCAGTTGGTCAAGGTCGGCGCCGACCCGTCCTAACCCATGCCGCTGGCGTCGTGCCGTTGTGCGGCGCGGCGCCGGTCGTCGCGCCAGCTCCAGAACGCGATGGAGCCCCATGTGACGCAATAGATCGCGCCGATTGCCAGGATCAGCCAGCCGGGAAGCGGGCCGATCGCCGCCCTCTCGGGCAATTGCAAAACGTGCGTCAGCGGTTCGGGATGCACGGCCAGCTTTCCGCCATAGGCGATGGTCTGGATCAGCAGGATCCAGAAGTAATTGCGGCGGATCCGGCGGCCCATCGCCACCCTCATGCTGACATGATAGCGCGGATGCCAGTAATCGTCGGCAAGCTGCTTTTGCCAGCCGTCTTCCAGATGGATGTCGCCGTCCTGAAGCATCGGCGCGAAAAAGTGCTTTTCCATCCAGCGGCAGCGCGCCCGCCAGACGTTGAAATACCGGTATCGCCGCGCTTCCAGCATCAGGAAGAAGAAGATCAGCACCCCGACCAGCAACAGCGGCAAGGGTGACGCGGCGGGCGATGAGAACGAGATCGAAAGCGCGATCCCCAGCGTGACCACCGACCAGTTCGTCGTCGTGTCCAGCCGGGTGCGCCAGATCGTCGAGCGATAGACCTCGCCGCGATACAGGTGGGCCAGCGCGCCGACTTCGGCTGCGGTCAGATCCTTGCGCGGCTCGGTGCTCGGGTGTTCCATCGATACCTCCGCCCCGATCCTAGGATGGGGGTGTGGGGCACGGCAACCCCGACAGCGCCCTCAGCGCGGCCAGGGATTGGTGGCGTGGCGATAGGGGGCCCAATCCGCAATCTCGGGATAATGTTGCCTTCGCCAGGCGCGCACCCGCGGGTTCATCACCCGGCGCCAGAGCGGCGGCACCATCGCGACCATCGTCATCACCTGATATCCGTGCGGCAGTTGCGGCGCGTCTGCGTCGTCATAGGTTTGCAGCAAGGGAAACCGCCGGTCGGGTTTGTAATGGTGATCGGAATGGCGTTGCAGGTTGATCAGCAACCAGTTGCTGACCTTGTGCGACGCATTCCAGGAATGGCGCGGCAGAACGTGTTCGTATTTGCCATCCCCCAGGTGTTTGCGCGTCAAGCCGTAGTGTTCGACGTAATTGACCAGCTCCAGCTGCCAGACGGCGATGAACGCAGACCACAGCAACAGCGCCAGCCCCTGAACCCCGCCAAGCGCCAGTGCCAGCGCGGCAAACCCCAGTTGCAGCGCGGCGTATCGCCAGAACGGGTTCGACCGGTGCCAGGGCGACCGGCCCCGCCGCGCCTGCATCGCCGCTTCGGCCCGCCAGGCCGAGGCGAAACACCCGACCAGGACACGGGCAAAGAACCGGTGAAACCCTTCGTTATAGCGCGCGGTCACCGGATCGCGCGGCGTGCCGACATAGCGGTGATGCCCCAACAGGTGTTCGCTGCGGAAATGGGAATAGAACACCATCGCCAGCAACAGGTCGGCCATCCAGCGTTCCGCCCGGCTTTTCTGGTGCATCAGCTCGTGGGCATAGTTGATGCCGATGGTGCCGTTGATGACGCCGACACCGAAGAACAGGCCGATCTTCTCCCAGCCGTCCAGATGGGGCGCGCGGGTCGCATAATGGATCAGCCCGAAGGTCAGCACGACCTGGATCGGAAACCAGATCAGCGTGATCAGCCGATACCAGAACAACTGGGTGTCCGGTGTCGCGGGATCGGCGTTGCGCTCGTCCAGTCCCGCGAAGACGTCGACGATGGAAAACAGATACCAGGTGCACAGCGGGATCAGCAGAACGGCCCATCCCCCCTGCACCGCTCCGAACACCGCCAGCGGAATCAGCAGCAGCGACAGCCAGAACGGCAGGGCGCGGGTCAGCCGCGCGATGGCGGCGGGGGGCAACGTGGCATCGGTCATGGCCGGCTCATCCCATGAATTTCTGGCAACATAATGGCGCTGCCGGACTGCTCATAGCGCACCGAATGTCGCAGAGGCCACATCGAAGGATTTGCGCATCACCGTGGGCAGGTCCGATGGCCGGAAATTCGCCGGATGCACGAACGTGCCGCAGGTCGGGCGCGCATCCATCCCGACCTCGGCTATGCGCAGATCCAGCAACAGGTGGAAATGCGTGAAGGTATGGCGCACCTGAACGCCCGGATCCCGCCAGTCGGCGTCCAACGGCGGCTGTTCCTGCGCCTCGTCGCCCCATGGCGCCCCCGGCCAGCCCAGCATGCCGCCCAGCAGACCGCTGTCGGCGCGTCGCTCGAGCAGCCAGGCGCCATCTTGGCGGCGCGCGAGGTAAGCGATGCCGTGGCGCACCGGCTTGGCCGCCTTCGGCAGCTTGCGCGGCAAGGTCGCCTGGATCCCCAACGCCCGCGCGCGGCACGGGGCCATCCAGGGACAGATCCCGCAGGCCGGAGATTTCGGGGTGCAGATCGTCGCGCCCAGATCCATCACCGCCTGTGCGTGATCGCCGGGACGCGCGGCAGGGGTCAGGCCGGCCGCCAGCGCGGTCAGCTCGGGCTTGGCCGGGGGTAGGGGGGTGGTGACGGCGTAAAGGCGCGACATCACCCGTTCCACGTTGCCGTCCACCACCACCTCGGGCAGGTCGAAGGCGATCGACGCGATCGCCGCCGCCGTATAGGGGCCGATGCCGGGCAGGGCGCGCAGGGCCGCGGGATCTTCGGGAAAGGCGCCGCCATGCCGGGCCACCACGACGCGGGCGCATTTCAACAGGTTGCGGGCGCGCGCGTAATATCCAAGACCGGCCCATTCGCCCATGACATCGCCATCATCCGCCGCCGCCAGGGCGCCGACGGTCGGCCAGCGTTCGGTGAAGCGGCGGAAGTAATCCCTGACCGCGGCGACGGTGGTCTGCTGCAACATCACCTCGGACAGCCAGACGCGATAGGGATCGGGGCGCACTCCGGCCGCGCGCGCCGCCGGTCCGATGCGCCAGGGCATCTCGCGCGCATGGATGTCGTACCAGTCCAGCAGGATCGCGCTCAGGTCGGTGTCACGCAATGTTTATGGTCCTTTTCGCGGCTTTGCCGTTCCTAAGCGCGGCGGTGCGCCGTATCACTGGGGGAACGTCCAAGCCCGGATATAGATCATGAGCACCGCGAACACACCCGGCAAGCGCCGCTATTCCAAGGGGTTCCAGGCCGCATCGGCGCTGTTGCAGCGCCAGATCCGCGAGGTGGGCGAACAGCGCGGTTTCGCCGTCACCCGTCTTCTGACCCATTGGGCGGATATCGTCGGCGCCGACACGGCGGCGATCTGTCGCCCGGCCAACGTCAGCTATGGGCGGGGCGGTTTCGGGGCCACGTTGTCGTTGCTGACCACCGGGGCCCAGGCGCCGATGCTGGAGATGAACAAGGAAAAGATCCGCGAACGGGTCAACGCCTGTTACGGCTATGCCGCCATTTCGCGGATCCGCATCACCCAGACGGCGCCAACCGGTTTTGCCGAGGGGCAGGCCGATTTCGCCCACGCACCCCGCAAGGCCGAGGCGCGGCGCGACCCTCAGGCCGAAGCCGCGGCGCGCGAGGCCGTGGCCCCGGTGGCCGATGCCGGGCTTCGTGCTGCCCTTGAAGCCCTGGGGCACAACGTCTTATCTGCCCGCAGAAATATACGTAATTGACATGATGATGAGGTCCGAGACATGAAGAAGATCCTGCCCGTTGCAGCCACCGTCGCCGCCGTTCTGGTGGCCGGTGTTGCCTATCAATCGTTCTCGGGTGCGACCGATAGCACATCCGTCACCAGCTTTGCCGCGCAGGCGCAGGACGGCGCGGCGGCCGATGCCGATCTGTCGCTGGTGCAGGAGATGACCCTGGGCAATCCGGATGCCGCTGTGACGGTGATCGAATATGCATCCTTCACCTGTCCGCATTGCCGGACCTTCCACGAAGGGCCGTTCCAGAAGCTGAAGGCCGATTACATCGACACGGACAAGATCAACTTCGTCTATCGCGAGGTGTATTTCGACCGGCCGAGCCTGTGGGCCGGCATGGTGGCACGGTGCGGCGGGCCGCTGCGGTATTTCGGGATCTCGAGCCTGATTTACGACCAGCAGGACGAATGGGCCCGTGGCGAGCCGGCTGAGATCGCCGCCAGCCTGCGGCGCATCGGCAAGACGGCGGGACTGAGCGACGAACAACTGGACGCCTGCATGCAGGACGCGGACAAGGCACAGGCCCTGGTCGCCACCTATGAAAAGAACGCCGCGGCCGACAACATCACCGCCACGCCATCGTTCGTCATCGACGGCGAGACGATGAAGAACATGAGCTATGAGGAGATGTCGAAGATCCTGGACGAAAAGCTGGGCGAATAAGCCCGGTCTGATCCAAAGGAGCGCGCTGCGCGCGCACGCCATGTGCCCTTCGGGCGGCGGGCGCGCGGTTTGACGGTATCGCCCTTTTCCACACCTTCGCGCTGGGATAGACCCGACCCAAACAACGGGAGTGTGACATGGATCGGAAAGTGGCAATCGTGACTGGCGCGGCGCGGGGGATCGGCCTCGCGACGACGGGGCTGTTTCTGGATGACGGCTGGCACGTGGCGATGGTGGACAAGGACGCCGAGGCGCTGCATGCCGCCGCCGCAGACCTGGGCGAAGTGACGGCCATCGTCTGCGACATATCGGACCCCGCGGCGGTCGACGCCATGGTGGCCGAGGTCACCAACATCTGCGGGCGCATCGATGCCCTGGTGAACAACGCCGGCGAAGCGGATTTCGGCCCGATCGAGGAGACCACGTTTGCCCGCTGGCGGTTTGTCATGGCGACGAATCTGGACGGCACGTTCCTGGTGTCGCAGGCCTGCATCCCCGCCCTGAAGCAAAGCCGGGGCGCCATCGTCAACATCGCGTCGATCTCGGGGTTGCGGGCGTCGACCCTGCGCGTCGCCTATGGCACGTCGAAGGCGGCGGTGATCGCGCTGACCGAACAGCAGGCCGCCGAACTGGGCGAATACGGCATCCGCGCCAATTGTGTCGCGCCGGGCCCCGTGAAGACCAAGCTGTCGATGGCGGTTCATTCGCCGCAGATCATCGCCGCCTATCACGACGCCATCCCCCTGAACCGCTATGGCAGCGAGGGGGAAATCGGCGCCGTGATCGTTTTCCTGTGCTCGGAAAAGGCCAGCTTCGTGTCGGGACAGACGGTGGCCGTCGACGGCGGTTTCGAATCCACCGGCATCGGTCTGCCTGCATTGCGCGCGTAGCCGCGCATTTTTGATCAACGCGCCACATCGCGCATGGCCGCGCGTGCGCAACCCGCGCGCGGCCGTTTCCGATCAGT
The DNA here is from genome assembly GCF_002751875.1 of Oceaniglobus indicus. Classification (GTDB taxonomy): domain Bacteria; phylum Pseudomonadota; class Alphaproteobacteria; order Rhodobacterales; family Rhodobacteraceae; genus Oceaniglobus; species Oceaniglobus indicus. Next base: position 116,606 of record NZ_NMZM01000010.1, on the reverse strand, counting down.
CGGTCAGCCCGATCCGCGCTCGGATGGCCGGATCGCGCAGGGAAACCTCTCGGCCGATCCAGTCGTCGGCGTCGCCGGTGCACATCCACAGCAGCGCCTGCGCGACCCATTCGGGCGGGATGTGATCCGACCAGTCCAGCTTGCTGACCGGGTTGACGTCGCTTGCCTTGATCTCGCGCTGCATCTGGGTGGCGACCGTGCCGGGCGACAGCCCCATGATCCTGAGACCGTGGTCGCGGTTTTCCAGATCCGCCGCCTCGGTCAGCATCGCCGCGCCGGCCTTGGAGGCGCAATAGTGGGACCAGCCTTCGATCGCCCGGTGCGCCGCCCCCGACGACACCGTCAGGATCGTGCCGCTGCCGCGTTCAATCATCCCGGGCAGCGCCGCCCGCATTCCATTGAAGACGCCGGTCAGGTTGATGTCGATGGCGCGGGCCCAGGCCTTTGGGTCGGCGGTGGCCAGGTGCGAGACGGGTTCGATCACGCCGGCGTTGTTGACCAGAACGTCGATCTTTCCAAAGCCGTCGGTCGCCGTCTGCACGGCATCGGCCATGGCGCCGAAATCGGCCACGTCACAGGGCAGGGCCAGGGCGCGGTCCTCGCCCAGATCGCGGGCAAGCCCGGCAATGGCATCGTCGCTGCGCGCCAACAGAACCACCTGCGCGCCCGCCGCCACGAAGGCCCGTGCCGTTTCGGCGCCGATGCCGCGGCTGGCGCCCGTGATCAGCGCGACCTTGTCGGTCATGTCCCTCATCTCGTCCTCCTGTCCTGTCCGGTTCATGCCGGCAAGGTTAGGTCGGGAATGCGGCTTTGCCCAGCCCGCCAGGACTTGACCTCGGGCGTTCGCGCCCCCACGCTGCGCGGGACATTTTATTCGAGGTATCCTCACATGATCCGAACCGCCCGTCTGACCGCCACTGCCACCGCCGTGACCCTGATCATGGGGGCGGCGCCTGCCCTGGCCGATGTCGCACCGCGCGAGGTCTGGGACACCTGGCAATCGGCCTATGCCACGCTGGGCATGACGATGACGCCCGGCTCGGAAAGCGAGGATGGCGATACCCTGACCCTGCGCGATGTCGTGCTGTCGATCGATCATGACGACGACGCATCGCTGAACGGCACGATCCCGGAAATCAACCTGACCGACCAGGGCGACGGCACCGTGCTGATCACGATGTCGCCGGAATACGACATGGTTCTGACCGTCGATCCGGCCGAGGATGAGCAGTTTACCGCCACCATCGTCGTCCAGTTGCCGGGGTTGGAAACCGTTGCATCGGGCGAAGTGTCGACGCTGACCTATGACGTCACGGCCCCCAAGGTCGGCATCGCCATGACCGGTGCCTCAGAAGACGGCGCCGCGATGACCATCGACGCGCAACTGGACGATGTGGTTGCCACCTATTCGCTGTTCGGCGAGGGCGCGGAACAGACCTTTGGCTATGACATGGTGAGCGAGGCGCTGAGCGTCTCGGCCATCGCGACCCCACCCGCCGACGAAGACGAGGCCGAGGCCGAGTCCGACGGTGCGGGCCTGGTGAACATGGCCTGGCGGGTCGAGACGCTGCGCGGCCAGGCGTCGGGCGATCTTGCCCTGCTGTCACCGTCGGCCGACAGCGCGACCGGCGACACATCGCTGGCCTACAACATCGTCCATGGGCCCCAGGCGTTTTCGATGGACGTGACGGACCCCGAAGCACAGACAATGGTCGTGGACGGATCGAGCGAGGCCGGCGCCATCGATTTCGCCATGTCCGACGGCGCGATGGCCTATATGACGCGGGCCGAAATGCTGGAAATCCAGGTTTCGGGCGATTCCCTGCCGTTTTCCGATCTCGGCGCGTCGATGGACGTGCTGAACGTCGCCTTGCGCGGGCCGGTCGTGCCGACCGAAACCCCCGAGGATTTCGCCTTCAACCTGAACCTCGGCGGGCTGAGCGTGTCGGACGCCGTATGGGACATGATCGATTCGGGCCAGCGGTTGCCGCGCGATCCCGCGACCCTGCTGGTCGATCTGTCGGGCAAGGCGCGCCTCTTGGTCGATTTCTGGACGTCCGACGACATCGACCCCGAAGCCGAGCCGGGCGAGCTGCACGCGCTTGACCTGAACGAACTGAAGCTTTCGGTGGCAGGGGCCGATCTGACGGGCGATGGATCGTTTACCTTCGACAATGCCGACAAGACGACATTCGAAGGCATGCCGGCCGCCGATGGCGAACTGAACCTGAAGCTGGTCGGGGGCAACACGCTTCTCGACACGCTGGTCACCATGGGGATCCTGCCGCAGGAACAGGCGATGGGCGCGCGGATGATGCTGGGGCTGTTCGCGACCCCCGGTGAAGGCGATACGCTGACGTCGAAAATCGAAGTCCGCCCGGACGGGTCGGTTTCGGCCAACGGTCAACGGCTGAAATAAAGCCGCGAACGGGTTGCCAAGCGGCGCGCGCGGGCTTTCTTTTCCGGACAGCCCGCGCCGGACGCCCTGGAACTGGACCCTGACATGACCGACGACTTCCCTGCCCCCACCCCATCGGATGACGCCCGCGCCGCGAGCAAGGAAGAACAGACGCGCGCCAAGCGCGAAAAACGCGAAAGCCACGCGAAAACTCCGACACCGACCGAAAAATCGCTGACCAGCGACGAACGCAACGCGGTCAACGAAAACGGCAGCCTGTCGGCGCTGACCGTCTATTCCATCATCCTGCGCGAGGGCGAGGAAGAGCTGATCCGCCCGAAGACATCGCTGTGGTGGTCGGGGGTCGCGGCGGGCATCGGCATTTCGACATCGGTCCTGGCCGAAGGGATATTCCGCGCCAACCTCGGGTCGGATCATGCCTATCTGACGCTGCTGGAAAGCCTGGGATACACGTTCGGCTTTGTGTTGGTGGTGCTGTCGCGGTTGCAGCTGTTCACCGAGAACACGATCACCGTCGTCCTGCCGGTGCTGGCCGATCCGAACCGCAAGAAATTCTATTGCACCGCGCGATTGTGGGGGATCGTATTCGTCGCCAACATGTTCGGCACGTTCATCACGGCGGGCATCGCGGTGCATGGCGGCATCCTGACCCCAGAAGTCCTGAGCGCGATCTTCGAGATTTCGCACCACCTGGCCGAACTGTCGCCGTCCGAGGCGTTGCTGCGTGGCATCCCGTCGGGGTTCTTCATCGCCGCGCTGGTCTGGATGCTGCCGTCCACGGGCGGCGCGGGAAAGGTCGCCGTGATCGTGATGTTCACATGGCTGATCGCGGCCGGTGATTTCACCCATGTTGTCGCCGGATCGAACGAGATCTTCAACCTGGTCGTGACCGGAGAAATCGGGATCGTGACGGCGTTCAGTCACCACATCCTGCCGATGCTGGTCGGCAATATCCTGGGCGGCACGGGCCTGTTCGCCATGCTGGCCTATGGGCAGGTCAGCGAGGAAATCTAGGGCGGAACGGGGCGCGCGTCGCCTTGCGCCCCGTGTCCTTCCACATCACGCGAAGTCGAAGTTGAGCGACGTCAGTTCGTTGAAGGTCACGCCCTCGATCGTCAGTGTGTGGCCGTTCACCTGTATCACGGTGTCGCCACTGTTCTCGCGTATAAGGTGGCTGCGCACCTCTTCGAGGTTTCGCAGGCTCGCGATGCTTTCGCCGCCCGAGACGTCGATCCGGTCGTTCAGCCCGGTAAAACGGTTGCCGAACTGAAAATCGCGCACCACGTCGTTGCCGCGTGAAAAGACGAAGGTATCGACGTCGCCACCGCCGCGCAGCACGTCGTTTCCGTTGCCGCCGTTCAGCCGATCCGAACCCGGACCGCCCATAAGGAAGTCCTGGCCGCCGCCGCCCAGCAGCACGTCGTCGCCTTCACCGCCGTGCAAGGTGTCCGACCCCTGCGGCACCTGGCCGGGGCTGGATTGGTCGCGGTCGCCTTCCAGGGTGTCGTTGCCATGCCCGCCGACAAGCGAATCGCGCCCGCCCCCGCCATACAGCCTGTCGTTGCCGCCGCCGCCGACCAGGGTGTCGCGCCCGCCCATTCCGTCGAACGTCTCGGCGCCGTCGGTGCCGATCAACTTGTCGCCGAAGTTGGTCGCGAAAATCCGTTCGATGCCGACGACATCGCCCGACCTGCCGCCGCCGGTCGACCGGAAAACCTCGGACGCGAGGTTGACGAAATACCCGTTCTCGGCGTCGAGGAACAGGCTGAGGACATCGCGGCCGGCGCCGCCGTCGACACTGTCGCCGACACCGGCATAGATCACATCGTTGCCGCCGGCCCCCCTCAGGACGTCAAAGCCGTTGCCGCCGTCAAGGGTGTCGGCATGGGCGCCACCATCCAGGGTGTCGTTGTGATCGCCCCCTTTCAGGCTGTCGTTACCGGCCCCGCCGAACAACCGGTCCGCACCCTTTCCGCCCTCCAGCACGTCCATGCCGTTGCCACCCACCAGGGTGTCGTTATGCGTGCCGCCGCGCAGCAGGTCGTTGCCGGTTTCGCCGAACAACAGATCCTTGCCGGCGCCGCCTTCCAGGGTGTCGTCGCCGCCCCCGCCGCGCAGGGTGTCCCATTCCGCGATGCCCGGGCCTTCGCCCTCACCGCCGCCGACGATCCGGTCATTGCCCCGCCCGCCCGACAGGCTGTCGCGTCCCTGGCCGCCGAAGATGGTGTCGCGAAAGATGCCGCCCGTGATCGTGTCGGCGCCCTCCTGCCCGAACAGGCGGTTGGCACCACGCACGCCGAAGATCTCGTCGGCACCGGCGCCGCCCTCGATCCGGTTGGGCCCGTCGCCGCCGCGCAGGGTGTCGCCGTGGGCCGTTCCGCGCACCGCCTCGATGTTCACCAGCGTATCGGTTTCCTCGAAGCTGTCGGTGGCGGTTCCGGCGCCCAGGTCGACGACGACGCCCGCCCACCCCGTTTCGGTGCTGTAATCGGCCCAATCGAACCCTGCGTCGCCATCCAGCAGTCGGCACCGCGGAACCCCGTGAGAAAATCGTTGCCCGCGCCACCGTGCAACTCATCGTTCTGATGGCCGCCGTTCAGGGTGTCGGATCCGCCGCCCCCGAACAGCGTGTCCTCGCCAAAGCCGCCGAAGAAGGTGTTGTTGGCATTGTTGCCGAACATGGTGTCGCCGGCGATCGAGCCGCGGACGATCTCGACATTCACGATGCGGTCGATGCCGCCCCAGTCATTGTCGATTTCCCCGTCCGCCATGCGCACGGTGATCGGCTGGCCCGTGCCGCCGATATTGTCATAGGTGATGCCGTAATCCACGGTGTCGATCCCACCGCCGCCGAAGACGTTGTTGTTGCCGCGCGTCATCACGACGAAGTTGTCCCGCGCATCGCCGATGAAGACATCGTCGGTGTTGTTCAGGAACGCCCCCTCGATATTGCGCAGGGTCGAAACCGCGCCATCCGGTGTTGTCATCGTGTTGTTGCGAAGGTTGACGACAAGGTTGCGGGTGATCTGGTCCGAGGCGATGGTTCCGGCTCCGACAAGGTCGAGACCGCCGCGCCCGTCGATCACGTCGGTGCCGCCACCGCCCAGGAACACCTCGCCGATCGGCGTCTGGTCGTAATCGACGGCCGCGAAGTTCCCGCCCAGCAAGGTGTCGTTTCCGGTGCGGCCTTCGACGCGGTTGATGTTCGTGAACGTGCCGGACGCTACCGCAACCAGGACATCCGTATCGTTCGAAAACCGCGCGCCGCCCCGGAATTCATAGGTATAGGTGCCCGCCCGCAGGTCGACACGCAGGTTCTTTGCATCGACATCATAGATGTTTCCGCGTTCGCCGGCGTTATCCTGGGCCTCGGTCAGCTCATAGATATTGATGTAGTTGTCGTAAGGCGCGGCGATGATGCCGCGACCGCCGATCGGTCCGGTCAGCACATCCAGGCCCGGGGTCAGGAAGATGTGGTCGACATGGCCGACCGCGTTGTCGGGATTGCCCTGACCGAAGTTGATGACGTCGTTGTCGGTGCGGCCGAGGTCGTAATAGACCACCGTCGCGGTGGCGATGTCGTATCCATCGGTGCCGACGATCGTATCCGGTCCATCCATGTTGTTGAAGGTTGCCATCTTGTGTTCCTTGATTTGACGGGGAGATTGCTCACGAAAAAAGGGGATATACCGCTGCGCATCATCCCGGGGACACGAAGGTGCAACTGCCGGGGTATGGCGCAAGGTTGCCAGCGATCTGGCAACCGATCAAGTATTACGGGATGCGGCGCGAAACCTGACGGGATTTGTCATGTCGCGCGATGACGGTCGCCGTGTCGCCCTTGCGCCGCTCTGCCCACCGCCCTAGGTCAAGCCCATCGCGAACAGGAGCCGCCCATGTCCGATCGTCTTGCCCGTCTCACCGCCGATCTGCTGCGTGCCGCCAAGGGGGCAGGGGCCGATGGCGCCGATGCGCTGGCGGTGGATGGCACGTCGTTGTCCATCGATGTCCTGGGGGGAAAGCTGGAACATGCGGAACGTTCGGAAGGGGTGGAAATCGGGTTGCGGGTGCTGATCGGGCAACGCCAGGCCTGTGTGTCGGCGTCGGATATCAAGCCCGAGACCATCGCCACCATGGCCGAACGGGCCGTTGCCATGGCCCGTGAGGCGCCCGAGGATCCCAACATCGGCCTGGCCGACCCCGACCTGTTGGCCCGCACCTGGGACATCGATGCGCTGGACCTGTGCGATCCCGCCGATGAACCGTCGCCCGCCGCGCTGGAAGACGACGCACGGCGCGCCGAGGCGGCCGCGCTGGCCGTCAAGGGCATTGCCCAGGTGCAAAGCGCGGGCGCGGGATACGGGCGGCGGACCCTGCATCTGGCCGCGTCCAACGGATTTTCGGGCGGCTACACCCGGACAAGCCGGGGCCTGTCCTGCGTCGCCATCACCGGAGCCGGAACGGGGATGGAGCGGGATTACTACGGCGACAGCCGGATCTACCAATCCGATGTGGACAGCCCTGAAACCGTTGGGCGCATCGCCGCCGAACGCACCCTTGCGCGGGCGGGCGCGCGGCAACCCAAGACCGGCGCCTATCCGGTGCTGTTCGATGAACGGGTCGCCGCGTCGCTGATCGGGCATCTGAGTGCCGCGATCAACGGATCGGCCATTGCGCGCGGCGCGTCGTGGCTGCGCGATGCGCTGGGCGAACAGGTGCTGCCCGACGGCATGTCGCTGATCGAGGATCCGCACCGCGCCCGCGTCAGCGGCTCGCGCCCGTTCGACGGCGAGGGTTTGGCGACCGCGCGCCGCGCCATCGTCAACGACGGTGTGCTGACCGGCTGGACGCTGGACCTGGCCACCGCCCGCAAGCTGGGGATGCAGAGCACGGCCAACGCCGCGCGCGGCACCTCGTCGCCGCCCAGCCCGAGCCTGTCGAACCTGACGCTGAGCCAGGGCACGCAGAGCCCGGCCGACCTGATGCGCGAGATGGGCACCGGCCTGCTGGTCACCTCGATGATCGGCAGTTCGATCAACCCCAACACCGGCGATTACTCGCGCGGTGCGTCGGGCATCTGGATCGAGAATGGTGAGCCGGCCTATGCCGTGAACGAATGCACGCTGGCGGGAAACCTGCGCGAGATGCTGCTGAGCCTGACCGCCGCCAACGACGCGCGGCCGCACCTGTCGCGCGTGATCCCGTCGCTCAGGGTCGAGGGGTTGACGCTTGCCGGGGGATGATCTTTCGCTGCTGATCGACGCGGCCCGGGCGGCCGGTGACATCGCGCTGCCACATTGGCGCGCCGACCCCGAGGTCTGGGACAAGGGCGGTGGCGCCGGTCCGGTCAGCGAAGCCGATATCGCCGTGGACACCATGCTGCGCGAAACCCTGACCGCCGCGCGCCCCGGTTACGGCTGGCTGTCCGAGGAAACCGAGGATACCGGCCAGCGGCTGACCCGGGAACACGTGTTCATCGTCGATCCCATCGACGGCACCCGCGCCTTTGTCGGCGGGGAACGGACGTGGTCGCATTCGCTGGCCATTGCGCGGAACGGAGCGATCACCGCCGCGGTGGTGTTCCTGCCCGTGACCGGCAAGCTCTATGCCGCGGAGGCAGGGCAGGGCGCGACGCTGAACGGCGCGCCGATCCACGCCTCGGCCACCACCGATCCGGACACCGCGACGATTCTGTCGGCCAAGGCGGTGGTGAACCCGGCCAACTGGCGCGCGCCGATGCCCGGGTTCACCCGCCATTTCCGCCCGTCGCTGGCCTATCGGTTGTGTCTTGCCGGCGAAGGGCGGTTCGACGCCATGCTGGCGCTGCGTCCCACCTGGGAATGGGACATCGCGGCCGGCACCCTGATCGTCACCGAAGCGGGCGGCACGGTGTCCGACCGCACCGGCCGGCCGCTGCGGTTCAACAATGCCCATCCGCAAACCAACGGGTGCCTGGCCGCGGGGGCGGTCCATGGCGCGCTGCAGGCGCGGCTGGCCTGACGGCGGATGCCCGGCCGCGGGCAAGACGGCGGGGCGCCGATCGTGATCGGCGGCGCCATCGCTTCGAGCGTTGGTTGATGCCCCGCCGCCCGGTCTATACGGTGCGCGGGAAACGTCACACCAAGGGGAAACCTCCCATGACCCAGCGCCTGCACCTCGTCTTCGGCGGGGAATTGACCGACCCGACAAAAAACGTGTTCAAGGATGTTGCCGCCATCGATATCGTCGGCATGTTCCCCAATTATGCCAGCGCCTATGATGCGTGGAAATCGGCGGCGCACCGCACCGTGGACAACGCCCACATGCGCTATTTCATTGCCCACATCCACCGCCTGCGGGATGAGGAAACCGCCGCCTCGCCTACCGAGGAGCTTGGAAACTGATCGGACTCTGGCGTCATCGCCTGCGCGCCCGCGCCGAAGCGGCCAACCTGTCGCGACAGGCCCGGATCGCCGACGACGCCGGTCAGCAGGCGGCACAGCGGCTGGGCCGCAGCGACGTCGACCGGCCGGACGGCCCGCTGCTGTGGCTGCATCTTGCACCGGACGGGCGGGCCAGCGCGGCGGCGGACCTGGTGGCGCGCCTGGAGATACCCTGTTCGCTGTTGCTGACGCGGTCGGATCCGACGGTTGACGCGCTGTTTCCCGATGACACGCTGTGTCAGAACCTTCCGGTGGACGATGACCGCGCGGTCGATGCGTTTCTCGACCACTGGCGCCCGGATGCCTGTGTGTGGCTTGGCGGCACCTGGTCGCCCGTGCTGTTGTCCGCGACACGCGAACGGAACTGTTTCACCCTGGCGCTGGATGCCATTCCGGCGCAGCCCGAACTGCGCCGGCCAAGATGGCGCACCGGGGCGAAGCGGGCGGATCTGGCGGCGTTCGACCATATCCTGACCCGCACGCAAGCGGACGTCGCACGTCTGGTCGCCCATGGTGCGGATCCGGACATCATCGAAACACCCGGCCTGCTGGAAGCCGCGCCGCCGCCGCTGCCCTGCAACGATGCGGACTGGAACGCCTTGTCCGCGGCGCTGGCGGCGCGGCCCGTCTGGCTGGCGGTCGATGTGCCGGCCGATGAAATCGACGTCGTCCTGGCCGCCCACGAGCGGGCCAGCCGCCTTGCGCACCGCCTGTTGCTGATCCTGGTGCCCGAAGACCCGGCGACGGGTGCCGGGCTGTTGGCGCGGATCGAGGCCGCCGGGGGCCACGCGACGCTGCGCAGTCGCGATGACGAGCCAAGCTTTGAATGCCAGGTCTTCATCGCCGACACCGCAGACGAGGCCGGGCTTTGGTATCGCCTGGCGCCGATCGCCTTCATGGGCAATACCCTGTCGGGGCAGGGTGCGGGGCGCAACCCGTTCGAAGCGGCCCGCCTTGGGGCCGTGGTCGTGCATGGCCCGGCCACCAACGGGTTCACCGGCATTTACGGCGCGCTGGGCCGGGCGCGCGGCTGCGTCGCGGTCCGCCAGCCCGGGGATCTGGGTGGCGAGATCGAACGCCTTCTGGCGCCCGATCGCGCAGCTGAGATTGCGCACAACGCATGGGGAGTTGCCACCGATGGGGCCGAAGCGACCGACCGCGCGCTGGCGTTGATCGAAGACGCGCTGGGCGATGCCGGAGGCCCGCGATGAAGCCGCCCGCCTTCTGGAACGCACCGCCTGACCGCCCCGGTTGGAGGGCGCGGGCGCTGGCGCCGCTCGGCGCCATCTATGCCCGGGCGACGGCCCGCCGCCTGGCCCGGGGAACCGACGCGCTGCGCGCCGGGGTGCCGGTGATCTGCGTCGGCAACCTGAACGTCGGCGGCACCGGCAAGACACCGACGGTGATCGCGCTGGTCCAGATGCTGGCCGACCGTGGATGCGCGGTGCATGTCGTCTCGCGCGGCTATGGCGGATCGCTGGGCGGCCCGGTGCAGGTCGACGCCCGCCGCCATACCGCATCGCAGGTGGGGGATGAACCGCTGTTGCTGTCGGCCTTTGGCCCGGTCTGGGTGGCCCGCGACCGGGCGGCAGGGGTGCGCGCGGCCGAGCAGGCGGGCGCCGGCGTGGTCGTGATGGATGACGGGTTCCAGAACCCTTCGGTCGTCAAGGATCTGTCGCTGGTCGTGGTGCGGGCGGGCACCGGGTTCGGCAACGGGCGTGTCCTGCCGGCGGGTCCGCTGCGCGAACCCGTTGCAACCGGCCTGGCCCGCGCCGACCTGTTGCTGAGCATCGGCGACGCGGCAGAGCAGGCAAGGTTCGCGGATACATGGGGTCACGCCATCGACCTGCCCCACGTCAGCGGAACGCTGGCGCCCCTGCAAACCGGCATGGATTGGGCGGGCCTGCGCGTTCTGGCCTTCGCGGGCATCGGAGAGCCGTCGGGCTTCTTTGCCACGCTGAAGGCGCAAGGCGCGATCCTGGCCGGAGCGCAGGCGCTGGACGATCACCAGACGTTGTCGCCCGCCCTTCTGACCCGGCTGGAGCGTGAGGCGGCCACCCTGTCAGCGCAACTGGTCACCACTGAAAAGGACGCGGCGCGCCTGCCTGCGTCATGGCGGGGCAAGGTGCTGACGCTGCCGGTGCGCCTGACTTTGCGCGACCCCGCCCCGTTGGTCGCGGCGCTGGATCGCTTGGGCCTTGTCCCCGGTGGCGGTGGCACGGGTGAATGATCGGCGCGTGCTCCTTGGCGTTCCTGATTTTTGCGGATCGGTGCCTTTCATGGCGCGCGCAGGCCATCACCCGACGTCACGGGCGCACGACCTAGGCGGCCTCGGTCGTCTCGACCGGCGCATCATTCGCCGCCACTTCGGGAGCGCCGAGCGCCAGCGTTCCGCCAATCGCCACGGCCAGTGACAGAAGACCGGCGCCCAGAACGGCACGATCCAGAATATCGCTCTGGCGCTTGGGACGCATGACCAGTTCCACGATCTTTTCCAAATTCTGTCCTTTCTGTCGGCTGACGGGACGGTCGCTCTCTGGACCTTGGGGTCAAAGTCGTAAAAGAATCGGTCACAAATGAGGGCAAATCGGCGCATCAAGGCGGCGTATCGCGGGAATTGAGGCGAAATCATGAATGACGATCTGCGATTGGGGCGCCCGGTCACCGGCTGGCGCCCTCCGCCACGCCCCGGCCCCGATACCCTGTCGGGGCGAACCGTCGTGCTGGAACGCCTGAACGCCGATGCCCACGTGGGCGATTTGCACCGCGCGAATGGCGCCGACCCGGCGATGTGGGATTTCATGGCCTACGGCCCCTTTGCCTCGGCGCCGGCCTATCATCGCTGGATCCGGCAGAATGCGGCCGGGGACGACCCGTTCTTCTATGCGATACGGGATCGTGCCACGGGGCGGTTGGGCGGTGTTGTCAGCTATCTGAGGATCGCGCCCGAATCGGGCAGCATCGAGGTCGGCCATATCGCGCTGGCGGCCGAATTGCAGCGCACGGTCGCGGCGACCGAAGCGATCTACCTGATGATGGCCTGGGCCTTCGGTGCGGGATACCGGCGCTTCGAATGGAAGTGCAATGCGTTGAACCTGCGTTCACGCCGGGCGGCGCAACGGCTGGGCTTCAGCTTTGAGGGGGTCTTCCGTCAGGCCGGCGTGGTCAAGGGGCGCAACCGCGATACCGCGTGGTTCGCCGCGATCGATTCCGAATGGCCGGCGTTGCAGGCGGCCTTCGACGCGTGGCTGGCTCCGTCGAACTTTGATCGGGCCGGGCAACAGATCGAACGCCTGGGCGATTTGACGGCGCTGGTCCGGGTCGGCGACGACCCCGCGCTTTGATCCTGACTCCGGCATCACCCGCGCCGCGGTTGTCGACCGGTCAACTGGCCAGGGATCGGTCGTTCAGCTTGCGCGCGATCATGGCCGAAACATGCGACAATTGCTGCGCCGTTGGCTGTCCGTCACGCTGCAGGGCCGCCAGATGCCCGGCCGCCCGGGCAAGCGCATGATCGCCGATGCTTCGGCCCAGGCCGGTCAGAAAGCCGACGATATAATCCACCCTGATGTCGTCCCCGGCAAGCAGGTCGGAAATATGGGCAAGATCATCGCGCAGAGCCATGGTGTCGGGCACGACCACGTCGTTCAGCAGGGGCCGCGGACCGCTGGGGTGCAGATCGCGCGGCAAACGGGCCATTATCGTTTCAAGAAACGCGCCCACGGCGGTCAGGGGCTTTTCCAGGAAGGCGTCGGCGCCGGCGGCAATGGCGCGCGGCCCCATGGCGGCATCGCCAGACGTGGCCAGCAACACGGGCACCCGTGGCCGGGCTTCGGCCATCTCGCGAATCAGCGTTTCTCCCGACCCGTCGGGCAGGCCGAGATCGATCAGCGCGATCGTCGGGCGATAGGTTGTCAGATGCCGTCCGGCGGCGGCCAGCGTGTCGGCCCGGCGGATCCGCGCGCCGAATCGCAGACACATCAGACGCACCCCTTCACTGGCAAACCGACTGTCCTCGACGATCAGGACAGTCTGGCCCAACAGGGGGCGATCCTGCGTGGGTTTGAAGGGAAACAGGAATTCTTCGCGCATTTCGGGCATGGCAAGCTCCTTGGTCCGATCCTTGATTGCGTCTCGGGTAACCTTAACGGCGCAGGACCTAAGGCTTTGTTAACCGCGGTGCGTCCATGCGTCTCTTGCCCCGACCGACCGGCCCGATCATAACGGCGCCGACCGTCACAGCCGGAAGGGGCCAACGATGATCGGACGTTTGAACCATGTCGCCATCGCGGTGCCGGATCTCGACGCGGCCTGTGCGCAATACCGTGACACGCTGGGCGCCACCGTCGGTGCGCCACAGGATGAACCCGATCATGGTGTCACCGTGGTGTTCATCGATCTGCCCAACACCAAGATCGAATTGCTGCATCCCTTGGGCCACGACAGCCCGATCACGGCGTTCCTGACCCGCAATCCCGGCGGCGGCATTCATCACATCTGTTACGAGGTCGACGACATCCTGACGGCGCGCGACCGCCTGCGCGCCGCCGGTGCGCGGGTGCTGGGTGACGGCGCGCCGAAGGTCGGCGCCCACGGCAAACCCGTTCTGTTCCTGCACCCCAAGGATTTCAACGGATGTCTGATCGAACTCGAACAGGTCTGAACCCGGCTTTTTCTTGCTGAAAATACTCGAATCCCGCCCTGTCCCCAACCCCGAGGCCGCCGACCATGTCCATCGTTTCCGCCATCGTCCTCTATGCCGTCCTGTGGTTCCTGACGCTGTTCGTGGCGCTGCCGATCGGGTTGCGCACCCAGGGGGATGAAGGCGAAATCGTGCCGGGCACCCATGCGGGCGCGCCGGCGAATTTCCGGCTCAAGCGGACGGCGCTTTGGGTGACGGTGATTTCGATGGTGATCTGGCTCATCATTGCCGGGATCATCCTGTCGGGCTGGATCAGCGTGCGCGATCTCGACTGGTTTCACCGGATGGGGCCAGCCTCTGGAACAGGTGGGTGAACGTCGCCGCACCCAGCACCGGCACCAGAAGATTGACCAGCGGGATCATCAGCGGCACCGCCATGAGGGCACCGGCCACCCAGATCTTGCCGGCGTGACGGCGGCGCAGCGCGCGCGCCTCGTCGCGTCCCATCCGACGGATCGCGACCAGCTGGAAATACTCACGCCCCAGGAGATATCCGTTCAGCGTGACGAAGATCAACGGCGCCGCGACGTTGGTCAGGACATAGACGAACAGGGCCACGATATTCGCCGCGATCAGGATTCCCATGAAGCCGATCGAATCGCGCAGCCCTTCGCCAATGCTGACGTGGCGGCCGGGCGGCAGATGCGGATAATGGCGCCGGTCGACTGCGTCCGCCACATCGTCGAGGAACAGCGACGTGAAGGCCGACGCAACCGGCACCATCAGGAACACCGAGGCCACCAGCATCACCAGGATCGACGCGCCCGACAACAGGTCGTCGACCCATGTCACCTCGCCCACGCCGGGAAGGATCATGGAATCGGGCACCAACAGGTTCATGACGCCCAGAAACACGGCATAGACGGCGAACAGCAGCGCGACCGTCAGCCCAAGTCCCAACAGCAACACGCGGCGAAAGCGCGGATCGCCCAGTTGTGTCAGTGCCTTCCAGAAGTCGGACAGGATCATGTCGTGATCCAGGTGGTGATCGCGTCGATATCGGGGCGCGGTCGCTCGGGCGGGGGGGTGGTTTCCGTGCCGATGTGGATCAGCCCGGCGATCCGTTCATCCTCCTCCAGTCCCAGATGCGCACGAATGCCGGCATCATGCGACATCCACCCCGAGATCCAGTTCGCGCCCCATCCCGCGGCCAGCGCTGCGTTCAGCAGCGCAAGACAGACCGCACCGGCGGAATAGACCTGTTCGATCTCGGGGATCTTGTCCGACGGCTTGGGCGACGACACGACGACGACCGCCAGATGCGCGCCCCGGTATTCGGCTTCGGCCTTGGCGATCTTTTCGGGCTCGATCGCGTTCCTTGCGCCGCATTCGGCGAAGCGGTCGGCCAGCACGACCAGTGCCGCGCGTTCAAGCACGATGAAACGCCACGGCTCCAGCTTGCCGTGATCCGGCGTGCGTGCGGCGGCGGTCAGCAGCGTGCGCAACGTGGCACGGTCCGGAACCGGGGGCGCCAACGTCTTGGCCGGACGCGAACGCCGGGTCAGCAGGAATTCGAGTGCTTGGAAATTTTCGGCGGGCATGGGTCACTCCGGGTCTGGTCGTGGCACATGTCGGGGTGCGGCGGCATCAAATCAAGCGTGCGAAGGATCGCGGCATGCCCGACGGGCGGCGCCCGTGGGCTGGCACGCGCCCTGCCGCTGGCCGGGTCGCGCGCGCCAGACCGCCACGCGCGCCCGAAAACAATCAGCTTCGCACCAGCTTTTCATAGCTTTCGGCGACGTCGCGGGTCAGCGCGCCCACCTCGAACCGATAGTCGCCGATCTGACCCACCGGCGTCACCTCGGCGGCGGTTCCGGTCAGCCAGCATTGTTCGAACCCTTCCAGTTCCTCGGGCATGATGTGGCGTTCGTGCACCGTGACGCCACGCTCGCGCAGCATCCCCAGCACGGTCTGGCGGGTGATCCCGTTCAGGAAGCAATCGGGGTCGGGGGTGTGCACCTCGCCGTCCTTGACGAAGAAGATGTTGGCGCCGGTCGCCTCGGCCACATAGCCGCGATAATCGAACATCATCGCGTCGCTGCATCCCTTGGCCTCGGCGGCATGCTTGGACATCGTGCAGATCATGTAAAGACCGGCGGCCTTGGCGTGGCTGGGCACAGTTTCGGGCGACGGGCGCTTCCATTTGGCGATGTCCAGCTTGGCGCCTTTCATCTTGGCATCGCCATAGTAATTGCCCCACGACCAGGCGGCGATGGCCAGGCGGACCGGGTTGTTCTTGGACGACACGCCCATGTCCTGTCCGGCGCCGCGCCAGGCAATGGCGCGGACATAGGCATCGGTCAGCCTGTTTTCGGCCAGCACCTGCTGTTTGGCGGCCTCGATCTCGTCCACCGTCCAGGGGATCGGCATGTCGATGGCGACGCCCGAATTCAGCAGGCGTTCGGAATGCCGGCGGGATTCGAAGATCTTGCCGTTATAGCACCGCTCGCCCTCGAAGACCGAAGACGCGTAATGCATCGCGTGGGTCAGCAGGTGCACGTTGGCGTCGCGCCATGGCACCATCTTGCCGTCCATCCAGATTTGCCCGTCGCGGTCTTCGAATGTGGCAACCATCTCTGCGATCCTTTGTCCTTGCCCTTCCTGGGTGGGCGTATTCCATATGTTGCGTCAATATGCCCGTATCGGATGCAATATTACGCTTTTGGCCGGGAATCGCTAACAGTGAGGTCTTGGAATGTCAACAACACTGACATAAAGTGTGATCAGGACATGGGCAGAGACGAAAGGATCACCCGATGGGCGGACAAAGACCCGGACCCGAGACGCTTCTGTTCCTGACGGATGAACAACTGCGCCGTGGCATCGAGGCGATGTATTTCGCCTATCGCGGCTTCACCGCCGATCCCGACCGGATCCTTGCCGAACACGGCTATGGCCGCGCCCACCACCGCGCTTTGCACTTCATCAACCGCTTTCCCGGCACGACGGTGAACAACCTTCTGGGGATCCTCGGCGTGACCAAGCAATCGCTGAACCGTGTGCTGCGCAGCCTGATCGATGACGGCTTGGTGGACAGCCGCGTCGGCACGCGGGACAAGCGCGAGCGTCACCTGCATCTGACCGAACGGGGCCAGGACCTGGAACAGACCCTGTCCGAGGTTCAGGCCAGGCGGGTGCGCGCCGCCTATCGTGCCGCCGGTCCCGAGGCCGTGCTTGGCTTTCGCCGGGTTCTGGAGGCGATGATGGACGCGGACCAGCGCCGCCAGTTCCTGCCGCCCGCCGAGGAAAAAACACCATGACCGCGCCGTCCGACCTGCACCTTCTGATCGTCGATGACGACGAGCGTATCCGCCAATTGTTGCAGAAGTTCTTGGTCCGTCACGGATTCTTCGTGTCGGCGGCGCGGGACGCGGCGCACGCGCGCCGGCTTCTGGAAGGGTTGGATTTCGACCTGATCGTGCTGGACGTGATGATGCCCGGTGAAGACGGAATCTCGCTGACGGCGGCATTGCGCGAAACCATGACCGTGCCGATCCTGTTGTTGACCGCCAAAAGCGAAACCGGCGACCGGATCAGCGGGCTGGAAGCGGGCGCCGACGACTACCTCGCCAAACCGTTCGAGCCGAAAGAACTGTTGTTGCGGATCAATGCGATCCTGCGGCGTGTGCCGGCAGAGCCTGTTGCGCCGGACACGCCCAAGGTGCTGTATCTGGGCGACATCCGCTATGACATCGAGCGGGGCGAGATGTGGCAGGGGGATTCGATCCTGCGGCTGACGGCCACGGAATCGCAGTTGATGAAGATTTTCGCCGCTGCCACCGACACCCCGATCAGCCGCGCACAACTGGTCGACGATCTTGGTCGCGGCGGCGGCCAGAGCCAGGAACGGGCCGTGGATGTTCAGATCACCCGGCTGCGTCGCAAGATCGAAAGCGATCCGAAACAGCCGCGATACCTTCAGACCGTGCGCGGGGCGGGGTATCTTCTGGCACCCGACTGACCGTGGGGCCGTGTTGCGTCGGCCCCGGGTTGGGGCCGGGATTTTGTCGGCACAACGAAAAAGACCGCCCACCGGGCGGCCTGTTGTCGTGCGCGGGGCGAACGATCACTCGTTCACGCTGTCCTTCAGGGCCTTGGCGATGGTCATCTTGACCACCTTGTCGGCATCCTTCGGCATCTGCTCGCCCGTGGCGGGGTTGCGGACCATGCGCGCCGGGCGCTCGCGGCAATAGATCTTGCCGACGCCGGGAAGGGTCACGGCGCCGCCGGCCGACACTTCGCGGGTGATGATGTTGATGATCGACTCGAGCGCGGTGCCTGCCGTCTTCTTGTCGGCATCCATCTCTTCGGCCAGTGCGGCGACGAGTTGCGTCTTGGTCATCGGTTTCGCCATGTATGATCTCCTCAATTGGCCCGGTGATTAGGGGGCATTGCCGGGATTTAACGGTATATAGCGGGGCGACACAACGACTGGCGGTTGAAAATCGAACCGAAACTAGAGATTTCGGGCCGATTTCTGTGGATTTTCGGCGGAATGATGCTGTCGCGACACCCGGATTTCGCTGCAAGGGGCGGTTTTGGCGCAATTCGCGCCGGTTCAGAGGAACGCCGTTTCCTCGAACGAGCGCAGTTTGCGCGAATGGATCCGGTCCAGCGGCATGCCGTTCAGCGATTCCAGCGCGCGGATTCCGATCAGCAGATGGCGCGCGACCTGGGTGCGGTAAAAGTCCGACGCCATCCCCGGCAGCTTCAATTCGCCCTGCAACGGCTTATCTGACACGCACAGCAACGTGCCATAAGGCACCCGAAAGCGGAAACCGTTGGCGGCGATCGTCGCGCTTTCCATGTCCAGTGCGATGGCGCGCGATTGCGACAGGCGCTGCACCGGGCCGGACAGCTCGCGCAGTTCCCAGTTGCGGTTGTCGACGCTGGCCACGGTGCCGGTCCGCATGATCCGCTTCAGATCGAACCCTTCCATCTCGGCGACACCGGCCACCGCCTTTTCCAAAGCGATCTGGATTTCGGCCAGCGCCGGCACCGGCACCCAGACCGGCAGATCGGCGTCCAGTACCTTGTCCTCGCGCAGATAGGCGTGGGCCAGCACGAAATCGCCCAGCTGCTGTGAATTGCGCAAGCCGGCGCAATGGCCGACCATGATCCAGGCATGGGGGCGCAGCACGGCGATATGGTCGGTCGCGGTCTTGGCATTGGACGGGCCGACCCCGATGTTGACCAGCGTGATGCCGCCGCCGTCCTTGCGTTTCAGATGATAGCTGGGCATCTGCGGCAGCTTCGCGGGGGTCGGCATGTCTTCGTCGGCCCCGGTGATCTCGATGTTTCCCGGCCCGACGAAGGCGGTATAGCCGCTGGTCGGATCGCCCAGGACGGTGCGGGCGTAGGCCTCGAACTCCTCGATGTAGAACTGGTAGTTGGTGAACAGCACGTGGTTCTGGAAATGCTCGGGGCGGGTCGCGGTATAATGCGCCAGCCGCGCCAGCGAATAATCGATGCGCTGGGCGGTGAACGGCGCCAGCGGGGCGGACCCGTCGGGATGCAGAAAGCCGAAACCGTTGACGATGTCATCGTTCGTGGTGGCCAGATCCGGCACGTCGAACACGTCGCGCAGCGGAAAATCCAGCGCGCCGGAATGGGGCACCGTGACGCTTTCGTCGCGCGCCACGGCGAAATGCACCGGCATCGGCGTCATCGAGGGCCCGATCTCGACGCCGGTGCCGTGGTTGTCGATCAGCAGGCCGATCTGCTGGCGCAGGTAATGGGCGAACAGATCGGGCCGGGTGATCGTGGTCGAATAGGTGCCGGGCGACGCGACATGCCCAAAGCTCAGCCGGCTGTCGACACGGGCGAAGCTGGTCGTGGTCAGCCGGATCTCGGGGTAATAGGCGCGATACCGGACCTCGGGCGTGCGCCCTTCGCCGATCTCGGAAAAACCGGCGGCCAGAAAGGCGCAGGCCTCGGCGTAAAGCTCCTGCAGGCGGGTCACGGCCGCGGCGGGATCCAGAAACGTTTCATGGGCCTGGGCATCGGGCGTGACCAGCGGCAGGTTCTGGCTGAGCGGGGCCATGGTGTGTCCTTTCGGCGGAGCGGCGTTTGACCGGTCTTAGTCGATCCACCCGCCCCGCCACAAGGTCGCCGCACAATCGGCCCCCCGGGGTGGAACGGCAGACGGGCGATCGACGTTCTCCAACAATCCGCCACATCGCGTCCCGGAGGTGCAGGTGCCCCATGTTCCCGGCCTGATCTATTACCCCGACACCCGCCCCGGCATCAAGCGCCGCAAGGCCGGTCGCGGCTTTTCCTATACCGCGCCCGACGGCACCCGGATCGAAGCCAAAAGCGAACGCGCCCGGCTGAACGCGCTGGCGGTGCCGCCCGCCTATGTCGACGTCTGGATCTCGCCCAAGGTCAACGGTCACCTGCAAGCCACCGGCAAGGACGACCGCGCGCGCAAGCAATACCGCTATCACCCCGACTGGACGGATTACCGCGCGCGCCGCAAGTTCGCCGATCTCGCGGCCTTCGGCGCGGCGTTGCCGGCGATCCGCCGGTGCATCGCGCGCGATCTGCGCAACACCGATGCAGGCAGCCGCGATTTCGCCGTCGCGGCGGTGCTGGCGATGCTGGACCGCCTGTCGCTGCGCATCGGCACGCCGGAATACGCCGCCGAGAACGGCAGTTTCGGCGCCACCACCCTGCGGCGCAAGCACGTCGAACTGGATGCAAAGACAGATACGCTGACCTTCGATTACACCGCGAAGGGTGGCAAGAAGGTTCGCCGGACGCTGCACGATGCGACGCTGCAACGGGTGCTGCACCGGCTCGACGACCTGCCGGGGGCGACGCTCGTGTCGTGGATCGACGATCAAGGGGCCTCGCATGACGTGTCGTCCGAGGCGGTCAATGCGCGGCTGGTCGATCTGGCGGAAACGCCCGGCTTGACGGCCAAGACGTTCCGCACCTGGAACGGCAGCGTCGCCGCCATGGAAG
Source organism: Oceaniglobus indicus (assembly GCF_002751875.1). GTDB lineage: Bacteria > Pseudomonadota > Alphaproteobacteria > Rhodobacterales > Rhodobacteraceae > Oceaniglobus > Oceaniglobus indicus. Next base: position 96,097 of record NZ_NMZM01000010.1, on the reverse strand, counting down.
CCGCCCTTGCCGAGGACCGGTTGACGATCAAGGCGATGGCCGAACGGGCCGCCGAACGCCTGTCGAACACCCCGGCCATCGCGCGCAACAGCTATATCCACCCCGACGTCCTGGCCCTGACCGATGTCTCCGCGGCCGAGCGTCAGGGCCTGCTCGCTGCCGCTCCCGAGATCCGTGGTCTGCGCCAGCCCGAGCGCGCCCTGTTGCAGCTGATCGGTTCCTGACCCCAGGCCCGGCGGTGCGCCATCCCGCCCCGGCCGGCGATTGACACCGCGCGGCACTGCTGTTGCACTGCGCCCGCCCCCTTGATTGACCGGAGTATCCGCGATGACCGTCACCGACCTGCGCCCGAACATGGACCACTGGCCCGAACGGGTCGATCTGGCGGCGGCCTTCCGCTGGACCGCCCGGCTGAACCTGCACGAGGCGGTGGCAAACCACTTTTCGCTGGCCATCAGCGACGACGGCACGCGGTTCCTGATGAACCCGAACCAGATGCACTTTTCGCGCATCCGGGCGTCGGACCTGATCGTGGTCGATGCCAACGATCCCGAAACGCTGAACGGACCGGACGCGCCGGATCCCACGGCATGGGGCCTGCATGGCGGCCTGCACCGCCACTGCGCCCATGCGCGCTGCGCCATGCATGTCCATTCGATCCACGCCACGGTTCTGGCGTCTCTGGCCGACAGCCGCCTGCCGCCCATCGATCAGAACTGCGCGACGTTCTTCAACCGCGTGGTGATCGACGAGAACTATGGCGGCCTGGCGTTCGAGGACGAAGGCGCGCGCTGCGCGCAGCTTTTTTCGGACCCGAAACAGAAGGTCATGGTGATGGGAAATCATGGCGTGATGATCATCGGCGATACCGTGGCCGAAACCTTCAACCGGCTGTATTACTTCGAACGCGCCGCCGAAACCTACATTCGCGCGCTGCAAACCGGCCAGCCCCTGCGTATCCTGTCCGACGCGGTGGCGGAAAAGACCGCGCGCGAGCTGGAACAATACCCCGAACAGGACATCCGTCATCTCGCCGAACTAAAGGCGATCCTGGACGCGGAAAACTCCAACTACGCGTCCTGAGCGCGCCGGGCTTCTTACCGATCGAAATACTCCCGCGCGGAGCGCTCCCGCACCCGCGATCCACGCAACGCAAAGGCCCGGATGCATCGCCGGGCCTTTCCGTCTTGCTGTCGAACTCAGCCCTTCGAGAACTCGGGATAGCTTTCCATGCCCAATTCGGCGACATCCAGCCCGGTGATCTCGTCCTCTTCCGATACCCGGATCCCGGTGACAGCCCGCAACGCCAGCCAAAGCGCCGCGCTGCAGACGAAGACGAAGGCGCCAACGATGACGATCGACAGAACCTGTCCCGTGACCGTGGCATCGGGGTTGGTCGCCAGCACCGCCAGCGTGCCCCAGATGCCGCAGAACAGGTGGACGGGAATGGCACCGACCACGTCATCGATCCTCAGCCGGTCCAGGAACGGCACCGCGAAGACCACGATCGCCCCGCCAACGGCCCCGATCAGCGTGGCGGAACCCAGGGTCGGCATCAGCGGCTCGGCGGTGATCGACACCAGCCCCGCCAGTGCGCCGTTCAGCACCATCGTCAGGTCCGGCTTGCCATACAGAAGCTGCGTCAGGATCAGCGCGGTGATCGCACCGCCCGCCGCCGCCGTGTTCGTGTTGGCGAAGATCCGGCTGATGTCGGCCACATTGCCCGCGGTATCCATATAGAGCTGCGATCCGCCGTTGAAGCCGAACCAGCCCAGCCACAGGATGAACGTGCCCAGCGTGGCCAGCGGCAGGTTGGCGCCCGGCATCGGATGCACCCGTCCGTCCTTGTACTTGCCCAGCCGCGGCCCGAGGATCAGCGCACCGGCCAGCGCGGCCCAGCCCCCGACCGAATGGACCACGGTCGATCCGGCGAAGTCGAGGAAGCCCAGCTGCGCGTCCAGATATCCGCCGCCCCACTTCCACGATGCCTGGATCGGATAGATCACGCCCGTCAGCACGATGACGAAGAACAGGAACGGCCACAGCTTGATCCGCTCGGCCAGGGTGCCCGACACGATCGATGCGGTGGTGGCGCAGAACATCAGCTGAAAGAAGAAATCCGACCCGACCGAGGCATAGGTCAGATCCGTCGCCGTGTCCGCAAGGCCGACCGGCTCAAGCGCGGCCAGGGAAAACGCGCCGATCCAGCCTTCGACGATCCAGTTGCCGTCGCCCGGATACATCAGGTTGTAGCCGACGAGGTAATACAGCACCGCCGCGAAGGAAAACAGCGCCACGTTCTTCATCAGCTGCATCGTCGTGTTCTTCTGGCGCACGAGTCCCGCTTCCAGCATCGTGAAACCGGCGGCCATCCAGAACACGAGGAACCCGGCAACGAGGAACATGAACGTGGTGAAGATATAGCCGATGTCGGCCATGGGCGGTGTGGTGTCGGGGGCGGCGTCCTGCGCCAGTGCGGGCAGAGCAAGGGCACACAGCGCCGTGGCCACTCCCGCGGTTCTGATCTGGTTTTTCATCTCAATCTCTCTGTTAGCTGTGGGGAGCGCGCGTCAAAGCGCGTCGTCATCGGTTTCGCCCGTGCGCACGCGCAGGGCGGCGGCCACGTCGAGAACGAAGATCTTGCCGTCGCCGATCTTGGCGGTCCGGGCCGCGGTTGCGATGGTGTCGGTGACCTGGTCGGCCATCGTGTCGGGCACGACGATCTCGAGCTTGATCTTCGGCACGAAGTTCACGGCGTATTCGGCGCCGCGATAGATTTCGGTGTGCCCTGACTGTGACCCGAACCCCTTGATTTCGGTCACCATCATGCCGCGCACGCCGACAGCGGTCAGCGCCCGGCGGACCTCCTCGAGCTTGAACGGCTTTATCGTCGCAATGATGAGTTTCACTGTCGTCCCTTTCCCTGCACGCGGCGCTGGACCTGCGCGGCGTCTGTGCAACGAAAGGGCGGCCGCGCCCCGCGCCGCACAAGGCAAGCGGCCGGATCGGCGATGTGATTTTCGGCGGAATTGCACAATTTTTGCACATACACACCGCCGGGGCTAAAAATTGGGCGGTGGGGAAAAGGCAAAGTTGAACGGCTCGCCTCTCCACTTCCGCGGCCGCGCACTGTAGTGTCGCGCAAAACAAGACGGATCGGGGACAGGCATGGCCGGATCGGGCAACAGAAGACCGCCGTTGGTGGCGGATCGTCGGCGCAAGGCCAAGCCGGCGGCGAAATCCAAGGCAAAGGCAACACCACGCCGCGCGGCCAAGAGCCGGCGCACCAAGGTGCGGCGCGGGCCGATCGGCTGGCTGGTGGCGCTGGTGCGCTGGATCCTGTCGCTGATCTGGTTGCTGGTCTGGCGGTCGACTGCCGTTGTCGTCCTGCTGATCGGTCTGGGCGTGTTCTATTATTACACCACCTTGCCGCCGGTCGAGAACCTGCTGGACGCGCGGGCGCGCGGGTCGGTGACCTTGCTGGATCGCGACGGGCGGACCTTTGCGTGGCGCGGCGAACAATACAGCCAGCTGACGGCCGACAGTGTTTCGCCCTATCTGAAGAACGCCGTCATCGCGACCGAGGACAAACGCTTCTATCGCCATTTCGGAGTGTCGCCGCGCGGCGTGGCAAGCGCGGTCAAGATCAACCTGTCGGAAGGTCGGGGGCCGCTGTCGGGTCACGGCGGCTCGACGATCACGCAGCAGACGGCCAAGCTGTTGTGCATGGGGCAGCCGTTCGATCCCGCGGAATGGAAGGACGAAGCCGCCTACGAGGCCGATTGCCGCGAGGGGTCGCTGTGGCGCAAGATCACCGAGGCCGTCTATGCCATGGCGATGGAGGCGCGTTACACCAAGGACGAGATCCTGACGATCTATCTCAACCGGGCGTTCCTGGGGGCCGGATCACGGGGGTTCGACGCGGCGGCACAACGGTATTTCGGAAAATCCGCAGCCAAGGTCGATGCGGCCGAAGCGGCGATGCTGGCCGGGCTGCTGGTGGCCCCGTCGCGGTTCGCACCCACCAACGACCTCGAACGTTCGCAAAACCGCGCCCGCGTGATCATCGGCCTGATGGCCGAGCAGGGCTATATCACCAATGCCGAGGCGGCCGAGGCCCGCGCCAACCCCGCCACCCTTTCGGCGGCTGCCGAAGCGCGGGCCGGGGGATATTTCGCGGATTGGGTCATGGAAACCGGCCCCGATTTCCTGACCCGCGACACCACCGAGGACGTGATCCTGAGCACGACGTTCGATGCGCGCCTGCAACGCGCGGCCGAAGAGGCGCTGGATCACATCTTCAAGACCAAGGTGCGCGAAGGGTCCAAGGCGCAGGCGGCCATCGTCGTGATGTCGGCCGACGGCGCGGTGCGCGCGATGGTCGGCGGACGCCGCTTCAAGGGCGTCGTGGGTCAATTCAACCGCGCCGTCATGGCGAACCGGCAGACGGGATCGGCGTTCAAACCCTTCGTCTTCGCCGCCGCGCTCGAGCTGGGCTATACCGGCAACGACCGGGTGCTGGACGAACCGCTGACCATGCAGATTCCGGGCTCGGGTGCGTGGTCGCCCAAGAACTATGACGGAAAATACCGCGGCAGCGCCTCTCTGACGGATGCGCTGAAATACTCGCTGAACATCCCGGCCATTCATGTGGCCGAGGCGGTGGGCCGCGAGAACGTGCGCCGCGTGGCTGAGGATTTCGGCATCAAGAGCGATCTTGCCGCCGGTCCGGCCCTGGCGCTGGGCGCATCTGAATCGACCCTGATCGAGATGACGGGTGCTTATGCCGGGATCCTGAACGGCGGCACCTCGGTCAGGCCCTATGGCCTGCGCGAGCTGCGCCTGAAAGGCGACGACACGCCCCTGATCGGACAGGAAGGCGGCCTGGGCGAGCGGGTGATTTCGCAGGATGCGGCCGAACAGCTGACCTGGATGATGCATCAGGTGGTGGAGGGCGGCACAGGGACACGGGCCCGGATTCCCGGGCGCGAGGTGGCGGGCAAGACCGGCACGACCCAGGCCGCGCGCGATGCTTGGTTCCTTGGCTTTTCGGCGCATTACGTCACCGGCGTCTGGATGGGTTATGATGACAACACACCGTTGACCGGCGTCACCGGCGGTGGCCTTCCGGCCGAGATCTGGCAGGATGTGATGAGCCGGATCGAGGCCGATCTGCCCGCCGATCCCCTGCCGATGCGTCCGCCGCCCGCACCCGTGGCACAGCCCGCGCCCGCGCCGTATCAGGACAACGGCGCGTCCTCGGGCAACGTGCCGCAACCGGTGCCGCAACAGCCGGCCCAACCCGCGCGACAGCCAGACATGGCCGAGCGGATCCTGAACGAGGTGCTGGGTGGATTGCTGGGGCGGCCGCAGAACTGATGCGGCGCCCTATTGGGCGGGCAGCCCGATGTCGTCAGCGGTCGTGACGGTGCCGGCGGCCGGGTCTGTCGGACAGCGGTCGTATTTGAAGGCAAAGCCGTCCCAGACCAGGATCAGACCGCCATCGGCGGCATTCATCAACATGGCGCGACGGGTCCATTCGGTGCCTTCGCCGCTGCATTCCATGTCATACAAAGTGGCGTCCATGTCGCGCACGTTCACCGGCCGCCGCATGGTGCAGGACGCTTCGACACCGGTGAAGACATCCGATTCGATCTGGATCGCGCCGCCATCGGCGCCGACCATGGTGCAGTCCGAGGTCGGCGCCGGCCGATACAGCCCGTCAAACGGCCCGGCGACGGCACCGCCCGCAAGCATTGCCGCGCCCGCAAGGACGGCCAGTGCGGCTGTCCGGTTTCGCGTCGTGTGGTGATGCGCCATGTTCATTCCCGCGTTTCGGTTGTCGCGCGAAAGCTTATCCTGTGTTTTGCGACCTGCACAGCCCCCGATGTGCCGGGCCTGGGAGCGGATCGGGGCAAAGGGACCGGCCTGCGCGATAAGAGGCTTGCGAAGGGGGGGGCGCTTGCGTCAATGTTGACGCTCGAAAGGCCGCCGGTCCCATGACCCTTGCGTGTGCCGGAACGACACTGGAGCGGAGCCGAGAATGCAGCAGGTGAAGACGGCCGCAGGCCAGCACGAACTGGCCAAGACACGTGCGGAAAGCCGCAAGCTGTTCTGGATCGTCGGCATATTCTCGTTCTTCGTGAACCTGTTGATGCTGACTGGCCCGCTGTTCATGCTGCAGGTCTATGACCGCGTGCTGGGCAGCCGGTCCGAGGCGACGCTGGTCGGGCTTTTCGTCCTGATGGGGTTCCTGTTCCTGATGATGGGGATGCTGGATTTTGCCCGGGGCCGGATCCTTTCGCGCATCGGCGCGAAATTCCAGACACGGCTGGACCGCCGGGTGTTCGCCGCAATGGTCCGCAAGGCCGCCGTCGCCCCCGAAAAGGAAGAGGCGGCGTCGAACAATCTGCGCGATCTCGAAGCCGTTCAGCGGTTTTTGTCGTCACCGGTGATGACGGCGCTGTTCGACGTGCCGTGGACGCCTGTGTTCCTGATCGGCATCACGATTTTCCATCCCTGGCTGGGGATGCTGGCGATTGCCGGCGGGTTCCTTCTGGTGATCGTCGCGATCCTGAATCAGGTGATGACCAAGGGGCCGGTGCAGCGTGCCAACCAGGCGACGATGCGCGCCGAACGGATGGCTGAACAGATCCGCGTCGAGGCCGAGATGGTCCGCTCGCTGGGGATGCAGGGGTCGACCTTCACCCGCTGGCAAAAGCTGCGCGGTGGATCTTTGGAGGAAACGATGGCGGCCAGCGATCTTGGCGGCAGCTTCACCGCCACGTCCAAGACGTTCCGCCTGTTTCTGCAATCCACGATGCTGGCGCTGGGCGCCTACCTGGTGCTGCAACAGGAACTGACGCCGGGCGGGATGATCGCGGCATCGATCCTGATGGGCCGCGCCCTGGCCCCGATCGACCTGGCGCTGGGCCAGTGGCAGGTGGTGCAGCGCGCCATGGAGGGGTGGAACCGGCTGGCGGTTCTGCTGTCGATGGTGCCGGAAGAGCCGCCGCGCACCGCATTGCCGCGGCCGCGGGCGCTGTTGTCGGTCAACCAGGTCACCATCGTTCCGCCGGGCGGGCAACAGGCCGCGGTGCGCATGGTCAGCTTCGACGTCCAGCCCGGCGAGGCGGTGGGCATCATCGGCCATTCGGCGTCGGGCAAATCCACGCTGGCGCGCGCGCTGGTCGGCATCTGGCGGCCCTCCGGTGGCAAGATCCGGCTGGACGGTGCCGCGCTGGATCAATACGAACCCGACGTCCTGGGCCAGCACATCGGATACCTGCCCCAGCGGGTGCAATTGTTCGACGGCACCATCGCCCAGAACATCGCCCGCCTGCAGCCGGATGCCAAGGACGAGGACATCGTCACCGCCGCCAAAAAGGCCGCGGCGCACGATCTGATCCTGAAACTTCCCGATGGCTACGACACGCTGGTCAGTCCGGCCGGAGGGATGCTGTCGGGCGGTCAGATCCAGCGGATCGGCCTGGCCCGCGCGATGTTCGGCGATCCCGTCCTGCTGGTGCTGGACGAGCCGAACTCGAACCTCGACAACGAGGGCAGCGAGGCGTTGAACGGATCGATCCGCCAGATGAAGGCCGAGGGGAAATCGGTGCTGATCATGGCCCACCGCCCGGCCGCCATCAAGGAATGCGACAAGCTGCTGGTCATGGAACAGGGCGCGCGCCGCGCCTTCGGCCCGCGCGACGAGGTGTTGCGCGAGATGGTCCAGAACCACCAGGAAATCGCCAAGACCCCGCCGCGCATGGCGGGTGTGCAATGACAACAGGTGCCCGATGAGCGAGTCGCAGAACAACTGGTCGGTCAGCAGGCCGGTGATCTTCGGTCTGCTGACGTTGCTGATCCTGGTGGGGGGGTTCGGCTCGTGGGCCGCGCTTTCGACGCTTTCGGGTGCGGTCATCGCAACCGGGCAGATCGAGGTCGACAGCAACCGGCAGGTGGTCCAGCACCCCGACGGCGGAGTTGTCGAGGAGATCCTCGTGCGCGAGGGCGATACCGTGGCGCGCGGTGATACCCTTGTGCGGCTCGACCCGACGCTGCTCCAATCGGACCTGACCACGGTCGAGGGGCAGCTGTTCGAGCTGATGGCGCGCAAGGCCCGGTATGTTGCCGAACGTGACGGCCGGGATGACGTGACATTTCCGGCCGAACTGGTCGAAGTCGCGGCCACGCGCCCCGAGGTTCTGGAACTTCTCGAAGGACAGCGGCGGCTGTTTCAGGCGCGGGTCGAATCGATCGCCGGCGAGGTCGAACAGCTGGGCCAGCGCCGGCTGCAGATCGCCAGCCAGATCCGGGGCATCACCGCCCAGCAGGAAGCGCTTGAGACGCAGATCGCGCTGATCGGCGAGGAACTAAAGAACCAGCAATCGCTGCTGGATCGGGGATTGGCCCAGGCCAGCCGCGTCCTGTCGCTGCAACGCGAGGACGCGCGCTTGCGCGGGACGGTGGGCGAGTTGATGGCCAACGCGGGCGAGGCTGAAGAACGGATCACCGAAATCGACCTCGAGATCCTCAAGCTGGACACCCGCCGCCGCGAAGAGGCGATCACCCAGACCCGCGATTTGCAATACCGCGAACTGGAACTGGCCGAACGCCGCCGCGCGCTGATCGAACAATTGAACCGGCTGGACATCACGGCGCCCGTGTCGGGCGCCGTTTATGGCATGCAGGTGTTCGCCGAACGCTCGGTGATCCGGCCGGCCGATCCGGTGCTGTATATCGTGCCACAGGACAGACCGCTGGTGATCACCGCCCGTGTCGGCGCGACGAACGTGGATCAGATCTATCTGGGACAGGACGTGGTGCTGCGGTTTTCCGCCTTCGATGCCCGCACGACCCCCGAGTTTTTCGGCACCGTGACGCAGATTTCCGCCGATGCCTTCACCGACGAGGCCTCGCAGGGGTCGTTCTATCGCGTCGAGATCCGCCTGAAGGACCGCGAGCTGGACAAGTTGCCCGAAAAGCTGACCCTGTTGCCGGGGATGCCGGTCGAGGCGTATCTGCGCACCGAAGACCGCGCGCCTATCGCCTATCTTGTCAAACCGCTGACCGATTATTTCGCCAAGGCTTTCCGCGAAAGCTGATCCCGCACAACAGACAGAAAGAGGATCCCCCATGGGAAAGATCGAAGACCGCCTGACCGACCTGGGGCTGAGCCTGCCGGACGCCCCGATGCCCGCCGCCAATTACGTCCCCTACGTCGCGGACGGCACGACCCTGTATGTGTCGGGACAGATCTCGCAGGACGCCGGTGGCTTGATCACCGGCAAGCTGGGGGCCGACGTGACGATCGAGGATGGCGCAAAGGCCGCCCGTCATTGCGCGTTGTCGTTGCTGGCGCAGGTCCGTGCCGCCTGCGACGGTGACCTGTCGCGCCTCGAACAGGTGGTCAAGCTGACCGGGTTCGTGAACTGCACGGCCGATTTCACCGAACAGCCCAAGGTCATCAACGGCGCGTCCGATCTGATGGTCGAGCTGCTGGGTGATGCGGGCCGGCATGCGCGCTCGGCTGTGGGGGCGGTTGCGCTGCCGCGGGGCGTTGCCGTCGAAATCGAGGGTATCTTCCGAATCCGATGACCGATCTTCCTGACAGTTTCCGCAAGGTGCCCATGGCCCATCGCGGGTATCACGATGCGGCGTCGGGGCGCCCCGAAAACAGCCGCGCCGCCTTTGCGGCTGCCATCGATGCCGGGTACGGCATCGAACTGGACGTGCAGTTGACGGCCGATGGACAGGCCGTGGTGTTTCACGACCCCACGCTGGACCGGATGACCGGCGAGCGCGGCCCGGTGCGCGCCCGCCACGCCGCCGATCTGACCGGCATCGCCCTTGCGGGTGGGCCGGAAACCATTCCGACCCTGGCCGACGTGCTGACCCAGGTCGGCGGCGCGGTGCCGCTGCTGGTGGAGATCAAGGATCAGGATGGCGCGCTGGGCCCCCGGGTCGGCCCGCTGGAACAGGCGGTGGCGGATGCCCTGCGCGGCTATGACGGCCCGGTGGCCGTGATGTCGTTCAACCCCCATGCCGTTGCCGAACTGGCGGTGGCCGCGCCCGATGTGCCGCGCGGGCTGACCACCTGTGCGTTCCGGCCCGAAGACTGGAACGCGCCGCCCGCGCGTCTGGCCAACCACGCCGAGATCGCGATGTTCGACACGGTCGGCGCGTCGTTCATCAGCCATGACGCACGCGATTTGGCCCGTCCCCGGGTGGCCGAGTTGAAGGCGCAGGGCGCCCTGATCCTGTGCTGGACGATCCGCACGCCCGAGGCCGAGGCCGACGCCCGGCGGATCGCCGACAACATCACCTTCGAAGGCTATGCCGCGCCGCTGACCTGACGCGCTGCCTTGAAAAACGGTATCGCGGGGCCACGTCTGATGCGATTGACCCCAGATTGGCCCGGAAGATGAGCGAGACGCAGATCGAACTGAACGTGCTGACCACGCTGGATCAGGTCAGCGCGCAGGATTGGGATGCCTGTGCCTGCCCCGAAACGGCCGACGGGGGGCGCGCCATCGACCCGTTCACCACCCACCGTTTCCTGAAGGCGATCGAGGACAGCGGATCGGTGGGTCCCGGCACCGGCTGGCAACCCCGGTATCTGGTGGCCCGGGCCGACGGCGAGGTGATCGCCTGCGCGCCCCTCTATGCCAAGGGGCACAGCCAGGGCGAATACATCTTCGATCACAACTGGGCCCATGCGTTCGAGCGGGCCGGCGGCAGCTATTACCCCAAGTTGCAGATCGCGGTGCCCTTCACCCCCGCCACGGGGCGGCGGTTCCTGACCCGTCCCGGCCATTTCGAAACCGGCATCGCGGCGCTGGTGCAGGGCGCGGTCCAGCTTGCGACGCAGAACGACCTGTCGTCGCTGCACGTCACCTTTTGCACCGAGGCCGAGGTGGCGGCGGGCGCCGAGATCGGGCTGATGCCGCGCACCGGGCAACAGTTTCACTGGCTGAACCGCGGATATGCTGACTTCGATGCCTTCCTGGCCGACCTGTCGTCGCGCAAGCGCAAGAACATCCGCAAGGAACGCGCCACCGCGCAGGCCTTCGGCGGCGACATCGTCGAATTGACAGGCGACGCGATCCGGCCGCACCACTGGGATGCCTTCTGGGCGTTCTACCAAGACACCGGCGCGCGCAAATGGGGCACGCCCTATCTGACACGGCGCTTTTTCCACATCGCGCAGGAACGGTTGCGCGACGATATCCTGCTGGTGTTCGCCATGGACGGCGACCGCCCCGTGGCCGGTGCGCTGAACGTGATCGGGCGCGATACCCTGTTCGGGCGCTATTGGGGCTGTGTCGAGGATCACCCCTGCCTGCATTTCGAACTCTGCTATTACCGCGCCATCGATTACGCCATCGCCCATGGAATGCGACGGGTTGAAGCGGGCGCGCAGGGCGAACATAAGCTGGCGCGCGGCTATCTGCCGACGCCGACGCATTCGCTGCACTGGATCGCCGATCCCGGCTTTGCATCGGCGGTGGGCGAGTATCTGGATGCCGAACGGGCGGCGGTGGACGACGAAATCGAAGTGCTGACCGGCTATGGCCCGTTCCGGAAAACAACGAGCGAGGACGAATGAGCAACTTACTGACCGATGCGGAACGCGAAAGTGAACTGAAGCCCCTGCTGGACGCGGGCTGGAGCGAGAATCACGACGGCACCGCGATCTCGAAGATCTTCGCCTTCGCGAACTTTGTCGACGCGTTCGGCTTCATGACCCGTGCCGCGATCCATGCGGAAAAGATGAACCACCATCCCGAATGGTCGAACGTCTACAAGACGGTGAACGTCACGCTGACCACCCATGATGCGGATGGGGTGACCATGCAGGACATCAAATTGGCGAACTGCATGGAGGGGCTGGTGGCATGATCGAGGAAATCCTGACAACGCCGATCCTGAATGACCGCAGCCTTGGCGATCTTCTGTCGCTGGAACTGCTTGTGTCGGTCCTCGGGGATGTGCTGGCGGCGGTGCTGATCCTGTTCGTCGGCTTCATCCTGTCCGGCTGGGCCATGCGCCGGATCACCGGGATTGGCGGGCGCAATGCCCATCTGGACGTGACGCTGTTCTCGTTCCTCGGCAACATCGTGCGCTATGCGATCCTGGCCTTCACGTTCCTGTTCGTTCTCAACACCTTCGGCATTCAGACCACGTCGGTCGTCGCCGTCTTCGGTGCGGCCGGTCTTGCCATCGGCCTGGCGCTTCAGGGCACGCTGGCCAACGTTGCCGCCGGTGTGATGCTGATCTTCTTTCGCCCCATCAAGGTCGGCGATTTCGTCGAGGTGAATGGCCAGAACGGCACGGTCAAGGAAATCTCGCTGAACTTCACCGAACTGGCGTCGATCGCGAACGTCCAGATCATCATCCCCAACAAGGAAGTGTGGGGCAACACCATCACCAATTATTCGGTCTATCCCATGCGCCGTGCGGAATGGACGTTCGGCGTCAGCTACGGCACCAACCTGAAGCACGCCGAAGAGGTGATCCTGAACACCATCATGGACGATCCCCGGTCCAAGGCGGACCCCGAACCGTTCATCCAGGTCAAGTCGCTGAACGAATCCTCGGTCGATTTCCTGGTGCGGGTGTGGTGCGACAATGCCGTGGCCTTCGCCTATCAGGCCGACATGACGCGCAAGGTGAAAGAGGCGATGGACGAGGCCGGAATCGACATTCCGTTCCCGACGCGCACCGTCTTCATGCCGAACGAGGCGCTGTGACCTTCGCCACCTGAAGCCCGGGCGGGCCCGCGATCAATCCAGCGGATGAAAGCAGGCCACCCGGGTTCCACCCCGATCCTCGAGATGCGGCACCTCGGCGCGGCACCGGTCGGTCGCGCGGGGGCACCTTGCGGCAAAGGCGCAGCCCTTTGGCGGGTTCAGCGGATCGGGAAGCTCGCTCCCGGCCGCTTCGGGGGCGGTCAGCGGGCGGCCAACCACCGGGGCACTGTCGGCCAGCAGTTTGGTATAGGGGTGACGGGGCTGGGCAAAGATCCGTTCGGCCGGTCCGAGTTCGACCACCGATCCGAAATACAGCACCGCGATGCGGTCCGACACCGCCTCGACCACGGCCAGATCGTGCGAGATGAACAGATAGGTCAGGTCGAATTCGGTCTTCAGGTCGGCCAGCAGGTTCAGCACCTGCGCCTGCACCGACACGTCCAGCGCCGACACAGGTTCGTCCAGGATCAGGATCCGCGCATTCGCGGCCAGCGCACGGGCGATGCCGATGCGCTGGGCCTGGCCGCCGGAAAATTCGTGCGGATAGCGGTCGAGGAATTCTTCACGCAGGTTCACGCTGTCGAAGATTTCGGCGATGCGGGCCTCGCGCTCGGGGCGCTTCATGCCGTGCAGGCGTTTCAGCGGCGCTTCCATGATCTGGCGGATCGTCTTTCGGGGGTTCAGCGACGAAATCGGGTCCTGGAACACATACTGGATCCGCTTGCCGAACTCGGCCGGATCGGCATTGTCCAGCGCCGCGCCGTCGATTTCGATCCGCCCGGTGGTCGGCCACAGCAGACCCACCAGCATCCGCGCCAAGGTGGATTTCCCACATCCCGATTCGCCGACGATGCCCAGCGTTTCGCCCTGCGGCACTGTCAGGGTGATCGGGTTGACGGCGCGGACATGGCCCGTGGCGGACCCGAACAGGGACCGGCCCACGGGAAACGTCTTGGACAGATCGGTCAGTTGCAATGCGGCGGTCATGCGATGGCCTTCGTCAGCGGCGTTTCGGGATGGATGCAGCGCACGGCGCGCCCACCGTCGCGGCGCAGGGCGATATCCTGCGCGCGACAATCGTCCTGAACGCGGTGGCAGCGGTCGGCGAAGGCACAGCCCTTCGGCAACTTGTCCACCGCGGGCGGCAGGCCCGGAATCGCCGCCAACCGCCGTTTGCCCGCACCCAGTTCGGGCACGCAGGCCATCAGTTTCGCGGTATAGGGATGCACCGGCGTGTCCAGGATTGCGGCGGTCGGCCCTTCCTCGACGATGCGGCCCGCGTACATCACCGCCACGCGATCGCACAGTTGTGCGACGACGCCGAAATCGTGGGTGATGAACACGATGGCCAACCCGCGCGACCGGCGCAGATCGTCCAGCAGCGACAGGATCTGTGCCTGCACGGTGACATCCAGCGCGGTCGTCGGTTCGTCGGCGATGATGATGTCGGGATCATTGGCCAGCGCCATGGCGATGCCGACCCGCTGGCGCATCCCGCCCGACATCTCGTGCGGATAGTCGCGGATGCGGCTTTCGGCGTTGGGGATGCGCACCGAGTCGAGCAGCTCAATCGCCTTGGCGCGGCCGTCTTCGTTTGAAATCGGCCGGTGGGCGCGGATCGCCTCGATCAATTGGTCGCCGACGCGGTACAGCGGATGCAGCGTGGCCAGCGGATCCTGGAAGATGTACGCAACCTTGTTGCCGCGCATCTGCCGCAGCTTGCGATAGGGCGCACCGATCAGGTCGGCGCCGTCGTAATGCGCCGCCCCGCCGGTGATCACGCCGGGAGGCGAGGCGACCAGCCCCATGACCGACAGCGCGGTGACCGATTTGCCCGAGCCGGATTCGCCGATGATGCCCAGACATTCGCCCGGCTTCACCGCCAGATCGACACCGCCGACCGCGCGATAGATGCGATCCTTGACGTGGAACTGGGTTTCAAGCTGTTGAACCTCCAGCAGGCCCGCGCCGGTGGGCTGTGGCACGGGGCCGTCCCGCGCCACCCGCGTCGCCGCCATGGGGCGCGACAGGGCGCCGGATTTCAGCCGGGGGTCCAGTGCGTCGCGGATTCCGTCGCCCAGCAGGTTGATCGACATGACGATGATCAGGATCATCACCCCCGGCACGATGGACGTATGCGGATTGGTGATCAGCGCCGAGCGCGCCTCGCCCAGCATCGAACCGAGATCGGCCTGTGGCGGTTGCGAGCCGAGGCCCAGAAACGACAGCCCGGCGGTTTCCAGGATCATCCAGCCGATGGTGGTGGACATGGCGATGACGATCACCGGCACGACATTGGGCAGGATTTCCGACAGGATGATCCGGGTGTTCGACAACCCCGCAAGGCGCGCCGCGTCGACGAACTCCTTGTGGGCGATGCCGACGGTGATGCCACGGATGTTGCGCGCGAAGAACGGCACGTTCACCGCTGCCACCGCGATCAGCGCGTTCAGCAAACCGGGGCCAAGCGCCGCGACAATGGCCAGCGCCAGAAGGATATAGGGAAACGCCATCAGCATATCGACACCGCGCATGATGATGTTGTCGGTGCGCCCGCCATAGAACCCGGCGATGATGCCGATGGCCGCGCCGATGGTGGCGGCGACGATGGCGGCGGCAAACCCCACGGCCAGCGACAGGCGCGTGCCCCACATCAGACGCGCCAGAAGGTCGCGCCCCAGATGATCGGTGCCGAGGATCGTGCCGCCGCTGAACGGCCTGACATAGCGGTTCGACGTGTTGGTCACATCCGGATCTGGCAGCGGCAGAAGCGGCGTCAGCACTGCCAGAACCACGACGACCGACAACACGATCCCGCCGGCCAGCGCCAGACGGTTGCGCGCCAGGAGTTTCAGGAACGCGGTCATGTCTTGATCCTCGGGTCCAGCAGGCTTTGCGCCACGTCCACCGCGATGTTGAACAGCACATAGCAGGCGGCGACGAAGACGACCCCGCCCTGCACCAGCAGGATGTCGCGCTTCAGGATCGCATCGACCAGCATCCGCCCGACGCCGGGCCACTGGAACACGATCTCGATATAGACGGCGCCGGACAGCACGAACCCGGCCTGGATGCCCAGCACCGGGATGATCGACACCATCGCGGCGCGCAGGGCATGGCGCCAGATCACGCCGCGTTCATGGACCCCCTTGGCGCGGGCCGTGCGGATGAAATCCTGGCGCAGCACCTCCAGCATGGCCGAGCGGGACAGGCGCGCGACGACGCCCGTGGCAACGACGGCAAGACAGATCGCAGGCAGGGTCAGATGCGCCAGCAGCGCCCAGATATCGCGCGTGCCATAGATCGGCCACATGCCCGAGACGGGAAACCACCGAAGGTTCACCGCGAACAGCAGGATCATCATCATCCCGAGGAAGAACGACGGGATCGAGATGCCCAGCAGCACGACAAAGGTGATCGCCTTGTCGCCCCAGCCGTATTGGTTGGCGGCCGACAGAACCCCGGCGATCACGCCGAAGACGGCGCACAGCACGAACGCCGTTCCGGCCAGGATCAGCGTGCCGTTGAAGCGTTCGATCACCTCGTCCAGCACGGGACGGTTCAGCGCGAAACTGGTGCCGAAATCGCCCTGCACCATGTTGCCGAGCCAGATGAAATACTGCTGCACCAGGGTCTTGTCCAAGCCCAGGTCGCGGTTCAGCTTTTCGACGTTTTCGGGCGTGGCATAGGAGCCCAGGATCGCCGTCGCCGGATCGCCCGGGATCAGCGCCATGATCAGAAAGACGATCACGGTGATCCCCAGAAGCACCGGGATCGCCGACAACAGCCGCTTCAGGATATAGCCGGTCATATTGCCCCCCCGGATCGGAATGGAAACCGGCGGGAACACCCCGCCGGTCACCGCATCAGTTCTTGGTCACATCGTCCAGCAGCAGGAAGAAGCTGGGTTGCAGGGCGAAATTCCCGACCCGGTCCGACGTCACCGCGTTCTGTTTCCAGTTGGCGACAAAGACCCAGGGCGCGTCATCCTGCACGATGGTCTGCATCTTTTTGTAGAGCGTCGCGCGTTCGTTCTGATCCGTGGCGACGCGGGCCTGTTCCAGCAGTTCATCGACCTCGGGGTTGGAATAATAACCCGAGTTGAAGCCACCCTTGTCGGGCCAGGCATCGGTGCGCAGCGCGAGGAAGGGCAGGGTGTCGGGATCGTTGGTCATCCACGCCATTTCGGCCATGTCGGCCTTGCCCTCAAGCCCTGGATTGACCTCGCCCAGGAAGGTGTTCCATTCATAGGTTTCGATCTTCACGTCGAAGCCGACGGCGTTCAGATCGGCCTGGATCGCGGTGCCCATGGCGATGGGGTCCAACATGCCCGACCCGCCTTCGGTGACATAGAACGTCAGTTCCGCGCCCTCGGCCCCCGCTTCGGCAATCAGCGATTTCGCCTTCTCGGGGTCATAGGCATAGGGGGTCAGGTCGTCGTTATAGGCCCAGGCAAAGGCGGGCGGTGTCGGCCCTGCCGCGACGTCCGCGGTGCCTTCCAAGACCTCGTTCACCAACGCTTCCTTGTTGATGGCAAAGTTCGCGGCCTGGCGGACGCGCTTGTCGGCCATTGGGCCTTCCTTGGTGTTCAGGATCAGGAACCACAGGTGCGGTCCGGCCTGTTCGTGGACGGTGTATTGATTGCCCTGAAATTCCGACAGGGCGACGGGCGGCACTTCGACCATCAGGTCGATTCCGCCTGCCAGCATTTCGGCGGTGCGGGTGCTGGCGTCGGTGATCGGGCGGAAGACGACCGCCTGAAGATCCGGCGCGCCGTCCCAATAGTCGGGGTTGGCTTCGACCACCACTGCCTCGTTGCTGCGCCATTCGGCGAACTTGAACGCGCCGGTGCCCGACGGATTGCGCCCGAAATCGGCGCCGTGCTGTTCCACCGCTGCGGGCGACACGATCAGGCCCGTGGGATAGGCGAGGTTCGACAGGAACGGCGCATAGGGCGCGTTCAGGGTGAATTTCACCGTCAGATCGTCCACCGCCTCGACCGTTTCGATGGCCGAGAAGAAGAACGCCAGCGGGAAGGGGCCGGTGTCGTGGAACGGATGATCCTCGTTCAGCATCCGGTCGAAGTTGAACTTGACCGCTTCGGCGTTGAACGCGCTGCCGTCGTGGAAGGTCACGCCATCGCGCAGCGTGAAGGTATAGGTCTTGCCGTCGTCCGAAATCTCCCAATCGGTCGCCAGGGCCGGCTCGACCTCAAGCGTGCCGTCCTTGTAGCGCACGAGACCGTCATAGACGTTCATCAGGATGCGGAAATCGTTGACCGCCGTCACCGCCGCCGGATCCAGCGCCTTGGGCTCGGCGATCTGCCCGACGATCAGGACGCCGGGCGGGGTCTGGGCCACAGCACCGCCCACGGCCGCCAGGGTCATGGTCAAGGCGGCGCCTGTCGCAAGCGCCGCGCGCCGGGTGAATTTGAAGATCGACATGAACATTCCCTCCGCTGATTGTTTTGGTCTATTTATCATGATTAATTGCATGAGGCAAAATTTTCATGATAAATACAACCCCGTAATCCGGAGGCGGCCCCCATGACGATTTCGATCCTGGCCCATGACCAGAAAACAGGCAGTTACGGCGGCGCGGCCACCACCGGCAGCCTGTGTGTCGGCGGCTGGGTGCTGCGCGGTGATGCCGAATCAGGGATGAGCGCGTCGCAGGGATCGTTGCCCTCGACCCTGTGGGGCGACGCCGCATTGGCGCGGATGCGGGCGGGCGCGGGTGCGGCCGAAGCGGTCGCCGCCATCACCGGGGCGGATGCCGGGCGCGCCCATCGCCAGATGTCGGCGCTGGACCTCGCGGGGGGCACGGGCAGCTTTACCGGCGGTGAAAGCATCCCGACCGCCGATGCGCGCCATGCCCCCGGCGTCGTGGTGGCGGGCAACCTGTTGTCGTCGCCTGCGGTGCTGGATGCCTGCCTTCAGGGATTTCTTGCTGCAACCGGCCCGCTGGACCTGCGCCTGTTGGCGGCGCTGGACGCGGCGGCCGCGGCGGGGGGCGACAGCCGGGGGTTGCTGTCGGCGGCGTTGCTGATCGTGCGCCGGGATGCGGCGCCGTTGTCGTTGCGGGTGGATTATGACGACGAACCGCTTGCCGCGCTGCGCGCGTTGCACGCACGCGCGACCAGCGGGCCCTACGGCGAATGGGTGGCCCTGGTGCCGACCCTGGATGATCCGCACCGGTCCGAACCCCACGCCGATCCGGCGATCCGACCGGCCGGGGACGTGGTCACTCGGCCATGAAGCGTTTCATCACGACGGCCTCGTGATCCTCCATCATGCGCCGGGCCGTTTCCATGTGGTCGCGCATGATCGACCGTGCCGCATCGGCGTCACCGCGCCGCAACGCGGCGACCAGATCGGTCTGATGACGCAAGCCGCGCCGCCACAGTTCGAGGTTCCGTTCGGAATAGAGCCGCTTGTAGACGGTCAGATCGGTCAGGATCTGCGCCATGAAGCCGATGAAGAACCCCAGCAGAGCGTTCTGCCCGAAACTGGCCAGCCGGGCGTGAAACCTCAGCGAATCGATATGCTGCGCGCGTTCCTCGTCGGCGTCGCGGGCCGGGGCGGCATAACGCGCCAGAATCTCCTCCAGCTCGCCGATCTGGTCCGCGCTCAGGTGTCCGGCGACGGCGGCGGCGTTTTCAGGCTCAAGCGCGATGCGCACCTGGTAGATGTCGTCGATCGAGACGTTCTGGAAATAGAAATAGTTCGCCAGCAGGGCATGGGCGCGATCCTTGCTGACCTTGCCCACGAAACTGCCGCCCCGCGGTCCGGTCTTGGTCACGACCAGCCCCTGGGCCTGCAACAGGCGCATCGCCTCGCGGATCGTGCCCTTGGACATGGCAAACCTTGCGATCAGCTCGGCCTCGCCCGGCAACCGGTCACCGGGCAGCAACCCGTTCTCGACGACCCAATCCTTGATCGCCTCGGCCACGCGTTCGGGCCGCGATCTCTGCCGGCTGGTTGTTTCGTTCATGGTCCCGTCCCCGGCTTGACGCAAGGCGCCCCTGTCCCCTAGCATCTATTTATCATGAAAAATACAGGTGTGAAAATGGACGATGGCGTTTGTGCGCAGGAAAGGCTGGCATCTATCGCCGCCGCGTCCGAAACGAAAGAGGGGGTGACGCGCCTTCCCTGGTCCGCCGAACACCGCACGGCCTTCGGGATCATCGCCGAGTGGATGACAGATGCCGGGTTGCAGGTGGCGATGGACGCCGCCGGAACGCTGATCGGGCGCACACCGGGGACCGGGGAACGACCCGCGCTGTTGCTCGGCTCGCACCAGGACAGCGTGCGCAGCGGCGGGCGCTATGACGGGATCATGGGGGTCGCGCTGGCCTGCCTGGCGGTCCGCCGCTTTCGCAACAGGTTCGACGCTCTGCCCTTCGCCATCGAGGTGCTGGCCTTCGCCGACGAGGAGGGGGTGCGCTTTCCCACCGCGTTGATCGGGCCGCGGGCCTTGGCGGGCACGCTGGATCCGGCGGTGTTCGCCATGGCGGACCGCGATGGTGTCACCATGGGCGACGCGATGCGGGGGTTCGGCGCCGACCCGTCCGCCGCCGTTCATCTGGCCCGTGATCCGGCAAGGGTGATCGGCTATATCGAGGCGCACATCGAACAGGGCCCGGTGCTGGAGCGTGAGGATCTGCCGGTGGGCATCGTCACCGGCATCTGCGGCATCTCGCGCCACATGATCGAAGTGTCGGGCGAAACGGGCCATGCGGGAACCGTCCCCATGGCGGGGCGGCGCGATGCGCTGATCGGCGCGGCCCGCCTGATCGGAGAGATCGGGGCGCGGGCGTCGCGCCGCAACGGGTTCCGGGCGACGGTCGGCCAGGTCGATGTTGCGCCCAACGTGGTCAACGCCATCCCGTCGACGGTGCGCATGACCATGGACACCCGATCGGTGGACGATGCGGCCCGGGCGGACTTTGCCGCCGATATCGCCCGTCTGGCGTCGGGGCAGGCCGCCGATACCGGTGTCGGCATCGACATCGCCCAGACCTATGACCAGAAGGCCGTCACCTGTGATCCGGCTCTCACCGATGCGCTGCGCGCGGGGGTCACCGGCGCGGGGTTCCGCGCATTCGACCTGCCGTCGGGGGCGACCCATGATGCCTCGGCCATGGCCGACCTGTGCCCGGTCGCCATGCTGTTCGTGCGCTGCCGCGATGGTGTCAGCCACCGCCCCGACGAATACGCCGAGGACCGCGACATGGGTGTTGCGGTGGAGGCGCTGGCCGGCGCGATCGCGGCCATGGCCGAGCGGGGGTGATCAGCGGGCGTCGACCCGCACGCCGTCGGAACCGAACCGCATCTCGACCGCCTTGTCCCAGGCCAGGCCGACATCCTGTTTTTCCGCCGGGATCGGAACGGTGCCGTCTTGGCGCACGGTCGCGGTTTCGCCGTTTTCCAGGATCACATGCACCAGGGTCTCGGCACCCAAGGGTTCGGTATATTGCACCCGACCCGTGACGTTGCCCGCATCGGGCGCCACCACGCTGACGTGTTCGGGACGCACGCCGATCTGGCCGCCGTCGGGCGCGGCCATGAAATTGGTCGGGGGCGAGCCGATGAAACCGGCGACAAAGGCGGTGCGCGGATTGGCGTAAACCTCGAGCGGGGCGCCGATCTGTTCGGCGACGCCGGCATTCATCACGATCATCCGGTCGGCCAGGGTCATCGCCTCGACCTGATCGTGGGTGACGTAAAGGGCGGTGACGCCCAGCTCGCGCTGCAACTGCTTGATCTCCAGACGCATCTGCACCCGCAGTTTCGCATCGAGGTTGGACAGCGGTTCGTCGAACAGGAACACCGACGGGCGGCGCACGATGGCGCGGCCCATGGCGACCCGCTGGCGTTGCCCGCCCGACAATTCGCGCGGACGGCGATCGAGATAGGGTTCAAGTTGCAGCAGGCGCGCGGCCTCGGCGACGCGTGTGTCGATCTCGGCCTTGGGGGTCTTGGCGATCTTCAGGCCATAGCCCATGTTCTGCGCCACCGACATATGCGGATAAAGCGCGTAGTTCTGGAACACCATGGCGATGTCGCGGTCCATCGGCTCTTTCTCGTTGACGCGCTTGCCGTCGATCCGCACCTCGCCGTCGGACACGCCTTCAAGCCCGGCGACCATCCGCAGCAGGGTGGATTTGCCACAGCCGGACGGGCCGACGATGACGATGAATTCACCATCCTTGATGTCGATGTCGACGCCATGGATGACGGCGACCTTGCCATAGGATTTGTGCAGGTTTTCAAGCGTTACGGTCGCCATTTATTTCTCACTGTCTACGAGGCCGCGGATAAAGAGTTTCTGCATTCCGATCACCACCGCGACGGGGGGAATCATTGCAAGGATCGACGTGGCCATGATGACCGGCCAATCGGCCAGGTCGTCACCCGACGGGAACATCTGCTTGATGCCCATGACGATGGTGTTCATCGACGGATCCGTGGTGATCAGCAGCGGCCAGAGGTATTGGTTCCAGCCATAGATGAACAGGATCACGAACAGCGCCGCGATGTTCGTCCGGCTCATCGGCAGCAGGATGTCGAAGAAGAACCGCATGGGCCGCGCCCCGTCGACGCGGGCGGCCTCGGCCAGCTCGTCCGGCACGGTCATGAAGAACTGCCGGAACAGGAAGGTCGCCGTGGCCGAGGCGATCAGCGGAAAGATCAGCCCCGAATAGCTGTTGAGCATGCCGAAATTCGCCGCCACCTCATACGTCGGCACGATCCGCACCTCGACCGGCAACATCAGCGTCAGGAAGATCAGCCAGAAGAACAGCGTGCGGCCCGGAAACCGGAAGTAGACGATGGCAAAGGCCGACAGCAGCGAGATCACGATCTTGCCCAGCGATATGCCCAACGCCATCACGGCCGAGTTGAACAGCATCGTGGCGACCGGTGCGTTGATGCCGGACGTCAGCGCCTTGCCATAGTTTTCAAGAAAGTGACCGCCCGGCAGCAGGGGCATCGGCGGGCGCACGATATCGGCCTGCTGCACGGTCGAGGCGACGAAGGCCAGCCAGATCGGGAAGAAGATGAACAGCACGCCGATGATCAGGCCCAGATGGGTCAGCCACAGGCCCGCACCGCGCTTTTCCACCATGCCCGTGTGTTTATCGATAGCCATCAGTAATGCACCCTGCGCTCGATGAACTTGAACTGGAAGATGGTCAGCGCGCCCACGATCACCAGAAGGATCACGGATTGCGCCGCCGACGATCCCAGGTCCTGGCTGACGAAGCCGTCGGAATAGACCTTGTAGACCAGGATCGTCGTCGCCTGCTGCGGCCCGCCCGACGTGATGGTGTGGATCACGCCGAAGGTTTCGAAGAAGGCATAGACGATGTTGACGACCAGCAGGAAGAACGTGGTCGGGCTGAGCAGCGGAAAGACGATGGTGCGGAAGCGGGTCCAGAACCGTGCGCCGTCGATGGCGGCGGCTTCGATCACCGATTTCGGGATCGCCTGAAGACCGGCAAGGAAAAACAGGAAGTTGTAGCTGATGCGCCCCCAGGCCGAAGCGATGACGACCAGGCCCATCGCCTCGTTCTCGTTCAGCACATGGTTCCAGTCATAGCCGAGCAGGCCGAGATACCATGTGACCACGCCGACGCGGGTGTTGAACATGAACAGCCACAGCACACCGGCCACGGCGGGCGCGACGGCATAGGGCCAGATCAGCAGCGTGCGATAGGTGCCCGACCCCTTGATCAGACGGTCGGCCAGCACGGCCAGATACAGGGCCACGCCCATGGAGACGACCGTGACGAGGATGGAAAACACCGCCGTCGTGACGAAGGACGCGCGGTAATACTTGTCGCTCAGCAGGTATTCGAAGTTACCGAGGCCGACCCATTGCATCGAAAGCCCGAACGGGTCGGGAATGAACAGCGACTGCCAGATCGCCTGGCCGGCGGGATAGAAGAAGAACACCGCCGTGATGGCAAGCTGTGGGGCAACCAGCAGCAGTGGCAGCCAGAGACCCTTGAATGTGACGCGCTTTTCCATCGTTCCTGCCGTTCGTCAATGAATACGGCGCCCCGATGGATCCGGGGCGCCGCCTTGGTGTCGTTCGGATCAGCGTGCCGACTGCTCGAACCGGCGCAGCAGGGCATCGCCACGCTCTTTCGCGCTGTCCAGCGCCTCCTGCGCGGACTTGTCGCCGGCCCAGACGGCTTCCAGTTCCTCGTCGATGATGCCGCGGATCTGGTCGAAGGATCCCAGACGGATGCCTTTCGAATTGGCCGTCGGCTCGTTCGCGGTCATCTGCTTGACGGCCACGTCGGTGCCGGGGTTTTCGTCATAGAACCCCTGTTCGCGGGTCAGATCGGCGGCCGCGGACGTGATCGGCAGATATCCGGTGTCCTGGTGCCACTTGGCCTGCACCTCGGGCGAGGACAGGAAGTTCAGGAATTCCGCGACGCCCTTGTATTCCTCGTCGCTCTGGCCTTCCATCACCCAAAGGGATGCACCGCCGATGATCGTGTTCTGCGGCGCGCCTTCGACACCTTCCCAATACGGCAGGGGGCGCACGTCGAAGTCGAATTCGGCTTCGGCCTTGATGCCCGCGTATCCGGCCGAGCTTTCGGTGAACAGCGCGCATTCGCCACCGCGGAAGTTCGCGCCGCCTTCGTTGCGCCGTCCGGTATAGATGAACTTGCCGTCCTTGGCCCACTGGCCCATGGCTTCGATGTGCTGGGTCTGCACCGGGCCGTTCAGGGCCAGTTCGGTGTCGACACCGGCAAAACCGTTGTCCTGGGTGGCAAAGGGCACGTCATGATAGGCGGAGGTGTTTTCCAGGTGGATCCAGCTTTGCCATGCGGTCGTCAGGGGGCAATCGTGGCCCGCTTCCTTTAGCGCGTCCAGGGTTTCGCCGACCTTCTGCCATGTCGACAGATCGGTGTCGGGGTCGATTCCGGCTTCGCTCAGCGCATCGCGGTTGACCCACAGCACCGGCGTGGACGAGTTGAACGGCAGCGACAGCATCTCGCCACCGGCGGTGGTGTAATACCCCTTGACCGCACCGATGAAGGCGTCGGCGTCGAAATCGGCGCCCGCGTCTGCCATCACCTCGTAAACCGGCTTCACGGCGCCCTTGGCGTTCATCATCGTGGCGGTGCCGACTTCGAACACCATCAGGATGTCGGGCTGTTCCCCGGCGCGGAAGGCGGCGATGCCGGCGTTCAGGGTTTCCGAATAGTTGCCCTTGTGGGTGGCGTTCACGACATAGTCGGACTGCGAGGCGTTGAAGGTTTCGACCTGTTCGGCCACCAGTTCACCCAGACGTCCGGTGAAGGCGTGCCAGAAATCGATCTCGGTCTGGGCGGCGGCGGTGTTGGCCGTCATCGTCACGGCGGCAAGCGCCAGAAGCGAGGTTTGAAGTTTCATCGGTCTTTCTCCCGTTTGCGTGGGATGTGTCCCACAGGTGTTGTTTGCGTCCCGGCAGGGGCGCTGCCGTGTGATCGCACGCACCGTGAAACGGTTTCGTGACAATCCCGGCGATTTTGGCGAATCTCTCCCGTCCGACAGCTTAACGATCCGTCACGGACGTTCCAGAATGAAATCGGGCACGATACCCGACGTCGCGATCGGGGCCGCCGCATCGTGGCCCGCGAAAAACCCGTATCCGGCGATCAGCGCCGAGGCGATGCCCGCCGCCTGGGCCCCCAGGATGTCGGTGTGCAGGCTGTCACCGACCATGAGAACCCGCTCGCGCGCAACATTTCCGTCCAGCCGCGCGAATGCAAGGTCGAAGATATTGCCGAACGGCTTGCCGAAAAACGCCGGTGCGACACCGGTCCGGTCGGCCAGGCGATGGGCGAAATGACCCGGTTCGGTCGAGAACCCGGTTTCGCGCGGCGCGACGATGTCGGGGTTGGCCACCCAGACCGGGCGCGGCCGTTTGCGCAGCGCGTCCTCCAGCAACGACTGGCGCGCTTCGCCCCACTCGGCCGCGCCGACCATCAGGAACCCCTCGACCACGTCATAGACGGCCGGATCCTCCTCGAGATAGGTCAGGTTCAGGTTTTCCAGGTCGGCCAGTCCGGCACTGCGTGTCGCCATCAGGCCCCATTGACGGCGCGGCGCATCCGCCAGCGCGGCCAGAAGGGTGCGGCGGCTGGTCACCACGTCGTCCGGGGTGAAATCATACCCCAGCCGGGCGTATTTCGCCATCAGCACCGCATGGGGCAGGCCGGCGGCGTTCGACACGACCAGCACCCGTTTGCCCATGGCGCGCAGGTCGGCCACCCGTTCGACGACGCCGGGAATGGCGGTTTCGCCGATGTTCAGCACGCCGAACGCATCCAGCAGGAAGACATCGAACCGGTCGGCGATATCGGCCAGCGACCCGGCGTGAACCGGCGGCGCACTGCCGGTGCGGGCGGCCGGCAGCCGGTGGCGCACCGCTTCATAGGCGTCAAAGGCGGTCCTGGTGTCCAGCTGTGTCATATGATTGCCGCCCGCACCTTGGCCGACACCCATTCGCCCAGCACGACGGCGGCAAGGATGACCAGCAGGATCAGGCTGACCTGCGGCCAGGCCAGCACGTTGAGCGATGCCGAAAGCTGCAATCCGATGCCCCCGGCGCCGACCAGCCCCAGAACGGTGGATTCGCGGATGTTGATGTCCCAGCGGAAGACGGCGATGCCGGCCAGCGCGGGCAGGACCTGTGGCACGATGCCATAGGCCATGACCTGCCAGCGGGACGCGCCCGTGGCGGTGATCGCCTCGACCTGGCTTTCCTGGATCTCCTCGATCGCCTCATACAGCAGCTTGGCGCAGAACCCGACCGAGCGGATCGAAATGGCGATGACCCCGGCAAACACGCCTGGCCCGATGATCGCGATCAGCAAAAGCGCCCAGATCAGCGAATTGATCGACCGGGTTGCCACGATGATGAACAGCGCGATGGGCCGGATGAACAGCTTGGACGGCGTCGTGTTGCGCGCCGCCAGGAAAGCCACCGGGATCGCCATGAACAGGGCGATGATCGTGCCCAGGGTGGCGATGTTCAGCGTGTCCCAGATGGGCCGCCCCAGTTGGGCGATATAGTCCCATTTCGGCGGGGTCGCGCGCGACCAGATATCACCGGCGATGCGCGGTGCATCCCAGACGAAGAACCACGTCGTCGCCTCGGAGATCTGCTGCCAGCAGACGACGAAGATCGCGATGCCGACCAGCCAGATGAACCAGTGGAACAGGGATTGTCCCGTGGTGCGACGGCGCCAAACCGCGCCCTTGTCCGTGGTGAGAACCGGCATTATTGCACCTTCGCCCGGATGATACCCGAGATGTATTCAAGCGCCATCACGATGACGATGATGATGAGCAGGATCGCCGCCGCCGTGTCGTATTCATAGCGGTCGAAGGCGGTGTTCAGGGTCGCGCCGATGCCCCCGGCGCCGACAAGGCCCAAAATCGCGCTCTCACGAAAGTTGATGTCGACGCGATAGATCGACAGCCCGATCAGACGCGGCAGGACCTGGGGCTGGACGCCATAGTTGATCCACTGGGTCCAGCGTGCGCCCGAGGCGCGAATTGCTTCGGCCTGGGTCTTGTCCATGCTTTCGATGTCTTCGGCCAGCAGTTTGGACAAAAACCCGATGGTGGCGAACGACAGCGTCAGGAACCCGGCCAGCGGGCCGAAGCCAAAGATCGCGACCAGCAGGATGGCGACGATGATCTCCTGCAACGCACGGCTGACCGCGACGATCGCGCGACAGATCAGGTAGACCGGCATCGGTGCGATGTTGCGCGCGGCACCAAGGCCGATCGGGATCGAAATGGCGATGCCGACCACCGAGGCGGCCACGGTCATCACCACGCTTTCGATCATCCCGTCGCGGATATCGCCCCAGCGGGTCAGGAAATCAGGCGACATGAACGCCATCACGAAGGCCGCGCCGCGATCCAGCCCTTCATAGACCCGCGACCAGTTCACCTCGATCGTCATGTAGGCGGCGATCAGGTAGATGACAAAGCCGGCGGTCAGACCCCAGCGCAGCGTCGCGTTGCGCACGAACGGCGGCTTGCGCCACTTGCGCCCGATCAGCGTGTCCAGTTCTGTGGCGCTCATTCTGCGGCCTCGATTTCGTCTTCGTCTTCCGCCTTCTCGATGGTGGCTTCCCAATCCTCTTCGCCATAGATCGTGGTCAGGACGTCGGGCGTCAGACCCTCGGGCGGGCCATCGAATTCGATGGCACCGGCGCGCAGCCCGACGACGCGCTGCACGAAACGCTGGGCCAGCGCGACATCGTGGATGTTGATGATCGCGGCCAGTCCGCGTTCGGCGCACAATTCACAGATCAGGCGCATGATCTGGCGGCTGGTCTTCGGGTCCAGCGATGCGGTGGGTTCGTCCACCAGCAGGATCTTGGGGTTCTGGATCAGGGCGCGGCAGATGCCGACACGCTGGCGTTGCCCGCCCGACAATTCATCGGCCCGCTTGTCGGCCATGTGGACCAGGCCGACGCGATCCAGCAGGCGGAACGCCTCGTCCACGTCGCTTTGCGGATACCGGCGCAGGAAACTGCGCCAGAACCCGACATAGCCAAGCCGCCCCGACAACACGTTTTCCATCACGCTCAGCCGTTCGACCAGCGCATATTCCTGAAAGATCATGCCCATCTCGCGCCGGGCCCGCCGCAACGCACCCGACCCCAGGTGGGTCAACTCACGTTCGGCCAGCCACACCTCGCCCGAGGTCGGTTCGACCAGGCGATTGATGCAGCGGATCATCGTCGACTTGCCCGCCCCCGACGGCCCGATCAATGCCAGGACCTGGCCGGCCGGAATTTCGAGGTCAATGGCCTTGAGGGCCTGATCACCCGTGCGATAGGTCTTCACGAGTTTCTTCAGTTTCAGCATGGGGCGTCCCGGTTCAAGGAAGGGAAAAGGGCGGCATCCGGCCGGATGCCACCCCCGAAGGCGCGATCACTCGCAGGCGTAGCTGACGTCGTTTGCCGCGTCGATCTTGCGGATCACGTTCCAGAAATCCTTGTAGTTGATATCGATGAACTGGGTTTCCCCCCCTTTTCCGAATTCCTCCTCGAGGGACGTTCCGGCCCAGTCGAAGCTGAAGAATGCCTCCCTGATCTTGTCCTGCAGTTCCGGCTTGAGGTTGTGAACCACGCCATAGCCGGTGGTCGGGAAGGTTTCGGACTTGTAGAGCGACACGACCTGATCGGCCTCGATCACATCGCGGGCGATCATCCGGGTGATGACCGTGTTGGCCACGGCCGCGGCGTCGTAATCCTGGTTGGCGACGCCAAGGATCGAATTGTCGTGCTTGCCCGAGAAGACCGGCTCGAAATCCTTGTCCGCTTCCAGCCCGAAATCGGCCTTCAGGATCGCCGATGGTGCCTTGAACCCCGAATTCGACGTGGGGGCGGTAAAGGCAAGTTTCCGACCCTTGATGTCGGCGGGGGTTTCGATGCCCGAATCGGGATGCGTGATGATCTCCATCTCATAGCCGAAGGTGCCGTCTTCGGCCGCCATGATCGTGAACGGACGGAACCCGGCACAGTTCACGGCCAGCGGGTTGGACCCGGTGTTGAAGCCCGCGATGTGCAGGCGGCCCGAGCGCATCGCCTCGATCTGGGCGGCGTTGGATTGGACGGGGAAGAACACGATGTCCTTGCCGGTCGCTTCTTCCAGGTAGGTCAGGAAATCGGCCCAGGCGGTCTTGTAGACGGCGGGATCCTCGACCGGGGTATAGGCGAAAATCAGGGTATCGGGATCAAGCAGTTCGGATTCATCCGTGGGAATATCGGCGATCATGTCGCCGTCGGCATCGCAATACCGGGCATCCAGATCACCGCGCGGGCAATCCTGCGCCGCGGCGCCATGGCCGACGAACGACAATGCCACGGCAGCGCCGGTCATCCGCAGAAGGTTCTTCAGGTCTGTCATGTCAATCTCCCGTTGACGTCTTCGGGGCGTGCCTTGAGTGGCTTCCCCCGTTTTTCATTCTGCCCGCGGCACATCACAGTTTCTTGTCATGCCGCGGGCACATCGTTTCCTTATCATGCCAGAGGCATGTCGCCGTCTTGTCATGCCAGAGGCATATCTCGTCGCGCCGATGGCGCCTTCGAACATCATTGCGCGGCATGAAGGGACTGATCCGGCTCGGCGATCAGCACCTCGACGTTCGCGCGTGACAACGCTTCACCAAGCCTTTCGGGCGGGGCGCAATCGCTTACCACCGATGTCAGATCGGACAACTGTCCGATCCGTGACAATCCTGTCCTCTCGAACTTGTCTCCGTCAATCAGAAGATGGGAAAACCCGCTCTGATGCAGCATGGCGCGTTTGACGGCGGCGAACCCGCGCACGGTTTCCGATGGGCCCTCGCGCGTCAGGCCCGAGGCGCCGATGAAGCAGCGGTCGACATTGTGCCGCGCCAGGAAATCGGTGGTGTCGGTGCCGGTGACGGCGGATTCCTCGGGCAGGTATTCGCCCGGGCAGACGATCACGTCGATGTTTTCGCCCTGGCCCAGTGCCATGGCGACCGGGAAGCTGTTGGTGATGGCCGTGCACGGGATCCGGTCGATGGCCAGGAACCGCGCCACCTGGAGCGTGGTGGACCCCGAGTCGATCATCAGCGTTTCGCCGGGGTTGACCAGATGCGCGGCGCGCTGGCCGATCCGTTCGCGTTCCTCGCGCCGTTCGCAATCGCGTTCGTGCAGGGTGGGATACCGGCCCGGCGTGCGTGCCGACGCGCCGCCATGGGCCAGGTCCAGAACGCCGTCGGCGCTGAGGCGGGCCAGATCGCGGCGCACGGTTTCGGCCGACACGGCAAACATGCGCGACAGGTCGGACACCCGGACGTGGGGGCGCAGACGCAGCTCCATGACGATCCGCTCCCGCCGTTCGTGCTTGCGCAGCTTTTGTGGCGCGGGTTCGGTCTGCAAGGCGTGCGCACTCCTACATTCGGCCGAAAGGCGTGATCTCATCTCGAAAGTGTGAGGTTTGTCACCTTTTGGCAAGGATAAATGTTGCATATTCCATATCAGGGTGGTGGGATCAGACGAAATTGCCGGAATTGCATCGGGCCGCGATCCGATGGACGATGCCGCATGACACGCCGCACCGCGAGGCGGGTCCACCAAGGGACAACATGATGAAACAGGGAACAAACGGTTGATTGCATTGATCATCGGTCTCGCCGGCGCCGTGGCCTTGCTGTTGTGGTCGATACGCCTGGTTCGCACGGGGATCGAGCGGGGCTTTGCCGGTCCGCTGCGCATCGGGGTGCGCCGGGCGTCCGAACAATTGCCGACGGCCGCCGCGGGCGGCATCGTCGCGGCGCTGGCGATGCAAAGCTCGACGGCGGTGGCGATGTTGGTCGCCGGGTTCGCCGCGACCGGATCCCTGCCCGTGGTCAGCAGTCTTGCCGTCGTTCTGGGGGCCGATGTCGGATCGGCGCTGGCGGCGCGCATCCTGTTGTCGCCGGTGACCGCGCTGACGCCCGTGCTGTTCGTGCTGGGCGCGGTCTGTTTCTTCAAGGGCCGGTCACAGCGGATCCGCCAGTTCGGGCGCATCGTCATCGGCATCGGGTTGGTCCTGACATCGCTGGTGATGATCAAGACGGCGACGGCGCCGCTTCAGGGCAGCGGCGGGGCCGATATCGTCGCGGCCTACCTGGGGCGCGACATGGCCAGCAGTTTCGTTCTGGGCGCCGGGCTGGCCTTGGCGACATCGTCCAGCGTGGCCACGGTGTTGCTGGTGGTGACCATGGCGTCGGCCGGATTCCTGCCGGCCCCGGCCGCGCTGGCGCTGGTGCTGGGGGCCAATTTCGGCGGCTCCATGATCCCCGTGATCCTGACGCTGTCTGCGCCGCGGACCGCACGCCGCGCGATGCTGGGCAACCTGCTGTTGCGGGGGGGCGGGGCGCTGGGCGGATTGGGGTTCCTGATCCTGTGGGATGGCACCTATACCGCCCTGGGCAGCACCGCCGCGACCCAGGCGGTGAACGCCCACGTTCTCTTCAACGTGCTGCTGTTGTGCATCGGCCTGCCGCTGGCACGCCCGGCGATCCGGCTGGCGCGGGCCGTCCTGCCCGACAGTGCCCCGTCGGGGCCGCAACGTCCCAGCGCGCTGGACCGGGATGCTATCGGCGATCCGGACCGCGCGCTGGGCTGTGCCGCCCGCGAGGTTCTGGAGATGGGCGAGCAGGTGCATGCCATGCTGACCCCGGCGCTGGGCCTGTTCCGCTCGTGGGATGATACGATTGCAAATCACATCCGCGATTGCGAGGTTGACGTCGATCGCATGCATTTCGACGTAAAGCTCTATATCGCGCGCCTGCACGAGGAAGGCCCGACAAAACGACAGGCCCGCCGGTCGATGGACATCGCCACCATTGCCAACAACCTGGAAGACGCGGGCGATCAGGTATCGTCGAACCTGGTCGGCATGGCGCGGCGGATGCATGAAGAAGGCTTGCGGTTTTCCGACGAAGGCTGGCGTGACCTGTCGGATTTTCACGACCGCGTCCTGTCGAACGCGCAGCTGGCGCTGAACGTGCTGATGTCGGGCGACGCCGATGCCGCGATCCAGCTGGTCGAGGAGAAGGACCGCGCGCGCGACGCCGAAACCCGTCTTCAGACGCGGCATCTTGCCCGGCTGCGCAGCGGTATCGCCGCAAGTATCGAAACCAGCAACCTGCACCAGGAAACGATCCGCGCGCTGAAACAGATCAACACGGCGTTCTCCAGCGTCGGCTATCCCATCGCCCGCGAAACGGGGGCGTTGCTGTCCAGCCGCCTCAGCCCCGATGCGACGGAGCCGACGTGATGGCGCGACGCGAGCGGATCGAGAAACAGATCGCCGCCCTGCCGCTGCGTTGGGACGACGAGGGCCGGATGCGGGTTCTGATGGTGACGTCGCGCGGCACCGGGCGGTGGATCGTGCCCAAGGGGTGGCTGATGGACGGCAAGAAGCCGTGGCGCGCCGCCGAGATCGAAGCGCTCGAGGAAGCGGGCGCCGTCGGTGCCATCGGATCCGAGCCGCTGGGCGATTACCGCTATCGCAAGACGCTGGACGATGGATCGTCCCTGCCGATTCGGGTGCGTCTGTATCCGCTGGTTGTCGAGCGGCTGAAGAAGCGGTGGAAGGAACGTGACGAACGCAAGCGCAAATGGTTCAGCGTCAAGGGCGCCGCGCGCCGGGTGGACGAACCCGAGTTGCGCGACATGCTGCTGTCGCTGGTCGACAAGCCGAAAAAGGTGCCCGCGATCCGCGAGGTTTTGAAAGCCTCCTGAAAGGCGGCATTTGCACCTTGGCCCCGGTGCCCGCGCTGTGGCAGGGTCCGCGACAGCGGAGGGGACCATGGACAACAGACGTTTCGACAACATGTCGCTTGAGCGGCGCGCCTGGAACATCCGGCGCAAGGCGCTGCGCATGGGCGAGGTGCAGGGGCAGGGATATATCGGCCAGGCGCTGGGCATCGCCGATGTGCTGGCGGCGAGCTTCTTCCACGCGCTGAACCATCGCCCCGACGATCCCGAATGGGAGGGGCGCGACCGGTTCCTGCTGTCCATCGGCCATTATGCCATCGCGCTTTACGCCGCGCTGATCGAGGCCGGCATCCTGCCCGAGGACGAGCTTGAGACATACGGCATGGACGACAGCCGGATGCCGATGTCGGGCATGGCGTCCTATACCCCGGGGATGGAGATCACCGGTGGATCGCTGGGTCATGGCCTGGGCATCGCCGTGGGCATGGCCATGGGGCTGAAGCGGAAAGACAACCCCGCCTTCGTCTACAACCTGATGTCCGACGGCGAGTTGGGCGAGGGGTCGACCTGGGAGGCGGCGATGTCGGCGGTGCAGCACGGGTTGGGCAACCTGATCTGCCTGGTCGATTTCAACGACCAGCAGGCCGACGGCAAGGCGACCGAAGCCTTGGCGCGCGTGCCCGAGGAAGGCAAGTGGGCCGCGTTCGGGTGGCACACGCAGCGGGTGGATGGCAACGACATGGCCGCGGTCGTGGCGGCGCTGGACGCCGCCCGCGCCGAACCGGGCGACCGGCCCCGCGTCATCATCTTCGACACGCTGATGTGCAAGGGCGTCGATTTCCTGGAGGCCCGCGAAAGCGCGCATTTCGTCCGGGTCGACCCCGACGAATGGGCCCGCGCCCTTGAGACACTGGATGCGGGGATGCCCGAATGACCCACGATTCCATGCGACGCAAATACGAGCCGCGACAGGCCGTGCCGAAATCCGAACGCCAGGCGACCAGCGCGATGATCGCCTCTCTGGCCGCCGAAGGATATGACACCGTGGCGGCGCCGTTCGGCCACGCCCTGGTGGATCTGGCGAAACGGGACGAGCGCATCGTCGGGCTGTCGGCGGACCTGTCGAAATACACCGACCTGCATGTTTTCGCCAACGCGATGCCCGACCGGTTCTATCAGATGGGCATGGCCGAACAGGTGTTGATGTCGGCGGCATCGGGTCTGGCGCGCGAGGGGTTCATTCCCTTCGCGACCACCTATGCCGTCTTCGCCGCACGCCGCGCCTATGATTTCATCGCCATGGCGATCGCCGAGGAGAACTTGGCCGTAAAGATCGTCTGCGCCCTGCCGGGGCTGACCACCGGATACGGCCCCAGCCATCAGGCGACCGAGGATATCGCGATCTTCCGCGGCCTGCCGAACCTGACCATTGTCGATCCCTGCGATGCCGACGACGTGGCCGACATGGTGCCCGAGATCGCGGCGCACCCCGGCCCGGTCTATGCCCGCCTGCTGCGCGGCAAGGTGCCGTCGGTGTTGCGCCGTCACAAGCCGGATTACCGGTTCCAGCTTGGAAAGGCCCAGACGATCCGCGAAGGCCGCGACGTTCTGGTGATTTCCACCGGTTTCATGACCATGCGCGCGCTGGATGCCGCCGTTCAGCTGGAGAAAGACGGCGTCGATGTCGGCGTGCTGCACGTGCCGACGATCAAGCCGCTGGATCGCGACACGATACTGGCCGAGGCCCGCAAGGGCGGCCGCCTGGTGGTCACCGCTGAAAACCATTCGGTTGTCGGGGGGCTGGGCGAAGCGGTGGCGTCGCTGCTGATGACAAACGGCGTGACGCCGCAATTCCGCATGATCGGCCTGCCCGATGCGTTCCTGGAAGCCGGGGCATTGCCGACCTTGCACCACATGTATGGGCTGTCGGTGGATCGCGTGGTCGAGAGCATTAAGGGATGGGTCGGAGAATGACGATGAAACTTCTTGAAGGCCGGTATGCGGTGATCACCGGCGGCGCGGGCCCCCGGGGGCTGGGCAAGGCGATGGCGCGGATGTTCACCGAACACGGCGCGACGGTGGCGATCCTGGATCTGGACCGCGACGCGGCACAGGGCGCGGCAGCGGATCTGGGCAACGATCACATCGGCTTGGCCTGCGACGTGACCGACAAGGCCGCCTGCGACGATGCCGTTGCCGCGGTGCTGACGCGGTGGGGACAGATCGACGTTCTGGTGAACAACGCCGGGATCACCCAACCGCTGAAAATCATGGACATCGCGCCGGAAAACTATGACGCGGTGCTGGACGTGAACCTGCGCGGCACCCTCTATGCCAGCCAGGCGGTGATCCCGGCCATGCGCGCGGCGGGCCGCGGCAGCATCGTCAACATCTCGTCCGTATCGGCGCAACGCGGCGGCGGCATCTTCGGCGGGCCGCATTATTCGGCAGCCAAGGGCGGTGTGCTGGGCCTGACCAAGGCGATGGCGCGCGAGCTGGCGCCGGACAACGTGCGCGTCAACGCGATCTGCCCCGGCTTCATCGCCACCGACATCACGGCGGGCAAGCTGACCCCCGAGCAGGAGCGCGGCATCCTCGAAGGTATTCCCATGGGCCGGGTCGGTCAGGCGTCGGACGTGGCGGGCTGCGCGCTGTTCCTGGCGTCGGAGCTTTCGGCCTATTGCACCGGAACCGAAGTGGACGTGAACGGCGGATCGCTGATTCACTGACCGCGCCTTGACACACCGCGGCGGATCGTTGCCCTGTCGGCCGTCCGTCCGCCTGCAGGAGATCTGATATGTCCATCCCACGCACCCCGTCGTTCCGTCTTGACGGACGCCGCGCCCTTGTGACCGGCGCCAGTTCCGGCATCGGGCGCGCCGCCGCACTGGCCCTGGCCGATGCGGGCGCCGCCGTCACCCTGGTCGCGCGGCGGGCCGAAACGCTTGAGACCGTGCGCGCCGAAATCGAGACGGAAGGCGGCACCGCCGAGATCCTGCCGCTGGACATCACCGACATCGCGGCCACCGACGCGGCGCTGGACGCGCGTGCGCCGTTCGATGTGCTGGTCAACTCGGCCGGGTTGGCCCGCCATTCTCCGGCCGTCGACACCACGCCCGAAGATTACGACGCGGTCACCGATCTGAACGTGCGGGCAGCGTATTTCCTGACCCGTGCCGTGGCGAAACGGCTGATTGCTGCGGGCAAACCCGGCAGCCTGATCAACGTCTCAAGCCAGATGGGTCATGTCGGTGCGGTGGACCGCGCGCTGTATTGCGCCACGAAACACGCGCTGGAAGGGATGACCAAATCCATGGCCGTCGAATGGGGCGCCCATGGTATCCGCGTCAACACCCTGTGCCCGACGTTCATCCGCACGCCCCTGGCCGAACAGACGCTGAAGGATCCCGAACGCCGCGCCTGGATCGAGAGCAAGATCAAGCTGGGCCGCGTGGGCGAGGTCGAGGATCTGATGGGCCCGGTTGTGTTCCTCGCCTCGGACGCCTCGGCGCTGATGACCGGCACGTCGCTTTTGATCGACGGCGGCTGGACGGCCGAGTGACGCTGCGCCTCGGGTTGATCGGCGGCAATATCGGCGCGTCGCAGGCTCCGCGCCTGCACCGGCTGGCCGGACAGCAGAGCGGGATAGACGTGCGCTATGACCTGCTGACACCGGGTGCGACCGGCGTGGATTTCACCCGCATCTTCGCCGGATGTGTGCGCGGCGGCTATCGCGGGGTGAACATCACCTATCCCTACAAGGAACGGGTGATGGGCCTGCTGCACACCGATGCCGCGACCCTGCGGACCATGGGGGCGGTCAACACGGTGGTGTTCGGGGCCGACCGGCCGCGCGGGTTCAATACCGATCATTCGGGGTTCATCGCCACCTATCGCGGCGCGCGCGGCGATCTGGCACCGGGGCCGGTCCTGTTGATCGGGGCCGGGGGTGTGGGGCGCGCCGTCGCCTTTGGCCTGCTGTCGCTGGGCGTCAGCGATCTGCGGCTGGTGGACCGGGATCCGGTGAAGGCCGCAGCACTGGCGCGCGATCTGCGCAGCCTAGCGCCGGATCTGAGAACGACGGTGTCACAGGATGGCACCGACGCGGCGGTTGGGGCCCGTGGGCTGATCAATTGCACGCCGCTGGGGATGACGGGGATCGGCGGAACGCCCCTGTCGCGGGCTGCGATGACCGGGGCGGAATGGGCCTTTGACGCCGTCTATACCCCCGAGGACACGGCGTTCCTGACCGATGCGCGCGCGCTGGGCCTTCAGGCCATATCGGGGTGGGAGTTGTTCTTTCACCAGGGCGTGCAGGCCTGGGCGCATTTTTCCGGCACACCGCTGGACGAAGACCGGCTGCGCGCCGACCTTCGCGCCGGCTGAACGGATCAGCCCCGCGCGGCGATCACCTCGGCCAGCCCTTCGCGAAACTTCGGCACGCCGCCGTTGGCCGGATGGCGGATCGCGGGGGCATAGGGGTGGGACGCCGCCAGATGATTTTGCGACGTGCGCCCGATGCAGACGATCCGTGGCTGGCCCAGCAGGTCCAGCATCGCGGTCAGGATATGCAGGTGATCGGCCACCTCGGTCCCGGTCGGGGTCCGGTTGGTCAGCGGATCGTCCCCCTTGCGCGGATGGAACGGAAAGACGTTCCA
This sequence comes from Oceaniglobus indicus, assembly GCF_002751875.1. Classification (GTDB taxonomy): domain Bacteria; phylum Pseudomonadota; class Alphaproteobacteria; order Rhodobacterales; family Rhodobacteraceae; genus Oceaniglobus; species Oceaniglobus indicus. Next base: position 58,418 of record NZ_NMZM01000010.1, on the reverse strand, counting down.
CAGCACCGTGCGGTCGCTGATGCCGTGGCGGATCATCTCGCCCCAGACACAGGAGGCCGTCGGTTCCGAAAATCCGCCCGCGCGCTCGGGCTTGTTGCGCCCCGTTTCGGGGCGGCTGGTGCGGGTGACCGGCGTGCCGGGGGCCAGCACCAATTCGGCGGGCACGGCGGGTTTCAGGCCCAGCAACGTCCGTTCACAGGTCATCGCGATGCCGGAAAACCGCGCGCCCTGGTATCCCGGCGCCTCGGCCACTAGCACCAGATCGGTCTGACCCATGCGCCGTTCGAGATAGCCGCGCAACTGGCGCAGGCGGATGGTCGGCGCGTCGGGCGTCGCGTCGACGGCGGGTTCGTGGATCGTATAGGGATTGGCACAACCCGGCGGCGCCGGAGTGCGCACCAGCAGGTCCAGAAAGTCGTCGATCACAGGAACACCCGCGACGGATGCAATTCGCCCGCGCGATAGATACCCACCGCAACGGCGCGGCCTTCGAAACTGGCCCATGCCTCATCGCCGTATTCGGCCTCGGACGAGATCACCATGCCGGGGTTGCCATTGCGCAGGCGCGCCGCGCCCTCGGGGGTGCAGCGGACTTCGGGCAGGTCGCACAGACCTTCCTCAAGCGGGCGGATATACTGGTCGATCTCGGGGGTGCGCGCCAAGTGTTCGATCTGATCCAGCGTCACGCCATCGTCGGCATCGAATGGCCCCGACCAGATCCGGCGCAGCGACAGGACATGGCCGTAGCACCCCAGAGCCTCGCCCAGGTCGCGCGCGATCGAGCGGACATAACCGCCCTTGCCGCACACCAGTTCAAGTTCGACGTGGTCCATGTCGGGCATCGACAGGAAATCCAGCGCCTCGACATAGAGGGGCCGCGCCGCGATCTCCATCGCCTCGCCGTCGCGGGCGCGTTTATAGGCGCGTTCGCCATCGATCTTGACGGCGGAAAACTGTGGCGGCACCTGTTCGATATCACCGACAAAGGCCGACAGGGCGTTCATCACCTCGCCCTCGGTCGGGCGGTTTTCCGAGGTCGCGATCACCTCGCCGTCCGCGTCGTCGGTGTTGGTCGCGATGCCAAGGCGCACGGTAAAGCGATAGGCCTTCAGCGCATCGGTGATGAACGGCACGGTTTTCGTCGCCTCGCCCAGCGCGACGGCCAGAACGCCGGTGGCGTCGGGGTCCAGCGTGCCGGCGTGGCCCGCCTTCTTCGCGTCGAACGCCCAGCGCAGCTTGTTCACCACGGCGGTCGAGGTCAGGCCGGCGGGCTTGTCCACCACGACCCATCCCGAAATATCGCGTCCCTTGCGTTTGCGTGCCACCGCGCACCTCTTTCAATTCCAATGAAGTGTCGCGTGCTAGCGCCCCGCCGCCCGCGCGTCAATCGACCGGCGCGAAGCTTTCAGTCCGTCGCGGCTGGTGCGACGGTGCCCAGGATCGGACCCATGGGAAAGCCGATGTCGTCGCGCCCGATCTCGGGCGCATACAGCCGCGAGATGTTGCCATCGAGGTAAAGCGCGTTGTCGACCTTCAGCGCGTCACGGAAGAACCGCCCGAAGAGATCGAAGTTCACCCGCCGGTCGGAAATGGCGATGATGACCTCGGTGCCGTCGGCATTCACGCCCACCCCGTTGCGGATGTAACGCGATGTGCCATCCTTCAGGAACCGGGGGTGCAGTTCGCCGTCGATCACCAGCATCGGGCCGGATTGGGTGGCAAAGCGGCAATCGGGCGGCGATTCGGCATAGGTGCGGCTTTCGATCACGGCGGCGGTGTCGTCGTCCTTAAGGCAAAACACGCCGTTGGGCAGCAACCCGAAGTTGCCCGGCCCTTCCGACGTCACCAGCCCGGTCAACTCCTTGCCATCTTCGATATACAGGCCGACCGGGGCGCGGTCGTCGTGATACATGCCTGCGTTCATCGCCACGCCAAGGCGCTGGCCCTGTTCGCCAAGTCGCTGGTCGATGTTGCCGAAACTGCCCAGGATCGTGCCGGTCTGGTCGCGCAGCCAGATGCGCATGGGATCGGTCGCCAGCGATATCCGGCAGAAGGTGAGCGGCGCGCCGTCGAACCGGGTGCTTTCGCAACTCGGCGCGGCCGCGGCCCAGGTCGGCAGGCCGATCAGCAACAGGGCAAGCAGGCGGCGCATCTCAGGTGTCTTCCGGCGTGTCGGGGTCCTGCGGCCCCTCGCCGTCCAGATCACGGCGCACGTCGTCGCGTTCGAACAGGGCGCGGGTGTGGTCCATCCGATCGAAAGTGTCGTCGATCATGAACCGCAACTCGGGCGCGTTCTTCAGGATCACCTCCTTGGACAGAAGCCGGCGGATTTCGCCCTTGTTGCGCTTCAGGCCGGCGATCGCCTCGTCCCGGTTGCCGCCGCCCAGGGGCAGCACGAAGATCGTCGCGATCCTGAGGTCGGGCGACACCCGCACCTCGCCCACCGTCAGCGACAGGCGGTTCAGATCGGGATCGTGGATGTCGCCCCGGTTCAGAAGATCCGACAGCGCGCGTCGCATCAGTTCACCCACCCGCAACTGACGTTGGGACGGGCCGGAGGAGTCGGAGAAACGGTTCTTTGCCATGGGGCTGATCTAGGGCGCAACGCGCGGCCTTGCAACAAGGGGTTTCGGGACCGGTGCGAAGCCGCTAGTCCTGAGGCGAAATCCAGACGGGAGACGGAGATGACAGGGCAGCCGCGAATCGTTGTGACGGGCGTGTCGGGCCGGATGGGCCGGATGCTGGTGCAGGTGATCAACGAAAGCGACGACGCCCGGCTGGCCGGCGCGCTGGAGCGGTCGGGCCACGACTGGATCGGCCGCGACCTGGGGGCGATGCTGGGCGGCGCGGAAACCGGCGTGATCGTGGGCGACGATGCCGGCGCGGTCCTTGCCGACGCCGACGTGGTGATCGACTTCACCTCGCCGGCGGCCAGCGTGGGCTTTGCGCAGGACGCGGCGAAGGCGGGCGTCGTCCATGTGGTCGGCACAACCGGCCTGTCCGATGCCGACATCGCCACCATCGACGGCGCCGGACGCGACACCGTCATCGTGCGCGCGGGCAACATGAGCCTTGGGGTCAACCTGTTGATGACCCTGGTGAAGCAGGTGGCCGAGGCGCTGGACCCCGCGTGGGACATCGAGGTGATCGAGGCGCACCACCGCCACAAGGTCGACGCGCCGTCGGGCACCGCGCTGATGCTGGGCCAGGCCGCTGCAGACGGGCGCGGCGTCGCGTTGGACGATGTGTCGGACCGGGGGCGCGACGGCATCACCGGGGCACGCACGCCGGGCGATATCGGCTTTTCCGCGATCCGGGGCGGTGACATCATCGGCGAACACGATGTGCTGTTTGCCACCGAAGGCGAACAGATCGTGCTGCGCCACCGCGCCACCGACCGCGCGCTGTTCGCCCGGGGCGCGTTGCGCGCCGCGCTGTGGGGCCATGGCCAGCCGCCGGGCGCCTATGATATGGTGGATGTTCTGGGCTTGACACGATCCGGTTGACCGCGGGCGCCGTAAGAAACGGTGACCCATCGGATCAGCCCGGAGCACAGACCATGACCGCGACCCGCCTTTCCCTTGCCGCCGCCTGCCTTGCCGTTGCGTGGGGCGCGCCCGTCGCGGCGCAGCAGTTTCGCGCCGTGACGGACAAGAGCGATTTCGTGAACCTGATAAACGGGCGCGAGTTGACGCGGTTCGGCATCCGGTTGTCGGTGTCGCCGGGCGGCGCCATCACGGGCACCGCCTTTACCGCAGATGTCACGGGGAGCTGGACGTGGTCGGGCGATTATTTCTGCCGCAGCCTGAAGTATGGCAACAAGCAGCTTGCCGATAATTGCCAGACGGTCGCGGTCAGCGGCGCGACGATCCGCTTTACCGCGGATCGTGGTGCGGGCGATACGGCCGACCTGACGATCCGCTGACCCTCTGGCGCGATCAGAAGTCGATCGCGATCCCCTTCTTTTCCCAATCGCCGAACCGCACCGCTTCGGGGCCGTCGCGCCCGCCCAGCTCGACCGGCAGATCCAGCGGCTTGCGGTTCTTGCGGCGTTCCTCGGCCTCGGCCAGCGCGCGCCGGGCGGCGGCGGGCATGGTGTCGTCCTGTTTGTCTTGATCCTGCATCGCGGGGTTCCTTTTTCCCGATCCTTCCATGATATACGTCGCCTTGACCAACCCTCAAGCGGTGAACCATGGCAACTTCTCCCGATCCCTCGCGTCGCGCCGCCTTGTCGCTGTTGGCTGACGTTCTGGAAAACAACACGCCGCTGGGCGATGCGGCGTTGCGCCTGCCGTCCAAACTGGACGGACCGGCGCGCGCCCGTGCCCAGCGGCTGGCGGCCGGAACCCTGCGCTGGATGGATCGGTCGGACCGCGCGCTGGGCCCGTTCCTGCGCAACAAGCCGCATCTGCGGGTGCTGAACGCCCTGCGCCTGGCCCTGTTCGAGATCTACGTCGAAGGCACGGCCGACCACGGGGCGGTGAACGACGCCGTGTCGCTGGTGCGCGAGGGGGGCGACACCGCGTCGCAGGCGGGTCTGACCAATGCGGTGCTGCGCAACATCCTGCGCCAGGGGCCCGAAGCCTGGGCCGCCCTGCCGGTGCCGCGCCTGGCGAAATGGCTGCGCAAGCGGTTGACCGCGGACCACGGCAAGCCGGCGGTCGCCGCGATGGAGGCGGTGTTCGCCACAGTGCCCCCGTTGGACCTGAGCGCGAAGTCGGACCCGGCCGCGGTGGCGCAGGCCGTGGGCGGCACGGTGTTGGCGACGGGATCGGTGCGACTGGCCGGTGCGGGCCAGGTGTCGGCCCTGCCGGGATACGACACGGGGGATTGGTGGGTGCAGGACGGCGCCGCCGCCGTGGCCGGCCGCTTGCTTGCGGCGCGCCCGGGCGAACGGGTGATCGACCTGTGCGCTGCGCCGGGCGGCAAGACCCTGCAACTGGCGGCGACGGGGGCGGAAGTCACCGCGCTGGACCAGTCGGTGAAACGGTTGGAGCGGGTGCGCGAGAACCTCGCGCGGTGCGGGTTGACCGCAGACGTGATCGCCGCCGATGCCCTGCGCTGGCGGCCCGATACCCCCTTCGATGCGGCGTTGGTCGACGCACCCTGTTCGGCCACCGGCACCGTGCGCCGCCACCCCGAACTGCCGCGCATCAAGGACGGCAGCGGGCTGGACGAATTGATCGCGCTTCAGGCGGCGATCCTGGATGCCGCGCTGGAGATGGTGAAACCGGGCGGGCGGGTCGTGTTCTGCACCTGTTCGTTGCTGCGGGCAGAGGGCGAGGATCAACTGCTCGCGGCGCTCGGGCGCCATCCGGGTTTGACCGTCGATCGCGCGGCGCTGGAGAGTCCCGGCATCGATCCGGCATGGATCACGCCCGAAGGCGGCCTGCGCCTGCGCCCCGATTACTGGGCCGATCTGGGCGGCATGGACGGGTTTTTCATCGCGGCCCTGACAAAGCCCGCCTGACACGTCGCCCGGATTCCCGTGTTGCGCAAATCCGGTCCCGCCGGCAAGCCAGAGCCGCACCGGTTTTTTGCCATGACACGCGGGCGGGTTTTGCGGTATCGTGGCAACAATCAGACCCCGCACTCCGCAGAGATCAGCGAGGCTTACAGGCAAGTGTCCCGATCCGAACCCTGGTCAGCGCGCCGCTTGCGCTGGATGAACCGGCTGCACGCGCGCGCCAGCACCCTGTCGCAGCCTGCGACAGGCTTCGTCTCGCATCCCGAACCGCGCACCATCGGCAGTTTCGCGCGCGGGCGGCAGTTGTCGTCGGGCAATTTCCTGTTCGCGGGGTTTCTGGTCGAGGCGCCCGATACCGCGATCTGGGACCTGCCGATGCCCGATCTGGCGTTCGAACAGGAATTGCATGGCTTTGCCTGGATCGACGATCTGGCCGCCGTGGGCGACGGGGCGGCGAACCTGCGGATGCGGACCTGGACCCATGCCTGGATCGGGCGGTTCGGGCGCGGCACGGGGCCGGGCTGGACGCCCGATCTGACCGGCCGACGGTTGATCCGCTGGATCCACCACGCGATCACCCTGCTGAACGGCCAGGACCAACCGGTCAGCGATGCCTTCTATCGCTCGCTCGGGCAACAGGCCAATTTTCTGTCGCACCGCTGGCATGCGGCGTCGCCGGGGCTGGCCCGGTTCCAGGCGCTGGTCGGGCTGATCTATGCCGGAATCGCGCTGACGGGGATGGACCGGCACCTGGTGCCTGCGATCAAGGCGCTGAACCGCGAATGTGAAACCCGAATAGATGCCGAAGGTGGAATCCCCACCCGCAATCCCGAAGAACTGATGGAGGTGTTTACCCTTCTCAGTTGGGCCGCAAGCGCGCTGCGCGAAAGCGACCGCTTGCCGGGACGGGCGCATCTGGACGCGCTGGAACGGATTGCGCCCTGTTTGCGCGCCCTGCGCCACAGCGATGGCAGCCTCGCACGGTTTCATGGCGGCGGGCGGGGTGCCGAAGGATGGCTGGATCAGGCGCTGTCGGCCTCGGGGATCAAGACCGCGCGCCGCGAAGGGTTGGCCATGGGGTTCTATCGCCTGGCACACGGGCGCACCTCGATCATCCTGGACGCGGCGCCACCGCCCGAGCGCGACGCGTCGGCGCAGGCCCATGCCTCGACCTTGGCGTTCGAACTGACATCCGGACGCCGCCCGTTGATCGTGAATTGCGGATCGGGGCGGACGTTTGGCGAGAAGTGGCGCCGTGCGGGGCGCGCGACGCCATCACATTCGACCCTGGCGATCGAAGGGTTCTCGTCGTCGCGTCTGGGCGTGGCGGGCATCATCGGCGGACAAAACGCCGAACTTCTGGTGGACGCGCCCAGGGACGTGCGGATCGAAACCCGGCAAAGCGACCATTCGACGGGGTTGATCGCGGGCCACGACGGATATCTCGCGACCCACGGGCTGACCCATGTGCGACAGTTGTACCTCGGGCTGGACGGGCGCGGGCTCCAGGGCGAGGACGTTCTGGCCACCGTCGAGCGCCAGGATGAACGCACCTTCGACCGGGCGCTGGATCGCACCGGCCTGAAGGGAATACCGTTCAAGCTGCGCTTTCATCTGCACCCGGACGTGGACGCCGAACAGGACATGGGTGGCACCGCCGTGTCCATGGTGCTGAAAAGCGGAGAAATATGGGTGTTCCGCTATTCCGGCGGCGCGAAGATGACGCTGGAGCCGTCGGTTTACCTGGAAAAGGGCCGGCTGGCCCCACGCGCCACACGCCAGATCGTGCTGAGCATGCTGGCGCTGGAACATGCCACCCGCATCGCCTGGACCCTTGCCAAGGCCCAGGATACGCCCGATACGGTGCGCGACCTCCAGCGCGAGGATCTGATGCTTCAGGAGTGAGGCATGGGGCGCGGTCTGTCCGTGCCGTGGGTCCGATGCCGCGCCCGAACGCCAGCCGCAAGGAATATCCCATGACCGACCTGCACCCCGTCCGCCGCGCCCTGTTGTCCGTTTCCGACAAGACCGGCCTGATCGACCTGGGCCGCGCCCTTGCCGAACGCGGGGTCGAGTTGCTGTCCACCGGCGGATCGGCCAAGGCGCTGCGCGAGGCCGGTCTTGACGTGCGCGATGTGGCGGATGTGACCGGCTTTCCGGAAATGATGGACGGGCGGGTGAAGACACTGCACCCGGCGGTGCATGGCGGATTGCTGGCGCTGCGCGACGACGAAAGCCATGTCGCCGCGATGAAGGACCACGGGATCGGCGCGATCGACCTGCTGGTGGTCAATCTCTATCCGTTCGAGGCGACGGTGGCGGCGGGCGCCGATTATGCCACCTGCGTCGAAAACATCGACATCGGCGGCCCGGCGATGATCCGCGCCGCCGCCAAGAACCACGGTTTCGTCAACGTGGTGGTGGACGTCGAGGATTACGCGCCGCTGCTGGCGGAACTGGAGGCGCACGACGGTGCGACGACCCTGGCGTTCCGGCAGGGGTTGGCGCAGACGGCCTATGCTCGCACGGCGGCCTATGACGCGGCGGTGTCGGGCTGGATGGCGGGGGCGCTGAACATCGAGGCGCCGCGCCGCCATGCCATGGCCGGGCGTCTGGTGCAGACCATGCGGTACGGCGAAAACCCCCATCAGGGCGCGGCGTTCTACACCGATGGCTCGGACCGCCCCGGCGTCGCCACGGCGGTGCAACACCAAGGCAAGGCGCTGTCCTATAACAACATCAACGACACCGACGCGGCGTTCGAGCTGATTTCGGAATTTCCGGCCGAAGACGGCGCCGCCTGCGCCATCATCAAGCACGCCAATCCCTGTGGCGTCGCCCGGGGTGCGACCTTGCTGGACGCTTACCGCGCCGCGTTCGATTGCGACCGCACGTCGGCCTTCGGCGGAATCGTCGCGCTGAACCGCCCGCTGGACGCCGAAACGGCCGAGGCGATTTCAGCGGTGTTCACCGAAGTGGTCGTCGCGCCCGGGGCGGACGACGCCGCAATGAGTATTTTCAGCAAGAAAAAGAACCTGCGTCTGTTGACAACCTCGGGGCTGGGCGATCCCGCGGCGGCGGGGCGGATCGTCAGGCAGGTGTCGGGCGGATTCCTGCTGCAGGACCGGGACAACGGACGCCTTGCCCGCGCCGATCTGAAGGTCGTGACCGACCGCCAGCCCAGCGACGCCGAGATGGCCGATCTGCTGTTTGCCTGGAGCGTCGCCAAGCACGTCAAGTCCAACGCCATCGTCTTCGCCAGGGACGGCGCGACGGTGGGGGTGGGTGCCGGCCAGATGAGCCGCGTCGATTCGACCCGGATCGCGGCGCGCAAGGCGCAGGACATGGCCGAGGTACTGGGGCTGGACGCGCCGTTGACCGAGGGCGCGGTCGCGGCGTCGGATGCGTTCTTTCCGTTTCCCGATGGCCTGCTGACGCTGGCCGAGGCGGGGGCGCGGGCGGTGATCCAGCCCGGTGGGTCCATGCGCGACGATGCGGTGATCGCGGCGGCGAACGAGGCGGGGCTGGCCATGGTGTTCACCGGCATGCGCCACTTCCGGCACTGACATGCGGGTTTTGTGGTATTCCGCCCTTGCGATCTTCCTGCTGGATCAGGTCAGCAAGTATATCGTCGTGCATTGGATGCGCCTGTCGAGCGTTGGCCAGATCGAGGTCTGGCCCCCCTATCTGACCTTCGCCATGGCGTGGAACCGGGGCATCAACTTTGGCCTGTTCGCCGGCGATACCGATCTGACCCGGTGGATCCTGATCGCGATCGCGCTGGTGATCTCGGGCTGGGTGGTCTGGTGGATGCGGCGCGAGAAACCGGGCGTCATGGCGCGCATCAGCGCCGGGTTCCTGGTGGGCGGTGCCCTGGGCAACGTGATCGACCGGCTGTTCTATGGGGCGGTTGCGGATTTCCTGAACATGTCATGCTGCGGCATCGACAATCCCTATGCCTTCAACGTCGCCGACATCGCGATCTTCGCCGGGGCCATCGGATTGCTGCTGTTCACGGGCAGCGACAGCGCAGGCGCCAGGAAATCGGGTCGGCGCGGCGCAAAGAGGCCGTGACGACCGGCCCGGGATCGGCTAAACGATGCAAGGAACGCACGACGGGAGACGGCAATGATGCTTGGCAAGACGAACCGGTTCGGGGCGCGTGCGCTGTGTCTGACCCTGTGTCTTGGCGCGCTCGTCGCCTGCACGCCGAAAAATCCCAGGCTTCTGAACCTCAGCGCGCCGGGGCCGGGGCCGGACGAGTTCTCGATCCTGCCGACCAAGCCGCTGCAATCGCCCGAAAGCTATGACGCCCTGCCGGCGCCGACACCGGGTATGGCCAACCGGGCCGACGCCACGCCACAGGCCGATGCTGTCGCCGCACTGGGGGGCAATCCCGCGGCCCTGGCGTCGGGCGGGGGGGCGCGCGATGCTGCGCTGATCTCGCACACCACGCGGTTCGGGGTGACGCCGGGAATCCGCCAGACACTGGCGGCCGCAGACCTGGAGTTCCGCCGCCGCAACGATGGCCGGGTGCTTGAGCGGCTGTTCGATGTGAACGTCTACTACCGCGCCTACAAGAAGCAGGAACTGGACCAGTATCGCGAGCTTGAGCGGTTCCGCCGTGCCGGTGTGCGCACCCCTGCCGTTCCGCCGAAGCCGCAATAAAAAGGCGCGTAGGATTACAGTTTTGTAATCCCGCTTGAACCTGCGGCTGTCCGGCACACATGCCACTTGTCCGTCATGCCACGCAGGAGTTCCCATGCCCGATGCCCTTGTTTCGTTCCGACGTCTTGCCGCCCTGTTGGCCGTCACCCTTGGCCTGGCCGGTGCGGCACAGGGCGAGGACAAGCTGACCACGTTCACGCTGGACAACGGGCTTGAGGTTGTCGTTCTGGAAGACCACCGCGCGCCGGTGGTGGTGCAGATGGTGTGGTATCGCACCGGCGCCGCCGATGAGCCGCCCGGCGCGTCCGGCATCGCGCATTATTTCGAACACCTGATGTTCAAGGGCACCGACACAATGGCGCCGGGCGAATTTTCCAAGGTCGTGGCGGCCAACGGCGGTTCGGACAATGCGTTCACCAGCCAGGATCAGACGGCGTATTACCAACGGGTCGCGGCGAACCGGCTGGGCCTGATGATGCAGATGGAAGCCGACCGGATGCGCAATCTGAAGCTGGACGGGACCGACATCCTGACCGAACGCCAGGTCGTTCTGGAAGAACGCAACCAGCGCACGGAAAGCGATCCGCAGGCGTTGTTCCGCGAACAGATGTCGGCGGCGCAGTTCCTGAATTCGCCCTACGGCATCCCCGTCATCGGCTGGAAGCACGAGATCGAGGCGCTGACGCTGGACAACGCGATGAAATTCTATCGCACCTATTATGCCCCGAACAACGCGATCCTGATCGTGGCGGGCGATGTCGATCCGGCCGAGGTGAAGGCGTTGGCCGAAACCCACTATGGCCCGCTTGAGCCGACCGAGGATCTGCCGGCGCGGATGCGCCCGCAGGAGCCGCCCCAGCGCGCCGAACGGCGCATGGTGTTGGAGGATCCGCGCGTGGCGCAACCCTATGTGATCCGCAGCTACCTGGCGCCCGAACGCGATCCGGGCGATCAGGAAACCGCCGCGGCGCTGGAATTGCTGGCGGCGGTTCTGGGCGGATCGGCGCAGACGTCCGAACTGGCGCGCAGGTTGCAGTTCGACACGCAGGAAGCGCTGTGGGTGACGGCGTTCTACAACGGCACGTCCTATGACGACACGACGTTCGGGCTGGCCATCGCACCCGCACCGGGCCAGACGCTGGAGCAGGCCGAGGCGGCGCTGGACCGGGAAATCGCCGCGTTCCTTGATCGCGGCGTGGACCCCGAACAGCTCGAGCGGATCAAGATGCAGCTGCGCGCCTCGCGGATCTATGCCCAGGATTCGGTGCAGGCGCGGGCGCGGGTCTATGGCGATGCCCTGACATCGGGCCTGACGCTGGAGGATGTGAAGGCCTGGCCCGATATCCTTCAGGCGGTGACCGGCGAAGACATCATCGCCGCCGGGCGCATGGTGTTCGACCGTGACAAGGCCGTGACCGGATGGCTGCGTGCGCCCTCCGACGACACCGACAAGGAGATCGTCCAATGATCCGTTTCGTCATTCCCGCCGCCGTGGCCCTGTTCGCGGCGCTGCCCCTGCGGGCCGAGATCGCCATCCAGGAAGTCACGTCGCCCGGCGGCATCACGGCCTGGCTGGTCGAGGAACATTCAATCCCGTTCACCGCGTTGCAGATCCGCTTCAAGGGCGGTCAGTCATTGGATCGCGACGGCAAGCGCGGCGCGGTCAACCTGATGACCGGCCTGATCGAGGAAGGCGCCGGCGATCTGGATGCGCAGGGTTTTGCCGCCGCGCGCGAACGGCTGGCGGCCTCCTATGGGTTCGACAGCTACAACGACGGCTTCTCGGTTTCGGCGCAGTTCCTGACCGAAAACCGGGCCGAGGCGGTCGAGCTGTTGCGCTCCGCGCTGATCGAACCGCGGTTCGATCAGGACGCCATCGACCGCGTGCGCGATCAGGTGTTGTCCAACATCCGCTCGGACGCGCAGGATCCCGGCGAACTGGGGCAGGCGGCGCTGCGCGGCCGGATCTTCGGCGATCACCCCTATGGCTCGGACGGCAGCGGCACCATCGAATCGGTGAACGCCCTGACGCGCGACGATATCGTGCAGGCGTGGAAGGATGTGCTGGTCAAGGAGCGGTTGTATGTCGCGGCCGTGGGCGACATCACGCCCGATGCGCTGGGCACCCTGCTGGACGACCTGTTGGGCGGGTTGCCCGAAACCGGCGCCGCTCTGCCGGGGCGCGCCCCTTATGATCTGGAGGCCGGGGTAACGGTCGTGCCGTTCGACACGCCGCAGTCGGTGATCCTGTTCGGCCATGAGGGGATCACTCGCGACGATCCGGATTTCTTCGCGGCCTATGTGGTCAACCAGATCTTCGGCGGCGGGAACTTTTCGTCCCGCCTGATGACGGAAGTGCGCGAAAAACGCGGACTGACCTATGGCATCGGCACCTACCTTGCACCCTATGAACACGCCGAACTGATCATGGGGCAGGCGGCCACGGCCAATGCCCGCGCTGCCGAAACCGTTCAGGTGGTGCGCGACGAATGGGCCCGTATCGCCAACGAGGGGATCACCGCGCAGGAGCTTGAGGATGCCAAGACCTATCTGACAGGCGCCTATCCCCTGCGTTTCGACGGCAATTCCACCATCGCCAGCCAGATGGTCGGTATGCAGATGGAAGACCTGCCCATCGACTATATCGCCACCCGCAACGACAAGGTGAACGCGGTCACGCTGGAAGAAGCCAACCGGGTGGCGAAACGGATCTATCGCCCCGAGGATCTGCATTTCGTGGTGGTCGGCCAGCCTGACGGATTGGTCGGCACCGCGGCTCAGTAACCGCGATCGATGCGGGTCAGGTCGGGCACATGCTGTCCGGCCTCGAACGCCTTGATGTTGTCGGCGATGACGCGGCCCCCCGAAGCGGGGTCGATCAGCGACGCGACATGGGGGGTGACCGTGACCTTCGGATGAGTCCAGAACGGATGGTCCCGCGGCAGGGGTTCGGTGGCGAACACGTCCAGCGTGGCGTGTGACAGGTGCCCCGACTCCAGCCCCGCCAGCAGATCGTCTTCGATCACGTGATCGCCCCGCGCGGCGTTGATGATGCTGGCCTCTTTCGGCAGTTTCCCGAGGGTGGCAGCGTTGAGGATCCCCCGCGTGTCGTCGGTCAGCGGCAGCAGACAGACCAGGATTTCACTGCGGCCCAGGAACTCGTCCAGCCGGTCTTGGGCGTATCCCGGCACACCGTCGGCGCCCGCACCGCTGCGCGACCATCCGGCCACGTCGAACCCCAGCGCGCGCAGGGTCTGCGCCGCCGCGCGCCCCAGGTGCCCCATGCCAAGGATGCCGACGCGCCGCCGGGTTGCGGGGGGAATCACCCGTTGGTCCCATTCGCGCCGGGCCTGCGCCGCCGCGACGGCCGGCTGTTCGCGGTGGTGGCGCAACACGTGCAGCGCGATGTATTCGCGCATCCGCTGGGTCATGTTGGGGCCGATCGTCTTGATCACCGGAACATGGGTCGGATACCGCGAATCCGCCGCCACATGGTCGATCCCGGCGCCGATAGACACCACCGCGCGCAGGTTCGGATATCCGGCGATCAGGCCGGTCGGCGGTTTCCACACCACGGCATAACGCACGGTTTCGGGATCGGTGATGTCATCGGTTCCCGCAACGCGAAAGCCGGGAAGATGGCGTTGCAACTCGTCCCGCCACGCGATCATCCGGTCGGGGCGGGGCATCGACAATGCAATGACGGGATCAGGCATGGGGCAGGCTCCGTTCCGGTCCGCTGGTCGGTTTGACCATGGCGCCCGGCCCGCTGGCCCCGCCCACGGGTTGTGACGGGTCGTTCAGGCCGGAAAACCGGCCGTTTTCCATCGCCACGCCCGACACGCAGGCATAGAGTTTCGGGAAGGTCAGGCGCTGGGCGATCTCCAGGACGTGTTCCCGGGCCAGCCGGTCCAGCACGGCGTGCCCCAGCATCGGATCGGCCCGCACCGATCCGCGGTCGGACGCATCCAGCCGGGGATGGTTCATCGCCTGTTCCAGCGTCATGCCGAAGTCCAGCATCAGCGCCGCCACCTGTGCCACGGCCGGCATGATGTGGTTGCCCCCGGATGCCCCCAGCGCAAAGATCGCGCCCCCGCCGCGGGTGGCGACAGTGGGGCACATGTTCGACGCGTTGATCCGCTTGCCCCCCGCCATGGTGGTGGGAAAGCCGGGGCGCGGGTCGAAATAGCTGACCGCGTTGTTCATCAGAAGGCCGGTGGCGGGCAGGGTGACGCCCGATCCGAACCGGTTCAGCAGGGTATGCGTCAGCGCCACCATGTTGCCTTGGTCATCGGCGGTCGACAGGTGCGACGTGCAGGCCCCCATTTCCGTGCCGCGCCCGATGCGCGCGTTGTGCGCCCGCCATGCGATGTTCATGGCATGGGCATAGGTTGCCCAGCTTTCGGGGTCGGGGCGCTGGGGTGGCTCGGCCATCGCGTCTGCCACGCCGCCCAGGAAATCGCGCAGGCGGGTGCCGCCGCTGTTGGTCCCCGGCGTGTGCAGCGTCGCGCCGCGGTGGGTGCCGGTTTCGGCCTCGGCCTCAAGCGCGGCATAGGCGTTCAGATCCCCCGCCCGAATGACCGAACCGCCGGCCGCCAGATCCCGCGCGAGCAGTTCCGCCAGTGCGCCCGCATAGAAGGCTTCGGCGCCACCGACGGCGAAACGATGCAGGGTCTCGGCGAGGTTCGGGATTTTCAATTCCGCCTCGGGCTGGATCGGCCGCCCGCCGGGCAGATAGATGGCCGCCGACACCGGATCCCTCTGCAACACCTCCATCGCCAGCGCACATTGCAACGTCGTGAACCAGTCCGCGGGCACCCCCCGTTCGGCCAGTTCGATGGCCGGCGCGGCGATATCGGCCATGGCCATCGTGCCCCAACGGCGCCGCGCGCGATCGAACCCTGCCGCCGCGCCCGGCACGGTGATCGACCGGTATCCTTCGACGTTGGCATTCCCTTGCACCGTGGGAAAGCCCATCAGCGTCATCGGCAGGTCCGCGTCCACCGGGTAATCCGCCGGATCGGTCGCGTCCGCCAGAACACCCTGAAAATCCAGCGTCATCGCCCGGCCTTCATCGGCCAGCCAGACGGTCATCACGCCGCTGCCGCCAAGGCCGCACATCCACGGCTCGACAACGCCAAGGGCCAGCGCCGCACCGATCGCGGCATCCACAGCGTTGCCGCCCCGGTGCAGCACGTCGGCCCCGGCGCGCGCCGCCAGATGATGCTGGGCCGCCACCATGCCGTCGGCGGCGGTGACGGCGGATTTGGTGACGCTCCAGTGTTCTGTCTCGACGCTCATCGCTATTCCTTTCGGGCTTGGGCGCATGGAGCGGCAAGCGGCGCGACGGGTCAAGCCATTGGCGCGTGGTTTTCGGGGCCACAGCGGTTTTTGCCCGCGCGAATCATATTTGTCCATGCTAAGGCTTGTGGCATGTCCACATCATCCCCCCAGATAAGCCAATCCCGACCGGTCATTCGTCAGCTTGACGATGCCGCGATCAACCGCATCGCGGCGGGCGAAGTCGTCGAACGCCCGGCTTCCGCGGTCAAGGAGTTGGTGGAAAACGCGCTGGACGCCGGGGCACGGCGGATCGAAGTCGCCTATGCGGACGGGGGCAAGACCCTGATCCGCGTCACCGACGATGGGTGCGGGATTGCGCCCGACGACCTTCCGCTGGCGATGTCGCGCCATGCCACGTCGAAGATCGACGGCACCGATCTGCTGAACATCCACACCTTCGGCTTTCGCGGCGAGGCGCTGCCGTCGCTGGGCGCGGTCGGGCGGTTGACGCTGACCTCGCGCGTGGCGGGCGAGGCGGGCGCCTGTCTGCGCGTCTCGGGCGGGCGTGTCGATCCGGTGCGCCCTGCGGCGATCAACGGCGGCACCATGGCCGAGCTGCGCGACCTGTTCCACGCCACGCCCGCGCGTCTGAAATTCATGTGCTCGGATCGGGCCGAGGCACAGGCGATCAGCGACATCGTGAAACGCCTTGCCATGGCCGAACCCTATGTCGGCTTCACCCTGCGCGACGTATCGGGCGGCGGCGAAGGGCGCGTGACCTTCCGCGCCGATGCCTGCGGCGGCGACCTGTTCGATGCGCTGCACCGTCGTCTGGCGGGGGTGATCGGCACCGATTTTGCCGACAACGCGCTGCGCATCGACGCCGAGCGTGAGGGGATCATGCTGACCGGATACGCGGCGCTGCCGACCTATTCGCGCGGATCGGCAGTCACGCAATACCTGTTCGTCAACGGGCGGCCCGTGCGTGACAAGCTGCTGTATGGGGCGTTGCGCG
Organism: Oceaniglobus indicus; assembly: GCF_002751875.1. GTDB lineage: Bacteria > Pseudomonadota > Alphaproteobacteria > Rhodobacterales > Rhodobacteraceae > Oceaniglobus > Oceaniglobus indicus. Next base: position 41,985 of record NZ_NMZM01000010.1, on the reverse strand, counting down.
GCGCCTATGCCGATTTCCTGTCGCGCGACCGGCACCCGGCAGCGGCGTTGTTCCTGGAATGCGCGCCGCACCTGGTGGACGTCAACGTGCATCCGGCCAAGTCCGAAGTGCGGTTTCGCGATCCCGGCCTGGCGCGGGGTCTGATCGTGTCGGCCCTGCGCCATGCGCTGGCCGATGCGGGCCACCGCGCCTCGACCACCGTGGGCGCGGGTGTGCTGGGCGCCATGCGGCCGGAACCCGCAGGTGCGCCGCGCGTCTATCAGATGGACCGCCCGTCACCGGCGGCGTTGCGCGCATCCTTTGCCGCACAGGCGCCGGGTTTCGCCGAAGCCATGCCGATGGTGGGGCGCACCCCAGAGGTGGTGGACGAGCCTGCCGGCACGCAGGATTACCCGCTGGGCGCCGCGCGCGGTCAGGTGCACGAGAATTACATCATCGCCCAGACGGCGACGGGCATGGTCATCGTCGATCAGCACGCGGCGCACGAACGGCTGGTTTACGAGAAACTGAAACGCCAGATGGCTGAAAATACGGTGGCGGCGCAGGCGCTTCTGATCCCCGAGATCGTGGAGTTGAGCGAGGCCGATTGCGCCCGCCTGATGGATCTTGCGCCCGACCTGGCGCGGCTGGGGCTGGGCATCGAACCCTTCGGCAACGGGGCCGTGGCCGTGCGCGAAACCCCCGCGATCCTGGGCGAGGTGAACGCCAAGGCGATGCTGCGCGACATCCTGGACGAGCTGGACGATCTGGGCGAGAGCCAGTCGGTCAAGGAACGCATCGAGGCGGTGTTGAGCCGTGTGGCCTGTCACGGATCGATCCGGTCGGGCCGCCGGATGCGCCCCGAAGAGATGAACGCCCTGCTGCGCGAGATGGAGGCGACGCCCCACTCCGGTCAGTGCAACCACGGCCGTCCGACCTATGTCGAACTGGCGCTGGACGATATCGAGAAGCTGTTCGGCCGGCGGTGATCCGTCCGGGGGCGGGATGTCGGTGATTCGCGCCTGCGGGCCGGGCCCTTGTCCGCGGGCCGGCCGCTTGTCCGCGGCCCGTGTCGTTCGAACGCCGCGAATCATCTGCGGGGCAGGAATGTGACCGAACCCGGTGCCCCTTTGCCCGACACACCGGCGCCAAAGGGCACCGACAACCCGCAAGGCCATCGCCAATATCCATTGGCCGCACTCGGATGTGGTAAAGGTTTACTGGTCGGGCTGAGAGGATTCGAACCTCCGACCCCCTGCTCCCGAAGCAGGTGCGCTACCAGGCTGCGCTACAGCCCGACCGTGGGTGCGACTTACGGCGTCGGGCCGCGTTTGGCAAGGGCTTGATAGCCCGCTGGCGTGCGTTCTGCACGTTCCCGCAACATGGCGGCGATACGGGGGGCCGACCCGGTTTCGCGCGGCGACCGGTTGCGCAGCACCGGGGTGGTGCGTGATCGTCCCGATGTTTCGCGCAGGACGATATATAGACCGCTGGCGATGATGATCGCGGCGCCGACCCAGGTCAGAACGTCCGGCGTTTCGCCGAAGATGAAATAGCCGAAACCGGCCGCCCACAGGATCTGGGAGTAATGCATCGGCGCCACGACGGTCGCATCACCCCGCCGGTATGCCCAGATCATCACCAGGCCGGCGACAAAGCTGAACAGCGATATGATGCCGACCAGGCCGAGATCGGTCAGCGGCATGGGTTTGTAGACGAACGGCAGGATGCAGGCCATGATCACGAAACTCGCGATCAACGGATACAGCAACAGGACGACGCTGCGCTCCTCGCGCCCGATCTTGCGCACGACGACCGATGCCGTGGCGCTGCCCACGGCCGAGGTCAGCGCGGCCAGATGCCCCAGCGAGAACGACGATCCGCCCGGCCGCAGCACCACCATGACGCCGATCAGCCCGACGACGATGGCGGCCCAGCGATGGCCGCCGACCCTTTCACCCAGCACCGGAATCGACAGGACGGTGATGATCATCGGCGCGATGAACAGAATCGCATAGGTTTCCGCCAGCGGCAGCACGGAAAAGGCGTAGAAGCCGGAAAACCCGTTCAACACGATCGCGGTGGTGCGCAAGGCCGTCCACCACGGATGGACCGGGCGAAGGTGTCCTTCGGTCGGGTCGCGCATCAGCATGATGGTCGCCAGCGGAAAGCTGAACAGGACCGAAAAGAAGATAATCTGAAACGGCGCATAGGTCGCGCCGACGATCTTTACCACCACGTCGTGGGTGGCGAAGATGCCGAAGGCCAGCAGGGCAAGCAATGCGCCCTGCACGTTGGATCTGGCGGATTCGATCATGGGGGCTCCGTCCGGATCATGCGGGGTTGACCTTGGGCATCGTGTCCCGATGCCCGGATCGCAGGGGGCCGCGCGAACGGCCCCCCGCGCAGGATTACAGGCCGGCGTCCAGCGCGGCGATGATCGCCTGGCCCATTTCGGTCGTGGTGGCAGGGGTGCCGCCGCCCGATTGCATCAGGTCGGCCGTGCGCACGCCATCGGCCAGCACCTTTTCGACGGCGCGTTCCACGCGGGTCGCCTCGTCGCCGAGGTCGAAGGAATACCGCAGCGCCATGGCGAATGACAGGATGCAAGCGCAGGGGTTCGCCTTGCCGGTTCCTGCGATGTCGGGGGCCGATCCGTGGACGGGTTCATACAGCGCCTTGGGCCGGCCATTCTCCATCGGCTTGCCCAGCGACGCCGAGGGCAGCATGCCCAGCGATCCGGTCAGCATGGCGGCCAGATCCGACAGCAGGTCCCCGAACAGGTTGTCGGTCACGATGACGTCGAACTGCTTGGGCCAGCGGGTCAGCTGCATGGCGCCGGCGTCGGCATACATGTGCGACAGCTCGACATCCGGGTATTCCGCCTGGTGGATCTCGGTCACCACGTCGCGCCACAGCACGCCGGATTCCATCACGTTGGCCTTCTCCATCGAGCAGACCTTGTTGTTGCGCTTACGGGCCAGTTCAAAGGCCGAGCGGGCAACGCGCGCGATTTCGGATTCGGTATAACGCTGGGTGTTGACGCCGACCCGTTCGTTGCCTTCCTTGAAGACCCCGCGCGGTTCACCGAAATACACGCCCGACGTCAGTTCGCGGATGATGACGATATCAAGTCCCGCGACGATATCGCGTTTCAGCGACGAGAAATCCGCCAGCGCGTCGAAGCACTGGGCCGGGCGCAGGTTGGAATAGAGGTCCATTTCCTTGCGCAGGCGCAGCAACCCGCGTTCGGGTTTCACGCTGAAATCCAGGTTGTCGTATTGCGGCCCGCCCACGGCGCCCAGCAGGACGGCATCGACCTCCTGCGCCTTGGCCATCGTTTCGTCGGTCAGGGGCGTGCCGTGCTTGTCATAGGCGCAGCCGCCGACAAGGTCTTCGCTCACGTCGAAATGCAGATCCCGCTTTTCGCCGAACCAGTCGATGACGCGGCGGACCTCGGTCATGACCTCGGGGCCGATGCCGTCACCGGGCAGGATGAGGATGGAGGGGTTGGACATCGGGCGCTCCTTGCAAACAATCGGCATCGGCCTAGCCCGCAGGGGATGCCGCGTCAATATGCCCGTGCTGCCGGGTAGATCGGTTCCAGATCGATCCAGACCAGATGATGGCGCGTGGCTTCGGTCACGGCGGTCACATCGCTCAGCGGCCAGTCGACACCGGCGCCGAGGATGCGCCAGTCGGTGGAGGGCAGGATATAGTCGACCCGCCGGTTCCCCGGATCGCCGGGCGCGTCGCGCCAATCCGCGGTGTCGTGCGCCGGATCCCCACTGTGGCGAAGGTTCACGCCGCCCTGGGCCTTCGCCGCCGCGACGCCGCCGGGCGAGTCGGGGCGGGCATCCTGAAGCCGCGGGTGGGTCAGCAGGGCTTCCAGCGCCGCGCGCCGCCCCTCGCCGTCGACCGGGTCCAGGTTGGCGTCGCCCATCAGGATGAACGGCGCCTCGGGTGGGGCAAAGGGAAGATCGCCGTCGAGATAGCGCAGCCAGAACGCCGTTTCGTCATGGTTGCGCCGGCCGTTGCGATCCTCGGGGCCGTCGAACACCGGCGGCGTGGCGTGCCATGTCAGGATGTGGATGCGCCGCTGTCCGGGCAGATCAACGGCCACGTCCCAATGCGCCACCGATGACAGGCGTTGCAGGGCAAAGCGTTCGGCATCGGGAAACGGCGTGCCGTCGTCGTTCAAGGGCGGGATTGCGCCGGGCAGGTCGGCCCAGGGGAAATCGGTGAAATCCCGTGTCGCCGCCGCATCGATGGGAAAGCGCGACAGCACCGCCATGGCGCCCTGACCGGCGAACCGGCCATAGCCCTGGGCATCGCGCGCGCGGCCGCGCCGTCCGTCACCATCCATGTCGTGCCCGGTGGCCATGCCCGCGTTGGGGCGTGCGGCAAACCTGTGCGGCATGGGGTGACCGGCCGCCGCGATGCGGTCGGCCAGCGCGTTCAGCGCAAGACCGTCGAGATCCCAATCGACGTTCTGAAGCACCAGGATATCGGGGGCATTGCGCGTCACCGTCCGGACCACACGGGCGACGTCGGGCGCATCGCCGCGTTCCAGGTCGCGCAACAAAAGGCCGGGGCCCTTGCGATCAAGACCTGTATTGAACGTGGCGACGCGGATCGGCTCGGCCATCGCGATGTTGCACCAGGCGATTGCGATGCCCGCCGCGAGGGCTGCGACCGCCCTGCGCGTCACGCCGGCAGCATGCCCGCGCTGGTCACGGTCATGCTTTTACGCTTGTCGGCGATCATCGCGGCGATGCGCCCCATGGCGAGGCCGCGCATGACCAGCGACGCGGGCAGGAACGCCCAGGCCGCAACGGTCCAGATCAAGGTTTGCGGGTTTTCCAGCGAGACGGCGCCGAACAGCCCCGATGCCGCGCTGACGGCGGTGGGCATCATGAACGGCAAGGCCGCACCCAGGCCGATGTTGATCCGGGAATCGCGCCGCAGGCGCGAAACGACGTCGCCGCCGCTGGTCGGATCGAAGGTTGGCAGGTTGACCCAGACGTTGAAGCTGCCGTTGTGAAGCGGCCACTTGCGCAGGCGCAGGGTGACATAGAACACCACCAGCGCCAGGATTGAGATCAGATAGGCAAGGCCGGCCGAAGCGCGCAGCAGGGTCAGCTTCTGCATCGGCGCCTGTTCCGGCAACATCAGGACGGCCAGCCGGACCGGGCTGTAGGGAAAATCGATCAGGTCGCCGAACAACAGCCCGATCCCCTGCAGCAGTTGCGGCGTGCCGGTCGGATCGATGGTGACACGGGCCATGATCGAAAGGGTGGTCAGGGTGATGAACAGGCTGACAAAGCGCAGCCGGTTGAACGGCGGGGCGTCGCGAAATTCGAACAGGCAGGGATAGGCCGACGCGTATTCCGTGAACGTCAACGCGGCAGCGAACAGCCCCAGAAGCATGACGATCTGCGCCGTGTCCTGGGATGTGCCCGGCAAAAGCAATGCGGGCGTCACGATCAGCAAAAGGATCAGGACACCACGTATTGCCGCGCCGAAAAGCCGCGAAATCACTGCCATACTACCTCAACCCGGCTGGGCGCGATGCTGTGCCGCGCCCTGTTCCGTCGTGCCTGCGGTCATTGTGACCGGCTGCCTCATTCTTGCCCAAGTTTTGCCTACTTTCACTTCGTAGCTCAACGTCTTGGTTACCTTGATTAATGTTTCCGGTGTTTTCGTGGAGGAACTGGTGCGGGTTTGCATCAAATATTGAGCAAAAAAAGGGCGGCCCCAAAGGCCGCCCCATCATCTGGTGGTTGTTCGGTGTCCCCCCACAAGAGGGGCGCGGTTCAGACCCAGGGCCGCGAAGTTGCCGCCTGCGCCTCGAAGGTTTCGATGGCGGGGGCCTTTTCCAGCGTCAGGCCGATGTCGTCCAGACCGTTCATCAGGCAATGCTTGCGAAAGGCGTCGACCTCGAACGAAATCGTCTCGCCGTCCGACGTGGTGATCGTCTGCGCGTCCAGATCGACGGTCATGCGCGCGTTGGCGCCCTTTTCCGCGTCCTTCATCAGCACATCGACCTGCTCTTGCGGCAATACGACGGGCAGGATGCCGTTCTTGAAGCAGTTGTTGAAGAAGATGTCGGCAAAGCCCGGCGCGATCACGCAGCGAATGCCGAAATCCTTGATCGCCCAGGGGGCGTGTTCGCGCGACGATCCGCAGCCGAAGTTGTCGCCCGTCACCAGGATCTCGGCGTTGCGATAGGCCGGCTTGTTCAGCACGAAATCGGGGTTCTCCGATCCGTCGTCCAGATACCGCATCTCGTCGAACAGGTTCACGCCAAGGCCCGAGCGCTTGATCGTTTTCAGGAATTGCTTGGGGATGATCATGTCGGTGTCGATGTTGATCATGTCCATCGGCGCGGCAATGCCCGTCAGTTTCTCAAATTTTTCCATTGTCATCTCCGGTGCTGCGGACCGCTCAGCGGCGCGGCGGCGTGGTATTTGTTTTCATGAAGAAGGCCAGGATCGTCAGGCCGATGCCGTTGAACAGCAGCTCGATCCCCAGGAGGATCCCCAGAAGCGAGATCGAGGCGACGCCGAAGTTGGCGACGATATAACCGGCCAGCAGGGCCGATACCGCACCCGAGATCAGCATCGGCCAGAAATACCGTGTCTGCTTCATGCGGAATGCGAAAATCAGTCGGGTGATGCCGCTGGCAGCGATCAGGATGGTCACCAGCATGGCCAGCGATATGGTGCCCTCAAGCGGGTTGATGACGAAGGACAGCCCGATCAGGATCATCAGCAATCCCAGAACGATCGACAGCGTCTTGTGTCCCGCGCCCTCCTGAACCCAGCCCGCGGCGACCTGAAATCCGCCCGCGACCAGGAACAGGATGCCCGTCACCGTGGTCACCGCCAGCGATGCGGCGACCGCGTTGCCCAGGGCGAACAGGCCGAACACGATCGACAACACCCCCAGAATGAGCCATTTGAGCCAGTCTTTCATGGCGTTTCCTTCCACTTCTGATGACCGGAGGATGCGGTCACATCATTTCGCGAACGTCGGTCAGACGGCCGGTGACGGCGGCGGCGGCCGCCATGGCCGGGCTCATCAGGTGGGTGCGCCCGCCCTTGCCCTGCCGGCCTTCGAAGTTGCGGTTGGACGTGGCGGCACAGCGTTCGCCGGGCGCCAGTTGATCGGGGTTCATGGCCAGGCACATGGAACAGCCCGCCAAACGCCATTCGAACCCGGCGTCGATGAAGATCTGCGCCAGGCCTTCCTCTTCCGCCTGGGCACGGACCAGCCCCGAGCCGGGAACGACCATGGCGCGCAACCCGTCCTTGATCTTCTTGCCCTTCAGGATCGCGGCGGCGGCGCGCAGATCCTCGATCCGGCCGTTGGTGCAGGACCCGATGAACACGGTGTCGATGGGAACCTCGGCCAACGGTGTGCCCGCGGTCAGACCCATGTAATCGAGCGAGCGTCGCGCCGCGTCGACCTTGCCACCCTTAAAGTCGCTGGGCGCGGGCACGGATGCGGTGATCGGCAGCACGTCCTCGGGCGAGGTGCCCCAGGTGACGACCGGCGCGATGTCTTCGCCGCGGATCGTCACGACCTTGTCCCAATGGGCGTCTTCGTCCGAGAACAGGGTCTTCCACCAGGTCATCGCCGCTTCCCATTGCGCGCCCTTGGGCGCGTGGGGCCGGCCCTTGCAGTATTCGAAGGTCTTTTCGTCGGGCGCGATCAGGCCGGCGCGCGCGCCGCCTTCGATGGCCATGTTGCAGACGGTCATCCGCCCTTCCATCGACAGGTCGCGGATCGCTTCGCCGCAGTATTCGATCACATAGCCGGTGCCGCCGGCGGTGCCGGTCTTGCCGATCACCGAAAGGGTGATGTCCTTGGCGGTGACGCCCGGCGCCAACTTGCCGGTGATTTCCACCTTCATGTTCTTGCCCTTGCGCTGAATAAGCGTCTGGGTGGCCAGGACGTGTTCGACCTCGGACGTGCCGATGCCGTGGGCCAGTGCGCCGAACGCGCCGTGGGTGGCGGTGTGGCTGTCGCCGCAGACGACGGTCATGCCGGGCAGGGTCCAGCCCTGTTCGGGGCCGACGATATGCACGATGCCCTGGCGGACGTCGGACACGGGGTAGTAATGAATGCCGAAGTCCTTGGCGTTCTTGTCCAGCGCCTCGACCTGGATGCGGCTGTCTTCGGTCATGGTTGCCGCGTTGGCGCGGTCCAGCGTGGTGGGCACGTTGTGATCCGGCACGCCGATGGTCTTGTCCGGCGCATGCACCGTGCGTCCGGCCATGCGCAGCCCTTCGAAGGCCTGCGGGCTGGTGACCTCGTGAACCAGGTGGCGGTCGATATACAGAAGACAGGTGCCGTCATCGGCCTCGTGAACCAGGTGGGCATCCCAGATCTTGTCATAGAGCGTCTTGGGGGACATGCGGTCCTCTCCCTTGATGAAGTGTCGTCGTGAAAACCTTGCGGGACGGGCGGCGGCCGGCGCGGTCCCGCACCGCGCGTCAGCGCCGCGTCATAGTCGCGAGAAAACGCCCAGCGCCGCCCCGAAAAACCGCCAGGGCAGGCGCGCGCGGTCGTCCATGTCGAAGATGCGTCTCATGGCCAACGGAATATCGCGTCAGCGCCAGATGGGCAAGGGATCTCGGCCCGTCAGGGGCGCGGGGCGGCGGCCCGTTTCAGCCGGTCGTTGATCGCCCGTCCGATCCCGACATCGGGGATCGGCGAGACGGCGATACGCGCGGCCCCCTCGGCGTCGAGCGCGTGCAGCAGGCGGAACAGGTTTGCCGCGGCCTCGTGCAGATCGCCCGATTCAGACAGATGGAACGGCGCGATGACGGGGCCGAAGCCCAACAGCACCTCGCCGGGGTCCGGTGTGATCACGTCCAGCCGCAGGCTGGCTTTCGGCGCGTAATGCGACGCAAGCTGGCCTGGTGCGGTGATCTGGCCGGTCGGGGCGGGCGTGTCGGCCAGGGCGCCAAGGCAGGCGGCGATGGCTTCGGCGGGCAGGGCGCCGGGGCGCAGCAGCACGGGGTCGGGGGTGACGCCGACGATGGTGGATTCCACCCCAAGCGGGCAGGGTCCGCCATCGACCACCGCCGCGATCCGCCCCGACAGGCCCGCGATCACGTGGGTGGCGTCGGTCGGGCTGATCCGGCCTGACGGATTGGCCGAGGGCGCGGCGACCGGCACGCCGGCGGCGGCGATGATGCGGCGTGCCAGGTCACCCCCCGGCATCCGGATCGCCACGGTGTTCAGCCCCGCAGTGACCCCGGCCGCCAATCCGTGATCCGCCAACAGCGGCAGCACCATGGTCAGGGGGCCGGGCCAGAACGCGGCGGCCAGACGTTCGGCGGCGGGCGGAAATTCGGCGATGGCGCGGGCGGCATCGATGCTGTCGACATGCACGATCAGCGGGTTCGTCTGAGGCCGGCCCTTTGCGGTGAAGATAGCGGCCACTGCGTCGGGGTTCGTCGCATCGCCACCCAGCCCGTAAACCGTTTCGGTCGGAAAGGCGACCAGCGCACCGTCGCGCAACAGGCGGCCCGCACGCGCGATACCGGCATCGTCTGTCGTCAATGTGGCCGTGGTGATCTGCGACATGACACTTCTGACGCTGCGTTGGGGTTGCCGAACGCCGGGACCGGCTCCAGACTGTTGACCGATGCGGCTATAATCGCTGTTGACGGAAATGCCAAGCTCGGGCGTTCCGCGAACCAATTGGAGGATCTGATGCCCTATCGTGCTCCGGCCCGTGAATTCGCGTTCCTGTTCGATCACGTTGTCGGTCTGGCTGATGTCACGTCCACCGACATGTTCGCCGAGGCGACACCGGACGTGACCGAAGCGATCCTGACCGAAGCGGGAAGGATGTGCGAAACCGTACTGGCCCCCCTGCAACGTCCCGGCGATCAACAGGGCGCGGTTCTGGAAAACGGCGTCGTGCGGACATCGCCGGGCTTTGCCGAAGGCTACCGCGCAATTGCCGAGGGCGGCTGGATCGGAATGTCGGCGGCGCAGGATCATGGCGGCATGGGCTTGCCGATGACGGTGACGACCGCGGTGAACGAGATGATGTCGTCGGCCTGCCTGTCGCTGCAACTGAACCCGCTGATGACCCAGGGCCAGATCGAGGCGCTGGAACACCATGCGCCCGCCGAGATCCAGGCGCTGTACATCCCCAAGCTGATCTCGGGCGAGTGGTGCGGCACGATGAACCTGACCGAACCACAGGCCGGATCCGACGTCGGCGCGCTGCGCACCCGGGCCGAACCGAACGGCGACGGCACCTATGCCGTGACGGGGCAGAAGATCTATATCTCGTGGGGCGACAACGATTTCACCGAAAACGTGTGCCACCTGGTGCTGGCGCGTCTGCCCGATGCGGTGCCGGGGACCAAGGGGATTTCCCTGTTCATGGTGCCCAAGTTCATTCCCGACGACGCCGGAAATCCGGGCAGGCGCAACAGCCTGAGCGTCGTGTCGCTGGAACACAAGATGGGCCTGCACGGCTCGCCCACGGCGGTGATGCAATATGACGGCGCGACGGGATGGCTGATCGGGCCGGAACATGGCGGCATGGCGGCGATGTTCACGATGATGAACAACGCCCGTCTTGGCGTCGGCGTGCAGGGGATCGGCGTGGCCGAAGGCGCGTATCAGCACGCGCTGGCCTATGCGCTGGACCGCAAGCAGGGGCGCGCGGGCGGAACCGGCACCATCGTCGAACACGCCGACGTGCGCCGGATGCTGACGACGATGAAGGCCGAGACGCAGGCGGCGCGCTGCATCGCGCTGGCTTGTGCCGTGGCCATCGACATGGCGAAGGCGACGGATGACGCCGAGTGGAGCGCGCGCGCCGCGTTCCTGACCCCCATCGCCAAGGCGTTCGGCACCGACACCGGCATGGAGGTCGCGCAGATGGGCGTGCAGGTGCACGGTGGCATGGGCTTCATCGAGGAAACCGGCGCCGCCCAGTATTACCGCGACGTCCGCGTCACCGCGATCTATGAAGGCACCAACGGCATCCAGGCGATGGATCTGGTGGCACGCAAGATGGCCGACAGCGGCAATGCCGCCTTTGCCCTGATCGACGAGGTCGTGCGCGGCGCCGAAGCGGCCAAGGCCGACCATCCCGGTCTGGCACAGAACGTGTGGGACGCCGCCGAAACCCTGCGCGAGGCCACCGAATGGCTGATCGCGCAGGAAATGACCGACCGTTTCGCCGGGGCGGTGCCATACCTGCGGGCCTTTGCCCGGGTGCTGGGTGCCCATTACCACCTGAAGGGGGCGCTGGCGGGGGATGCAGCACGTGTCGCGCTGGCCGCCTTCTATATCCGTCGGATGCTGCCCGAACATATCGGGTTGCTGACCCAGGTCCGCGAGGGCGCTGACGGCCTGTTCGCGCTGGGCGTCGACGACCTCGCGGCGTGAGCGGGCCAGCCGGCCTGCGGTTTCCGTTCGCCGATCCGCCGGCATCCGGCGAAATGATCGAGGTGGCCGAGGGGATCCTCTGGGCGCGCCTGCCGCTGCCCATGGCGCTGGATCACGTCAATGTCTATGCGCTGGACGACGGCGATGGCTGGACGGTCATCGACACCGGGTTCGACAGCCGCAGGACGCGGGCGATCTGGGAAACGCTTCTGACCGGCCCGCTGCGGGGCAAGCCGGTGACGCAGGTCGTGATCACGCATCACCATCCCGACCACATCGGCCTTGCCGGGTGGTTTCAGTCGAAAGGCGCGGCGTTGGTGACGACCCGTACGGCTTGGTTGATGGCGCGGATGCTGACGCTGGACGAACAGGATGTCCCGGCGCCCGAAACCGTCGCGTTCTGGCGATCCGCCGGGATGGACGCCGACATCCTGGCCCAGCGGCAGGCGGAACGGCCGTTCAACTTTGCCGATGTCGTTGCACCGTTGCCTTTGGGGTTTAGCCGGATCGCCGAAGGATCGGTGCTGCGGATCGGCGGACGCGACTGGGACGTGCGGATCGGCAATGGCCATGCCCCCGAGCATGCGACCCTGTGGTCGCAGGACGGCGATCTGGTGATCGGTGGCGATCAGTTGCTGGCGACGATTTCCCCCAACCTCGGCGTCTATGCGACGGAACCCGAGGCCGATCCGGTGGCCGATTGGCTGGCGGCCTGCGTTCGGTTGTCGGATTTCGCCACCGATCGCCAGCTTGTCCTGCCGGGTCACAAGCTGCCGTTCACGGGATTGCCGCTGCGGCTGCGCCAGTTGATCGACAACCACCACGGCGCGCTGACGCGGCTTGAGGCGTTCCTGTCCACCCCCGCCACGGCCGCCGCCTGTTTCACCGTGCTGTTCAAGCGGAGCATCGGGCCGGGTGAATACGGTCTGGCCCTGGTCGAGGCGATGGCCCACTGCATGCACCTGTGGCACGCGGGGCGCGTCACGCGGCGAAGGCGGGCCGATGGCGCGTGGTTGTGGCAGGCGGTGCGCCAGGAACCGCCCCGAGGGCGGTCGCCTGCGGCGTGAGTATTTCCGGCAAGAAAAAGCCGGGCGGCGCGATTACCGGCGGCTGAAGCGGAACGTCGTTTGCTGGCGATAGGGCGTGTCGGGACGCAGCACGATCGAGGGGAACGCCGGGTTGTGCGGCGCATCGGGCCAGCCCTGCGGTTCGATCGCGATGCCGCAGCGCGCCCCGTACGGGTGACCGTGGATCGTAGGCGCCGGGCCGGTGTCGATCGGTGCCGCGTCGAAGATCTGCACGCCGGATTCGGTCGTGGCGATGTCGAGGGTGACGCCAGAGGTGCCGGTGAGGCGGACGGCATCACGCAGCGGGCCGCGCGCATCTGCAAGGCAGAAGTTCGTGTCGAGTTTCGGTGCGCCGGCCCGGGCGAGGGTGACGCCGGCGCGCATGTCCCAGGCGGTGCCGTCAACCGGCGCGATGGCGCCCGTGGGCAGGTTGTCGTCGGTGGTGGGCAGATACCTGTCGGCCATGATCCGCAGGACGTGCCCCTCCCACGTCGGCGTGCCGTCGAGGTTCCAATAGCCGTGGTGCGCCGGGTTCATCAGGGTGGTCGCGTCGGTCGTGGCCTCGATGGTCAGCGACAGTGTGCTGTCCGCCAGGGCATAGGTCGCGGTGAGCGACCGGTTGCCGGGAAAGCCGCCTTGGCCGGCGGCCTGATCGAGCGTCAGGGTGAGCGAAGTGGCGGTTTGACCGGCGACGGTCCAGATCGCGGCGTGGCTGCCGGTGGGGCCGCTGTGCAACGTGGTGGTGCCCTCGTTCCTGGCGAATTCCCATCTCTTGCCGTCGATGTCGCATTGACCGCCGGCGATCCGGTTCACAACGGGCGCGATGAGCGCGCCGAAATAGGCCGGATCGTTTTCGTAGGCGGCGATTTCGGCGAACCCGAGGGTCAGCGGATAGGGAATGCCCGCAAGGCGCAAATCCTGAAGGATCGCGCCATAGGTCAGAATACGGGCGGTCAGGGTACCGTTTTCCAGGGTGATGGAGTGAACGGGTTGACCGTCCTTCAGGATACCGAAGGGTGTCATGTCGTGGTCGGACCTGTGGTGGCCGGGGCGTGTACGCCGTGGCAACAGATTTCGGGGGCATGTCTGGTCATCGGGCGTCCGCGCCTTTGGCAGCTGTGGTGTTTCGAGTATTTGAAGCAAGAAAAAGTCAGAGCGTGATGCGGTGTTCCGGCTGGCCTCTTGCCGTCGTGGCGATCGCGAAGGTCTGGCCGGCGCAGGGGCCGTCGTCGCCCCTGGCGGCAGAGGTGATGTAGAGGGTCCCGTCGGGGGCCAGGGCGGGACAGGTCGTCTGGGCGGCGGGAACGTCGATCGCATGCAGGAAGCTGCCATCGGGGGCGTGACAGGCCACGCGGCCTGCGCCCCATTGGGCGATCCAGATGTTGCCGTCGGTGTCGATCACCGCGCCGTCCGGGTTCAGGGCGTCGGCCGTCAGGTCCACCGCGACCCGGGGATCGCCGGTGGGCCAGCCGTCGCTGTCGAGGGTGACGGACATGACCTTGCGCATCGCGGTGTCGGCGTAGCAGGCGGCGGCGCCGTCGGGGGGGAAGCAGATCGCGTTGGGGATCGAGATGCCCGCGAACAGACGGCGCAGCTCGCCCCTGTAAAAGCGATGGATCGCGCCGGCGCCGGGCGTCTCGTCCTTGGCCATGGTGCCGATCCAGAATCCGCCCTGGGGGTCGGCGCGCCCGTCGTTCGAGCGCGTGGTCTGGCTGTCGGCGTCCAGCGCGCAGAGTGCCGTGCTTTTGCCGCTGACAAGGTCGAAGCGTGACAGCGCGGTTTCGGATGCGATCAGCAGGGTGTCGCGGTCGATCCATCCGCCGGCCGAGACGTGTTCGTCGAACTGCCAATGGCGGGCGGCATCGCCATCGCGCGTCAGCAGGCGTTTGCCGATGATGTCGAACCAGAACAATTGTTCGCGTTCGGGGTGCCACAGGGGCCCCTCGCCCAAGGCGCACGGGGTGGGATCGAAGACCGCGATGCTCATGCCGCGGTCTTGTCGAAGGCGGCGACCATGGCGGCGGCGCGCTTGGCGATCTGATCCACCGTGACGCCGGGTTTGTAGAGGGCGGAGCCGATGCCGAAGCCCGTGGCGCCGGCTGCCGTCCATTCGGCGAAGTTCTCGGGGCCGACGCCGCCGACCATGTAAACCCCGGTCTCCGCCGGCAGGACGGCGCGCAGGGCCTTCAGCCCCTCGACCCCCATCTGCATCGCCGGGAACACCTTGACGCCGTTCGCCCCCGCCTTCAGCGCCGCGAAGCATTCGGACGGCGTGACGATGCCCGGAAAGCTCTGCATGTCCAGGGCGCGGGTGGCGCGGATCACCTCGGTGTCGCAGTTGGGTGATACCACCAGGCGGCCACCCGCCCGATAGACATGGGCGACCTGTTCGGCCGTCAGCACGGTTCCCGCGCCGATCAGCGCGCGGTCGCCGTGGGCTTCGACCATCTTTTCGATGCTGTCGAAGGGATCGGGCGAGTTCAGCGGCACCTCGATCCGGTCGATCCCGGCGTCGATCAGGGCGGCTGCGACATCCACCGCTTCGGCTGGGGTGATGCCGCGCAGGATGGCGATGAGGGGTCTGCTCATGGGGGTCAGTCCTTTGCGGGTTTGGTCAGGGCGCGGGCGGCGCATAATCCGGCGCGCGTCATGCCGTCGCCCTTGGTGCGGATTGCAGTGATGCCCTGTGCCGCCAGCGCCGTTTCGTAGAGCGCGCAGAGCCTGGGCGCGCCGATCAGAGCCACGTCACGGCCCAGCCAGTAGGGTTTGGTCGCGGCCAGTTCGATGCCGATCAGCAGGCCCGAGAGGCGGGCGCGCGCGGTTTCGTTGCCCATGCCGTGCAGCAACCCCTCGGCGCGGATGCCGAACAGGTGCGCCGCCAACGTTTCGGGGCGTGTCTGCGCCTCGGTGAGGGCGGTCGCGAAGGCGTCGTCGTCCCAGCCATCGGTGGTGGTCGAATGGCGTAGCACCGTGTGGCCGGCGATTGCGGCGAAGACGTCGCCGGTCATGGCGGTCTGGAAGCTGACGACTTCGGAGGCGCTGACGTGGGCCCATTTGGTGTGGGTGCCCGGCAGGCAGACCACGCCGTCGAATCGCGGGTTCAGCGACAGGAAGCCGGCGATCTGGGTTTCCTCGCCCCGCATCACGTCGGCCGGGTGATCCTGTTTCAGGCCGGGAATGATCGAGACCTGCAGCCGGGCATCGTCGGTCGGCACCGGCGTCAGATCGGCCGACAGCGCGGGGCAGGGCACGGCGGCATAGGCGGCTTCGATCCAGCCCTGGCGCGCCCCGGCCATGCCGCAGATGATGACCGGGGTCGTGCCGTCGCCCAGCCAGTCGCCGATCATGTCGAGCAGCACCGCTTCGTATTGCGAGGGATCGAGGCGGGCCATTCCCATGTCGGAGAGTGCTTCGGCCAGCACGGTGTTGGCACCGCCCATGGCCCAGGCGCGCGCGTTCGTGGTGCCCCAATCCACCGCGATCCAGTCGGCTTTCGTGGTGGTGCCGGTCATCCTGTCGTCACCACGCCCGCGTCGACCACCAGCGATTGACCGGTCATCATGCGCGAGGCGTCCGAGGCGAGAAACAGCACGGGTTCGCCGATGTCCTCGGGCGCCATGAAATCCTTGAGGCACTGGCGCGCCAGATGCGCGTCGAGTGTTTCCTGAACCACCACCTCGCGCTTCTGCCGTTCGGTCAGCACCCAGCCGGGCGCGATGGCATTGACGCGGATCCGGTCGGGGCCGAATTCGCGCGCGTGGCTGCGGGTCATGCCGTTGATGCCGGAATTGGCGGTGGTGTAGATCGGCATTTCGGCGTGCCCCATCATGTAGCTGATCGAGGAAAAGTTGACGATCGAACCGCCGCCCGCTTCGCGCATGCCCGGCACCACGGCCTGCACCGCGAAGAAATAAGCGCGCAGGTTGATGGCGATCATCGAATCCCAGAAGTCCTGGGTGACTTCGTCGGTGGTGTGCCGCTTGTCGTTGGCGGCGTTGTTCACCAGCACGCGAATCGCGCCATGGGTGCGGGCGGCGGCGTCGATGGCGGCCTTCAGCGCGCCGGTGTCGGTGATGTCGCACTGGCGGTGCCAGGGGCGGCGGCCGTGCTTTTCCTCCATCTCGTTCAGGAACGCGGTGGGGTCCGAGCGCTGCACGAAGGCGACGTTTGCGCCCTGTCCGAGGAAGGCGTCGGTGATCGCGGCGCCGATGCCGGATCCGCCGCCGGTTATGAAAACCGATGCGCCTTCGAGGTCGGGGAAACGTGCGGTCATGCCTGCTCTCCTTCGATGACCCGGATGGAAAGGGGAAACGTCCACGGCAGGGTCAGGCCGTGAATCTTCGGGTAACGTTCCGTCAGGGTCAAGGTGTCGGACGTCAGCGCCGGTTTGCCAAGGGATAATCGCGCGAAACAGGCGGGCTTTGTGTGCGCGCGCGGCCCTTGACGGCATCATGCCGGCGGGATGAGGTGTTGTGTCCGGTCGCGCTTTGGGTATGCACGCGCAGGGTGGCACGCGGTCGCATCAGGGAAGGGCCGACAATGGATGTGTTCGTGGTGAAGTCGGCCCTGTCGGCGGCGTCGCTGGAATTTCACCTCGCGGATGGCGACAGTTTCGTGATCGACATCTCGACACCCGCCGTGGGCGCGCGCAAAGCGGTCTATGAACGGTCGACGGCCGAAATCCACGCGATTGCACGCTATTTCTATCGTCTGGCCGTGGCACCGGTGCCTTGGGAGGGCGATATATGCTGGGTCTCGCTTGAAGGGGATTTCATGCTTGAGGCGGACTGCGACCAAGGTGGCGGCGTCCGCATCAAGGCCCTTCTGTTCGATACCGTGACGCCCGAGCCCTGGTCACTGGAAGTGGTTCTGAAGTGCGAGGCCGCCAGATTGCGGCGGATCGCGCGGGACGCGGCGGTGTTCTTCGATCGCGGGCCGGGCGCCTAGCCGAAGACGTGCTGCAACGCGACGTCCATGGTATCGGTGATGTGGTCGATATCGTCTTTCGTCGCGATCAGCGCGGGCGACAGGCACAGCGTGTTGTTGTAGCCGGGAAGCGACCGGTTGGTCATGCCGATGATCACGCCCCGGGCCATGCACTCGGCGACCACCGCGGCGACGCGTTTTTCCGCCATCGGTTCTTTGGTGTCGCGGTCGCTGACCAGTTCGGCACCACAGAACAGGCCCGCACCGCGCACATCGCCGATGACGGCGTGCTTTTCGGCCAGTGCGCGCAGGTTGTCCATCAGGCGTTCGCCCATGACCAGCGTATTGTCCAGCAACCCTTCTTCCTCGATGATCGCCATGTTTTCCAGCGCCGCGGCCGGGCCGGCCGTGCAGCCGCCGAAGGTCGAGATGTCGCGGAAATAGTTCATCGGATCGTCCGAATCGTCCTTGAACATCTCGAACACCGCCTCGGTCGTCACACAGCACGAAATCGCGGCATAGCCCGAGGCAACGCCCTTGGCCATGGTCACGAAATCGGGCTGGATGTCGTAATTCTGGTATCCGAACCATGCACCGGTGCGCCCGAGGCCGCAGACAACCTCGTCGATATGAAGCAGGATGTCGTATTTCCGACAGATCTGCTGCACCGTTTCCCAGTATCCGGGCGGGGGCGGGATGACACCGCCGCCGGCGGTCACGGGTTCAAGGCACAGGCCGCCCACGGTGTCGGGGCCTTCGCGCAGGATCACCTCTTCGATGGCCCGTGCCGCGCGCACGCCGTAAGCTTCGCCCGACAGATCGCCCCAGCCCTGTTCGTGGGCGCGGTATTCCAGGCAATGGGGCACCGGGACGAACGCCGGGGTCATCGGGCCGTATTGCGCGTTGCGCTCGGGCTGGCCGCCGGCCGACAGGCAGGCGATGGTGGTGCCGTGATAGTCACGCGCGCGATACAGGATCTTGTGCTTGCGCCCGCCATGGCGTTTCCACGCGATCTGGCGGATCATCTTGAACGCCTTCTCGTTCGCTTCGGACCCCGAGCTGGCGAAATAGACGCGCGACAGGCCGGGCATCTTTTCGATCAGGCGCTGCGACCACATGGCACCCGGAATCGACCCCGCCGAGCCGGCGAAATAGTTCAGCTTGATCAACTGGTCGCGCACGGCGTTGGCGATGCGTTCGCGGCCATAGCCGACGTTCACCGTCCAAACCCCGCCCGACACGGCATCCAGATGTTCGCGACCGTTGATATCCCAGACCTTGATCCCCTTGCCTTCGACGATGATCCGCGGATCGACGGTTTCGAACGGCTTGTGCTGGATCAGGTGGTGCCAGACATGGGCGCGGTCGGCTTCGATGACGCTGCGCGGATCGTTGGACTGGAAGGGCTTGTTCATCGGACGCTCCACCGTGGTGTCGGCGCGGATGGTGCGCGCGATCGGCTGTTCTTGCAAGCCCTGCCGATCAGCGGGCCATCACAGGATGGCCAGCCGGATCGCATAGGCCAGTGCCCCGACCGCGGCGACGCCCAGCAGCCAATAGGCCGCGAACCAGATCAGTTTGCGCCCCATGCCGGCCCCCTCAGTGATAGCCTTCGTCGGGGTCCATCTTGCCGCGGAACACCCAATACGCATAGGCCGTGTACATCAGGATCAGGGGGATCAGGACCATGGCACCGACCAGCACGAACCACAGGCTGCTGTCCGGCGCCGCCGCCTCCCAGATGGTCAGCGAGGGCGGCACGATGTTGGGATAGAAGCTGATACCGATTCCCACGAAGCTGAGCACGAAGATCGCCAGCGCCGACAGGAACGGCCAGCTGTCGTGGCCCGACTTCAAGCCCCAGAACATCACGAAGGCCGCACCGGCCACCAGCAGCGGCACGGCAAAGGTGAACACCATCGTCCAGTTGTTGAACCACCGGTTGAAATACTCGATGTCGATGAACGGGGTCCACAGGCTGACCGCGCCGATCAGCGCCAGTGTGACCACCGCCAGCGGCCAGGCCATGCGGCGGGCATGATTGTTGACCGCACCTTCGGTTTTCAGCAGCAACCATGTCGCGCCCAGCAAGGCATAGCCGACCACCACCGCCAGCCCCGTCAGCAGCGAAAACGGCGTCAGCCAATCCCAGTTGCCGCCGGCATAGGCGCGGTTCTCAACCTCGATCCCCTGCACCAGCGCGCCCAGCGCGATGCCCTGTGCCAGGGCCGCCACGGTCGAGCCACCGAAGAACGCCCAGTTCCAGAACCACTGGGCCCGCTTGGTGCGCCAGCGATATTCAAAGGCGACACCGCGAAAGATCAGCCCGATCAGCATGGCGATGATCGGCGCATAGAGCGCGGGCATCACCACCGCATAGGCCAGCGGGAAGACCGCGAACAACCCGCCGCCGCCCAGAACCAGCCATGTCTCGTTTCCGTCCCAGACGGGCGCGACGGTGTTCATCGCCAGATCCTTTTCGTGGTTTTCCTTCAGGAACGGAAACAGGATCCCGATCCCCAGGTCGAACCCGTCGAGGATGACATAGGCCAGCACCGCGAAGGCGATCAGGCCGGCCCAGATGAAGGCGAGGTCGAAGATCATGGTCGGTTCTCCTTATTCGGCCGGTTGCCGCGCCTGGGCGACGCCGGGCGCCGGGGTGATGCCGGCCGTGCGGATCGGACCTTCGCGCAGGTTGCCCTGGGCCGTTTCGGGTTCGCGCACCATCAGGCGCAGGATGTAATAGGTGCCCGCGCCGAACACCGCGAAATAGACCAGGATGAACGCCACCAGCGATGACGCCACCGCCGACGCCTGCAAGGGTGATGCGCTTTCGGCCGTCGTCAGCAGGCCATAGACGGTATAGGGCTGGCGCCCCACCTCGGTCGTGATCCAGCCGGCGACAACCGCGACGAACCCCATGGGCCCCATGACGATCGCTGCGCGTTGCAGCCATTCGGAAACATACAGCCGCCCGCGAAACCGCTGCACCGTGCCCCAGATGCCCAGCGCCAGCATCGCGAAACCAAGACCGACCATGACGCGGAAGCTGAAGAAAACCAAGGTGACCGGCGGTTCCTTGTCGTCGTCGATGGTATCCAGACCGTCCAGCGGTGCGTTCAGGTCGTGTTTCAGGATCAGCGACGACAGCTTGGGAATCTGAACGGCGTAATCGACGCGCTTTTCGTCCGGGTTGGGAATGCCGAACAGGATCAGCGGCGCGCCGTCGGGGTGGCTGTCGTAATGCCCCTCCATCGCCATGACCTTGGCGGGCTGGTGTTCCAACGTGTTGATGCCGTGAAAATCGCCGGCCGTGATCTGCAACGGTGCGGTGATCACGATCATCCACATCGCCATGGAGAACATCAGGCGCGCGGTCTTGTTCGCCGTGTCGCGCAGCAGATGATACGCCCCGGTCGCCCCGACGACCAGCGCCGTTGTCAGGAACGCGGCCAGAACCATGTGCGTCAGGCGATAGGGGAACGACGGATTGAAGACGATCTGCCACCAGTCTTCGGGAACGAACTGACCATCGGCATTCATGGCGTAACCCACCGGCGTCTGCATCCAGCTGTTCACCGACAGGATCCATGTCGCCGACATCAAGGTGCCGACCGCGACCATCAAGGTGGCGAAGAAGTGCAGCTTGGGGCCCACCTTTTCGCGCCCGAACAGCATCACGCCGAGGAACCCCGCTTCGAGGAAGAACGCGCTCAGCACCTCATAGGCCATCAACGGGCCGAGGATCGGGCCGGTCTTGTCCGAAAACACGCTCCAGTTCGTGCCGAACTGATACGACATGACGATGCCCGACACGACGCCCATGCCGAAGGCGACGGCAAAGATCTTTTTCCAGAACTGGAACACGCGCAGGTAAACCGCCTTGCCGGTGAACAGATGCAATCCGTTCAACACCGCGAGATAGCTGGCCAGGCCAATGGAAAACGCCGGAAAGATGATGTGAAACGCCACCGTGAAGGCGAATTGAAACCTTGCAAGATCCAGTGCTTCTATGCCGAACATCGCGTGCTCCTGTCCTTCGGTTGACCTGAACCTAGGTCGATCGGGCTGGGCGGGCAATGCGATGGGGCCGGCATACTGTCGCACTCCGGCGGGGCCGGAATTCGGCGGCGTGACATATTTATGTCAGCGGGGCCGCGGCAGGTGGATGGTGTGCCGCGTGGCTTTGACGCTCCCCGCGGGGCGGGCGAAGAGGGGAGGCTTGGCGCCCCCGGCCCTTCTGCTCGGGGGTCGGGGGTGCCGGGCGCCTTTGCGATACTGGCGGCGGGCGTCGCTGAAAGCCGCCGCCGTGACGTTCACATGGTCAGATTCGGGATGATCTGCTTCTTGCGCGACACGATGCCGGGCAGGATGACGCTGTCTTCACCGCATACGGTGGAAAAGCTGGCTTCGGCCAGTTTGCGCACCAGATCGTTTGGCACCAGCAGCGTTGCCTGTTCTTCCAAGATATCGACGACAAACAGCAGAACCTGATCGACGCCGTCTTCGCGGGCCACGGTTTCCATCGTCTTCATCAGGCCGTCCTTGCGGGCCAGCACGGTGTCGGGCGACGTGGTTTCCAGAACCGAGACGCGGAACTTCGTTTCGCCCAGCGCGAATTCCTTGGAATCCATCCGCAGCAGCTCGGCGTCGGAAAACGCCGATACGTCGGACTTGGCGGCGAACATTTCGGCGGCATAGGCGGGGATGGTGATCTCCAGCTCCTCGGCCAGCTGTTCGGCAAGCTCGCGGTCGCGGGCCGTGGTGGTCGGGCTGCGGAATTCCAGCGTGTCGGACAGGATGCACGACAGCATCGCACCCTTGATCTTGCCGGGCATCTTGGCGGCGTCGGCGCCCATGAGCTCGTGCATGATGGTGGCGGTGCAGGCCAGCGGGCGGATCGTGATGTCGATCGGCGCGCGCGTTTCCAGGCCGGCGACCAGGCGGTGATGGTCGATGATCGCGGTGATGTTGGCGTCATTGATGCCATCGGGCAGTTCGGCGGGGTTGTTGGTGTCCACGATCACCACGTCGGTATCGGCCGCGAGCGTTTCCAGCAACGCCGGCTTGTCCAGATCCCAGCGGTCCACGACAAAGGCGGCTTCGGTGTTCGGCTCGCCCAGCAGGCGTGCCTCGGCCGGCAGGCCCAGCACTTCGGACATGTACCAGGCCCAGATGATGGGCGATCCGGTGGAATCGGTGTCGGGGGATTTGTGGCCGAAAACGAGGGTGGTCATGCGTCACGATCCTGTGTTGCAGAAGGTCCGCGCCTTATAGGCAGGTGCGGGGCGGTTGTCACCCGAGCCGAAAGCGGATTTTCGCGACTGGCTTGCGACCGCCACCCGCGCTATCAGCGACGCCATGACCCGTCCGAAGGAAACCGAACTTTACGCGCCCGTGAAGACCTTTCTGGAAGGGCAGGGATACGAGGTGAAGGCCGAGGTCGGTCCGGCCGACGTGATGGCGGTGCGCGGCGATGAAGACCCGGTGTTCGTCGAGCTGAAGACCGGATTCACCCTGTCGCTGGTGCACCAGGGAATCGCCCGCCAGGGCCTGAGCGATTGGGTGTACCTGGCGGTGCCGCGCGGCAAGGGGCGGGCCGGCGGGCGGGCGGTGAAGGACAACACCGCGCTTTGCCGCCGGCTCGGGCTGGGATTTCTCAGCGTGCGTTTGCGGGACGGGCTGATCGAGGTGCACTGCGATCCGGCGCCCTATCGTCCGCGCCCGCAAAAACCGCGCCTGGGGCGCCTGTTGCGCGAATTCGCGCGGCGGACGGGCGATCCGAACGTCGGCGGGTCGACGCGTGTCGGCGTGGTGACGGCCTATCGCCAGGATGCATTGGCCTGTGCGCGATACCTGCGGGCGGGCGCGGCCAAGGGCGCGGTGGTCGCGGCGGCGACCGGGGTCGAGCGGGCGACGCGGCTGATGGCCGACGATCATTACGGCTGGTTCGAACGGGTTTCGACCGGCGTTTACACGCTGACGCCGAATGGGCGGGCAGCAGCGGCACAGGAAGGACACGGGGATGGCTGACATGGACGCGGCGCGGATGGCAGAGGTTCTGGGGCTGGATCCCGAGGACCGGTACTGGTTCTCGCTTGCGCGCATTGCCGAACACGATCGGATGTGGGTGATCCAGGGTGACGATGGCGTCTTGATGCCGGTGTCGCCCGACGGCTTCGAATACCTGCCGGTCTGGCCGGATCGCGGATTGGCACAGGCCATGGCGGATCTGAACCACCCGGGTGCGATGGCGTCCGAGATGGAGATCGAAACCTTCCGCGCGGAATGGCTGTGGGATCTGGCGGATGCCGCCATCAAGATCGCGGTCTGCCCCGGCGCCGACGGGGCCTTCCGCGAATGCGGCGCCGAGACGTTCATCACGACCCTGGAAGAAGAACGCCAGCGGGTTTGAAGCAGGCGTGCCGGATCGGGCGACGCGCGGAACGTTGGGGCGGGAGCCTCCGGCGGGAGCCTCCGGCGGGAGTATTTCGGTCGGTAAGAAGCCGGAAGGTTGGCAGCCGGACAGGACGGGGGCGGTGTTGCCGGGTCCGCCCGAGTCAGGAATGCGATGGCTGGCAGCCGGGGCTGTCACGGCTCAGGCAACCTTGCGCGGGGCAGAATGGTTGCTGGCAATCACGCGATTGCGGCCCTGTTCCTTGGCGCGATACAGCGCCTCGTCGGCAACTTTCATCAGTCGGTCAACCTTGTCGCCATCTTCGGGGAAGGCGGCCACACCGGCCGAGGCCGTGATTCGGGGCAGGACGGTGCCGCCATGGGCCAGTTCGAGGACCGCCAGCGATTCGATGAACCGTTCCGCGGCCCGGGTCGCATCGGCGAGTGACAGGCCGGGACAGAGGGCGACGAATTCCTCGCCGCCGATCCGGGCCGGTGCGCAGGCGCCGGTGAACTGGACGTCGAGCAGCATGGCGACTTCGCGCAGGACATGATCGCCCGCGTCATGACCATGGGCATCGTTGAACGTCTTGAAGTGATCGACGTCGAACGACACGATCGAGAGCGCCCCGGCGGTCGAGCGGGCGCGGTTCAGCTCACGTTGCGACGCCTCCATGAACCATCGGCGGTTCCAAAGGTTGGTCAGCGGATCGCGCATGGATTGATCCTGTAGTTCATGGCGAAGCTGGACGTTGGCGACCGCGAGGCTGATCTGCTCGGCGCAGAGCAGACCGACCTGCCAGCGTTGCTGGACGAATGTCTGGATCGATTCGCGCGACACCATGGATCGGTCGAAGGCGGAAAAGCAGAGATGCAGAAGGCCGATCGTCTGGCCGTGAGCGATGATCGGCAAACAGAAATATGGCGCCTCTTCGCCCGCGACATGAGAGCAGGCAAATTCGATGGCTTTCGTGCCGAACGCATAGGCGCGCCCGCGGCGCAGGGCCCAGCAATCCTCGGCGCCGATGTGATCATGGGCCTGGCCATCGCCCCAGCGAGTCGCCAGTTCAAGCGTGTCGCGCAGGTTCGAATAGATATACAGCTGTCCCTCGGCTTCGGGCAGGAGGGTCTGCATCGATTTCTTGACCACCATCAGCAGTTCATCCAGCGACTTGGCAGAGTAGAGCCATTCGCTGATCTGGCTGAGAAGGCGGCGTTCGTGCTGTCGGTGGGCTTCGGCCTCGGTCATTTCCAAGGCGTTCGCTTCCATCGCCTTGCGTTCGGTGATGTCGCGCGAAATCGACATGTTGTGGATGTGCCGCCCCGTGGCGTCGAACAGCGGGATCAGCTTTTTCTCGACCCATACCGGGTTGCCGGATTTCCGCATGTTCAGCAGTTCGACCTGCAGCGGTCGCCGTTCACGGAGGGCGCGCAGGACCTGTGCGGTCACGGCCGGATCGGTATCGGGGGCGTTCAACAGGTCTTCGGGCCGCTTTCCCGCGAAGTCGCCCAGGCGATAGCCATACATCCGCACGAAGCCTTCGTTCACCCAGACGACGGTATCGTCGGGATCGGTGAACAGGATCGCATCGGTCGTGTGTTCCAAGACGAGATCCGCGAAGTGCCGGGTCGCGTTCGGCATTGCGGCGACGGTGTCGTCTGGGGCGGCAGGGGCGGGTGATTTCGACATTGCGCGAACCGGGGGCAGCGCCGGGCGACAGGGCCGGCAGGTCTGTCTTAGCGCCGGGATGTTAATGGACCCTTGCGATCGGCACAAAGCGATCGGGATCACGCTTCAATCCTGTTGACACATCCGGTGACGCTCACTAGATGCCCTTTCGTTGGCACTCGCCTTGGGTGAGTGCCAAACCTATCAACCCCGAACGAAGGAGCGTTCAAAGATGGCATTCACACCGCTGCATGACCGTGTGCTGGTTCGCCGTGTCGAAGGCGAAGAAAAGACCAAGGGCGGTCTTATCATCCCCGACAACGCGAAAGAGAAGCCTGCCGAAGGTGAAGTCGTTGCCTGTGGCGCCGGTGCGCGCAAGGACAATGGCGAGCTGATCGAGATGGGCGTCAAGACGGGTGACAAGATCCTGTTCGGCAAGTGGTCGGGCACCGAAGTCACGCTGGATGGCGAAGAGCTTCTGATCATGAAGGAATCCGACATCCTGGGCATCATCGCCTGAGGCCTGTCGTCGATCCCTTTCCCTGAAACAACGAACATTCCAAGGAGAAGCTGAACATGGCTGCCAAGGACGTGAAATTCAACACCGAAGCCCGGAACAAGATGCTGAAGGGCGTCAACATTCTGGCCGATGCGGTGAAGGTGACCCTGGGCCCCAAGGGTCGCAACGTGGTTCTGGACAAATCGTTCGGTGCCCCCCGGATCACCAAGGACGGTGTGTCGGTCGCCAAAGAGATCGAGCTTGAGGACAAGTTCGAGAACATGGGCGCCCAGATGGTGAAGGAAGTCGCTTCCCGCACCAACGACGAAGCCGGCGACGGCACCACCACCGCGACCGTGCTGGCCCAGGCCATCATTCGCGAAGGCATGAAGTCGGTTGCCGCCGGCATGAACCCGATGGACCTGAAGCGCGGCATCGATCTGGCCGTGGCCAAGGTTGTCGAGCACATCAAATCCGCCGCACGCCCCGTCAACGACAGCGCGGAAGTCGCGCAGGTCGGCACCATCTCGGCAAACGGCGAGAAGGAAATCGGTCAGCAGATTGCGGACGCGATGCAGAAGGTCGGCAACGAGGGTGTCATCACCGTCGAGGAGAACAAGGGCCTCGAGACCGAGACCGATGTTGTCGAAGGCATGCAGTTCGACCGTGGTTACCTGTCGCCCTATTTCGTGACCAACCCCGACAAGATGGTTGCCGAACTGGAAGACTGCATGATCCTGCTGCACGAGAAGAAGCTCTCGTCGCTGCAGCCGATGGTGCCGCTGCTGGAATCCGTCATCCAGTCGCAAAAGCCCCTGCTGATCATCGCCGAGGACGTCGAAGGCGAAGCGCTGGCGACCCTCGTGGTCAACAAGCTGCGTGGTGGTCTGAAGATCGCTGCCGTCAAGGCGCCGGGCTTTGGTGATCGCCGCAAGGCCATGCTGCAGGACATCGCGATCCTGACCGGCGGCCAGGTGATTTCGGAAGACCTGGGCATGAAGCTCGAGAATGTCACGATGGACATGCTGGGCACCGCCAAGAAGGTCACGATCAGCAAGGACGAGACGACCGTCGTCGACGGCGCCGGCGAAAAGGCCGAGATCGAAGCCCGCGTGGCCCAGATCCGCAACCAGATCGAAGAAACCACGTCGGACTACGACAAGGAAAAGCTTCAGGAACGTGTTGCCAAGCTGGCCGGCGGCGTTGCTGTCATCCGCGTCGGTGGCATGACCGAAACCGAAGTGAAGGAGCGTAAGGACCGCGTCGATGACGCGCTGAACGCAACCCGCGCCGCGGTTCAGGAAGGTATCGTTGTCGGCGGTGGTGTCGCCCTGGTCCAGGGTGCGAAATCGCTCGACGGTCTGAAGGGTGAGAACAACGATCAGGACATCGGCATTTCCATCGTCCGCAAGGCCCTGGAAGCACCGCTGCGTCAGATCGCCGAAAACTCGGGCGTCGACGGTTCGGTCGTTGCCGGCAAGATCCGCGAAAGCGACGATCTGAAGTTCGGCTTCAACGCACAGACCGAAGAATATGGCGACATGTTCAAGTTCGGCGTCATCGACCCGGCCAAGGTGGTGCGTCATGCGCTGCAGGACGCCGCGTCGATCGCGGGTCTGCTGATCACCACCGAAGCGATGGTGGCCGACAAGCCGCAGAAGGATGGTGGCGGCCATGGCGGCGGCGACATGGGCGGCATGGGCGGCATGGGCGGCATGATGTAAGCCAGCCCGGCTTCGCGAGACATCGCGGGGGCGTCCGAAAGGGCGCCCCCGTTTGCGTTCGGCCGGTGCGATGCCCGACTTAGATCATTTTCATGCGGGCCGCCGCCGTGTCGGGGGGAGGCGCGCAAAACTCAGCGCACCAGAAGCTCCAGCGGATCGTAGAGCGGCGCGCCGGTCGCCGCCCAGGCCGCGTCGGCCAAACTGTCCGGCTTGAAGCGCAGCGCGCGGATGTCGTCGCGGGTGACCCACCGGCGCCGGTTGACGACCCCTTCGGGGTCGCGCCACCCATCGTCCAGCACCCCCGCCACCAGCGTGCAGCGGAAATAGACGTCGACCTGATGAAAGCCGCGCCGCGGTTCGTGAAACTCGTTGACCAATGCCGGGGCTCCGACGGCGACGGTCAGGCCGGTTTCCTCGAAGATCTCGCGTTTCAGGTTGTCGGGCAGGGATGCGCCGGTTTCGACCCCGCCGCCCGGCGCGCACCACAGATCGCTCTGCCGGCCGGGAAAGGCGTTGACCAGCAACAGCCGATCCTCGTGCAAAAGCAGCGCGCGGACGGCAAGGCGGGGGGAACGGGACATCCACCCACTGTGCCGCTGCGTCGGGGATGCCGCAAGAGGGGATGCGGCGCCGCCCGGATGCGCTATACCCATCCCCATGCGTTTGATCCTTCTCCTTGCCCTGCTGCTGACGCCCGCCCTTGCGCGGGCCGATTGCGTTGTGCTGCTGCATGGTCTGGCCCGCGGCGCGGGATCGATGTCGGTGTTGGCGGGGCAGTTGCGGACCGCGGGATATGCCGTGGTGAACACCTCGTATCCCTCCACCGAGGCGACGATTGCCGAACTGGTGCCGCGCATCCTGCCCAAGGCCGTGGCGCGTTGTGGCGACGCGCGGGTGCATTTCATCACCCATTCCATGGGCGGCATCCTGGTGCGCGCCTGGCTGCAGGACAATCGCCCGGCACATATGGGGCGGGTGGTGATGATGGGGCCGCCAAATCACGGCTCCGAACTGGTCGATGCGTTCGGAGACCTCGAGCCGTTCGAATGGTTGAACGGACCCGCCGGCCTGCAACTTGGGACCGATCCCGATTCGGTTCCCAATGTCCTTGGCCTGCCGCGGTTCGAACTGGGCGTGATTGCCGGAAGCTCATCCTTCAACCCGCTGTATTCCAGGCTGATCCCGGGGCCGGATGACGGCAAGGTGTCGGTCGAATCGACGCGGCTGCAGGGGATGGACGATCATATCGTGCTGCCGGTGACCCACACCTTCATGATGATGAACTCGGAAGTCATCCGGCAGGCGATATATTTCCTGAAGAACGGCCGTTTCGACCGCTCGCACCCCTAGGCAGGGCGGATCCACCGGTTGACGTGGGCCATCTTGCGGCCCGTCCGTGCCTCGGCCTTGCCATAGAGATGAATCGCATTGGCCGGATCACGCGCCAGATCGGCGATCTGTGCGACGTCATCGCCCAGCAGATTGGTCATCACGATATCGGAGTGGCGCCGCGCATCGCCCAGCGGCCAGCCGGCGACGGCGCGGATGTGCTGTTCGAACTGGTCGATCACGCAGCCGTCCTGGGTCCAATGGCCCGAGTTGTGCACCCGCGGCGCGATCTCGTTCACGATCAGACCCGCGGGTGTCACGAACAATTCGACCCCCAGAACCCCGACATAGTCCAGCGCATTCAGTATGCGCCCGGCAAGCAACACGGCATCGGTCAGTTGCGCCGTGCTCAGCCGCGCGGGCAGGGTGGTGGTGTGCAATATGCCATCGCGATGCACGTTCTCGCCCGGATCGAAACAGGCGACTTGCCCATCGATACCCCGCGCGCCGATCACGGAAACCTCGTGGCTGAAATCGACGAACCCTTCCAGGATCGCGTCGGCGCCTTGCATGGCCGACAGGGCGTCGGCGGCGTCACCGGCGGCGTGCAGCCGCGCCTGCCCCTTGCCGTCATAGCCCAGGCGCCGCGTCTTCAGAATCGATGGTGTGCCGATCGCGCCCAGGGCGGCGTCCAAGTCATCGGCGGTGGTCACCGGCGCAAAGGGCGCCGTCGCCAGGCCCAGGCCGTTCAGAAAGGTCTTTTCCGTCAGCCGATCCTGCGACACGCGCAGCGCCTCGCGGCCGGGGCGGATCGGGCGCTGCGCCTCGATCAGGTCCAGGGCCGATGTCGGGATGTTCTCGAATTCATAGGTGACGACATCGACGGCATCGGCAAACCGGTACAGGGCATCCGCATCGTCATAGCCTGCCCTGACGTGAAAGTTCGACACGTGGCTGGCCGGACAATCGCCGGCCGGGTCATAGACGCAGACCTTGAACCCCAGGCGGGCGGCGGCAAGGGCCAGCATCCGGCCCAGTTGGCCACCGCCGAGAATACCGATCACGGCGCCGGGCTGCAGGACATCACTCATCACTCGGCCTTTCGGGAATCGAGGCCGACAGGGCGGCGCGCCAGTCGTCCAGCCGGGCGGCCAGTGCTGGATCGTTCAGCGCCAAAATCCCGGCGGCCATCAAGGCGGCATTCGCAGCGCCCGCCTCGCCGATGGCCATGGTCGCCACGGGAAATCCGCGCGGCATCTGGACGATGGAATACAGCGAATCGACCCCGCTCAGCGCCCGGGTCCGGATCGGCACGCCGATCACCGGCAGCCGCGTCTTGCTGGCCATCATCCCGGGCAGGTGTGCCGCACCGCCCGCACCGGCAATGATTACCTTCAACCCGCGCTCGACCGCTGTCCTGCCATAGTCCCAAAGCCGGTCGGGCGTGCGGTGGGCCGATACGATCCGCGCATCGTGGCCGATCGCCAGTTCGTCCAGCAGGTCCGCCGCTGCCCGCAGCGTCGGCCAGTCCGACTGGCTGCCCATGATTATCCCGACCTCGATCGTCATACCCGCTCCTCTTTGTCGGCGGCACTATAGGGGGGTTGCCGGATCTGGCAATGCAATGTCAACGGCGCGGCTTCAGCCCACCCGGTCCGGAGCCGTGCAAACCTTCCGGCTCGCGCGCAAGGGGGTGCCACAGCGGCGCGGCCGCAAGCGGACCGCCCGCTTTTTCTTGCTCCAAATACTCATCCGCCCTTTGCGTCAGGCGATGATGTCCGGGGTCAGCTCGTCCTCGATCCGCGCGATCCGGTCCTTCAGGGCCAGTTTCTGTTTCTTCAGACGCCGGATGGTCAGCGGTTCGGGCAACCCCCGATCCTCGATGGCGGCGATTGCCAGGTCCAGATCGCGGTGTTCGCGCTGCAACACGCCAAGCCTGATGCGCAGGATCTCGGCTGTTTCCATCTTGGCAGAGGCATTCATGTCGGACGTTCTTTCGTCGATGCGCCGGGGTTGCCGCAGGCTAGCGGGTTTGCGGACAAGCGCAAGCATGCAGCGCCGACAACCTTGCACATACGCGACAAGTTACCCATATCCTTGTGGACGGTCGCCATAACGGGGCCGCAATTATACAGCACAGTCGCTTCATGAAGGACGTGTCGATGACAAAGATGACCTTGGGGTCCCATCCCTTCCTGCTCGGGTTCGAACAGCTTGAACGGTTGGTCGAGCGCACGGCGAAATCAGATACCGGCGGGTATCCGCCCTATAACATCGAACAGACCAGCGCGACGGGATACCGGATCACGTTGGCCGTGGCCGGGTTCGGCGAGGATGATCTGTCGATCACCGTCGAGGACCGCCAGCTGGTGGTCAGAGGCCGTCAGGACGAATGCGACGATGACAGGATTTTCCTGCACCGCGGTATCGCGGCCCGTCAGTTCCAGCGCACCTTCGTGCTGGCCGACGGTGTCGAAATTGCCGGTGCACGGATCGAAAACGGGCTCTTGCACGTTGATCTCAACCGAGAGGTGCCCGAACCGGTCGTTCGAACAATAGAAATCTCGAAGGGCCGGACATGAAAGGGGTAAGGGAAATGGAAAACGAACAACAGATGCCGATGCACGACGGTGTGGACAACATCGTCTATGTCCGGTCCGTCAAGGTCGACGAACTGCCCGACGATGTTCAGGAGCAGGCCGCCGGACTGGATCATATCTATGCGGTCCACAACACCGAGGGCGATCGATTGGCCCTTGTGCGCGATCGCCAGCTTGCATTCATCGTTGCCCGTCAGAACGACATGGCACCGGTCAGCGTTCACTGATTTCACGGGCCCGGACACCGAAGTGTCCGGGCCTTTTTCATGTGGTCCCGGCTACGAAGGCTGCCGGTCGGGTGCTGTCATGACGCACGATGATCTCGATCATCCGGCCGGATGTGCGGGGGCGGCGCGCGCGAAATACCGCACCGTCATGAACAGCCCGCCGATCAGCATCCCCGGCAGAATGAAGATGTTGAACACGAACACGGCCAGCAGGGCGACCAGCGCCGAAATCAGGTCGTCGGCCCGGTTCCAGACGTTGACGGCCAGTTGGCGGTAATCGTCGATGGCACCGATGGAGAGGGAAAAGCCGCCGCCCTCATCGCCCGGCGTCTCGGCATCAAGGCTTTGGGTGATCTCGGCAATCACGGCGCGGTTCACGGCATAGGTGTTGTCGGTCAGGTGACCGGCCAGTTGTGATGCCCCGACCAGTGCGATGGGCAGCGCAAGTCCCAGGAACGCGCCATACCACGCCAGCCGCCGGGGCAACGCGCGCGGCCGTGCCCGCCCCCGCGCGATATTCGCCACCAGCCAGAGCGCGGCCGC
This sequence comes from Oceaniglobus indicus, assembly GCF_002751875.1. Lineage (GTDB taxonomy): Bacteria > Pseudomonadota > Alphaproteobacteria > Rhodobacterales > Rhodobacteraceae > Oceaniglobus > Oceaniglobus indicus. The sequence goes on along the minus strand of NZ_NMZM01000010.1, from coordinate 9,596 downwards.
CGCGCCCATCATCCCGAACCCCACCGCACTGACCGGGCCCAGCGCGACCGACAGGATTCCCGTCGTCACCATGATGCCGAACACCAGGCCCGCGATGCGTTCGATCGTGTCGTCGATGGGCTCGAGCACCTTCATCGGTTGGGCCGAGCCCGAGGCAATGAAGCCGACGCCGACCTCAAGCTCCTGCGCGGTGGACAGGAAGGCATTCAGCGTCCTGAGCGTCACATACGTGGCGGCCGCGGTGGTCGCGACCGTCTGGGTATAGTCTTGCGCGCGCCGGGTCAGCGGGTTGTCGCGATAGCTGACGGCGCCCCAAGCCGACACGGCGATCAGCCCGATCAGCATCAATGCCACGACGACAAGGCGGGTTTTACGCGGCTGGGCGGTGTCGGTCATGGTCATGGTCCCCTGTTTTGCGGGACCATAGACGCGGGCGGGGGGCGGCGGAAGATGCCGACGCCCCGCACCGGCGGGTGTCAGCCGTCGATCCGGATCGCGGCGTTGGTCGGGTCATAGGGGCTGTCTTCGGTCACCTCGGCGTCCCAGAGCTCGCGGAACATGCGCACCTTTAGCCGCGTGCCGGGTTCCGCCAGATCGGGGCGGACGTATCCCATTGCGATCGAACGCCCGAAGGCGACCGACCAGCCGCCCGATGTCAGGCGTCCGACGCGGGTATCACCGCGATACAAGGCCTCGCGCCCCCAGGGGCTGGCGCCTTCCGGCCCGTCGACCAGGAACGTCACGCAGCGCGAGCGGATGCCGGTCGCCGCCATCGCCTGCTTGCCCCGGAAGTCCTTCGCCAGATCGACGAAGCGATCCAGACCGGCCTCGAGCGGGGTCGCGTCGCGTCCCAGTTCGGTGCCGAAGGCGCGATAGGATTTTTCCTGCCTCAGCCAGTTCTGCGCCCGCGCGCCGACCAGTTTCAGACCGTGGGGTTCGCCCGCGTTCATCAGCCGGTCGAACAGGTAATTCTGCATCTCGATCGGATGGTGCAGCTCCCATCCCAGCTCGCCGGTATAGGCGACGCGGATCGCGCGCACGGGGCACATGCCCAGTTCGATGTCGCGCATCGACAGCCAAGGGAACCGCTTGTTCGACAGGACCGTGGCGGGATCGGCGTCGCGCACCAGGTCGTTCAGCACGGCGCGCGATTTCGGGCCGGCGATGGCGAAGACGCCCCATTGCGTTGTGACATCCTGAACGTCGATCCGGCCGAAATCGGGTTCGCGATCCTCGACCGCCTTCAGCAGGTAATCGGCGTCATAGGCCGTCCAGGCGCCGGCCGAGATCAGGTAATAATCGTTCTCGGCCAGGCGGACGATGGTGTATTCGCTGCGCGTCGTCCCGGCGTCGGTCAAGGCATAGGTCAGGTTGATCCGGCCCACCTTGGGCAGTCTGTTGGTGGTGAACCAGTCGAGGAACGTGGTCGCCCCCGGCCCCTTGACCCGGTGCTTGGTAAACGCCGTGGCGTCGATCAGCCCTGCGCCGGTGCGGATCGCCTCGGCTTCGGCCACCGCATGGGGCCACCAGCCGCCATGGCGAAAGCTGCGCGCGGCGTGGTCGTCGAACCCGGCGGGGGCGAAGTAATTCGGCCGCTCCCAACCGTTCACCTGGCCGAACTGTGCGCCGCGGGCGGCCTGCCGGTCATAGGCCGGCGAGGTGCGCAGGGGCCGGGCGGCGGAGCGTTCCTCGTCCGGGTGGTGCAGGATATAGACGTGTTTATACGCCTCTTCGTTCTTCTTCACCGCGTATTCGGTGGTCATCCAGTCCTGACCGAACCGTTTCGGATCCAGCGACGCCATGTCGATCTCGGCCTCGCCGTCGACCATCAGTTGGGCTAGGTAATGGCCGGTGCCACCCGCCGCAGTGATGCCAAAGGAAAACCCTTCGGCCAGCCACATGTTGCGCAGCCCCGGCGCCGGACCCACCAGCGGATTGCCATCGGGGGTGTAACAGATCGGGCCGTTGAAATCGTCCTTCAGCCCGCAGTTTTCCGATGACGGGATGCGGTGGATCATCGACATGTATTCCTCTTCGATCCGGTCCAGATCGAGGGGGAACAGATCGGCGCGGAAGCTGTCGGGCACGCCATAGGCGAACCGCGCCGGCGCGTTCCGCTCATAGGGGCCGAGGATCCAGCCGCCCCGTTCTTCGCGCACATACCATTTGGCGTCGGCGTCGCGCAGGACGGGATGCTGGGGATTGGTCTTGCGCCATTCGACCAGCGCGGGGTCCGGTTCGGTGACGATGAACTGATGTTCCACCGGGATCGCGGGCATCTTGATGCCCAGCAGGCGCGCCGTGCGTTGCGCATGATTGCCGGTGCAGGTGACGACATGTTCGGCGTGGATCACCTGCGTTTCTTCGGACGGCACCAGGTTGCCGCCCTTTTCCACCATCTTCGTCACGGTGACGTCCCAGTGATCGCCGGTCCATGCGTATCCATCCACCTGCCAGCGGCGTTCGATGGTGGCGCCGTGCTGGCGTGCGCCCTTGGCCATAGCCTCGGTCACGTCGGCGGGGTTGATATAGCCATCGGTGGGGTGGAAGATCGCGCCTTCCAGGTCTTCGGTCCTGACCAGCGGCCAGCGGTCCCTGATCTGCGCCGGGGTCAGCCATTCGAACGGCACGCCGCAGGTTTCGGCGGTGGTCGCATAGAGCATGTATTCGTCCATGCGCGCCGTGCTTTGGGCCATGCGTAGGTTGCCGACGACCGAAAATCCGGCGTTCAGCCCGGTTTCGGCCTCAAGCGTCTTGTAGAGCTTGATCGAGCGGTCGTGGATATGCGTCGTGGCGTAGGACATGTTGAAATAGGGCAGCAAGCCTGCCGCGTGCCACGTCGACCCCGCAGTCAGCGCGTCGCGTTCCAGCAACATCACGTCGGACCATCCCGCCTTCGCCAGATGATAGGCCACCGATGCCCCGACAGCACCGCCGCCGACAACCAGAGCTTTGACATGGGTCTTCATGGGCGGGATCCTTTCGCGCGACTGCGGCCACTGTGCAGGACGCATGGAACGCGCGCGCGCAGGTGCCGACGCAACAGCGTCAAAAACCGACCTGAACCTGATCGCGGCCACGAAAAAGGGGGGCAAATGCCCCCCTATCGTATCACGTCAGATGTCTGTTTCGATCACCGGTCGTTTTCGGCCATCCAGGCGTCGACTTCGTCACGGGCCTGTTCCTTGGTCTTGCCGTACTTTGCTTGGATCTTGCCTTCCAGCTTGTCACGCTCGCCGGCGGCTTCGTCCAGTTCGTCATCGGTCAGTTCGCCCCATTTCGCCTTGGCGCTGCCCTTCATGACCTTCCAGTTACCTTTGACTTGATCCCAATTCATAACGCGTTCCTCTTTGTCAATTCGACGCTGGTGCGTCCTTGGGCGATCAACACGCGGTGCGGTGTTTGGTTCCCCCACACATTCGTCGGGCGGACGATCCTTTTTCTTGTGAGAATCAATGTATAACGGTACCGTTATGAAAATAGAGCCAAAGTGAATTTCACGAATGCGTATTGTGCGCCTGATCGCCGATTTCCGGCTGACTGAATTACGTCTGAACCGAAGCCTGACGTTCGGTGCACCCTTGGAACAAACGGTGCACCTGACGCGCCATGCGTCCGATTTGATGGACCGTATCGAGGGCCTGGCGCCCGAATGCGAAGCCGAGTTGCGCGCCAAGGTCGATTTCTTCCTGCATCGGGCGCGCGCACGGGTGGCGGGATCGCAGGCATTTCGCGATTTGCGGATCGCGCTGGACCTGCTGGCCGGCAAGTGCATCAGGCGGTCGTGTTGTGAACCGGCCGCCGTCGCGCGCGAGCGTGAACTGATCGACCGGATGCTGAACCGGACGACCGATGCGTCCGCGATCGGCGATATCGTGAACGGCGCGACGATCCGCTGTTCGCTGTACAGCCCGGATCACCAAGTCATGGCATTTTCACGTCCCAACGCCATCTTCTATACGCTGCCACGGCGCAAGATCATCGGCCGCCACATCGCTGAACTCGTCGGCAGCCACCGGTACCTGACGCGGGCGCGCGGCCGGATGGAAAGGGCGATGGGCGGCGAGCGGCAGCTTTACACCTATCCGCTCGACCTGCCCGGGATCGGGTTGAGGGTGATGGAGTGCGAGATGGCGCCAATGCGCGCAAGCGACGGTGCGACCGCCGGAATCGTGATGATGCTGGACGACGTCAGCGAACGCTTCGGCCTCTGAGCCGGCGCTCACAACATCCCTGGCAACACCAGGTCCGGCGGGCGGTGGCCGTCGGCGAAGGTCTTGATGTTGACGATCACCTTCTCGCCCATCTCGATCCGCCCTTCCACGGTGGCAGACCCCATGTGCGGCAGCAGCACGACGTTGGACAGGGCGCGCAGTTGCGGGTTGATCTCGTGGCCACGTTCGAACACGTCCAGCCCGGCGCCCGCGATCTCGCCGGCGCGCAGGCCGCGGGTCAGTGCGTTCTCGTCGATCACCTCGCCGCGCGAGGTGTTCACGATCACTGCGGTCGGCTTCATCAGCTTCAGGCGGCGCGCGTTCATCAGATGGAACGTGGACGGCGTATGCGGACAGTTGACCGAAAGCACGTCCATCCGGCTGACCATCTGGTCCAGGCTTTCCCAATAGGTCGCGCCCAGATCGTCCTCGACCGAGGAACGCAGGCGCTTGCGGTTGTGGTAATGGATCTGCATCCCGAAGGCGCTGGCCCGTCGCGCGACGGCCTGGCCGATCCGTCCCATCCCCAGGATCCCCAGGCGCCGCCCGCCGATCCGCCCGCCCAGAAACGCCGTGGGCGCCCAGCCGCCCCAATCGCCCGATTGCATGGCGGCCAGGCCTTCGGGAATCCGCCGCGTCACCGCCAGGATCAGGGCCAGCGTCATGTCGGCGGTATCGTCGGTGACGACGCCGGGCGTGTTCGACACCAGGATGCCCCGTTGGCGTGCGGTCGCCACGTCCAGCCGGTCGACCCCCGCGCCGTAATGGGCGATCAGCTTCAGCCGCTCGCCGGTCTGAGCCAGCAGCGCGGCATCGATCCGGTCGGTCACCGTGGGCACCAGAACGTCGGCATGGCGCACCGCATCGGCCAGTTCATCGCGCCCCATGGGCGTGTCGTCTGAGCGCAGCTTGACGTCGAAAAGTTCGGACATCCGGGTTTCCACCACCTCGGGCAACCGTCGCGTAACGACAACACTCAGGCGCTTTGATGGCATGGTCGGGTCTCCATTCTTTTCTTCGTTGTGCAGTCCTTGCAAGGTGCCGTGTAACGGGGCGGGCCGCAAGTGCGGCTGACAGATCCCGGCGCCGGAAATCCCGGCGGATCCAAGGGGCAAAATCAGGCAAGTCGTTCTTTGAACGGGCAGGTGGACATGATCTACATTCAAACGGTTTTTCGCGCGGTTCCCGCCGCTTTCTCGACACTTGTGCCGCTGGTGGCGCTGATGGTGTCGCTTGTCGGCGGCGCGGCACATGCCGAAGTGAAGCGGGGGCAGGTGACGAACCTGCCGATTCCGCGCTTTGTTTCGATGAAGGCGACGGAAGGCAACGTGCGGCGTGGGCCGTCGCTGTCGCATCGCATCGACTGGGTCTATCGGCGCAAGGATCTGCCGTTGCGCATCACCGCCGAATTCGGCCATTGGCGCCAGGTGCGCGATATCGACGGCGCCGGCGGCTGGGTGCATTATTCGCTGTTGTCGGGGGTGCGCACCGTGATCGTCGAGTCGGCGAGCACGAATCTGATGGCCCGGCCGCAGAGCGATTCCCACGTCGAGGCGATTGCGGAAAAGGGCGTGATCGCGCGGCTTGGCGCCTGCACGGTCGAATGGTGCGAGATCCGCAAGGATGGCCACAAGGGGTGGGTCCAGAAGACCGCGCTGTGGGGTGTGATGGCGGACGAAGTGCGCGACTGACCATCCGTCTTGTATCGCCCCGGTGCAAAGGCTAGCACCACAGAATGTCGAACGATCCCGCCCATACCCGCCTGAACCAATCCGCCGGCCTTGCCGCGGTCGCCGTCGCGGTTGTTCTCGTGCTTGCGAAGATTTGGGCGTTTTCCACCACCGGGTCGTTGTCGGTCGCCGCGTCACTGGCGGATTCGGGGATGGACCTGATCATGTCGCTGGGCGCGCTTGCGGCGATCACCTATGCCGCGCGCCCGCCCGACGAGGATCACGCGTTCGGTCACACGTCGGCCGAAGACCTGGCCGCGCTTGTCCAGGCGCTGTTCATCCTGACGTCCGCCGGGCTGATCGCGGTCGCCGCCCTGGTCCGGCTTTGGCGCGACACGCCCGCGCCGCTGACGCGCGAGGGCGACGGGATGATCGTCATGGTGCTGTCGCTGATCCTGACGCTTGGCCTGATCCTCTGGCAGGGGCGGGTGGCGCGGCGCACGTCCAACCGCGTCGTGCGCGCCGATCAGATGCATTATCTCGGTGACCTGATCCCGACGGTCGGCGCGCTTCTGTCTCTCTGGGCGTCGTCGGCATTCGGTCTGACGCAGGTCGATTCCCTCGTTGCGCTGGGGGCGGCGATCTTTCTGGCCGTCGGTGCCGTGCGGATCGGGCGCGGCGCCTGCGACGCGCTGATGGACCGGGTCGCCGATCCGTCCATGGTTGCCGGGATCGAAGCAATCGTGCGGGACTGGCCCGGCGTCCATGGCTTTCACGATCTCAAGACACGCACCGCGGGAAGCGTCGTCTTCGTCAATCTGCATATCGAGTTGGACGGACACCAAAGCCTGGAAGAGGCCCATGCCATCGGCGCGGCGCTGCGCCGGGCCATCCTGACGCAATATCCGCGCTGTGACGTGATCATTCACAAGGACATCTGGCGCGGCGATACCTGAACCGATTGCCGGTCGGGGCGCGGTTTACCTCAGCGTCCCGCCGGTGGAACGGCAACGGGCGGCCGCAGAACGACCGCCCGTTTTCCTCATCGTGCGCAACGCGGCCAAAGGGGCGCGCGATCTGCATTCGCAGGCGTGGTGATCACATCGGGGGCATCAGCACCGCGTCGATGACGTGGATCACGCCGTTGCTGGCTTCGATATCCGCCGCGGTCACGTTCGCCTCGTTCACCGTGACGCCGCCTTCGGTGTTGATCGTGACGTCGCCGCCCTGAACCGTGGTGGCCATCATTCCATTGCTCAGGTCACCCGACATGACGGCGCCGGGAACGACATGATAGGTCAGGATTGCCGTCAGCTGGTCCTTGTTTTCGGGCTTCAGCAGGTCTTCGACGGTGCCTTCGGGCAGGGCGGCAAAGGCGTCATCGGTCGGTGCGAACACGGTGAACGGGCCATCGCCCTTCAGGGTCTCGACCAGTCCAGCCGCTTCCAGCGCCGCCGCGAGTGTCGTGAAGCTGCCGTTGTCGACAGCGGTATCGACGATGTCCATCGAGCCGCCGGCCGCGAAGGCAGGCGATGCAAGGGCGGTGGCCGTGGCAAGTGCGACAAAGGTTCTGCGGATCATGGTGTTTCTCCCGTTTGGTGCTGCCGTTGTTGGCATCGGGTTCTCTACGGTCGTTTCACCGCGTCGGTTCACCGGCGAAATCCGCCACTGCGCCATGTTGAAGCCTTGACCGGCGGGGCGCGCGGCCTAAGCCGTGGCGGTTTCGCGCTTCCAGTCACGATTGTTTTATCTGTTGGGCGCGAAACCGCGGGGGCGGCGGCCACGTATCTTCAAGGAAGATGCCGAAACCAACGTGTTTCAGGCCGGAACGCTTTCGTGAGGCGGGATCGTTTGTGCCGCCAGGCGCGCGATATAGGTTACCAGAAGGCATCACTGTTCAGAGAAGGAGCCACCATGGCCGGACGATACAAGAGTGACCTGAACTGGTCCGACGTGACCCCGAAATCCGTGTTCATGAACCGGCGTCAATGGATGGCCGGTGCGGGTGCCGCGGGACTCGGGGCGATCGCCAGTCCGGCGTTGGCCCAGTTGAACGCAAGCCCGTCGGCATATTCCACGGATGCGCCGCTGAACACGCTGGAAGAGATCACGAACTATAACAACTTCTACGAGTTCGGCACCGGCAAGGAAGATCCCGCGCGCTATGCCGGCAAGATGGTGACCGATCCGTGGACGGTAAAGATCGACGGTCTGGTCGACAAGCCGGGTGATTACGGCTTCGACGACATCATGAAGGGCGTCGATCTGGAAGAGCGGATCTATCGCCTCCGCTGTGTCGAGGCGTGGTCGATGGTCGTGCCGTGGATCGGATTCGAACTGGCCGACCTGCTGAATCGGGTCGGCGTGCAGCCCGCGGGCAAATACGTCGCCTTCGAAACCGCGGTTCTGCCCGACGTGATGCCGGGATTGGCGCGCGGCTATCTCGACTGGCCCTATCGCGAGGGCTTGCGGCTGGACGAAGCGATGAACCCGCTGACGATTCTGGCCACCGGCCTGTATGACGAACCGATGCCCAACCAGAACGGCGCGCCCCTGCGCCTGGTGGTGCCGTGGAAGTACGGTTTCAAGTCGATCAAGTCGATCGTGCGGATTTCCGTCACCGAGACCGAGCCGCCGACAAGCTGGAACATGGCCAATGCCCGCGAATACGGGTTTTACAGCAACGTGAACCCCGAAGTCGACCATCCCCGCTGGAGCCAGGCGACCGAACGCAAGGTCGGTGGCGGGTTCTTCGCCAAGCGGGTCGAGACGCAGAAGTTCAACGGCTATGGCGACCAGGTGGCGTCGCTTTATGACGGCATGGATCTTCGGGCCAACTTCTGATGGCGCTGGCGCGACGCATAAACGGCGCGCTGCGACCCCTGCCGACATGGCCCATCTATGTCGTGCTGGGGGCGGTGCCGTTCTGGTGGCTTTATCTCGGGTTCACCGGCGGCCTGGGGGTCGAACCCATTCGCGCCCTCGAACATCGCTTGGGCGAGCTGGGCTTGCAGGTGCTGATCGCATCGCTTTGCATCACACCGCTTCGCCGCTTTTTCGGCATACACCTCATCAAGTTTCGCCGCGCGCTGGGCTTGATGGTGTTCTACCTGATCTCTCTGCACCTGTTGGTCTGGCTGGTGCTGGACGTCCAGTTGCCGGGCCAGATCTGGGCCGACATCGTCAAACGGCCCTATATCACGGTGGGCATGGCGGCGTTCCTGCTGCTGATCCCGCTGGCCGTGACATCCAATACCTGGTCGATCCGCCGGCTGGGGCCCAAGGCGTGGCAGCGGCTGCACAAGCTGGTCTATGTATCGGTGGTGCTTGGTGCGGTGCATTGGGTGATGCTGGTGAAGGGCTGGCAGATCGAGCCGCTGCTTTATCTCGGCGCGATCCTGTTCCTTCTCGCGCTGCGCTTGCCCAACCCGGCGGTCCTGCAGGCCGCGCGCGGCGAAAGCTGACTCGGCGGATTCGGGCATATCGGCCCGATCCGACTCGGGTCGTGCCGCAAAACCCGCCATCCTTACCCAACGGAAGTGCGCTCAAGCGGCTAAAAATGCGGGATTTGCTCCCTCAGCTGGACCTGCATCATGCTGATAAACAAAGATAAATCAAAATAACCAGAAAAGTTCCACATTTCTTTCAGAATCTGCTTGCGGGTATTGGGTGATAACCTTAGAACCCTCTTCACCGGCGGCGCTGACGAGGC